>JBGSYD010000052.1:0-40737 GCA_041751055.1 Acidimicrobiia bacterium | reverse complement strand
AGACGTCCCGTCCGGCATTGTTGATTTACGGTCAGAGCCTGGGTTCGTTCGGTCTAGAAGCGATCTTCAGTGACCTAGAAGACATGCGAGACCGCGTCGATGGAGCTCTTTTCGTCGGCCCACCAGGGGAGAACCGGATCTGGAAGAAATTGATCCCCGCTCGCGAGGCCGGGAGTCCGGTATGGGCAGCCATTTAAGGGGGAACCGAGGTGAGATTCGGTGGAGATGGGGCGACCCTGTCGGCAGCCCGGGAGCCGTGGCTGGCGCCGCGCATCGCCTACCTTCAACATCCATCCGATCCCATAACGTGGATGTCGTTCGGAACACTGTTCAACGAGCCAATCTGGATGTCCGCTGAACGCGGGCCTGACGTTTCGCGAGAAATGGAGTTCGTCCCTTTTGTCACTTTCTGGCAGATCGTGGTCGATCTTCTCACGGCGACCGGGGCCCCGATCGGGCATGGTCACAAGTTCGGCATCGAACAAGCTGAGGCCTGGGCACTGGTGCTGCCACCCGACGATTGGACATCAGTGGATACCGCCAGATTGATCAAAACGATGTCCAAATCTCAACCATAAACCTAGGTTGTCGAGGGGTTTCGTCAGTCGTCAGTTCTCAGACCATGTAGCTGCGAAGCGGCTCCGCCTCTCGAAGGATCGCACGATCGGCCCCGAACGCCCGAATATCATGAGAAGTTGTGCCGGCGCTTGCCAGTTCCACAAGGATCCGCCCTATCAGAGATGCGAATTTGAAGGCATGCCCGGCGCCAACCGCGGTATAGACGTTTGTCGTGCCGGGCACCCTATCGACGATGAAATCCCGATCTGGAGTGAGGGTGTAGAGACAGGTCTTCGCAAGGTGCACGGGACCAGCGGCCTCAGGGAGATGAGCGGTGACGAAGTCAATGACGGCCTTGGTCACATCCTCTCTCGGGTCGTAGCTTCGGGTCTCTGGATCGGTCACCACCTCGCATCGGTCCCACGCAACTTTCACCGCAGGTTCACCAAAGATTGGAAAGCCGTAGAACGACGGAACTGTCATCCATATCCAGATTGGGAACCGGTCAGGCTGGAACAGATCTGGTTGCAGGGCCGTCAGGTACACCACCTGTTCGAGAGTGACTTCCAACGGGAAGATCATCCCGAGATACTGAAGCACCGAATTGGTCCAAGCACCCGACGCAACGATCAGGCTTTCGGCGGTGTAAGACCCCTCAGACGTCGACACGTGGACTTCTCCTCCGGCTTCGCTAATCGATGTGACTGCCTGATTGTCAACTAGCGCTGCCCCGTTCCGCCTCGCCAAATGCCGGTGTGCAGCATTGGCTCGGGCCGCCTTGACGAGGCCTGACTCAGGCTGAAAGAGAGCACTCACATCTTCGGGAAGCCGCCATTGTGACCATCGCCTCATCACCTCATCCGAAGTCAACTCCTCGAAAGGCACTCCGGCTGCGGCCATCGAGGAGCGGTAGCTGTCGAGGCCGATTGATGCACCAATCGGGGCCAGGTCAAGCCCCCCGGTCCGCAGAACGAGATTCTCTCCCGCTTCTGCCTCGACGACCGACCATGCTTCGTATGCGGATCTGGCCAGTCCGACGTATTCGGGTGTGTGGTACGACAGCCGGATTATCCGGCTGTGATCTTCGGATCCCCCATTGACATGGCCCAGAGAAAACTGCTCGAGCCCGAGCACCGATTCCCCAAATTGGCGCGACGCCCAATATGCGGCGGCACTCCCAATTCCACCGAGCCCGAGGACGATGACCCGGTAGTCGGTCACATCAAACCATCGAGATAGCGCCTGATATCCATGGAGTAGTCCTCCATCGGGGCATAGAAGCCTGTTGTGAAAAAACGCGAGTTCATCCCGCGCTGCACTCCCTCACACACCTTCCAATCTTGCCGGTTGATCATGTCCCAGAACTCGACGGCATCGGAGGGGTCGAACCCGTCGTTGGGGATCTCGTCACGGTGAAAGAGGAAGTCGCACACGACGCTGGTCGAATCTGCGGAGTGGGGCCACAAGGTGAATGCGGCGACATGGTCAGCTGACAGGCTCAACATTAGGTTGGGATAGACGAGTTGGCCCTTATGGCGCTCACGTTCGTCTTCGCTCAGCCCGGGAAAAGGCGATCTGTTGGTAGTGCCCGTCCTGGTGAAAGTCCACGCTCCGTCCCGATGTGGGATTCCGCTTTCCCAGTCGAGCTCGGAACCACCACGTTTCTTGAATGCGGGAACCAAGTCGGATAACTCGGGGTGGACGGGGCCACAGTGGTAACACTCATTGAAGTTCTCAACGATCGCTTTCCAATTCGCGGCAACCTCATAGACGATCCGGACCGACGGCCGAAGGTCAGCAAGGGGGTAGTTGGCGAGGTAGCTCTCTGACTCCTGGAATTGGCTGGAGATGGGATCGGCCGACAAGGGGTTGAGGTGAAGCCACACGAAGCCACCCCAGGTGTCGATGCCCACCGGGTGTAGGGGCAGATCCTCTTTGCGGAGGCCGTCGGCTTCGTCGAGGTAAGGGGCGGCGCGGAGTCGGCCGTCAAATGAGTAAGTCCAGGCGTGGTACCCGCACTGAATTGAGCCCCGGAAAGTTCCCGATGGTCCAATATCAGCCTGGGAAGGCTTCCCGGAGACGTTGGAGAGCTGGCTGCCACGATGTCTGCACAAGTTTGCATAAGCCGCCAGCGTCCCCTCTCGGGTGCGCGTGACAAGGACGCTGTCGCCAAGAATGTCACAAACGAGATGATCGCCCGCCTGGGGGATTTCGTCTTCCCGGCCCACACAGAACCATTGCCGGGCGAACACGGCTTCACGTTCTCTCTCAAACCACTCAGATTCGATGTATCGGTCCCGATGAAGCGTCTTTTCCATCGACGGAGATTACAGGCAGGGATCCCGGCTCGGTGGGCTAGACCCACTCCCTGGCTACCGTGTCCTCCCATCGCCGGCTCCAGACTTCCTCGCCGTCGTGGGTAGCGACCAACTCGATCACAACTCGTAGAGCGTCGGCTCCTCGTATGTCGATAGTGCCTTCTGTTGTTACATGCCAGCCTGGCCGACTCAAAGTCAGAAACGATCTGGCGTGGACCATCGTCGAACCCGGGTCATCATTGTCGACCGCTACTTCCCATTGCTGATCGACGCTGTATGTCAAGTCATTCCTCCCGGCCTGTATCTCTTCACTCTCGATGTGCCTCTTGAACGTCGACCTCTGCTTGCCGATATCGACCGACCATGAAGCATCGTCCCTGACCGACTCGACTGGTGCGACGGGAGCCGGTGGGGCAGGCGGAATGACCAATCGGGATCGGACGCGGCTGAGAGGAATCGTCGGCAGATGCAAAAAGCAAGAGGTCGGCTCCAATTCGAGGCGAAACTTCCGGGGCGGTGGCCACACGACGGGAAAATCGGCGCCAGAGATTGCGAGTCTGACGCTGGCACCAACAGGGACCACGGCAGAGGTTGCCAGCAGCGGGAATCTCACCCGCACTTTCTCGTTTGGATGGAGTGGTCGGGGGTCGGAGAGACTTTCGGGAAAGGCGAGATTTCGATTGCCCCTGCAGATCAGATGAGTGGAGCCATCTGTTTCAACGATCAGAAGCCGGGCCGCCACCAATCCGACGGCCTGGTCCGTCGCCAGCGTGAGATCTACTTCAGGAGTCCCAAGAATCTCGAGCGATTCTTCCAGAGGTCTCGATGTGAACGTAATGGAATGCTCATCGTCGCGGTTCGAGTCGCCACTGGTGATACCCGATCGATCCCAAGCTGGAGCATGGGCGCCAACCCATTGCGGCCCGGACCACTCGGTTTGATTGGAGTGCATGTCCTCGAGTGGGAGAGACAATTCAACGGCATCGAGCGGGGGCCAGGCCGGCTCTTCGCGCCAGTAACCCGTCACCACACCGGCGTCATACGGCACTCCGGTACGAATGAAGGCTGTAACGGTCGGTATATCCATGACTCCGTTGTCGTCACCGCGGAGATGGTGCCCGAACCAGCGGGCGAGTAACTCGTAGTGGTCGTAGGTTGGGCCGGGTTCGCCGGTTGAAGGCCGATAGTGCCCCCATGGCCCGATGACGGCCTTTGTGGGGCACTCCAGATTCTCGGCCAGCGCCAACATCCCGTCGATGTAGCCATCGAGCCATCCCCCGATTAGCAAAGTTGGAGTCGCGATCGACGAGTAGTCGGCGCAGGGTGAGCCGTGAAGCCAATACGAATCACGCTCTTGGTGCCGGAGCCATTGGAGCGGCCACTGTGGGGTGGCGTCAAGGCGCCGTAGCCACTCGTCTTTCCACCCATCGCCGAAGATATCTGGATCCGGTGGCAAGGCGTTGGTGGTGATCATCGATGGTGGCCAGTCGACCTGCTCCGCGGCATGTAGTGAGCCACCCGTGTAGTGGACGTCACAGGCGAATCGGTCGTGCGTGGCATGCATCGCCACGATTGCCTTGAGCTGGGACGGGCGCAGCATCGCGGTTTGCAATGCGCTGAATCCACCCCATGAGATTCCCCACATCCCGATATCGCCCGTGCACCAGTCCTGTTCTTCGGCCCACATCAAGACTTCGAGGTTGTCGGCTTGCTCAATGGCCAGGTATTCGTCGTCGATGATCCCTGTGGAGGCACCCGTGCCGCGAACGTCGATCCGTATCCCCGCAAACCCCTTTGACGCCAGGTAGGAATATGTGGAGAAATCCCGAGCCGTGCAATCGTCGTCTTTGCGGTACGGGAGCGACTCGACAATCGCAGGAAAGGGTCCATCGCCGGCCGCGTCAGGTAGATATGTGGTGACCGCGATCCGGACCCCATCTTCCATTTCGACAAACACACGACGGTCGACGCGGACGGGATATTCATCCGGAGATTTCATCACTGGAATCTACTGTTCAGTGCCGGAGTCAGGTCTCGATGAGGCGCGCATCTAGGCGGGTTTGGGGTTACGCACCGCGATGGCCCAGACTCGATGTTATGCCTTTTGACGTAGCCGCGCTGGCCGACCAGATCCTCATCGACCCCGATGAGGTTCCTCACCGTCTTGGCGACCGGTGGTCTGACCAGATTCAAGTGATCCTTTTTCTCCGCCACTTTGGCTGACTGACATGTCGCGAGCGGGCCGGTCAGGTTCGTGAAAGATACGACGAGATTCTGGAAGCTGGAGCAGGCGTTGTTGCAATAGGAACCGGTGGCAAGAGGTATGCGAAAGCCTTCATCGAGGACGAGTCAGTGCCGTTCGATGTCCTTCTGGATGAGGATGGCGACGCTGCCGAGATTGTGGGCACAAGAAAGATGACCACCGGTTCGCTACTCAAGCCGTCGCAGGTTTTCGCCGGGGCACGGGCGCTGGCCAAAGGCAACATCCAACGCAATCCGGGGCGACGCCCATTCCAACTTGGTGCGACCCTTGTGATAGGGCCGGGCGACCAGCTCCTATACGAAGACTTCGAGGACTTCGCGGGTGACCACGCAGATATCGACGACGTGTTGAAGGCAATCCAGTCGGGCTGAGCAGTGTCTACGAGTAGTCGTAGAAGCCTTTGCCCGATTTGCGGCCGTGCAAACCGGCTTCGACCATCCGAGTCAAAAGCGGGGGTGAGGCGTACTCGGGGTTCTTGAACTCGTCGAACAACACGTCAGCCACGAACTTGGTCGTGTCGAGCCCGACGAAGTCGGTGAGCTCGAGGGGCCCCATCGGGTGATTGGCCCCCAGTCTCATCCCAGCGTCGATGTCTTCCCTTGTCGCCACTCCCTGTTCGAACATCCGGATGGCGTTCAACATGTACGGGATCAGAAGCATGTTGACGATGAATCCCGCTCGATCCCTGGCTTTGATAACTGTCTTGCCCAGTGACTCGGCATATGCGGCGACGACCTCCGACGTCGCATCTTCGGTTAGGACGGTCGTAACCAGCTCGACCAGACCCATGACCGGAACTGGATTGAAGAAGTGGAGGCCGACCACTTTTCCGGGCCGCGAAGTGGCTGCGGCGAGACGGGTGATCGGAATCGACGAGGTGTTGGAGGCCAGAATGGTCTGGGCGCCGACCAGCTGATCGAGGTCGCTGAATATCTGCTTCTTGAGCGCCTCGTTCTCGGTGGCGGCCTCTATCACCAGTTCCCGGTCGGCTTGGTCAGTTAAGTCCGTGGAAATCGTAATTCGGCTGAGGATTTCATCACGACCGAATTCGTCCAGCTTCTCGCGTTCAATGGCCCGAGCCAAGGACTTTTGGATTCGGGCGAGGGCGGCCTCGGCGGCTTCTGCGTTGATCTCGTGCACGATGACTTTGCTACCGGCTCGAGAGCAAACCTCGGCGATTCCCGAGCCCATGAGACCGCCTCCGATGACACCTATGCGTTCCATCATCTGAATCTAACCGGGAGACGTGGCGCCAAAGTCGAACCCTGGGTTGGGAGCGTCGCTTGGCGACGGTGGGAACCCAGGGTTGCGGCGATCGAATCCCGGTGATCGAACCCTGGGTTGGGAGCGTCGCTAGGCGACGCTGGGAACCCTGGGTTCAAGTGCGGGCTACCGACCAGTCTCCGGCACGTAGCCAGCAAGCAGCGAGGTGGTCAAGGGTGTCTGAACCGCTCATCAACGCCGGTTGCTCGATATCGCACAAGCCCTCCCTCGCGATTGGGCACCTCGGATGGAAATGACACCCTGGTGGGGGATTCAGCGGCGACGGGATCTCACCTTGGAGAATCATGCGATTGCGGGGACGGTCCGGGTCGGGTATCGGAATCGCCGACAACAAGGCTTCGGTGTACGGGTGCAACGGGTTGGCGTAGAGACTGTCACGGTCGGTCAGCTCGACAATGCGTCCCAAATACATGACTGCCACCCGATCGGATATGTGCTCGACAACTCCGAGGTTGTGGGCCACGAACAACATGGTTAGATCGAGCTCGGATTGGAGCTCCTTGAGCAGGTTGAGCACCTGCGCTTGCACCGACACGTCCAGAGCCGAGACCGGCTCGTCGGCAACGACCAGGTCAGGCTTGAGAATCAACGCACGTGCGATCCCGATCCTTTGACGCTGGCCACCTGAGAACTCGTGCGGGTAGCGCCCGATATGAGCCGAACTCAGCCCGACCAGCTCCAGCATCTCGGTAACACGCTCGTGACGCTCATCGCGGTTGTCGACACCGTGGAGACGGAGACCCTCAGAGATGGATTGTCCAACCTGGGCTCGGGGATCAAGAGATGTATAAGGGTCCTGGAAGATGATCTGGACACGCTTGCGGAAGGGTTTGAGGTCGTTTCCTTTCACATGCGTGATGTCGATTCCGTCGAAACGAAGCGTCCCGCTTGTTGGCTCCAACAAGCGCACCAGCATCCGCCCGAGGGTGGTCTTCCCGCACCCGGATTCGCCCACCAACCCCATGGTCTCGCCCTTGCGAATATCGAGGTCGACTCCTGCAACGGCGTTCACTTGCCCAATCTCACGCTGCAGCAGTCCGCCCTTCACCGGGAATTGCTTGACGAGGTCCCTGAGTTCTACGAGGTTCTCAGCCACTTGGATGATCCTCATAGAGCCAGCATCGAACCTTGTGGTCCTCGGCCACTTCGAGAAGACTTGGCTTGACCTCCAGGCAGATCTCCAGCCCGTTGATGATGCGAGCGGTACATCGTGAAGCGAACCGGCAACCAGCAGGCAGATCGATCAACGAGGGGACCACGCCGGGGATGGTCGCCAAATTCTCCTTCAGTGACCCGAGGACAGGAATCGAGCCAATCAAACCCTGTGTGTAGGGGTGTAAGGGCTGCTTGAAGATGGTTCGAACATCGGTCTCCTCGACAATTTCACCCGCATACATGACCGCCACCCGATCAGCAATCTCAGCGACGACCCCGAGGTCGTGAGTGATGAGCACAACTGCGGTGTGTAAGTCTCGTTGGAGATCACGCATCAGATCGAGGATCTGAGCTTGAATCGTCACGTCGAGTGCGGTTGTCGGCTCGTCGGCTATAAGGAGCTCAGGCTGGCACGCAAGAGCCATCGCGATCATGATCCTTTGTGCCATGCCCCCGGAAAGCTCATGCGGGTAGGCGTCGGCGCGGGATTTGGGATCGGGGATTCCGACCTTTTCCAGCATCTCGATGACCTTCTCGTCCTCGACTTTGTCGGTCCAGTCCCGATGGAGCTCGAAGACTTCCTTTATCTGGGCCCCGGCCCGGTAAACGGGATTGAGTGCCGACCCCGGCTGCTGGAAGATCATCGAGATGCTTTCTCCCCGAAGCTGGCGAAGGTCTTCCTTTTTCATCTTGGCCAGGTCTTTGCCGTCAAAGAGGATCTCCCCGGCGACGACTTCCCCCGGATTGCTGACCAAGCCCATGATCGAGAGCGACGTGACCGACTTGCCGCATCCAGATTCGCCGACGATGCCGAGAACCTCGCCGCGGTGGACTGTCAGGTCGATCTCATCTACAGCTTTGACAACGCCGTCGCGCGTATCGAAATGCGTCTTGAGCCCCCTGACCTCGAGCAAGACGTCGCCGGCGGCCACGGCTCTTGGGACTTCCGTGTCGATGGGCTCTTGTGCAGGTAGTGCCGGGCTCATTTGTTGAGTGTTGGATCGAGGGCGTCACGTAATCCATCGCCCATCAGGTTGAATCCCAGGACAGTGATCATGATGGCGAGGCCGGGGAAGAACACAAGATGTGGTGACGTGAACACGTTGTTCCGGTCGTTGGCAAGCATCGCGCCCCATTCGGCGGTGGGTGGCTGGGCGCCGAGGCCAAGGAACGACAGCCCTGCTGCTTCGAGGATCGCAGTAGCCACGCCGAGAGTGGCAAGGACCACGATTGGGGTCATCGCGTTCGGGATGACTCGTGTCATCAGGATCCGTGTCGGTGTTGCGCCGAGGGCTCGGGAAGCTGCGACAAAATCGCTTTCTTTGATGGCAAGAACTTGAGCACGCATGACCCGGGCATAACCGGGCATTGTCACCACCGCAATCGCCAACAGCGCATTCTGCAGTCCTGGACCGAGTACAGAGACGATGGCGATAGCGAGCAATAGCGAGGGAAATCCGAGGATCACGTCCATGAATCGCATCAAGATGTTGTCCACCCAGCCTCCTCTGTATCCTGCCACGGCCCCGATGGCGACCCCAACGACCAGAGCCAGAGTCACGGTGAAGGCTCCGAGAGTAAGACTCACCCTCGACCCGAAGATGATCCGCGAGAACTCGTCCCGAACGTTCCCGTCGGTTCCCAGAATGTGTTGGGGAGTGTTTTCGTCGCATCCGAGGATGTGGACACAGGGCGCTTCACGGGGTCCAACATCTTCTTTTCCGATCAGCGGCTCATTAGGTTCGTAAGGAGCGAGCAACGGCGCAAACACAGCCACAAGGATCAGACCCGTGACGATCCCGAGCCCGATCATCCCACTGCGCCGCCCCCGAAATCGACGCAGAGCGAGACGCCATTGTGAGAGCGGTGCCTCAAGGAGTCGGCCCGGCCCGGCTTGGGCCTCGAGGATCTCGATGGCCTTGGCCTGAGTAGCCAGGAGATGCTTGTTGAGGTCCGGCCCTGATCCGCCAAATCCGCTAGTCATTCGAGTCTGATCCTTGGGTCGAGCCAGGCGTAGGAAAGGTCCACCAAGAGGTTCACCAGTACATACCCGGCCGCAATGATGACCGTGAAGCCTTGAACAATTGCGAAATCTCTGCCGGTGATGGCATCGAACAGACCACGTCCGACGCCGGCCAGGTTGAACACCGTCTCGGTGAGAACAGCACCCCCGAGGAGAGCCCCGAGCTGGAGGCCGACAATTGTCACCACCGGCAGCAGCGCATTGCGAAGGGCGTGGGCCCGGACGACCGACTTCTCCCTCGCACCCTTGGCCCGTGCCGTGCGGATGTAGTCCTTCCCCATCACCTCGAGAAGCGACGACCGCGTGATCCTGGCAATCACCGAAAGCGGGATGGTGGCAAGGGCGATCGCCGGGAGAATCATGTGCTTGAAGGCGTCCCAGAACACCTCCCAATTACCGGTGACGAAAGCGTTGGCGATGTAGTGGTTAGCCAGATATTCATGCAACTTGGCCCAGACCGAACCTTCGGTGAGGTTCCAACTCCAGGCGTCGTAATACGGCACGGAGAACACACCTGCGTCCAAACGCCCGGACGGCGGGAGGGAGAACGGCGTATCTCTGAGGACGATGGCGAACAGATATGCCAGCATCAGGCCGAGCCAGAAAACAGGCATCGACACCCCGATATTGGCAACGGCCATGGTACTGGTGTCGGCAAAAGTGTTGTGGCGACGAGCGGCGAGAATCCCCATAGGCACACCGACTATCACCGCAAGCACCAGAGCGGAGAAGGCAAGTTCGGTGGTCAGCGGGAGTCGTTCGATTAGAAGCTGGTTCACCGGTCTGGAAAAACGAACGGATTCACCGAGGTTGAAGGTGGCGACGTTGCCCATGTAGATGCCCAGCTGGACATATATCGGCTCGTTCAACCCGTTGGCTTCGTTGAAGCGCTCACACGCCTCGGGTGTGGCGCGTTCGCCCAGAAGAGACGAGCAGGGATCTCCGGGAATGGCCCTGATCAAGAAAAACACCACGATGACGATCCCGAGAAGGACCGGTATGGCCAGGAGGACCCTTCGCACTATGTAGGAGATCACTTTTCTCGACTGACCGTAGAGGAAAGGGGAGACGTTAGACGTCTCCCCTTTCCGATAACCGAGCGAACGAGGATTATTCCCCCATTCGAATGAATGGGGTCATTCCTCGACTGCAGTTTTAACCAGTCGGCTCTGGTGGGTTGATCAAACCGTTCCACAAGTAGTCGTAGTACTCGAACACACCAGTGTTGCCCTGATGCAACGGGCTGGAAGCGTCGAGTCCTGCCGTAAATGAGGCAACGACGTCGTTGGCGTCGAATGTCGAACCGTCGTGGAACAGGACACCCTCGCGGAGCGAGCAGGTCCAGACACTCAGGTCCTCGTTCGGCACACACTCGGTTGCCAACTGTGGCTGTACGACGCCCTGGGCGTCATACGAGTACAGGGCTTCGACAACCGGCGCACACGCACGAAGCGACTCACCGTCGGTCTCATCCGAGCAGTACAACGATATGGGCTCGTTGCCCTGGACAAACACCAGCGTGTCGGTCCCGTTGTCCCATTCGTTGAATGCCGTCTCACCCCACGGCGGGGCGTAGGCACCCGACACGTCGGATCCGGCTACGTAGAAGGCACCACCATGGGCAATTGGCACCATAGGCACCAGCGCCTTGATGGCATTGTTCGCTTCTTCGTACAACGGGGCGGCTTCTTCTGCGCTTGCCAACTGTGAGGCAGTTGCCAGCGGTTCGTAGATCTCCGGGTAGGCGTCTCCGAACTGGTTGTTGGTCTCGGCGAAGTGGAAGTCCAGGAAGTTGGTCACGTGCGGGTAGTCACCCGTCCAACCCAACAAGTGGATTCCATCCAGCTCACCAGCCGACGAAGCAGCGATGAACGCACCCGATTCCTGAACCTCGATGGTCGCAGTGATGTTCAGGTTCTCAGCAAGCTGGGCCTGAATGTCAGCAGCAACGTCACCAGGTGTTGGCAGGTAGCCGCGAGTCACATCGCGGTAGTAGATCGTCGTCTCAAAGCCATCGGCCAAGCCTGCTTCCGCAAGAAGAGCCTTTGCTGCCTCAACGTCGAACTCGTACCAGGAATCTCCCTCACAACCGTTCTCAACCGAACAAGGTGTGAAGTGGGAAGCGGTCTCGGATCCGTCCGGATAGAAAATGTCGACGATCCGCTGCCTGTCGATTCCCATGGCGATCGCCTGCCGAACCTTCACGTCGTCAAACGGGGCGAAGGTGTTGGTGAAGCCCATGTAGAACACATTGGGTTCAGGCTTGTCCAGGAGAGCCAGGTTGGAGTCGGCTTCGATGTCAGCGAGGTCTTCAGTTCCGGGGAACGTCATACCGTCAGCAGTTCCGGCCTGAAGCTCGAGGAGACGTCCGGCAGACTCTGTTGCCCACTTGAGGACAAATGTCTGGGCGGCTGCAGGTGTGCCGTAGTAGTCGTCGAATCTTTCATAGACGACGGAGTCACCACGGACCCATTCCTTCAAGCTATAAGGACCGGTACCGATCGGGTTGTCGAGCGGGGCACCACCAGCTGCCTCGAGGTGCTCTTCAGGCTGAATGCCGAATACACCGAAGGCGATCTGGGCGAGGAACGCAGGATGCGGTCCACACAGTGCGAACTCAACAGTGAACTCATCGACGGCAGTGATCGTGTTGACACGACCGCCGTACGTCGCCGGATTACCTTCCTCGTCGGTATAGCCGAGGTCTCTGCCACAGCCTCCCGAATCGAGAACGAGGCCTTCGAAATTGGGGTCCGGTTCCACCGAAGTGGTCGTCCCGCCAGATGTCGTTGTGGCCCCGTCTGCGGTGGTGGTGGACTCGCCGGTCCCGCTTCCGCCGCAAGCTGCGACTACGAGCGCAAAAACCGAGGCGAGGGCCATCCATCGCATTCGTTTCATATCTCTTCCTCCATATTTGGGGTTCAGACCCGGTCCAGCCGGGTCTGAATACGCAACGCTACCCAAAAAGGGCGCCTTACGCCCATGTCCATGGTTTTCAATGTCGATTTCATGTCAATTGAGCGCGAAGGATCGCGGTCGATTGACGCTGATTCGGATGGTCACGCAGCGTTCAATGGTCATTACTCTCTCCTTTTCATGGATTACGACCACCAGAAAATCGAAGCCAAATGGCAGGAGAAATGGGCCGAGGCCGCGACCTTCGAAGTCGAGGTCGACGACGAGATGCCGAAGTTCTACAACCTTTGCATGTACCCGTACCCGTCAGGTGCCCTGCACCAAGGTCACGTTCGCAATTACACCTTCGGTGACTTGCTTACCCGCTACAAGACGATGAACGGGTTCAACGTATTGTCTCCGATGGGTTGGGACAGCTTCGGTCTCCCTGCAGAGAACGCAGCCATCGAGACCGGCATCCACCCTCGCGAGAACACCGAGGCGCAGATCCGCACTATGACCCAACAGATCAAGCAACTTGGCGCCATGTATGACTGGACTCGGGAGTTGGCGTCTCATTCGGTCTCTTACTACCGCTGGGACCAGTGGCTATTCCTCCAGCTATGGGATCAGGGCCTGGCGTACAAGCGAGAAGCCCCGGTCAACTGGTGCCCGAAAGATCAAACAGTGCTCGCCAATGAGCAGGTCGTCGACGGAGTTTGTGAGCGTTGCGGCACTCCTGTTGAGAAGAGAAATCTTGCCCAGTGGTTTTTCAAGATCACGGACTTTGCAGAACGGTTGCTCGACGATCTCGACCAACTCGACGAATGGCCCGATCGGGTCCGCACGATGCAGCGCAATTGGATCGGCAAGTCGCGCGGTGCTCGTTTCAGTATCCGTGTCGCCGATTCCGACCTCTCGTTCGAGGTGTTCACCACCCGCCCCGACACGATTTTTGGGATGACTTTCGCCGTCCTTGCTCCCGAGCATCCGTTGGTCGAGCAGTTGATCTCAGACGGTCCGAATGAGAAAGAGGCCCGCGACTACATACTGGCAGCCGGGCGGGCGTCGGAGATCGAGCGACTCTCGGAAGGTGACAAGACCGGCGTTTTCACCGGTGGCTACGCTGTCAATCCGGTCAACGGTGCAAGTGTGCCGCTCTACATCGCCGACTATGTATTGATGGGATATGGCACCGGGGCGATCATGGCCGTTCCGGGCCAGGACCAGAGGGACTGGGATTTCGCCTCCAAATACGGCATCGACATTGTCCGAACGGTACAACCGCCAGCCGATTTCGATGGAGAGGCATATGTCGTCGAAGGAGTCACGGTCAACTCCGGGTTCCTCGACGGTATGCAGCGCGACAAAGCAGTCGATACGATCATCGATTGGTTTGTGGAAGAGGGGATCGGCGAGCGAACCATTCAGTATCGTCTGCGGGATTGGCTGATCTCACGACAGAGATATTGGGGCAGTCCGATTCCGATGGTGAATTGCCCCGACTGCGGACTGGTGCCCGTTCCCGAAGACGAGCTTCCGGTTGTGCTCCCCGACATCCGCGACTTCGCACCTAAGGGTCAATCGCCTCTGGCGGCACTCGAGGAGTGGGTGGTGACCACGTGCCCGTCATGTGGGGGCCAGGCCCGACGCGAGACCGACACCATGGACACTTTCGTCGACTCGTCCTGGTACTTCTTCAGGTTCGCCGACCCGCTCAATGAGGAGATGGCCTTCGATCCCGCCAAGGCGGCCTACTGGATGCCTGTCGACCAGTACATCGGGGGCGTTGAACACGCAGTCCTCCATCTCCTCTATGCGCGATTCATCACGAAGTTTCTCTTTGACCGGGGACTGTCCTCTGTGGAAGAGCCATTCGCCCGGCTATTCACTCAGGGGATGATCACCCTGGACGGGGCCAAGATGTCGAAATCCAAAGGCAATGTGGTCGACCCTCTAGATTTGTTCGAGAGCCATGGCGCAGACGCCCTCAGGCTGTATCACCTTTTCATGGGGCCTCCCACCGATGACGCCGGATGGGATACAAACGGTGTCGACGGGACACTCCGCTTTCTTGAACGTCTTTGGAAAGTGGTTACCGAGAAGACGACTTTCGATGATCGGGCCGACTCAACGGAGCTCATCGCCGAGGCGCACCGCACGATCAAGAAAGTGACCGAAGACATCGATCGTTTTCGCTTCAACACAGCCGTTCCTCCTTTGATGACACTCACGACCTCATTGATCGACGCCGCCAGGACGGGGATTCGTGGGGATGTGTTCGAGTTTGTCTCAGAGGCATTGATCAAGCTCCTCGCTCCGATGGCACCCCATCTGGCCCACGAACTCTGGGAACTGACCGGTCATGACTCGATGCTCGCAACGGAAAGTTGGCCCACGTGGGACCCGGATGTCGCGAAGCAGACTTCGGTCACGATGGTTATTCAGGTCAATGGCAAGTTGCGCGACCGAATCGAGGTAGATGTCGACATAAGCGCCGACCGGGCCAAAGAGCTCGCCCTCGGTTCCGAAAAGGTCGCGGCCTGGATCGACGGTAAGCAAGTGCAGCGGGTAATTGTTCGAGAGCCGAATCTCGTCAACGTCGTCGTGGGATGACGACTTCCGCCGCCGACCTCCTCGGTGACGACGCAATGCCAGAGCTCATCGAGGCAATCCATCCCTTAGATCTGGCATCGGTAACGGTTCACGAGGCACCAAACGTCATGCGGCAGTTGTGGGGCGCCAAGACTGGAGCCATGGCGTTGGGCTCCAGAGTTTTTGTCGACCCGGCGATTCTCAGGGCAGGCGGCCGGAGGCTGTCTGAGCTCATGGTCCATGAATTGGTCCATTCCCGGCAGTGGTTGGACGGACCGACGTTCCTGGTGACATATCTTGGTCAATATCTCCTGGCCAGGCTGCGCGGTGCCAATCACCACGTGGCGTACTATTCGATCGGGGCCGAAATCGAAGCCCGTAGCATCACATCCGAAATCCGAAAGCTATTCGACAAGTAGTCCTTCGATCCCGGGCTCGGGCGCCGGGTATTGGGGGTCGAGGCGCTCGAGAGTTTCGATGAGAATGGTCGAGACCAATAGGTTGCGGTACCACTTGCGGTTGGAGGGAATCACATACCACGGTGCGTTGGAGGTCGAAGTTCGTGACAACATTGCCTCGAACGCCTCGGTGTACTGGTCCCAAAGCTTTCGATCCTCGACGTCGCCTGCACGGAATTTCCAATTCTTGTCGGGTCGGTCCAGTCTTGATTGCAACCGCTGCTTTTGCTCGTCCTTGCTGATGTGTAGGAAGAGTTTGACGATCGTCGTGCCTTCGTCAACGAGCATCCGCTCGAACTCGTTGATATGCCGGTATCGCTTCTCCCAGCGATCCGACGGCACAAGCTCACGCACTCTGACCACCAGGACATCTTCGTAATGCGATCTGTTGAAGACCGTTATCCCACCGTCGCCGGGGGTGTGTTGGTGGACTCTCCATAGATAGTCGTGTGCCAACTCCTCCTCAGTGGGCTTCCCGAAGCTCTGAACCCGAACGCCCTGCGGGTTGACCCCGGTGAATACATGGCGGATGGTCCCGTCTTTGCCGCCCGTGTCGATCGCTTGGATTACTACCAGCACCTTGTCGGCGGATTGTGCCCAAAGCCTCTTCTGTAGCTCAGAAAGGGTCTGGTTGAGCCTCGCCATTGCTGCTTTTCCCTGACTCTTGCCGCCCACAAAACCGCTTTTCGAATCCGGGTCGTGTCCGGCGAGAGAGACGGCGGTATCGGGTTCAATCCGGAATTGGTCAATCTCGATCATTGCCCCAACCTTAACGAGAGGGGGCTTTCCAGCCGCTCAGCAGTTGTGTATGAAAGGGGCTGGGGGGAAATCGTGAATACGCAACGAACTTTGTTGGTCTTTGCCTCGATAGGCGCTCTGGCCGGGGCCATTGTCGCAGGTTCGTTTCGGATCGAGCAGGACAGCGTTGCGACTCCGGCTTCTCGAGACGATCTGCCGATGTTGCTGATCCCGGTGCACGTATCCGGCGCAGTGGCCAATCCGGGGGTGGTTTGGATCAACGAAGGCGCCCTCATTGCTGATGCGATTGCACTGGCTGGCGGGGCCTTACTTGCGGCCAACTTAAACGAGATCAATCTGGCTTACCCGGTTGCGGAGGGTGACCACATCGAGGTTCCAGGTCTTTCGGCGGCCGGTCAATCAGCGAAAGGGGACGATGGTCTAATCGATATCAACCAGGCCGACGGGTCGGAACTGGAAGGGCTTCCGGGTGTGGGTCCGGTGTTGGCCGCTCGAATTGTTGCCTATCGGGAGGAGATTGGGCGCTTCGAAGCCATCGAAGACCTGCTGGAAGTGAGCGGGATAGGTGAATCCATCCTTGCATCGCTGAGAGACTTTGTCAGGCCCCCTTGATAGACAGGCTCGTGCCTCCCGGATCTCGGCGGTGGCTCCGGGTGGCTGCCGTCGCGCTGTCCGGAGCTGTGGTGACGACGGCTGGTGTGGCACCTCCGGCCCTTGTCCTCATGTTGGCTCTGGTCGGTATGTTCACAAGGGCCTCTCTGGAAAGCTTTGTGTTGGCATTGATGTGCGTTTCAGTGTTGGTCAACGGGTCCGTCCTGTTGGATCCAGGCCCGGTGAGCTCAGAAGCCATGCTCACAACTGATGTGATCGAGGGGGGCTACGGGCCTTGGGCGTCAGCCCGGATCCAAGGTGTAGATGTGTTCCTCGATCTGCCGGTGGGTGAACATGCGGCACTCGGAGACATGCTCCATGTCGAGGGCACGATATCGACAAATTCCAGGTTTGATCGGGGCAAACCCGTCTCGGTGATCACGGTCAATTCGTATTCGGTTTCCGATAATGGTCCGACGGGCTATGTGGCGATCGGCAACTCGGTGCGCTCGACGGTTCTCGAGCGTCTACGGGACGGCTCCGAGGTTCGCGGACTCCTGGCCGGCTTTCTCGTTGGAGATACTTCGGACCTGAGCGACGTCACGCAGGCCGAAATGAAGTCTGCAGGTCTCTCGCACTTCGTTGCAGTGAGTGGCAGCAACGTGGCCCTTTACTTGGGTTTTGTTGCGGCGCTGGCGATCCCTCTGGGTGTGAACCCGAAACGACGGGCTGCGGTCGGTCTGGTGTCGTTGCCCATCTTCGTGGTGGCCACGAGGTTTGAGCCGTCGGTGTTGAGGGCCTCGGCTATGGCTGCCACCGCGCTCCTCGGGCGCGTTACCGGCACAGCCTTGGAGACCTGGCAGACGATCGGGCTCGGCGGAACCATCTTGTTGCTTTTTGATCCCTGGCTGGCCATGAGTGCCGGGTTCCAATTGTCTTTGGCCGCGACATCTGGAGTTGTTCTTGGGGCCAGGTGGCCGGGTCCCGACAGTTGGCTGATCCGTGCCTTTGCGGTCACCGCCGGCGCGCAACTATCGGTTGCCCCATTGTTGCTCCTCCACTTCGGATCTGTGCCCCTTATGGGGCCGGTCAGCAATCTGTTTGCTGCCCCTCTGGTCGTCGGGTCGACCCTCCTGGCCACGGTCGGAGTGCTGGGTGTTGCGCCAGCCCTGCAACCAGCTTCGTGGATGGCCGAACTGGTCATTCAGATCGCTAAGACCGCCGCTGGCTGGCCGCAGGTGGGTTTCATTGGACTCACGGTTTTCCTGGGCGTGATGACAGCCCTTGCCCGACTGGCCAAACATAGACGGGAATACGCTGCAGTCATTGGGGCCATCGTCGTTGTTCTAATGATTGTTCCGTTGGGACGGGGGCTGGAGGCAGGAGAAGTAGCGGTGCTGGATGTCGGCCAGGGAGATTCCATCTTGTTCTATGGCGGTGCCGGCCAATACGGGTTGGTCGACGGAGGACCGAATCCGGCTGTCTTGATGGACCATCTCAGTCGATATGGCGTGCGAAATCTGGCCGTGGTCGTCGTGTCCCATGTTCATGCCGACCACGTGAAAGGTCTCACGGGTCTGATCGGCCGCGTTGCCATTCAGGAAATCTGGCTCAATGTCGATCCGCATGTGGCCGAGGCGACAAACGAATTTCTGATGCTGGCCGACAGCTACGGCATTCCAGTCCGGACCGTGTACCCGGGCGATTATCTGAAATTGGGAATCTTGAACATTGAGGTAGTTGCACCCCTCCGACGCTATGCCTCCCCCAATGATCAGTCGGTGGTGCTGACTGTCTCCGGGCCGGGCCGAGATATGTTGCTGTCCGGCGACGTCGAAGGCTTCGCCCAGAGCGACCTGGTTGGTCTGTCGGCAGATGTGCTCAAGGTGCCTCACCACGGGGCCACGACTTCGAGTGCCGAGTGGTTGGAGTCGGTGGGCGCCGAGATGGCAGTCATATCGGTTGGCGAAAACGATTTTGGCCACCCGGATGACGCGGTCATTGAGCTACTCGTTGATTCCGGCGCCACAGTGTTCCGGACCGATCAGGACGGGACAGTGATCTTCGACCTGGGCTGAGTGATGGTCAGGGCGATATCGGCACGCATCGGGCCACGGCCGCGGCCCAGTCGGCAAATCGGTCATCAAATCCCTCAGGTATACCTCTGTGCCAGTAGAGCCAGTCTCGATTCGCCAGCAGGCGGCCCTCGTATCCGATCTTGGTCAAGAGCTCATGGGCGTCCCGGGCAGCTTCCGACAGCTCATCGTCATCAGTGAGCATCTCGACAACAACGGCTGGCTTGTGTCGCTTCAATGTCTTGCGAGCCCCGATCAGAACTGCCGGCTCGTGTAACTCGACATCCACTTTCATGACCGAGGGAACCACACCGGTCTCCTTCACATAGGCGTCGAGCGTGGTCAATTCGACTTCCACAGTTCCAGCCGGTTCCCGGAATCCCTCGACCAGTGAGTTTGACGCATCGGATATTGACGAGAGGTATATCACGCCAGGACCGGTGCGGTCACTGAGGGCAAGAGACTCGAACTTGATATCGACCTCGTTGGCTGCGGCCAGCCGCAGCCCCGCCCGCCGTGTGATCGGAACCGGTTCGAAAGCAATGACGGTCATCTCCGGCCAAAGGCGTTTGCATAAGAGAGAATAGATCCCGGCGTTCGCCCCGATATCGAGAAATGCCCCTTTTCGGGGAGACAGTTCGAGGGCTGCCAGTAGGCCGGCAGTGGTTGGAGCCTGCCAGCCTGCCAATCCGTTGCGACGTAGTTGGCGCTGATTGATGGTTTTCGTCCCACCCTTGAGATCGATCTTGGCGAGAGGGGCGTCACCAGGCCCGGTTGGAACCCATGCCCGTTTCTTACGATTCTTCTTGTTCTTACGATTCTTCTTGCCCGGCGGTCTGGCACTGCCCTCCCGGTCACTCATGTGATCGAATCCAGCGTCGGAATCGCAGTCATGCGTGAAAGGCTACCCAAATCCAGGATTAGCTGCTTTGCGGCGAAGCCTTCATCAGCCGCTGTCACATAGAGGTGCTTGACTTCGGCAATATGACAGGTCAGATGCAATTGGGGTCTCGAATCTTGCCGTTGGGCGGCATCACCCACGTCATGGGAGTGATAAACCTCTCACAGGACTCGAAGAATCTCCACACAGTGGCGAAGACGGTGGACGAGGTGCTGCTGATGGCCGATCGATATCGCCAATGGGGGGCGTCTCTGATCGATCTCGGGGGCCAGTCCTCGCATTACGACAACGAGACAATCGAAGCGGCTGACGAGATTTCTCTGGTGGTCCCTGCCATCGAAGGTCTGGCGGCGGAGGGACACATCGTTGCCATCGACACTTGGAAGGCAGAGGTCGCCCAAGCTGCCTTGGACGCCGGCGCTCACATTGTGAATGACACGGGAGGTCTGAAGTCGAGCGAAATGAGGGATGTCGTGTCTCGATACGGGGCGGCAGCGATAGCCGTGCACGTCGAGGGCGCCAACCCCCACGACGTCGAAGACGTTTCGATTCTGACCGACAAGTCTGAGTTCACCGCCGATGAATTCGAATCGCTCCTTGGCGAGCTCGAGATTCTGGGGATCTCGAACGTTATCATCGACCCTGGCATCGCCCTCAACTATCGCGGTGACTACGACTCCTACACGCGGATGCAGCTGGAGGTCATTTCAGGTTCCGAGTCGCTCCGGCGCCTGGGCAAGCCGTTGTTGATCCCGATACCCCGCAAACGTGACTTCCACCGGGTGATTGCATACATGGCCCTCGCTCTGGAGCACAAAGCGGACATCATCAGGGTTCACGACGTGGCCGTCGCATGTGATCTGGCGCGACTGTTCGATCGGGGAATCTGAGGTACTGTCCGACCGTGGCTTTTCTCCTAATAACCAGTCCATCAAATGCGGGCCCGGGGGAGCGAAAGCAGATGCTGGACGCTGCCAACGAGTACTTCCAGTCCAGCGGGGTCGAGCACTCACAGGTCGTGCGGATCGATGTCCCCGGTCGCGGTGCTGGAGAAGAAGGCGACGGTGCGCTTCGCAGCGAGCTCGAGGCGATGGTCCCGTTGCTTCAATCGGGCTCACTGTTCGGGGGCGGCGAGGGCCTCGAACTGGTGGACGGACAGAATCTCCAGGTCGCGGAGCTCGCGATATTCGACGAACTCGTCAGGGCGGCGGACCTGGCGACGGTTCATGTGGTGGTCACGGTTGCTGGTAGTCCAGTCAAGCTCATGGCAGGGCTCGCGAAGGATCTGGGCACCAAGGTCTCAGTCGCCAAGATGTGGGAACGTCAGGCAGGACACTGGTTGACGGCAGAGACCGCGCGACGGGGTATCTCGATGGACTCAGGGGCAAAGGATGCCCTCCTACAACGTTTCGGCACAGACACGGCTGCCATTGGACAGGCGCTCGACCAGCTGGCCGAATATGACCGCAAGATCACACCAGCCCTGGTCTTGGACTGGTTCCGCAACCGTCCCGACGAGCCGACGTGGCACATAACGGATGCCATCTCGAAAGGAGACGTCGGCGACGCTTTGAGAAGGCTTTCCGATTTTCTGGTTCACGGGCATCCTTTGGTCTTCCTCGCAGCAATCGAGGGCGATCTCAAGAAACGCACCCTCGCCGCCGCCGCCCCAGATGAGGAAACCTTCCGTGACTGGGTCCGGGGAGGACGCACGTCAGATCGGGCATTGAAACATTTTTGGAATCTGCGCGGCCGGGTCCGGGAGTCTTCGCTACGACAAGCCCAGGACGCATTGGTCCGGGCCGATCGGGTGATCAAGTCTCAGCCCGAGGAAACGCACCGCGTCACCCTGGAGCGTCTCACCGTCGCCCTTTGCCGCTGGTACAGCTGAACAAAAAAGAGCGCCCCACAGGAGCGCTCTTCGCAAAACGACTTGGTGGTGACTAGGCGAAGTGGGCCAGTCTGGACTTTTTCCGCGCCGCGGTGTTTTTGTGAATGACGCCCTTGCTGGTGGCGGTGTCGATCTTCTTCTGGGCATCGCGGATGAGATCGGCGGTGGGCTCGCCGGCAGCTGCCGCCGTCTCCACCTTCTTGATTGCGGTTTTCAGATCACTCTGAACCGTTTTGTTGCGCTCACGACGGACGATCGTCTGGCGGTTGCGCTTGATCTGGGATTTGATATTGGCCATGTAAAACTCAGCTCGAGAAAAGGGTTCGCGACGCTCGACAGAAGGTCGGTGGCGCCAGAGGCGAGATTAGCAGAGCCCAGGTTGAAGTTACAATGCCGGTAACCCCACCCGGTGAAGATCATTCAATCGCGCATCCGCAACTTTTCAATCATTGCTCATATCGATCACGGTAAGTCGACGCTGGCCGATCGGTTGATGGAGCGAACTGGAACCGTCACCGAACGCGATATGCGAGAGCAACTTCTCGACACTATGGACCTGGAACGCGAGCGGGGGATCACGATCAAGGCCCAGGCAGTGCGTCTCCGGTATCGGGCGAAAGACGGCGAGGAATACTTACTCAATCTCATCGACACGCCCGGTCACGTGGACTTTTCCTATGAGGTATCCCGCTCATTGGCTGCTTGTGAGGGAGCCTTGCTGCTGACCGATGCCGCCCAGGGCGTTCAAGCCCAAACTCTGGCCAACGCGTACATGGCAATTGATGCCGGCTTGGAGCTTATCCCGGCCATAAACAAGATCGACCTACCTGCCGCCGATCCTGATCGCGCTGCTGCCGAGATAGTCAACATCATCGGTGGCGATCCTGCTGCCGTGGTCCGACTTTCGGCCAAGACGGGGCAGGGCGTCGACGACCTGCTGGAGGAACTTGTCAGGATGGTGCCACCGCCGCGAGGTGATGCCGAGGGACCTTTGCGCGCTCTGGTATTCGACTCGTACTACGACCCCTATCGAGGCGTGGTCTGTTATGTGAGAGTTGTTGACGGGCAATTGTCAACTGGACAGAAGATTCGGTTGATGGCCACCGGTGAGACCCACGACGTCATTGAAATCGGCGTCCTAACACCCACGGCTAACGCTCTCGACTCCCTGGCTGCGGGCGAGGTCGGCTATCTGATCACAGGAATCAAGGAAATCGATCGAATCAAGGTCGGGGACACGGTAACCGACGCCTCCAACCCGGCGAAAGATGCCCTGCCCGGATATTCCGAGCCCAAGCCAATGGTCTATTCGGGAATGTTCCCTACCGAGGGCGACGATTTCGAGCGTTTACGCGAAGCCCTCGAAAAGCTCCGTCTCAATGACGCCTCTCTCGCCTACGAGCCGGAGACGAGCAAGGCTCTTGGCTTTGGATTTCGATGTGGCTTCCTGGGATTGCTTCATATGGAGATCGTCAGGGAGCGATTGGAGCGGGAGTATGACCTCGATCTGGTGGCTACCGCGCCCTCCGTTGCCTATCAGGTGGAGTTGACGGATGGGCGAATCATCGAGATCAAGAGCCCGCAAGATCTGCCTGACCCCACCGAGCGGGTCTCGATATCGGAACCGTATGTGAAGGCGATGATCCTGGCGCCGTCCGAGTATGTCGGGCCCATCATGGAGTTGGTCACAAATCGGCGTGGCGAGATAGGGAACATGCACTATTTGAGCCCCGAACGGGTGGAGTTGGACTACAAGCTTCCGTTGGGCGAGGTCGTATTCGACTTCTTCGACCAACTCAAATCGAAGACTCGTGGATACGCTTCCCTCGACTACGAGCCGGCCGGCTACAAGGAATCGAACCTGGCCAAAGTCGACATCCTCCTGAATGGTGTCCCGGTCGACGCCTTTTCCGCGATCGTGCACCGCGACAAGGCCGAGGACTATGGAAAGGTTATGACGGGCCGCTTACGCAAGCTGATCCCGCGTCAGCTTTTCGACGTGCCGATCCAGGCTGCCATCGGAGGCAAGATAATCAGCCGTGAAACCGTGAAAGCCAAACGCAAGGATGTGACTGCCAAATGTTACGGCGGGGATATCAGTCGCAAGAAGAAATTGCTGCAACGCCAAAAAGAAGGCAAGAAACGGATGAAAATGGTGGGGTCGGTTGAGGTCCCGCCCGAGGCTTTTGTGGCGGCGTTGCGTGTCGACGACGAGCTGTGATGCCCTCTTCGATGGTTTCGCTCAGGATTCTTAGCCACCTTCTTGTGGATTAGCGATGAATGACCGTGCCGCCAGGTTTGGCCGCAGCGATGACTTCGCTAGAAAAGCCGGAGCATATGTTCATATCCCGTTCTGCGCCGCGGTCTGCCCCTACTGCGATTTTGCCGTTGTGGCCGGGAAAGACGATCTCATCGATCGGTATTGCTCTGCGGTAATAGCTGAAATCGAAGCCGGCTCGTCCTGGCGGCCGTTGGATGCGGTCTATTTCGGTGGCGGTACGCCGAGCCGGGCACCGGCCGATCTCCTGGGCAACATCCTCGATGCCTTGCGTAGGGTCCACGGGTTTGCCTCCGATACCGAGATCACACTCGAGGCCAATCCTGAAGACTTTTCGTTGGCCGCGGCGGAGTCATTCCGGCTTGTCGGATTCAATCGAGTTTCGTTTGGCGCCCAGAGTTTCGACGCGAGGGTCTTGCTGGCCCTGGGGCGTCGCCATGGGCCGGAGCACATTGTCGATGCGGTGGGCAACGCCCGGGCGGCAGGGTTTACGAATCTTTCAGTCGACCTCATCTACGGCACTCCCGAGGAGACGTCCGAATCCTGGTACGAGACTGTTGTCGCGGCAATGTCAGCTGGCCCGGACCATGTTTCGTGTTACGCACTCACTGTTGAACCAGGCACAGAGTTGGGAAAACAGGTGCGAGCAGGAGCTGCCGCCCCTGACCCGGATGTCCAGGTCGATCGTTTCCTGGTCGCCGACGAAACAATCAGCCGCGCCGGTCTCGCCCGGTATGAGGTTTCGAATTGGTCCCGGCCCGATATGGAGTGTGTCTACAACTCAATAGTTTGGGCTCAGGGCGAATATCTCGCATTCGGCAACGGCGGCCACAGCTTTAGGGACGGGTTGAGAAAACGCAATGTCCGTCGCCTGGACGCTTATCTGACTGCCGTCGAAGCGGGATCCGACGCGGTTGCTGGTCAAGATGCAATCTCAGGCTGGGATGCTGAAATCGATCGCTTGTTTGTCGGTTTGCGGCGCACCAGTGGCGTCGCCTTAGGCTCGGGTGGGCCGGCGTTCCTTGCCTCGGCCGCCGGCAAGCGACTCGTCGCGGCGGGAGTGGTCGAGAAAGACGCAGACCGCCTGCTTGTGATCAACCCCATGCTCACCGATGAGGTGCTCCGCGTCGTCCTGGCCATGGACGAACCCACAGATCAGCACGACAATGCCGATAACGTGGGTGTAGAGGTTGCAGATGCTTGAAGACCGACGGTCCGAGATATTGAGGGCCCTAGTCGAAGAACACATTCGAACCGGGGAACCGGTGAGTTCGCGCGCCGTCGCCGAAAAGTCTCGACTTCAGGTATCGACCGCCACGATTCGCAACGACCTGGCTGCTCTGGAGGCCGAGGGGTATGCAATGCAACCGCATACTTCCGCCGGCCGGGTGCCCACAGCTACTGCCTACAGGTACTACGTGGACCACCTCGGTCCTGGGCGGCTGAGAAACGCTGCGCAGGCAAAAATCGCCACCTTCTTCGGTGAGGTGCATCTCGAATTGTCTAAATTGCTCAAGGCGACTTCGGACCTCCTGGCCGACGTGACCGATCTCCCCGCAGTGGTTGTGGCGCCGGGTTTGAGCGGCGACCAACTTCGCTCCATTCATGCAGTTCAAATCACGGCTGATCAGATTCTCCTGGTGGCAGTTACCCAGGGCGGTCGTGTCGTCCAGCAACGTGGCCGGTTGCGCCAGCCGGTGACACCGGCAGAATTGGAAGAAGCCCAAGTTCTGGTAAGTCAGAATTACGTGGGTCGATCGCTTGGCGTCGATACAACCATCGGAGAGGACAACCTGGATCGGTTGGCGTCCCCGGTCCGCGAAGCAGCCCTGACAATGGTCGATGCTCTGCACCTGGCGGCAGCTGCCGGCTCAGAGGTCTTTGTCGGAGGCACTCAACGTTTGTCCAGTGTTTGGCATGACCTTTCGGCCGTGAGAAGTGTGCTCGAGGTACTCGAACGTGAGGCAGAAGTCATGGCGCTCGTTGCCGGCGCCCAGGGAACTTCGGTGCAGCTCGGCCTCGACATTCCTGAGATCAACGTCGACATGGCGATCGTCTCGACGACCTACGACTCTGGAGCGGGTGGCGGTACCGTCGGCGTCATCGGGCCGATGCGGATGAACTATAAGAGGGTGATTTCGGCGGTCGAGGAGATCTCCCGAGAACTCGAAGAGCAGATCACCCAAACCACCGAATAATGGCCAAGGACTACTACCAGATTCTCGGGGTGCCACGAGACGCCGACGCGTCCGAAATCAAGTCGGCATTCCGCAAGCTCGCCCGGGACAGCCATCCCGATGCGAACCCTGAAGATCCTGAGGCAACTGCTCGCTTTCGGGATGCTGCCGAGGCATACGAGGTGTTGTCGAGTCCGGAGAAGCGACGGAGGTATGACCGTGGTGACACGATCGACATCTCTGATCTATTCCAGGGAATGGGTGGGTTCGAAGACATCCTCCGGTCGGTGTTTGGTGACGGAGGGCTGTTTGGCTCGAGTGGCGCTTCCCGACCCGCTCGGGGACGCGATGTCCTGGTCCGGACCGAGATCACCCTGGAGCAGGCGGCGTTCGGATGTGACGTCGACGTCGAATACGTCTCCAGGATCGATTGTTCGGTATGTGGTGGCACGGGTGCCAAACACCAGAAATCGATCAAAACCTGCGCAACCTGTGGCGGCGCAGGGGCGGTGCGAATGGCTCGAAGGTCGTTTATCGGGACAATGATGACGGTTACTGACTGTCCCGACTGTTCCGGTCAAGGGACTGTCGTCGAAGATCCGTGCGACGTATGCAGGGGGACCGGGATCATGGAAGGTCAGCGGACTGTGACAGTGGAAATCCCGCCGGGTGTTTCAACTGGAACCCGCCTGAGGCTGAATGAGCGCGGGGAGTCAGTCGGGCGCAAGGGAAGGTCGGGTGACCTTCACGTCGAGCTCGTCGTTTCCGAAGACTCACGTTTCGAACGTCACGACATAGATCTGGTCCATCGGGTACGACTGAATATCGTCGACGCGACCTTGGGGACCAGACTCAAGATCCCCCTTCTCGATGGCGGGGCCAAAGACCTCGAGATACCGGCCGGGACTCAGCCCGGTGCAATGTTCAAAATGAACGGATATGGAGTCCCGCGCTTGGGTCAACGGGGCCGGGGCGATCTGGTAGTAGTTGCAGAAGTAGAAATCCCCAATGAGTTGTCGGATGCGCAGACTCAGCTATTGCGCGAATTTGGACGACTCGACGATGAAGGGCCTACTACCGGTCGGGAATGAAACACGTCCCACATCTCTATTCGGGTGGCGAGCTTCAGGGAGAGTTTTTCACCTTGACCTCGGTTCAGGAACACCACGTCGCCAAGGTGCTCCGCATGACTCCCGGCGATTCAGTCACCTATACCGACGGTAATGGGGTGTTTGGCTGCGGAATCTGGCGGGGTCAGGACGTGGAACGTGGGAAGGAGGCCGCAGTTGGTCGCCCGAGTGCCCTGGTTGTCGCAGTTTCCCCTCCCACCAACCGGGACAGGTCCCGGTTCCTTGTTGAGAAGTTGGCGGAGTTAGGCATCGAATCGTTGCTTTGGCTGAAAGCCGAGTGGGGTAGTGGTCGGGTACCGTCAGTGGACAAACAACTGGCGTGGTCCACCTCGGCTTTGGAGCAAAGCAGGGGAGCGTGGCTCATGAACGTCAGCCAGTCGCTCGTCGCTTGGGGGGAACTCGAGTCGCCACTCGTGGTCTGTTCGCCCGAAGGAGGGGAACCTGGCAGCGATCTGCGGCCGCGAACCGTGGCCATCGGTCCCGAAGGCGGATTCAATCCCGACGAAATCCCCGGGCATGCACTCCAGGTTCAGTTGGGGAAAACAATTCTTCGCATTGAAACGGCAGCGATAGCCGCCGCAATTATGTTTACGTGAACAATGCAACGCGAAATCAGCACTCGGTGCATAGACTCCCGCCGGGACGATCTGGGAGAATCGTGGTAGACAAATTCAGTGCGGCTCTTGGAGGACGGCTGCGCGCAGCGCGCCGCCAACGAGGTTGGTCGTTATCCGACGTGGAATCGATCACCGAAGGTGAATTCAAGGCCTCGGTGGTGGGCGCCTACGAGCGCGGGGAGCGGGCCATCTCCGTACAGCGTCTGGTCCGGGTTGCGGAGCTTTACAGCATGGCACCAGCAGATCTGCTCCCGAACACCAAACTCGGCACAACCGCAGTGATTGATCTAGATCGTCTATCTGCCGACAGTGGCGACCTGGCACAGAAATACGTTGCGGCTATTCACTTGCTTCGTTCAGAGTCGCCCTCACCTGAGATTCGGTCTTCTGATCAGGCCATCCTCTCGTCGCTTCTGGAGTCCCAATCTTCAATGGTGGCCCGCGAGAATTGAAATGTGATGTGCCTCCAGCGCGGCACGTTGTAGAATGATGGTGACTCCTACAAAACGGCGTCCTATCTGTGCTCCCTGAACACACTGAATCCCGTTTGCGCGTCCCGAGCCATCACCTGATGTTGGATTTGCTCGGAGACTCCGATCGCCACCTCCGCCTTGTCGAAAGCCATTTCCCGGAGGTGCGATTTGTCGCGCGCGGCGACGAAATCTCCCTGCTCGGCGAGGGCGGCTCTGTCGACGATGCTCGTACCGTCCTCGACGAGCTCCTGATTCTCGTTCAGGAGGGTCACCAGCTCGACTCAGGACGTGTCGAGGAAGTCGTCAAGATGGTCAAAGAGGACATTCCATCCCCG
Source organism: Acidimicrobiia bacterium (assembly GCA_041751055.1). GTDB lineage: Bacteria > Actinomycetota > Acidimicrobiia > Spongiisociales > ZC4RG35 > MA-ANB-1. The sequence continues at coordinate 11,961 of JBGSYD010000052.1, read as the reverse complement.
TCCGACATTTTGAGCGACGGGATCCCGGTAGGGAGGGGCCGGATGATCCGACCAAAAACCCATGGGCAGCAGGTGTATATGACCGCCATCCGGGAAAACACACTTACATTCGGACTTGGCCCCGCCGGGACAGGCAAGACATATCTGGCGATGGCGGCGGCAGTCGATGCCCTGGTCAGCGGGTCGGTGCGTCGCATCGTCTTGACCCGCCCCGCAGTTGAAGCAGGGGAGAGGCTCGGATTTCTACCTGGAGATCTCACGGCCAAGGTGGATCCGTATTTGCGTCCTCTTTATGACGCCCTTTGGGACATGCTGGGAGCGGAAGAGACTGCCTCACTTATTGCCAGGGGAACTATTGAGATTGCTCCGCTCGCTTATATGAGAGGAAGGACTCTCAACGACGCTTGCGTGATCCTCGATGAAGCTCAAAACACGACGCCGGAGCAAATGAAGATGTTTTTGACCCGTCTTGGCTTCAACTCCAAGATGATCATTACCGGTGATCTCACCCAGACCGACCTGCCTGTCGACCGGCATTCCGGGCTGGGTGTAGTGCGGGCGATTCTCCTTGACATACCAGGCGTTTCCTTCGTAGAGCTCACGTCGCGCGACGTCGTCAGGCATCGCATCGTGGCCTCAATAGTGGATGCTTACGCTCGATTTGAGGCCGGTCAGTGAAACGCTCCACCCTCGTCCGATTGGCCACTTTTTTGGCCACCACCGTTGCCGTTTGGGGTGTGCTTTCGTTGTTCGGGGACTCGGGGCAGTCCGACCTCGAAGTCGGCAAACTGGCGCCCCGACAATTCACTGCGCAACGGGCGGCACCCGTAGAAGACACGGCCGAAACCGAAAGGCTTCAGCAGGAGGCGCGCGATGCGGTACCGCCCGAACGCGCCGACAACCCCGAAATAGAGCAGCAGGTCCAGACGGACGTCACCGACCTTTTTGACGATGTCGAAGCCTCGGTGATCGGCAGCGCCCCCGAACCAAGCACTCCTCCAACCCTCCCTTCTACGACAACCACAACTACCGACCCTTCGGCAACGTCGACGACAACAACCCCGGAGCCCGGCCCTGCTGTGTTGTCCGGAGTGGCTTATCTGGACGTCGATGCCAACGGGGAATTCGATCCCGATGCGGATGGTCCTCGTCAGGATCGAGGGATGGAGCGCATCACCATCACGATCGAAAGCCTTGATGAAGAGATCACGGCTGCGACAGGAAACGGGGGCGCATGGTCGACTGAAGTTGCTCCCGGCAGCTACCTGGTTTCGGTCAACTCAAACGACACCGACATACCTGCCGGCTTCTTCGTGGGCACGGACAATTCGATCCAACTGGTCGATTGCCCTGCCGGCGGCGAATGTTCCGTTGACCCCGTTGGGTTCCAGCCAGTGTTGCGACCGGTAGAAGAAGTTGCGATCGAGATCTCCAACGAGCATTTTCTGGCGCGGGAAGCAACTACCACCCTGGTGATGACGGCCATCGACGATGTCATACGTGCTGCCCTCGGCGAGACCACGCGGCTCACGACGATCGAGTCAGAAGTCACTTCCAGGATTCTCCAGGAGTTCGGCAACAGGGTGCAACCCGAAGACCTCCTGGATGTCCAGCAGCGAGCGCGATCCAGCCCACCGGTGGTTTTCTTTGTCGAGAGAGACGAACCAGCCACCCAAGCCGCCGGCGAGATCGTGGCCACCTTCATCCAGGCCAACAACCTCATCGACAAGGACGAAACCGAAAGGCTGCAGGAGGAGGCGGCCCAGGCGATCCCGACTCAAATCAAGGAATACACCGCAGGCGAGGTCATCGTCGACGAAGGCATGCCCCTGACCCAACTCCACATCGATGCGATAGAGGACACCGGCTCGGGCACCATTGCTGCCGAGCAGGAAGGCGGGTTGTTGGCCGTGGTTGCGGTGCTCATCGGTGTGCTCGGGCTCTATCTCGCCACGTTCAGGCCCGAGTTCTGGTCGCGGCCACGCATGGTGTCGCTTCTCGGGATATTGATCGTTCTGGCTGCCCTCGCCGTCCGGGGCACAGTGGTGGTTCAACCCAACACCGGCTGGTATGTGCTGCCGGCTGTCGCATTCGGTTTCGTGACTGCGGTGCTGTTCGATTCTCGTATAGCCGTGCTGATGGCACTGGCTGTGGGTGTGCTGGCTGCCGTCGGCGCCCGGGACGTCGGCGTATCGGTATACGCCATCCTCGCCACGATGGCGCCGATCCCGTTTGTATCCTCGGTGAGCAGCAGGGGAGCCTTCAGGAACGCGGTCATATTTTCCTCTTTGACGGCGGCGGTTGCTGCTGGCGCTACGTCTTGGTTTTTCCACATACCTCCCACCGAGGGTTTTTTGTCCGTGGTGGGCACTTCGATGGCGTGGGCCTTTGGGGTCTCCGTCGTAGCGTCGCTGGTCGGCCTTGCCGCCCTCCAATTCTTCGAGGCCGCATTCGACATCACGACGACTTTGAGCCTTCTCGATCTCACCGATCGAAACCACGAGGGGCTTCAGCTTCTACAGGAGAAGGCTTTCGGTTCGTTCAACCATTCCCTCATGGTGGGAACCCTCGCTCACGCTGCGGCCCGTTCGATCAACGCCAACGCCCTGCTGGCACGGGCCATGGCCTACTACCACGACCTGGGCAAGACGGAGAACCCCACCTACTTCATCGAAAATCAATTTGGCATTTCCAATCCGCACGATCTGCTGACCCCACAGGAGTCAGCACAAATTATCCGTAGTCACGTGACCGACGGGGTTGCGCTTGCCCGACAGTTCAAGATCCCAACCGATGTGGCGACCGGAATTGTCAGCCACCACGGTGAGGGCATCATGCGGTATTTCTATGAGAAGGCGAAGACGGAAAGCAACGGCGATGTCGATCCTGCAGACTTCCGTCACATCGGGCACAAGCCCAGAACTGCCGAATCGGCAATCGTGATGATGGCCGACAGTCTCGAGGCTGCGTGTCGGGCGGTGTTCCAGACCGAGGAGCCGTCGCCAATTGCCATCGAGAAGGTCGTCGATCGCGTGGTCGATGAGAAAATGGATGACGGTCAGCTCGACGAGTCACCGTTGACTCTGGGCGACCTGACCAAAATCAGGGCGGCCTTCCTGGAGTCGCTGGTCGGCCACTACCATCAGCGCATTGCATACCCGAACTTCCCCGGTTCCTGAATTGGATGGTCGAAAACCCAAGGTCGGTCCATGAGTGTCTTTGTGGCCGACGAACAAAGTCAACCGCTCGATCTTCCGTCTCTCCGCGACCTGGCTTCGCTGGTGATTGCCACGGAAGGCTTCCCGGAAAATGCCGAAGCGACGCTCTTGCTTGTGAGCAATGACGAGATGTCTGCATACAACAAGAGATTTCTCGACCGTGATGGCCCGACGGACGTCCTCGCTTTTCCAGTGGAGTCCTTGATGCCCGGGATTGTGCCGGAAACCGACCCGCTTGGCCCGCCACTGTTGCTGGGCGATGTGATCGTGGCGCCTGCCTATATCGACAAACAGGCGGCAGAATTGGGTGTGAGCTTCGAGGATGAAATTTCACTGATGATCACCCACGGCTTGCTGCACCTGCTCGGCTATGACCATCAAAACGACGACGAGGCGAACCTCATGGAAGATCGAGAGCGCATGATTCTCGCCCTCATCGGAAAGGTACGCCGATGACTGTTCTGGCCATCCTGATAGCAGTCATCCTGATGACTCTGGCCGGCTGGATGAGGGCGGCCGGCTCGGCCGTATCGCGGGTGCCTCGTGCCGACGCTTTAAGAGCCGCATCTGAAGATGTTCGCGGCGCGGAAAGCGTCGCCTCACTGCTCGACGACCGCGAATCCATATCTCCAGCAGTTGGCGCAGTTGGCTCCGGACTCCTGATCATGAGCGCAGCGCTGGCTGTCTCGGTTTTCGTTGCCGGGACCCCATCTGTCGACCCAGTTTGGATCGCTCTGGCGACTGGCCTTGTGGTCTTTGTCATCGGCGACCTCATCCCCAGACGATTGGGCCCGGCGCGACCGCATCAGATCGCTTACCGTTCTGCGGCTCTCCTCCGGGCGGCCGTTCGGTTTGGAGGTTGGGCCAATGACCTGATTTCGGAACCCGAGGAGGATCATGACCCCGAAGACGAGACAGACCTGGATGACCACTCCGACGAACACGAACGTGAGCTGATCGACTCTGTTTTGGAATTCTCCGAGACACTGGTCCGTGAGGTGATGACGCCCCGACCCGACATGGTGACGGTTCCAGTCACCGCCACGCTGGAAGAGTTGATCTCCATTTCCACTGAGGAAGGGTTCTCGAGGATGCCTGTCGTGAGCGACTCGGACATCGTTGGTCTGGTGATTGTCAAAGACTTGCTTCCCATGTTTGGTGAGGCCGAGCGACCGTCAACTGTCGCCGAGGTCATGCGCCCTGTCGATTTTGTGCCTGAGAACAAACTCGCATCGGTCCTCCTCGGTGAGATGCAGTCTGGCCATGTTCATCAGATGATGGTGGTCGATGAGTACGGCGATGTCACCGGTTTGATCACGATCGAAGATCTCCTTGAGGAGTTGGTCGGCGAGATCACGGATGAAACTGATGATGACGAATCGATGCTGGTGCGCCTTTCCGACGGCCGCTGGTTCGTAGATGCCCGGTTGCCCGTCGAGGACCTAGCCGACGAGCTCGAAGTCGAACTTCCCGATGATGAGTGGGACACTGTTGGTGGGTTGGTGCTCGCGGTCGCCGAGCGGGTGCCTGAGGAGGGTGAGGAGTTCCAGGTCGGCGAGCTGCTATTCACGGTGGCACGGATGCAGGGGCGACGGGTGTCGGAGTTGACAGTTGCTCATCGACCTGCCGTCGAAACCGCATGAAGTCAGGATTCGTCGCCGTGGTCGGGCGGCCCAATGTGGGCAAGTCGACCTTGGTCAACACGATGGTTGGTTCGAAAGTCACCATCACCTCATCCCGGCCCCAGACCACCAGAAACACCATCAGGGGAGTGGTCACCGGCCCGAGCGCCGAATCCCCTGAGTTTCAGATAGTCCTCGTCGACACCCCGGGAGTGCACAAACCCAAGACAGAGCTGGGCAATCGACTCAACCGAATGGTTTATGGCACGCTGAGCGAGGCCGATGTAGTCCTTTTTCTCATCGATGCCACGATGCCGATCGGCCCAGGCGATCGACGCATTGCCGAACGCCTTGAAACCGCACGGTCGACTGTCATCCTGGTTCTCAACAAGACCGACGCCGCCGGGAAAGGGTCCATCGCAGAACAGTTGGCAATTGCGTCGGAGTGGGACTTTGCCGCGTATGTCCCGGTATCGGCCCGCGATGGGGTCGGCACCGAGTCGCTCTTGGATGAGATCGTGAGCAGGCTTCCTGAGGGGCCGCGTTACTACCCGGAAGGGATGACGACGGATCAGCCGGAGTCACTTGTGATCTCCGAGATTGTGAGAGAGAAGTTTCTCGAACGCCTTCGTGAGGAACTACCGCACTCCTTGGTAGTCCGTGTTGAAGACCTCGAGGAGCGGTCAGAAGGGCTGCTCGACATTGCGGCGGATGTGATCGTCGAACGCGACAGTCAGAAGGGGATTGTCATCGGCAAAGGCGGGTCACTTCTTCAATTGGCCGGCACGGAGGCACGTATGGAGTTGGAGACCCTCTTCGGTACCAAGGTGAACCTGAGCCTGCACGTAGTGGTCGAGAAGGACTGGCAGCGGAGCAGTCAGGTCTTAGACCGCTTCGGCTTTCAGGTCTAACCTGCGCGGGCCTAGTTCTTGATGTCAGCCCTCAGGAAGGCAAACACTGCTAAACCGATCAGCAGAGCGCTCCCAACCGCAAGGGTGACCAGGCCGCTTCCAGAGAAACCGTTGTTCAGCGGATCGGAGCCTGAGTACCAGCCGAAAGGTGAAAGAGAGCCCAGCCACGCGTAATTCTCGCTGACTGCGCTGAATGCGTTGAGAACGTACGACGCTATCCCGAGACCCGAGGCGGCACCAACGGCGATCGATGTCCTCCCCGTGATCGCACCAACGAGCATGGCAAAGGCGCCGAAGAACATGGCAAGACCAGCGATGTGCACGCTTACAGCAGCCACGTTGACCAACTCCAGACCACCGCTCGTTATCAGTGCCGCTCCGGCCCAAGTGCCCACGAACGTCGCCAACCCGAATCCAACCGAAGCACCGGCGATTGCAGCCGCGTTATGCAGGACAACGTGACTTCTGGACACCGGATTCGCCAGCAGGACATCCATTGATCCCCGGTCTTGTTCGCCGCCAAGAGCTTTCGCCGCCATGGAAATAGTCAACACCAGGGCTGCGGCGGGCCCGACAATCGAGAAGATCTCCGCTGAATACCAGCCGCTGACACTGCTCAGATCCTTTGTTCCGACAATCGCAAGCAGGCCTTCGGGGAACGAGTCGCCAAAGTCGATGAGGACATCGTCGATGAGGTTGTACATAGGCCCCATCAAGACACCCATGTAGAGCACGATCACCGAGGCAGTGATGATCATCGGTCTGGATTCGTTGAATGCTTTGGCAGCGATCGTTCTGACGGTCTGACCCGACGCCTCCATCCTTTCGAGGACGCTCGTCAGAATTCGGTTGGAAGATAGGCGGTCCCGGAGGCTCGACGAGGCAATGCCCACCCTGAGGTCGCGGCGATTGACGCCGGCCACCGCTATGCCCACCATGGCCAGGGCTATTACTCCCAGGACCAGCAGCGACGGCCAGACGATGCCTTTGTTGATCGGTGTGCCATCGACCATGTAGAACCACGGGAATATTCGCGCAAGCCAGGCGATGCTGTCGATAATCGGCAAGATCCCCGCCCCGAAGAACGAGAGAATCAAAAAACCGGCCGCCCCACCGCTAGTGAGAGCCGCGTTCCCCGTCCAAGCGCCCACAGCGAGTGCAATCATTCCGTAGACAACCCCCGCTGAGGCCAGGTGAAGCGATGCAGCAAACAGGTCGACACCGGTGAGGTCAGCGCCCACTGCACGTGAAGCAATCCACATCCCGCCACCGGAAACGAGTGAGCCGGCGGTTACCAGAGTCAGGATTGCTCCGGCTTTTGACAGGACTGTCGTCGTCCGTTCCACCGGGTTCGACTGAAGGATGTCGAATGTCCCGTCCCGCTCTTCGCCGGCAACCGCCGCCGACCCCATTGAAATAGCGAGCCCCATCACGATAAACGGCCCATACGACGTGAAGACAGCGCTGAGGAGGAACGTCGCCGGCGTGGTCGTCTCGGTAAGACCGAGGATGTTCCTCATCGCCTCGGGAAGGCTGTCGCGCATCCCTTCGACGAAGTCATCGAGATCGCTGTAGACGAACATCCCAAAGTACGCGATTGCGGTCAAACCCACGATCGCCAGCATCCAGCCGAGCCAACGATCCCGGAGGGCCTTTGTATAAACGTTGGCGAGCATCAGGCGCTTGCCTCGACCCGGGTGTCGTGGCCATCTGTTTCGTCGTGGTAATAGGTGAGGAAAATTTCTTCGAGATCTGCCTCTGCCGTGGCGAGGTTCAACACGTCGAACTCCATGGCTCGACGCAGTATGGGCTCGACGCTTCCTTCAAACGAAACGTGGGCCCTGACGCCATCGATATCGACAGACCTGATTTTGTCGATCCCGTCGAAAGCACCTGCCGGGATTTCGGTGGCGAAATGTATATCGATGCGGCGTATTGCTTTGGCTTTCAAGGAATCAATGGTTTCGACAACCACCATCCTGCCGTGACGGATTATGCCGACCCTGTCAGCGACTCTCCCGACTTCCGACAGAGTGTGGCTGGACAAGAACACTGTCGAGCCGTCTTTTGAGACCTCATTCACCAGCGAGTGGAACTCTTGTTGGACCAGAGGATCGAGGCCGGTGCTGGGCTCGTCGAGGATCAGCAACCTCGGCTTGCTCATAAAGGCCTGAATCAATCCCACCTTCTGACGATTTCCCGTCGAGTAATCACCGATCTTGCGGCTCAGGTCGCTCGAGAACCGTTCCGAGAGTTGGTCGACGTATTTCCAATCGACACCACCTCTCAGGTTTGCGAAGTAGCGAAGCAACTCTTTTCCCGTGAGCTTGTCGTACAGAGCAAGATCGCCCGGGAGGTATCCGGTGTTCCTGCGAATCTCGATCGAATCGCGATGTGAGTCGAGTCCCATGAGACTGGCCGAGCCCGTCGTGGGTCGAATCAAATCGAGCAGAGTTCGGATCGTTGTGCTTTTGCCGGCGCCATTCGGCCCCAGATAGCCGAACACTTCTCCCTGCTCGACCTCGAGGTCGAGATCTACGAGTGCCTCAAAATTGCCATAATGCTTCGTCAGTTTGTCGGTCCTGATAGCTGGCTGGGTGCTCATTTCGCCTTCCTATCAACTTCACTTTTGAGTTTGGCAAGAAGGGCGGGCCATTCACGGTGGAAGAAGCTGGCTACCTCATAAAGGCTCGTGACTCTGTCGGGTCGCTCGGAAATCTCGAGCTCCTCGCCGGCCCGGGCAAGTTCGAGCATCGACTCGATGGCCGTGGCTTCGGCATCCATGATCCCGATCCACGCATCCTCTTTCAGCTCGAAATAGGTGGTGCGATTACCCGGAAACGTGCGACGTTCGAGGAATCCAATTGATTCCAGGTGTCGCAACTGCATCGATACCGACCCCGCGCTGATCTTTAGTGCTGCGACGAGTTCGGCTGAGGAAACGTGGGGTGGCTCTGATGTCATCAGATAGCCGAGGATTTGACCCCCAACCCGACTGCCTGTGGACTTTTCCCAGAATCGCCCAAACCGCTCAACGAACTCCGCCTTCTTGCTGTCCGATTTCATTTGTTTCAATACTAATTGAAACTAATGAATTGGCAATTCAGCTGGAGGCGTCACAAAAGGCGGCCAGTTGGGTGTCGAGTTCCGTCAGACCACCTTCGGAGTGAGTGGACAGCGAAAGCGTCACTTTGTTCCAGCGGATGTCGATATCGGGGTGGTGAAAAAGCCGTTCGGCTTTGAGCCCAACCCGAGTGACGAAGCCCATCGATTCGTTGAAGTCTGCGAATTCGAACGTCTTGTGAATGGTCTTGCCATCGCTTTCCCAGTTGTCGTGGTCTCGAAGAAATTCGTCGATCTCATCTTGAGTCAGGAGGGTGGCCATAGATAGAGCCTAGGCAATCAGAGTAATGAGCGTATTTGCCTGTACAAGCCAATACCCTGTGGCTGTGGCGATTCGACACGATCAGGCAATAGTTTTGCGTTCCTACCCGTTTGGTGATGCCGATCGGGTTGTGGTGCTCATCAGCCCCAACAACGGGAAGATCCGTACCGTTGCAAAAGGGGTGCGGAAAACCAAGAGCCGGTTCGGCGGGCGTCTCGAGCCCTTCACACACGTCGATCTCGTCCTGTATGAAGGTCGAAACCTCGACACAATCACGTCGGTAGCCATCATCGAGCCTTATCGGCGCCTTCGAGAAGACCTCGACTCGGTGATCGCAGCAGGAGTCATGGTCGAGGCTGTTGATGCCGTTGCCCAGGAGGACGAGTCGTCGATGCGGCTCTTCTTGCTGCTTCAACGAGGGTTGAAGGCTCTCGACTTAGGCTTGGCTAGTGGCGATCTGGTGACCTCTTTCCTGCTCAAGCTGGCCGATGTGGTCGGACTGGCCCCGGCACTGGCCTCGTGCGCCTCGTGTGGTCGGCAGGATGACCTCGAGAGGTTCTCTTTCGCAGCGGGAGGAGTCGTGTGCTCGACCTGTCAGGTCGATGGGGGAGTCAGACTGCGCACAGGACTTACCGAATATCTGGACGCCCTGGCTCGTGCTGAGTTCATGAACCTGCCGCCCGTGAATCCGGCCATATCGGGGGACGCCATGGGTATCGCACGCCGATTCGTCGAATATCACCTCGACCGCAAGTTGTCATCCCTCGCCGTGATCGAATGAGTCTGGACCTCAGCCGGGTCGATATGGACCGTGTCCCGCACCACATCGGACTGATTCTGGATGGCAATGGCCGCTGGGCGAACAGTCGCGGCCTGCCCAGGACCGCCGGCCATCTTGCGGGGGAAGCGGCGATATTCGAAACGGCCGAAGGGGCTCTCGAGCTCGGCGTGAAGTGGATGACCGTGTATACGTTTTCGACCGAGAACTGGAACCGATCCGAGGGAGAGGTCGAGTTCCTGATGTGGTTCAACGAGGATTTGTTGACCCGGCGTAGGGACGAGCTAAACGCAAAAAACGTCAAGATGGTCTTTGCCGGCGATATGGCCGATCCCCGGATACCGGAACGTAATCGGGTGCATATGGCAGAGGCGGCGGAAATGACAGCCGGGAACGATCAGCTGATCCTGGTTTTTGCCTTCAATTACGGCAGCCAGCGCGAGATCGTCGAGGCCGCCCGCAAGGTGGCCGGTGAGGTTGTGGCGGGAAACATCGGGATTGACGACATCGACGAGGCATTGTTCTCCCGGCATATGTACTTGCCCGAGATGCCTCCTGCGGACCTGATTATCAGGTCTTCGGGGGAGCACCGGCTTTCCAATTTCCTGCTCTGGCAATCCGCGTACGCTGAGTTCTATTTTCCTGGAATCCTCTGGCCCGACTTCGATCGTCATGCCCTCCTCGACGCCGTGGTCGAATACCAATCGCGGGAGCGGCGCTTTGGCGCGGCCGACGATCATGTCGATCAGATTGACTAAGTCCGCTTTTTGAGCCACCGTCCACTGATCACCTATGAATGAAATAACTCTCGACACCATCTCCAATCTCGCCAAGAAGCGCGGCTTCGTGTTCCAGGCGTCAGAGATCTATGGCGGCCTCCGCTCGGCATATGACTACGGGCCAATCGGAGTCGAGATGCTCCGCAACGTCAAGAACGAATGGTGGCGCGCGATGGTGCAGGAGCGTTCCGATGTGGTCGGACTCGACTCAGCCATTCTGCAGTCACGGCAGGTGTGGCAAGCCTCAGGGCACGAAGAGGTGTTCACAGACCCCATGGTCGAGTGCACCAACTGCAACGGGCGATTCCGCCTCGACAAGCTGGATGACGCCAATAAATGCCCCACCTGCGGCAAAACCGGGACATTCACTGACCCGCGGAACTTCAACCTGATGTTCCGTACCCACATGGGACCGATCGACTCCGAGGAGAATCTCGTCTACCTCAGGCCCGAGACAGCTCAGGGCATATTCACCAACTTCGAAAATGTTCGCCGCACCAATCGTCTAAAACTGCCATTCGGGATCGCCCAGGTCGGAAAATCATTCCGCAATGAGATCACCCCCGGTCAGTTCGTATTCCGCACCCGGGAGTTCGAACAGATGGAGATGGAGTACTTCTGCCATCCCGACGAGAGCGCCGAATGGTTCCAGTACTGGCAAGATCAACGATTCCAGTGGTATCTCGATCTCGGGATGGATCCGGGACGGTTGAGGATTCGGCCCCATGCCGAGGATGAGCTGAGTCACTATTCCGCGGGGACCGTCGATGTCGAATACGAGTTCCCTTGGGGTTGGGACGAGCTCGAGGGGATCGCCAATCGCACCGACTTCGACCTCAAGCAACATGCGGAGCACTCCGGCCAGGACCTCCGTTACTTCGATCAGGAGGCCAACGAGAGGTATTTCCCCCATGTCATAGAGCCGGCGGCGGGTGCGACCAGGACGATGTTTGCCTTCCTGATCAACGCCTATCACGAGGAATCGGTGGGCGAGGAGGAGCGAATCGTTCTCAAGCTCCATCACCGGCTTGCGCCGTACAAGGTCGCCATTTTGCCTCTGTCGAAGAAATCTGAGCTCATCGAGCCTGCTGAGAAAGTCATGGAAGTGCTGAGGAAGCGGTGGTTGGTCGAGCTCGACGTAACCCAATCGATCGGCAAGCGCTATCGCCGTCAGGATGAGATCGGCACTCCGTACTGCGTGACCATCGATTTCGAAACCCTCGACGATCAGGCAGTGACGGTCAGGGACCGAGACACAATGGACCAGG
>JBGSYD010000051.1:0-11851 GCA_041751055.1 Acidimicrobiia bacterium | reverse complement strand
CGACCATGACAAAGATCTCACTACAGGTCCCTGAAGTTCATTGCGATCACTGCAAAGACAGTATCGAGGGTGCCGTCTCTCAACTGCCAGGTGTTGGATCGGTCGAAGTTGCTATCGCCGAGGCCACCGTTGACGTCGATTACGACGAATCATCAGTGGCCCTCGCCGACATCAAGAAGAAGATCGAGGAGCAGGGCTACGCCGTCTTCGGTTAAGACTCCCGCCACTGAAACTCTTCTCTTTGATGTAGACGGGATGACGTGTGCCACCTGCGCAACGCGGGTGGAGCGGATTCTCGGACGTCAAGAGGGAGTGGAAGCTGCCTCAGTGAACCTGGCCACGGCCACGGCTCAGGTTCGCGCCTACCCGCATGCCGACCCTTCGGTGCTGGAGAACGCGGTTGAGAAGATCGGCTACTCGATCACTCCCCATCTGGCCGAGGAAGCACCCCGGGACATGGTGGAGCACTACAACGACGACGAAACGGTGCAATGGCGCCGATTTTGGATCAATGCGGCGTTGACGCTCCCGGCCATGTTGCTGGCAATGCTCGGACCCGATGAGATGTGGAACCGTCTTCTTCAGTTTGCGCTGGTCACACCGGTCATCACCTGGGGAGGCTGGCAGTTTCACAGGGTTGCCTTTCGACTTGCCCGACACCGCAGCGCCAATATGGACACGCTGATCTCGCTCGGCTCGATTTCCGCGTACCTCTACTCAATTTGGGCGCTCACCGTAGATGAGGCGGTGTTCTTCGAGACCGCCGGCGTGATCATCACCTTGATAACCCTCGGTCGAGCCTTTGAGGCACGAGCCAAGGGCAGGGCTTCATCGGCCATTCATCGTCTGCTCGGTCTCAGCGCCAAAGAGGCCCGGGTCGTCTATGACGACGGCGAACGTTTGGTCCCGATCGATGAAGTGGTGCCTGGGGATCGCCTGGTCGTTTTGCCCGGCGAGAAGATCCCCACCGACGGAGTGATAGTCACGGGCTCCACCTCGATTGACGAGTCGATGCTGACCGGCGAATCGGTGCCGGTTACCAAGTCACCAGGGGACGTGGTGTTTGGCGCCACTGTCAACTTCCAGAGCCGCATCGAGGTCGAAGCCACCGCCGTGGGTGCAGAGACGGCCCTGGCCAACATTGTGCGGCTGGTCGAAAATGCCCAGGGATCCAAGGCACCCATTCAGAGGTTGGCAGATCGAATCGCTTCGGTTTTCGTCCCGACTGTCATGGCAATTGCCGCGGGCACAACCCTTGTCTGGCTCGTGCTCGGTAATCCGGTCGAAGCCGCTTTCCAAGCTGGAGTGGCCGTCCTCATCATCGCCTGCCCATGCGCCCTGGGACTGGCGACTCCGACGGCGATCATGGCCGGCAGTGGTCGCGGGGCCGAACTTGGGATCCTATTCAAGAGGGCCGAGGTGTTCGAGGAGGCGACACGGATCGACTCAGTATTGTTCGACAAGACGGGAACACTCACGACGGGCGCCATGGAGCTCAGCGAGCTCATCACGGACGAACCTGCGGACGAGTTCTTTCGCTTCGTGGCCTCGGTGGAGAATGCCTCAGGACATCCGATCGGCAAGGCGGTGGCCCTGGCGGCCGATACACGCGGTGTGACACTGGTTGAACCCGAGTCGGTTACCAGCCTCGCTGGTCTCGGGGTGCGAGGCATTGTCGACGGAGTCGAGATTCTTGTCGGAAAGCCAGAGCTCATGAGGGAGCACGCTTTAGAACCGAGCGATTCTCAATTGCACGACTTCGCGAGGATGGAGGCAGCGGCGCAAACAGCCTTCATGGCGGGCTGGGATGGCAAAGTGCGCGGCGTCATCGGTGTGGCTGACTCGCTTCGCCTCGAGTCGGCATCGGCAGTCCAACAGCTCGCCGGCATGGACATAGATGTCGCAATGATCACCGGTGACAATCAAAAGACTGCCAATGCGATTGGCGAAACCATCGGTATGGACACGATCCATGCCAACGTGCTCCCCGGGGACAAATCCGGCCTTGTCGAGGAACTGCAGATTCAGGGCAGGTCCGTGGCGTTCGTCGGCGACGGCATCAACGACGCACCTGCCCTGGTCCAGGCCGACCTTGGCATCGCTGTCGGCTCAGGAACCGATGTGGCAGTCGAGGCGGGAGATGTGGTTCTGCTCAATGGGAACCCCCTCCTGGTACCCACGACCATTGAATTGGCCGGTGCCACATTCAGAACGATCAAACAAAATCTCTTCTGGGCCTTCGCGTACAACACAGCGGCCATACCGCTAGCCGCCGTGGGATTGTTGAATCCGATGATCGCTGCCGGCGCTATGGCCTTCTCCTCGGTGTCGGTTGTTTTGAATGCGCTACGGCTGAGGAGATATCAACCGACACGGATATGACCACTATCCGATTTGGTGGAGTATGTTGTCGGTATGTCTGGGTTGCAATGGATTGAGCACCCGGTCCTGGAGGATCCGGTCGCACTCCTCGCCTTTGAAGGTTGGGGAGATGCCGGCGAGAGCGCATCTGCAGCCGTCTCGGAATTCCTCGAATCCCTCGATGCCGATCTGATCGCCGTCGTTGATCCAGATGAGCACTTCGACTTCCAGGTTCGCCGACCTGTGGTGTCTCTCGACTCGACCGGGATCCGGAGTTTGAGTTGGCCCCGCAATGAGTTGTATGCGGCAAAAACGGATCACGGTGACGTTGTCATCGTGATTGGAGAAGAGCCCCACTTCCGCTGGAAGTCATTCACGGCCGAATTACTCGGGGCTTTCAAGAACCTCGGCGTCAGTCGGGCGGTCACAATCGGAGCGTTTGTTGGCCAGGTCGCCCACACCTTGCCGGTGCCCCTGGTTGGATCGGCTACCCGTCCCGACGCGCTCGTCCTCCATGACCTTCTGCCATCCGGCTACAGCGGCCCAACGGGAATCCTTGGCGTACTCAACCAGGCGTTGGGGGCCGAAGGGATAGACGTGATCTCTGTTTGGGCGGCCGTGCCTCACTATCTGTCCAATCAGGAGTACCCGCCTGCCACCGAGGCACTGGCGATAAAGGCGTCGGAATTGACCGGGATCCCCCTCGATATCGGGGACCTGACCATGGCAACCCGCCAATACCTCTCCACTGTCGAGTCGGCAATCGCCGACAACGAAGAGCTCACCGAATACGTCGAACGCCTTGAACAAGATACCGACGTCCCTGACGGCCCCGAACTCGTCGAGGAGATCGAAAAGTTCCTCCGCGGGCACTAGTCCCCCAAACCTAAGGCTCTCAGCACCGGATACGGTCCTGGCTGCATTCAGAAGGCCGCCCAGCGTCAAATGCGATTCGACTCGACATGGATGATCACGAATACTGAACGAACAGTCCCTCATAGGAAGGCACACATCGTGTCCTGGACAACAACAGACATACCCGACCTCCACGGCAAAACAGCTGTCGTGACCGGAGCAAACGGGGGCCTCGGGTTGGAGTCGGCAAAGGCCATCGCAGGTGCCGGCGCTCACGTTGTCATGGCTGCCAGAAATCAGGGGAAGGCGGATACGGCCCTTCAGGAGATCGTTCTGGCGAATCCTGGAGCCTTGCTGGAGATTGTCGAACTGGACTTGGGCTCTCTCGAATCGGTAAAGCGAGCCGCTACTCAGATCACCACGGCACATTCCGTCATCGACATTCTGGTCAACAACGCCGGCCTGATGGCGATGCCCGAGCGGCGGACCGAGGATGGCTTTGAGCTGCAGTTCGGCGTCAACCACCTGGGACACTGGGCGTTCACAGCACATCTGATGCCGCTACTACTCGCCGCCGACACCGCACGGGTCGTGACTGTGACGAGCACCGCCCACCACTTTGGTCGGCCGGTCGATCCAGACAACCCGAACCTCGAGGGGAATTACACCCCCTGGAAGGCGTATGGTCAATCCAAACTCGCCAACTACCACTTCGCGCTGGGCCTCCAACAGAAATTCGAGGATCACGGACTCGGGGCGTCGAGCCTCGTCGCCCATCCCGGCCTCTCTCACACCAACCTCCAGGTCCACACGGCTTCACAAGGCGGAGCCGGTAGAAGCGGGCATCTGTGGGAAACGCTTGCTGCCAAAACAGGCATGAGCGCCGCCGATGGTGCACTGCCCCAACTACGGGCGGCCACCGATCCGATGGCGAGGGGCGGCCAGATGTATGCCCCTCGGTTCATTCAAGCCGGAGCACCTGTTCGACGGCCCATCCTCAGGCGTATCGGGCTGCAGAAGGCCATTGACAACCTATGGGAGGTCTCCAAACGCGAGACGGGGATCGATATCGAATTCGATTCGTCGAGAATCGCACCTTGACCACCACTAGGGCGCAAGTAGACAGGCCGGCTGAAATCAGAAGTGCCCTGTGGGGACCTGGTGCCAGCATGGGGTCTATGGAGCGTCGACGGGATCCGTCGCCAGGACAGCGGGCGAGATCTACGCCACCTACCTAGAAATCAAGTCGAACTCGGAAAGGCGGTGCTGACGAACGTCGACGCCGATGCTGACCCCCGAGGAGAGATCCCGACAGATCTAGAGAACGAAGGTCGACCACCTGATTGAAGAGCGGCATCGCGCCAGGTTCTTGGTCCAGCTAGAGGTGTCATCGTTTTATGCCGAAGCTCACGAGCGCATCATGGAAACCGGTGATGTACTCCTGGAGCAGGGGCCACCACGCCCCGTGATGGAGAGGTTGGCGCCTTTGCCAGGCGAACTCCTCTATTCGCTCTCGGTTGACCTGTCAGTTCGCATCGCAGCGGCCGGGACCGGCCCCACCGGCGATCAGCTGGACACCCTCATCGATGCCAACTGGAGGGCTGTCACGAAGTAGGTGTCAAAAGAAGAAGGACCGGCGTTCGCCGGTCCTTCTGCAAATTCACTTGCGCTTGTGGCGGTTGGCCTTCAGGCGCTTGCGATATTTGTGTTTCGACATCTTCTTACGACGCTTCTTAACGAGCGATCCCATCTAAAAACCTCACATAACAGGGGAAAAGACTGCTCTCATGGTCGCGCCTTTCGCCATTTAGGTCAACTCGGGCGGAGTTCGAAAAAGGGCATATCCAGCAATATCGGGTGCCGCCCGCTCTGAAAGACTACTGGCCCGAGCGCATCGAATCTCATGATGCGTACCGGGCTCCGGAACTCTCGAGGTCGCGATGACGACCTGTGCCTGGTCTTGAGATCGAAACTGGTTTCTCAATTACAGCACCGGCCCATTGTCATTCTGCGTGTTCGAGAGCAGGGCCGAGCTACCCAACTTCAAAATCAGGAGTGGCAAACCGGATCCCTCATCGATCTTGTGATCATGATCCGTGAATCCGCAACTTCGGTAGAAGCTGATTGCCCTCTCATTGGCGTCGAACACCTCCACGAAGAGTGTGTCGAAATGTTGGCGGGCATGGTCAATCAGGGATCGCCCGAATCCGGTTCCTTGACGACCGGGGTCCACAAACAGGCCGCCGATCATGTTGTCGAGAAACGAAATGAAGGCAACAATCTCGCCCTTCTCCTCGATGACCCATGTATTGGCGACAGAGAGAAGCGCACGAATGTCAGGCTCCATTTCCCGCCAGTGATTCTCTGGCAGAAACGATTGGCCGGGGATCGTCGACGCCAGCCAGACCTGGATGACATCTTCACCGTCGTTTGGCTTGAAGGTGCGGATCACATCCGAAACCGTAACTCAACCTGCATGAAGGCTGCTTGCCGGGATGTTCGTCAGCATTGCGACAGCCGGAGGCCGGCGGCTAGCTCTTGATCACGACAGCGGTGAGGCCGAGCTTTGGACCCGGCCTCACCGCTCGTCTTTTAGGAGTGCCTAGCCAGGGAAGGCTTCGTCGTAAATTGCCCTCAACTCTGGCGACGCCACATCGCTGAAACCGCAGAAGTTGACGGTTCCTTCGGTTGCGCTGACCAAATAGGTGGTACCGACCTCGAAGTCGATGCCTCCGATAAGTGCCTGCATACCGGACTGCGCAATGAGCTCAACGGTGGCAGCGTCACCACCGGCGAACCATTCACCAACGTCGAGCGTGACGAGACCACCATCGACTGCTGTAGCTGTCCCTTCGAACGCCACCGGCATGTCCTTCAGGAACTCTGCAGAGACGGGTATGCAACTCGAAATGGCATTCGAGTCTCCTAAAGAGAGCTGGAGCGGCGGGCCTGCCGGTGCGCCGCCAAAGATGGCGAACGACCCGAAAGCCACCGCAACAACTGCAGCTGCAGCCAAGAACCACTGCATCCGACGACCGGAGTCGCCGCTTACGCCTGAAACAGGCTGTTCCATAATTGCCTCCAACATTTGACGTGAGGACTCGTCCATCACGGATCGGGTTTCCACGCCGGAGGACATGGGATCGAGCTTCTGAACTCGACTTCGAAGTTCTTTATCGTCCATCACATCTCCTGTGCGTGCTTATCCGTCATGTGTCCGGCACTCACTGCTTTCTGTCGGAGGAGTTCTTCGGCGAGTTTCTGCTTTGCTCTCTTCAGGCGGAGACTCACAGCGTTTGGCGTGGTCTCGAGCACTTCGGCGATCTCACGGGGTTCGAGTTGCTCCCATGCCCAGAGGCGGAACAATTCTTGATCATCTTCAGCCAGCATCTCGAAAGCGGACAACATCTCGGGATCTTCGATTCCTGAGACCCCGACCTCATCGGCCGTGTCTCCGGGCAAAGCCGACATCTTCTCGACCAGCCGCAATCTCCGGGTGGCACCCCTACGGTGGTTCGACAGTGTTCGGCGTGCGACGCCATAACACCAGGGCAGCGGGACCGAAGTGGGTACTGATTCGAGCCGCCGCCATATGACCAACAAGGTTTCAGAAAGGACATCCTCGGCTTCGCCCCGCGGAGCGCGACGAAGCAAATAGCGCTGCAGAGGTTCGAAGATCTCAGCCGCTAGCCGCTCGAATTGTCGTTTTCGCTCGTCGGTCGCGTCCACTTATTGGAGCTTATGTCTGGTCTGCGGCCAATTCTGTCACCGTTCCATGAGAGCTCGGGATCACTCGGCGAAATTGGACGACATGGCGATGTAGTTGTCGCGACCCTTGAAGATCTCGCCGGATTGTGAATAGTGAACTTCGACATCCTCACTCAACAATTGCGACGTCGCATCCAGGACTTCAGCTGGATCGCCACTGCATATCTTTCGGCGGTCGTAGCGTTGTCCATAACTGCCTCTGTCGAAATGATCGCGAGACTCGGTTTGGCTGGCTGAAAACCTAGCGGTCCCGCCAACGGCGGGTCGGTGCGATTTTGGCTAAATGAGACCGGATGCAGCGACGGGCCGGTCCACAACCCACAGCCCTTGATCGGTGAAGGCCTGTTTCACCCGGCCCACGGACTCTGCAGTAGTCAGCGCCACGACAGACGGGCCGGCTCCCGATCTGGCCGCGTGGAGCGCTCCGGCGTCACGTGCCAGCCGGATAACACCCTCGACTTCGGGGCTGATCAAGGCTCGAGGTGCTTCATGGATCTCGTCACCGTGTGCCGCGGCCAGAAGAGCGGGATCAGCGGTCAGGAGTCCGGCAGTCAACGCAGCAACTCGAGCAATCGTGCGGAGTGTCATCTCGTGGGAATGTTTGGGCTCGATCACCACTCGAGCCTCAGGCGTCGGCTGTCTGAAATCGGGAACGGCAAGGATCGGATGGAGCGAAGGGTGGAGCAGGAGTCGCATGGGGAGCCCTTCAGCCGGGACGAGGATCAGGCCTCCATAGACCGAGGCGGCCACGTTGTCTTCATGGCCTTCGATCTCTGAGGCGATCCGAAAAACGTGGTCGAGTCTGGCATCGCCGCCGACCGCCCTCAAGGCGGCGGCGGCGCCGGCAACCAGCGAAGCACCAGAGGAACCAAGACCGCGCGCCATTGGAATGTCGTTGGAGACCGTCATCCTCAGTGGTCGATCGACGCCGACTGCCTTCTGGGCGGCGATGAGCACATTGTCCGCTTCACCAGGCCCCAATTGATGCTCACCAATATGGTGAACCGACCACTTTTCGGATGTCTCGGCTGTGACCGTGCACCTGAGGTCGATGGCGATGGCCATCCGATCAAATGCGGGGCCGAGATTGGCAGTCGTGGCTGGTGCCGAGGCTGAAGCGGGAGAACTCACGCTTGGAGCCTATCGGCCGTTACGGTTTCGAGCGTGGCGGAACTACTAGGCATCGACAACCTCCTACCCGAGTTGATCATCGGTCTGGGTTTGGCATTGCTGATAGGCAACGGGCTGGCCTGGTGGAAGGATCGACGCGGCGAAGCTCCGTCCGGCGTCGAAGGCGCCCTTTTTCGTCCGGGCCGCGCGCGTTTCCTGATGGTGGTCGGTGTCCTCATGACCACCTGGGGAGTGGTCACACTTGCCAGTTAGCCGTCTTACCCATGAAACCCGGGCTTTGGTAGCCTAAGCAGGGTTCCGCGGGTGTAGTTCAATGGTAGAACTTCAGCTTCCCAAGCTGAGAGCGAGGGTTCGATTCCCTTCACCCGCTCCAAACCCGCAAACCTAAGGTTGAGGGCGCCGCCGTTGGCGCAAAATCTGGGGAGAATGGATCGGGTGTCCACCAAGAGTGAGTTCCGACCACCTCGACGGATCAGGGAAAGGCTCCTCAACAGAAATCGCATGGTTGTCGGTGCCGAAGGGGCAGACCATCTCAACTCACGAGCAACACAGAGCGATGCCTCTACTATCCCCTTCGGAATGTGGAGTAGAACTTGATTTTCTCGGATCGCACTATCAGGGACGCAATCGAAACGGGCAGGATCCTGATCGATCCATTCGAACCGACTTATGTGCAACCCTCGTCGGTCGACCTACGGTGTGCCAACGGGTTCCGCGTCTTCGTCAACCATCGCTACTCCGAAATCGACCCTCGCTCACCACAGACAGACCTCACCCAACTCATTGAGGTTGTGGACGACGAGCCGTTCATGCTTCACCCGGGTGAGTTCGTTTTGGGCTCAACCCTGGAGAGGGTCAAGCTCGGTGATGACGTAGTGGCGAGACTCGAAGGCAAGTCGTCACTCGGCCGTCTGGGCCTTCTCATCCACTCGACAGCAGGGTTCGTTGATCCGGGTTTCGAGGGTCACATCACCCTCGAGCTCTCAAATGTCGCCACTCTCCCAATTGCGATCTACCCGGGTATGAAAATCGGACAGATCAGCTTTTACCAGATGACGACGCCCGCCGACCATCCCTATGGCTCGCCTGAGTTGGGTTCCAAATACCAGGGCCAAAGCGGCCCGACAGCAAGCAGGTCGCATCAGGACTTCGGTTCCGACGCCAGTGACTAGTTCAAAAGCGTATATTTGAAATGTGCTCAACCTGCCCGGCACCGGGGATCAGATAGAGGCAGACTGGGTTCAACGTATTCACTTCCTTGAAATTGAGTCCCCGCTCATGGAACCTAGTTCCGGGGGAAGTGTGTACCCCTCCAGCGACAATCCCCACAGGGTTGTCGCTCGCCCTTAAATCACCACCTGAGAGCCGAATTCGACCACCCGCCTGGGGTCCAGACCGAAGTATTGGACTGCGCTCAGGGCGTTGCGGTGCATGAAGGCGAACAGGCCGGTCCGGAGGCTTTCGACCTCACCCTTTGAGTCGTTGACCACCGACTCGCGCCCCAGGAAGTAGGTGGTCTCCTCCGGGACGAGACCGAAGTCGTGGTCGACTATGTGGCCCAGGGCGCTGGGGACGTCCGGATTCTCCATGAAACCAAACGTGAGGACGATCTGATAGAAACCCTCCCCTAATGGGTGGAGGGTCGAACGTCTGGCCTTGGCGACACGAGGAGAGCGGGCGGTGTGCACCGCAACGAGAGCCACGGACTTGTGGAGAACATGGTTGTGACGAAGGTTGGCAAGCAGTGCCGGAGGAGTGGCACCTGCGTCGGGAAACAAGTAGATGGCGGTTCCCGGCACGCGCACCTGCGGGTGGGAAATGATCGAGCCGATGAACCGCTCGATGGGGAGCTCGCCACGACGGATGGTTGAAGAAACTCGTTTCTTGCCCAGCTTCCATGTGGTCATGAGCGTGAAGATCAGCGCTCCGATCACGAGGGGAAACCAGCCGCCCGCGGGGATTTTGACGATGTTGGCGCTGAAGAAGGCAAGGTCGACAGCAAGGAACACGGTCGTGAGGGATACCACGAGGGGCAAGCTCCAGTTCCACTTCTCTCTCATCACCACGAACATCAGGATCGTGGTGATAACCATCGTCGTTGTCACCGCCACTCCATATGCGGCGGCCAGGTTGGTCGACGATCGAAATGCCAGCACCAGGCCCACACACGCCACCATGAGCACCCAGTTAACCGACGCGATGTATACCTGTCCTATCTCCCTCGATGAGGTGTGATCGATTTTCATGCGTGGCAGATATCCAAGCTGCACGGCTTGCATCGTCAGGGAGTAGGCCCCGGATATCAAGGCCTGCGAGGCGATCACTGTCGCCATGGTCGCCAGGATCACCAAGGGGAAAACAGCCCACTCAGGGGGCATCTGGAAAAACGGGTTGTCGATCGTTGTGGGATCGGCGATGAGCATCGCTCCCTGCCCAAAATAGTTGAGGAGTAGGGCTGGAAAAACCACGCTGACCCAACCAAGACGTATCGGCCGCTTTCCGAAATGACCCATGTCGGCATATAGCGCTTCACTGCCGGTCACGACCAGGAAGACGGCACCGAGAGCCTGGAAAGCCAGGCGAGGAGAGCTGGTCAGGAACTTGATTGCGTACCACGGATTGGTGGCGCCGAGAATCCCTGGGTGGCCGATTACATACCCAAGGCCGAGCGCCGCGAGGACTGCGAACCACACGATCATCACCGGTCCAAATATGGCGCCCACTGTGGAGGTACCGCGTCGTTGGATGCTGAAAAGCCCAATCAGTATCCCAACAGCAATCGGGATGACGAATGGCTCAAGGCCTGGTGCTGCAATCTCGAGTCCTTCGACGGCCGCCAGAACGGAGATTGCTGGCGTGATCATCCCATCTCCATAGAGCAGAGCCGTGCCGAACAACCCCACGAGGATCAGCGCCCACCTGACCTTGTGCTCCCTAATACCTGGTGCCGGGTTTATGAGGGCTGTCAGAGCGAGGATTCCCCCTTCGCCGTGGTTGTCTGCGCGCATCACAAAGACGAGGTATTTGATACTCACGACCAGGACAAGAGCCCAGAACATCAAGCTCAAGATCCCAAAGACGCTGTCGTGATTCACGCTCAGTCCTCCGGCGGCTACAAACGATTCCCGGAAGGCGTACAGCGGGCTCGTGCCGATGTCGCCATATACGATCCCGAGCGCCCCGAGCGACGTCAGCAACAGATAGCGCGTACCTTTTTTTGGAACATGTCCATAGTCGGGATGTGACGAAGCAGCGTTCTTTCCTGACGCCCGACCTCGTTCTGATAGTCCTTCACCGTTCGGCACGATTGACCAGAGTAATCCCGATCGGAAAACATCAGACACCGGCTACGCAGGTATTTTTTGGCCTTACCGATGAGGAAATCGGTGTCCAAGAGCTCAAGCAAAAGATTGGCTGAGAACCTCGTCGGTCCACCGTGCGATTGTCAGGGGATGCAACGCTTTCCAGGCTCCCAAACACCCTCGATCCACTCATCGGGCACCACCCCAACCGCAACATCGGCGAGTGTCGCCGGCCATTCGCCAGGTAGTGGATTGAGCCATTTGTAGTGGGATCGCCGCTTCCGGCCCGCTTCGCATCTTTGCGGACGTTTACAGCATCGCGGTAGGAGATGCCGCGATGGAGAACCGCCTCGAGCGTGACCAGGTGCACCGCCACTGACTGTTTCGATTGAGACGACTCGATGCCGGAGTGTTGAGCGGCGTAGGCATCAACG
>JBGSYD010000050.1:0-94415 GCA_041751055.1 Acidimicrobiia bacterium | reverse complement strand
CCCCCCCCCCCCCCCCCCCCCCCCGGCCATCACCACTACAACCAGTGGAACGAGCACACCCGGTTTCCCGAACGTCGAGCTGCCGGCCGACGGACCGTGTGAATGGGATGGGGTGCCGGATGGTGGAGAGGCGACAGTCGTGGTCCGCGGCCGTCTCTACGGACTTGGCTTCGATGACGTGTCGCCACACTGCCTGGCTGAGAATGTCGAGCCAGGTGACATCGATTTTGGCCCCCAAGGAGATCGACTCCGAACCGGACGAGTGGTCATTTCGACTTCCGGGAGCCTCACCCTCCCGGACGCAAACGACTTCGAATGGACAGCCCCGACTGGCTCTCGGATTTTGGCAGTGTCGAATGATCGCCTATGGAAAAAGCGTCGACGACCTGGCAGAGATCGACATCACCTTTCTTGCCCACACCGAAGCGGCCGCCTACCACCCGGCGGGCGAGCATCTGCTGGCGATTGGCACGAGCCCTGAGGGTCAATACGGTCTCTGGCTTGCCACCAACCAAGGTGAGGAGCCCTTATTGCTGGCCTTTGACGAACTGGCGACGATGTCCGGCCCGGTGTGGACCTGGCTCGGAGAGCCGCTATTCATCGCCCAGCACACCGGTGGACCATGGCATATCCATCGCGTTGAACTGAACTCCGAGGGGACCCTCGAGGGGCCGGTGATCGTCGAGCTGGACTTGCCGATCGACATGCTGATGCCCGCCCGCTACGACCCGATCATGCTCGCATTTCGCACCGGCGGAAAGAGTGGCGTCGAGTGTGTCGACGGGGCCTATGTGGCGGTGAACGGAATCGACCTTCCCGAGCCGGTCGCGTCCCTCACCAGCACCCCGATCGGCTGGCTGTCGACCGAGCGACTGTTGCTGATGACCTACCCGGAAGGATGCGACGCGCCCGGGGACCTGTGGTCATTCAGCGCCGGGTTCTGCCCCGGGTCCGTATATGGGGCTTTTCCCTTGATCAGTGGCGTCGACAGCGCAGCAGCCAGAGAGGCCGCGCCGGCACCGCCACCGCCGCCCGACTTCACCGGGATCATCGATCCCGGCCCTGCCTGATAGTTTGCCGAGACGGCCGGTCGGCCGTCATGCTGCTGATGAAACACGGGAGTTCGCGTCGAAGTCGGCCTGACCAGGACAAGACCCACAAGCCCCAACCTGGACGAAGCGCGGCAGCCCCGGCCGACCGGCGCCTGTTCGACCAGCATCACCCCATCACACGCACCCACAACTACGTTATGCCCCTAGCGAGAGGTTCCATACCGACAGCGAGCCATCGCGTCGAAGTCGGCCGGCATTACACAGTCTTTGTGCCGGCAGACCAGTCGGCAAAAAGCGCTGCATATACACCGTCGGCGGCGATGAGGTCATGGTGAGTGCCACGCTCCACGAGCCGTCCCTGATCGAAGACCAGGACCTCGTCTGCGTTTTCTGCGGTGGCGAGGCGATGGGCCACCGTCACAGCCGTCCGGCCTTCGGTGAGCCTCTCCATGGCGTGGCGGAGTTGAACATCGAGTGACGGGTCGACTGCCGAGGTGGCCTCGTCGAGGACGAGGAGGTCAGGTGAGCTGATCCAGGCCCGAACCAGGGCGACAAGCTGCCGCTCACCGGCAGAAACGTTGCCCCCTCGCTCCCCGACCATCGTGTCCAATCCTGCGGGCAGGCCCGATAACCATTCGCCCAGGTCGAGCTCATGGAAGGCACTCCAGATCTCTGCATCAGTCGCCTCCGGCATCCCGTAGCGAACGTTGTTGGCGATTGTGTCATCAAAAAGGAATCCCTCCTGGGGCACAAAAGCGACGCGTGACCGGAGCTCATTGAGCGGGATCTTGGCCAGATTGACACCCCCGACCCGGATTTCGCCTTCGTTCGGATCGAGGAGCCTCACCAGGAGCTTGGCAAATGTGGTTTTCCCGGACCCGGTCTCACCAACCACCGCCACACGAGCTCCGATGGCGATATCTAGAGAAACGTTCGTGAGGACGTCGGGACCGGTCGGATAAGCAAAACGCACTTTGCTGAAGCGGACACTCAACCCACCCTTTCGCAGGTTCTCCGGGTCAGCCGGGTCCTCGATTTCGATTTCGCTGTCAAGGACCTCGAGGACCCGGCGCAAACCTGAAGCTGCGCTCTGGGAGAACTCCAAGGTTTCCACCACGATCTGAAGGGGCTCGATGAGGAGGTTGGCTAGAAAGAAGAATGCAATCAGTTCTCCCGCGGACATCCCCTGCGAGGCTCCGATGATGACTCCCCCAACGACAATGGCAGCAGTCAACAGCCCCGAGAAAATCTCGGCCGAGGAAAACAGGGAATTTCCAAACCAGTTGGTGCGAAACTCCCGGCGGAAGCGCGCCTCGAGGGCATCGGCGACTTTTTCTTTTGTCGCTTCTTCGGTTCCGTACGCCCTGACGACCGGAATCGCGGTGATCGACTCACTCAATACTCCGAGGGATTTGCCAACTTCAATACGGACGGAGTCGTAGTTTTTACGCAGGATCCTCTGGAACCACCGCATCAGCAATAAATAGAGAAACACTCCTACCAGGCTGATCAGGGCCAAGCGCCATTGGTAAAAGAACATCACGGTCGTAGCCAGCAGAACCTGACTGGATGCGACAACCAGGCTCACACCGCCCCATTCCATGAACTCCTGAAGTGTGGTCACGTCGGAGGTAACCCTCGAAACCAGGTTGCCCCTTCTTTCGGACTGGACGTGGAGGACCGAGCGCCGCAACAGATGATTGAAAGTCATGGTTCGAAGATCAGACAGTCCCACCGAGGACGACCGCACCAGCCGCAGGAGGGCCGCACGACCGACCACGATCCCCACAACCACCGCAAGAGTCGCGATTGCAGCGCGTATCAGAACACCGCTGACATCGACGCCCTGTGGGTTGAGGATCTCCTCGTCGATTATCTGCTGGAGGACGATGGGGGTGATTATGGTCACGCTCTGTCCAACCATCGCCATGACCAAGGTCAGCTTGAGCCCCTCGGCGAGAACCGGAGATGCCGCAATCGCTTTGCCTAACAATTTGGAGGTTGACTCGTGTGCCGTCACGACGCCTCCTGTTCCGCTCGCCGGGCATCCTCTTCGTAGGCCTGGACCAGGCGGGCATAGCCGGGGGTCGACTGGAGCAATTCCGCGTGGGTGCCATGGGCCAGAACCTGTCCTTCATCCACATAGACGACTTCGTCGGCCAGGCGAATAGATGCGGGTCGGTAGGCAACAACAACAATGGTTGACGGCAAGGCCGCCCTCTTCAGGCTCTTGAGGATCTCAGCTTCTACCGATGGGTCGACGGCCGATGTTGCATCGTCCAGGATCATCAGTCGTGGCTTTCGAATCAACGCCCGGGCCAGGGCAATGCGTTGGCGCTGGCCACCCGAAAGAGTGACGCCACGCTCTCCAAGCGGAGTGGCGTACCCGTCCAGGAGCTCCATGATGAACTCATCCGCGCCCGCGAGTTGTGCCGCCTCTCTCACGTCGTCGGCGGAGAAGTCTGCACCAAGTGCGATGTTTCCGGCCACTGTGTCGTCGAAAAGGAAAGCATCCTGGGCTACATACGACACCTCCTTGGGCAGTTCGGACAACGCGAAATCGCGGACATCCCTGGCATCAACAGAGATATTGCCGGTGTCCGGGTCCCACAGACGAGCGAGCAAACGAGTCAATGTCGACTTCCCCGAAGCAGTCGGGCCTACGACAGCGAGGGTCACCCCAGCGCGGAGATCCAGGTCGAGTTCGGAAAACACCGGGGCGCCCTTTTCGTACCCGAAGCTGACCGTTCCGGTCGTGACCGGCGCGGCACCCAAATCCGGCGAGGCTTGGAGATCGCCATAAGCAACGAACTCCTCGGCCTCGAACACCTCTTCGATGCGGACCCACCCTGCCATGCTGCCGGCCAGGTCCCAAAGCACGAAGCCGATCAGCTGAATCGGAAAGGCAAGGAGCGCCAGGAGATATGCAACAGTCACCAGGTCGCCAGGGGTCAGAAGACCGGCTTCGATCCGCAACGCGCCAACGACGATCAACGCGATGGTGATTGCCTGTGGGAGGGCACGTATCACTGTTTGATAGGTGGTCCAGGTGCTGTTCACGGCGATGAGATCGTCACGCAATGCGTCGGAGGCGGCACCAAATCGGTCCGAGACATATTGTTCCCGGCCCAGGGCTTTGACGGTTAGTGCACCGTCGAAGCTCTCATGGGCAACCGAGGAGACCCGTCCTCGCGCCTCCTGGACCTTCTCCCACATCCGATACGTGATCCAGCTGCCGCGTATGTCGACGGCGATAATGAGGAGGAGTCCGACCGCCGCTCCGAGGCCGATCCACGGATCGATGAGCATGATCATGGCGAAGGACCCGATGAGAAGGAGGATTACTCCGGTGCCGTAAGGCAGAGGCCCCAGGACGCCTGTCCCCTGGTCGACATCGGAATCGGCAACCGCCAACAAGTCTCCAATCGACTGACGATTGAACCATGACATCTTCAACGAAAGCTGGTGATGGAGGAGGTCGTTGCGTATGTCCTGGCGGGTACGGAGCTGGAGGTAACCGGCCCCGGTCCGGCGAGTGAGGATGCCAACCGACTTGATCAGTGCCACGCCGAGGACAGCTGCTGCGGCCGCGAACAAGAGACCGGCATACGAGTCCCCTTCATCCAGGACCGGAATCACCACGCTGTCGGTGACCCAGCCAATGACGATGCTCGAGAGGATGATGGCCGCGGCATAAGTTGCCGCTCCGAGGACCGCAATAGAGAACGAAATCGGGTGGCGTCGAACAAACCTCGCTATGAGGCGCACACCGTCGCGCAGGACGGACCAGGGCGTTAGATCAGGGGTTTGCATAGCGGAAACGTACAACTTCAACTTTGGTCGAAGTCAAGTCAGTCGACTCTCGGCAGCTGCATGATAAGGCCTCTGACATCCAAATCAGGCTGAATTAATGGCTCGTGAACAAGGACGAACACGAATCCGTTAGTTTTGAACCATGGATTTGGAATCAGGGACCTATTACCTCGGCAAGAAGCTGGATATCTCATCGGGTGAGACGACTGAAGAATTGTTGCAGTACGACAGCGCCAACTTCACCACCCACGGCGTGATCGTAGGAATGACCGGATCGGGCAAGACCGGTCTCGGGGTTGACCTTCTCGAGGAGGCATTGCTCAGTGACGTTCCCTGCCTCATCATCGACCCCAAGGGCGACATGGGCAACCTGATGCTCAGCTTTCCAGAATTCGGATCAGAGGACTTTCGCCCATGGGTCGACGAAGCCGAGGCTAAGAGGGAGGGAATCACCCCAGATGAACTCGCCGCTGCCAAGGCCGAGCTCTGGAAATCGGGGCTGGAACGTTCCGGAATCACCGGTGACCGCCTCCGGGAGCTGAACGACAAGACCGACATCACTATCTACACCCCGGGGTCGAGTGCTGGTGTCGGGCTCAACGTACTCGGTTCGATGGCCGCCCCTGATATCGACTGGGCGAAAGATGGCGAGATTGCCAGAGACGAGATCGAGGGCTTTGTGTCGTCGCTGCTTTTACTTGCCGACATCGAAGCCGACCCGGTGTCCGACCCCGAGCACATTCTCATATCCACAATCATCGAAAAGGCCTGGATCCAGGGCACCGACCTCGATCTTGCGGCCCTCGTCGGCCAGATCCCAAACCCTCCATTCCGAAAACTCGGTGTCTTCGAACTCGATACGTTCTTCCCGGAGAAAGACCGCATGGGTCTTGCCATGCGGCTCAACGGCTTGCTCGCGTCGCCATCGTTCTCCGGCTGGCTCCAGGGTGATCCGCTCGACATCGATGAGATGCTGTCCGGGCAGGGGAAGACCAAAGCCGCCATCGTCTATATGGCCCACCTATCCGAGACCGAGCGCCAATTCATGGTGACCTTGCTCCTGTCGAAACTGATCACCTGGTTCCGGACCCAGCAGGGAACCTCTGATCTCAGGACCCTGGTGTACATGGATGAGGTGTTCGGATATGTGCCACCGGTCCGAGAGCCTCCGACCAAGAAGCCGATCCTCACGATCTTGAAACAGGCGCGAGCTTTTGGAGTGGGCATGGTGCTCTCGACACAGAACCCGGTCGACATCGACTACAAGGCTTTGTCCAATGCGGGGACGTGGATGATCGGACGACTCCAGACCGAAACCGACAAGAAGCGGCTGCTCGAGGGTTTGGCCTCGGCGTCGGGAGCTGTGGACGTGTCGACTTACGACACGCTCATCTCCGGCCTTGACAAGCGCCAATTCGTACTCCATTCAACGCATGAGCCGGAGCCAACGGTGTTCGCTACACGATGGGCGCAGTCATTCCTGGCCGGCCCTTTGGTGCGGGATCAGGTCTCCACGCTGATGAATGATCGGATCGATGCATCGCCCCCACCAACAGCGACCGAATCGGCACCGGTAACAGACATCAAGCCTGAGGTCGGAGCGGCCCCAACTCCCCCACCCGAGACATCCGACGACGGTCTGGTCCCCGTCATGCCGCCAATCGCCGACTCCGTTCAGTCCTTCGCGCTCGATGTCGCCGCGCCATGGGCCGCATCCATCGGAGCGGACCCATTATCGACCGCCCTTCAAGTCGGAGCAGCGGCAACCGTACAGCTCTTGTTCGACGACACTCCGGCGAAGCTGAATCACCAGGAGACGTACGAAGCGGTCATTTTCCCGCTCCGACCCGTGCTCGACGAAAGCTCTATCACGGCAGTTGACCACGACGTGAGGGACTTCCGCTCCGAATTCCAGGCCGGCGCCCTTTTCACCATTCCCGAGGTGAAGGTGGACTCGAAGACGTTCTGGGCCGGGCTCGAGAAGGATCTCAAAGCCCATCTCGTCTCGAATCGAAAG
The DNA here is from genome assembly GCA_041751055.1 of Acidimicrobiia bacterium. Classification (GTDB taxonomy): domain Bacteria; phylum Actinomycetota; class Acidimicrobiia; order Spongiisociales; family ZC4RG35; genus MA-ANB-1. Next base: position 87,533 of record JBGSYD010000050.1, on the reverse strand, counting down.
GTAACGATCTTCAAGAACGAAGGGTTGAAGCTCTTCTCTCGTGTGGGCGAGTCTGAAGATGATTTCGTGAACAGATGTCGTGAGGCGGGATCGAACGCCGCCGACACAGAGCTCTCGAAACTCAAAGACAAATACCGGACCCGTATCGACCGGGTTCGCGATCAGATCTCAAGTGCAGAGTCCCGGGTCCGGGAAATGAGTGACGCAGCATCGGCGAAGAAGCAAAACGAACTCATGACAGGTGTCGGCGACCTACTCGGGGGCCTGCTCGGGGGTCGGAAGACTTCGACTGTCCTCGGGAAAGCGGCCTCACGTCGCTCAGCAACGCGTGCTGCCGAGAGCAAAGCCGAAACGGCAGCCGACGCCCTCGATGCGAAGCTGATCGACCTGCAGGAGCTCGAAACCGAACTTGAGGTTGAAGTCGGCGACATAACCAGCAAATACGAAGCCATGGCCGAGGGGTTCGAGACCGTTGAAGTGGGCCTTGAAGCCACCGATGTGAGGGTCGCCGACCTCAAGGCGGTGTGGATACCGGTTTGAAAGACGAAGGTCTCAGACGGAGTCGACGAGGGACTTCAACAGATCTCGAATGGAAACCACACCCAGCAATTCATTTTCGTCGTCCATGACCGGAAGGTGGCGATAGCCGGATTCGGCGATCCAGGCTGCTGCGTCCCACACGTCGAGATCCGGATCGAAGGTATCGGGCTCGGCCCCCATAACTTCGCTGACGGGGGTGACGTCGAGGTCGGCGCCGTTGGCAACAGCGTTGCGCAGATCCCTTTCAGTGATGAGGCCAACCAGGTCGAATCCGTTGACAACGGCCAACGAGCCGTGGTCCTCCTGATTCATGGCTTGAGCCGCCTCGCGCAACGTTGTATCCGGTCCACACAAGTGCGCCGCTCCGGATACAAGATCTCTGAGAATCATGGGGCGAGGTTAGATCGATCCCGGGGCTGACGGTACGGTCACTCGGATATGACCGACCCCAGCAGACTAAGCCCGGACTATCGGGTTGAATGCGTCTCGGCACTCAAATCCGGAGAATTCGACTTAGTCATCATCGGAGGCGGCGTTACCGGATGCGGATCGGCCCTCGACGCGGCCAGCCGTGGACTGCGAGTGGCACTGATCGAGCAGCGTGACTTCGCAGCCGGGACATCGAGCCGATCCAGCAAGATGTTCCATGGCGGGCTGAGGTACCTCGAGCAACTTCGATTCGGTTTGGTGCGCGAGGCGCTGAGGGAGCGCAATCTTATGGCCAGGACGATCTGTCCGTTCATGGCCGTGCCCGAACGCTTCATCTACCCCCTCCACCATCGGGTGTGGCAGCGTCTGTATGTCGGGGCCGGCGTGTTGCTCTACGATGTCCTGGCGTCGATGGGATCCAGCAGCCTCCCTCGACACCGGCATCATTCGAAGCGAGCTCTCACGGCACTGGCACCCGGTTTACGCCAGGAAGGCCTTGTTGGCGCCGTCTCCTACTCCGACGTAGTCGTTGACGACGCCCGCCATACTGTCGCACTGGCCCGGACCGCGGCATCCCTGGGCGCCAAGCTCGTAACCAGCGCACGAGCAACAGGGCTGATTCAGGAGAACGGAGCGGTAGTGGGCGTACTCGCCGAGGATCTCGAAACCGGCGATCAGATTCAGGTGAGGAGCCGGTCGGTAGTCAACACGACAGGAGTCTGGACAGACGAAGTCGAGGCTTGGGCGGGTGAGACCGCAACACATGTGCAGGCCTCAAAAGGAATCCATCTCGTGGTACCGAAGGATTCAATCGACCTCCAGACCGGCTTGATTCTCAAAACTGAGACGAGCGTGCTCTTCGTGATCCCGTGGAACCGACATTGGATTATCGGGACTACCGACACGCCGTGGAACTTGCACAAGGCGCACCCCGCTGCGAGCCACACCGATATTCAGTACTTGCTCGACCATGTGAACTCGGTTCTCCGCAAACCGCTCGATCTCTCCGATGTGGTTGGGGTCTACGCCGGTCTGCGGCCGCTTCTCGTGGGAGAGTCCGAAGTGACGTCGCGGTTGAGCAGGGAGCACTCGGTTCGTCGGCCGGCAAGGGGATTGTTCTCCGTAGCCGGGGGCAAATACACGACCTACCGGGTGATGGCCCGCGACGCCGTTGATGCCGCGACCAGAGAATGGGCGATGCCTCCAAGACAATCGGCGACGGAGCTCATTCCCCTGGTAGGTGCGACCAGAAGCCAGGGCGAAAGGCATTCAACAGACCAACACAACCTCGTCGACACACAACGGCTGCACCGTCGATACGGAGATAGAGTCGCCGATCTGGCTGCCCTCATCGTCAACGATCCGGGACTCGGCAAATTCGTGGATTCGGCACCGCCCTACCTGCAGGCAGAAGTTGTCTACGGGGTCACCCACGAAGGTGCCTTGCATCTCGACGACGTACTCACAAGGAGAACCCGAATATCGATCGAGACTTCGCATCGCGGAACCGAGTCAGCGAGAAACGTCGCCAACCTAATGGCAGGACCGCTCGGGTGGGACGACGAGACCAAAGAACGCGAAATCACGCACTATCTGGCCAGGGTCAAAGCCGAGCGGGACTCACAGACCAAGCCCGACGACACCACTGCGGACGCTGCGCGAATGGGCGCTCCTGATGTGCGGGTGGGCGCAGGCGATGGCTAGCCGGCCGGACGTTGGTTAGACGAGGTCTGCTTCGCGAATCCCGAAGGAAGGATGACGAAGCCGGCACAGAGCCAGCTTCTCGAGTTGACGAATCCGCTCACGAGTGAGGTTGAACTCGTCGCCGATTTCCTCAAGAGTCCGCGGGACCCCGTCATAGAAACCGTAGCGAAGCGCCAGGATTCGCCCTTCGCGATCGGGCAAGCGCTCGATCGAGATCCGTAGCGAGTTGGCGACATCCATCTCTTCAGTCATCTGAACTGGGTCAGCGGCGTCCTGATCCTCGATGAAGTCACCTAGTTGGGCACCATCTTCACCGATAGGCTGCTCGAGAGAGACCGTGTCAGCAACGCTCAATGCCAGCTCGACCTTGTCGGCAGTGACACCAGCTTCCTCCGCAATCTCCTCGGGGCGAGGGTCGCGACCCAATTCGGCCTTGAGGGATGCCTGAGCTGCGCGCACCGCGGCAAGGGTGTCGTGGAGATGCACAGGGATACGAACGGTTCGTGACTTGTCGGCGATGGCACGAGTGATCGCCTGGCGGATCCACCATGTGGCGTAGGTAGAGAATTTGAATCCCTTCCTCCAGTCGAACTTCTCGACAGCGCGAATCAGACCGAGGTTGCCTTCCTGGATCAGGTCGAGGAAGTCGATTCCCGAAGTGTTCGCATAACGCCGTGCGTTCGCCACGACAAGCCGCAGGTTGGCGGTAAGGAAGTCGTCTTTGGCCTGGGCGCCTTTGCGCATGATGCGTCGGAGTTCCATCTCCTCACGCTTGCCACTGAACTTGCCCTCTTCGAGCTTTTCGGCAGCCTCTTCGCCGGCCTCGATCTTCTGAGCCAGCTCGACCTCGAGTTCGGCGGTCAGCAAGTCGTACTCGCCAATCGCGGTCAGGTATTGGGAAACCAGATCTGTGGTCAGCCTCCCGCGCTCGTCAGTCAGCTTCGAGTGAAGTCTGATACGGCGGGGTTTTTCTTTTTGCACGTTACGCGTTTCAGCAGCTGCCATTTGGTCTTGAGTCCTCCGTGGTGTGGCCCTTATTCTGGTGGCCGAGGTGATGAATCGAGAAATCTTCCCGGCGTTCCACTATGACAGAAGAACGCTGTTTTGTGAACCCCCAAATCCCACAATCTTTAGTCGTCATGCACCAATTCCTTGGATATGTCCTTCCCGACCCCTCAATTGGAGAAGTTCTGGATTCGACATGTCGGACACGTCGAGCAAGCGACCCTTCCTCCCTATGGACAAGCTAGCACGGTTCAAACCACCCAAAAGCTGAAAACTTGGCCAAACGGGATTGGTTTGGTTCCCGGTTTATTCAACAAACAACTCGCCATATGTCTTCCCGAATCTATTGATCCCTAAACGTGGCGGCAAAAAGTCCCGGGCTACTCCGAAACTGGTTTGTCCAGCAGTTCCGCAGGAGGAGGGCGATGCGACAACGAGAAAATCGACAGCACGCTGGCAATCAGATAAAGGATTCCGATAGTAAAGATGCTGAGCACACCCAACACGAAGAACAGGACGAACGCTGCCCACATCATGCGACGACCCGTCCGGAGCGCGACACGGTCGGCAAACCAAGCGAGCACGCCGGCTCCGGCCATAAGCACGAAAAAGCCAATAGCGAGAGGCAGCTGGGACCGGTCGCCCGAGCCGATTATCAGGGCGAGGTAGAGGATCGCCGTCACGATCCCGATGCCTCCCGCCCCTCGGCTCGCCCAGGGAATCAAGCCCGGGATTGGCTTCATGTGCGGCGTGAGAGCGACCGGAGGTTTCCCCGATCACCCTCTCGCGTCGTGCTTGAGCTACAGCCCGAGTTCGGCCTTGAGCTCATCCAGCTTTTGGTTCGCCTGGGCCATGTCGACTTCTTTGCGAAGTTCGGACTCTGCCCCCTCAGGGGTCACCTCACGAAGCTCGGCCTTGGCCATGGCTTCGGCCTTGCGCTGCTCGATCTTGGCTTCAACGACATCGAGAGAGGGAACGCCGTCGTCGACGGTTTCGGACATGGTCGCAACCGCCTCATTGACCACCTCTTGCATCTTGGCCTGCTCCAACGTACCCAAGAGCTCCATGCGTTTCGCCGAAAGCTCCTGGACCCGCATCGCATTAGCTTGCACAGCTTCTTTGGCCGATTCGGCCTGGGTCACCGATGCCTCGAACTGGCTTTTGAGTGATCCGAGATTGTTTTCGGCTGCTTGCAGCTTCATGGCGAGAGACTGCGCTGCCTGGGTCCATTTGGTCACGCCGGCGTCGTCGCCCGTATTCTTCGATTCCTCAGCCTTCATCAGCGCCTGCTTGGCCATCTCGCGGGCCTCACCGACGTCGTCTGCGGCCCTCTCGATTCGGCTTTCCAGCTGGGTTTTGTGTGCGATGACCTTGGCTGCCTGGTTCCGCAGGTTCTGATCCTTTTCTTTGGCTTTGTCGATGGCCATTTGGACCTCGATTTCGGGGTTCATGGCTTTTTCAGAGGTGCTCTTGAACCACGACTTGATGTATTCCCACCAGCGCTTCAGCATGGATTTACTCCTTCTTGGATGACTAGGTAGGGCGATTCTAGGCAGACGACGAGACCCCCAAGCCGGTCAGCCCCTGCGTCGACCGCCACCGCGGATTCTTCCGCCGCCCATTCCTCCCCGCATCCCTCCACCTGACGACCGGGACCGGCCCGACCCACCAAATCCACCCGGGAGTTGGCCGGGGGTCTGCCCAAAGCCTCCCATGTTCTGCATAGCCAGCACCGCCATGAGGAGACTCCCCAGGTCCGGACCGGTAGGCGAGCTCTGGCGCTGGGGACGGCGGTCGAAGGTCGGCCCTTGTTGCGTCAATACCTCAGGCGGCTTCGTCTCAACCGCCTCCACTTTCGGACGTTCCGGCTTCGACGGTGCAGCCTTTCCGTCCAAAAGGGCTTCAGCGACATCGAGTTCCCAGATCGCTGTATCGAGCCGGAAAACGACGTCAATGAGGTCATCCACATTCGACACCTGGTCCACGTTGTCGATCAGTTCGGCATAGGTCTGCGACGCTCGTTGGTAGTGGTCCTTCGCCTCCATATTCTCGGACAGCCGCACTTCGTCTTCCATCTCGAGAATGTCGTTGGCTATCTCACTCAGCTTGGTGTGGGCAGCCTCTTTGAATTTTGCCACTTGTGGCGACAGCCGACCCGATCCAGCAGTTCGGTTGGTATTTCTACGTAGGTACAAGAACAGCAGCAGCAGGCCTCCGCCTATCACCAAGAACCAGACGAAACCCCCCGAGCCACCGCCATTCTCCCCGACAGGCTCACCGCCACCGGATCCCAGATCGGAGCCGGTGAGGGAATTGACGAAGCGCGCCACGACATCGTTGTCATCGGCGCCACTCAGGCTGTCGTCTACTGCGGTGTCGAGCACTTCTCTATCCCAGGTGGTTTGATCGGATGCGTACCCAACTGTCTCCGGTGCGACTGTCAATACCGTACCGTCGCCGAGTTGATCCAGGACTGCATCGGAGAAGAACGTGGCGCCGGAGGACGGCTCCGCAGCGAGGACCACCACGTACAACCGCCCGCCCGCGAAGCCCGCCTCGGCAACGGCGGCGCCGACCACGCTTGGAGACGCCGCAGAGCCAGCCTCGATGTAGAAGCCTTGATCCTCGAGATCGGGCAAGACGTCTTGGGGAGCGGCTGCGACCAGGAGGAGCGATAGGGCGGCGAGGGCGATTCGCTTCATGCGATGAGGGTAACGCCTTCGATAGACATCGAATCGGGTCAAATCGCAGCCCGAGGTCCCCTAGACCTTGGTCGGGTTCCCGGGCCGGTAGACCCGCACTCCATCGTCGGTGACTACTTGACCCACACCCGGCATGGGATAGTGACCCGCAACCAACGTCGTGCCGGTATCCCTGAGGCTCTCGAACACGCGGTCCCTTGTGGTGCCCGCTTTCACCTTGTCATTGTCCACCGGCAGCGACCAATGGGGGTGCTCGACCTGGAATGGATGATTGGAGACGTCTCCTCCGATGAGGGTTCTCGTGCCGTTCGACATGATGCTTACCGTGAGATGTCCGGGTGTGTGGCCGAACGATTCCACGGCTGTGATCCCGGGGACGATCTCCCGATCTGCGTCGATCATGTCCACCCGGTCCGCAGCCAGATAGGGCCCGACAATGGCACGCGCTTGCGCTCCCGAATCGGAGTCGACGCCTGACCAGTGGGCCCACTCCTTCTCATGGAAAACGTGGGTCGCATTGGCAAATACGGGCGCTCCGGTTTGATCCCTGCTTCCTCCAATGTGGTCGTAATGCATATGAGAGAAGATGACGGTTTGCACACTGTCCCGAGGAATGCCGATGCTGTCAACCACAGACGGCATGAGGCCGGTGATGAAGCCCTCCGGCCCGTTCTTGGGTGGGGCCCCCATGCCACAGTCGACCATGATCGTGTTCTCACCGTTGGTGATGAGGTAGCAGCCAAAGTTGAGGCGAACCTGTCCGTTCTCGTTCCGGGGGTGGAATCTCCAGTCGTGATCAGTCGCCTCTGCGTGATACGTCGCCGGGTCCCTCCAGTAGTAGCCGTCCTCGATAACGAATAACGTGTACTCGCCACACTCCAGTTTCCAGGTCATGGGTGCCAGGTTAGTGAGATGTGTCCCACGCAGAGTCGAAGAACATTCGGGGATGGAGCAGATAGTCGAGCCAGCCAGACGCGTCGGCAAGCGATTCCCACTCATCGATCATCAATCCGACGCCGGCCACGGATGCCGTCTTCATCTCGACCCGGGCTCCAACGAGATCGGTCACCAGCATCGACCAGGTCGGCTCGTGCCCGACCACCAATACGCGTTGCGCCGATCCCGCATGCTTCGCAATGGCTCCGAGGACCGATCCCGGCCCCCCGCCATAGATTCCGCGATCGGTGACGATTTCACAGTCCCAAGCCCCGGCCCGCGATGCGAGCACCGCAGTGTTGTGAGCACGTTTCGCAGTCGAGGAGATGACGCGATCGGGGGTCTGATCGATCCCGGCGAGGATCCGCCCCATCAATTCGGAACTGCGAACTCCACGGTCGGCAAGGGGCCGTTCATGGTCGGCACCATAGGAAGCATCCCAATCGGATTTTCCGTGGCGCATCAAGATCAACTGGAGCATGGCGATCTAACCGATGACCATCATGGTCAAGGCGAACACCCAGAGCAGGCTCTCCAGGTTCAGGGCACGCCCAAAACCGGTCGCTCCCCCGACTGCGTCGGGAGTGCTACCGGCCTCGATCGCGATACGAACCCGGTTCCAGGCCGGGCGGGCAACGGTCGCACCGACCACAAACATCGCGATCACGGCGGCAAAGGCCACATAGGTCCCCAGCATCGCATCGGCGGGCCCGGTAGTCAGGTAGACGAGCCATATCCCGGTTCCGAGAGTTGCGACGCCCGCACCGATCCCGAACCTTTGAGCCCTAGCCATTCGCTCGAAAAGCAGCGACGCGCTTTCAGGATGACGAGCGGACAACTTCACGTCCCGGGGAATCAGCAGCTTATGCCCGAACCACGCCGAGGCCACGAGAATGTGGGCGATAGTGACAGTTTGGACCACCACTCAATTGTGGCAGTTACGCGGCGACCCAGGGGCGTTTGCGGATCAATCCGAACCTGAGCGCTTCACAAATTCTCTGCGACCCATGCCCGCACCCGCTCCAGCCTGGGTGAGAATCGCTGCACCGCCCGTCGGATCGGAGCCGAAGCCGTCTTCTTGATCTCGGGATCACCCGCCACCCGAGCCAAAATCAGAAGGCCAGAGCCGACGACATAGAGGGTGAGGAGAGGGAGGTCTGCCCAGATCCGCGAAGTCGGGACAATCAGGATCACCGATGCGACCCACATCCCAACTGCTGCGGCGGGAAGTCGCCACAATCCGTACAGGTAGACGATCAGGACTGCCGTGGCCAATGGTCCGAACTGTTCCCGCAGCCCCAGCACCACGAAGCTGGCGGTCAGGAGCATAGGCGACACCCCGAGAACGGCCCGGGACAGCCTGGGCCCGCCTGAGGCCACCGCCGCACCCACTGTTGCCAAAAACACCGGGACGATGAACCAGCTGGCTTGAGCAGGCGTATGGTCGACTACCAGTAGCGACGTGAACATCCCTGTTGCGCTCGTCAAGCCACCCAGAAGGACCAACCAACTCCAACCCATGTAGGTAGCCGCGATCGCGAGCGGAATCCCGAACAGGCCAACGATCCCAAAGGCATCAATACTGCCCACCACTGTCAGGAGGAAAAGGGCGAACACAGCAATAAACCCGATCCGGATCCACGACCTGATGTCCCCTACCGAAGAGCTGTCCTGCAATGGGGTCAGCCACGCAACAGGAGCTCGTGCGGCCAGAGCCAAATACTCCCTTCGAATCTCCCTTCGATCACCGTCGATGATCTTCCCCGCGATACCTTCACGGATGTCGTCCCCATACGCTTCTTGGAAAGCACTCGGATACAGCGAAAGCAGCCTTTCGACTGTTCGACTCACTATCGGCCGCCTGCCGGGCTTGCTTTGAGATTCGCCCGAAACTGTTGAACCAATTTCGCCTGGTGGGCAACTGCGTCGCTCAGGAGAGCGGTGCCCCGGTCAGTTATACGGTAAAGCTTGCGGAGACGCCCGGAGTGGACCTCTTCACCTGCGGGCTCGACATGCCCTTCGATCACCAGGCGGTCGATGGCGGCGTATAAAGTCGAAGTAGTAACAGTGCCACCGGTCACTGTCTCGACGCCCTGCATGATCGCATAACCATGCATCGGCTCTGGAGCCAGGACGCCCAAAACGTGGAACTCGGTTTCCAGCAGCCTCACAATCGACGACCTCCGGCCCGGTTCATCGCTGAACCGAGATATCTATCCAACGCAAAAAAAGGTCTTCTGTCATCTCAACAACAACCTAGCCTGGCCAATACTCCTGTCAACGGAATATACCACTGAACGGTACGTCGCCTGCACAGGATAAATCTCCTACTGATGGCGTCCAGGGAGGTTTGGTGGCGCTGTTTCCTACGATGGAGTCATGCCCAATCGATTGGCTGCCGCCACCTCTCCCTACCTGCTCCAGCATCAGGACAACCCCGTCGACTGGTGGGAGTGGAGCGATGAAGCCTTTGCCGAAGCCACCAGACGGGGCGTGCCGGTGCTTCTCAGCGTCGGCTATTCGGCTTGCCACTGGTGCCATGTCATGGCTCATGAGTCGTTCGAGGACCCCGACACAGCAGCAGAGATGAATCGGATGTTTGTGAATATCAAGGTCGACCGTGAAGAGCGACCCGATGTGGACTCGATCTATATGGAGGCCGTTCAGGCCATGACCGGTCGCGGAGGCTGGCCAATGACCGTCTGGATGACGCCAGATGGGCGGCCATTTTACGCCGGCACATATTTCCCGAAGGACCGCCATGGCGGGATGTCGTCCTTCGGCGAGGTGATGAGAGCCATATCTGACGCCTGGTCGACCGACAGGGACAACATCGACGAGCAGGCCGACAAGCTGGTGGAAGCCATATCCCATGACATCCCCGGCGGTGACCTGCCTGACCAGAAGCAGCTGGACAGATCGATAAAGAACATTCTCAACGAGCTCGATTCCACGTTTGGTGGTTTTGGTGGCGCTCCCAAGTTCCCCCAGCAACCAACGCTCGAGTTCCTGCTCCGATCACGTCATACGAATCAGGCGATTGACAATGCCCTTGAACTGACTCTGACCAGGATGGCGGACGGAGGCATCCACGACCATCTCGGCGGAGGCTTTGCGAGATACTCGGTAGATCGCACATGGCTCGTTCCCCACTTCGAGAAGATGCTCTATGACAACGCCCAACTCGCACGAATCTATCTCTGGGCCGGTGTCGAGCTGGGCTCCTCGCGATTCCTCGAAGTAATGGCGACGACGCTGGAATATCTCGTTACAGATCTCAGACACGATGAGGGTGGATTCTTCTCAGCTGAGGACGCCGACTCGGAGGGGGTCGAGGGCAAGTTCTACGTTTGGGACTACGCCGAGTTTGTCGCCGTGCTCGAATCCGAAGCGGTTGCAATGGCCGACTATTTCGGCGTCAGCAAAGGTGGAAATTTCGAAGGTCAGAACATCCTCAACCTTATGGGTAAATCCGATGCCCCTCCGAGCCTCTCCAAAAGCAAGGAAAAGTTGCTGGGCCATAGAAACCGCCGCGTGCGGCCCGGGCTCGATGACAAAGTGGTGGCGGCATGGAACGGATTAACGATCCGGGCCTTGGCCGAGGCCGGGGCAGCGCTCGGCGTCTCGCGATACATCGAGGTCGCCGAGTCAGCAGCCGACTTCGCCCTAGCGAACCTCAAGTCCGGGAGCGTCCTTATGAGATCGTGGAGAAACGGCCGAACCTCCGTGCCCGGTTTTGTCGATGACTATGCCGGGATGGCGTTGGGGCTCTACGCCCTATTCCAGGCGACTGGGGCCGTGAAGTGGTTTAACGAAGCGGAGAAACTGGTGGCCAGGTTGAGCGACTTCGAGAAGCCGGAAGGTGGGTTCTACACAACGTCGACGGATGCGGACGGCTTGATCAAACGACCCAGTGACATCACGGACAGCCCGCTTCCCTCCGGCAATTCACTTGCAGCCGAGTCCTTGTTGATTTCCAGCCTTTTGAATGGTGATCTGGCGAAGCGGGACCGATCTATAGCGGCGCTGGCCAATGCCGGAGCTCTTGCCGATCGCTACCCGACAATGATCGGACACCATCTTGCCGTTGCCCACAGCATCGTTTCAGGGACCAAAGAAGTGGCGGTTGTCGGCGAAAACCGGGAGGATCTCGTATCGGAATACTGGTCACGATTCCGCCCCCACACGGTCCTTGCCCAGGCGACGGAGCCGAATTCATCGGTACCGTTACTGGCCGATCGATTCGCTCCCGAAGCAGGGGCGTTGGCGTACGTATGTGAGGGCTTCGTGTGCAACCTCCCGACCAGCGCTCCGACCGAACTCGCCGAGCAGTTAGGGGCGACGTGACCACGTACTCCGAACGTGATCTCGACCGCACCGAATGAAGATTCCGCGTGGAACAAAAATTGTGCGTGTCAAAGAAGGGTGCCGGGCGTAAGAGGTCCGAAATAGCCGGCCGGTCAATCGGTGTGCCGATAGATGCGCATGTGGCGGCTCCAACCAAATGGCATCGGGATTGAAGCGACCCACCGCTATCTGGCATCGTCCCTAAGCAAGCCCTCAGGAGGTGGCTGTCGCCGTTTTCGAATTGAGAGGGGCCCACACGGGTTGAACCTGCAACTTCAAGCTGACTTTAAGTCACGTTCTAGACTTGAGGCCATGGATTACCTGACGATCGGTGAACTGGCAACACGATCAGGTGTGGCGACCTCGGCGCTTCGCTTCTACGAGACCAAGGGGCTCATTTCTTCGGAGCGGACTGACGGCAACCAACGGAGATACCCGAGGGCGACATTGCGACGAGTGGCTCTGATTCGGGCCGGCCAGGAGGTGGGATTGACCCTTGGCGAAGTGGGAGCGGCTTTGGCGACTCTCCCCCATGACGTTGTCCCAACCAAGACGGACTGGCAACGCCTGAGCTCGAGTTGGCAATCCCGCCTTGATCAACAAATCGCCGAACTGCAGGCGCTGCGCAACGAACTGACGGACTGCATCGGCTGTGGGTGCCTGTCCTTGAAATCGTGCTCCATATTCAACCCTTCGGACGCCATTGCTTCCCGAGGCACGGGGGCAAGGTATCTGCTCGGGGATGAAAGGATCAGCCGGTCGTAGCGGTCGCCGCGGATCGTTCCTCCAGCAGATCCGCAACGAGGAAGACAAAGGAGACCCATAACGCATCGGCCAATGCAAGGTGTAGCAACTGCAACCATTCGGGTGTGCCCAAAACGACGTTGAGCGAGCCAGTCATGAGCATGGCCCCAACCAGCCAGACGACCCACAACGCTGCCCTGGTACGAGTCGCTCCCCCGAGCTTCCACCATGCGATCAGTGCCGCGGCAACTGCGAGGACCGGATGGATGATCCGAAGGCGAGTGAGGAAATGTGAACCGGACTCGAAATCAATTCCAATTCCGTCTTTGGGGAACAATGTGTCGGCGAGGGCAGTGATCGCACCTGTGGCAGAAATCAACACAATCACGGCGCCCCCGACGAGGACCCATCGCCATAGCGCCCTATCTCGAGTTGTCGATAGCCGGCGCCCTCCCTCGAGCCAGAAGATGATCAACGCCAGTGCCGCGAGGAGCAGCAACGTGTTGACAAGATGAAGCGGCACGGCAATGGCGCGTGCGACCGAGGCATCGTCAGCCACCCATTCGGAGAGGACGATCGTTGCGCCGATCAATGCTTCGCCGATGATCGCCACAACCGCGACTTTGACCCCGGTGCGGGAGGGATCGCCTTTGGGCCGCGCCCGCCATATCAAAACAGCCAGTGCAAACACAAGAACCAGGGCCACACCGCTCGCGGCGCGATGGGTGAATTCCACAGCCGTCGCACCGGACAAACCCGGAACCAGCTCGCCCTGGCAGGTCGGCCACGAGCGTCCGCAACCTGCTCCACTCCCGGTGGCACGCACCAGAGCGCCGAGCAGTATCACGCCGACATTGAACACGAGCACAATCCAAGCGAATCGGGTCAAGCGACTCATGTTCAGAAGGTACCTTCATATCGCGGTCTGGACGAGGCGAGCGCTCCGAGACACACGCTTTTTTAGCGCCTAGCCTGGCGCCCCTATGGAAATCTTCGATGATGTTGTCGGGGCTATCGGCAACACGCCATTGGTCCGACTTGGTCGTATCCACCCTCCGGGGAACCTCGTGGCAAAGGTCGAATACATGAACCCGGGAGGATCGATCAAGGAGCGAATCGCCGTGTCGATGATCGATGCTGCCGAACGCGACGGCCTGCTCAAACCGGGAGGGACAATCATCGAGCCGACATCGGGCAATACCGGCGTCGGTTTGGCCCTGGTTGGCGTCATCCGCGGCTACCGCGTCATTTGCACCGTCCCTGACAAGGTATCAAAGGAGAAACAGGATCTGCTTCGCGCGTATGGGGTAGAGGTCATCGAAACCCCGACCCAGTACGGTCCGGACCACCCCGACTCATATTACGGCGTGGCACGCAGGCTCGTTGGGGAGATCGATGGTGCGTTTCAACCGGACCAATACACCAACGAAGCCAACCCGGGTGCGCATTATCGGACCACAGGCCCCGAGATCTGGAAACAGACCGATGGAGATATCGACGTGCTCGTGGCTGGCGTAGGCACCGGCGGGACCATCACCGGGATCGGGCGATTCCTCAGGGAACTAAAACCGCGAGTGGAGATAGTGGGGGCGGATCCCGAAGGGTCGATATACACCAAAGGACCCGACGGGGACATGCATCAGTACTACGTCGAAGGTGTGGGAGAAGACTTCTACCCGGAGACTGTGGACCTCGACCTTATTGATCGCTTCATCGAGGTGACCGACGCCGAGGCATTCGCAATGACCAGGCGGCTGGCACGCGAGGAGGCGCTCCTTGTGGGAGGGTCGTGTGGCCTGGCGGCGCATGCCGCACTCCAGGTTGCCGCCGAAGATGACAACCGGTTGGTCGTGGTGATATTGCCCGACTCCGGAAGGGGCTACCTCTCCAAGATCTTCAATGATGAGTGGATGGGTTCCAACGGATTCGATGTCTAGCGGACAGGCGTCTGCAACGTGAGAAGGCCCCCAGATTCTGGGGGCCTTCTCTAATAGACAGCAATGACATCACTTCGACGTTGAACGTCGCCGCGGTTGGACTAGGTCCGCGGGAGCCAGAGCCGGGTGGTCCGAGTTTGGAGTCGCCACCTGCCACGAGGGCGAGCGACGCACGCGGTCAGCGCCGCTCAGCGCTCGACCACCTCCAGAGTCCAAAAACATTCATACAAGCTAGGACCACCTCCTTTCTCTGGTAGCAGCAGTCTGCCACAGATTGGCGCTTGGATGAAGCGAATTTCGAACAGTTTTTACCTCATCGGCTGCAGGCGGTGAGAAGGCCATCACAAGGTGGGAGTTCCTACTCTCCCTCCGCTTGCGGCAAGGGACCCCTTTGGGGTTCCCGAGTGCTCCGGCCCCCAGGGCCGGAGGGAGGGTGGCAAGATCCCAACCGAAAACCCGGTGGCACCCCCAAGGGACCTTTCCCTCGAGTCAGAGGCGTAACTGGCCGAAGAAATCATCCCACCAGGTGTTGAGCTCCTCCCACCCATTTCCCAGTGCCCAGAAGAGAAGCACGATCAGCGCAACGGCGAGGACAAGAGTCGAAAGATTCCTGATTCGGTACATCTGTCGTTGCGATTCATCGTCCATGTATGAAGGTTCGATGGTCGGCGGAGCGGGAACGGTGAGGACAAATGGGTCGACAGGCGAAGAGAACGCCGGATCGCCACGTGTCGCATATACGTCACCATGTGGCGGGATCGGCGTAAATCCCACGGAGATCAACTCGTCAGACGGATCCTCACGGTAGGACCACGACCTCGATTCGTCGACGGAGATTTCGGCGTCACCTTGGTCCTGTTCAACCGCCGGTGACGGCGTCGTCGGAGTCAGGGTGCCCAAAGCTTCTTCAACGGTCGGGCTGGTTTCGACGGCCGGGGCGTCAAGACCAGCCTTGTCGAACAGCACCTGCTGTTCGATGCCGAGCACGGCCGACAACGCCTCGAGCACGCTCGGATCGGAGGGAATACTTGAATCTCGCTCCCAACTCCGGACCGCAGCAGCCGAACGGCCTACGAGTTCACCAAGTCTCGTCTGGGACAATCCGAGTTTGGTTCGACGATAGCGAACACTTCTTCCAAAACTCATTTCGGGAGGCATCGGCGACGGATGGTAACTGGCGTGTGCAATAGCTCAACAGGCGATGCGAACCCGGTGCTCGGGCCAGCGACTCGAACGGCCTTAACACGGTCACGTAACGCAGAATTCGTTTCCCTCCGGATCCTGCATGACTATCCATTGCGAACCGAGTTCGGTATACGACTCGCCCCGGGTGGCACCGAGCTGCACCAACCGGCTCGCCTCGGCCTCGATCATCTCCATCGCCTGCTCCGGGGCCATCCCGCGATCAGCAACGCGAATATCGAGATGACACCTGTTCTTGGCGGTCTTGGGCTCGGGGACTTTTTGAAAAAACACACGTCGTCCGGAGCCGTCCGGATCGATCAGAGCGTCATATTTGTTCCAGTCCGATGCCGGGATATCTTGGCCCGCCGCCCACGCTTCCCACGAAGAAAAACCGGCAGGTGGATCCTGGCGGACGAAGCCGAGAGCCTCAGACCAGAAGTCAGCCAACGCCCCGGGATCGGCTGCATCGAACACAACCTGAAATGTGCGTGACATCCTCGCCAATCTACTCTTGGCGACAACATCAGGGAGGCGTCCGGACGCCTGGTGGGTTCCCCGGTCTTCAAAACCGGTGGGGGGCTGATTCAGTCCCCGGCGGGTTCGATTCCCGTCCGCCTCCGCCACAGCCGTCCTCTCGTCGACCCGTGGACTGTTTCGACCGGTCCGAAGAACCGGGCATCGTATCGGGTCAGGACCTGGCCACACTCCCCCTCGCTGCGCTCGGGCACTCAGGAGGTTCTTTGCCGTAAGCGGAGGGAGTGAATGATCTTCCCAACCTCTCGAGGCGGAGGAGGTCGCGAGGTTTTTTCCTGCACCTTCTCGATAGTTGTCGAAATGACATGTTGCCCTACGTCATTAGGTTGAAAGGGGACGGCACGCGGCCGCTCCCGACGCACGCGAGGAGCGAATATGGCTAAGTACGCATTTATCTACCACGGGGGCGGAGCACCGGAAACCGAAGAAGAAGGTGCCGCAGTTATGGCCGCCTGGGGTGCATGGATGGAAGACCTGGGCTCGGCGCTCAAAGATCCCGGGAACGCGTTTGGGGCATCGACCACCGTGAACAGCGACGGCTCGACAACAGGTGGCGGAGGGGCCAACCCCGCGACGGGCTACACCGTCGTGGAGGCCGACTCGCTCGATGCCGCGGTGGCACTGGCATCAAAGAACCCCATCCTGAAAGATGGAGGTTCAGTGGAGGTTGCCGAAACGATCGACATGTAGCCGCAAAGCGACTTCGCCGAAGAAATGGAGGATCCGGGTTGCCCGGATCCTCCATTTACGTCCAGTTAGCCCAGATCGGCGCAGGCGATTTTCACTCCCAGTGGGGAATGAATCACTACGGATACAGCGTCGGGGCCCGCGGTGGCTCCCACCATGGTGAACCCGACAGCTCGACCGCGAGAATCCGCCGTGAAGGGCCCCGGCCAAATCTCCGAGCCGTCGAGGGCGCCGCCTCGAACGGGGTATCCGAAGCTGTAATGGCCACCGGCGTTACCATCGTCGCATGCCTGCTTGTGAACGTGCGAGCCATAGGTCTCACCGGGCACCAACCCCGCCGCATGCACAAATACGATCGTCCGTCCGGAAGCCGTTCGGATCATCGTCGCGCTGCCGTGCGTATCGTCGTAACCGTTGGCTGGCCCGTCGGCGAATGGATGGAATGATCCGGATGTGACCAGGCCCTTGGTCGCTGAAGCCGGTGCAATCATCAATAATGTCAACGCCAGAACGACAACCAGAGGCATGACTCTTCTCATTTTCGAACGCATTGGTCCTCCTAATTTGAACCTCTGTAGTACAGACGAACGTCTGCCCTCGACGGGCGACATGAACATGATGGTTTTAGCTCTAAGATTCGCGGCGTGACCAGCGAAGAGGAATCCACGGCCCCTACACCACCCTCGGCAAGATATATGACCGACGCCGAGAAGAAGAACTGGGCCGTCGCTGCCCACCTGTCAGCGCTGGTTGCCTTTGCCGGCATCCCATCCCTCATCGGGCCGCTAGTGGTATGGCTGGCCAAGAAGGATCAAGACGCGTACGTGGCAGCTCATGCAGTGCATGCCCTCAACTTCAATATCTCGGTCCTGATCTATACAACCGTGGCCGTTATCGCGACGGCGGTAATCGGGATTGCCACCTTCGGGATCGGCCTGGTGTTGGCGATCCCGGCGCTGATCATCGCCTTCATCGTCTGGCTGATCCTTGTGATCCTGGGCTCACTCGCGGCCTCCCGTGGAGAGCAGTACCGCTACCCGTTAACCATCAACTTCCTCAGCTAGCCCGGTCAGTGCGTGCGGCCTCGCCGTATCGTGACGACGATCGAAATTCCCGCGGCAAACAAACCCAAGACAGGAAGGGTCGACCACCAGTGGCGCGGCACATCGAAGAGACCGCCGGCGAGTGCGCCAAGCGCATAGCCCAACCCAACCAGGCTGAAGACCGCCAGCGTGATCGCAAGAAGTAATCCACGACTTAGTTTGATTCGCATATCTCCTAATCCCGCAAGAACAATAGTGATGTCGGCGGCTCAGGTGGCTTCCGCACACCTTTGCCATCTTTCGCTTCTTCGAGTTGCTGATAACCTGTGAGCTCATAGGAGAGGGGTATATGAGAGTTCTGGTTACTGGCGCCGCGGGATTTCTGGGGGCCATCCTTACGAAGCATCTTTTGGGAGAAGGCTTCGAAGTGACAACATTTGACAAAGCAGATCACGCCGTCGATGGGGCCAACCCGGTCATCGGAGACCTGCTCGATGTCGCCGCCGTGACCAACGCGTTGAGAGGCCACGAAGCCATCTGCCATGTCGGCGCCATCGGCGACGTCTATCTCGCTGGGGAAAACCCGCAACTCGCAGCATCTGTCAACGTAGTTGGCAGCGCCAACGTGGCCGAAGCAGCCAAGAAGAACGACGCAAGGGTTGTGTACGCGTCGACGTGGGAGGTCTATGGGGCACCCCAAACCGATCCTATCGACGAGGAGCATCCTTGCGATCCTGACCACCCCTACAGCATCACCAAGCTGGCCGGTGAGCGGATCCTGCTTTCGGCCGACCAGTTGAACGATGTCCCCACAGTTGCCCTGCGACTGGGAACGGCTTACGGCCCGGGGCTTCGTCCCAACTCGGTATTCAGCATCTTCATCGACCGCGCCCGGAGCCAGCAACCCATCACGATCCAGGGTGACGGTTCACAATTCCGCCAGTTCACCAACGCCGACGACATCGCGCGGGCATTCGCCCTGGCATGCCGTTCAGATTTGCGGGGTGAGGTCTTCAATACAGTTGCCTCGGACCCGGTCACGATCAAACAGCTGGCCGAACTGGTAGTGGAGAGATTCCCAACCGAGCTCACCTACGGTGAAGCAAGGCCCGGTGACGTGCACCCGGCGATGGTTTCGTCGGAGAAGGCAGCGCGAATGCTGGGTTGGAAGGCTGACGTGTCTTTCGAAGAAGGCGTCAAGCGCCTCCTCGACGCCGCGGACCAGCAGTAGGCCGAGGTGCCGCGGATCAAAATACTGGTCCTCATCAAAGGGTTGGGGATCGGCGGTGCTGAGAAGCTCATCTCCGAAGCTGCACCGTTCTGGGACCGCGCCAGATTCGACTACGAAGTCGCCTACCTCCTCCCGTGGAAAGACCAACTTGTCCCGACCCTCACCGACGCCGGGGTACAGGTCACTCAGCTCGGAAATGGCCGCCTCGGCATCGCCACGGTCCGGGCATTCAAGAGCTATCTCAAGGAGTCACAGCCCGACATTGTCCATGCTCATCTACCGACAACCGGCGTGCTGGCTCGGATATTCGCGGGAGTTCCGGTCGTGTATACGGAGCACAACGTCGCCTCCTCGTACCGCTTTCCCACAAAACAGCTAAACCGCCTGACCTACGGTCGAAATGCACGGACCATTGCCGTCTCCGGAGCCGTCGGAGAATCGGTTTCCAAATATGCCGAGCCATTGGTGATACCGAATGGAGTATCCGTGTCAGTCTCACCGGAGCATCGGCAGGCGGCCCGTCTCGAACTTGGTATCGGTGACGACACAATCCTCATCGCCCATGTCGGGAACATTCGACCGCATAAGGGCCACCACAATCTCATGCTCGCTGTACAGATCCTGCAATCGAAAGCTGACGACTTCGTCGTGGTCTCAATTGGCGGCGAGAAGTATCCCGGAGATCTGGAACGCATCAGGTCGGAAGCGACTGCTCTGGGCATAGAGGGCGTTTTCAAACACCTCGGCCGACGCGAAGACGCCCTGTCATTCCTTGCCGCGGCAGATGTGGTGGCAAATCCTTCCGATCACGAAGGCCTTCCCTTGGCTGTGCTCGAGGCCATGAGCCTTGGTACGCCCGTTGTTGCAACTGCTGTCGGAGGAGTCCCGTCAGTGATCCAGACCGGTTTGAACGGGATTCTGGTCCCGCCTGGTGACCCGGAGGCTCTGGCTGACGCTTTGCTCGGCATTGCCACCGATCGACCGCTCAGAGAACAGCTCGGCGCGGCAGCCCTGCGTGATGCGACGGCGAAACATGGCCTCGAGGCAATGGTTCGAGAGGTCGAGTCCGTCTACGCCGAACTGGCAGCTGGCCTCAAACCGAGTCAACAGCAGGTGTAGTCAGATCGACGCGCGCAGATTCATGGCGCCCACCCCCGGTGACAAACCCTGTCACCCACAAAAGGATCACAAACAGAACGAGCACGCCCGTAGTAGCCAACCCGGCGATCATTGGTTCGAACGAAGCTTCGCTGTAGACAATGGCTCCCACGACCAAGACCTGGCTCAAGGCCACCGTTGCTGCAACCGCGCTTGGTGACCATCCTCGCCCGGCGAGCTGGTCATAGACGTGCGACCGGTCCCCACCAAACAAGGGGACTCGAGCGAACATTCGCCGGAGGAAGGTGACGACCAGATCGATGGCGAACACCCCAAACAGGCCAACCGCCACGAGAACCTGCCAAAACCAATCACCGGTAGCGCCTTCCGGGCTCGGCGTGCCGACAATCATCAGATACGCCAGGGTCAGACCGATGACATACGCTCCGCCATCGCCCAAAAAAGTGCGCGCCCTGGGCCAGTTGAACACCAGGAACCCAGCGACGGCGCCGGCCAGTATCAAAGCCGGAACGGGATCGACAACACGGTTTGCCGACACGATCGCGAGCCCCAATGCAGAAATCACGGCAGCAGAGCCCGCCACCCCGTCCGCACCATCAAGAAGATTCACTGCGTTGATCCCCACGACAACCAGCACGACCAGTGCAATCGCAACACCGATCTCGGCCTCGAAATCACCCAGGAAGACGAGGGCGGTCCCACCTGCAGCAGACGCCATGAGACGTACCACCGGGGAGAGGCCCCTCAAATCGTCGATGAGGCCGACCAAGAACACGCCTAACGCTGCCCAGAAGAAGGCAAAATCGAATACGCCTGCTCCGGCCATTACCGCCGCAACGGTGGCAAACACGGCGAGCCCACCCACGATGGGAACGACCCGACCGTGGCCTTTCAGCTCTCCATCTGGTATGTCGACCAGCTTTATCGGCCCGGCGAGCGGTGCGAGGACGACCACCAGGGCGCCCGAAATGATCAAGGCGAGGAGAGTGAACACGGAGCTGTCAGGCATGGCTGTCAGACGACTCTATGCACGTGAGATCTGGAATGTCGGGTCGCTGCTGCGACGTCGCACCAACCCCGAGGGATCTCCCTAGCCGACCGACTCCAGCTGGCTGAGATCAGCCTGCTGCCACATGTCGTTGGCAATGGCCACGACCAACTCACCGAGCCGCTGGTGACCCTGGTCGGCCAGTCCCAGAACAAACCCGATCATCTCTATGAGTTGCTCTTTCGACGGAACTTCTTGTCGAGCGATCAGGATTTGTGGGTGCGTGCTGGGGATCAGAGGCACCACTGCCAACTGTTCACTCAGCCGCTCGCCGGGGCGAAGTCCGGTGATCGTGACATCGATGTCGACATAAGGGACCAAGCCCGCAAGGCGGATCATTCGGTGCGCAAGGTCCAGGATCTTGACAGGGCTGCCCATGTCGAGCACGAAGACTTCGCCGCTCTCCGAGATGCTGGCGGCCTGCAATACCAGTTCCACAGCCTCGGTGACCGTCATGAAGTAGCGCTCCATGTCAGGGTGCGAGACGGTCACCGGCCCACCTTCCTGAACCTGGCGCTTGAACGTGGGAACCACCGAACCCCGACTGCCGAGGACGTTTCCGAATCGGACCGCCGACCAGGTCACATCCGTGCTCTGTTCGGCGCGGCCTTGAACGATCATTTCGGCTATGCGCTTCGATGAGCCCATCACACTCTTCGGAATGACGGCTTTGTCTGTCGAAATGAGAACGAAGTGATTCGTCGATTCAGTTCGCTCCGATGCGTCAGCGACATTGATAGTTCCGACGATGTTGGTCTTGATGGCCTCTTCGGGGCACCGCTCCAAGATCGGAACGTGCTTGTGGGCCGCGGCGTGGAAAACGACGTCAGGCCGGTGGTGCGCAAAAATGGCGAAGACCCGGTCGCGGTCCCGGATGTCGGCCAGCTCACTGACAAATCTGGAGCCATCAGGGTTGGACAGAAGCCACCCTGACGATGCGTCGTGGAGGTGGGTCTCGTCATGATCGACGGCGATCACCGTACTGGCGCCGAAGTCGATCGCTTGCTTGACGATCTCCGAGCCAATGGAACCACCGGCACCCGTTACCAGGACCCTGCGGTCCTTCAGGAATACAGCCACATCGGAGAGGTCGGTGCTGACCTGCGTCCTCGGCAGAAGGTCTGTCAGCTCGAGGTCACGAATGTCACGAGTCGCATTTTGGGCATCCAAAACCGAATCGATGCTGGGGAGAATCCGGAGGCGCACCTCGACATCCATGCACAAGTCGACGAGGCGCCGCCCATACTCGTCGGCGCCGGGACAAGCAATCACCACCTGGTCGATGCCGAGATCGGTGACGAGCCGGGGAACATCTTCAAGCCCACCGAGAACGGGGAGACCAGCAAGGACACGGGACATGTCGATGCGGTCTGAAACGTCGACGAATCCGACGACGTTGACACCAGACTTGGCTTCGGACCGGTGTCGTGCCAGGTGAACGGCGTCGGGGCCTACCCCGACGACGAGCGCACGCTGGCGATCGACAACTTCACCCATTCTCTGGTAGCTAAAAAGGCGTGACCAGAAACGCAGAGCGCCCATGCCAGCGAGGCTGAGCAAAGCTCCAATCACCAACACGGAGAGTGGGACCAGTGCGTTCTGCTCGAGAAAGTACTGGTAGGCACCGGCAAGGCCGACGAGGACGACTCCCGACGACATTGCGGCAGCTACGACGCGAACGGCCTCTTCGATGCTCGCGTAACGCCAGACGTGGCCATAGTTTCCAAAGACGACGTTGGTCGCCAGGTGGACCAGAATTATCAGAGGTAACGCATAAGCGAGCCGACTCCACCACGTGGGTGGCATCACATCTGTCGGATCAAGTGAACGTATACCTAGCGCTGCCCCATACGCGACAGAAATGAGACCCGCCTCGATGACGGCCAGCGAAAAGTCCGCTCGGACAGTGCTGAGCCGACGTACCAGTCGGGACCCCCATTTCTTGCCGTCATGCCTTTCGGCACCACTAACGGCACCCATCATTCGCCTCCCTATGAAATCCTCATGAAATCCTCGAGGACGTGCGCCCTCCGTCGCCATCGAGATTTTCGCTTGCCCCCCCAGGGTGCGAACCCTCACTACAGCGCCTATGGGAGCCTATCACACACGCTCCGTGGTTGAAAGGCAAAAATTCGCGCTCTGCGCGCACACAATGATATGCCAATATGAACGGCTGGAGGATCCGTGCGAGTAGCTCATTTGACAACAATTGACCTGAGTTTGCGCTATTTGATATTGCCGCAAATGGAAGAGGTGACGGCCCTCGGCGGGGATTCCGTTGGGATTTCGGCACCAGGACCGTACGTCCCCGAGTTGGAGCGACGTGGCATCAGGCACATCGCTCTCGACGATTCGACCCGAAGTTTCGATCTCAAAAAGGATCTCAAGTCTGCATTCCACCTCTGGAGGATCTTGAAGAGAGAGAGACCAGATGTGCTCCATACTCATACCCCCAAACCCGGGATATACGGGCGGATAATCGGGCGTCTTGCCGGAGTGCCTGTCGTGGTCAACACCATCCACGGCCTCTACGCGACACGAGACGACCCATTGCTCAAGAGAGCGTTTGTGTATGCGCTCGAGACCATCGCATCGCGGTTCTCCGACCGCGAACTCGTCCAAAGCGCAGAAGATTTCAAATTCGTGACGGCCAGGCGAATCACCAGACCTGACAAAACGGTATTGCTGGGCAACGGTGTTGATCTCGCGAGGTTCGACCGGACCCGGATACCCGACGAGCGCAGGAACGAACTTAGGAAGTCCCTGGGAATCGGGCCCGATGATCTTGTGGTGGGCTCGGTGGGTCGGCTGGTTGCTGAGAAGGGCTTTCCCGAGTTGTTCGAGGCCGCCAGCAGCCTCAACGCCGGCTGCGTTCTCGTTGTCGTCGGCCCGGTCGAGCCTGATAAGGAAGACGGGTTGAGTGGCGCCCAAATAGCGTCGGCCGAAGCGTCCGGAATTCGACTCACCGGGATGCAGGACAACGTTGACGAGTGGTATGCCGCCATGGATATCTTCGTCCTCGCCAGCCATCGCGAAGGGTTCCCGCGGGCGGCCATGGAGGCTGCCGCCATGGGCCTGCCTGTCGTCGCCACAGACATTCGCGGGTGTCGCGAGGTGGTCGATCCAGGATACAACGGTCTGTTGGTGCCCGTTCAAAGCCCGGCCGATCTGGCGGCAGCGATCAACACTCTGGCTTCTAGCAGCGACCTCCGGGCGAAGATGAGTGTCGCTGCCCGAATTAAAGCCATCCAATCGTTCGACGAGAGGGCCATCGTCAACACTGTCATGAGCGCCCAGATCTCCGTTCTTAGAGAAAAGGGCAGGTCTCCCGAGCTCGACGGCGCTGCCAGCTTCCCTATCGATTACCGGCCGGCGACAAAGACGGATGCCGCAGTCATCGCCCGACTTCATTCCGACAGCATCACGAGCGGATTCCTGAAGACGCTCGGAATCGGATTCCTGAAACAGCTCTACCTGGCGATGATCGAGTACCCCGGCTCGAAGATCATCGTCGCCTCCGACCCGTACGGGCCGGTGGGATTCGTCGCCGGCATGGACGATGTGGGCGCCTTCTACAAGACCTTTGTCAAAAGGCACGGCCCGCGTGCCGGCGTGTCTGCTGCGAGAGCTCTACTCAAACCTTCCTCATGGCGCAAGGCATGGGAAACAGCCACCTATGACGGGGGTCATCAGGGAACATCAGCGGAGCTGTTGTCAATGGCCGTCTCGCCGCTTTATCGGGGTCGGGGCCTCGGTAGCTCATTGACTGACCGCCTCTTGACCGGGTTCAGAGAGGACGGAATTGCAGCAGTCAAGGTCGTGGTGGGCGCCGAAAACAAGTCAGCCCAGAGGGTCTACGAGTCGTCAGGATTCACCGAAAAGGACACCATCGAAGTGCATCGCGGCGAAAAGTCCATAGTCATGGTGTCTGATAGAACTTGACCACTCACAGTGACGGATCAGCCTCCTTCCTCGATGGTCGAGGGTTGCCCAATTCGTCCTGAGAGGCCTCCAAAAATCAGCGCGTAATTTCGCGTTCACGTATTGACACTGTACGGGGCAGATGCCACTCTGAGCACCCACTACATAAGTGGATTTCTACGAACGGGAAGAGGGCAATGACTGACGTAGTCATAATTGGGGGCGGACCCGCGGGTTCTGTCCTTGGTAGTTACTTATCAAAAGCGGGGATCAGGAACGTCATTTTGGAAAGGGCTAACCACCCTCGACCACATGTTGGCGAGTCACTCGTGACATCGACCACCAGGGTGTTCAACGACATCGGTTTCATCGAGACGATGGAGCGGGAAGGTTTCACTCGGAAATACGGCGCCGCGTGGCACGCCAAGGCTGGACGTGGAGAGTTCGACCTCCGCTTCGCCGAGTTCCCACAACCCGGGATCGATCAGGATTACACCTATCACGTGGATCGGTCCAAGTTCGACCACCTCCTTCTCAAGCACGCGCAGAGCCTCGGCTCCGACGTCTATCAGGGAGTGACCGTCAACGAAGTCTTGTTCGACGACGACGACGCCGCAAACGGAGTCCGTTTCTCGGTCGATGGCAACGACTATGTGTTGCCGGCCAAATTCGTAGTCGACGCCAGTGGGCGCAACAGCGTCATCGGCACCCAGCGGCACTTGCGTGTCAAGGATCCGATCTTCAACCAGTTCGCAGTCCACGGATGGTTCGAGAATGTCGATCGCGGCACCACCGAGTCGGCCGATTACATCCACATCTATTTCATCCCCGCCGAGCGCGGTTGGGTATGGCAGATTCCGATTACAGACACCATCACCTCCATAGGAGTTGTGGCGGAGAAGAATGTTTTCAAGGAATCGCGCCAGCGCCAGGACGAGTATTTCTGGGAGCACGTCAACACGAGCCCGGACCTCGCCGTTGCTATGGCCTCAGCCAAGCCGGTCAATGAACTCAAGGCCGAGGCGGAATACTCGTATTCGATGAGCCGATTTGTCGGCAACCGTTGGATGCTGGTCGGCGACGCCGCCCGCTTTGTCGACCCCATCTTTTCCTCCGGGGTCTCCATAGCGTGTGAGTCCGCCAAGTTCGCTTCTGAGGCGATTGTGGCAGCGTTCGAAAAGGGAGACCTGAGCGAGGAGAGCCTGCTCGCGTACGAGAAGAAACTCAAAGGTGGAGTGACAATCTGGTACGAGTTCATCCGGCTCTACTACAAGCTCATGCACCTCTTCACATACTTCATCGAGTCCAAGGATCATCGTCTGCAGATCCTGCAGTTACTCCAGGGCGAGGTATATGACCGGGAGTCGGCTCCCGTCCTCGACGCCATGCGTGAAATGATCAAGACAGTCGAGGAGACTCCGGGCCACTTGTGGGCCAAAGAACTCACCGACATCCCGGTCGGCAAATAGACTCGTTCCACGCTCAAAGACAACAAACATGATCAAACAGGAGAAATCAAGTGGCTGACGTACGTGCTGAATTGAAGAAGTACATCGAGGACGAGTTCCCGGCAAGCGCCGGAGTCGACCTCGACGATGCTGACCTTCTCGAAGAAGAGATAATCGACTCCTTGGGGATCTTCACCCTCATCAGTTTCATCGAAGACAAGCTCGGCGTGTCAGTCGACCCAGTCGATATCAACCTGGATAACTTCCAGAACCTCGACTCGATTACCGCTCTGGTCGAAAAGAAGGACTGACCCGGCCAAACGGCTTATCAGGGGCCCTGGGTGATCTCGTCACTCAGGGCTCTTCTGTCTATCTTCCCAGTTGACGTCTTGGGAAGCGAGGGTCTCAGCTGGATCGATTCGGGGACCATGTATTTGGGGACTTTTTCGGCGCAGAAGCGGAGCAGATCGGATTCGCTCAGGTCATCACCAACCGAAGCAAAACCGAAAATTCGGTTCGAAACCATCTCATCGGGGACGGCCACGACGACCACCTCCATCACCGACGGGTGTGCGCTCAGGGCCGCTTCGATATCACCCAATTCGATCCGATATCCCCTGCTCTTGATCTGATTGTCTCGACGTCCGATGAACCGATAGGTCCCGTCCTCGAGCTCTTCGACGAGGTCGCCCGTTCGATAGACGTTGTCTCCTAAGTGGCGCTCGATCGGGCTCGGAGTCAGCTTCTTCTCAGACAGGCTGGCATCTCCCCAATATCCGGCCATGACAGTGGGCCCGCGGACCAACAACTCCCCGACCGCTCCGCGCGATACCAGCGCATCGTTCCCATCTACAACGAAGGTCTCGACGTTTCCGATCGGGCCGCCAATCGAGATCGTCGGCCCATCCTCGGGGGGTGGCTCGGGCACCGTGTAAGCGGTGCATACGTTGGTCTCCGTTGGTCCGTAGAGGTTGGCGAACCGAACGTGTGGGAGCAGCTTCATCAGCCGGGACAGATACTTGGTGGGGAAGACCTCACCTGCAAACAGCAAAGTCTGCAACGAGGGAAGATCGCCCTTTTCCAAACCGCCCATCTCGACAAGCATCGTCAATATCGAGGGAACCGAGTACCAGACTGAGATCTCGTTGGTCTCGATGAATTTCTTCACCTCGACGGGTAACAAGGAGACAGATTTCGGTACCAGATGCACCGGAGCGCCCGCAATCACTGCGGCATACAGGTCGAAGGTGGACAGGTCGAAATGGAAGGGTGCGTGACTCGAAAGGCGGTCGTCGCTGGTCACGCCGTATTCCTCGACAGCCCACTCGACGAAGCTGAGACAGTTCTGATGCGTGAGCATCACGCCTTTAGGCTCACCCGTCGAACCCGACGTGTAGAGGATGTAGGCCAGGTCCTGGGAGATGGTGCGAGGCAGAACTACCGGGTCTGCCTCGTCAACCCAGCTGCGGGAATGTGACACGGCTCCCCCGTACTCACCATCGGCGTCGCCATCCATGGCTATCAGGTGCTCGACGCCGGAGTCGGCAAACGACTCCCACATCGACTGCTTGCCTTTAACACTGATCAGATGTCTGACTTCACAGTTCGACGCGATGTAACCGGCCCTGGACTCCCGGGTGGACGGGTCTATTGGCACATAGGCGGCGCCGGCTTTCATGGCGCCGTAGATGCCCACGACGGCCTCGACGGACTTGGGGAGATACAAGCCAACCCGATCACCTACCGAGACCCCGAGTTCGATCAGCCTGCCGGCTAGCTGGTCCGACCTGGCATCGAGTTCGGCATAGGTGAGCCTGGTGTTGCGGTCAACAACGGCCACGGAGTCGGGTGACCTCGTTGCCGAGGCCCGCAGGTACTCATGAAGAAGGTTCATCAGAGGCCCAGATTTCTCGCAATCACGTTCTTCTGGATGTCGCTGGTGCCGGAATAGATTCGGCTGGCGATGGCGTCGCGAACGTCCCTCTCGATGTGGGACTCCTGCATGTAGCCCGTTCCGCCATGAATCTGAACTGCGTCGAGACTGGTCTGCACAAAAGCCTCCGAGACGTAGTACTTGGCCATGGACGCATCCAGGGCGGTTGCCTTGCCTTGATCCCGCAGCCAGGCAAGCCGGTAGATCAGGAGCCGTGAAGTCTCCAACCTGACCTTCATCTCAGCGATTTTGTGCGAAACCCCTTGGAATTTCCCGATCGATTGACCGAACTGCTTCCGCTCATTTGCATAGGCAACACATTCCTCGACCTTCCGCTCCATGGTCCCGATGACGCTGGCAAGGATCAGGCTCCGCTCCCACTCGATCGAATGATTGAATATCACCATCCCCGAACCGACCTTTCCGATCAGATTCTCGCCGGGGACAACGCAATCATTGAAGCTCAGACCGGACATGGGCGAGGTACGCAAACCCATCTTGTGATAATTGGGCTCGACATCCATGCCCGGTGTGTCTTTTTCGACCACGATCGCGCAGAGCCCAGCCCAACCTTTGGACGGATCAACCGTCGCGAACACCACAACCATGTCGGCCACGGGGGCGTTGGTGATGAAGGTCTTCGAGCCGTTCAAGACGAAGTTGGACCCGTCGGCGCGGATCGTGGTCTTCAGGCCGAAAGCGTCAGACCCGGAGTCGGGTTCGGTGATTGCCTGCCCGCTTATCAGCGTTCCGTCGCTCAAACCCCGCAGCCAACGCTGCTTATGTTCCTGGGTGCCGAAGCGATCGATCGGAGTGGTGCCCGCCCACATGTGAGCGTTCAGGGAAAAGAGAAACCCGTTGTCGCGCGAACCGTAACCCAATCCCTCCATGGCGACGACCGTATCGAGCGCCGAGGCACCCTGGCCCCCATGGTCGGTTTCGTAGGGAAGACCCTGGATTCCAAGCGCCCCACACTTTTTCCAACCCTCGGCGTCGAACTCACCGCGCTCATCCCTTCCGATCACATCACGATTCAGCTCGTTTTTCGCGAACTCCACCATCGTGGCGCGATACTCTGACTGCTCTTCGGTCCAAGAGAAATGCACCCTTACTCCTTAGTTTCCCTTAACGTTGCTCCGATACAGAGTACTTGTAAGTGCTGTCAGCAAAAGAGCGGGCACGTGGGAGGGAGTTCGAGTGAGGGTCTCGAAAGGAATTTTGTTGAATGACTGATCGCACTGCTCAACCGAGCATCATGGTCGAGAATCTGGTGAAGCGGTATGAGCCTTCGCCGGGTTGGATGAGATTGCTGGTTCGATCCAATGTAAAGCGAACGGTTACTGCCGTCGACAACGTGAGCTTTGAGGTGCAGCCGGGCGAGATCTGCACCGTGCTCGGGCCGAACGGCGCTGGCAAGACCACAATTTTTCGGATACTGGTCGGCCTGACGACGCCGTCGGAAGGGACCTCAACCGTGATGGGCCACGACTCGGTCCGTCAGGCGGTCCGGGTCCGGCGACAGGTCGGCTGGATGCCATCTGATCAGCGGGCGCTCCTCATGAGGCACTCAGTGCAGGAGAACCTGCGTTTTCACGGCCAGCTACAGGGCATGGAGCGTGCTGAGCTCACTGAGGCGATCGGCCACACTCTGGAGTTAGTTGGCCTCGAGGGTTGGGCCACGAGTACCTGCTTCGCACTGTCAGCCGGGATGAAGGCGCGCCTACAACTGGCCAGAGCGCTGCTGCACCTTCCCAAAGTGTTGATCCTCGACGAGCCCACGGGCGCGGTCGACCCCGTTGCCTCACACGAGCTTGTGAACCTGATCCGGGACATCTGTAGCGAACGTCAGATCGCGGCCCTGATCAGCTCGCACAAGATCGAGGAGATCCAGGCACTTGGTTCCAGGGTTCTGATGTTGGACCGGGGAAAGCTCCGTTATGACGGAAGTCTCGATGCACTGCGCCAGAAATACGCAGGCTCACTGCTCGAGATCCGATTCCGGACGGCTCCGGCGGCCGCTGAGGCCCAATTGGCCCTCAAGAACGCCGATATCGGGCTCATCACCCGCATGGATGACACCGAGCTGGCTTGCGAGCTCAGATCCACCGTGACCCATGCCAACGTCCTTCAGCTGTTGGAGACTCAGACTGAAGACATCATGTCATTGCAGGAAAAAGAAACACCATTACAGGCGATTCTCGCCAACATCTATCGCGACGCCGAGGGCGAGTATGACGCAAGTTAAGGAGCCGAGGGCGGGTGCAGGAGTCCGCAAGACGAGTCTTGCGTTCCTCCGAGTCGATCTGATCGAAGAATTCAACTATCCGCTTACCTTGGTCATGCAGATCCTCGGCGTGATCGTCCCGCTCATACCGTTCTTCTTCATCAGCGAGTTGGTTGGAGATTCACCGACCGTCGGTGGTGACTATCTGACATATACGGTTATCGGACTGGGGATGACCACAATGCTCACCGGCGCCATGTCCGGCTTTGGGGGCTCGCTGCAAAATGCATTTCAACGAGGAACTCTCGAGGTGTTCCTGGTCGAGCCTGTGCCGTGGACCACTTTGCCGCTGGCAATGAACCAATACCAGGTCATGTTCGGGGCGGTCTCCGGCATGATCGTTTTTGGTGTCGGCATCATCCTCGGCGCGCAATTCGATTCTTCAGGCATCCTGGCCGCGGTTGGCTTATCGATCCTCGGAATTATCGCCGGCGCAGCGATTGGAATCGTGTCGGCGGCTGTGTTGCTCCTGACCCTGAAATCGGCACCGGTCCTACGTCTCTATTCGCTGGCGGCGTCGTTGCTGGCGGGGAGCATCTTCTCGGTGAATCAACTCCCGGGCTGGGCCCGGCCTTTGAGCTTCCTACTCCCTCATACCTACGTGATCAACGGGACGAGGACCGCCTTGATGGCCAATCCCGGGTCATTCGAGATGGAAATCTCGACGGCTGTCCTGGCGTTGGTCATTTTCGACGTGATCTTCTTCACAGGTGGGGTTTTCCTGTTCCGGAGGACTCTCGAGTTCTCACGCAAAATGGGAACTCTCGGCGGCTATTAGTAGTGCAAGTTGACAACAACAAGTAAGCCCACGGTCTTGTTTGTGGTCGTTCCGGGCCAGCTCGGTGGTTCTAACCGGAGCATGGTCACCTTGCTCCGATCGCTGGAAGGGCAGGTGCATAGAGTGCTTGCGCTACCTAAGAAGGGCCTATTCCGAGAAGTAGTAGTCGCTGAGAAACTCGCCGACGAGATCATCGACCTCCCCAGACGCCCCGGGTGGGTGGCCGATCGCTTTTTGCGAATAGGGGCTGGTCTCAAGCTCGCACGCTGGGCTTTCCGAAATCGGCGCCACCTCACGGCCATCCATGCCAATGCCCTCACCGGGCTCAACTTGAGCGTGCCGTCCGCTCTGTTGACGAGGCGACGGATTGTGGTCTGGATCCACGACCCCGTCGGATCCAAATGGGGTAGTCGCCTTGGCCCGACGATTCGCAGGTTATTGCCAGGTCTACGTATCGCCGCCGTTTCCCAAACGGCCGAACAGGTTGCAGTCGACAACGGCTTGTGCAAGCCGGGGGACGCAACGTTGGTTCCCAATCCCATCGATCCCTTGGAAGTCGTCGCCACAACTCCCAAGGAACCGAGCGAAACCCTGGTTATCGGTCTCCTAGGAGGGGCATCGGAACGGAAGGGTTTCGATCTGCTTCCCGACACGGTCGCTGCATTGCGGGACGAGCCGGTCAAATGGCTTCTTTATGTCCATGCCAACGTCGAGCCGGGAATGGGCCCGATCTGGGAGAACCTGCGTTCTTATCCCACGGACCTCGTCGAACCTGTCGCCAAGGTCTCAGATGTCCGCCAGGCCTACGCCAGTCTCGACATCGTGTTCTGTCCTTCGCGTAATGAATCATTTTGTCGCGTCGCCGCTGAGGCGATGCTCAACGGGCTTCCGGTGGTGGGGAGTGACATTGAACCGCTCCGGAGGCTCCTGGGTGACGACGAAGCGGGGATCCTATTCCCGGTTGGTGATGTCGACGCAGCCAGTACCGCACTCAAGAGATTGGTCAATAGCCGGGATCTGCGAACCCAGCTCGGCGCGGTAGGGAAGATCCGGGCCTCTGCCTACCAGCCGGACGCCATCGCTAGTCAGCTTATGCATCTGTACGGCCTCGCCGACTGACGACCGCTGTCAATCGAAGGGGTCGATCTCCTCGGCGTCGGGATAGTCGACCGAAACTCTGGCTTCGGAATCGGGAACCTGATTCGGGACGTCACCTTCTGCGGTCCCTATGACGGCAATCAGGCCGCCGACCGAAACTCTCTCACCTACGGCGGCGACCTGTCGGCGCAGAGTCATCCCGCTCTCCCCGCACACCAGCCGGATCACAACGGCACCACGGCCTTCCCGGTGATCGATGCCGTCCTTAACCTTGCGACGACGCCTTTTGGACGTAGAACCAAGAAGCGATGCGCGCTTGGTGCGCTGCAAGGCGAGGAATTCGTCTACCGACAAATCACATACCGCATCCCCAAAACCCAATGGCTCGCCTTCGCCAATGTGCCATTTGGTGACAACTCCCGCCTGGAATGCGCCGTTTGCTTGGGGAAAGCTCAATTTCATAAACATGTTGCGCTCACTTTGTTCCGCCTGCTAGGACCGACGAGGCGCGACGAGCCTCGCTAAATAGGCCTGGACCCGTTTGCCTTGCCAGCGCACAGCAGACATCGCCGCATGAATCTTGTCCTGCGCCTCCGGAGTCGCCGTTACCTCGTATCCCAGATCGGCAAGGAGGTCTCCCGCGATGGATTCGAAAAGGACCATATCGTCGGCATCGATCTGCTCCTTCCAGTCACGAATTCCCTTGGTCACGGGCTTGACGAGATTCTTGAACGCCTCAGGATCCTTGGTCGACGAAATGAACGACTCGCCCTTCTGGTGATAACTGAGCATCTCCGGGTGGTATTCGAGGCCGAGAAAATCACAGATCTCAGACGTAACCGCGGCGGGATCATCAACCATATCCTCATAGCGGACTTCGCGATATCTCGAAGCACCGACGGCATCACCGCCCTTGCGTCCCCTCTTAACCCGGCTCTTCCAGTGCTGGGCCGCCTGTGACATGTTCTTGGGCCCCCACTCGGGACGTTCCAGATAGGAAAGGGCAACAGCCCTACCGTCACGAATGATATGGACAAACTTTGTCTCAGGGAAGATCCCTCCGATGAGCTCGATGTGGTTCACGCTCCCCGGCGTTTTGTCCCCATACAGTCTCTTGCCCTGAGCCGACGCAAACCGGGCAAAAACGACCCGCACGGCCTCGGCAAAGTTTCGGGGATCTGCTGAGTCCAAAGCGGCCCTCAGATCGACCTCGTCGATGCCCTGGCGCCTGAAGTTCGAGTCGTTGTACAGGTCGTGGACAAAGAGTTCGCTGTCGAACCCCCCGGAGCCGTCGTAGCGGTCGCGCTTGGCCGCCATTGGGGCAACGAAGTGAGCTTCGTGGGTGATTGCAACCTCGGGATGAGAGTCGAAGACATTTCGGAACAGCGTTGTACCCGAACGTCCGCACCCGACGAACATTGGAAAGACACTGTTCCTGGTCACATTGGAGTCGGTCAAATGAATTTGGTCTCCTGCAGGATCCGATAGACCTCGGCCCCAATCG
This sequence comes from Acidimicrobiia bacterium, assembly GCA_041751055.1. Classification (GTDB taxonomy): domain Bacteria; phylum Actinomycetota; class Acidimicrobiia; order Spongiisociales; family ZC4RG35; genus MA-ANB-1. The sequence continues at coordinate 53,376 of JBGSYD010000050.1, read as the reverse complement.
GTCCCATCCGGTCCACGGGGAAATGGGCAAAGTCGACCTGCTCGTCGACGCCCATTGTCTTCAGAATTCGATCGATGTCGACGACTGGAAAGTTGAGTTCCGCTGACAGCTCCCATAAGGCGATGATGAACTCGCGTCGCCGCATGCTGTGCGATGCCTTTACCAGCTGATAATTGTGAATCGGATTCGCAGGATCCAGGACCAGGGTGTTGTAGAACATCACCTCTGAACCCATCCGATTCCTGATCTCATTGACCAGTCGCGTGTGATTGGATTTGAAATCGTCAATCGTTAGCCGCCCGACCCGCTGGAAGTTCTTTCGGAACCACTCAACAGTCGAAAGGTCGTCGAGGACCTTATTCAGATCCTGGTTGAGCCACCAGCCACCGGGATCGATGATGAAACCGTGCTCCTTGTGCCGGTACATCTGACGAGTCTCATCGGTGGAGATGCCCATGATCACCAGATCCTTGGGGAACTCCCCCGCCTGGGGCATGTGGCGGATGCTGAATGTCTTATCGAAGAATGTCGGCTCGAAGTAATCGCGTCCCAGTTTGAGCTTTTCTCGAGTCTCGGCAAGAGCCCCGGCGTCGAGATCATCGAGAGTCTGCAGAATCTGGTCAGATCGGTTTCCGCCCGTGCCTCCTATGTGGCGGGAGATTGCGAGGGTCCCCTTTATCTCTCCACGCATCAGCGGAGCAGCGGTGAACACTGAAGGAAGATCGCACCCGCCCTTGAGCAGGATCCCGCGTCTCGGCTCCGGAAATTCATCGGACTCGGAGACAACGACGTAGTTGACTCCGCTGTACTGGACCCAGCCCGGGCCCTTCTCTTTCTTGACCTCTTGGTCGATACGGGTCAGATACTTGTCTTTGACCCAATTCTCGATCCGGGTGTCGGTCCCGAAAACTGTGCGCCACGCTTTCAGCGACACGTTTACCGATTTTGGAAGTGGCATTACAGGGCCCCCGCTTCCGATGTCATGTTTCCGATTACGCGCATGGTCGGAGCGTCGTCCCAAGAATCCGGGGGCGGCGCCCCGTCCTCGGAGTCAGTGACAACGACGGCAAGCGTGTCTTCGATCTCGACCCTGTCGCCGGCGGCCTTCAAAATCCTGCTCAGGACTCCCTGGTCGGACGCAGTGACAACCACGTCCACTGAAACCATACCGGTCCGGCTTTCGAGGTCACTCTTGAGTCTCTTGGCCTTCCGTCCGGTCAGCAGGGTGGCTCGAGCTGTGCGCCGCAACACCGCAAAGTCATCGATCGTGACCGTGCAGATGTCGTCGCCGAACTCGATCAGGTCACCCTCATTCTTGTGCCATTTCGTCATGTTCCCTCCCCTGAGCGAGGGATTGATCATTGGCATGTTCAACCGAAGAATCACTTCTTTCCCCCTGCTGCCCCGATTTGTGCCATAAGCGGCCGATCGTCCATAAACCCGTAGTCATCGAGGATACGGACAATCTCTTCCAACACCGCTACAGCTCCCTTTTCGTTATACCGACCCGGCCCAGTCACAGACTCTCCCCCTCCAACTTCGGCGATGATCCGATCGACATCGATGATCGAGATCCCTTCCTCGTGCGACAAGCCGACCAGCATCAGATTGAGTCGCTGGGCCTGCAACGTGAAAGGCTCCTCGGATTGCCCGTGGAGTGTGTACATCATGTCTGCGGGGTCAAGGGTGGAGATGCTCGAAACCAGGATGTGGGCTCCGACCTTGGACTTGATTGCGCTGATGATCGCACGAAGATCGGTTTCGATCTCCTGAATCGACTCCAATGAAGGTTGCCCGCGATCGTAAAATCTCGACACTTCGTCGGCGACCGTGAGTACGACTATGTCCGGCGATGAGGCGATGAGACTCGAATCGCCTGAATCGAGCTCCCTCCGAAGAGCGGCGAACCCCGCCGAAGGTATCGTCGATACTGACAATTCCACATCCGGGTATCTCTCCGAGGCCAGGCCCCGCAACCCGCGGCTGAGTAAATTGCCGCCATCAGCCGTTGAAAGGACCACATCGGCCAATTGGCCGGTGTCGACGATCACGACGTTGATTAATTGATCTGAATTCATGTTGCTTTTAACCCCGTTAGACATTGCCCCACAGCAGCGGAATGTTCCCCCACTTCGCTGCCACTTCGCTGCCACTCAGCGTACCATCCACCCACCACGCGTGAGAATGGGCCACCTCGCGACGACGTACCCGGTCACTCTAGATCACGTTCGCGTGGAAGTCTCCCCCTAATCCAGAGTGCCCACCTGAGCGCCTTGAGACCGGAATGGACCTGTCCCGACCGGAACCGTCCCGACGCCACTCCGAGAACCCTCGAGATCGAGAAGAGCCCGATCGCGAGACGATCAACTGCATCATCCAACGTGATTGGGCCGGTTTCTGCGTAACCGGCTTCGAAGGCTTCCTGAGCGAGCTCCACTCGTGCCTGTGCGGTCGTGTCTCCAGGTTGATACCCACCAACCAGCCCGCGATGCAATTCTACGAACGCGGCGGCCAGATCGCGATGCACGTAGTCGTATTTCGAGAAGTGCGGAGGATCGAGCAGGACGATGTTCTCGTCGTGGTCGACCAAGATATCGTTGGGTGAGAACTGATAGCGCCGGGCGTTGTGGAGCGAGGAGACGATGGCTTCGACCCGTCGCTTGGTGACTCCGCCTAATCGAGCAACCTTCCTCAGGCCGTTGCTGGAGAACGGCTCGGGGGAACCAACGGCGGAGGCAGGTTGGGCAGTGTGATAGGCCCCGATGGCCCGTCCGCATCGGGTTAGATAATCGGTCAGCTCGGCAGAGTCCAGCGTCGACAGCGAGTCGAATAGCAAGTCCCCCTCGACGTACGAGATCGCCAGCGCAGGCGGATCAGCCAGGACGCCGAAGACTTCGGGCATGACGACTCCTCCGCCGGGTAGGGAACTGAGGAGTTCGCGGACACGCCCTATTTCTTTGGCCACAAAAACCACACGGTCCGAATCCCAGTTGGTCCCGAGTTTCAGCGCAAGTCTGAGGGACCCGGCCTGGACCAGCACGAATCGTGCCGAGAAGCTCTCCCATTCGGATACAGCGATCCAGTCGCGCCTCTCCGCAAGTGGGCCTACCTTCCCGTCCATGGCGTCGATGATCTCGCCGACTTCTCGATTGGCGTCCGCTGCCATCACGACGCCACCGAGGCCATCAGGTCAATCAATGAGCTGGAGTTCTTCTCGATCCCGAACAACTCTTCAAAGCGGTACCGGTTGTTCTCGGTCAGCCGCATCGCCTCACCTGAATCGTCGAGCAACCGCTCTATCGCCTCGCGGATCGAACCTGGGTCGGACGGCGGCACCAGCATTCCGTGCTCGCCACTTACGACCACTTCCCGTAATGCTGGAATGTCCGAGGCGACGATTGGTACCTCGAGCGCGAGCGCTTCGATCAGCGCGCCGCCGAGACCTTCCCAAAGAGAGGGGAATACAAAGACATCAGCAGCAGCGATCAGGTCGGCCGCGTCCCCGCGATGCCCCAGGAAATGGATTCGGTCGGCAACAGCCGAACCGGCAACGATCCTTTCGAGGTCTTCTGTCGCGTTGCCGGCTCTGCCGGCGACGAAGAGATGAGCCCGGGGTCGTTGGTCCGCAAGTTCGATGTATGCGCGGATCAGATGATTATGTCCCTTCTGAAACTCCTGGCGCCCGACCGTCAAAACCATCTCGTCGTCAGGTGCGAGGCCAAGCTTGGCCCGGGTCGAAGCCCTCCGCTCGGGCGTGCGTCGTCCCAGCCTCTGCGAATCGCGGCCTCGATATACCACGGTGACTTCCGAATCGTCGACGTGGAGGGCAGTAATCGAAGAGGCTTTCACGGCGGCACTGACGGCGTGGAAATGGGCAGTGAAATGTCTTGCTGTGAAACCATCGATGAAACGAACTACTGCGACTTTGGAGGGTCTGAGATTCGAATCAACTTTGATGCGTGCCCGGTCATAAGTTGCATTCGCCAGGGTCGACATAACAGGCACTCCGGTCCCGATGGCTGCCAACCTGCCGATCACGTCTGCTTCGAACAGAGTGGTATGGACAAGGTTCGGTCGCTCAGATTTGATGATCTTGCGAATCGCCCGCAAACGTCCCAGGTGGTTCAGTTCGTCCAACAACCTGAGGTCGAATCCCCCGGCGACCACCTCTGCTTCGAGACTGATCTCCGGGCGATACAGGCAGACCAGAATCGGTGTCACGCCGCGGTCTACCAGCCTGGGTAGCAACTCGACAAGCGAGCGCTCGGCACCACCGGGCAACAGCGAGTTGATAACGAACAGGTAACGCCTTTCAGCCAACGGGCTCACCTCGATAACCATTGAGGCGGCGGCGTACCCTCTCTTCGTTGACCAGTCCGCTTTTCATCTTCCTGACAAAGAAGCCCTTCCCGTCGCCAAGCTGCACCGGGACCCGGGGAATCTTGAGCAGGTCGGTGCCGCCGGTGAATGGAGGTCCGGCACCTAGCGTCGCTGTCTTGTACCTGGCACGTGCGTGCCTGTCGGCATCGGGCGACCAGAACCCATACGGGTAGCAGAAGTGGACGGGTGTGGTTCCAAGGCGATGCTGGATCAGTTTGTCGGATAGCTCCATCTCCCGCTCGATCCCGGACCGGTCCAGGCTTCGCAGATCGGGGTGGGTGTGAGTATGGGAACCAATGGTTGCTCCGCTTGCCTGCATCTCGGCAAGTTGGTCCCATGTCAACGGTTCGGCGCGGCCGCCCGGGGTCAGCGCTTTGCCTTCTTCAATCGGCTGCGTGGTGACGTAAACGGTGAACGGGATGCCCCCGGACTTGAGGATCGGAAGTGCCTTCTCATAAATATCGAGATAGCCGTCGTCAAAGGTCAAAACAAACAGGTTGCTCGCCCCTGATTCACCGCGTCTCTCGATCGCTTCATCCAGCGAGACTATGGAGCCTGCCCTCAGCAGCCACTGGACCTGAAAGGCAAAGGAATCCTCAGTCACCTCCATCTGACGTCCAAGTCCCGAGCCGACCTGGTGATAAATCAGAATACGGGGACCGGGGCGAACCCGGTAAGGAAAGTCGGCGACGGCAAAGGCGGTTTTGGCAACCGTTCGCAGACTGCGCTTTAGCGGCCCTGGTTGAGCCATTCGAGATCCACATCCTGCATGTCGGCCAATGCCTTGTTGGAGGCCGCAAATTGATCATCGAGCGACTGGCGAATCTGAGGTGGGACCTTCTCGTGCCCCTGAGCTCCCCGCGTCAGATAGCTGTAGTTTCGAAATTCTGCCGGAAGCCAGGGCGAAGCCCCTACAAACTCCTGAATCTCAACCAGGACCGAGGCAGGGTCGTCAAAAAACTTCTCGCTTTCCAGGACCAAGACCTGATCACGTGGATAGTGCTCTAACCAGCGTTCGAGTTGATCAGCGTATTTTCCCCGCTCCACGTACGTGTAGCGACGGAAACCTGAAAGCCGGGACGAAGTGCCCCGAGCAATCTCCTCGAGGTCGCCGGCAATACGCTCCTCCTCCAATTCGAGGGCCCGCTCAAAACTCTCGGATTCCATCTCCAGCCTGAGATTGTGATGGAAATGCGAAAGGGCACGCTCTGCCGGCTCGCGTAGCAAGACGACGATCTTGGCGCCTGGAAGCAAGTCCTTGCAACGCTCCGCCGCCCTCGGGTCCAACAGGTAGTCCGGCGTTGCCTCGAATGTGAGGAGCCTCTTTCCACGCCAGGAGGAGAAGCTGCGACGGATCCGCAACGGGAAGTGGGCTCGATACCAACGCTCTCCCTTCCCGAAATTGATGGTGAAGTACTCGGTCTCCTTACGCAGCGACGGCCCGATCTCTGGGTGGAGACCCAGATAGGTATAGAGCGAACTGGTCCCGCCCCTCTGACAGCCAATGATTACGAAATCGGGAAGAATCCGGTCGTCAGCTGTCAACGTCCGTAGACGCAGACGAACCCTCACCACCATCCGTCGTAGGGAAAGGGGCACAACCGCCTTCAAAGCACTCTTGGCGTTCTGGAGTAGCACTCCCCTAATCATCCCCCTCTGGCGTCGACACGAAGTGTTGGCTCAGGCCGAATCAGCAGGCGGTTTCGACGACTCAATGAATGAGCTCTCATCGACCGAATAACTCTCGAGTCTGCGTATCCGATCAACTTTGCTGTCCCCGACACTCCGGCTAACAGACGCCCGCTTTGCCCCGGCCATTTCGGCATCGTCATGGCGCCCGAACGAAGATCCGCTCTGCGCACCTAGTGACTGGACCGACGATTGTGATTCCTCGTTCCGAACGGCGCCCGATGGAGCATCGGGGATGAGGATCGCTACCGCGACCATCTGGACATGCGGCGCTGTTGGGGGAATGGCCTCTGCCTCGATCTCCCGGACTGAAGTCTTTCCCCTGGTGCACACGATGATCTGCTGCTGGAGGTAGGCGTCGACACCCGCACCAGAAACCACTGAAGTGCTCGGTTGTATCACAATGACAAAGTCGTACCCCTCCCGTGCCTGGTCCAGCAACTCGCTGAGGGGGCGCCCGGCAAGAATATCCGCCGGATCTATCACGTCGGCGTCAGCAACGAGAACGTCCAGGCCCGGGCTGAGAGTGTCAGCTGCCGCTATTACCGCCGCGGCCCGGTTGCGAATCGTCTCTTCATCACTGACCACGGAGTCAAACAACTCCCGTAGCCCGCCACCCTCTCCCATGAGGAAGGTTTCGAGACCGGTCTTGGGCCTAAAGCCCAGGTCGACCACCAATACACTTCTTCCGACTGCACTCACACTTGCGGCGACGTCGTACGCCAGGTCTTCGCGTACCAGTGAGTCGGTGCTCGAAGGGGCTGCGAACCCGACGACGACACCTTCCTCTTCGCGACTGGCGCGAATGATCGACGATCGAATCGCCTGAACGCTCCGCTTGCGTCGCTGCCTTTCGGCATCGGTCAGGTTGTCCGAGCCCAACGAGTAGGCCGGGCCTTCGGTCAACACCGCAAGACCCTTCACGTCGGAGGTGTGCCAGACCACGCCACGGAATCGATCCCAAGCGATGAGAACCGCGGACCAAATGACTACGCCCGCGAAAAAGCCAACGAAGATTCCAAGCCAGATGGGGACGATGTTCGGGGACTCGTCCGTGACTGCGGTGTCAGGCAATTCGATATCGGCACCTGTCACGCCTGCCACGATCAAGGCAGCACTTTCGGTTTCGAGGTCGGTAAGGCGCCCTTCCAGTGCCGCCACAGTCCATTTTTCGGGGAGAGGCAAATCGGGTTCCACGTCCTCTTCGACGACGACTGGCTCCGCCGCCGCCTGCAGCGGAATCAGTATCACGAGCAGTTCTTCAAGCTGCACCTTCAGGTTGTCGAGATCGTCCTCGATGTCGGATATCTCACCGGAGTCTGTGGTCTCGACCCGGTCACTGGAGAGCTCGCTGATCTTGGCAGTGATTGCTGCCTGCTGGGCATTGAGCAACTCGAGCTGTGCTTCCGCGACCGCAATCTCCTCAGGAGTCTTCTCAACTACGGGGGCAGGTGTCGGCACCAGCTCTTCGAGACGCTTGCTGATGATGTCGGCTTCGGCGAGGTTCTTTTTCAACACCGCGTCGGCGTCGAAGCTCGGATCGGCGTCGACGTACAGAGCCCGCATGTTTACTGCAGCAGCGATGGCATCGGACTGGGTCTCTTCGATGGCGGTGAAGATGAGAGTTCCTGTCTCCGCGTCCGCATTGACAAATCGGTCTATCCGACGCAACTCTTCTTCGTTGACTTGTTCGGCGATGGCGAGGGCCTCAGCCAACTCCGGCGGTATATCGCTCGATGGACCGCGGCCGTCGGACACCACCGCGACTGGAATCTCCACCGAGGCTTCTGCGTTATAGACGGGCTCTACGTCACCGTTCCGCTGCTGTACGAAGATGAAGGCGCCGGCTGCCGCCACCAGACCTGCAATTACGAGCACCAGCCAACGGGGAGCAAGCCGCCCCACAACTCGCCGAAGTTCCATCATCTACCTCGAAATCTTTTCAGAATGATTGATTGTGGTCGTCGCGAACTATTAAGTCCATATCGCGATCGTGTGCCCAAGATATCCCCCAAACGGAACCCAAAGCTACGGGGTCGCCGACAACCTCCGGTACCAGCATAGCGAAACGCCGAAACATGGATAGTGGGCAAAGTTCACTCTCTGCAATCTGGTTTCGCGTGGTAATTTGTGACGGGCACGGGGCGCGAGGAGATCTCGCATCGTCGAGGTAGGCCGACGACCCGGCATGGCAGTTCCAAGGTGGGCAACGTGGTTTATTTGGAAGAGCAGACGATCGAGGCTCGGTATCCGTCGGGTTGGCTTCTCGGTGTGTTCCTGATCGCCTCCATCGCCCTGCTCGGCGGCATCTTCACCGGAACCCTGATGACGTTCGTCGATGCAACCATCATTGCGCTTCTCGGTTTCGTGGTAGTCACATCAATGGGGACACGCATCGCCAACAAAGACGATGCGGCCTGGCTCCCGAAATTCGTCGCAATGGGGTACTTGGCGAAGATCGTGGCCTCGATCGCTCGATACCTCGTCCTGGTGGTCGTCTACGACGGATCGGGAGATGCCTCGGGTTACCAGGGGGCGGGCGTGACGTTGGCCGAAACCTGGCGGTCTTTCCAGGTCCCGCCTGACATAGACATCGGTACCACATTCGTTGATGCTTTCACCGGCCTGCTCTACGTTCCCTACATCCCAAGCATGTTGGGTGGCTTCTTCCTGTTCTCGACTCTCGCGTTTTTCGGGCAGATGCTGATGTATGCCGCCTTCCGCAACTCGGCAGAGCCCCGACGCCTCAAGTGGTATGCAGCTGCACTGTTCTTTGTTCCGGCCATTACGTACTGGCCGGCAAGCATCGGAAAAGAATCCTTGATGTTCCTGGGAATCGGTCTTGCCGTCTATGGATCCTCGTTGTTCCTGAGAAAGGGTGGGATCAAGCCGCTCTTGTTCCTCGGCGCCGGGCTCGGGTTTGCCGGCGTTATCAGGCCGCATGTGTCGGCCCTCATCGTCGGCTCGCTGGCCATGACCCTTGTGCTCGCCAAGCGCAAGACCAGCTCCGAGCTCTCGGTAGCGCAACGCTGGGTGGCCATTTTCGTCGTCGGCGCCGGTTCGGTCTTCCTGGTGTCGTTTGCGGCGGCGGAGTTCAACATCAACCTCTCTGGCGGCAGCGTGGGAAGCGATGTCAACAACTTCGTGACCAACCTCGAAGACAACACAGATAAGGGTGGCTCCAGTGTCGATGGAGGAGCAGTCACCAATCCAGGGGAGATTCCCTTGGCTGCGCTGAAAGTTCTCTTTCGACCGCTCCCCTACGAGGCCCACAACGTGCAAGCCATGGCAAGTGCGATGGAGAGCGCCGTCATCCTCCTGGTGCTGGTGTGGAGGCTCCCCAAGATCATCAAGAACGTCATCAGGGTCCGAAAGGATCCATACGTCCTGATGAGTGTGATCATGACATTCGGGTTCGTCATCATGTTCTCGCCGTTCTTGAACCTCGGGCTGCTGGCTCGCGAGCGATCTCAGATCTTGCCGTTCCTGGCAGTGATCATCATTCAGCTCGGGTGGGACTTCCATGGCAAAGAAGAAGACGAACTGGCGCAATTCCAAAGCCGCAGGTTCGAGCCCACCACCTAGAGCGGTCATCACCCGGTCGACGATCTGGCCGCCGGCCTTCTGGAAATATCAGGTAGTTGCCGGCATTTTGAGTTTGACTATCTCAATTGTGTGCGTATCGTCATGCGGACAGGCTGCGGGCCCAACCCAAAACTCGGCTAAAACTGTCCTAAAGAGGGACATTTTTGCGCCGATTTAATAACGAGCTAGCAAACGGCGGCGTACAAAAGACGGCCGTCGGCTCGATCGAGGAGTGTTTATGCACCGCGGCATCTTGGCCCTAATTCTGACCGCAATGCTCATCACGGTGAGTGTTGCAATCGATTCAATACCTCAAGCCGAGGGTAGAAACATCGGCGCCTCAGGAACAACACTTCCTGGGTCTAGAGGCTCATCTTCCACTGGAGGCACGGAAAGCCGGACGCGTCCGACTGACGAGACCAAGCCACCACGGACAACAACCACGTTGTCCAATTCGACAACAACCACCCCGCAGGCGACTACCACCAAGCCTGCACCGACTACGACAGTCGCAACATCACCAACCACGACCAAGCCTCCGAGTAACTCCGGTGGGACCTGCGCCAATGCGGTGCTCAATCAGATCATCTCCGACCAGACGAATCAGAAGGGCCTGGCCAAGAAGAAGTTCGACATCATCCTCACGCTGAACGAGGAAGGCTCCCCCGGAGTCGGCCTTTGGGTTGCTCCGTACTTGACCGACCTGGGCAATGGATACGGATGGATCAGCGGTGACCGCAAGGGTTACTCCGGTGCCTATATGTTCCTCGTGAACCTGGACACCGGAAAGGTTGTGGCTCGGGTCACATTCCATCAAGTACCCACCGATGGCGCTTACTTCAAGGTCAACGATTCGGGGATGGAGGAAATCCAAGAAACCGGGCTCGGGTACGACGGCACCTGCGCCGACGGTTCAGCCGGGGACCCCAACGACCAAAGTCAAACACCGTCTCCCAACCAGGACTACGTCGTCGACAACAGTCCCGAAGTGCGGCCATTGGTCCCGATCTACGTGAATGGGTCCAAGGTCGAGGACCGTTCGTACACGAACACGGTCACCCCGGGCACGGACTTCTTCCGGTTCTCGGACGGTGGGCTGATCACCAAGTCATTCACCGATTACAATGGTGTCGGCGGTACGCCTCACACCGTTTACCAACGGCAGAGGGTGATTGCCAGAGTCAACATCGATGGTGACTTCTTCACTGCCGGTGTCGTCTACTACGACATCCTTGACCCGTCAGCGTCGTTCACCGGCTAGGTCAAACAGAGAAAATCAATAAACCAATCGATCGATGATGCGCATCTGATCTGACGTCAGGTCAGGAGCCTCGGAGTCCACGATCCGCCGCCAATTGTCGCTGCGGGTCGTGAACTCCGACACGACGTACATTGTGTTCTTGACACCCGATCGCTCCAGGCTGATCACGTCTTTGGCTCGTTGGCTGACTTCTCGCCCCGACTGATAACCGGGCAGAGCGAGAGAGCGAGCGACCTCGATGCGACCCTGGAGCTGAGACTCAAACAGATTGCGGATGTGGTCGGCACTGCCCGGATTGGCCAGAGCCCGTTTCACAGCCCACGCAGCAACCGACCCTCCGTATAGCGCGAGGACGACACCCACTGAGAAGATGGGGTCGACAAAACCTGCGGCGTCGCCGGCCATGAACCACCCGGGCCCGGCCACGGCGGAGGATTTGTGTGAATAATCCCGGATCGTGCTGACACTCCCTTCGATCAACGTGGATTCAGCGAGGAGATCGCCGAGTACAGGGACAGCGCGGCAACGCCGTTCAAAATAGTCCGCCCACGATTCGCCAGGATTTCGACCAGCGGCTGCGACTTTTGGCGGAAGGACCAAACCCACACTGGACGACTCTCTGAGCTTGATGTGCCATGACCATCCTGAGTCGTCAGCCTCGTCGATCGAGTTCAAGAACGTTACGGGCCGGACTGCACCGAGCTCGTGGCCGTCGTGAGCGACGCCGTCAATCGAGAAGAAGCGAGAGCCTTCCCAATAACCCCAAATCCCTAGGTAGCGAAAATCTTCGTCGAGCGAACGGTTTCCGGTTTGCCGCCCCAGTACCGCCGACTGCCCACTCGCATCGATGACATAGCGGCATGTGATCTCCCCGACTTCGCCGTCGGTCCTATAGGAGACCTTGGACCATTCCCTTCCCGAACCGTCTACGGAGAATTCGGCGCCCGTAACATTGGCTTCTTCGAAGACGCTCACGCTCTTCTCCTTGGCATTGGTCAGGAGCAAATCGTCGAAGATTTCACGCTCGACGTGCAGAGCGGGGCGTTCATACCCGAAATCGTCAAAAGTGTGGGCGCGGTTCTGGCCATTCCACGACACGACAGCGCCACCCTTGTGCACGAACCCTTCGTTCATGATGGCGTCGGAGGCACCGGTGGCATCGGTGAATTTCCAAAAGTCGGGGATGAGGCTCTCACCGACCACCGGGCGCGGGTGGCGATCCTTTTCCAGAAGGACGACGTCGAGGCCATCCATAGCCAGGATCGTTGCGGCCGTTGATCCCGCCGGTCCCCCACCAACTACTACGACATCCGCGGCTTCAGGTATTGATGCCATGAGATCCCCTCCGTGCACTCATTGAGTACTGCAACTTACCCCAGATTCCTATCACCACAACATCCGATCTGGTGCGAAAACGCGTGATCGTCGCCACTGAGGTGGCGTCGCGTGTTAGTCGAAGAATTCCACCAGTTGGCCCCCGAGCAACGTTTCACCGGCCTTATTGGGGTGACAATCGTCACGCTGGCCGATGTGCTCCGGGAGAAGCGGCCCCAAATCTGGTCCACGAAGGACAGTACCAAATGTCGCTGCGCCCCAATCGGCTGCCTGAGCGGCGATGGCCGGACCGTCGGCTCCGGTGGCCGAACACACCTGGCCACCACCATAGAAATTGATCGGTGAGATCCATATCGTGATAGCGGGATCCCGCTTCACGATCTGCTCGACAATGTGAGTGACCAGATCCTGTTCCACGACGTCGAAGACTCCGCCGTGCTCGCTCGTCCTCAGACATATCTGAAACCACGTCTCCGGATACCCTCCGGCGGGGCGCCTTTCGTCATACAGCGCCCAATAGAGCGCATACCGTGCATGGGTCGGATCGCCCCAAATCGCCGCGGTCCCACCACCGAGATCTCCTGGGATCAGGCGGTCTTCGGACGAAAGGCTGAGATAACCGTTCACCGCTTGGTCGGTATTCGAGCATCCCACGACACCGACCACGCCGTCGGATGTGGACGTCGTTGGGGGCGATGTGATTGACGTGGGTGTGGTGCTCGTGGAGCTTGACGGCAGCTGTTGTTGCGTTGTGACCGTGGATGAGCTGGTCGTGGACGTCCGGTCCGGGCGAACTCTGGTGGTGCGTGTTGTGCGTGTCGTCTCAGTAGTCGTGGATTCCTGATCGTCCGGTGTCGAATCCGAGGAACACGATGCCAAGAAGAGGCCGAGGACAACCAGAACAATGAAGGCTTTCCGCCCAACCCCAAACATGTCTGTCAGAGTAAACGCCCACAATTCCTATGGACCCAGCAGCAAGCGAACCCGGCCCCTTCACTCTCGCCGACATGCCTCCTCGAGGACCGACTGATAACGCGCCACCGAATGTGACATCCGAAACTGATGGCGCACCGTCTCCCGCGAGGCGTCTGACATCGAGTCCAAAAGCGCGGCGTCCCGCGATATGCGGTCGAGCTCGCTCGCCATCGCGGCTACGTCACCTGGCGATACCAACACCCCGGTTTTGTCGTGCTCGACGATCTCGGAGATACCTCCGACGTCAAAGGCGACGACGGGTGTTCCTGACGCTGAGGCTTCCAACGCAACTCCAGGCAGACCCTCGGTGAGCGAGGTGAGCACGAGTACATCCGCCCATTCAAGATGGGGTCCGACATCGGCTACCGATCCGACGACCTCAACGCCCTCTGAGGACGTTGTCTTCTCTCGAATCTCCACCATCATCGGACCATCGCCGACGAACCTCAGCAACGAGGGCTCATCCATTTGGCTGATCGCCTCGAGGGCACCCAACGGATTCTTTTCTGGGGAGAGGTTGCCGATGAACAGCACTCTCAGCTCGGCTGAGCGCGTTGACCGCGCCATCTCAAGGAAACGGTCCGGGACGCCGGTGGGGGCAACTCTGACCTTGTCGACTGCGACACCGAAACTACGAACTAGTTGGTCTGCCGTGGCGTGTGAGACAGCCGTGATCAGGTCTGATCGATTCAGCAGGGCCGTAAGCAAGCGCCTTCGCAGAGGCGACGTCGCCCAGTATTCCGGTTCGCCGATTGACGAATAGATCAACGTCGGTCGATTGCGCATGCCGATCATCGCTGCCACTGAATACTTCAGCGTCGCGCCACCACCTGCCAGGACAACCGAGGGTTGGCGCGAATTGAGATACGACCGCAAGCGCCTTACCACCCGAAGGTTCAGCCCACCGAGATTGGCCCGATCCTCACCATCGAACAAAACCGTCGATGAAATCGAGGTGTCTCCTCCGGTCTCGCTCAGAGCGACTAGATCACAACGCCACCCGTTTTGCTGCAGAGATTCAGCCAGCTGCTCACCGAAGACTTCGGCACCACGTCGATGGGTGCCGGTCACGAGGATCATCACCGGACATGGCCGGGCTGCGGGGGATGGCTCTGTTCCGATGGCATCGTTCATCTGTCGGAGCAGGATAGGGAGCACTGCCTCCGAGTCATCTTCCTTGTGGTCGACATGACCGCAGTTACCCTGCCGACCGTGGCCGAGCCCATCATCCGCAAATACTCTCCGGACGACTTACCGGACGTCCTGGAGGTCCTCCGCAGCGCCCTTGGCGAAACTGCGCTCCTCAAACGAACACCGGAACTCTGGAACTGGAAACATGAGGACAACCCTTTCGGCAAGTCGCTCGTGGTGGTCGCCGAGGTAGGTGGCGAGTTGGCTGGTGTGAGAGCGATGATGAGATGGGATCTTCTCACCACGAGCGGCCAAACGTTGCGCTGCCTTCGACCCGTGGACACAGCGACTCACCCCAAATTCGAGCGCCGCGGGATCTTCAAACAGCTGACACTCGCTGCTATCGAGCAAGCCACAGCTGATGGAATCGACATGATTTTCAACACACCCAACGCTTCGTCCGGACCCGGATATCTCAAGATGGGCTGGAACGAAGTAGCACCAGTTGGCGTGATGGTCCGACCGCTGCTCCGACGGGGGGGCAAGGTCTCCGAATCGGAGCCTCCTGATCCTTCGGACTTCTTTACAACACATCTCGAAGTGCCTGGCACCGCGGTGCAGCCAATCGATCGGCCTCCGCTCGGTCTACGAACCCCAAGAACGATGGACTACATCAAATGGCGATTCTCCGCTCATCCGACGGCGCGGTACCGCCAGCTCACACACGAGGGAAAAGTGGCCTTCCTTCGCCCGAATGTGAGATCTTCGCGCAAGGAGATTGTTATCTCTGACTTGCTCGGCGGCAGTTCGGCCGGCTTGATCCAGCGTATCGCCAGAGTATCGAGGGCGGCCTATCTCGCCGCATGGTTCTCGCCAACAACCGCCGAACGCAGAGACGTCGTGCGTGGTGGCCTGATCCCCGTTCCCGGCGTGAGGGCGCTCACCCTCATGGCACGACCCTTGCGGGACCTCCCCGTCGACGTCTACGACATCGATGCGTGGGACATTGCTCTCGGCGACCTCGAGCTGCTTTGACCCCTCCCGCGAGGACCGGGAAAATGACCCACTTCCCAGCATCCCAACCCCGGCTAACTTGTGTCGCATCTAGATGGAGTGGAATTTGAGTATTGAGGGAAAGCCGGCCATCGCCGGTGGGGAAGCTGTTTTTTCGGACCCGATTCCGTTTGTCCGACCTGTAGTTGAAGAACCCGGCAAGATCCTTGCCATGATCGAGTCAAGCCTCGAGTCCGGGATGCTCACCGACGGTCCGATGGTCAAGACGTTCGAAGAGCGGATGGCCGATCATTTGCAGGTCGATCACGTTGTCGCCGTGTCCTCGTGCACGACCGGATTGATGCTGGTCATGCAGGCTCTCGGTGCCGGAAAGTCCATTGTTATGCCGTCCTTTACGTTTTCGGCAACGGCGCACGCGGCGCGATGGAATCAGATGGATATCCGCTTCGCTGACTGCGATCCCCAAAGCTGGGTACTTGGACCTGACAACATCGAGGGAACGCCCGACGTGATAGTCGGCGTGCACATATCCGGCGTGCCTTGCGACGTCAAGGCACTCGAGGACAAGGCTGCATCGGTCGGTGCGACTTTGATCTTCGATGCTGCCCACGGCGCGGGGTCATCTATCGAGATCGACGGACGCTCCAGACCACTCGGTGCATTCGGTATGGCCGAGATCTTCAGTCTCACTCCGACCAAGGTTTTGAGCGGGCCGGAAGGAGGTGTCGTTGCTACAAACGATGAGGGCCTTGCGGACACAATCCGTCGAGCGCGCAACTACGGCAACCCCGGGAACTACGACACCCTGGAGGTTGGCGTGAACGGCCGGATGTCCGAAGTCCATGCAGCCGTCGTTTTGTCCGGACTCGACCATCTCGAAGATCGAGTCGTCCACCGCAACCATTTGGCCGATATCTACCGGAAGGGCTTCGATGTCCTTCCCGGAGTCGGATACCAAACCGTCCCGACGGGACGACGAAGTTCCGTCAAGGATTTCACGATCACGATCGGTGATGATTTTGGGACTGACCGTGACCTGGTTGTAGCCGCCCTCAAAGCCGAGGGCATTCCGACACGTCCCTACTACTCGCCTCCGATCCACAAGCAAACCTCGTATGCCGACATTCAGTCAGGACCGCTCCCGGTGACGGAGTCCCTCGCTGCAGGCGTCATCAGCCTGCCGATCTGGAGTCACATGGAGGTCGAAATGGTGGAAAAGATCATCGGTGCCATCGAGCGGATCCACAAGAACCCAACATCGATCTAGATCTGCCAACTATGACGTACCGGGGCTGGTGAATTCATGACGGCTGTGTTCGACCTGGTCACAGGGCGCCACTTCCTGTACGGAGCGCTGTTGGGCCTTGCCGGTCTCGCGATTTTGTACGCCCTCCGACGGCGCCGTCCCGATTGGGGCATCGTATGGTCCGTGGCCGTTGTCGCCGCTTTTGTCGCGCTTGGCCGGCTTCGCTTCAGGTTCGACCAGACAATCGACATGTTCTGGCTGGTGGCAATGCTGGGCGCTGCAGCGTTCGCTATGTCGACCGTTTTGCGGTTGAAGGAGAAGTTCGTGATCGGCCCGGCGTTGGCGATTTCACTCGCCGGCGTTTGGGCCACGGTTCCCGACACTGAGAAGGTAGCGGTGTTGCTGGGCGCAACCGCCGTGATGATCTGGGCTTGGTCGTTTGCAAGATGGGCTTATCCGGGGCTACTCGGTGCGATTGGCATCGGGATACTCGTTGCCTGGTCGGCAACGGTCGGCGGGTTAGGCAGGACGACCGGCATGATCGGAGCGATCGGGTCGCTGGCCACCCTGGGTCTCAGCGGTTGGGTTCTGCCGGTCAATAAACCGGCCATATGGCTCACCGGTCACACTCTTCTGGTTTTGGTGTGGTCACGCTGGGCCGGTTTGACAGAAACGCCCCTGACCGCCCTGGCGATTGGAGGCGGCGCGTCAGCTGTGATCGTGTTGGTCGGATTCTTGACCCGTCCTCGGGTGAAGCTAGAGCCCACCAGCAGTTAGTGCGTTGATGACCTTCACCGCGATCTGAGCGAGTTCGGGATGCTCACTCTCCCACCTTGCCGCCGCCTCGTTGAGCCAGTCCAAAGACTCGTCGTTCGGGTCGGAAGTAAACGCCCCGAGACGCTCCAAAACAGCTCTGGCATCTTGGTCACCGGCCTCGGCCGCCTCGGATAACTTCCGCCCAAGTTCTTCGAAATGTTGGTCTGACATCGATGGGATTGTATCTGACGCCGCGGCCAAGTGATCGTGACCTCCTGGTCCTCAGTCGGATGGAGGCAAAGAGCCAAAGTCAGCCGGCATGAACCTTATGAACGGGGACCCGCTCACCCACCGGTGCAGGGCCGCCTTGGCCGCGTCGGGGTCTGAATCCCAATTCTCGACGAGCGCGCGCAGCAGAAGCTTGCCGCGTGTCTCGTCGTCGGACTCGGGCTCACCGATCACCGGCACGTCTTCGACGACACCTTTCTTGAGATGAAGGATGAACTCCGGATTGGCCTTGATGTTTGCCTCCCAGTCCCGTCTTCGCCCCGGCCTACCCATCAGGTAGTACTCGCCGTCAAACTGGTGGAAGTAGATCTCGATACGGCGTGGCTGGCCGGACTTACGCCCGATTGTCGTGATGTCCGCAATCCCACCGCGGTCCATAGCCTCTTTGACTTCTGGTCTCATGGTTGAATCAACAACGGTCGACTTGTTCGTCTTCCCTGAGGTAAGTTCTGCGGTAATGGGTCAGAAAATCGATGTCACGTCGATCGTCCTCGACGACATAGCCATATTCGACACCGACCGGTCGATCACGGGCCAGGAGGGCCACTCCTACTCGGGGCCCACCGAGGATTCTGATCCCCCGGCCGTATTGGCCAACCGTTTATTCGCGTTCAACCCCGCAATCGACCACGTCCATGTCCTGTCCAACACCGTCTCGGTTCGACGACCCGGTGGATGGCCGGAGGACCTCCTCAGCGGTGCCTCAGTCGTTGTATCCAACCTATTCGTCTTTTACGAAGTCGAATCGCCCGAGGTGCGCAACGAGCGCCTTCGGGAGCAGAATTACAACTCCACTCTGACCTCGATCCGTGTTCACAACGAGGACCTTTGGGTGATGTGGGTCACGCCCGATGAGCCCATTGAGCCTTTTCTCCCGGGCCAGTACACGACCCTCGGGCTCGGTTATTGGGAGCCTCGAGCCGATGAAGCGG
The DNA here is from genome assembly GCA_041751055.1 of Acidimicrobiia bacterium. Lineage (GTDB taxonomy): Bacteria > Actinomycetota > Acidimicrobiia > Spongiisociales > ZC4RG35 > MA-ANB-1. Next base: position 34,784 of record JBGSYD010000050.1, on the reverse strand, counting down.
ACGAGGAGTTCGACGAGGCTCAGACTCAAAAGATGGCCCGACGCTCCTACTCGGTCTCAAGTTCGATGATCGATCTCAAGAGTGGGGAGCTCCTGCCGCCACATCCGCCGGAGGTCGAGTTCTACATAGTCAAGGTCCGTCCCGGACAGGAGGAGATCCCGGCCCTGACGCCTCGAATCTTCCTGAAGGGCGAAGGCGATCGGATCTACATGAGCCACAAGTTCACCGGTCGGTACACACTCGAAGGGGTGGTGGACACTGACAATGTGGTGTTCCTCAGCACGGGGACCGGTGAAGCCCCTCAGAACCGAATGACGGCAGAACTCCTTCGAGGTGGCCACACAGGGCGGATTCTCAATGTCGTGTGCGTCCGGTATCGCTTGGATCTCGCCTACCTCGATCAGCAGGCAGCCATGGAAGAAAAGTACGACAACTACAAGTATGTGGCGTTGACAACCCGAGAGAAAGAAAACGAGAACAACAAGGTCTACATCCAGGATTTGATCAAGTCGGGCAGGCTCGAAGAAGAGCTGGGCCAACCTCTCGACCCTGACAACACTCACGTCTTCCTGTGTGGGAACCCGTCGATGATCGGCTTACCAAAATGGGAGGACGAGACACCCGCATTCCCTGAGGTGCTTGGCGTTTCTGAGATTCTCCATCAGCGTGGATTCACGATTGACCACCGCAAGATCCGGGGCAATGTCCACTACGAGGAGTACTGGAAAGACCGGGATTAGCCCGCGGACAATCGAGATGCGCCTCAGCCGCCTACGAGCGCGACCGACATGAGGACCGGTGCCTCGGGACTTCCGATGGGTTTAGTGCATACAGTCTGACCTTGTCGCCTCTTACGCCTCCTCAGCGACTTCGGTGAGTTCGATGGTGTTCCCGTCGAGGTCCTTGAACCATGCTGCCTTGTACGGTCCCATCGAGAACATCCCATTCTCAGTCTTGAAGTCCGGCAGGTCGTACTCCTCGAATGTGACGCCGCGCTGTTTGTACTCGGCCATCACGTTCTCAATATTCTTGACTTGGAAACTTGCCGCCGTGTTCTGTGCAGTCCCCGCGAATGGGCTACCTGTAATGATGAACCAGGTGCCTTCTGCGCACTCATACCAAAGCCCGCCAGGGTCTTCGGTGGTAGGGCTGGTATCGGTCTTTTCTTGGTACCAGGCTCGGGCCGCCACCACGTCTCTTGACGGTAGGACTGCGAAGACCTTGAAGTCATTCAACACACTCACACCTCCACTAGTGCCTAACAGCTCGAAGCTACACCGGGTCGGAACGCGAGCGATTCTGAATACGAAAAAAATCCTCAACAATTCGAACGCGAGCCTCGCTGAATGTGTGCCGATCTGCCTTTCGGCACCCTCCGGCACTCGTCAATCTGAAATGTCGGAAGGCGGCGAAACAGAGTTGGCGGCGGCTGGCTTTACCCCGAAACTTGGATGACCGCACCTAGGGGCGTGGCTCGATCTGCCCCGGGTCCCGATGGACGTCGCGGCAAGGGCCAGGACGTTCCCGCCCGGTAGAAGGGAGCGTCAGGTCAAGACCTCGTTCCGAGCTGATATCGGAGATGCCGAGGACTTCTCACGACCTCTAGATCAATCCGAGGAGAGCTGGAAAGACCGGGCTAGACCGCGGACGACTTGAGCTGCGCCTCCGCGACCGCAATCGCGGTCAGGTTGACCACATCGTTCACCGAAGCGTCACGCTGTAGCACCTGCACCGTCTTGGAGAAGCCACTGAGAATCGGGCCGATGACCTCTGCGTCCCCAAGCCGATTCATGAGCTTGTACGCAGCGTTGGCGGCCGTCAGATTGGGGAAAACAAGCACGTTGGCCGACCTCTGTAATGGTCCATCGGGCCGTCGGTCTCGCAGCAGTTCACCGACAACGGCTGTGTCCGCCTGCATCTCACCGTCGACGGGGACATCCGGTCTGGCCTGACGGAACAACTCGACCGCCCTCCTGATCCGCGCCGGTTCTTCACCACCCGCCGACTCGAAGTCCGAATAGCTGAGGAATGCAACCCTTGGATCCCTGTCAAAGTCCTTCTCCGCTGTCGCCGTGGCCGCCAGGGCGATCTCGGCGAGCTGCTCGGAGTTGGGCTCGATGTTCACGGCACAGTCGGTGAAGAAGAATGGCTGACCCCGGACGACCACGACATATACCGAGCTCACAATCGATCGTCCTTCCTCTACCTTGAGAACCTGGAGGGCGGGTCGGATGGTCTCCGGGTAATGGGTGCTCAGGCCTCCCATCACGGCATCGGCTTTGCCCTCTCGCACCATGAGACAGGCGTACATGTTGTGATCCCGAACCTGTTCGGTTGCCTGATCACGTGTCAGGCCTTTGTGACGACGCAATTCTTCCAGTTGCGAGGCGTAAACCTTCCTCTGGTCAGCCTCTACTTCAGGATTGATGATCTCCATCCCTCCCAGTGAAATCCCTGCGGCTTCGGCAAGTCCTGCGATCTCGTCGGCGTCGCCAATCAGAAGCGGTGTTGCTATGCCATCGTCGGCCACCCTTCGAGCCGCGCGGATCAGACGCAAATCGGCCGCATGGGGATACGCCACCCGCTTCGGGTTTTCGACGGCTCGCGCAGTAACAGCGCTGATCAACCCGTACGAGGCCTGGAACCTGGCCCGAAGCTGATCGCGATACGCATCAAAATCGGCGATGGGCTTCCTGGCAAGCCCCTCATCCATTGCTGCCTCGGCGACAGCTGGCGCCACCCTCCAGAGAACCCGGGAGTCGAAGGGCTTTGGAATCAGATATTCGGGCCCGAAGGACAGTTGCTCGAGGTCGTATGCCCTGAGCACTGCATCGGGTACCGGCTCTCTGGCCAGATCCGCCAGCGCCCGGGCAGCGGCAACCTTCATCTTCTCAGAAACACCGCGAGCGCGTACGTCCAACGATCCTCTGAAAATAAAGGGAAAACCAAGCACGTTGTTGACCTGATTCGGATAATCCGAGCGACCGGTTGCCATGATCACGTCGGGACGGGCAGCGACAGCGTCGGGATAGGTGATCTCCGGATCCGGGTTGGCGAGGGCAAACACAATTGGGCGCTCCGCCATGGACGCAACCATTTCCTTGGTGACAATCCCTGCAACCGAAACTCCTACAAAGGTGTCGGCTCCGACCATGGCGTCGGCAAGGGTGCGGGCATCGGTCTCCAATGCGAAAGCCTTCCTGGTGTCGTCCAGATCATCGCGCTCCGAGTGGATCACGCCCTTGGAGTCGACCATGACGACATTCGCCGGGTTTACGCCCAACTCGATGAAGAACCTCGCAGTGGCAATGCCGGCTGCCCCGGCACCAGAGAACACCACTTTTGTGTCAGCGATATCGCGACCTGTTAGGTCGAGGGCATTGATGAAAGCCGCCCCGCTGATGATGGCTGTCCCGTGCTGATCGTCATGAAACACCGGTATGTCGAGTCGATCGCGCAGGGTCTGTTCTATATAAAAACACTCTGGTGCCTTGATGTCCTCGAGATTGATTCCACCAACTGTGGGCGCCAATAACTCGCAGAACTTGATCACGTCGTCGGGGTCGGGAGCATCGATCTCGAGGTCGAATACGTCGATGTCCGCAAAACGTTTGAAGAGGACGGCCTTTCCCTCCATGACGGGCTTGCTGGCCAATGGTCCAATGTTGCCCAGGCCCAGGACCGCTGTTCCGTTCGAAACGACTGCGACGAGGTTTCCCCGATTGGTGTACTTGAAGGCGGCATCGGGATCGTCGGCAATAACCAGGCATGGCTCAGCGACGCCCGGCGTATAGGCAAGACTGAGATCCGACTGGGTTGCCGTTGGCTTGGTTGACCGAATCTCGATCTTCCCGGGCGTCGGTTTCTCGTGATATTCGAGAGCCTCTGAGAAGTTTGGGTTCTTGGCCATCAGACAACCCTAACTATCGATCGGGCGAGCATTACCACCGCGCACCGATAGTGGGAAGGCGGCGGGGCGGATTACCTACGGAAGTAGCTTCCGAGCATTCCGAGGCCCACGCCAATGACCGCACCAATCCAGATTCCGGTGCTCAGGTCGTCAATAGCGGTTCCGACTGCCGCTCCGATTCCGACGCCGAGAACGGCTCCGATCCCAACCAGCGAGGAGCTCTCCGGTTTGTTTTGCTCTGGCTCAGTCATGGCTCTCCTTCGAATGATGCCGCAGAGCACCCTACCCAACGGTCGTCGAATGGGCCGGACTAGTAGTTGGTGAATTCTCCTGCGAGAATTAGCTCCTGCATGACTTCGACCGACTTACCCATATTCAGAACCGAAAACGGATACAAGATCATGAGTGGATGGCGGGTGGGGCAAACCCCAGAGGAGTCGACTACGAAATCCGGCCTCCTCGTGCCAATCGGAACCAAAGATGGCAATGATGCTCTGGCTTTGATCGACGTGCAGACCAATCAACGGTTTTGGGCTGTCCCCACCGGCGCCTGGCGTTTCATCTGGCCCCCTACTGGCAAGCCTGTGATTGCTGTGCGCGAGTCCCAAATCATCGCCGAGGAAGAGTTGGATCACGTGGGCGACGAAGGCCAGTACCTCTGATCCCTTTTAATCCACCTGCATCGTGCATGCCAAACGGGCATTATTCGGGGTCCCGATCCACCCATAACTCATGACAGATCACGCTTCACGTTCCAGACGCCGACTCACGGCAACGGTCACCGACCTCGAGGTCAAGGTCCAGCGCGCATTCCTGGTCGGAGTCGAAATGCAAGGTATGGCCACCGAGGAAGCCGAACGGAGCCTCGACGAACTGGCCCTGCTCACGGACACCGCAGGATCCGACCCCGTCGACCAGGAGCTCGTGCGGCGCTCGACCATCGACCCGGCGACCTACATAGGTTCGGGCAAGGCCGAAGAGATTCGGACCCTGACCCAAGCCCTTGATATCGATGTTGTGGTTTTCGACAACGCGCTCTCACCTGCCCAGACGAGGAACCTCGAAAAGATCTTTCAATGCGACGTGGTCGATAGGGAAGCGCTGATACTCGACATCTTCGCCCAGCACGCCAGGACCAAGATCGGGGCGCTCCAGGTGGAATTAGCCATGCTCCGCTACAACCTTCCCCGGCTCCGGGGAAAAGGCAAAAGCATGTCTCAACAGGGGTTCGGCGTACTGGCTCGCGGGCCGGGTGAAACCAAACTCGAGACCGACCGACGTCACACCTTGCAGCGGATATCGAAACTGGAGCGCGATCTGAAGGACACGGCGGGTCATCGCGAGACGCAGCGGAAGTCGAGGAAACGCAACTCGATCCCTCAAGTAGCCATCGTCGGGTACACGAATGCCGGCAAGTCGACACTCCTCAACGTTCTGACCGATGCCGATGTCATGGTCGAAGATCGACTCTTCGCGACGCTCGACTCCACTGTCCGCCGTCTGGAACTACCCGACAACCGGACCGCTCTCGTTGCGGACACCGTCGGGTTCGTCCGCCGTCTTCCCCACCATCTCGTCGAGGCATTCCAGTCGACCCTGTCCGAAGTTGCCGAGGCCGACCTCCTGGTCCATCTTGTCGACGGGACGGAGCCCGACATTGTCGGCCAACTGGCAGCGGTGCGCGAAGTCCTCGCCGAGATCGGTGCGGCAGAACGTCCAGAGCTACTTGTGTTCAACAAGACCGACGCCATGGAAGAGGGAGCCAGCAACCGGTTGTCGAATATCTATCCCGAGGCGGTGTTCATCTCCGCCCAGGCCGGGCTGGGCTTGGAAGAATTGGTCGACCAGATTGCTCAACATCTTTCCCGGCAGATGGTCACCCTCACCGTCGCCGTCCCCTACACGCGGGGCGATGTGGTGGCAGCTGCGCACCGCTTAGGTGAAGTGCGCGCTGAGAAACACGATGAGCAGGGGACGATTCTCGAAATTCGGGTTCCCACGCGCGATCGGGACTGGTTCAGTGAATTCGAAATCGGCGAATCAACAGACGGCACTGTCGGGACCGCCTGAACGCTGTCCTCGCCTAGTTCGACACAAGCGCCGCTCCCACAACTCCGGCGTCATTCGACAGCTCTGCGGGCACGATCGATCGACCCGGCGCAATCGTCGACTCGAACTCTTCCCAATACTTGGCTGCCCCCCCACCGAGAATCATGAGATCCGGCGTGAACACCGACTCCACCAGGTCGAGGTAACGGTTCACATCGTCGGCCCATTCGGACCATTCCAGTCCACGGGTCTTCCTTGCTTTAGCCGAGACCAGTTTCTCGCCGGGGATCACGCCGTCGAATTCCAGCTGCCCCAGCTCGAGGTTGGGCACGAGCTTCCCGTCAACAATGAGGGCACTCCCGACACCCGTGCCGAAAGTGAGGACGATGACGACGCCGTCAATCCCTTTTGCCGCCCCAAAACGAACTTCTGCCAAACCGGCAGCATCGGCATCATTCACAACTTTCACCTGCCTGCTCAAGGCATCGCTCAGGTTCTTTTGCACGTTGACGCCAATCCACGCCTGATCGATGTTGTTGGCGCTCAGAGCCACGCCGTGCTGGATCACCGAGGGGAAACCCACCCCTACATGAGCATCGGAATCGAGCAAGTCCACGATCTCGACGACAACAGACGTCACCGCATCTGGTGTGGCCGGTTCAGGGGTCTCGATGCGGATCCGGTCGGTCAACAATTCGCCGTCGTGAATATCAACCACGGCGGCCTTGATCCCTGATCCGCCGATATCGACACCGATCTTCGAGTCCGTCACGATCGTCAAGGCTAAGCGTTTCTGTCAGGAAGTAATAGCCTTGGCTGATATGACACAAAGCGCAAGCATCGGAGTAATCGGCCTCGGCGTGATGGGAGCGAACCTCGCCCTCAACCTTGCCGACTCTGGAGAATCAGTCGCGGTATACAACCGATCGCCGTCCACAACCATGGATTTCATGGCAGGAGAAGCCGTGAACTTCGACATAGTCTCTGCCGTGTCGTTGGAGGAACTCGTGGATTCGCTCGCAACTCCGAGGCGAATTCTCATGATGATCAGTGCGGGCAAACCAGTCGATTCTGTTATCGAAGACCTGGTTCCGCTCCTCGAGCCCGGTGACGTGATCATCGATGGTGGGAACTCCCTGTATGTGGACACCGATCGCCGAACCCGGAGCCTGACGGATCTTGGACTGAAGTTCCTGGGCACCGGATTCTCCGGTGGCGAGGTGGGAGCTCGTTTCGGTCCGTCGATCATGCCCGGGGGAAATCCCGATGCGTGGGCCCTCGTGGAAAAGACCTTCAAATCCATTGCCGCGATCGCTCCGGATGGCAAACCGTGTTGCGAATGGGTAGGACCGAACGGCGCGGGCCACTTCGTCAAGATGGTCCACAACGGAATCGAGTACGGGGACATGCAGGTCATCGCCGAGGCGTACGACCTGATGAAACGCGGGCTCGGAATGTCGGCTTCGGAAATCGGAAGTGTCTTCACCGAGTGGAATCAGGGCCGTCTGAGGTCTTATCTGATCGAGATCACCGCAAAGATCCTCGAGGCCGAAGAGGACGGTCAGCCCCTCATCGAGAAGATCCTCGATGCTGCCGGGCAGAAAGGAACCGGGAAGTGGACGGTCAATGCCTCTCTGGACCTCGGCGAACCGACAACGCTGGTTGCTGAGGCCGTTTATGCGCGAGTCGTCAGCTCCAATCCTGAACAACGTTCGACGACTGCGGCGGTATTCGGCAGTCAGACAGGATCACTCGAAGCTTCGGTCGCCGATATAGAGGCAGCCCTGTACGCCTCCAAGATCATTTCCTACGCTCAGGGATTCAGATTGATGGCACGCGCCTCGACCGAATTCGGATGGAATATCGATCTCGGCACAATCGCCTCGATTTGGAGGGCGGGTTGCATCATCCGCGCCGAATTCCTCGAGGACATCACCGCCGCATACAACAGTGACAGCCCGCCCACCGACCTGTCACTCCATGATTTCTTCTCATCAGCGCTGAAAGAGGCCGAAACTTCCTGGCGAAAAGTGATAACCGGTGCGGTGAATGCCGGGATCCCGGTTCCTGCCTACGCCAGCGCGCTGACGTATTTCGACGGGATGCGGTCAACACAACTCCCCGCCAACTTGATACAGGCGCAACGCGATTTCTTCGGGTCGCACACCTACGAGCGAACCGACATGCCTCGGGGAGAGTTTTTTCACCACGAGTGGCAGTAAGTGTTGATCGAGTTTGCTCGTGAGATAGCTCACGCTTCCGGCCGACTAATCGCCGAGAGATTCGAGTCCAGAGCTTTCGAGACCCAGCTGAAACACGACAACTCGGTCGTGACGGCAACCGATCGCGAGGCCGAACAGATCATGAGGGAAATGATCTCAGCCCGGTTCCCCGATCACGGAGTCATCGGTGAAGAGTTCGGTAGCCACAATGTCGAAGCCGAATACGTCTGGACCCTGGACCCCATCGACGGCACTATCTCCTTTGTCTCCGGAATTCCTTTGTTCGGTACGTTGATCGGCTTGCTCGAGCGTGGCAGGCCCGTCCTGGGCGTCATCAACCAGCCGGTGTTGGGCGAGATGATGATCGGAACCGAAGATGGGACCACTCTCAATGAAATAGCCGTTGGATTTCGCAAAGTAGAGAGCCTTTCAGACGCCACATTGCTGACCACCGACCCCAACCTCATCGATCAACACGCCGACACCGCAAAATTCGAATCGTTGCGACTCCGGGCAGCCACGACGCGGACCTGGGGCGACTGTTACGGCTACTTGATGCTTGCTTCGGGCAGAGCCGACATCATGTTGGATCCGATCATGAACATATGGGATTCGATGCCGTTGATCCCAATCATTAGAGGCGCCGGCGGCATCATCACAGACTGGCAAGGCAACGACCCGATCGTAGGCAACTCGATAGTGGCAACAGCACCAGAACTGCACGTCGAAGTCATTTCACTGCTCAATTAGACCCGCCGCAAGCGGAGGGAGAGTTAGACCTAGCGGAGGGAGAGTTCGAACAAGCAGATGGAGAGTTGGACCTAGCGGAGGGAACGTCGGCTCAAACGGGTGGGGTGCCGGGAACAGGGATCTTCACTTGTTCGCCCACTTCGGGATCCAGAGCATCTGCCGCTTCGACGTGCTCTCGTCGCACTCCCATCACAAAAAGGATCGCGTCAAGATATGGAACAGAAAGTGTGGTGTCAGCCGTTTCTTTGACTAGCTGTTTGGCATTGAAGGCGATCCCCAACCCGGCGGCGGCGAGCATATCGAGATCGTTGGCACCGTCTCCGACGGCAACGGTTTGGGTTAGCGGAATGCCCTCTGCGGCGGCGAGCTCACGCAGGAAGTCGCCCTTTCGAGCTCTGTCGACGATGTCGCTGCCGAGGTTCCCGGTGAGCACCCCATTTTCGACTTCGAGAGTATTGGCCAGAGAGAAATCGATCCCCATATCGGCCGCGAATGCGTCGGTAAAGCGGGTGAAGCCAGCTGAGACAATGGCAGTCTTCATACCCATGCGTCGTAATGTCCGGACAAACGTTCTGGCGCCCGGCGTCGGCACGATACGAGCGTTCACCTTCTCGAAAACGCTCTCAGGCAGACCGGCCAACATAGCCACACGTTTCCTGAGGGCTTCTTCGAAATCGATCTCCCCTGCCATGGCTTGATCGGTTATAGCGGCTACTTCGGCGCCTACTCCCGCCTCGTCGGCGAGGTAATCGATGACCTCACCTTGGATCAGGGTCGAATCCATGTCCATGACAACAAGCCTCTTGACCCGGCGATCCAGGCTCTCGGGTTGAACGGCGACATCGATGGGGCTTGCGGCCGCCGCCTCCAGAAGTCGCAGCCTGATCTGGTCCGGATCTCCTCCCGACACGACCAACTCATAAGAGATGACCGGGTACCTGGAGAGTCGAAAGATACGGTCGATGTTGCCTCCACCGGCTGCGATTGCCGACGCCACCGCACCGAAGTCGTCGGGACCGACCCGTGCTCCGATCACAGTCACTATGTGAGACTGCACCGGCTCGTCAGTCGAGGCGGGCACGGCGTCGAATTCGATCCGAAGGTCGTTTTCCCAACCGTAGAAGAGGAGTTCGGAAATCGTCTCTCGACCTTCGTCGACTCCGATGAGAATATTGAGGGTAAGCCTGCCCCTGACCAGGATTTGCTCGACGTCGTAGACCTCTGCCCTGGTTCTCGAAAGCACGGCCATGAGTCCGGCAGTGATGCCAGGCCTGTCGTCGGCGTTGACCGCAACGAGAATTGTTGAGCTGTCTTTCATGGGGACATCAGGGTATCGAATCATTTAGAGCGATCGAATCGACATCCCGTCTTTTGGAGTTTGGGACTTCTGGTTACCATCGGACCACCCGAGACACCGAGGATTTCCCTTGTCAGACAACCCATATCGCTTGCCGCGCAATATCGTTCCGAACCACTATTCGCTTCGCCTCGAACCCGACCTCGAGGCATTCACGTTTAACGGCAAGGTGACCATTGACATCGATGTCGTCGAACCGACGGACGGCATCGTCCTCAACACTGCTGAGATCGAGATCGTCTCCGCGTCCCTCGACGGTGTCGAGGTGACTGGAACCAATTACGACGAGCAATACGAACGCTCCAGTCTCAACTTCGAGACAGAGATCGAACCCGGTGCGCACTCACTCGTGATCGAGTACACCGGCTTGATCAACGACCAACTCCGCGGGCTCTATCGGTCGACGTTCACCGACCCCGACGGCGTCGAGCACACTATCGCCACCTATCAATGCCAGGCCACCGACGCTCGTCGTGTTCTCCCCTGCTGGGATGAACCCGATTTCAAAGCAACCTTTCAAACCACGATGGTGGTCCCTTCAGACCTGGAGACTTTCACCAACACCGCTGAGGTTGGGCGCACTCCTCTCGGCGATGGGAGCATGGAGGTCGAGTTCGCCACCACCATGAAGATGTCAACGTATCTGCTGGCATTTGTCGTGGGTGCGTTCGAGGCAACCGATCCGGTGGAGGTACGTGGCACCCCGATACGCATCATCGTCCCCAAAGGCAACGTCCACCTGACCGACGTCGCCATGGAGAATGCCATCTTCGCCTTCGAATATCTCACGGATTATTACGGGATCCCCTATCCGGCCGACAAGCTCGATCACATCGGCATCCCCGATTTTGCAGCCGGCGCAATGGAGAATGTCGGGCTGATCACATATCGCGACGCATATCTCGTGATCGACAAAGCACAGGCAAGTCAAGGCGAACTGCAGAACTCGATCGATGTAATCGGCCACGAGACGGCGCACATGTGGTTCGGCGACCTCGTGACGATGAAGTGGTGGGAAGGTGCGTGGCTGAACGAGGCGTTTGCGAGCTTCATGGACATCAAGACCACAGCCGCCAAGAAGCCCGAATGGAAACGATGGCTTACATTCGCCAACGGCGAAGTTCCTTGGGCGATGGGGACTGATCAGCTGGCCTCCACACGGCCCATCGAGTTCGAAGTCAACTCACCGACTGAGGTCGATGCGATGTTCGATGCCATCACTTACGGCAAGGGCTCGGCGGTCCTCCGGATGATCGAGTTGTTCATGGGTGATGAGAACTTCCGCACCGGTGTCGGCAACTACCTGCGAAAGCACGCTTATGCCAACACGATCACCACGGATCTCTGGGAGGGCCTCGACGGCGCTTCGGATTGGCCGATCGGGGAGATCATGGACACCTGGGTCTATCAGCGTGGGTTCCCCCAGATCGATGTTGAGACGGTGGCCGACGGCGTGAAACTCAGCCAACGACGTTTCCTGGCCATCCCGGACGAGACGGACACAACAATCTGGTCCGTCCCGATCTTGCTCAGGGGTGTTGCCGATGGGGAGGAATTCACCAAAAAGTATCTTCTTACTGAGGACGAGGCCGTCGTCCCTATAGATGGTGAAATCGAACTGCTCATCGCCAATGCCGGCTCGGGTTTCTACCGGACTCGATACAGCGAAGACCTCTTTGCCAAGCTTCTCGCGCACCTCACCGCCCTCGACGACCTAGAGCGCTATCAACTCGTCTCCGACACCTGGTCACTTGTTAAGTCGGCTCAGCTTCCCAGTTCGAGCTTCCTCGATCTGGTTGGTGCATACGGTGACGAAACCGAACAGCAGATCTGGTCGATTGTGACCGGCGGCCTGGCTGCCCTCGATCACCACGTGATCACCGAGCAGGCACGCCCCGCGTTTCAGGCATTCGTTTCCAAGTTGGTGGGCCCGGCCCTCGACCGGATGGGTTGGGATCCACAACCAGACGAGTCCGACCTCAGTCGCAAGCTGCGCGGCAACCTGATCGCGGTCATGGGAAATGTCGCCGAAGACGCCACGGTGGTCAGCCGGGCCCGATCCGTCGTCTCTGACCTCCTTGCGGACAACGAAGTCGACCCGGAAGTGGCCACTGCCGCACTCGCCGTCTACGCCCATGCCGGCGACGACGACGAATACAACACGCTCTGGGAGGCATACAAGAAAGCCTCGCTTCCTCTGACCAAGGTTCGCTACCTCCGAGCTGTTGCCGGGATACCAACGGACGACATGGTCAAACGCTCGGTGGAGCGGATCATCAACGGGGACATCCGAACCCAGGACGGATTCTGGGTTTTTGGTGCCGTCCTCAGCGGCAAGGGCGGGCCTGCCGCGTGGGAGGCCGCGCGGACCAACTGGAGCGCGTTACTCGAGAAGATGCCCGGCATGACCAAACGACGGGTCGTGGAAGGCTTGCCGGCGCTGTCCCAACACGGAGTTGCTGCCGACGTCAAGGCGTTCTTCGCCGAGACCCCACTACCCGAGGCAGCATCGGCCCTCGAGCAGAACCTGGAGCAACTCGACGCCAATATCAAGCTGCGCGAACGTGAAACCGAAGTATTGGAGAAGTACTTCGGCAACTAGCCAAGCTTCTCACTTCACGAGGCCCGGCGCTGCAAAGCTTGTCGTGCTTCGACTGCCAATTCACCTGGATCGAGGCCTAGATGGATGAGAAGACGCACGGCAGGATCTCGACGGTCGCCGGAGACCAAGGCTGCGATTAGATGCTCGACGGCTATGTAGCCACTCCCTATTTCAATCGCTATCTCAAGTGACCTCTTCAGGCACTGTTTGGCGCCGGATGTAAACGGAATATGGCGTTTCCGACGACGAGCTGGGTTGGCCAATGACTCGATCGGAACAGCGACGCCCACAGCTCCAAGGGCAAGGTGATCGAGCTCTTCCAGGCCTCGACGCAGGTCGTCGCCTGACACGCCGACCAGGTTCGCCCCTCCGGCTCCGGCTTCAACGACGCCAAGCAGAAGATGTTCGGTGCCAATGTGGCTGTCGAATCTGACCTCGGAAGCTTGTCGTGAAGCGCTCAAGACGGCCGCCCGACCGTCCTGCTCGAATCGCTCAAACATCACAAGACCTTTCTGTACTTTTTGTGGACCGCCTGGCGCGACACTCCCAAGGCGTCGCCGATCTCTTCCCAAGTCCAACCGAGTCGTCGAGCGGATCCCACCTGCTCTGCCTCGACCCGGTCGGCTAATCGCCGGAGAACCACAACCGCGCGCAAACCATCCGCTGGTGCTCCGTCGGCTGCCGCCACCAAGTCGCCGATCATCTTCTTCTCCAAAGCTTGATCTGTCATCTCTGGTTGACAGACTATCGGAACACCCGAAGTCTTGTCAACCAGGGGTGACAGCAGCTCCATAACGCGCCTGCTCAAACGAGAAAGGCCCCTCCGAGAAGGGGCCTTTCTTTCTAGAACTGATCGGCTACTTGAGCTCGACCGTGGCTCCGGCAGCCTCGAGGGCTTCCTTTGCCTTGTCTGCGGTCTCCTTGTCGACACCCTCGAGCACATTGGCCGGGGCGCCGTCGACCAGGTCCTTGGCCTCTTTGAGACCGAGGCTGGTAAGACCGCGCACTTCCTTGATGACCTGAATCTTCTGCGCGCCGGCGGCGGTCAGAACAACGTCGAAGTCGTCCTTCTCTTCCTCAGCGGCAGCGCCAGCACCGTCCCCACCAGCGGCGGGAGCAGCGGCCATAGCCATTGGGGCTGCAGCGGTAACGTCGAATTTCTCCTCGAAAGCGTCGAGGAATTCCTTGAGTTCGAGGACTGTCATCTCCTCGAAAATGCTTATAACTTCATCAGTGGTCTTCTTGGCCATTGATTCATTCCTCCTCGGCCTTCGCGGCCGTTTCGGTCTCGGTGGGCTCTTCTGCGGGGAGGGTCGCCTCTTCGGCGGGCCTGTCCTCGGCAGCTTCGCCCGACTCCTTCTTGTCCAGAAGCTGTTTGAACATTTGCGCGGCATCGCGGTTGAAGGATGCGAACATCCCAGCGGCCTTGTACAACGGGGCCTTGGCGGCTCCGGCGATCTTGGCCAGCAATACCTCTCTCGACTCGATGTCGGCCAACTTGGAGATCTCCTCGGGTGTGAGGATTGCTCCGGCCATGACACCAGCCTTGAGCACAAAGACTTCGTTGGCTTTCCCGAAATCCTTCAGGGCCTTTGCAGTTGCGACGGGATCGGCGTTGGCAAATGCCAGCGCGGTCGGGCCGACGAGAAACTCGTCGAGACCTTCGATCCCCGCATCATCAGCAGCGCGCTTGGCCAGGGTCATTTTTACGACCTTGTAATCGGCGCCGCTGGCTCGCAGGCTCTTCCGGAGGTCCTGTACCGCCTTGACGGTAAGGCCACGGTATTCAGTCAAGAAAACCGCTTCAGAACCTTCCAACTTCTCTTTTATGTCGGCAACAGCCTGGACCTTTTCTGGTCTTGGCATTTCGCTCCTCCGAAATTAGGTACAAATAAAACCCCTCGACATTCGACAGGGGCTCTTGTTAAGGAGCGACCTACGCAGGCGGGAAATCCCATTGAGTCTTGCGACACCGACGGTCTGGGGCCGAGGTATTGGAGTTGCAGGTCAGATGGTACCGAAACGCCGATCGAACGCCAATCCCGTATGGTCGCTTCATGAAAGAAGGTAAAGCACCGGTCGGCTCTGAGAAGATGTATTACCGAGGGGCGGGTTCTGGGTCGCCCGTGGTGTTCATCCATGCCGGAATTGCGGACTCGCGGATGTGGCTGTCCCAACTGGAGGCAGTGCCGGATGGCCTGCGTTTCCTTGCGATCGACCAACGGGGATATGGGCGGACTCCCCTGGGAGAGGAGATGTTCAAAGCTGACACCGACGTATTGGCGGTCCTCGACTTCTTCCGTTTCGATACGGCAATCCTGGTCGGTTGCTCCGTAGGGTCTGGCGTTGCGTTGGATGTGGCCATCAAAGCGCCCGATCGGGTTTCCGGACTCGTGCTCGTCGCCGCCAACTCACCTGGATTCGAACCGCCTGACGGCTACTACGAGTCACCGCAATGGCCTGAGGCTGTGAAAGCCTATGAAGCCGGCGACTTCGATCGTGTGGCCCAGCTCGACGCCGAGATGTGGGTCGCAGGGTACGGCAGAACCATCGACCAGGTAGACCCTGATGTTGTCGATCTGCTCGTCGACATGGACAAAATCGCACTCGCCAACGAGGACCTGCGTGAGAAACTCCAGGAGATCGACACCGCCGCCCGAACAGCGGGCATCAACAGAATCGAGGCACCGGCCCTTGTTGTTGTCGGCGAATACGACTTACCCGACATCCGGGCGGCCGCAGACGACCTGGCAACAAAACTCTCTGACCGCGATGCCGTTGTAATCCCCAACGCCGCCCACCTCCCCAATCTGGAGCAGCCGGAAGCTTTCAACGATGAGTTGTTTGAATTCTTGAGTTCGATCTGACCGTTTCGGAATCAGTCATTTAGTTCATTGACAAGGTGCTCGGCGCGATGCACATTGAGGGCTCGAGAAAGTAGGGGTGTTTGAGTCCGTTGATCCCCATATCGGATGAACCTCAAAATCGTTGGGCGTGGCCTCGGCTCTGGTGGCTTGCTCCGGCCCTCATCATCGGACTCGATGGAATCGCGTTGTTTCAGAGTCCAGCCGAATCTCAACCTCGAATCGAGACGATGCCCAATTGCCCCGAACGCTGGAACGCATATCACACCCTGGACGGTGACCAACCAGGATACGAGACCGCGATTGAAGCGGCAGAGGAGGTTCGACGGGCCATCTTTGAAGGTGGTGGTCGCCCCGACGGCCGGCCGGTCGAGCCACTCGTCCAACTCGATGAGACGCAGTTCTACCTCCCGATTCCGGATACCTCCGAAGTAGACGCATACGGACTGATCAGTGTCGAAACCGTGCCGGCAGGAGGCTATCGGGCGACCTTCGCGTCGTTCTGTGCCGGCACGATCCCCGAGCCGTTTCCGTGGGGACTCGCCGAGTAGGTCGCTCTCCGTGGCTATCTCTGCAGAATTCCCGCCAACAGTGAGGCTGACGGCCTCAGGTTTGGGATAACTCTGTGCATTTCCAGATATTCCCTGGACAGATCTGAGACTGAGCGCGACACTGGAGTTATTGAGAACACGGGGGTCTCTGCGTGATCCCGGGTGGGTTTCCTGACCGCCCCCACCCGCATTAGCCGAGACCCAGGATGAGGGCCGCGAAGCCGAAGTGGACCAGTACCTACCCTGGTCGACAGACGAAGAGACGGCCTCGTGCGGACGGTGGACCTGGCAACCGAATGCCCTCGGAGCCAATGGCGTCCGGCCCACAGAGACCCCCACTCTCAATAACTCTCCCAATCGATGGAAATCTCCCTTTTAGCGCGCCCTCCTGGGAATAATCAGCGTCACGCCAGAACCTTGTAACCCCTAGTCCGCATCCGCTCCGTCTCAGGGGCATGCTCACCGTGAAAGTCGGTATGAACAACGAGGAGATCTACCGGTCCTACGCCGAAGAGCTGACCAGATACGCAACAGGTCTGGTCGGGCCCTTCGACGCCGCCGACGTTGTCACCGATGCTTGTTTGAAGGCTTTTGCGGCAAAGAGCTGGCCCGATGTTCTCAACCGTCGGGCGTATCTGTACCGAACGGTGTTCACGGTGGCGAAAGACCACCACCGAAGCACCCTCTCCCGTCGCCTTCGTGAGATCAAGACGGCGGGGCCGGAAGTCGTGTACCCGCCGGACATAGACGTCGATGTCCTGCAGGCAATCGAGCGACTTTCGATACAGCAAAGGGCAGTCGTGCTTCTCACCTACTGGGCCGACCTCTCCCCGGAGATGGTGGCCGATCGAATGGGAATCTCGACGGGGGCCGTGAAAAGCCACCTCGCCCGAGCCAGGAAACGATTACAGGAGTGGCTGCGATGAACCCCAGCGACGATCAAAGATTCAAAGAATTGACCGACCGCCTGGTGTCAATGTCACCAGAGCCACCTCCCTTCCCAGAGGAGACAGTTGTGACCATGCCAGGTAAAACTTCAAGAACGAGTCCCCTTCTCGTCTTTGCCGGCGCCGCAGCCGCAGTGTTGCTCGCCGTCGGCATCCCGCTGCTGGTGCTGAACAACGAGCCACCACCGGTTGGTTCTCCGGGCACTTCGACGACAACGTCGACGAGCACCCCAAATACCGACCCGGGCAGCAGCAGCACCACCACGTCGACTACGGAGCCCATTGCGCCGATCGCCCAATTCGGGACGACTGTGTATCTGACCCAATCGCCGGAGAACAGCAATTTGGGCAACCCCGCCCTCGTCGCCTTCTACACCTTCGTCGACGGCCCGACCGGTTCCGAAGACACCGAGATCGTGATGACGGCGCTCAACCTGTTGGGCAACCCCGACCTGGTGCTACCACCCGGCATGACGAATTCCGTCCCTGACGGAGTCGAGGTGTTGGGCGTCCGACGTGCCGACGGTGCCGACAATGCGTTGATCATCGACATGAACGAGGCATTCCTCGACGGTGCTGGTGGCCTGCTTGCAGACTTCACCATGCTCAACCAGTTGATATACACGGCAACGCAGATGCCGGGGATCGATCAGGTCCAGTTCATCGTGAACAACCAGCCGGTGACGCAGTTCGGCACAGAGGGCCTCGATTTGAGCTCTTCGGTTGGCCGAGAAGACTTCCAGGATCAGGTCAACCCGATCAACATCACCGAGCCAGTGATCTTCAACAGTGACGGTCTTCCGATGGTGGTTGGTATTGCCAATGTCTTCGAGGCCACAGTGTCGCTTGACATCGTCAATGACGGTGCGGTCGCTTACACCGACTTCACCACAGCGACATGTGGCACCGGGTGTTGGGGAGAGTTCGCGTTCTCGCTGGACACTCCCGCCCTGAACGCCGACTCGATTATCCGTGTCTACTGGAACTCCGCCCAAGACGGATCCCCCAGCGACATCGTCTCGATACCGGTTAACGACGAAGGATTCTGGACCCTTCTCCCCTAGGCCTCCCCCGCGAGCAACAAGAAAGGCCCCGCTGTCCGGCGGGGCCTTTCTACGTTGATCTCCCTCGAGGCCAAGCCGATTTCCTGCTCTCCTCCGGAGGTGAAGCCGAATGGGCCAGTCCCTTCGATCGCAGACCGAGGGAGGGGCATGAGGTTGCTCACGTTTGAGATCGATCACGTGCTCTATCTCACCCCTCCGAACGAATCAAGCCATTCGCCTACGACAATCGCCCGATCGAGTCCGACCGGGACGAAGAAGGGGGTGCAGAAGATCCTACGCCAGGCTCATCTTTCTCTCACCCAGACCCCGATCGACGAGGGTCGAACCGCCTCAGCAACCACGTTGGCCCAGTCGACTGCAAGCTGGTCGACGTCAGTCTGGTGACGGAGTAGGTCGGTGAACCGAGACGCAACTTGCTCGGCGTCATAGCGAGACCGGTAGAAACGATGGTCCACCCAACCGAGGACCCAGCGCCGCACCGGGTTGAACAACGCCACCACCAACAACGTCGACCCAGCAACAAATAACGGAGGTGTTCGCTCACCAATCACCTGGGTGGGGAGCCAGACCGCAGCAGTCGCGTAAACGAGGCCAAGGAGAGCAACAACCACCGCGTAGCCGACCGTCCTCGAGATGATGCGGTCGATGTCATAAAGACGGTAGCGCAGAACAGAGACGCCGACGGCGGTCGGAATAGCAGAACCACCGGCAATCCACAAAAACTGCCCCAGGGCGTTATCGGGAGCGAACTGGCCTACTGCCATTACCAAGACAAAGATGGTCCCGCCAAACATCAGCCATCGGTATTGGGCCCTCTCCACTCCTTCGCTTTTCCGCCCGCGACGTATCAGAAGCACTAATGCAGCAGCAGCAAGAACGACTACACCCAAGAAGCCGGTCTCACTAGTCACCGCCTCTGATATGCCCGAAAGCGGACCGCTCGCCAATGGGCTCAGGTATCCGGTGTACTCCATAGGACTCGAACTGACAGCAAAAGCGAAGGAGGCAGTCAGCCCAAATGTGATGACCGCGGCTGTGACCCATCGCTCGGCTCGCCCGCTGTAGTCGCCAGAAGGAAATACCAATAACAGCCAGATGATTGCGAGCCACGGGACGACCCCGGCGAGCGTGGTGCCCAACTCGGCCCACGCCGCCCAACGCTCGGACTCCAATTTCACCGACAGCTCGCCGAGAACGAAACCCATCGCCCATGCCAGGCCAACGACAAAAGAGGCTAGGCCGACCCGATTCCCCGGCCGGCTGAGGAGGATCAGATATCCAACTGGCGCCCAGCTGGCCCAGCCGAAGGGCCACGCCCAGACCTCACCGAGCAAACTGCCAAGAACCCCAACCAGAATTCCTGCTATCGCCAGTAATAGGCCAGCAGTAAGTACGACGCGCCTCATCCCTCCCTCACCCAGGCCCGTACCGACGAGGGTCGAACCTGATGGCCGCCGACGCCACAAGTATCGCCGCCGATGTCCCGCCAACAAAGAAAGATGTCGCCAAGTCAGCCATCATCAGGTATCCGCTTGCCAGGCAATCCTACATTGCCAGTATCACTGATCTGGGCGTCGACTCGCGTCGACCTCGTCCGCTCACGATCCATGGCCTTCGACTTTGCTCGCTGTCCCCAGGTCATCCTCTAAAACGTATTGGTCCGGCGTAACGAAATAGTTACGACGCTCCGAGACGGAGTACCATCCCGTTGCTCAAGGTTGAGCGGGCCATGTTCTCCAGCACCATGGTTGACTGAGCCAAGACTCGAAATCACGATCCAGGACACAGGCAGCGACCCGGTCTTTCGAATGGCTGCTTTCGACGCAGTCGCGAATCTATTGTCCGATTCCGGGCAGGGCGGCGAAGCCACCACTTTGTCGAAAAGGGTGCAAATCGCAATAAAGATCGGGGACCGCATCCATAGGCACCCTCATACATTTGGCGGACCTTCGATATTCGCTCCGGCAAACGGAAGCGGGCAAAGGCCCTGCAGACCGAGTCGGCGCAGCTGTTCGATGAAGTCGAGTCGAGGTCCCGGGACCTAGGGCAGCTCAGTCAAAATAGCGGTTGTAACAGTGCTGAAACGACATTAGGCATTCTTCCCTGCACAAAACTTAAGACTCGTTGTAGCCAGGGAATTTTGACCGAGTTCACCGACGTGGGATTGGACATCCGAAACGGATTTGTCCGCATCGAGCCTGTCCCACGAGGAAAGGGCCCGCCATTCGGTGGGGCCACACCATTCACGCCTTGTTGCGAACTAACTCGCCGATTCGATCAGGTCATCCACGGTGTTGACGTCTACTTTGACTCCCGGTCCCATCGTCGACGACAGGGTCATCGACTTCATGTACCGACCTTTCGAAGAGGCAGGACGGGCTCTGCTGATCTCGCCGGTGACGGCAGCCAGGTTTTGCACGAGTTGCTCGACTGCGAAAGAAACTTTTCCAACCGGGATGTGCACGTTGCCGTAACGGTCATTGCGGTACTCGAGACGACCAGCTTTGAACTCGCCTACAGCCTTACCGATGTCTTGCGTTACGGTGCCGGCTTTCGGATTGGGCATGAGCCCACGTGGCCCGAGAACCTTTCCGAGCTTTCCGACCTCAGCCATCATGTCGGGCGTGGCGATTGCGACATCAAAGTTGATCTCGCCTCCACCCTGAAGTGCCTCCACGAGGTCGCTGCCACCGACAACGTCGGCGCCAGCCTCTTTGGCTTCGGCCTCTTTGTCGCCTGAAGTGAATACAGCTACCCGAACATCTTTTCCGGTTCCGTGTGGCAGGGAAACCGTGCCCCGGATCAGTTGGTCAGCCTTCTTGGGGTCGATCCCAAGATTGAAGACGACGTCGATGCTCTCATCGAACTTGACTGAAGAGAGGGTCTTCACCAGTTCCACGGCCTCGGCGGCCGCGTATGGAGTTTGCTTGTCGTACCGGCTTGCTGCCTCGCGGTACTTCTTACCGTGTTTCATGTTTCTCCTTGTGGTCCAGGCGGCCGTTCGGCCTCCCACGTAGGCACCGGATTCCCGGTGCGTTTTACTTGCTGTCCACCGTTCAGCCCTGGAACGATTGAATCGTTCCAGCAAGGTGATTTGATCACCCCTCGACGACGATTCCCATCGAACGGGCGGTGCCTTCGACGATCTTCATTGCGCCATCCATGTCGATGGCATTGATGTCTGGCATCTTCAGCTCGGCGATCTCTTTGACCTGTGCCCTGGTGACTTTGCCGACCTTGACCTTGTTGGGCTCACCAGACCCCTTCTCCACACGAGCGGCCTGACGGAGCAGACCGGCCACGGGCGGGGTCTTGGTGATGAAGTCGAATGAGCGATCTTCGTAGATCGAAATCTCGGCGGGAATGATCTGACCACGCTGATGCGATGTCGCTTCGTTGTAGGCCTTGACGAAGTCCATGAGGTTGACGCCGTGCGGGCCGAGGACCGTACCGACCGGAGGGGCGGGGGTGGCCTGGCCGGCAGGCAACTGCATCTTGACGGTTGTTACGAGTCTTTTTCTGCCCATGTTGAAGTCCTGTGATATCTAAGGGGTGCCGCGCACCCCGCACTTAGTTCTTTTGAATGTCGTCGAAGCCCAACTCGACCGGGGTGTCCCGACCGAAGATGTTGACCAGCACGACGATCTTCTGTTGATCGATGTTGATCTCTTCGATAACTCCGTTGAAATCTGCAAATGGCCCGGTGACGACGCGAACTTGCTCCCCGATCTCCCAGTCCGGCTTGAACCGAGGCTTGCCCTTCTCCTCTTCCTTCTGGACGCCGAGGAATCGCTCGACCTCCCGTCGGGACAGCGGGGTCGGCTTCTGGGCATTGCCGGCGACGAACCCCGTGACACCGGGCGTGTTCCGTACCGCGTACCAGGAGTCGTCGTCGAGGGTCATCCTCACGAGGATGTAACCGGGGAAAACCTTCTTGTTGACTGTGGTCTTCTTGCCATTCTTGAACTCGACCACGTCTTCCATAGGAATGTGGACTTCGAAGATCCGATCTTCCATGTGCATCGAGTTGATCCGGGTCTCGAGGTTGACCTTCACCTTGTTCTCATAACCGGAATACGAGTGGATGACGTACCAGTCACCGGGAAGGTCATACGGGCTGACCACCTTGGGAGCGACAGGTGGGGCGTCCGCATCGGCAACCTCGGCTGATTCTTCTGCCTTGGGCTCTGCACTTACGGCTTCCTCGGTTGGAGCCTCCGCTGCTGCCTCATCGGGCTCAGCTTCGGCTTCGAGTGGGGCTTCCTCGGTTGGTACCTCAGCTGCTGCCTCGGGCGCTTCCTCGGTTGGCGTCTCCGCTGGTACCTCTTCGGGCTCTGCTTCGGCTTCCGCTGCTACTTCTTCGGGCTCAGCTTCTAGATCCGACTCTTCGGCTGGGGCATCGACCTCGATTTCGGGTGCGGTGTCCTCGGCCATCACCTCGTCAACGGCGCCTTCTTCAGCTGGCATAGTCTCGTCCACGACGTCGACTGATGACTCTTCGGTGGCTTCCACGGTGTCTGCCATCAGGACCGAAGCTCAACAAGGAAGAGAACGAACTCTTTCATTGCCACATCAAGACCGAAGATTACGCCGGTGAGGACCACGGAAGTAATAACGGTCACTGTCGTGAAAGCAATCATCTGCTCGCGGGTGGGCCAGGTGACCTTACGCAACTCCTGACGGACCTCGTGGAGATAATGCTTGAGCCGCAAATACAAGGACTCTTTCTCAGCTGCAGGCTGACCACGCGACTGAAGAGCGGCAGCTTTACGCTGCGCCTTGGAGCCGCCGTCTTGTTTCTTCTGCCGTCGCTCTTCACGTTCCTGAATGCGACGCATCTCTCGGTTCATCAGTTATTACCTATGTATTCTTCTGGCAGGGGCGGAGGGGATCGAACCCCCAACCTCCGGTTTTGGAGACCGGCGCTCTACCAGTTCGAGCTACACCCCTATTGGGATCCGCGGGATGTCTAAGTATAAGGGCATCCCTGATGGTGTGGGAATTCCTCAAAGGGAAGAGAGAAATAGATAACAAAAACCGGAAACCAAAATTCGACGCGGTCAGACAGCCACCGGACTGTCAGCTGGATACTGTTCTTCCATCAGACGAGGTGTGTCAAGATCCGCCACCCTCGACACTGGAAGGGGGCCCTCCACCGCTTGCTTGAATAGTCGTACGACGCCACATCGCCGTTCAGGGCCCCTCGATATCCGAAACGAGAAGGGAGTCCCTTACGGAGTTCCTGAATTCCACGTCGATGGTGTGAACGGTGATGCTCACCTCGCCGGAGCCGTTGCACCAAGAAAGACTGTTTGGTTCATCATCGACAGTCTGGTTGGGCACACAGGGTGTGAGAGTCATCGAGATCGTTCCTCCGGGAGGATTGAAGCCCAGCGCGACCGGTGGCGATTCTCCTGCTCCTGCGAGAATCAGCGGAGGGTCGGCAACCAGAGCCAGGAACCCTTCAGCTGTGATTGACGATGAGAGGTGAGAAGCCCAGACTTCCCGACCGGCCTCGGTCATGCGGCCGTCGGAGCTCTTCTGGTAGTCATAGACCAACACCGTCCACTCGCCAAAATCGAATACCAGGTAGTCGACAGTCGAATCGCTCGGGAAGCGCCTGAATTGAACCACTCCACCGGCGCCGTCAGCGTAAGTAGCCAGGAGCTCTCCCGTTCCGAACCGGTTGATGACCATTTCTCGGGACTCGGGAATCGCAATGATATCCCTTGCCGAATTCGAACCTAGATCGTTCACTGCTCCCCACCCCGACGTTCCCACGCCGTTGGAGAGAAGATCGAGAGAGGTTGGCCACGTCACTGAGGCAGTTGTTCCGTCCAAGAATGCAACCGGCAGGGTTGCTTGACCTTGTGTGATCTGTGGTGTCGGCAGGAACATATACGGCGGCAGCGGCTGCGTGGTCGTCGTCGAGACCGTGGTGGTAGTTGTCCACGAGTCGGCCGTCACGGGCTCTCCTTCTGGAATCCAGCCGTGAGGGCTGATGTAGATCCGATCGGAGCGGACCACGATCGGGTCGCCGACCAGCACAACGTTGGCTGGCCAAATGGTCGGGAGTAGCGTCTGGTCGACCAGCTCCCAGGTGTCGGACATAGGGTCGTAGGCGAGGAGGAGGGATGCTGAAGGGTCGACTCCAGATCCGAAGGCTCCGGTTGAGACGAGAACCCTGTCCCCGGTCCAAACGATTGATTGGCTGCCCAAATTGCCCTCGAAAGGCTCGGGCTCCGGCAATGGTTCAGACATAGGAGTCCAGGAATTGGTAGTGGGGTCGTAGACAGACCCGACGGCACGCTCCGACCCGCCGCTGCGGGACGGAAGACCACCCCAGATGACCAGCCGGTCCCCGGTCCAGACGATGTCCGGCGCCGCCGGCCACGCCGGTGGATCAGGGAGTTGTCTCCACTCGCCGGTAGATAGGGTGAGGGCGTAGCCAGGGTGCACGGCCCGCTCGACGACGCGGGACCATGTGATCAACTCTTCGCCAGTCCATGCGATCTCATTGAGGCGCGCACCCTCCGGCGGAGCGGGATACGTAGTCCAGGTATCCGCCGCCGGGTCGTATTCGGCTACGCCGCCAATTGTGGCGACGAGCATCTCGTCGCCGGTCCACACCGCCTCGGTGAAGCCCCCCGAAATCGGGGCGTCGGCGAGTCTCCGCCATTCGTTGGTCTCGGGGTCGTAGGCAACCGTCGTTGCGAAGTCGGCGAATTGCTCGCCGGTACCGCAGCAGATGATCACTTCCTCACCCGTCCAGACTCCGGCAGCACCGATGGCAGGGTCCTTCGGGCTGGGGGGGAGTCGGCTCCACTCGCCGAGATTGAGGTTGTACGACCATCCCGGCTCACCCGTCGGAGCCTCTTCGACGTCGGCTGTCTGGCCACCCCACAAGACAATCCAGTCATCTGCCGGGATCATCAGGTCGTTGATTGCGGAGTACCCCTCGGGATATTCGATGGCGACCCAATCATCGGATGGAGTGGAGCCGGTCCCGGGTGACGGTAGGTCCTCGCCACCCCCGAGGAAGGCAGCCACACCCACCACCAACATGACCACCACTGCCGAAGCTAAACCGGCCAGCCAGGCGAATCGCGTAGACCCCACCGCAGCGAGGGCGCCATCGTGGGTCAACTCATGCCACTCGGGTCCCTCGGGGATTTCTTCCATCATCGGAGCGAGTCCGGCTCGGACGATCCGGCGGAAGCTGGTGTCACTCATCGATCCACTTCCTCAACTTGCTTTTCGCGAGAAACAGGTAGCGCCGGAGGGTTGCGGGCCGAACTCCGAGAAGTCCCGCGGCCTGGGTCGGGTCCAAATCCACCCAGTAGACGAGATAGATCGCCGCCCTTTGTTGAACAGGAAGGTTCGCGACAGCTGCGACGAGATCCGAACCCAGTACGAGGTCGACCGACTCGACCGCATTGCCAGCCTCAGCTGCTATCCGCCGGACGGCTGACGCCTCACGCGCTCGCCGACGACCTTGGGAACGAGCGCGATTGAGGACGGACTGCATCAGATACGCCTGCGGGTTCTCCAACGAGTCCAGGGTCCTCTGTTGAAGGGTCGCAACCAAGACCTCTGACACCAGATCCGAGGCTCTATCTGGCCCAACCAACGACGATGCGAATCGGATCAGCGGGCCTCGTACTTCCTCATAGATTTCCCTATCCGTCAAGCTGCCACCACCGGTGAAACGTCGCAGACTCCTCTAGCGTTGCACGCGATATCCAGATTTCGAACAGGTTGCGTTCATTCGCTCAAATGGAACTTTCGCGGCCGCCTGAGTGTCTCTTGGTTAGATGAAGGAACTTGTGGATTCTCCTGTATCCGATTCGGAGCTCTCCCGGGACTTCGGCATTTCTACAGCAAGGTCTGGAATCGTGTCTATCGGCCGCTGGCCGTCACTCCAGAGACCAGAACTAGCGGCCGAGTCGGTGGATGAGGCGATGGTGCAAGCCGGAGTCGGCCGCAGCAGTTGGGTCGAGGGCCAATCGAGATCGCAGACGCCACCATTTCGAAGGATGTCCAAGTGCGCGCATGCCAGTCGAGGTTGGGGCACCCCGGTAACTTGGTATCTCCGCAATGCGAGGAGCCCATGACCGATTTCCGACACATCAATCCCGAGGGTGTGTTCGATCCGTCGCACATCTACACCCATATTGTTATCCCACCTCCGGGCCGCCTGGTGTTCATGGCCGGGCAATGGGGAGGGACTGAGGACGGTGTCCTGGTCGAAGGGGGCTTCGCCGCCCAGGTCGCCCAGGCGTTTCGTAACGTGCAGGTGCACCTGGCTGCGATCGGGATCGACCCCGGGCACGTCACCAAACTGACCCATTACGTCATCGGCCTCGATCAGGACAGGCGATCTTCGCTACACCAACACATCGGCACCATCTGGACCACGGAGAGACCAGCGTCCACCCTGCTCGGCGTCTCGGCACTCGCTCGGAATGACATGCTTTACGAGGTCGATGTCCAGGCTGTTATCCCCGATTAGAGATTTGGTCGGCGCAACCAATCCCATCCTCAGAAAGATGCTGCATACCATCCGGTCTTAGCCGTCACCGCTTTCGGCACAAGTACATCCCGTACGCCGCCCGACGCGAGGACCTTTCCAAGATCTCGAACCCGACATGCTCCAACATTGGTTCGAGAAGCCAAGTGAAGGTGCTGTATTCCGTTCGCACATGATCCGCCAGATCGTCAGACGTGAACCCCTTTGCGGGATCGTCAACGGCGCCGCGCATCCACTCTTCGATGCCGGTCTCAACGGCATCGGGTTCCAGATCGAAGACCAGGTCTCTCAGCAGCAGCATTCCCCCTGGCGTCAGCATCGCGGCGAGACGATCCAGGGCGATCACTTTCCAGAAGTCCGGCAACTGATGCAGGGCGTTGCGGGTATAGACGAAGTTCGCTGGTAGCCCCAAGTGTTCGTAGCTGAGAAACCCTCCTTCAACGGCTTTGACGTTTTCCAGACCGGCCACCGCCGCTCGACTTGCGATTACTGCTGTCATCGCCGGCGACACGTCAACAGTAATGACCGACGCTCCAGTGGCGGCCGCCGCGAGGCTGAACACGCCGGTGCCGGCACCCATGTCGACAAGCAATGATTTTGCCCCTAAACCCAACCCGACGAGCCTCTCCACGTCCTCTGTTGGATCCACTTGTGCTTTGGCGTCATAGGCGGGTACGTAGGCTTCGTCAAGATGTTCCGCACCAGCGAATTCCGATTCGTCCAACCACCAATCGCGGCTCATAAGACGTCTGCCAGGCCTTGCCCGATTAGCTCCTCCTTGACGGTGAAAACGGCGCAGGCTTCATCTAGGTCTTGGTAGTCCGCCCGGTTGCCCGTCAGAAATCTCTCGAAGTCCTCGATGCTCTGCCATCTGTCGATCGTGATGTAGTCGGACGGACCGACGGCGATGAGTTCGGTGCCGATGTAACCGGAGCCCCGACTGAAGAGAGTGGCCCAGTCACCCGCCGAGCCATAAGCCGACTTGAAGCTCTCATCTTGGGACGGGGATACCTCATACTTCCATACGATGACATACATCGGAGTGTCCTATTCGGTGTCGGGGCCAGCGCATGTCAGCAGGGCGGCAACCGCTCTGTCGACGTCGTCCTCATCGGTCGCCCAGTCGGAGACGGAGATTCGCATCAATCTCATCCCATTGGCATTAGTCCCGCTGAAGTAGGCCTCACCACTTGCCTGAACACACGACATCACCCGGTCGTTGAACGCGTCGTGCTCGCCGTTTGGAGCCAGCCAGCGCACAAGCACCTGGTTGAACACAACGTCGTTGAGGATCTCAGCTCGGCCGCTGGTGGCGAGCCCCTCGGCGAACCTCCTGGCGTGGCCGTGAGTGCGGTTGACCAGGTCCGCCACGCCGTCGCGCCCCATCGATTTGAGGGTGGCATAGAGAGCAAGACCCCGGGCCCTTCTCGAGAACTCAGGGTTCCAGTCCATGGGATCGCGGGTCGCACCTTCGGATTGGATCAAGTACGAGGCGGTGATGCTCATCGCCGAACGGTGCGCAGCTGAGTCGCGGCATATCGCAATCCCAGAGTCGTACCCCACGTTGAGAAGCTTGTGGGCGTCGGTCGACCACGAATCGAGTCGGTCGAGACCATCCGTGAGGTCTGACATCTCGGGCGATGCGAGAGCCCACAACCCGATGGCACCGTCCACGTGAACCCAAGTGGGATTGCCGCGATCACGGTGCTTTTGCGCTGCATCTGCGACGGCGTTGAAAGGATCAAAGGAACCGGTGTTGATGTTGGCCGATTCGATGCAAATGATGGTCGGTCCTGTGAGACCTTCGAGGGTCTCCACGAGTGCGTCGGTGTCGATGCGCGCCTGAGCGTCGCAGCCGACTTTGATAGCGGTCGACGTGCCGAGACCGAGATACCGCAAGGAGCGCAGGACAGTCGAGTGGCTCTCGGCCTTGACAACGATGTTCACTTTCGGGCCGCCCTGAAGCCCGTCTGATTCCACATCCCAACCGGCCTCGCGGAGCACGCCATCCCGGGCGGCGGCCAGGCAGGTGAAATTTGCCATCTGTCCCCCTGTCACCAAACCGACCGACGATTCCTTGGGGAGGTGGAGCAGATCCAGCAACCATCCGACCGCTACTTCCTCGACGATCGCTGCACCAGGAGTTATCGGATAAAGGCCTGTGTTCTGATCCCATGTAGACGTCAAGAGATCCGCGCCATACGAAGCGGGATGGAGCCCTCCAATAACGAACCCGAAGAAGCGGCCTGAGGCATGAGCGTTCAGGTAGGGCTCGATGTCCCGGGCCAGCTGGGCTACGACCTGATCGGGGGCAGTTCCGTGTTCGGGAAGGGGACCGCCCACCAGTCCACGGATCTCGTCGGGGTCGGACACGGGTCGAAAGACCTTGCGATCAGGTAGCGATTTGAGATAGTCGGCCGCCGGCTCCATCGCAGCCTTAATGACCTTGTCCCAATCTGAATGCTTCATCCAGCGAGGATAGAGGTTCGCAGGATTCCGTCGGGAAGCAGTCTGGTCCGACTGACTGCTAAGCCGAAACCGTCCATTCAGGGCCAAGCCATTAGCCTGCGCCGGTGTCCGCACCCACGTTAGAGCCCACGCCAGTTCGTGTCGGAGTCATGTGCAACGGGCTCAGCTTCCCGGCCTGGCAAGCACAGACCATCCAGAGGTTGCTCGAGCTTGCAGAAGTGGAGATCAGCCTGTTGATAATGCCCGGCAAGCAAGCAGGATCGCCGGGCCGGCTGGCCAGGCTTTTTGGTGAGCCAAAACACCTGCTTTGGAACCTGTACAACAAGGGATACATCCAGCGCAGATCGTCCGCATCACAGCCCGTGGACATGTCAGCAGAGCTTGGCGAGACACCGGTGCTCACTTGCGATGTGGTACCGGTCGGCAAATACGGTGAGAAGCTGACTGATGAGGACGTCGTCGCTGTCAGAGGTGCCGAACTCGACCTCATCCTTCGTTTCGGCTTCGGGATTCTCAAAGGTGAGGTGCTCGATACCGCTCGATACGGTATCTGGTCGTTCCATCATGGTGATGAACGGGTCTATCGAGGCCAGCCCCCCGGATTTTGGGAGATTGCCGACGGCGAGCCAACTGTGGGCACGATCCTGCAACGAATCACGGAGCGGCTCGATGGCGGCTCGGTACTTCATCGAGGGACTTTCCGGGTCGTGCCGTTCTCCTACAGACGAACCCGTGACGATGTCTTCTTCGGTGCCTCGGGGTTCCCCTCTATAGCCGTGCGCCAGATTCTCAACGGCGACACGTCCCACGTGACTGCCCCACCCTCGACTACGGACGCTCCATTACGGCGGTCTCCGACAAACTGGACGATGGTCAAGTTCCTCATCAGCCAGATCGTCAACTTCTTCCGGTACCAATGGAACGGTCTCAGCAAGGCATCCAAATGGACCATCGGGATGGCCAGGGTTCCTCTGTCGACACTTCTAGCCGGAGATCTACCCGAATTCGACTGGGTTCCTGAGCACGGCCGTCGGAAATACCTCGCCGACCCGTTCCCCGACCCCACAGGAAAGACAACTTACGCGCTGGCAGAGGATTATGACTACGAACAGCACCGCGGCGTCATATCTGCGATCGACCTGAACGGAGACCTCAAGCCAAAGGTGGTGCTGGACACTGGCATACACGCCTCATATCCATACCTATTCGAGGATGACGGATCGCTGTATTGCGTCCCCGAGACCTACCAGGCTGGAGAAGTCCGCATCTACCGGGCGACCTCCTTCCCGCATACCTGGGACTTGGTTGGGACAATCCTCGACGGTATGCCAGTGCTCGACCCCACGATCTTTCTGCATGAAGGTCGATGGTGGCTCTTCTGCACTTTCGAAGGACCTGAAGCCAACACCGCCCTCCACGCTTTTCATGCCGAACAGGTAGTTGGGCCGTGGGTTCCCCATGACCTCAACCCGATCAAAACAGACGTGAGTTCAAGCCGACCCGGTGGGACACCGTTCGTACACGACGGAGCGCTCTACCGCCCCGCCCAGGACTCCTCGAGAAGCTATGGGGGTGCTGTCGCCATCAATCGCATCGATAGGTTGACCCCGACCGAATTCTCCGAAGAGGTTGTGCGGCGTATCGGACCGTTGCCGACCGGTCGTTACCGGGCTGGTATTCACACGCTCTCCGGCCACGACGAAATAACAGTGGTCGATGGACGCAGGGACGTGTTTATTCTCAATTCTTTCCGTCGTGAGTTGACCGGAAGGATCCGACGCCTGCTCAAACGGAGGTGAAACAGGCTGCATCCTCTTGTCGTCGAAACCGTTGTGATGTCAACGATCTCCGGGTGGATCCGGAACGGCTGGGACGCGTTGGCCGGGATCTGGACGGAGCCCCTGACCTGGCTCGTCCTCGCGGTGGCGATTGTTATCGCTGCCTTGGTGCGACCGAAAGCCAGCTCCTGGTCGCGGCCATTGGCAATAGTCGCTCTCGGCGTATGGCTGGTCAGCACCCTGGCCCTGACCATTTACCCATTGGATGCCGGAACGCCTCCTACTGAGGCATCCGCATTGGAGATCGAAGTCTTCATTCCATTCGCGTCAACCGTTGACGCCTTCGCAAACTCGGGGGACCGGCCGATGACAACATCGGAATATCAGTCAGAGCGAGAGCGTATTGCACGCGACTTCGACATCCCGATCGAAGAAGTAGAGCTCGACCCGGTTTTTCATGGTTCGGGCGCAGGGGTGATCATCAAGGACATCGTCGGAAATATCCTCGTTTTCGTTGGGCTCGGGCTCCTCGCTCCTATCGCCGCTCTGGCAACACGCTCGCTGGATCGAATCCTCCTTCTAGCAACCCCGGATCAGCGTTCTGATCGAAGCTTCTCAAGCGTTGTTCGGTCTTGGTATCCCGGTTGTTGATGACGTCATTTACAACGGCTTGGGAGGTCTGGTCTGATTTGGCTTCTATTCGGTTGTGACTCCCAAGGCCTCACGGAGCTGGGATTTCGACGGGCCCTCGGAAGCTCCCGAGTCAGTCAGGTAGACCCGACATGCCAGCCCGATCGTCTTCAATCTGGGCTGAAAGGGATCGACGCCGTCGAAGAACAAAGTCGGCGACCCGGCGAACTGGTATTTCTCCGCGTCTTCCTGCGTCTCGATCAACTGATATTCGATCGTGGCACTGACGTCGTTGTCGGAAATGATTTCTCGAAGCTGGCGGTCGGTCTTCTTCCAATTCGGACAGTCGTTGAAATACTGCAAGGTGATCTTCATTGGCCGTCCTCGATCACATTGCAGACACAGACGGTGGGCCAATCGTCGGGCAAATCGCGTGCAGTCTTCTCCAGATCCCCCAACTCGGTTTGCAGCCTTTGCAATTCGCGGATTCGGTTGGATACTTGCTGTGCCCCGCGCGACATCGCCGAGCGCACAGCGGCGCAAGGAGCCTTGCCCTCCCGTCGCAAAGCCACGATCTCTCGGACGTCGTTCAGTGGAAACTCGAGGCTCCGCAGCCTCGAGACGAACTTCACCAGATCCAAGTCGCCCTCCGAGTAGCCCCGATATCCCGAACGAGAGCGGGTTGCCGGAGGCAACACTCCGACGGCCTCGTAATACCTGATCGCCGACGGAGCCAATCCTGCCTGGTCCGCCAGCTCCCCTATTCGCAAATCTTGTGTCATGACCGCAGCGTAAAGCTTCAAGTGGCTTGAAGGTCAAGTGCCTTTTCATGAGTAACCCGTCGTTTTAGTCGCCAGGTGTGGTGTGGCAACCGGCGATCCCCGTCAGGTGCTGGAATCGAACCTACTGACCGAGATCTACGGTCAGGCGATGATGGTCATGGAACACCCGGTACGTGATTGCCCGCTGGTTTTGCCAGTCGACAACTAGCTATTCGTTTTGGGGCGCAAACGCCAGATGACGACGGCGGCGATCATCGACAAGGCGGCCGCGGTCAATGTGACTGGCTTCCTCCACGATCGGCTGACTGCAAGATCCCCTTCCAACGACGACATCACGCGCCACTCGAGATCCTTCGGTGCGGGATGTGTCTCGGTCGCCATCATTTTCAGCTCCCGACCCGTTTTTGCCATGGCTGCCTGCCGGGCCTGGCACCGGAGGCAGGTGTCGGCATGAACGCTGACCGGCCAGATGATCTCCGTATCTGCGACAGCACTGTTTGCGACAAAGGGCGCTGCGACCTCGCAGAGGATCGCCATCAGACGTCTTCCAGGATTTTGGCCAATCGGGCGCGGGCCCGATGCAGTCGAACTTTGGCAGCAGTGATCGAAATCCCCGCCGAGTCTGCAATTTCGGCGTGAGACCAACCGTGGATGTCTTTCATCACCACGATCTGACGTTGCGCATCCGGCAAAAGGTCGAGGGCAGTATGCAGACGTCCCCTCAGATCGGCTATCTCACCAGCGAATTCGGGGTGATTCAAATCGACTGGTGCGGCGATTTCCCCCATCTCGTCGAGGTTTGGCCCCAAGTGCTTTCTTGCTCGCTTCTTGTGCGTCCATGCGGTGTTCACAGTGATGCGGTGTAACCAGGTCGAAAGTCGAGACTCTCCACGAAAATTTGGCAGAGACTTCCAAGCTCGAATCATCGTCTCCTGGGCGATGTCGGCAGCCATATGCGGGTCGCCGACCAATCTTCTCGCCAATGTGTAAACCATATCGCTGTGCTCCCTCACCAGAGCGGCGAAGGCGGCCCGGTCGCCGGCTTGAGCCCTGGAGATCAACTCCTGTTCTCTTACCCGTTCGACCGATGAGTAATCCACTTGGTTACTCCTCCGCCATATCGATTTGAGCCGTCAGATATTGGGTGTCGGCGTCCGATACCGTGACCGACTTCCGACGACCGTCGGTATCAACTGACAGGTCCACCGGGTGGGCTGTCATCAGAGGATTGCGAAAGCGGATCTTGGCAAACGAGAAAGGCGCCCCACCTGACGCCCCGCTTGCTGCCGTGTCGAGCGCCCAGGCTGTCTGCAAAAGACCATGCACGACAACCCCTGGCAAACCGGCGGCCGCGGCCGAATTGTGATCCCAGTGAATCGGATTCCAGTCTCGGGTTGCGGCGGCGTATCTGATCAAATCGGAACGTGACGCAGATCTCTGACCCTCTCGCGGGCCCCCGTTGTCGAGGGGGTCGGTCGGCAATATGGGTGCATCTTCTGAAGGCGCCGGGTCGGCAGGCGCGACTAGAAACAAAGACGTCCCTTCGGCGATAGTGGTGGCTTTGCCCGACACGGTCATCTCGAATCCGACGAAGTAAGTGCTACCTCTCTCTCGAACCCGCGTGACGACCCCCGATACCTGCAGATCGGATTCAACAAGCAACGGGCCATGCCACCGGAAAATCTGTTCCCCGTGGATTACCGCGTAGTCCGTCAGTTGAGAAAGCAGGTCCGGAGCGACAACAAACAAGGCAGCGGCGAGGAATCCGGGTGGGGCAGATGTCTTCCACGCCGAGGGATCCATGTCCGTGGCATCGGCGAACTCCACGACCTTCTCGTGGCAGACACGTAGGGAATACGGGCCGAAGGTATTGCCCTCGAGCGTGGAAAAGTCCATAGCTGTCCAGGCTATAGAAAAGGGCCTCGAGAAACGAGGCCCTTTCCGAATTGAGAATTACTCAGCGTGTCTCTCGATGGGTCGTATGAGACCGACACCAACGGCAGTACTTCTTCAGTTCCAGCCGCTCTTGAGTATTCGATTTACTTTTGGTCGTTACGTAGTTCCGCCTTTTGCACTCTGTACAAGCCATTGTCAAAGGCGGCCTTTTGTCGCTGGCCATTTATGGATTTGCTCCCTATTTGAGGATTTTTACGACTCGTCCGGCGCCTACGGTGCGGCCACCCTCACGGATAGCGAACCGGAGACCCTCGTCCATGGCGATCGGAGCGATCAGTTCAACAGTCATCTCCGTATTGTCACCAGGCATGATCATCTGAGTG
>JBGSYD010000049.1:0-4117 GCA_041751055.1 Acidimicrobiia bacterium | reverse complement strand
GACGCCTTCGGTCCCGAAGGTGTAGGCACGGAATGGTGTCCTGCTCATCTGCGCTATCCCGTCGAGACATCCGAACTCGCGACAGAGTCGATGTGCCTGGCCAAGAACCTGCCGCTCGGTGACACCGGGTCGTATCTCGGCCTCGAGTGCGGTGAAGACCCGACGGATGATCGCTGATGTTTCCTCGAGATTGGCAATCTCCTCGGGGCTCTTGATTGCTCTGATGTCATCAAACAGATCGGTCGCATCCAACAAGCGGACATCGGGGCAGGCCGCCTTGATCCCATCGATGTGGACCGCGGCCGTGATGTCGGACCAACCGACAATGCCCATGGTCCCCTTGGAGAGTCCATGACTCCCGAGGATGTCTGCTATTTCTGCTCCGGGGTCGTGCGTGGTCCTCATGTCCTGGATCCAATCAACCATTGGAACTCGAGCGAGGCCCCACAGCGGATCGCCGATGAAAGACCCTTCGCCCTCAATTGGAAGTACGACGAAGCTCCAACCTGCCCATTGAAAGACATCGCTGACGTATTGGACCCGGCCCCGCATGAACTCGTCGCCGCGGCTGGAGATCACAAGCGCATCCAAACCATTGGACGCCATCATTGACCGCAAGGCGGCGTATCGGCGTTCGCGCTCAGCAGG
Organism: Acidimicrobiia bacterium; assembly: GCA_041751055.1. Taxonomy (GTDB): domain Bacteria; phylum Actinomycetota; class Acidimicrobiia; order Spongiisociales; family ZC4RG35; genus MA-ANB-1. The sequence continues at coordinate 3,469 of JBGSYD010000049.1, read as the reverse complement.
CGAAGAGATGTGACTCAGGGGTGCTTCGCTCATTACGCGTTTCCTCTGTCCATCTTCTTGTTAGGCACTCGGTGCGGTCGATGGCAGGATCTCATTGATCCCTCTCCTTTTCACAAATGACTAGGCGGCGGGTTTCCTGTCAACAATAGACAGAACCGACTAAAGGCGTAGTTTGTGTACGAATTCTCAAGGGGACCGAAGGCCCGCCTCCCAAGCGGAGCGCGGGCCTTGGTCGACCCTGGTCAGCTGACTGCAACCAACTCGGGCTCGGTGGGGGTAGCTATCGAGGTTGTGTCATCGAGGTCGAAGTTGGGGAGGATGCGATCAAGCCACGCCGGCAGCCACCAGTTGGCGTCGCCCATCAACTTCATCGTGGCCGGGACCAACACCATGCGAACCACGGTGGCATCGATGAAGATCGCCGTCGCCAGACCGAGGCCCATCATCTTGATTGCGGGGTCGTCGCCCAGCACGAAGCCCAGGAAGACCGAGATCATGATCAGCGCAGCTGAGGTGATCACGTGTGCAGTGCTCGAGATGCCCCGGATCACCGCCCCGGTGTTGTCCCCCGACGCCAGATACTCCTCACGCACCCGGGACAGGAGGAACACCTCGTAGTCCATCGACAGGCCGAACAGCACTGCGAACATGAACATCGGGATGAATGAGATCACCGGGACAGTGGCTTCGAGCCCGATCAGATCTTTGCCCCAACCCCACTGGAAGACCATCACCAACACCCCATACGCCGCTCCGATGCTCAACAGGTTGAGGATCGCCGCCTTGAGTGGCACCACGATCGACCTGAACAACACCACCAGGAGCAGGAACGACAACGCGATGACTGCGGCGATGAACAACGGCAGGCGATCTTTCACCTGGTTCCCCATGTCGGAGAAGCTGGCGGTGGCTCCGCCGATGTGCGCGGTGGCGCCACTCGATTCCAGCACAGACGGAAACACTTCCGCCCGGAGACGTTCGATCGTCTTCACGGTCGCGTCGTCCTGTGGTGAAGTGGTGGGGAAAGCAACCAAAGTAGCCACTCCCGCCGTGAGATCGATATCGGGCGGTGCCACGACGGCAACACCCGGATCGTTCATCACGGCTGCTGCCAACGGCTCGACGACCGAGGAATCTCCGTCGATGTCGACGGCTATCAGCAACGGACCGTTGATGCCGTGGCCGAAGCCCTCAGCCACCAGATCGTATGCACGGCGCTCGGTGCGTGTCTCGGGGAGAGTGCCCTCGTCGGGAAACCCGAGTTGCAAGTCGAGGACGGGCGCGGTCAGTGCGAGCAGCGACAACGTAACTCCAATGGCATAGGGCCATGCATTCCGGGAGACGTGCTCGCCCCAGCGGCGCCACCCAACACCGGCTTCGGAAACGACATTCCGATTCCGACCGAAACGGGACCGGACGATTCGATGCCCGGCAATGCCGAGGAACGCAGGTAGCAGCGTCACCGAGGCGACCACCATGATTCCAACGACTGTCGCCGTCGCAACTCCGGCTGCAGTCATGAACGGCAAACCGGCAACGGCCAGGCCGAGAATTGCGATCACAACCGTGCCCCCGGCGAAGATGACAGCTTTGCCAGCGGTCGCTACCGCACGACCGGCCGCTTCTGCGACCTCGTACCCTTGCGCCATGAACTCACGGTGTCGGGTTAGGAGGAACAGGGCGTAGTCGATCCCTACTCCCAGGCCGATCATGCTGGCCATCTGCGGTGCCCAACTTGGAATGTCTATCAGGTAGGTGACCAGCCCCATAGATGTAATTCCGAACGCCAATCCGAACAGGGCCATCCCGATAGGGAGACCCATGGCGATTATCGAACCGAAAGCCAGAAACAAGATCACAGCGGCGGCAATGAGACCGATCATCTCACCGGTTCCGGTCTGTGACTCCTCGAAGGAGAAGAAGAGCTCGCCGCCCATCTCAACCTGGATTGGCGACCCGACGCGCGCCTCGTCACCAAACGCTTTGAGATTGTCGAGGTCAACAGCGCTTAGCTCTCCGAGCACCGGGTATTGCACCCGGATCAACGCCACCCGGCCATCGGGTGATATCGCCGGCTCGGCCGCTTCGACCACGTTGGGCAACTCCGACAGTCCGTCCCGAAGCTCAGCGAGCGAGCCTTGTGCCCGGGCCGATGCGGCGAAGCTCGCTCCATCGAGCGGGGTTGCGACGACCTGGGCGGTTAACCCCGCCGACTCGGAGTGGGCAGCCGAGAGCAGATCGACCGCCTGCTGGGAGTCGAGGCCAGGGACCTCCATCGAATCTTCTAGTTCGCGCCCGAATGCGGACGCGGCGCCGACCAGTACCAACGACATTGCTATCCAGGTGGCGATGACCACCCACGGCCTTCGGGCCGAATAATGTCCGAGTCGGTAAAGGCGTTTGGTCATGCCTGCCCCTGTTGGGGGATTTGTTTGTTTGGATCTCATGTGGCTCATCGTGTCTGACAGCGTTCCGGGGCACATCAGGCAAAGAGCCAGGATTGATTGGCCGATCAGCCGATACCGAACCCGACTTTCGGCGGAGGCGAGCCGCCGACGCTGCGATAAAGGCCACGGCTGTATCTGGGTATCGCACGATGGAACGTCCTGGGCCGATACTGGAGTTGACGTTGGCCGTGGATTTGAGTTCATTCCGCTAGGGGACGGTGCGGTCCTCACAGGCGCCGGTGGGTTTAATGTGTCTGCAGACCTGGTTGATTGGGTGGAGATCGAAGACGGTCCGGACCTCAGCGGCACCCAAAATTGGCTGCTCGGAAGGTCTCGCATCGATTCCGCCGCCGACACCAGCTTCTTCATGAGCTTCGATTCGATACTTGGTTCTTCCGATCTTTGGGGTATCGAGATTCGCAACTGACCGAATGAGACAAACCCAACTTTCGTGTCCGATTGATGCTGATCCAAGACAGCGGTTGTGTCTTCTCCCTTCGGGCTGGCAGAACCACTGCTCGAAAGGTGCCGAGCTACTCGATGATTTCGTCTGCAACGGATTGGATACACAGGGTGTGATAAAGCTCAACACCCATCCTGATTCCGAGGCCTCCTACTGATTGACCGGGAAGTCCCATCACAACCCCACCGAGGGTGGTCGAGTACCTCGATCCTTCCGGGCCAGAATCGTAAGGAGACGTCACCACACCGACTGGAAGGTCCAACATCCGGCCGACTTCATCCGTTGGCTGAGGTTGTAGCGTCCATGTGGTGAACGACTCTGCCCACCGCACGGCGTTGACCCTGTTTGGACCGCTCGCTCCCGGCTACGAGCGCTGGGGGGCCATTCTCAGCATGGGCCAGGATGCCCGCTGGAGGCGGCGGATGGTCGACGGACTCGACATCAACCCTGGGTCCAGAGTTCTCGATATCGCCGCCGGCACCGGACTGATTACCCGGCTCCTCCAGTCGCGGGGGGCGGAAGTGGTCTCGTTGGACCAGAGCTATCCCATGCTGCAACC
>JBGSYD010000048.1:0-17320 GCA_041751055.1 Acidimicrobiia bacterium | reverse complement strand
TGACCGACCGAATGCGATCAAAGAGAATGCAGTGGTTTCTTGGCTGGCACATCGGAGACGATATGCAACCTAGCGATGTGACGACGAGATTTCGGAGTGGAGCTGAGGGGATTTGAACCCCTGACCCCTTGACTGCCAGTCAAGTGCTCTGCCGACCTGAGCTACAGCCCCATGTGTTGGGAGATGACATTTTACCCAGGGGATCACCTGAAAGCGGAATCCCTAGCTGTCGGTAACCGCAGGCTCCGCCCAACTGACTTTGGCGGCGTCGGCCCAGAGTCGCTCGAGACCGTAGAACTCCCGGGATGACTGCTGGAAAACGTGAACAATGATGTCACCGAAATCGAGAAGGACCCACTCTCCTTCCTTGTGACCTTCGCTCCGGATCGCCTTCAGGTCCCGCTCCTCGCGAAACCGCTCTTCGACATACTCGGCGAGTGATTGCACATGGGTTCGGGAAGTTCCAGTTGCGATCACAAAGACGTCAGAAAGCACAAACAGCTTGGCGACGTCGAGCAGGGCGATGTCCTGGCCTTTCTTGGAGAAGATGGCATCGGCGGCCAATCTTCCCAACTCATAACTGCTCTCTACGACGATGACTCCTCTGTGGTCGTTTCCCCCACCATATCGTCAGTTTCGTTGTTCGTGTAGAGATTCTTGTCAGTGATGTACCGGAAAACCACGTCCGGAACCAGGTAACGAAACGGCCGACCATCACGGGCCATAGCGCGGATAAGCGTGCCGCTTATGTCGAGAGCGGCCATGTCCAGCAGCCTGGCTCCTGGGATAGCCGCGACGGCAGCCTCACCATCGCTGCCGGGGCGAGGAACCACCAGGACGCCGGCCCGCTCGATTATGCGAGCCGGCTGGTGCCAGGTGTCGAATCCAAGAGCGGCGTCAGCACCCAACAACAGGAACAGCTCCTCGCTGTCGGGAAAGCTGTTCAACGTGTCAATTGTATAAGTCGGACCCTCTCGCTCAACCTCGCGCAGATCGACTTCAAAGTCGGAGGCACCCGTGATGGCTGCATCGACCATGGCAACCCGATGGTGGGGATCGGTTACGTCCCGGTCTCTCTTCTGCCATGGATCGCCAGCAACTACAAACAGGACTTTGTCGAGGCCTGCCTGATAAAGAGCCGTTTCGGCGGCGTGCAGATGGGCGACGTGGATCGGATCGAAGGTTCCGCCGAGTATCCCTATGCGCACGGGTCCGAGGATAGAGCTGCGGTGGCGTCACGAGGCGCAGGGCACGGGAGATCTCGGTTCCGACACAACCCAACTGCACTAGCGGATCGACGTACTTGCCGTCGATTCGCGTCGACAGGTGAACGCCGGGAACCTGGTGGGGTACTCCCGACCGAGCGATCACATGTCCCCTTACGACGTTGGTGCCGCTGGAGACGAGGATCTCGGACAAATATGACACTGAGACTTTGAAATTGGCGACAGGCTCGATGGTGATTGTCTTCATCCCGGCGACGGATCCGGCAAATGTCACCGAGCCATCTGCGGGCGCAAGCACTTCGGTGCCAACCGGGACCGAATAGTCGATACCGAAGTGCCCCTCGTATTGGCTGATTGGAGCAAAGAACGCCGTTACTGGCCCGCTTACCGGCGGACTGAGACATACTGCTGTGATCAAGAAGAATCCGAGCAAAGATCTCCTCCTGGCCTCCAACCTATCGGTGCCCCGTTTCGCTGACTAGGGGTCTGTCACTATCTTGGGCCGTTCGAAAGGAACGTTGAATGACCACCACTCGAATAGGACTGATGGGTTTCGGGCGTATCGGCCGAAACGTGTTTCGACTGGTGCACGATCGAGACGACCTCGATGTGGTTGCAATCAGCGATATCGCGGACCCCGAGGGCCTTACGTACCTGCTCAAATACGACTCGATATACGGTCGCTTCCCGATGGCGACTGAATACAAAGACGGCACGCTTCACTACGGAGAAAAGGCCGCAGCCCTGGTCAGCGGCAAGGAGCCCGGCGAAGTCGAATGGGGCGACTTCGGAGTCGACGTCGTGCTCGAGACCACCAGCCGGTATCGCACTGCGGCCAGCCTGCAAAAACACCTCGACGCCGGCGCTGACAAAGTTGTGCTCACCTCGAGTCCCGAGACTCCTGGAGAGATCCCGTTGCTCCTGAGGGGCTTGAACGACGACATTTTGAAGCCCGATGTCGACATCGTCGCCTTGGGTTCCAACACCTCAAACGCAGTGGCTCCCATCCTGAAGACCCTCAACGACGAGTTCGGTATCAAACGAGCCTTCATGACGATTGTCAAAGCAATGTCGAACTCCGGTCGCCTTGCCGATGTGCCCACCGACTCGTTCCGCACCAGCCGGGCGGCGGGCGAGAACATCATCCCGGCTGAAACCAACTCGGGCGAGATCCTGACTATCGCCCTGCCTGAACTCACCGGGAAGATCTCCGCAGCAGCCCTCAACGTTCCGGTCACGGACGGGTCAACCGTCGACATGGTCACAGAGATCGAAACCGATGCGACTGTCGAAGGGGTCAACGCCGCTATCAAGAAGGCCGTGTCCGACAAATACGCCGACATAATCGAATACGTCGCCGACCCTATCGTATCGTCCGACGTTCGAATGGAGCCCTACTCCGGTATCTACGACAGCCTGGCCACGATGGTGACCGGCGGCAACCTCGTCAAGACGATCACGTGGTTCAACAACGGATGGGGTTACTCACATCGAGTAGTGGAGGTCGCAGCGACCCTCGCCGGCCAATTGGAAGGAGAGAGCTAATGCCTCGAGTAGCCATCAACGGATTCGGCCGCATCGGGCGGGCAGTTTTTAGGATCATCGCCGGACGTCCCGAATCTGGTATCGAGGTTGTAGCTATCAACGACCTGTCCGACGACGACATCCTCGCCTACCTTCTTGAATATGACTCGGTTATGGGACCCTTCGACCAGGAGGTCACGGTCAAGGACGGCGTGATGACGGTCGGTGAGCACGACATCAAGATGCTCATGGAACGCGATCCCGCAGATCTCCCGTGGAAAGAGCTCGGAGTCGACATCGTTATCGAATCGACCGGGGTGTTCCGCGATCGCGAGTCGCTGAACAAACACATCTCCGCTGGTGCCAAGAGGGTGATCCTCACGGTTCCCTCGAAGGACAAGATCGACGAGACGGTCGTTCTAGGCGTCAACGACGACCAGCTCGGGCCGGACGACATTCTTGTGTCCAATGCCTCCTGTACCACCAACTGCCTGGCGCCCCTCGCCAAGGTTCTCGACGACAAGTTCGGCATCAAAAAGGGTGTGATGACCACCGTCCACGCCTACACCAACGACCAGCGGCTGGCTGACGTCCCCCACAAGGATCTTCGTCGCAGCCGGGCAGCCACCGAGAACATCATCCCGACCACCACCGGCGCAGCCAAGGCCGTGGGCGAAGTGTTGCCCAATCTCGCCGGGAAGCTCGACGGGATGGCCATGCGTGTGCCGGTGCCTGACGGTTCCACGGTCGATCTGGTTGTAGAACTCGATCGGGACGTGACCATCGAAGAGGTCAACGCTGCCGTCAAGGAGGCTGCCGACGGCTATCTGGAAGGGATTCTCGAATACTCGGAGGATCCGATCGTTTCCACCGACATCATCGGCAACCCGCATTCATCGATCTTCGACGCGGCAGCGACTCAGGTGCTCGGTGGCAATCTGGTCAAGGTTATGTCCTGGTACGACAACGAGTGGGGCTATAGCAACCGAGTTGTCGACCTCATCGAACGCCTCGACAAGGTGATCGAAAAGGTCTAATCCGCCATTCTCAATGCAGGGAACACCGGATACGGGTCCCCAAGCCTTAGGTTTTCATTCGGGACCAGATTTGCTCAGGTGTCAGTGGAACTTGTAGATCCACGACTCCCAGGGCGTCGCAGACGGCGCTGAGGATTGCGGGGGTGCTGCCGATGGCGCCGGCCTCTCCTATGCCTTTCGCCCCTAATGGGTTGGTCGGCGTCGGAGTCACGGTTCCGGCCAACTCGAACATGGGGAGACTGGCGGCGGTCGGGATCAAATAGTCGACAAACGACGAGGTGACCAGGTTGCCGTCATCGTCGTACTTAGCCTCTTCCCACAAGGCTTGGCCGATCCCCTGGGCGAGGCCACCATGACGTTGCCCATCCGCCAGCATCGGATTGACGATGATTCCGGCGTCATCGACCGCCCACATCCGTTGCAGGGTCGGAGCACCGGTCTCGGGGTCGATCTCGACCTGGGCCAGATGCATCCCGTACGGGAAGTTGAGCCCACCCGACTTGAGATGCATCTCTTCGTCGAGTCCCGGCGTCACTCCATCCGGGACGTTGCCAGCCATCGCAGCCGCAACGATCTCGGTCCAGCCTACGGAAACATCGGTCCCCTTGACACCGGCTTTGGACCCGAAGAGCTCGATGTCAGCTTCTGACGCCTCCAACAGATGGGCTGCGATTTTCTTCGCCTTGTCCGCAACTTTCCCCGCAGCGGCGAACGAGGCCGAACCACCCTGGGCCAGCGACCGCGAGCCCGAAGTACCCCATCCATATGGGGAAGTTGCGCTATCACCCTGTTCGATCTTGACCAGGTCCATGGGAATCCCTAGTTGATCGGCGACCAGTTGGGCGTAGGAGGTTCGGTGCCCCTGACCCTGATCAAGAGTCTCGACGTAGACAGACACGGATCCGTCGGCGTGCACCTGGATCCGAGCTGCGCCCCAGTCTTCAAATCCGCACACCTCAACGTAGGCGGCAAGCCCGAGACCAACGAGCCGACCCTCGGCCCTGGCAGCTGTTTGTTCCTCGCGCAGTTGGGCGTAGTTGGAGACTTCGAGCAGTTTGTCGAGTGTGCTCTCGTAGTCCCCGGTATCAAACGTGTAACCGGCGCGCGACCGATAGGGGAATTGGTCAGGTTGAACAAAGTTGCGCCGTCTCACTTCCGCAGGGTCGATCCCGGTGGCGTGGGCCACGGCGTCGACCACTCGCTCGACAGTAAGCGTTGCCTCGGGGCGACCGGCACCGCGATAAATGCCCCGTGGGGCTCGGTTGGTCCACACCCCACGCTGGGTCCAGCCATATGACCCGATGTCATAGTTGCCCGTTGCGATTCGGGGGGTGACAGTGATGAAGGAGAGGTAGCGGTGACGACAACCCAGGTCGACGAGGCTGTCAACCCAAAGGCCCAGGATCTTCCCATCTGATCGGGCGACGACCTCCCACTTGTGTCTTTGCGCCCGCCCGTGGCCAATCGTGAGGAGGTGCTCGCGCCGGGTCTCGATCCATTTGACGGGCCGCCCCGTCATCCGCGCCGCGATCACCGCGAGATACTCCTCTTCTGCGAGGTCGAATTTGCAACCGAACCCGCCCCCAACAAAGGGAGTAATAACCCGAACCGCCGATTGTGGCATCTCAAACGATGCCGCCAACTCCTCCTGCATCAGTTGGGGAGCTTGCGACGACAGATGGACCGTGAGCCCATCTTCTTTCCACTCGGCCAGGATTGCGCGGGGCTCCATCGGCGCAGGGACTACTCGTGGATGTTCGACAACCCCGCTGAGGCGAATCTCACCCTCGAGGGCGTCGAACTCAGAGCGATCGCCCCTCCCCCGCTCAAAAGCAACATTCGATTCCTGACCATCGTGTATCGGTGGCGCTGTTATCGATTCCTCGACATCGCCGACGACGTCGAGAGGCTCGTAGTCGACAAAAATGAGGTCCGCTGCGTCTCGAGCTGCCGCAGCGGATTCAGCAACCACCGCGGCAACGGGGTCCCCGGGCATCAACGCTTTGCCTTGAACCAGTGGGAAGCGCCTTGGGATGTTCTTGTCCGGGTTGGGCTCCGGCGGCATCGAAATTCCGGCTACGTCATCGGGAGTGATGATCGCCCACACGCCTTCGACCTCTCGCGCGGCATCGACGTCGATCCCGGTGATCAGAGCATGTGGAAACGGGCTGCGAATCACAGCAAGGTGCAAGGTCCCTGTCGGTGTGATGTCATCGACGTATCGGCCAGTGCCCCTGACCAGGGCTGGATCTTCGCGTCGCTGTACGGGCGCGCCGATGAATGAAGGAATCGTCGTATCTGTGGTCACCGGCGGCAGCCTAATGGCCGCGGTGGTTTTGGATTACTCGAGCAGGGAAAGAACTGTCGACCGGAAGTCGTTCGGTTGGAACGGTTTGGTGACAAATGCGTCAGCACCACCCTCGTTCGCACGACGTCGTGACTCTTCCTCGGCGTGAGCGGTGAGGACCACAACCGGAAGGTTCTTCGTGGTTTCGTCCCTACGAATCCGGTCCAGGACTTCCCAACCATCCATGCCAGGCAGTCCGATGTCAAGAACGACGAGGTCCGGAGACTCTGAGCCAACGGCCGCTAATCCCGACCGACCGTCGTCACGAGTGACGATTTCGAGGTCAGCGGCACGTAAGCAGACTTCGATCAGCCGTCTGATGACTGCCGAGTCCTCCACTACCAATATCCTTGAACCCATCGTTTCACCTGATTTGCCGGGCCCTCTCGGGCTAGTTGATGGATTATCGACTGTTTCGGACCAGGGGTTTAGCGATTGTGCACGAAATCGCCCAAAGCCGCTGAATCACAAGCGAATTGCGGCCCCAGGCAGTGTCAATTCCTCCACGAAGGACTCGAGTTGGGCCAGAGTCCGGACCTCATGAATCGAGTCGCAGTGCTGCGCGTAGTGCGACATCGCCGAGTCGCCGGTGTCCCAATATGAGATCGGCTCCGGATTGAGCCAGATCATTGCGCGCGCCTCTTTGGCGATGTCCGCCAGGGCGGCATCGCGGGGCGGCCTGTAGTTGTTTCGGGCGTCGCCGGTGATGATGATCGTCGTACGGGGGCTGATCTGGCTGCCATAACGGACCAGGAAGGTCTCAAAAGAGTTCCCGTAATCGGAATGTCCGTCCATCCAGACAACCTCGGCTTCTGTGGTCACGCGATGAAGCGCCGAGCCGAAATCGACCCCAGGCCCGAAGAAGTCCGTCACTTCGTCGACGGTGTCCACGAATGCAAACGACCTGAGTTTGGAGAACTGCGACGACATTGCATGGGTGAACTGCAGGGTGAACCGGGAAAAAGTGGCCATCGAACCTGAGATATCGCAGACCAACCACACTTCCGGACGGTGTGGCCTGGGATGACGGAATTGGGGATCGACGGGCACACCGCCGGTGGCGAGGGAGCGTCTTACGGTTTTCCTGAAATCGAGCCGCCCGGTCCGCTTCTTGCGTCGCCTCGCCAGGCGAGCCGCCAATTTGCGAGTCAGCGGGCCGATCGCGGCCTCCATCTGCGCCAGCTCGTGAGAAGTCGCATGCATGAGATCGATATCTTCGATCATGGGCTTTCTGAGGGTACGCGCGACCGCATCGCGGCCCCTGTCGGCAACGAGACGGCGACGGATCTCTTCTTGAATCTCGGTGCGCAGTTCTTCGAGCCGGGCGGCTACGTCTTCCCGCATCAACCTCATCTCGAAATTGCTCAGGTCCTGATCTCCGACGAAAGCGTCGAGGAGCTGCTCCTCCAACCGCGCCATATCGAGTCGACGGAGTGTCCGGTATAGGTAGTAAGTGCCCCCCACAGGTCGGCCCGGTTCCATGCCGGCCAGCTTGTCCACAGCCTGGCGTGCCCCGGAGCGAAGGCCCTCGAGATCGAGAGCTTGGAGCGCATCCATCAGCGCGCTGATCAGATCGTCGAGGTCGAAGTCGCTTACCGGCTCGTGTTCCGACTCGACATCTGTCTCGCGCTGTTGCCCTGGCTTATCGTCGGCGATCACTGGCGGCAACGGCGAAAAGTACACGTCAAAGGCGGTATCGAAGGCTGGCTCGTGCCTGAGGTTCTTGATCAGGGTTGCTCGCAGAGTCTCCCGAAGCGCCGTTCGGTCGCCGATCTCGACCGCTTCGACGGCCCTCATCGCGTCGATGGCCTCGACCATAGACACCGGGACGCCGACTTCCCGCAATTCGTCGACAAACCCCGTCAATACGTGGATCACGTCACGCGCTCGAGTTGGCGAGTTCCTTGGCCGCCTTCTCGATGTCCACCTGGTACTTCAGAAGCACATGCAAAGTCTCACCGAGGATCCCTTCGTCGACTTCCTCGACGGAGAGCGCGAGCAAAGTGCGCGCCCAGTCGATCGTCTCCGAAACCGACGGTGACTTCTTCAGGTCGAGGTTCCGAATCGAACGGGCAACCTTGGCGATCTGCTCGGCCAGGTGGCTCGAAAGCCCGGGCACTTTGGCCTCGAGAATCTCCTTCTCCCTGGCCGGGTCCGGATAGTCGATGTGCAGGAACAGACAGCGACGCTTGAGGGCCTCACTCAACTCCCGGGTGTTGTTCGACGTCAGGAGAACCATCGGCACTGAGGTTGCCTCGATTGTCCCGAGTTCGGGGATCGACACCTGAAAGTCGGACAATATCTCCAGTAGCAAGGCTTCGGTTTCGACCTCAACTCGATCGACCTCATCAATGAGGAGGATGACTGGCTCTTTTGATCTGATTGCTTCTAGCAGGGGGCGTTCGAGGAGAAACTCCTCGGAGAAGATATCCTGCTCAATCTCGCTCCACTCGTGCTCTGCGTCAGCCTGAATCCTGAGCAGCTGCTTCTTGTAGTTCCACTCGTAAAGGGCTTTGGCCTCGTCAAGACCCTCATAACACTGCAGTCGGACGAGATGTCGTCCGGTGAAACGGGCCAAAGCCTTGGCCAGCTCCGTTTTGCCAACGCCGGCGGGCCCTTCGACGAGAATGGGCTTCCCGAGATGAGAGGCGAGGAATACGACCTGGGCGATCCGCTCATTGGGCAGGTAGTCGACTGATCGAAGCGCCTCGGCGACCGCTCCTGGACTTTCAAGGTTCATTTTTCTCCTGTGGATGCCTCACATTGTACGGGCACGGGGCGTCCAGAAACAGCAACTTGGTTACCTCATGAACCCTGTCCTGGTTAGCCTGATCGGACCTGTGCAATATTCAAGCCAAATATGAAAATCATCATCGTGGGAGCGGGAGCCGTGGGCTCGTATTTGGCCGAGCGATTGTCACAAGAAGGCCAGGATGTGCACGTAATCGAGGACAACGCTGCCGTGGCCGCCGAGCTCCAGGACTCCATTGATGCAATGGTTGTCCGCGGCAACGGTGCCAGCACGCACACCCTCCAGGAGGTCGGAGCCGCAAAAGCAGATCTTCTCATAGCGGTCACCAGTTCAGACGGTGCGAACGTCCTGGCGTGCCACGCCGCCAAAGAACTCGGCACCCGAACGACGATCGCCCGGATCGAAGATCCCGAGATCCGCGAAGGCGCTCATCAGCTTGGTGTCGACGTTGTCATCGACCCGTCCGCAACTGCGGCCGAAGAGCTGGTCGACATCGTGGGTTTGGGAGGTGCATCCGAGCTGATTCAGTTCGCTGACGGGAAGCTGGTGATGGTCGGCGGAATCGTGGCGCCCAACGCACCGATAACCCAAGCACCCCTCCGTCAGTTGCGGATGCGGGCGGCCGAGTGGGGCTGGGTTGTCGCAGCTTTGGTGCGTCATGGCCGCACGATCGTCGCTCACGGAGACACAGTTGTCCGTGCTGGCGATCACGCCTTGGTCATGACGACCGATGATCAGGTCGAAAACGCAACGAAGATCCTGGGCCTGAAACGACGCCACCTCGATCGCGCCATCATCTTCGGAGCCACCCGACTTGCCGAACTGACGGCCGACGCCATGACAGAAGCAGGACTGAGCGTTGTCATCATCGACGAGGACGCCGCTCGATGTGGCGCCCTTGCTGACAAACACTCTGATGCCCTTGTCATCAACGCCGACCCCACTGACCCGAACATAATGACCGGCCTCGATCTAGGCCCCAAGGATGTTGCTCTGGGTTTGACAGGTTGGGATGAAGTCAACCTTCTTGCCTGTCTGGTTGCCAAGGCCAGCGGTGCGGGGATGACGATCTCGCGATTCCACCGGATTGCCTATGTCAGCCTCCTATCCGGAGTCGGCATTGACGCCGCCGCATCGAGTCGGCTAATGGCCGCGAGTGCCATTCTCCGATTCGTCCGAAGCGGAGCGGTCGAACAGGTAGCGACCTTCACTGACACAGACGCTGAGGCCATCGAAGTCGAGGTCGGAGATAATGCTGAAGCTGCCAATAAGACGCTTTTTGAATTGAATTTGCCCGTAGGGGTAATCATCGGGGGCATCTCCCGGAACGGGACCACCTTCGTTCCAGACGGTTCGACGATCATCAGGGTTGGAGACCACATCATCTTCTTCGCCCTCCCAAGGGACATCGAGGAATCAACGGCACTGTTCTCGGCATGACGGACGACTCCGCACCGAGACAACGCTCACCGGGCAGAAAACTTCTCCTGACCGTTGTGTACGTGAACGGTTCGGTCCTCATATTCATCGCTGTGGCGATGATGGCCGCGTCCCTGGTCGCTGCGTTGTACTCAGAGTTCGATACCGCCGTTTGGATTTCGGCAGCCGCGGGAATCACGGCGGGATTCGGGTACGTGACGAGGCGACTGGTGCGCCGGCCCAAATCGATAACCGTCAAAGAGGGTTTCGCGACAGTCGGGCTCTCCTGGTTCATCTTCTCGATTTTTGGGGCACTCCCCTATCTCTTCACGGGCGCGATACCCGATATCACCAACGCGATCTTCGAAACGGCGTCAGGATTCACCACTACCGGCTCTTCGATACTCGCCGACCCTTCGGCCCTCGACCATGGAATCTCGTTCTGGCGCGGTATGACTCAATGGCTAGGGGGAATGGGGGTCATCGTGCTCGGTGTCGCCATCCTTCCGCTGTTGGGCACAGGTGGAATGCAGTTGGCCCGAGCGGAATCGCCGGGACCGACGCCCGACAGGCTCACGCCCCGATTTCAAGAGACAGCCAAGAGGCTGTGGCTTGTCTATTTGGTCATCACGTTGACCGAAGTCGTGATGCTCAGCTTCGGCGATATGGACTTGTTTCAGTCTGTGATCCACTCCCTCACGACGATGTCAACCGGCGGTTTCGGGACCGAGCCAACTTCGATCGCCGGGTTCTCTGCGTATACCCAGTGGACAATCACCTTCTTCATGTTCGTGGCGGGAGTCTCGTTTGCACTCCACTATCGAGCTTTCTCCAAACCTACCGAGTACGTGAAGAACTCTGAATTCCGGCTCTACACCCTCATATCGGTGGCCGCCATCATCATCGTGGCTGGTGGCTTGCTTGCCGATCTGAGCTTCGGTCCCGCAATTCGGCACGCTGCGTTCAACACACTGTCATTGACCACCACAACCGGCTTCGCCTCCACCGACTTCGGCATGTGGCGTCCGGCTCTGCAGATACTCATCGTTGGCCTGATGTTCCTCGGAGGCATGGCCGGGTCGACGGCGGGTGGAATCAAAACCTTCAGGATCGGAGTACTCGCCAAAGCAGCCTTTGCCGATTTACGCAGGTTGGTGCATCCCAGAGGAGTATTCCCGACCAGATTCGGTGGGAACCGGGTTCCCGAACCGGTAGTCGAGGCTGTACAGAGCTATTTCCTCTTCTACATGTTCTTGTTCATGACCGGCACGTTCCTCGTGGCCTTCATCGACGCCAACCTGGCTGAAGGCCTTGACCTCGTCACAGCCACCTCGTCGGTGGCAGCTTCCATCGGGAACATAGGCCCGGGTCTCGGCGATGTCGGGCCGGCCTCGAACTTCGCCGACTTGCCCGGCCTTGTGAAGTGGCTCTTGGCCAGCCTCATGATCGTCGGGCGGCTCGAGATCTTTCCCGTACTCGTTCTCTTCACGAAGGACCTCTGGAGGCGTTGACCTACTCCTCCTCGGCGGAATCTCCGAAGTCCGGGACAAACTCGAAACTGATGTCGCCGATCCTGACTTCGTCGCCGGCGACAGCCCCGGCTGAGACCAAAGCCTCGTCAACTCCGAGACGGGACAGGCGACGCGCAGCCATGTCTGCTGCTTCGTCCAAAGTCATGTCGGCAAACGACACGGCACGCTCAGCGGCCAGGCCGGACACGCGCCACGCGGTGTCCTCTAATTCGATGGTGAAGGTTGGCCCCAAGGGACGGTGGAGGACGTATCCAAGCCGCTCCGGTGCGCTCCTCTCGGCCGACTCGACAAGGTCGGCGATGGAATGCAATGCTTCGGTGATTCCTTCTCCGGTTATGGCAGAGACATTCGGGATTCCTTTCAGGCCCGGTCCCTCGAGCAGGTCTGCCTTGTTCATCAACACGACACGAGGTCGTCGGGCCAGCTCCGAGGAGTAGCTGGAGATCTCGGACGTGAGAATCTCCAATTGCCGTTCTGGAGGGAACTCCTGGGTCTCGGCCGGATCGAGAAGGATGACCAGCACCCGAGCGCGTTCAGTATGACGGAGGAATTCGTGCCCGAGGCCGCGACCCTCCGCCGCCCCCTCGATCAGCCCAGGGATGTCGGCGAGCACAAACTCACGGGCGTCGAAACTGACCACACCTAGGTTTGGCTCGAGCGTGGTGAAGGGGTAGTCGGCGATCTTGGGCTTTGCAGCCGAAACCTTGGAGATAAAGGTTGACTTTCCGGCGTTGGGAAATCCGATGAGGGCGGCATCTGCAAGGAGCTTCATCTCCATAACGAACCATTCAGATCGACCGTATTCGCCCTGCTCGGCAACAGCCGGAGCCCTGTTGCCGGGATTGACGAAAGCTGCATTACCTCGCCCGCCCCGACCGCCTGCAACCGCCACGACCTCCTCACCTTCCTGAACGAGGTCGGCGATGAGGGTTCCCTCCGGATCAAACACCAATGTGCCCAGTGGAACGGAGAGAACGAGATCCTCCCCGGAGCGTCCGTGTCGGAGCTCGCCCTGGCCGTGTGTTCCATGGCCCGCCGTATGGTGGGGGTTGCGTTGGTAACGGAGCAGGGTGGCGACCGAAGTGTCCGCCTTGAGGATTATCGAGCCGCCATGCCCACCATTGCCGCCGATCGGGCGGCCTTTCGGCTTTCCCTTCGCCCGTACAAAAGAAACAACCCCCGCACCACCGTTTCCGGCGCGGAGGTTGACTCGAACCCGGTCGACAAACACGAACCGAGGTTACTTAATGCTTATTCGGGAACGACAGCGACGAGACGCCGGTTGGCGCGTTCGCCGTACTTGACTGTCCCTGCCGCGAGGGCAAAGAGTGTGTCGTCGCCACCTTTTCCGACGTTTTCGCCAGGATGAATCCTCGTGCCGCGTTGACGGACGAGGACAGCTCCAGCATTTACGAACTCACCGTCGAATACCTTGGGGCCGAGGCGCTTTGCGCGTGAATCGCGACCGTTCTTGGTTGAACCGCCTGCCTTTGTCTTCGACATTGGTTATTCCTCCTCGGATGCCGAAGCCTTTGCCGGCTTGGCTGTTGTGGTCTTCTTGGAAGCGGCCCTCGCTTTGGTCGCATCAGGCTTGGCTTTGGTCGCATCAGGCTTGGCTTTGGCATCTTCAGGCTTTGACGCAGCCTTCTTCGCTGCGGGCTTCTTGGCTCCTGGAAGATTGATACCTGTTATCTCGATACGGGTGTATTTCTGCCGATGGCCCTGGTGCCGACGGTATCCTGACTTGTTCTTGTATTTGAAGATGTCGATTTTCTGGCCCTGGGACTCACCCAGCACTTTTGCCACTACCGAAGCCTTGGCGAGTTTGGCGATATCGGATAGGGCATTTCCATCGTCATCGACGACAAGCAGCGGCTCGAAGGTGAGCTCGTCGGCGTCACCTTTCACACGCTCGATGTCAATTACATCACCCGGTTGCACCTTGGCTTGCTTGCCTCCGGCGCGAATGATGGCGTACATGGAAAACCTCTCTGAAAACAGGGGAGAATCGGGGCCTATGGTACCGGTTCATCCGATCAAGGCCAAAAGGATTTAGCGGACTCGTGTCAGTCGAAATCCACGACCGAACCGTCGACGTGAGCGCCGACGTGATCGTTGATAATCACACCGCGCCCGGCACAGTGCTCACACTTTGTCGAGAACTGCTCGAGGAGCCCCGCTGACACGTTCTTACGCGTCATCTCGACTAGACCGAGATGTGAAACCTCAAATACCTGAGTCCGGGTTTTGTCCCGGGCCAGAGTCTCCTTCAAACGGCGCAGGACGGCCTGCTGGTTGGCTACGGACTCCATGTCGATGAAGTCGATAACGATGATCCCACCTATGTCGCGAAGCCGGAGCTGTCGCCCGATCTCCTCCGCAGCTTCGAGGTTGTTCTGTTTGACCGTCTCTTCGAGAGTGGACGAGCCAACGAATTTCCCGGTGTTTACGTCGATGACAGTCAGGGCCTCGGTCCGGTCGATTACCAGATGACCTCCTGATGGGAGGAACACCCGCCGATCCAATGCTTTCTTGAGTTGGTCATCGACGTGGTACCTCTCGAAAAGGGGCGGGCTCTCGTCGTAGAGTTGCACCTTCGAGACCAAATCGGGTGCTGTCGAGCTCAGGTATTTGATGACCTTGTCGTAGGCCATCCTGTGGTCGATCAACAGCTTGCGGAAGTCAGCGGTGAAGTGTTCCCGGATCACTTTGATGAGCAACTCGGGCTCCTCATGAATCAAACGAGGTGCGCCGCCTGCTGAGGCTTGCTCAACAATGGACTCCCACACCTTGACCAGCCGGGAGATGTCCGCCGCCAGTTCTTCGGCCGAAGCGTGGAGAGCGGCGGTACGCACGATCACTCCGTATCCGGATGGGCGAACTTTGTTGATGACATCTCGGAGTCGGCCCCGATCTTCATCGGGAAGTCGTCTGCTTATACCGACGCTGTCCGAGTCGGGGACCAGGACGAGGTAGCGGCCCGGTAGGGAGGGCATCCCGGTCAGGCGGGCACCTTTGGCACCCATAGCGTCCTTGGTGACCTGGACGAGCACCTCATCGCCTTCTTTGAGTACATTCTCGATGCGACGTCGGGCCTTGCCGTTTGAGACGCCGTCTACGGAAACATCCGACGCGTATAGAACCCCATTCTTGGCAACACCGAAGTCAAGGAAGGCCGCCTCCATCCCGGGTAGGACATTCCTGGTCTTGGCGAGATAGATATGGCCGGCCACTGAGCCCGCACTTTCGCGAGCGACGTAGTGCTCGACGAGGACGGGGCCTTCGAGGATGACCACCTGAGTCTGATCTCCCTTGACCCGGACCAACATTTGCTTTCGTGCAGAATCGACTGGAACGATGATCTCGTCATCAACAGGCCGCCGCGACCTGGTGCGGCTTGTGGAGACCCCGCTGCGATTGTTTGACTTGTTGTGCTGGCTGTCTTTGCGACGCCGGGACTTCTCGGTTTTGGGCTTGGTGCCCGGGGTTTTCTCTACCCGCCGGACTTCAACCTTTTGTCCCTTGACCGTTACCGTTTTCCGCTCTTCGACTGTCCCCTGATCGGATGACGTACGAAGAATCTGCGGGCTCTTTCGACGAAATAGAGCCATAGATCTCACTCCTCTGAGAATTCTTCTGGATGGTGACGCAGGCCCGTTTCCTGGTGGGCGTGGCGTCAGAGAAAGACGACACCAGACGTGGCGTCAGCGACTCACGATGTGAGTCAGCGACGTTCGATTTTGTGAAGACCGCTGTCAACGGTCTCGTGGCGATGGAAATCACCGAAAAACTCCCCGAATGGGAAACCGATTCTGGCGAATCCCCAGGCTACCACGATACCGGCGGAATTCGGCTTCGCCGGGAATCGCTACTCCGACGGGAGAGCAAGTTGTTCGGCTTCTCCTGGGTCATAGCAACGCCGGCACCTTGCTTCGTATGCCCCCTCCGCGCCCAGCACAACCAGGGCATCGGAGGAGACGATGCGTTGGGTGTACATGCCTGGACCACCGCATTTGTGACACACAGCGAGGACCTTCGTCACGTATTCGGCCCGATCACACAACATCGGGATGGGCTCGAACGGACGTCGCAGGTAGTCAGTGTCGAGACCGGCGATCACCACTTGCTTACCCGCCGCAGCGAGATGCTCGACTACTTCCACCAACCCATTATCGAAGAACTGCCCTTCGTCGATACCGATGACCTCGGTGACATCCTCGACGGTTCGAAGCAATTGCTCGGAGCTCTCCACAGGAATGGCGGCGACGCTGAGGCTGCTGTGACTCACGACTTCCCTGTCGGCGTACCGGTCGTCGAGTTGCGGCTTGAACGTCTGAACCGGGATGCGGGCGATCTTGGACCGCGTGACCCGACGAATCAGCTCTTCGCTCTTACCGGAGAACATCGGGCCGCAGATGACCTCAACCCAACCGTCAGTACTACGTCGGAACATGAGGTGCGAGGCTAACCCGATCCCTCACCCTCCGCTTGCGGACTGATCTCTCCCCCCACTCGCAGGTCGGAACTCTCCCTCCGCCTGCGGAGGGAGTACTCCGGCCCCCGGCGGGGCCGGGGTACGGGTGGCTAGATCCCAACACCCGAGTCAGACCAGAAGCCACGCACAGCGACCAGCCCTGGAGTTGCGGAGCAACTCCCAAGCAACCCGAAGGATTGCCTCCTACCCCCACTCGCCGGTTCTCGTGCAGGAACGGTCCTCGGCGCAAGCGGGAGAACAACACAAACTCTCCCTCCACCTGCTGGAGGAAAGTTATGTGAGTTGGTTTTCGCCTGGGACGGGGGTCCGCATCAGCCAGACCGAGTTGGCGATTCCAAGCGACAGAGTCATGGCCATATAGAACGAGCCCCCCTGCGATAGGAACGGGAGGGGCAATCCGGTGACGGGCATGATGCCGACCGTCATGCCGATGTTGACAAAAATGTGGAACATCATCATGGCCGCCGTGCCGGTGGCGATGAGCGCCCCGAAACGGTCGCGGGCATTCGCTGCAATTACCAACAAACGCCAGATGATGATGAAGAACGCGACGAGTACCAGCAGTCCTCCGACAAACCCGAGTTGCTCACCCACGGCGGTGAAGATGAAGTCGGTTTCCTGTTCAGGCACGTATTCGAAGGAAGTCTGAGTGCCTTCGGCGAATAGGCCCCGGCCAAACAGCTGGCCTGATCCGATGGCAAGCTTCGATTGGGCCAGGTTGTATCCAATACCGAGCGGGTCCACCGTCGGGTCGAAGAGCACCCGGACACGGTCGAGCTGGTATTCGGCGAGCAAGTCGTATTGCCATACCACCAGAATCCCCAAACCGGAAGCTGCGCTCAATGCTGTCATCTGCCGCCAGGTTCCACCCGCCGCAAACAGCATCACGAAAAGGATGAAACCAAACACCATCGCTGTGCCGAGGTCAGGTTCTCTCAATATGAGGTACGCAGGAATGGAAACAACAAGAAGCGTCTGTCCGATCTTG
>JBGSYD010000047.1:0-138913 GCA_041751055.1 Acidimicrobiia bacterium | reverse complement strand
CCCCCCCCCCCCCCCCCCCGCTTCCCTGTGACCAAGGTCTCTAACATTGCCCAACTACCTTGGAGGGCAGGCCCATAGGACTCGGATTTGGACTACTGAGCGCGCAATTGGTTCCAGGCGAAACTGACTGGTCGCGCGCCTATTCGGAGACAGTGCGACTGACCGTCGAGGCAGAGAAGCTGGGCCTGCCGTCGGTTTGGACAACCGAACACCACTTTGTCGACGATGGATACATGCCGTCCTTGATGGTGGTCAGCGGCGCCCTGGCAGCCGCGACCTCGACCATCGAGATCGGGACCGGCGTTGTACTGGCCCCGTTGTACCACCCACTCCGCCTCGCCGAGGACGCCGCCACCGCTTCATTGCTCAGCTCTAGCCGTTTCACCTTGGGGCTTGGTCTCGGGTGGAGCGAGATCGAGTACCAGGCGCTTGGTGTTCCAATGCAACAGCGTGGAAAGGCCATGGAGGAGATTCTCGCAATTCTCCCCCAAGCCTGGTCGGGCAAGCCTTTCAGACACGATGGCGAGGTTTACTCGTTCCCGGAGGTGGCGGTTAGGCCAACACCCTCCCACCCCATCCAGGTGTTGATCGGGGGCGGGGCCGAGGTGGCGATTCGAAGGGCTGCCCGTCTTGCCGATGGCATCTTCTCCAACGCACCTACCCAGAGGTTCGTCGAACAAGTCGAATGGGTGCGCGATGAATGCGAGCAGATCGGCCGCGACCCGGCCACCATTCGGATCATCCACTACTCGGTGATATTGCCCGGCGAGTCTGAGGAAGCTGCGTGGGACCATGCGAGCAGCCATCTGTGGCAGATGACCTGGAAGTACTCGGATATGGAGGCGTCGGCTGGCCGGCCCGGCCCTCCCCCACCGGCTCCACCGTTCCAGGAGGCGGAGAGGAAACAGCTGATGGGACGATCGACGATTGCCGGTACCGGAGAGCAAATCGTCGAAAGCCTGCTGGCAATCCGCGATTCGGCCGCCCTTGATGTCGAGTTCGTCGCCCGCAGCCTTTTCTCGACCATGTCCTACGACGATCAGCTCTCCCTCATACAACAACTCGCCGAAGAGGTCTCACCTCACGTTTGACCTGGGTACCGCGAAAGTCATCACGAGAACTGAAGGTATCGGGTTGATAGATTCCGGCGGCTAGGGACTCTGACGGTAGAAGCCCGCCAACGCCCTGTACAACTCTTCGAAGCGAGCTTGCAGCTGGCGTGGTGAGAGAAAGAAGGCTTCCGTCGCAACAGCGAAGAGCTCTGACCTGTTGGTCGCCCCATATTCACGCAAAGGCCCGCCATCCTCCCCGGAGCGGAGTGTCTCCAGGACTCCCGCGAGCTTGTCCTCGAACTCCAGCGATTGATCGTGGCCACGAATCGGAGGAGTGCCGTCCACCGTCCCGTCGGCCATATCGACCTTGTGAGCGAACTCGTGGATGACCACAGACGTCGTCGAGTCCTGCTCCAGGTCGTGCGCGACCTGGTTCCACGACAGTTTCACCGGCCCGTGTAGCGCAGCCTGGCCAATGACGGTCGCGTCCGATTCGGTGATCATCGATCCGCCAATAGCATGCCGGGTATGAGTGCGACTCGGGCCGGGCACGATCAAAACGCTGGTGACGTCGTTCAGATTGCCCATCCCGATGTTCACTGTGAGTAGACAAGCCTGAACAGACACCACGGCCCTCATCGTCGGAGTCACTACAAGTCCGTCTAGGCCTTCCCATCGTCGGCTAGAAGTGAACCTGGCTGCCTGATCGCGGATGCGATCTCTTTCTTCGACCGACAGATGGCGCCATTTTTCAATGTTCTCACCAGCGACAGAAGTCCACTCCTGGTCTTGAGTTTTCGCATTTCGAGAGGCCCACAGCGGCATTAGGTGCATTGTGGCTCGATCCCGGTGGCATCGGGCCGTTGGAACCTCGCCTGGCACTGCTCACCCCTCAGGCGGATCGCCCGAAAACGCCTTACTGTTCCAACCTACAGCCGACTGCCAGGGCAACGGGCAACGGGCAACGGAGGAAAAATGAACGAAACATCAGAACAACTCCCCACCGCCGGATCACATCACGGCGTCTTCGGCGGAGACACCTTCGGTCGCCGCGCTGAATCCTTCGCTCGGTTCTTCGGGACCCCGCGGTTTCTCATTGGCCAGAGCGCAGTTGTCGCGGTCTGGATTGCCATCAATGTCGTAGCAGCGAGCCTCCGTTGGGACCCATACCCATTCATATTGTTGAACCTGGCCTTCTCCCTTCAGGCGGCCTATGCGGCCCCACTGATTCTCCTGGCACAAACTCGACAGGCCGACCGTGACAAGACGTTGAACGATGCCGATACGAAACACAGAGAGGATCTCGCGCTCGCAGCATTGCAGCGTCAAAACATCGCAGATGTCGAGTTGGAAAAACTGAGAGAGCTGCTTGAAGCGAACACTGAGCTAACCAAACAGGTAGAAACACTCACCGCAGAAATTCATCGTCGCGTGGTGAGCGGTGGCGCATGAGCCAAAGCCTGGACTCCCGATATCTCCGGCAACCATTCGTGGCCAGCACATCCGTCCGTGAACCGGGAGGAAGCAAGTACAGACCCCCAAAGATGGGCCGACAGTCGGCGCTGAATGGCGAGGGCGTGCACCACCCTCCTCGTCCGGTTGCCCCGGCCTACGGCCACCCTTGATGATGGAGTCTGAATTCTCGAACCTCTTCGGTTGTGGTCGGGCCCCAGGTGCGGGTCGGGACCGGATGCTCCAGCCTGGCTTGGGCTAGCTCCTCCAGCGAGAGCCCGACTCGTTCGGTGATCGGGTCGATTCCGTATATACGCACTGCATTCCAGCCAAGGATCTTCGCCTTTGCAGCCCGCGTCAACTCAGGATATCCATACTTTTCCTGATACTCCACCGGGATTTGGAAGGCCTTGAATGCATCGATCTGACCCTGAGGTGAGCCATAGAAGATCGAGTCGGTCCCCCAAACGATGTTGTCTTCGCCCAATGCGACGAGCAACTTCCCGATCACGTGGGAGGCCTCGTCGGGTCGGCGCAGCAAGTGCCACCAGGTCGAACCCAATTCGGCGCAGACGTTCTGGCCCGGCCCGATTCCGGCCTTTTCGAGCGAGGTGATCAGCCGGTTTACGCCCCGGTTGGCCGTGCCCTCCGTGTACGGCCCTTCATACTGCGCCACCTCGAAACCCGAGTGATACACCACGAAGGTGACGTCAGGGTGGGTCTTCGCCGCAGGACCGATATCTTCCGGTGAGCCGTAGCGACCACCGTTTGATAGGCCTTTGTGGACGAAGAGAATCGGTGTGTTCAGCTTGACGAGCTGCTCTAAGAATGGGTTCGCAACCGCTGGAAACGCCGGATCATGGTCGTCAAGCCACCAGTGGAGGTTGGCAGGGAAGTGGGTGAAGGTCTTCCACCCCGACACCCCATTCTCCGAAACGGTCTTTTCCATTTCCTCGATTAGTGCACCCGAACTGGCCGTCTGGGGCAGGGCCAGAGCGTTGACGACCACGCGCTCGTCGCCGGACAACGCAAGAACAAGACGGCGGGTTTCTTCCATAACCTCATTGGAAAGCGGACTTCCCTCGGGGTTGATCGGGAGACCGGACAGGGCCACCATCGTGGTGTCAGAGCGGATGAAGAGCTCTTCGAGAAAGTGGTTGGTCGAAAAGCAGGCCCGGGGATCGTCCTCATCTTCGCAATTCGCTTGAGGGAACTGCTTACCCCAGAACCAGTCGCCGGCCGTCGACGGGTCGAGGTCGTATTCGAGAAGGTGACCCTCCACGTCGAATACGAACTGCGAGGGCCCGATAATGCTCTGAGCCGCAGCGGTGTCGTAACGAGCGATCGGGTCGAACGGGTACCACAAACCCGCCGGGTGCCCGGTGGCCCGGGCGACAACACCATCGATCGCCGTCAGACATACTGCCAAAGAACAGGCCGACCTGAGGAACTGCCGCCTCGTCATGCCCGACCGGGCAACGGAAGCGTCGATATCACCAAGCGCGACCTGTTCCATCTCGACCCGGGCGGGTGTTATCGGCTCGGGCTCGTACTCCCCGTTGGAGCACTGGCCAAAAGTGATCGGGAGCCCCTCGTCCTCATCACGCCATGCGATCGGCATCGTCGGCTGATTGTGCCGTCCAGAGTTCCGAAATGAAAGAGGGCGCCTGACATTCCTTGGCCAACGTCAATCGACCAATTCAAAAATGGTGCTCGCGAACCGGTTTCCATTGATCTGAATAGTCAATCGGTGAGTCCCCGGAAACAGGGTAAAGGTGGTGGCATCGGCCCGGAGCGGGTGCCTCTTCTTGATGAGCTTTGTTTCACCCCTGGCGACCGACGTTTGCTTGAGCTTGAATACTTTTGACCTCGTGGTCCCGTCTTCCTTTGCAAAGTCGATCAGATAATCGATGATCACTTTCTCGTCCTGCCGGGCAGTAACACCGAACTCGAACTCGAGCACATCGCCAATGTGAAGCGGCACCTGGTGCAGCAAGGATATGGGGTCTACGGAGACGTCGGGCCTTGGTGAGAAACCGAGGAATTCCATAGTCGCCGGATCGCCTTCCTTGACCAGAGTGCGCAGAGAATGCCTGGTGATCCACGCGAGTTCTTTCGCGTCCTGTTGGCCCGACTTGCGCCATCGTCGCAGGGTCTTGATGACGAGTTCGGGGTCGGTCTTGGAAATGTCGTTGAGGTGGTTCGCGACAGAACGGGTCACATATCGGGTGGGGTCGGAATGGAGGGTGTCCAATAGCGGAATTGCCTGTCCGGGTTCGAGCTTGATCCTCGGTGCCCACGGCAGGAGCGGTCGGGTTCCCTCGCTGACCAGCCTGCGAACGTGATAGTTCTGATCCTCAGCCCATCGGGTGAGGTGCGCCATTGTCTCTTCCGGGTAGAGGTCGAGGAAGGGGCGAATGGCACCCTCCATGGAGAATCGCTTGGTGAGCTCTCCAAGCAGAATCAGGGACCGTTGTCGGTGTTCGGGCCCAATCCCCCGAGTGGCCACCACTTCACCGAGCGGAGCGATGATGAACTCTCCGAAATCGTCGTCGCTCAGATTTGGATCGAGTGGCGGTGGAAGTGCCGGAAGGATGCGGTCGGCCGCTTCAGAAAAATCAGAGGGAAGATAGTTGGCGAGCACGTCGGCGATGAGAGAAATTCGTTGCTTGAGTTCAAGCGATGGAAGCTCGGCCATGACCTCTTCAATGAAGTTGTCGGCCGAAAAGCCAGCGTCGGCCGCAACGAACCACCCGGCGAGGCGGCTGACTGTGTCCCGATTGAACAGATGGTCCTTGAGACTGAATCGTTCGTCTGCCATGCGCTGTTGAGGCTACGGACTGGACGCGAGCAAGACAAAGTCCGACGGGTTGGAAGGATGTGGCTACCTGATGTACCACAAAAAGGTGTAAGGCCCATCTGACGAAATTCCTATGCCGACCGAAGCCGACTCAGGTTCGACGATCGCCTGGCTCCTATTGCCTGGCTCTTAGCTGGGAAGGCACCCAACTCTCGTTCTCGCCACATGGACCTTACGGGTCGAAATATAGACCACATGTTTTCTGATGCCAACTGAACGCGAAACTTTTCGCTAACGACCACTTTCCGTCAGATTTTGCACACTCTGGGTCCCGACAGGACGCCTGAGCGGCTGACCAGGAGTCGCATTCCAAATCCTATCCCTGCCCAACGCTACGTTCGCAAACAAGGGAAGGAGACAAATGGATGCTCAGATTCAGGCTTGGAGTGATCACGAAAACGCTCGCACCGCCGAGGTCGTCAGGAATCACGGTTGGCTCATTCAATACGTAGGAGGCGACGCGAGGCGACGCTTGCTCCAGACCAGGCTGTGACTGTCCGCCGGACGACGGACCTCCGTTTGCATACACGGTCGGTTTGTTCGGGCTGGCGCATCCCGAGTTGCTCATTTTCAGTGTCGACCCGCAAACGGCGACTGTCGTACTCAACGGCCTGGGGCGCCGAGTTTCGCTCCGGCGAACCATTGATGCCTGGTATACCCGTGGACCTCGAGGAGTGGTCCCGTCCAATCATTCCCGACGTCGTGCCCAACGCCGGCGATATCGTCTTCTCCGCCAATCGGTATTACCAGAGACCCGACCTGTATTCGGTGCCGGTTTTGCAACTCACTTATGCAGACCTGAATGGAAAGTTCCCGTGGGAAGTTGATTTCAAAGACCCCCGGACACAGCCGAGACCGGGGACATTCAAGGCTTGACAGTCGTGTTGCGGCCTGAAGCGCTGCCACCTGAGCGATTCGCACCAAGAACTGATCAGACGCCAACGCAGAGGGACATCTGTCCCGATGACGACCGCCGTTATATCAGGCCATCCTGTCCTATAGGTTCACAGCAACGCCTATATACCCGTCTGCCCGTCGATCGATTCACGAATGAGATCGGCGTGGCCGGCGTGACGGGCGGTCTCTTCGATCATGTGGAGCAGAATCCACCGAAGGCTCGCTCGATCCCCCCGATGGGTGCTCTTCTCAGAGATTTGATCCAGGGACGAGGCGCCAGCGACGATTTGTCGGCTGCGCTCGCAGGTGATCGAGTAGAGATCGATCAGATCGGATAGCTTGTCGTTCGGAGCGGAGTTGAACTCCCAATCGCGGTCCTCGTTGAAGGGTGCACTGTCCCACGGCTCCCCCCAACTCCCACCCAGGAGAATGTTCGGAAACCAGTTCGCCTCAACCAGAGCCATGTGTTTGAGGAGACCCGAGATCGTCAGGGTCGAGGGCGGGACCGATGCCGTGCCTGCCTGTCGGTCGTCGAGACCTTCCGCCTTGTTGACGAGCGTCGCCCGCTGGTAATCGAGGAAGGCATTCAGAAGTTCCAGTTCGCCGCCGGAGTGAGGGGGGTCGTGTCGTTCCATCGCCCCATTGTCGCGGTTGGCCACCGAACTTGCGGAAGCTATGACCCCGGATACCAAACGAGGGTTGGGAGATGGAACTGGCTCCAGGCGAACCAGAAAGATTCATGGGCAGGGATTTCGCCATCGGGACCAACGATTCGCAACCCGTCCCCGTCGAGTTCGACCGAAAGGTCCTTGAACGCAACTCTGTCCCCGGCAAGCAGGGCCTGTCTCGTCGTCTCCACCGGAAACGCAACTGCCGTTCCGTCGGCGGCAATGACCCCGACCACCCTCTCGTGCACGGGCAGTCTGGGATCTACCGGCCCTACGGGGAAGATGGGACCGTCGGCATCGCGATCTCCCAATGGGTTTCGATCATAGGACCTGCCCAACCCACCATCCCGGGCTATCACCTGTGTGTCTGGATGGCTAGCCAACCACTCCCCCCATGTGCTCGTAACCACCGTGACTTGATCGAGGATGACGCCCTCCACTCCGAGTGGGCCGGAAAGGGCCTGCCCGGTGAACGTGTCGAACACGGAATGAGTCTCAAGGTCGTACATGACCTTGTTGGATCGCGACAGAAGACCCGACGTCCGCAGAACTGCCGTCGGAAACTCGTCTGGGACCGAGTCAGTCAGATACGCCTGAGCTGAACCGCAAAGGGTGCAGTAGGGGATCCCCAACCTCCTCCCACCGACGGTCAAATTTGCCATCTCATGGACTTCCATCTGATTCCGTGGCAGGGCCAGCGATTCTCCGTTCAGGGTCAGGCCGAAAACCACGTCGCTGTCGGCGAGCCACGTCACTTCGTCACCGGGCACCGTCGGCGGGTCGTCGATGGCGGGTATGCAGCTGCGCGGACACGGCTCAGAATCGCCGAGCGGACGATCATCGATCAAAACACCACCCCAGGTGATGAGTCTCCAGTCGATCGACACATTCTGATCGAAGAACGGAGCCCATCCAGGCTCCAGGATCGTGTAAAGATCTCTCTTCCATTCGTCGTAGCCATCCCAGGCGGGGAGATCCCAGGCGATCAGCACGTTGAAGGCCTCGACAAAACCAACGCCTCCCGTAGGGTCGATCCGTGTTCCGGTGGCAGCCTCAAACGCCCTCGTCAGCTGAGCGGCCGGGCCGGGAGATTGAAAGAAACGCATGAGGTCGGCCAGGAACCACCCGACCCGGGGATCGCCTTGTGCGCCGATCGCAGCCACGGCTTCAGCATCGAAACCGTTCTGATTGATGGACGCCAACAACGATCCCAGTTCGTTCACAACACTGTCCGCTAATGGGCCGGCTGGAACTTCCGGTGCCGGCGGGTATTCGGAACCGTCTTCGATGGGTTCCAAGAACTCTCCTTTGGGTGCTGCTGTCTGAGAGCACGCCGAGACCAGCAATACGAAAATGGCCAGAATCTTCACGTGATCAAGATAAGGATTGCCTCATAAAGGCGAGCGAAACGACAGCTACCGTCAACGGGATGCCTTCGAATCCGGCGCTGGAAGACCCCAGACTCCTTGGTATCGAGTACCAGGTAGTGCGGCACGGCCCCGTCGATTCCTTGGAAGAAGCTGCCAGGTTGAGAGGTGTCGCACCTGGTGCAGTGATCAAAACCATGGTGGTGCGAGTCGAAGAAGGTGACTATGTCTTCGTGTTGGTCCCTGGTGATCGGGTGATCGCCTGGCCCAAACTTCGGGACCTCCTTGGCGTAAATCGAATTTCGATGCCAGACGCTGAGACGGCCCTTCAAGCCACAGGATATGTCCGCGGAACGATCACCCCGCTGGGATCAACCCAGCAATGGTCGGCAATAGCGGACGAGCGCATATCGACTGGAACTGTGTCGATCGGCGGTGGTGAACACGGCGTTTCGCTTGCTTTGAATGGGGCCGACCTCATCCACCTATTGGACGCCACGGTGGCCGACGTCACCAAGGCAGCCCCGGCTAGACGAATTGAAAACCCCGGCGGAAGGTAGCCGCCATCGTTGGCAAGAGCTCTACGGAAGCTCGTCGGACCAAATCGAAGCGATCGAATAGAGGCCGATCAGCATCAATATCGCCCCCGTCAACCCGGCGGCCAGGTTCATGAATATCTCCATACCCTCATCATCGACGCGAGGTGTGACACTTTCTATCGGGGACTTCCCCGAGTGGACCCCGGTGGGCCACCGATCCGAAGGTTAAGTTGGAACATCCACGACGGACCTCGGCTCCGAATAGCGAACATGAAACTTCACGAAGAGAGAACGGTCTCGACATCACCAGAGACCGCGTTCAAGTACACCGCAGACTTTTCCAACATCGAGCAATGGGACCCTGGCATCGAGTCGTCCCGCCAGATCGGCGATGGCCCGATCGGGGAGGGCACCAAATTCGACCTGGACGTGAAATTTGGAAGTTCCACGGGTCAGGCGACATTTGAAGTCACCGACTACGAGCCAAACCAGCGAGTGAGGTTGCAAGGTACCGCCGACGGATGGACTGCCATCGATGAGATCCGATTCGAAACGGCGGATTCAGAAACCCGAATCATCTACACGAGCGAGATCACCTTCAACAATTTCATGAAGTACCTGACGCCTTTCATGGGACCGGTTTTCAGAAGAGTGGGACGGCGGGCACTCGATGGGCTGGCCGGCCGCCTCGAGTCGTGAAAAAGCTATCGATCGCCAGTTTCACGAACGTCGGCTATTTCTGGCACGCCCGCCGATTCGAACCAATCGACACTGATATGACCGGGAAAGTCGTGGCTATCACCGGGGCGACCGGAGGCCTCGGCTTCGAGACCGCCGAAACTCTGGCCGGGTTGGGTGCCCGGGTCGTCATCGTGGGCCGCAACCGCGACAAACTCGACAGTGCCGCTCGATCAATTGGGCAAAACGCCATGCCGTTCAGGGCGGACCTGAGCCTGATGGCGGATGTACGAAACCTCGCTGCCGATGTCCTCGATTCGGTCCCTCGAGTCGATGTCTTGATCAATAACGTGGGTGTGTTGCTACCCGAGCGTTCCGAAACCGTGGAGGGCCTCGAGACCACTTTCGCCACCAATCTCGCTGGTCAGTTCTTGCTCACAAACCTCCTCCTACCCAGGCTTGTGGGGTCTGCACCGGCCCGGGTCGTCAATATCACCTCCGGCGGGATGTACTCCCAGAGACTCCATCCGACCGATCTGCAAAACGAGATCGACTCCTATTCGGGATCAACGGCTTACGCCCGCACCAAGAGAGCGCAAGTCATAGTGACCAAAGAGTGGGCGAAACGCCTCGACCCGGCCAAAGTCGCCTTCCACTCGATGCATCCGGGCTGGTCGGCGACCGCAGGAGTCCAAGGATCCCTGCCTGTCTTCTACAAGCTCATGCGGCCACTACTGCGGAACACTGCACAAGGTGCTGACACCATCGTGTGGCTTGCCTCAGCGGACGAGCCAGGCAAATCAGGCAGTTTCTGGTTTGATCGGGGCCAGGCTCCGTTGCACTTAATGGACTCCACTCGTGAAACCGGAGAGGATCGCGCTCTACTCTGGGACCAGCTCGTTGAGATCACAGGGTCGGATGTCCCTGGTTCGCTCGTCGAACGGAGATAGTCCCATTGGGTAGTCAAATCGTCGGAACAGGCATGTATGTGCCGGCCAACATCGTCACCAACATAGATTTGGCCCGCATCATGGATACGGATGACGACTGGATAGTGGCGCGAACCGGGATCCGGGAAAGACGATTCGTCGACGAAGGTCAGGGAGCGTCGGATCTTGCGATACGCGCTGGGGCAGGTGCTTTAGAAGACGCTGGAATCAGCGTTTCTGAGGTCGACTTGCTGGTCACGGCGACCATGACTCCGGACTACGTAGCGCCCGGAATCGCAGGGTTGGTCCAGAGTGGACTGGGTCTCGGGACCATCGCATCGTTTGACCTCAGACAGCAATGCAGCGGTTTTCTATATGCGCTCGACATGGCCGATGCGTTGCTCGCATCCGGGCGTGGAGAAACGGCTCTGATCGTAGGAGCCGAAGTTCACGCTGGATTCCAACCCTGGACTAAGGAGTCCTGGGATGAAGTCCTAGGAGGCGGAGATGGCATCCCGAAGGACGACTACGAGCTCAACACCAGGTACCGCAATTGGAGCGTTCTCTTTGGTGATGGAGCCGGAGCGATGGTGTTGCGGCGTCATCCGAACACCGAATCAGGAATCCTGTCCTCCTCCTTGCACACCGAAGGGGAATCGTTCGAGCTGATCTGGGTTCCGGGTGTCGGGTTCAGGTCCCGCCCGTACGTTTCAGTCGATCAACTCAGGCAGCACTCGCATCTTCCGCAAATGGATGGGGTAGGCCTGTTCAGAAAAGCCGTCAAGAAGATGCCGGAAGCAACCCGAAAGGCAGCTGAGAAGGCCGGGCTCTCACTTGAGGAAATTGACCTGGTCGTTGCACATCAGGCCAATGACCGAATATTGCAAGGCGTTCGTCGCGAGCTGAGCATGTCAGCCGACAAGATTCCTTCCAACATCGAGAGCTACGGGAACACAACCTCTGGGACCATACCGATCCTCTATCACGAGCTCAGATCGGTGGGGCGGGTTTCTTCTGGTGCAGTTGTCGCCTTCACCGCCTTCGGTGCGGGTGCACATTATGGAGCGGTTATCTACCGCGAACCTTGAGTTTGCCCCAACAGGTCAAAGCGCAGCCGCAGTGTGCTCCGGAAACAGCGCAACGTCCGGGATGTAAGGAGATAGGTCGCTACCATCTTCATCCTGGACCCGGTCGAGGGCCGACTCCCGGATCAGTCGGTCGCTCATCGACGTGTAGGAGAACCAGGTGATTTCTGCAATTTTCTTCGTTTGGTTCGCTGTCGCCCTCATCTGGACTGTCAACGCTCTGCGCCGACCGAA
Source organism: Acidimicrobiia bacterium (assembly GCA_041751055.1). GTDB lineage: Bacteria > Actinomycetota > Acidimicrobiia > Spongiisociales > ZC4RG35 > MA-ANB-1. Next base: position 127,152 of record JBGSYD010000047.1, on the reverse strand, counting down.
GCCGCCGGGCCAAGGCATGGCTCCGTTGTGGCTTCCCGGGATGATCGTAAGTGAGCTTGCCGGGCCATTTCTGATCGTACGTGGGTTGGTGGCAGCGCTATTCCTGAGACTGGGGGCAGCCGACCTCACCATCGGAAAGGTTGGTCTCGCGCTGTTCGTGATCGGTGAAGTCGGTCTAGCAGTGATCTTCTACAGGTCTGTCCGAGCAACAAGAGCCCTCGACTATCCGATCACCCTCAGGGCACTCGTTGATGTGCGAGACCGGACTCCCTCGGACGAGTTGATCGATTACGAAGTCCCTTACGCTCCCGGCTTGACTCTCAATGTCCACAGAGGTGGCAGTGCAGAGAACGCACCTACGTTGCTCTACCTGCATCCCGGCTCGTGGATGCGGGGCAAACCCGGGCGGCAGGCCCGGCCGTTGGTGCACAGGCTCGTCAAGGACGGCTGGGTGGTGCTCGATGTCAGCTACCCCCTATCTCCGGCAGCCACTTTTCCCGATCACGTCATCGGTGTAAAGCGAGCAATCGCCTGGGCTAGAGATGGTGGTGCTCGGTATGGGATTGACCCGGCGCGAATAGCGGTTTCCGGCGGCTCGGCGGGAGCCCATCTCGCTGCTGTTGCCGCGCTGACGCCCGGAGTCTCCGCCCTTCAACCCGGCTTCGAGGACGCCGACGTCAGCGTGCTTGGATGCGTTCCGTTTTACGGAATTTTCGACCTGCTCAACCGGAATGCGACGCGACACGATTGGCCGTTCGTCGCAAAGTATGTGATGAAAAGCAGGCGCGCAGCCAGTCCCGAGCTTTATCGCCTCGCCTCACCGCTGGATCTCGTGAGCAATGCGGCTCCGCCGTTTCACATAGTCCATGGAGAGTTCGACTCTGTAGTCCTTCCGGCGGAGTCGGTCTATCTGAACGAAGCCCTGCAGTCGGCCGGTGCCACGACTACATACATAGAAGTGGGGGCGGCCCAACACGGCTTTGATGGGATCAATGGTCTTCGGGCCAAGGCAATTGCTGCTGTGTGCGCGGACTGGCTCAACAAACTCGCCGCAAACTGAATCATCCAAAACGGGTTTGATCACCGAGCTCCTCGCCCGCCCTGCTCGCACGCCACCTGCACTTTTCCCGGGCTGCTGACCTTCGGATTCTGGAGATGTTCTCGTCGTTCTCTGTGCCATTTCCGCCCCTATTGGCTCTGACAACCTCAGGTTCGGGGTTTGCCTTCGAATGCCGTTGCGAATTGTGGTCGAATATTGTGCTTGGATGTCCGCACAATTCGCCACCGCCCTCACGTGTATCGACGGCCGGATCCAGAGACCGGTTTCTGATTTTCTGATGACGAGATTCGGTGCTGCACATCTCGACAAAGTGACCAGGGCCGGGATGGTGAAACATTTGACTGCGTCCTATGACCCGGCAACAAATCTCATCATCGAGGACCTGGAGACGTCACTAGACGGCCACGGCTCGACGCAGATTGCGCTGGTCGCCCATCACGACTGCGCCGGAAACCCGGTCAGTGATGACGCACAGCAATCACAACTCACGGAAGCGGTGGCGCACTTCCGCCGCCGCTATCCCGCTATCGAAGTGATCGGATTGTGGCTCGGAGAGAACTGGGCCATAAGCGTCGTCGAGTAACGGATGTACTACAGGTATCGGCCCGTCGACGCTTATCGTGCTTGAGGTCCTCCAGATTTAGGCACAATGCTCCGCCGCACCATATCTACCGCCGCATTCTCTCTAGTGCTCGCTTCATGCGCCGTCATCACCGGCGCCGACCTTACCCAACCCCCGAGCGACCGGACCTCAGGTAGCTCGCAAACAACCGGGCAGCTGCCATCAACGCCCGCGCCTTCGGCTCCGGGTCTGGCCATCGCCCCCGATGGCGGGGTTGCCCTTTACGACTCTCCCGGAGGCGAAGCCCGGCTCACAGCAAACCAAGGTCTGATATTCCCGATTACGGGTATCGACGGATCATGGTTCGAGATAATGGACTCCTGCTCCAACCCTGCCTGGGTGAAGCAAGGAGAGGTCAGTGTGGCACCCAGGGGTACGCGACAGCCGACCGGGGACAGTTTTGATCTCTCACAGGCAGTGATCGTGATCGACCCGGGTCACGGAGGCAGGGACTGGGGAGCACCCGGTCCGAGCGGCACCCGGGAATCGAACTTCAACCTGGACATAGCCGACAGGCTGAGGGATCTGCTGTTGAGCTCGCACGACATCGACTGGCAAACCGGGGTGATCGGCCCCGGCGACACCTATGCCTCCCTGTTCGGAGCGTGGATGACCCGCGACACTGTGGGGCCGGATGGCGGCGATTTCGAGGCCGGGCTGGCCTACAGGGCGGCAATGGCTAACAGCGTTGCTGCCGACGCATTGATCGCCATCCACAACAACACCGGGACCGATCGAACTCTCAACGATCCCCCATCTGCTGTGTTCTATGCCGTATCTGTGGACGACTCAGACCGTCTGGCGTCGTTGATAGACGCTGAGCTCATCCGCTCGCTCAACCCCTTCTCAATCGATTGGCAGGGTTCCGGGATCCAGGGCACGGCGGCACGCGTCGATTCCGACACCGGCGACGACTTCTACGGGCTTCTACGACGTTCGGAGTCACCGGCGGTGATCATCGAAGGGGCGTTTGTCTCTGATCCCCAACAAGAAGAACTTCTGGGCACGACCGTATTCAGGCAGGCTTATGCCGAAGGGGTCTATCGGGGTTTGATCAGGTTTTTGACGACCGGCGAAACTGGATCGGAGATACGAGAGCCAGAACTGTTCCAGGGGAATGTCGGAAGCCCCTCGACTACCAATTGCGTGGTGCCCGAGCAGGAATAGGATTCAGCGATAACGCCAGACGATGCGGCCCCGGGTCGGGTCGTAGGTGGAAACTTCCACATCCACGGTGTCACCGGGGAGAACACGGATGCCCCGGCCACGACGCATTTTGCCGGAAGGCTTGGCAAGCAATTCGAAACCGCTGTCTAACTTCACTTCGAAGGTCGAGTCAGGCAGCATCTTCATGACTGTGCCCCGCATTCTTATATATTCTTCAGTGTCTTTTGCCATAAGTCCTTTGGATCAGCCCCAACGATAGGCGATCCGAGCCCCTTGAGAGAAGTTGTCGAATCAGCCGGCGGCCTCGGCGAGAATCTTCTCGATTTCGCCGACGAGGCGTTGCGCTTCCTCCACCCAACGCTGGTACCCGGCCAAATCACCGGCACTCAGTGCGGCATCGGCGTTGGCAAAAGAGGTGGTTGCCTGGACCACAAGGGCTTCGATCGTCGCACCATCCGGGATCTGCCCTTCGTCATCCTCCAGGGCACCGAATACTTTGGCAAGGGCTCCATCCAGGGTGTCATCCCATTCGACCCGATCACCGAAGACGACGGCAACCCGGCGGAATTCGGGAAAACCTCCGCCCTCCGCCTCGAGGAAAATGGGTTGGATGTAAAGGACCGACTCCTCGATCGGGATAACAAGAAGGTCACCTTTGATGACCATCGACCCCTGGGAGTCCCAGAGGGTGAATTGCTGGGAAATCTCGGCGTCTTGTTCGATCCGTTGGCCGACCTGCTCGGTTCCATCGACGAGTTCGCCCTGAGGCATCCTGAAGTCGATTAGCCGGCCATACCGTCCCGGAGTCGAGTCAGCGACAAGGAACCCGGACATGTTCTTCTTCTCGCGCGGGGTGAACGGTTGGAGGAGAAGGTAGGACAGATCCTGATCACCTGGCAATTGAGTCAGCACGTAATACGGCAGAATCTTATCGAGGAAGGACCACTGGCCGGCCTGTGTGTCGAATCGATCACCGACAAGCAGATTGACCCCATTTTGTTCGTCTCGTGAGATCGTCGACGGGTCGACCGGAAGGGACCAGGCGTCGTTCCCGATGAACAATTCGTTCTCTGACTGGACGTGGTACTCGAGGTAGATGTGGCTTTGCACCCGAAAGAGGTCCTGGGGGTATCGCAAGTGATCCTCGAGAAGATCCGGCATGTCGTCAGCATCTGCAAACAACTCCGGGTATGTCCTCGCCCATGCGGCAGCAAGAGGGTCGGTCGGATCGAACAGGTAGAACGTGACATCGCCGTTGTATGCGTCGATGACGGCCTTGACCGAGTTTCTGAGATAGTTCGTGCCGACCTGAATCTGTGAGGTTCTGGAAAGACGGTCGATGGCCCCGCGCGTGAGTCGTTGAGAGTATGGGTAATTGTTCGACGTCGTATAGAGATCGAGCACCCATAGCAACCGCCCGTCGTTGATCACCGGGTACACGTCGGTGTCGGGAATGAGGAACGGTGCAATATCCTCAACGATCGCGCGAACGTTGCGTTCCACCAACACCGCACTATCGGGGCGAATCTCGCCCGAAATGAGCAGGTTGAGGTCGCGATAGCGGAAGGCAAATGCGATCTTCTTGAAGATGTTGTCGAGGACAACGCCGGCGGGGCCGTCGTATTCATTGGTGTCGGTCCCTTCGCCCGGGAGCGGGAAGTCGACCTCCTGTGGGGACGAGCCGGTCTTGACGATGACCGGCCGGCCCGGCGCATAAGTTTCGCCAAAATAGATTCGTGGCTCCTCGAGCTCGAGGCTGGGGACGGAGGCCTCGGGCGGAACATCCTTGAGGAGGAATCGGGGTTGGCCATTGGCTTCGACCACATTCGCTTCGTTTACGACGGCGCCGAGCCCGTGGGTGTAGAACAGGCGCTCGTTCTGCCAGTCTGACCTGGGGAGCGCGCCCTCCTCGAGTTCCCGCACTGAGATCATCACCTGGGTCGCCTCGCCATTTACCGTATATCGGTCGGTGTCGACCCTGGTCAGGGAGTAGTAGGGGCGAAGCTCCTGGAAGTTCTGATAGGTCCTGGGCAGGACCGACGTGTCCCAGATTCGGAGGTTGTCGATTACAGCCCGGTTGGCGTCGATACCGTCGGCGTCGAGCTGTCCGGACGCAGCAAATTCACGTACCTCGACCTGATCGAGGCCGTAAGCGGATTGGGTCATTGCGAGATTATTGGAAATGAACTCCCGGTCCCGATCCAGCTGCTGAGGAGCCACCTGGAAGCGTTGGATAACGGTCGGGTAGATCGCTCCCGCTGCAATTGCGACGACCAGCCATGAAACGACTGCAACGATCGAGAGCGTCCAGCCCCGTCGCCAGATGTTGACCACAAAAATGACAGCGGCGACGATCGCAACCAGCAGGAGAAGTCGAAGTGCGGGGAGCCGGGCATTCACATCGGTATAGCCGGGTCCAAAAAACGCCGGTTCCGAACGGTTCGAGAAAAGCAAGGCGTACATGTCCAGTCGGTAAACAGCGGCGCGCACTAAGGCGAGGACGGCCAGGAGAACCAGCAAATGCTTCTTGGCTCCGGTGGAGATCGTGAACCGACGTCCGTTGAACCTGACGCCACCATTGAAATAGTGGGCGACAGCGACCACTACGACGGTCAACAACATCAGGTTGAAGAGCCAATCCAATGTGGTGTTGAGGAGAGGCAACTGGAACAAGTAGAAACCGACATCCGCACCGAAAATCGGCTCGGTCACACCGAAGTCGCCGCCGTTCTGGAACAGGAAGAACTCATCGCGCCACGACGCCGCAGCCAGACCCAGCAGCAGAGCGAGAACGGCACTGACCCCCACTCGTACCTGGCGAAGTCGTGGCTCGACCCATTCGCGGAATCGCTCGATCAGCTCCTCCTCTTCGGAGAGATCGAACGGGACCCAACGCGGGCTGAGGCGATCCGCCAGTTTCAAGTTGAGCCAAATGATTCCAAAAGCGAAAACCACGCCGACCGCGCCCAGAACTATCGAGGTTCCCCAGTTCTTCAACCACACCGAGTCGTAGCCAACCGAATCGAACCAGAGAAAGTCCGTCCACAGTGTCCCGGCCGCGGTGAGGACAAGGTAGATCGCGACTCCAATACCGAGGATGATGGTGATTGGTCGACGACGATCAGACTGATATCCGGAGGGGACCCTGGTGAACATTGAAATCGAGTGTACGTGGCTCGTGGTTGTACTGGCCAGTGGCACGAGTTCGGTGTCCTCCCCAAACCAGCCACCTCGGTTGTCGTTCGATCAGGAAACAGTGACGGTGCACTCACACCCGGCGTGAACCGGGGGAAGGTTCGATACCGGGTCCAGAGCTGCCTCACGACATGCACTGCATGGCGTTCCCGATGGCACCCACGAAACCTTGGAGCTTTTCGATGAATCAACCAGACCCTTGTGAAAGCCGCGCAACGAAAGCTCACGGATCCGGCGTTCCGACTCGTCCGTCCGCCAACCTCGGAACACGCGAGAAGCCGCAGACTGCCGCTCCCGCTGGCCATCACCAGAAGCGGACAACTCCTTCTCTAGGGCGGCCGCCAGATCGGAACCGAATTTCTGAGCAGAGTGGTTCGACGGAGTGTCCGGCCGTTTCAGCTTGCCGCCTGTGATCGCTTCCGCCATATGGTGGCCCGCCGCGTAACTCTCCGACCACAAACCAATCAGGTCGGCACGTAGGATTTCGGCGAGAGCCGACTCATCAGGGGACCATGACCCGTCGGTGCGCAGGCTGTCAAGGGCAATATTCTGCGCCTCGGTCACGGCTCGCTTGATGCCCCGCAACGCTCGGTTGGTGATTGGCAGAAGGGCCGCGTCTCGACTTTCCAAAAGGCTGTCGTCGACTGTCAAAACCGCTTTCTCGGCCCGGGGTGTTGCGGGTTCGACTTGAGCCGTCGCTGGGGGCTCCTGGCCAGACCCGGTCGCAGGTTTTGGCTCCTCGTCAGGAGACCTGAGCGACGCAAAAAGCGCCCCAACCTCGTCTTTGCCCGAACCTACTGGCGATAACGCGTTAGGGGCCGCAGCCGCTTGCTTCTCAGAGGAATCATCGACTTGAGACGTGACAGGCTCAGGGTCCGAGTCCGCTATTTCTTCGCGAGGTTCGGCAAGGACGGGTTCGACTGGCGCTTTGTCCGGGGCAGGTTGTCCATCGTCGACGGACTCGGTCTCTTCGTCGGAGGGTCGGATGACCCTTACGGTTTCTCCGGGTTCCCAGGTTTGTTTGGGCATCTCGACCGGCCGGGGTTGGGCGGGGACAACCTTCACGGAGGTCTCGGACGTGCGAGATAGATTCATGTCCTCACGCTTCGCCTCGAGAGTTCCCTCTAACTGGCCGAGCGTCGCACGGACCCCGTCGAGTTCCCTCATTAGCTCTTCGCGCCGCTGTTCCAGGGCCCTGGTCCGCTCTTGGCTCGCCTCAGCTTGACGTCGGGCATCCTCGATCATGGAATCGCGGGCCTTGGCGGCGTCCGCTCCCATCTTCTCGGAATCCATTGTCGCCGAGCGCATCAGATCCTCAGCCTCGCGTCTTGCATTCGAAACGAGGCGATGAGCTTCCCTCTCCGCTTCACCAGTGATCGTTATCGCGTCGCGTTCGGCCTGCTCGCTCAAACGCCTCACTTCTGCGACGACCTGGTTCAACAGGTCGGTCCCGGTTGTCCAGGCGTCTCCCCGGAGGGCTTCGGCGTCGTTCTTGGCCTCTTTGCGAAGCTGCTCGGTTTCAGCCATTGCCTCGGACCGCCACCTGTTGGCGTCGAGACTGGCCCTCTCGCGCATGGTGTCGGCCGCTTGACGCGCAGCTTCCAGAACCTCGGTGACTTCGCTCCCCACCTTCTCGAACTCTGACTTGAGATCACGATCTGCAAACTCCCCTAGTCGGCCCGCAAGTCGATCCTTTTGATTTTCGAGTTCTTCCAAGCGGGATGCAACCGCGTCGAGAAGCTCCGTCACCTCAGATAGGTCGACGCCCCGGAACACGGTGCGAAACCGGGCGCTGCGTAGAGAATCTGGTGTTACTTCAGGGGACATCCGCAATAGAAGATACCGACGACGGATGGATTAGTCGTCGATTGTCAGGCGGGATCTAGGTCTTCGAGAAAAGCCACGGCCTCGTCGAGGGTCGCAATCGGGACTATCTCAATGTCGTGGAAGTCAGCGGTCAGGGCCTCTTCGTAGTTGCCTGCGGGCACCATGATGATTGTTGCGCCCGCCGCTTCGGCCCCCGCAACCTTTTGGCGCACGCCGCCGATATTCCCCACTGTGCCATCGAGTTGGATCGTCCCGGTGCCCGCGATGATGTGACCCTTGGTCATCTCGCCGGGAGTCAACGTGTCCATGATGGCCAATGTGTGCATCATTCCCGCAGAAGGACCGCCGACGTTCCCGGCTTCGATGCTCACAGGGAACGGTGGCTCCGTCAGCTCCCTGACCACGATCCCCATGATGGGCTGCTCAGGGTCGTCATCGCGTGCTGCGAGGGTCAACTCGACTTCTTGATCTGCCCCGTTGCGGGTGATTCCCAACCGGACAACATCTCCAGGCTTCAGACCTTCGAGGGCTGCGGGCACATCGGCAGAATGCAGGATCTCAATACCGTTGACGGTATTGATCGAATCTCCAGGTTCCAGGACCGCGTCGGCCGGCAGGCCCACCACGATCTCGATGACTATTACGTCTTCGGGCACAAGTTCATAACCAAGTTGCAGAAGAGCTAGCGTGATCGCCCGGCTCTGAGAATCGTCCATTTGAGCGAGAACCCGGGTCCGATAATCCTCGTCAGACTCATCAGGGCTCCGCACGGCCTCTTTGCGGATCAGGTCGATATCGGGGTCGATTCCGGCGATTACAGCTTCGAAAATGTTCACATCCTGGCTCATCACGGTCAGCATCAGGAGCTCACCCTCGGGGTCATAGGTGGTCTGTCCTTCGATGACAATTGCGTCTGCGGCGTCGGATACCGGACCTGCCGACCATGCCAGATAGGGCAGTTCGACATTCCAGAGGACAAGCGTCATCAAGCCCATGAAAAGTAAAGTTCCGGCGAGATAGAGGGGCCAGGAAGAGTTATCGCGACGTCGGTCTTCCACTTGCAAAGAGTACCGGTCATCTACGGTTACGGACCGTGCACCAGTAATTGCGGTGGAGCGTCTCAGAACGTACTCTGCCGCACCTTGCTCGACCATCATTGATCGGTAGAAACACAACTCCCAAAGCCAGCGCAGAGGTGCCTAATGACCGCCGCAGTTATCACTCAACGAGCCGTTCCGAGGAGTCGAGTCCTTGCTCTAATCGTGATGACTGTGCTGGTAATCGCGGCAGCCGGCCTGACGGCCCTCGCCGCGCAATGGCGAATCCAGCTTCCGTTCACCCCTGTCCCGATCACCGGCCAGACCTTCGCTGTCCTCCTCACAGCCGCTGCGTTGGGAACCAAGCTCGGAGCTTCTGGGCAACTCTTGTATGTCGCAGTGGGCGCCCTCGGTGCCCCGATATTCACTGACTCTCGCGGTGGGATCGAGGTCATCCAGGGAGCCACGGGCGGTTATCTGATCGGATTCATCTTCGCCGCCGCACTTGTTGGCTCGATGGCCGAACGCAGGCAAGACCGGACCTTTCCCAGCATGTTCACCGCGTTCATCTCCGGATCGGCCCTGATCTATGGGTTTGGACTGATCGGCCTTATGAACGCTGCTGAGATGGATCTAACGACCGCCTTCGCCAACGGTGTTGTGCCGTTCCTGTTCGGAGACCTGATCAAAGCCGCTGCGGCAGGCCTGCTTCTACCCGGTGCATGGAGACTGCTCGGAGAATCGCGGCCTTGAACGGTCAGGTCCAGCCGTCGGTCGGGGTGTCGATAGCATTTGCAGATATTCCAGCCCCGGATTTTGCCGATGCGGTGATGGTCGCCATCCCGCCATCGGATGGAGCCATTCCGGATGACCCGGCCTGGTGGGCCGGACGAGTGTTTTCCATCGAGTCAGCTCCGCGCTGGGTTATCGGCCTCCTTGGTCTGCGCCAGGCACTTGTCCGGTTGATCGGGGTCGACAGGGCCGACAGGTCAGTGTTCGACATCGACAGGGTCGAGGGTGGCGAGGCCCTCATCGCCGAAGACGACACCCACCTCGATTTCCGGGCCGCCGTTTACATCAACCCGAGCCGTCGTCTATTGCAAGTCACAACGGTGGTCAAACTGAATGGTTGGAGAGGAAAGGTTTACTGGATTCCAGTTTCGGTATTGCACGCTCCGATCACGCGATCAATGGCCAAACGAGCGGTCAAGAATTTCGCCGCAAACAGGAACGGTTAAGAAGCCAGGGCACGTATTGCTGCGGCGACCTCGCCAGGCACCTCCTCCTGAACGAAGTGCCCGGCGCTGGTCTCGGTGACCATTGCATTCGGCAGTAGCCGTTGGTGGCGTGGCAGCAGACGTCCCAGAACCGGGTCTCTACTCCCCCACACGATCGCTGACGGCCCGGAGAACGAACCGACGAATTCCTCTATCTCCCTCAGCAAGGGCACCGACGGATGTCCCATCGAGTCAGGAACCATACGAACCAAAGCGGCGACAGCACCGTTGCCGCGCGAAAGTGACAATGGGAATGTGTAGGCCTTCCTGACATGTCCAGAAATCGAGGAGCGGTCTCCCTGGGCCAACCACAGAGCTCGTTGCGGGAGTCCGAGGTAGCGGGTCGCGAAATCGCCAAGCCGGGTTGAGAAGAAACGATGAAAGGTCGTTGGCTTGAACCCGGGCCGCGGCGGCGTCAGCGAGGTGTTCATCACAACCAGGCCGGTCATCATGCCGGGGTCCTGACGGAGGGCATGCATGCTGATTGGCCCACCCCAATCTTGAGCAACCGCCACCACATCTTCGAGCTTCATCAGCCGTAGCAACGACGCGACCCATCGTGAATGGTTCGCCAGCGTGTGGTCGGCGGCGGTAGGGGGTCGATCCGAAAATCCGAGGCCGACCAGATCGGGCATGATCAACCGAATTGACTCGCCGCGTAGTTCTTCGGCCACTTTCCGATAGATGTACCCCCAGGTTGGATTTCCGTGAAAGAGGACTATCGGTCGACCTTCGCCTTGCTCCATGACATGCATGGCGAGACCCGGTTCTACTTCGAGTCGATATCGTTCGAACGGGAGATCCCGGGCGATCCAGTCGGGTAGGCCGGGTGCCGGCAACTTGTGCACCGACTAGTTGCCAGATGCCAGACCGCTATCTGGCTCCAACTCTTCGCCGAGATATGCCTTGATCACGTTGGGATTCTTCTGTATCTCCGCAGGCACCCCGGTTGCGATCGGCTTTCCGAAGTCGACAACGAGGACACGGTCAGCAATGTCCATAACGAGACCCATATCGTGCTCAACGAGGATCAGGGCGATCCCCAACTCATCTTGGACGTCGAGAATGAACCTGGCCATGTCCTCGGTCTCTTCGAGGTTCATCCCGGCCACGGGCTCATCGAGCAGCAAAAGCTCGGGGTCCATGGCGAGTGCCCGGCCAAGTTCAACCCGCTTCTGGATGCCATAAGGAAGGAGGCCGACCGGATACTTCCGCCATTGCTCGATCTCCAGGAAGTCGATGATGTCCTCGACAATGGCTCGATTCTCGATCTCTTCCTTCTTCGCTTTGCCCCACCAAATTGATCCCGCCAGCCAACCCGAGCGCATGCGCACATGCCGACCGGTCAGGAGATTCTCGGTGACCGTCATATGCGGGAACAGGGCGATGTTCTGGAAAGTCCGGGCAATCCCGAGCTCAGCTGTCTTGTTCGGCTTCAAGCCCATCAAGCTCTCGCCTTTCCAACGGATGTCGCCCTCTTCCGGTCTGTAAACCTGGTTTATCGAGTTGAAGAGCGATGTCTTACCCGCACCGTTGGGACCGATAATCGCAAACAACTCACCGTCATCAACGTGGAAAGAGACACCGTCGATCGCCTTGACTCCCTTGAAAGACAGATTGAGGTTGTCGACGTCCAAAAGGTGTTCGTACTCTTTGGGACCGGACCGCTCCGCACGACGGTGCAGCCGCCCGCGAACCTCCGACGTCACGACAGCCACCTGTTTGATTGCCGGCCGACTTTGACCGAACGCCTCCGACACCCGAAGTCGGCGCGTGACCGGGGACCACCCTCAGCCACACCCACAGAGGTTCGTGACCCGGCCAAACAGACGCCGGTCGGCCGGGGCTGCCGCTCCACCCAAAGATGATTCACGAAAGCCACCTCTTACGTCGTTTGTAGTGTTTCACGTCGCGGAAGGATTTCTGCTCACCGGTGGCGTGCAGACCTAGGTAGAACTCCTGCACGTCTTCATCCTTCAGCAATTTCTCGGGCTTACCGTCCATAACCATCTTCCCGGTTTCCATGATGTACCCATGGTGGGCGATGGATAGTGCCATGTTCGCATTCTGCTCGATCAGTAACACCGACGTCCCTTGCTCGTTGATCGACTGGATAATCTGACGAACCTCTTGCACCAGCATCGGTGCGAGACCCAGTGAAGGCTCGTCGAGTATGAGCAACTTCGGGTTTTGCATCAGGGCACGTCCGATTGCAAGCATCTGTTGTTCGCCGCCAGACAGGTACCCGGCGGTGGCATTCTTGCGTTCTGCCAGCCTTGGAAAGAGAGTCATCACCCGGTCGCGGGCATCTATGACGGCCGCATTGTCTCGATTGACATAGGCGCCTGCACGTAAATTCTCCTCAACAGAAAGCTCGGCAAACACCCGGCGTCCTTCCATAACCTGGCTGATTCCGCGTCGCACCCGGGCCGAAGGATCCTCATGGGTGATGTCAACGCCATCGAAGACAATCTCCCCTTTGGTGATGTCTCCCTCGTGGATATCGAGCAGACCGGTGATGGCACGTAAGGTTGTGGTCTTTCCGGCTCCGTTTGCGCCGAGCAAGGCGACGATCTTCCCGTCAGGGACCTCTATGGAAATCCCGCGGAGAACCAGGACGACGTCGTTGTAGACAACCTCGATGTTCTCAAGGCTCAGCATCTGCGCAGTTTCCGTCTCGGGTTAGCCATTGGCTCTGGGTGCGCTCGACACCTACAACCAATATCTAACAGTGTGGACCCGGGGGTGAGCGATGCTCACCCCCGTCCACTAGGTCGCTAGATCAACCTTCCAACACGTAGCAAGCACCCGTGAATTCGAATGCTGCGGCAATGTCAGATGTGTAGTTCTCTTCGACGATCTCCGTGCCGGTCTCTGAGGTGAGACTTGGACGAGTGATCCACTGTGCCCGCTGGACAATGTCATTCGGCTCACCCGAGTAGACCTCGGTCGGGCCGAGCCCATCGAAGTCCACCGACGTCAGCGATTTCGCTGCCGCCAGGACACCCTTCTGGGTCAGGTCGCCATTGTCGTAAGCCTGCAACAGCGCCTGATGCAGAATCGATGCCTCGATGAAGCCCTCACCGTAGAAGTCGGTCGGAGGTGCTCCGGCCGCTGTCATCAGGTCACGCACTCGCGCAGCCCCGTTCGAAGTTCCGTCCCATGGCTCGTAATACGACGAGGTAATCATGTCGCGGGCAATCGCCTCACGAATCGGGGAGTCCTCGGCAACAAATGCCGGGTTCCACGATGGTGACGCACCACTCCAGATTGCTTCGAAGCCGGTCGCTATTGCCTGACCGTAAACGCCTGAGAATGATCCAGGTGTTGCCGTGAGGAACACGAGGTCGGGGTCAGCAGCCACGATCTTCCCGGCAATGTCCGCATACGACGCGTCGTCACCGTTGACCAAAGCACCCGTGCCGTCATAAACGACATCAAGACCCAAGGCCTCGGCTGCGAGGGCGGCCCCCGCGGCGGAGTCGAGTCCGTAGTCACCTGCCAGCGAAGCAATGGCGATAGTCGGCGTGTCTACACCCGATTGATCGACCATGTATTCGATCAGGTTCATCGCCTCGATGCAATATGGCGCACCGTGGGGAACCAGGTTGGAGTTGATCGCGGGATCGGACCAACCCGAGTACCAGGTGAGCGGGATCGCAAGGATTCCGTCGGCCTGGAGGTCGGCATTGATCGCCACTGTGTGCGGCGAACCGGTCGAGTGCCCGAACGCCACGACCTCGTCCTTGAGCTCGTTGTAGAACTGGACATGGTTGGTGACGTCATAAACGGTGTCAACGGTCTTCAACTCGACCATCAGCCCGTGAATCCCACCATTTGCATTGACATCTGCCCAGTAGGCATTGTGCCCGGCCACGATCGCTGAGACGAGCGGGCCAAATGGCCCCGTTAGGTCCGACAGCAGTCCTACCTGAATAGTTCCTGCCTCCAGATCCACTCCCACATCAACAGTCGGGTCGACCGTTTGCTCGGCCGTGGTAGTGGTTTCACCGCCACCGCCGGTTGTAGTGGTCTGTCCCACATCCGCCGTCGTCGTCGTCTCGTCAACAGTGCCGTCACCACAGGCGGCAACCACGAGACCGAGAACGAGGAAGATGGCAAACCACTTGGATTTGATCTTCATCTTTTTCATATCCTCCTCATTTAATTCGAGACACCTCAATGTCTCATGTGCGACCGCTCAATATGTGAACGGCCAACCCTTCCAATAATTGCGGACTCTGAGCCATATTCCGTAAAGGCCCAATGGCTCAAAGACTAGAAAACCTATGATCAGAAGACCGTAAATAACAAGATTGAGTTGGTCTATCCCCAGACCCGGGGCCACCCCCGGCGAAGTGTTGATCAATCCGAAGTCGCCGTCACCTGTGGACACCACGACGTCGAATATCTTGGAAAGGAAACCTTCCCCGGACTGAACCACGCCTTGCATCCACTGGGTGAAGTCCCGGATGATCCGCGGAAGCAATATCACAAACGCTGAACCCATCAGTGTACCCGACACCGTCCCCGCCCCGCCGATGAGGATGATCGCGATGAACTGAACCGAGAGGAACAAGATCCACGTTTCGGGAATCGATCGTCCGACGAAACTGGCCAGCAACGCCCCTGAGATTCCAGCGAAGAACGACGAGATCCCGAAAGCCATGGTCTTGTATTTGTACTCGTTGACCCCCATGATCTCGGCGGCGATATCACGATCCCGGATCGACATGAAAGCCCGACCGACGCGCGTCCGTTGGATGTTCTTGGCAAACAGTACGAAGACGACAGTGATCACCAATAAGAACAGGTATGTCTTGGCTTCGCTGGACAGGTTGAAAATGCCGAACCAGGTCCCGTCCGACGTGAAATCGATAAGCGGCACTTCCTCGTTCCAAAGCTTGATCTCAAACGGAGGATGGGACCGGCCCGACTGGGCACCTCCCGTTATGAAATCGAGATTGCGCCACAGATACTCCCCGATGAAGACCAGACCCAACGTCACGATCGCCAGATAGAGCCCACGAACTCTCACCGCGGTAGGGGCGATGAGGATTCCGACAACGGCCGGGATCAAGCCGGCCATCGGAAGCCAAATCCAGATCGGCAGTCCGAGTCCCCACAGGGCCCCGCCAGGCGTGCCGACCACCGCCGCCACATAAGCACCAAGTCCCATGAAAAATGCGTGACCGAGCGACACCTGCCCGGCGAGCCCGGTGAGGATATTCAGGCCTAGGGCACCGATTGCAAAGATCAGGACGGTGGTGAGCAGTTTCAGCCAATCGCTCGAACCCAAGAAGTCGAAGCCAGGAAACGAACCTGTGGGTGAATCTCCTCCACCCAGAGCTCCAGGCTGAAGCAGAGGAATCGTCAGCAGGAAAACCACGAAGAGGAAGAGGACAACCCGCTTGGTAAAAGTGTTGACCATGGCCTGGTCAGCCTCATAGCTGGTATAGAGCATGGGGCGCCCTCTCATCGCCTCATACCCTTCTGATCTCTTCGGTGCCGAACAGCCCGTATGGCCTGATGAAAAGGACGATGAGCATCACGATGTATGGGACCACACCTCCGAATCCCGACCCGAGAAACTCCCACGGGAGCAAATTGGAGTAAGCCTGCGCCAGGCCGATTATGAGACCTCCGATGACTGCCCCGACCACCGAGTCCAGACCACCCAGCACAATTGCGGGAAATGCGGCAAACGCGACAAAGGCGGTTTGTGTATCGAGGCCCGCCGCACGTCGGGGAAAAAGTGAGAGAAATACGCCGGCAACTGCGGCGAGTGCTGCACCGATGCCCCAGGAGATACTGAAGATTCGACCGACATTGATCCCCTGAGCCCGGGCAGCCTCCTGGTCGAAAGCGGTAGCCCTCATGGCGATGCCGGTGCGGGTCCGGAAAAACCAGGCCACTGCGAGGACCAACACCAACGTGACGCTCAGCTGGACTATCTCGGTGTGCGCGATGCGCACCCACCCCAGTTCGACAACCTTGGTCCCCCACGGATCTGCCAGTGGACGTGAGTTGGTACCGATGAAGTCGTTTGTGATGGACCGCAATACGATATCGACCCCAAGGGTGACGATCGCCACGGCAAAGAGTTCTTCGCCGATCATCGGCCGGATGAATATTCGCTCCAGGAGCATTCCCAAAAGGAAGGCAAAGACGAGAGCCAGGAGGACTGCCAGGGTCCAGCTGATCCAAATGGGTGCATCGGGCATCCAGCGGGCCGGGATGTCCCACACCGTGGCGAAGACAGCGACGAGGAATGCGCCGGTGGCAGCAAGCGCTCCATGCGCGAAGTTGAGCACCTGGGTTGCCTTGAAGATGATCACGAAACCCATAGCCAACAACGCATAGATCGAGCCCAACGACATCCCCTGAACAAATAGCTGGGCTAGCTCATTCGACCCTTCGTTCGCTGCTTGGGCCAGGATCAGCAATGCGAACTCCAGACTTTGTGCGAGGTCTCCATCAGGAGTTGTACATGTCCTCGATCAATTCCCGGAACATGTCTTCCATCGCTGAGCGCTTGAGCTTCTGGGTGGCGGTCAGCTCACCGTCTTCGTGGTCGAGCTCTTTGGGAATCATCTGGAACTTCCTGACATTCTCAACACGTGCAAACTTCTCATTGGTTTCGTTGACGACCCCCTGGATGAGATCGATGACTTCGGGTTTCTCCGTCAGGTCGCGATAGGTCGTATAAGGGATGCCGCGACGGGTAGCCCAATCACCTACAACGTCGAATTCGATCCCTACCAAAGCCACGAGGTACTTACGTCGATCACCGATGACCATGGCCTCTTTGACATAAGGCGAAGTCTTGATGGAGTTCTCGATCTCAGAGGGCGAAATATTCTTTCCACCCGAAGTGACGATTATGTCTTTGATCCGATCGACGATTTTCACGTGTGTGCCATCAACCCATTCCCCGACATCTCCAGTCTTGAGCCAGCCGTCGTCGGTGAATGTGTCAGCTGTTTTCTCGGGTTTGCGCCAGTAGCCCTTGAACACACCCGGGTGTTTGGTCTGAATCTCGCCGGTCTCCTCGTCGATCCGAAGCCCGATCCCCGGATAGGGCTCGCCGACTGTCCCGACCTTGTTCCGTTTCGGGAAGTTGGTCGTCGCAATGGCGGAGTTCTCCGTCATCCCGTAGAGCTCGCATATCGGAATGCCCATTCCGAGGAAGTCCCGGATCACCTCCGGTGCGATGGCGGCAGCCCCAGTGGAGGCATAACGCGTTCGGCGTAAACCGATCCGCTCCTGCAGGGCCCGAAAGACCAGCGGATACCCGATGGCGTAGGCAATTCGTGACCCGAAGGTGTGATTTCCGTCATTGGCGACGCGCTCCTTGCCGATGTAGGAGGCAAGCTTCATTCCGAAACCGAACCAAAGCCTCTTGAAGAAGGTGCCGTCTCGGCCTTTGATCGCAATGGACGCATGGATCTTTTCCCAGATCCTCGGGACAGCGAAGAAGATCGTTGGCTGGATCTCCCGCAGGTTTACCTGGACTGTTTCTATGGACTCGGCAAAGTTCAATGAACAGCCATTGGCTGCCATCGTCCATGTCGAGAAAATCCGTTCCGCGACGTGGCACAGGGGCAGATAGGTGAGGAGCAGATCATCGGGGCCCGGTGGCTGACCACCGGTCCGGCCCGGCGTGTTGACGATGGTCTCCACACAAAAACTGAAGTTGGCATTTGTCAACATTGCGCCCTTGGGAGGGCCGGTGGTCCCCGAGGTATACACGAGGGTGATGATGTCATCCGCCGTCGCCTCGGCCATCCTCTGCTCGACTGCGCCAGGGTTCTTCTCGCGATGTGCGCGCCCCATGGCAATGAAGTCATCCCAAAAGATGAACCGCTGGTCGTCACGCCATTTCTTGAAGCCGCGCGGTTCGACATGGATGATCTTGCGAAGATGGGCAAGCGACGCCTCGACCTCCATCACTTTGTCGGCCTGCTCCTGATCTTCGGCCAGGTGTATTTCTGCCTCGGAGTCCGTCAAGAGGTACTCGACTTCGGGTGATGGATTGGTCGGATACAGGCCAACCGTGATTCCGCGCACCGCAACCGTCGCCAGATCCAGAATCACCCATTCCGGGCGATCCTCCGATTGGATCGACACGCGATCTCCGACATCGACCCCCACGGCCAACAAGCCGTGCGCTGCGTTGAGGATGTTGTCCCACAATTCGGACCACGTGATCTCTTGCCAGATCCCGAAATCTTTTTCCCGCATGGCCACGGCGTTGGGTCGTTTCTCGGCCCATTCGCGCACCATGGCTGCCTCGGTCCGGAAACCAAGATCGGTCGACGGAGCCGACGGGCGTTCAGCGAGTGTGGTCATGAATCGTCCTCCTCACAGGCTTCGGACAATAGGCGACAGAACCCTCGCATGTGGCTCTGCTTCGAGAATTATGCATGTTGGTCTGTCGCCATTCGGACAGGAGTGAAGCTCCTCAACGATGCCGCGAACGGTCGTCACGAACCCTCGGACCATTCCGAGCCCTCTTCCCAGAACTCCTTCTTCCAGATCGGTGCCCGCTGTTTCAATTCGTCAATCAGGAACCGTGCCGCTTCGAATGCATCCGCTCGGTGTGCTGTCGCAACGACGACCGCCACTGAAACGTCACCGAGGGAGACAACACCTGACCGGTGCTCGACTGCCACTGACAGAATCGGCCATTTGGAGGCGGCCTCTTCGATGATCTCTGAAATCTTGGACTCCACAAGCTCGGGATAGACCTCGTAGTCGAGGTGGCTTACGCCCGTCTTACCAGGCGAATGGTCCCTCACCGTGCCCAGAAACAGCACCGTTGCTCCGCTGTCCGCCCGGCGCACTTCCCCGACAAGCGCATTTGTGTCAATGGGGTCGTCCGAGACGGCCACCCTGACTGTTTGCTGGGATGCATCCATACAATCAAGACTATGACACCTGAAGGCCCGGTGCGGCCACCTGATCCGGCCGACGAAGGGTCGTTTTCCGTTGATGCGTCGCAGCACCCCACCACCGGTGCCGGCCGAACGTCGAGTGACCGCTGGGGGATCATCCTTGGAATACTTGGCGGGGTTCTCCTCGGAACCGGGGTCACGTTTGCAATTCTTGGGTTCACGGGCGTCATCACCGAGCCAACATCTCCCACAATTCCACCTGCTCCAACTCTGACCGCCCCACCCCCCACAAGTGCCCCCGGGAGCCTGGCGGAGAGTGTCGACGTTTCTCCGGTGGCGCAAAGAGCGATCCCATCAATCGTGACGGTTGAAGTAACGGGGCTACTCGGCAGGGGCGGAGGGAGTGGCGTCGTGTATGGAAATGAGGGATACATCGTCACCAATCATCACGTTGTCGATGGCGCCCGTGAGCTGGCTGTGACCTTCTCCGATGGTGCACGATTCTCAGCCGAGCTGGTCGGTTCTGATCCTCTGACTGATCTTGCTGTGCTGCTTGTCGATCGACCCGATCTGACCTCTATAGACATCGGGACCACGACTTCGATAACGATCGGACAGACAGCTATTGCCGTCGGCAATCCCCTGGGCCTGCTCGGAGGGCCGAGCGTGACTTCGGGCATCATCAGTGCCTTGAATCGGTCACTCGCCGTTGATGGTTCCAGCCAGCTGTACGGGCTGGTACAGACGGATGCGCCCATCACGCTGGGATCGAGTGGCGGGGCGCTACTCGACCGAAACGCAAGGTTGATCGGAATCACGACCGCGATCGCGGTGTCTGATGTTGGAGCGGAAGGACTCGGCTTCGCGATCCCAATCGACATGGTTGTCGGAGTGGTCACTGATTTGATCGAGGATGGATCCGTCGACCACGCCATGCTTGGGATCCGGGGCGAGACTGCATTCGCATTCTCCGGCGATGCTGAGTATCCGGTCGGAGTCAGCGTGATCGCGATACCCGACAACTCGTCGTTCGCACAAGCCGGCGGTCAGGTAAATGACGTCATCACATCCATCGGTGGTGAGCCGGTGGTGACTCTCGACGAGATGCTCACCCGGATCCGGATGTTACGAGCAGGCGATGTTGTGACGGTTACGGTCACTCGTGCCGATTCCGAAACCGAGTTGACAGCGACAATGGGACATCTGGAGCCATGAGCGACGACATCTTCTCAAAACTGTTCGAACTTTTCGACCAGCCCGGTCCAATCAATTGGAAACTTGCCGCAGAGGTGGCCAAGAGCGTGTCCGGGGAACGCATTCCTATAGAGCCGTGGGCCGCGGAGGAATATCGGGAACTGGCCCGGCTCGTGGAGTACCGACTCGATCAGATCTCCCCGTTCCGGTCCCCACCGGCATCCGATGTGGTTCCCGTCGACGCCCGCTCCTGGGTCGACACTCATCTCGAAAGTTATGGGAACGTGGTGGAGCCTTTCGGATCTTCTGTGGCCGGGGAAGGCCTGGTGGCACCGATGATGGAACAGCTGAAGCCAGCGATGATCGGGCTTCAGGTCGGGTCTCTGGTTGGCTCCCTGTCAACATGGGCGATGGCTTCTTTTGACGCAGGAATCCCACCGGACCGACCTGTGCCACTCACGATCATCGTTCCTAACGTCGATGAGCTGGCCAACAACGGTTCTTTCGATTCGAAAGAAGTCAGGTTGTGGGTCGTTGCCAACGAAGTCTCGTTCCGCGCCGTGGCCAATCTTCCCTGGATCCAGGACCACCTGGCGGTCCTGGTGGACCGGTACGCAGACGCGGTGAAGATCGACCCGACACAGCTGAGCGGTCTGATGATGGGAGGGGCCGACCCGGGCGCCATCGAGGCCGCCATTGAGGGGGCCGGTGGTTTGGAAAGCCTCATCGGCGGCGAAGAAGCGGAGGCACCGCGACTCGAGTTGGAGGCCTTTCTCGGAGCGTTGACCGGATGCAGCCGGCTTTTGGCGCGCCGCGCGACCAAAGACCTCTTGCCGGGGTTCGACGCGATCTCTTCCGACCGCGACCGTCTGAGAGAGGTGACACGGCAGGAATCCCAGACTTTGATTGGTGTCAGCTCCGTGCCGCCCGAGGCAACCCAACTGGGCGACGAGTTCAACCAGGAGGTGGAACGACGCTACGGGGACGATTCCCTGCAAACCCTATGGGCAGATCCCACCCGAATGCCAACCGCCGCCGAACTCCGCGACCCCACAGCATGGGCCGCGCGAGTGTTGCTGGACGGGTGGACCTAGGCCCAGAAACCTAAGGCTGTAAGCATCAATAGTGGGGCTGCAAGCCTTAGGTTTCGCGATGTTGGATCTCGCCCCAAACTCTCGGGCGTTAACGTCGGCTGGAGCAAGGGAGGAACGTGGTTCTGAACGTCGGAACTCTTGCGCCCGATTTCTTGTTGCGGAGCCATACTCTCGACAAGGTCTCTCGCGATGATCTCCTCGGCGACAAGTCGATGGTCGTTTTCGTCCCTTACCCCTTCACGCGTGTGTGCACGACCGAGCTGTGCAACATTCGCGACACGATGGGCTCATTGAGCGATGCCGGGGCTCGAGTTGTGGTCATCACAGCACATGCCACCTCGACTAACGCGGAATGGGTCAGGCAGAACCAGTTCACCTTCGATGTGCTTGCCGATTTCTGGCCCCACGGGGACGTTTCACGTAGGTACGACGCCTTTGACGAGCGGTTTGGCTATTCCAAGCGAGTCACATATTTCCTCGATGGGGATGCGGTGATCCGGGACGTAATCTCATCGGATGTCCTCGGTGAGGCTCGCGAATTCGATCGCTACGGCGAGGCATTGGCCGCCTACTGATCCACGATCAACCGGGCTTCTATCCGAATATCCGACGCCACAGCCTGCGCCACAAACCGGCCTCGTGCGGCTCTTCCAATCCGGCCAGGACCGCTTCGTGCATATCCGGGGGTAGGTCGCCCGTCAGTGCCATCCAGCCATCCCGGACCGCCCAGGTGTAAGTGACCTGACCCGGGTTGAACTGGCGCTGATACTCACTGCCATCCAACTCATAGGTGGTGACGTCATCAAGAATTACCTGAGACGTGCTCTGAAACACCGCAAACGAAAAGAACCCGTCCGAGTAATAGGCGAAGCTCAGGCCGGACTCGTCCTGATAGAAATCCAATCGTCTGAAGCCGTTCAGTTGATCCGGGAGTGTTGCCGCCTCGCTGTTCTCGATGGCTTCGATGTCCGTCCCGGACCAAGAAGACCACAGTGGCGATGTCGGGTCGAAAGAGATGAATCGACGTTGACAATAGACCGCACCATCAGCATCGAAGCTGGTGACGCTGACCAGGACGCCGATTCCATCGTCCACCACGAGCTGTGCGCGCGCAATGCCGTCCCTTTGAAGCTCGTACGAGGTGGCGGGGCGCCCGAGGAAAGTCACACTGCTCCCCTCATCGACGATGTAGGTCGGTACCTCGGCTACAGCGAGTTCTGCCTCCCCAGCCGTTTTGGGCTCGATCCTGGTGCCTCCAGATTGAAGAGCCCAGCCTCCGAATCCGGACGACACCTCGACGTCGGATTCGTTGACAGCGCTGTACCTGATCTCACCTTGCGATTGCTTGAGCTGGATAAAGGCGTTCCGGGTCCCGTCCGGAGTCGTACATGTGATGAGTTGTTCGGCGGTGTAGCTGGCCTCTCCACTTCGCTCCAAGATCTCGTCGAGATCAACAGCCAGCACCGGCGTAATCGGCAGAAGCAGCATCACCAGGACTAACCCCACCACGCGCTTCACTCTGTCACCTCGGGGATAACGACCTTCGCCGGGCCAAATGCCGGGTCGAGGGAGACTCTGGCTCCCAGCCGGGAGTTGAGGTCATCAACGGAGATCGTCGGAGGGGTGGGCCCAAACAACGTTGCGACGGTAATGACGGCCGCAACAACAGCAGCGGCCGCTCCGACCCAGATCCCTCGATTCCGGTGCGACGGCAACAATTCGGCGTCCGCCTCGGGTACGAGCCCGACCGGCATTTCCACCACGGGAAGAGCGCGGACCGCGGCCCTGATTCCCTGAAGCTCGGCTATCTCGCGGCTGCAGCGTCCGCATCGGCCCATGTGAGCCATCAGGTCCTGGCGCTCGTCGAGTGTCAGTTCACCATCGAGGTACGCACTGATCAAAACGTCCGGATGCCTCACGTCAGGAGATCCTTCAACATCTTCCGGCCACGGTGGATCCTGCTCCGGACCGTGCCGATCGGCACAGCGACAGCGACAGCGATCTCCTCATAGCTGAGCCCCACCACATCGCACATGACAACCGCTTCACGGAACTCGAAAGGCAATTCGACGAGGGCCTTCTGGATGTCGTCGCCGAGGGTGATCCGAGAGAATTCGACATCTGCGCCAGGCGAATGTGCCAGGTCCCACCGGTCGATCTCCTCAGGGAGGGGTGCAGTGGGGCGTCGCTTTTTCTTTCGAACGTCGTCGAGGAACGCGTTGCGGGTGATACGCCACAACCAACCCTCGAAACTGCCGGGCTGGTAATTGGCCAGACCCTTCCTGACGCGGAGTAGTACCTCTTGTACGAGGTCGGCGGCGTCGTTGGGGTCGCCAGTGAGCCGATAGGCAAAGTTATAGATCTTCCGTCCGTAAACACGAGCAACTTCTTCCCACGTCAGTGGTACTGACTCAGTCATTGCTGACTTACCCCCAAAACGCCTTTGGGCAGCGGCAAGTTCCCACTGTTTGGTCTGCAACGTGAAAAGACATTGCCGTCCCGTCTCTATATCCGGGGATGGAGGTTCTAGGAGTCTGAGGAATGTGCTTCGGTTTCCTCGTCCGCGCCATCTTCGAGTCCCTTACGGAACTCTTTGGCAGACGAGCCGAGCGAACGTGCCAGCTCGGGCAGTTTACGGGCTCCAAACACAAGCAGCACAACCAGCAGGACAATCAGCCATTCTTGTCCTCTCAATCGAATCCTCCTTAGTGGACTCAAAGCTTACCGCGGGCGCTAATCAAGCCTCAGTATGGCCCCAACCTGGCGTTGGTTGTCACGATCGGGGTGTGTCCGGCCCAGCAGATGTCTATCCGAGCGCCATCAGGTCGATGAATTCCTGCAGCCGTTCCCGTGTGATGAATCTCAGCCTCGGCTCGTTTTTCTCCAGCGAATAGATCATGAAAGGCGCGTACTTCTCACTGACGAAAACCCCACGGCTAGCGCCGGACATAGAGAATCTTCCTGCAAAGGCTCGCACCGTTGCCTCTTCGACCTCGGGGTAATCACCCTTCATGTACGGATCGACGACAACCAGGGTGCTCTCCCCACCTTTGCCCGCCATGTAGACGTTGGGCTCCGGAGTGGCGGCCACGCTGTATCCGAACAAGCGCAGCAAACCAAGGATTATGTCTTGACCGGCTGCCTCATTGATGTCGACTCCGGTGGCGCGGAGGCCCCGCTCGAGGCCCTTCGGGATCTTCAGTTCCTTGCCGATCGCGGGCAGTTCGTCGGCAGGGACATCGGCCTTCGTTTGATAGGCGACAGAGGGCTCCGTGGAAATCTCCGCGGTAAAGGGATCCCGGGTGACGTTCCCCAGGTTGAGCATGTTGACCGGTGGCGGAGGCGGCAGCACACCTGGAGAAGGAAGCTTGGTCCGACCGACTTCACGAACCTGACCTCGCCCCGCAAAGACCACAACGTGATGCACCTCTTCGATTGGAAAACTGTGCTGTTTCTCGCGGACGACCTCAACAGCTTCATCGACGAGCAATTCGTTGAGAATCTCGTCATCCTCGTCGTCGAGAGGAACATCGAAGGTGACTCTTGCCTCGTCGCCAACGATATGGAATTCGGCCAGTGGCGAACTCCGCATCCCGACCGAGCCCGCAGGCAACCCTTTGGATTTGTCGGGGCTGGACCCCGCGAGTTGGGCAGCGGTCCGCTTCTTGAGCCATGCTCGGCCGGCTATCAGAAGTACGACTACGACAATTATCCCGACAATGGCCTGAGGCATCTATTCCCTCTCTCGTCAGACAGCTGGTGAGGATTCATCCTCCACAATCACACCGTCATCGTCAACTTCTACGATATCAATCTCAGCGGTGGGCTCATCCGCTCCCGCATTGAGCCGATCAATCATCCGCTGTTTCGAGGACCAGGTCCCGAAAGCGGTGACTACATCTCCAGCCTGGAGGACTGTGCCCCCACTGGGAACGATAACGTTCCGACCCCTCTGCACCGACACCAGGGTCGAACCCTCCGGCCAAACTACCTCGCCGACGCGCCGCGTATCCGCCATGGACCCTTTGGGAATCCTGAAGTCGTAATAGCCGGCCCCAGGATCGAGCCTTTTCGCCAGTCGGGCTCTTTCGAGGCCATGTCCCGTCGATGCCCCCAATGCTTCGTGATACGCCCTTACGGCTTCCTCCCGTCGGAACAGTCCAACCAGGAGGTTAGGGGTGTGCTCATCCACCACTGGCAACCGGCCAATCCCCAAAGCGGCCATACGCTCTAGCGCCTGGGACACAGGTGTGCTCGGCACCACGGTTATTGGACGCTTCGTCATGACCTCTCCAACGGTGACGGAGGCCGGGTCGCCGTCGGTCCTGGAGATGTCGGTCATGGTGATAATGCCAACCAGGACACCGTCATCGACCACCGGTGTTCCATGCGAACGATGCTTCTGCATTTGGTCCGTCGCCTGGACCAACATGTCGGCAGAGGAAGCGACGTATTGCGGGATTCTCATGACACTGCCGACGTGCACAGTGTCCAGAATGTCGACTTCCCCTGATTGCCGAATTCGGATACCCCGGCGCTTCAACGCCATTGTGTAGACCGAATCTGAGGAGAAGCGCTCGGCCAGGAAAGTCCCAAGGGTCGCGGTCAGCATCAGCGGCAGTATCAGCCCGTAGTCCCGCGCCCCGGTGATCTCGAACACGATCAACATGGCCGTGAGTGGGGCCCTGGCAACCACGGCGAACATCGCGGCCATGCCCACAACGGCAAATGCACCAGGTTCGAGATTGACACCGAATACCGGGTCGACGAGACGTGCGAACCCAGTGCCAACAGCCGCCCCCATGAACAGCGAAGGCATGAAAGCGCCACCCGATGCCCCAGAAGAGATGGTCAACGAAGTCGCAGCTGCTTTTCCGATGCCAAGAAGTATGAGAATCCACCAGAACTCCTGACCCTCCCCGGTCACCGCGGTTAATTTTTCGTTGTTGAGGAGTGAGTTGGTCACTTCCTGGCCAGTGCCGAACAAGCGGGGCTCGAGCATGATCAGTCCTGCCACGAGGAGCCCTGTCCCGAGTGGGCGGAGCACACCGAGCTTCGATTCCCGTTTCGCCATGAATTGCTCGAGCCCTTCGAGCATGCGAAGAAAGAGCAGTCCCACCGTCACGATGACGAGAGCCATCAATGCGTAGGCAATCAGTTCGTAGAAGCTCTCCAATGAATAGGAACCGGCGCGGATAGCCAATTCTTCGCCCACCAGAAGCCGGGAGGTGACGGCAGCGGTCACCGAGGCGATGACTATCGCCGACATATGGCGTGACGCAAAACTCCCCAGGATGACCTCAAGAGCAAACAGCATCCCTGCGATGGGTGCATTGAAGGCCGCCCCGATTCCGGCACCTGCTCCGGCGGCGACCAGAGATCGAACCTGGTCCTCACCCAGGTTGAACCAACGGGACATCACGCTTCCGACCGAGCCGCCAATCTGGACGATCGGCCCCTCCCGTCCCGCCGAGCCACCTGAGCCAACGGTAAGGACCGTTGCCAGGATCTTCAGCGAGAACACCCTCTTGCGGATCCGGCCTCCGTGCACCTCGAGTGCTACTGCTGCCTCCGGAACCCCATCGCCGGCAACTTCCGGAGCGAGCCTGCGAGCCAGAAACCACGCTGCTGCGAAACCGATCGGAACCGTGGTCAAGAGCCAGGCAGAGCCGTCGTGGATCTGCAGCGGATCAGTGAGGTCGCTGACCAGTTCGAGAAGGTAAACAAGGCCGGCGGCACCCAGACCCACACCAACACCCACCAGGGCCGCCACTGCAAGAAAGCCACCCATCTGCCGCTCGGCCAGAACACCGACAGCGGGGATCTTGCGGATACTGTCGAACGGCTTCCTCATCGACTTCAGACGGTAACGGGTCGGCGCAGATTTCCCGCTCTCCTCAAGCACAGATCGGGTCGTTTTTTGGGCACCGTGCTGGCCAGCTTTTAGGATCGGGTCCATG
This sequence comes from Acidimicrobiia bacterium, assembly GCA_041751055.1. GTDB lineage: Bacteria > Actinomycetota > Acidimicrobiia > Spongiisociales > ZC4RG35 > MA-ANB-1. The sequence goes on along the minus strand of JBGSYD010000047.1, from coordinate 99,822 downwards.
GCCACGCGGACTGACTGGAACCCTCTTCTGGCCGATGAGCTCAGCAAGCCGTACTGGGCCGAACTGATGACGTTTGTGAAAAACGAGCGGGCTCAGCACAACGTCTATCCCCCGGAGGGGGAAGTCTTCTCGGCGCTGCACTTCACCCCATTCGCCGGGGTCAAAGCGCTGATCCTCGGCCAGGATCCTTATCACGGCCCCGGCCAGGCCCACGGGCTCTGTTTCTCGGTCAGACCAGGTGTGGATCCGCCGCCTTCCCTGGCAAACATTCATCAGGAACTCCACGCCGATCTTGGATGCGCTGTCCCCAATCACGGCTCGCTCGAGCACTGGGCCCATCAGGGCGTCTTGTTGCTGAACGCAACACTCACGGTTCGCGCCCGACGAGCAGCGAGTCACCAGAAGAAAGGCTGGGAGATTTTCACTGATCGCGTGATACAAGTTGTCAACGACAAACAGGAGAGAGTGGTATTCATTCTGTGGGGCTCTTCCGCCCGGCAGAAACGGCAGATGATCGATATCAACCGCCACGTGGTCATCGAGTCCCCGCACCCGTCACCGCTCTCGGCGCATCGGGGCTTCTTCGGCAGCCGGCCATTCTCAAAGACGAACGCGGCGCTCCGAGCTGCTGGAAGAAGTCCGATCGACTGGTGCCTCCCTTCCATGTGACCACTAGATTCAGACAATGTGCCGTTCCATCAAAGTCCTCCGCGAGGGGGCAACACCAGCACCAAGCGAAGAAGTAGAGGCAGCAGCGCTTCAGTTCGTCCGCAAGATCAGCGGATTTCGCCAGCCGGCCTCACATAACAAGGAAGTTTTCGACGAAGCCGTAGAGGACATCGCACGAATCTCTGAGCACCTCCTCCATTCACTGGAGATTCGCGGCGCCAAGCCGGCGTAACCTGCCTCCCACTTGGAGGGATGTTCAATGGTCGCCGATATCGGGGCCGGTTGGGGTCAGTGTCTCGAAAAACTTCCGATTCGCCTGGCTAAGAGCCTACGAAGACTCCCACTCCCTCGCGCTCGGCGTTAAGGAGAGCAAGGTGTCCGGCAGCCACATCCTGGGCTGCAACGCCGACGCTCTTGAAGAAGGTGACGTCTTCGCCGATGGCGGGGCCGATGTCAGCGAGCAATTCGCGAAGATCGGAGTTGGCCAACCGATCGGCCTGGATCAGGTCTCCGGCCTCTTCAGACGCGGCTTCGTAATCGTCGACCACTACATAGGCTCTCGCCACTGTCTCGGCAGGCACTTCCACCATGTCCGGGCGGAACGCGCCCACCGCGTTGACATGGGTTCCTGGCTGGACCGAGGACGCCGAGAAAAGCGGTGATGTCGATGGGGTGGCGCAGGCGATGATGGATGAGACGGAAACGGCTTCGTCGGGATGGTCCACCACATCTCCACCAACGCGGCGCGCCAGGTCGGAGGCGCGAGTCCGATCGCGAGACCACACCAACACCCGATCGATGTCCCGAACCGCTTTCACTGCCGCCACCTGATCGAAGGCCATGGCGCCGGCACCGAGCATGGCCAGAGTCGAGGCTGATGGGCTAGCCAACAGGTCGGTGGCAAGGCCAACTACGGCCCCGGTGCGAATCGAAGTCAAGGTGGGGCCGTCAACGACACCAAGCGGTGACCCCTGAGAATCGAAAACTGCGACAAGCCCAACCGGGTTGCCGGGCGTAGTGGCCACCACTTTGACGGCCGTAATCTCGTTGAGCCGGCCCGGCATGAAGAGCGAGGAGCCCAACTGCATCCTCAGCGGGGCTTCACTATCGCCCGAAAAAGCCAACCTCATAGCACCAATTGCGCCATCGATTGGCAGACTGATTCGGGTCGCAACCGCGTCCAGGAATATCACGCGAGGACGCTTTTCACTTCAACTGAGATCGGATCCCGGTCACATGCAAAGAAGTCGATAGGCACATCGGTATCCGACTCCAACCTCTCGCCGCTTATTGCCTGCGCGACCATCGAACCGACAGCAGGAGCGAGCTTGAAGCCGTGTCCTGAAAAGCCGTTGGCGACCCAGAAGTTACCAACGTCGGTCGGACCGACGACGGGGTGGACGTCTTCGCGGTTGATCGTGTAGAGACCTGCGACGCCCGAGACCTTGCCCCGCGCCTCGAGGTCGGGGATCCGGTGATGGAATGCGGCGAGTTTCATCTGGGTGAATTCGGCGTCCGGTGTGCGTTTGAAGGTGTCGGGGTCGCCCACAGCCTCCTCTTCGTCTTCGGGCAGGACCGACCCAACCAGGACTTGCTGACCTCCCGACTCCGGCCTGAAGTAGATGCCCGTGCTCGTGTCGGCCCCGACGGGAATTGGGCCCAGCTCATCCGGCCACTCGCGATAGATGGTTTGAACCCGAGTCGGGGTCAATGTCCAGGAGAGGTCAGCGCCGGCCATTCGGTTCAGCTGGTTGCACCATGGCCCCGAAGCGTTGATAACAAGACCAGCGTGGATTTCAGTGCCGTCGGCGAGCTTGACGCCATGAACCCCATCACCGGCCTTGATCACTTCCGTCACCTGTGAGCGAAACCGAACCTCGACACCTTTGGTCCGTGCGGCTTCGATGAGGTCCTGATTCGCGCCTACAGGGTCGGCGTAACCGCCATCGGTCTCAAACAAAAAAGCGCCTTCTGTCGAGCACTCATGCTCGATCGCCCCGGTCATATCAAATAGCGCAGTACATGTCGATAGGGCCGGGAACCGGTCGCCGAGGTCGCTAGGAGACATCGCTTCGGCGCTCACACCCTGGCTGGCGAGCTTGGCGACGTCCTGGTTCACCTTTTCTGCCGACTCGCCCATCATCCACAAGACTCCATAGCGCTGCAGACCCGACCTCGGGTGTTCGATCTCGAGGAACTCTCCCCAATTCCCGTAAGCCTCCTGACCGTGGAAGGCAAGACGAACTACTTCCGGGTTTGTGTAACGACAGCGGCAGATCGAAGACGAGGCCCCTGTCGACCCTTCGGAGGGGCCCATCCCTTTGTCGACCACAACGACGCTTCCGGCTTTGTGCTTTCCGAGTTGGTATCCGATCGAGGCGCCGATAATCCCGGCCCCGACCACGACCACGTCGGCATTCACCCCGGCGCCACCGTGTAATCCTCGGCTCCTTGATCCCAATTCAGCTCGATGAGCCCGCGACGCTCAGCACCTTTGCAGAATTGGAGAAATCCGCCATAGCCGAATTTCTTCTCCGAGAACTCCGGGTCTTTCTTCCGCAGCTGGTTCTTCAGCCCGGAGAGAAGGACCTGACCGTTCTTACCCGAAAGTTCTGAGACAACGCCGGCCAGCAAGGCGAAGGCGGCCTCCTCTCCGCTCCCCTTGGAGGGGAATTGAACCATTGGGTCTCCACGGCCCGGTCCCTCGGAAAGTTCAACGATGCCCTGGCTCTCCAGGTCCCGGAGCAGCTCACCAAAGGCCCGATATCCGTGATCGGTCTCGGAGAAAGTCGAGTCCTTCCGCAAGAGGGCCCGCTTCAGGGAGGAAGCGAGAACCTCACCCCCGCTCGTGCGGCCGAGTCCTGCCAGGGTGGTCGTGATGAGGGCCTCGAGTTGGGGAGGCGCTGTTGAATCGCTGGAGGAGGTTTCCGCCGGTCGGGGATCGATACCCTCCAGGTTCTCGTAAAAGAGGAATTCATCACACGCCGGGGGCAGCAGTGCGGACGTCGACGCCTTCACGCCCACGCCAATCACCTTCTTGTTCAGCTCCCGCAGCTTGTGGACGAGAGGTGTGAAGTCGCTATCGCCCGTACAGATCACGAACGTGGTCACATAGTCGCGTTCGAAGGCCAATTCGATGGCGTCAACGGCCATCTTGATGTCGGCAGCGTTCTTTCGGGTTGCTCCCATCCGCTGTGGGATTTCTATCAGCTCGACGTGGCTCCGCGTCATGTTCTGCCGGGCATTGTCGAACATCGTCCAATCCGCGTAGGCCTTCCGGGCGACGACCCGGCCTCGTTCGGCGAGGGCGTTTGCAATTGGCTCGAAATCGAACTCCATGCCCCCCAAAGCTTCCCGTGCCCCGATTGCAAGGTTCTCAAAATCGACAAACAGAGCGATTCGTTCTTCTTCCATAGAGGTGAATGTAGCGACCCGACGGCTCGCTTCTAATCCACAGCTTCATGGGGTAGCTGTCGGGGTCACTCAGATGGACATCCCGGAACCGATAAACGGGCAGCCCGGGCTCTATTGCGATGCGGGCAGTCAACCCGTCGACGAAGCCATGGTGAAATCGAGCTTAAGATTCTCACAAATCACGAAGGCGGTAGTGAAAGACATGAGTGAATCAGGTTTGATCGAACACGGGCTGATCATCGATGGCAAAGAAGTGATGTCGTCGACCGGGGAGATGGCCGACATCGTCAACCCCACCGACGGGCAAGTCTTTGGAAGAAGCGCGCTCGCGACCGAACAAGACATCGACGCAGCGGTGGCCGCCGCCAAAAATGCCTTCGACAGAGGCACGTGGTCAGAAAAACCGATCCGAGACCGATCTTCGACCCTCCACGCAATCGCTGATCTGATCGATGCCCACCTCGAAGACCTGTTTCGCCTCGAAACTAAGAACAATGGTCGACCTATAACTGAAACCAGAGCCCAGGTAACACGTCTCGGGGATTGGTACCGCTACAACGCATCGTTGCTGCTGGCCGATCGCAACAGCGTGATCCCGATGCCCGGCCCTTATCACTCCTACACATCACGCTTCCCGATAGGCGTTGTTGGGATCCTCAGCTCGTTCAACCATCCGTTGATGATCTCCTCAAAAAGTCTCGCACCGGCCCTGGCCACAGGAAACAGCGTTGTTCTGAAGCCCTCAGAGCTCACCCCATTCACATGTTTGATGCTCGGTGATATGGCGCTGGAGGCCGGGATCCCTCCGGGGGTGCTGAACGTGGTACCCGGGATAGGGGTCACAGCCGGCAAACGCCTCAGCGAACACCCTGATGTGGGGAAAGTGATATTCACAGGGGGCACCGAACCAGGAAGACAGGTCTCCATTGCGGCCGCGACCCGCTTTGCCAAGGTCACGGTGGAGCTGGGCGGCAAAACGCCAGTGATCGTTTTTGATGACCAGGACGTCCTTACCTCAGCTCGCGGAGCAGCCTTCGGTGCGTTCATAGCCGCCGGGCAAACATGCATCTGTGGCAGCCGGATCCTGGTTCAGGAAACGATATATGACGAGTTCGTGGATGAATTGGTGAAGCAGGCTTCACGGATCCAAATCGGTGACCCCGCATTACCGGAGACGCAACTCGGCCCGGTCGTCAGCGAGAAAGCCCAACAGCGAATTCTCGACTACATCGCACTAGGCAAGGAGGAAGGTGCCGTGGTGGCCTGCGGAGGGCAGGCGGCAACCGGAGAGTCTCTACCCCCTGGGTACTTCGTCGAGCCGACAGTCTTGAGAAACGTGAGCAACCTCATGCGTTGCGCCCGGGAAGAGATCTTTGGCCCCGTGGCAGTTGTGATCCCTTTCACGGATGAAGACGACGCCGTCAGCCAGGCAAATGACTCACGCTATGGGCTCGGGTCCTCGATCTGGACTAACGACGTGGCCAGGGCTCACCGCGTCGCCAACCGGCTAAGCCACGGCATCGTGTGGGTCAACGACCATCACCGTCTGGACCCGGCATCACCATGGGGAGGCGTGCGTGACAGCGGGTCGGGTCGGGAAGGTGGATGGGAGTCTTTCCACGATTTCACCCATGTGCGCTCCGTGACCATTCGCACCGCCACGGAGGACGTCGACTGGTACGGGGGCGACAATCAGCGCCTCAATTAGACGGTCCGCCCCTGATGTGACTGTGCTCGAAATCGAGACGGGAGCAGTCCAGGTGGACACATCGGGAGCGGGGCCCGAGCTCGTCATCATCCACTCCCTATTGACCGGGCCTGAAGCCTTTGACGGTGTTGTCGGGTCGCTGGAGAATGATCACACCGTGCACCGCGTGTACCTGCCTGGTTTCGGTGCCTCTACTCCGCTTATCAGAGGGTCGGTATCGATCACCGATCTTGCCGATTTCGTCGCCACGGCAATGGGTGCCGTCGGATGCAGCCCACTGACGAGCGTTCTCGGGAACGGGCTAGGGGCGTTTGTGGCATTGAAACTTGCCATCGAGCACGGCGAATCTTTTGGATCGCTCATCGCCTCCAACTGCGGCGCCGGGTTTAGCTCTGAACGGCGTGTTGCGTTCACCAACATGAGCCACCTGGCCATGTCGGGCGGAATGGCCGCCGTAGCCGATGTGGCACTCAAAAGGATCTTCCCCGCGCAGTTCCAGGCTGCTCACCCAGCGGCCCTCGGCGAGCGCAGGTTGGTTCTCGAAATGATCGACCCCGGCGCCTTTTCGGCTGCGTGCCTGGCTCTTGCCACACTCGACCTGAGCGAACAGCTGTCCGAGATAAGCAAGCAGACGATGATTATCGCCGGGGAAATCGACCAGACGACACCGCCGGAAATGGGTAGGGCTGCCGCCTCCTCGATTCCCGACGCCCAATTCGAGTTGATCGCAGAATGCGGGCATTGCCCGCAGATAGAACAGCCTGAGGCGCTGGTGCGGGTTCTCAGAGGCTTTCTCGATGGGTGAGGCCCCGTCGTCGTCGATCCCGGCCCACGGAGAGACCGCCATGAGTCATGTCGGTGTGATTGGACTCGGGATCATGGGACTCGCATACGCCCGAAATCTGATTAATGCGGGATTTGAAGTGATCGGGACAGATATCGAGCAGTCCCGGCTCGATCAGCTCGAAGCCCTCGGTGGTCACCCGGTCCAGTCGGCAGGAGCGGTAGGAGACGGATCAGATGTCGTCCTTGTCGCTCTGGCCTCTGTCGCTGCCTTCTCGGACATGCTCAGTGGTGAAGGGGGCCTTCTCGGAGCTTCTCGCCCGGGGCTTGTTGTCATCGAAATGGGCACGCTCCCTTTGGACACGAAAGTGGAGGCCCTCGAGTCACTGGCGCAGGGTGGTACCGACTTGCTCGATGCGCCGGTGAGCGGTACCGGACTCCAGGCCGAATCGGCTGAGATAGTGGTTTATGCCAGCGGCGCGCCGGCTGCTCTTTCCAAAGCGCGGCCGATCTTCGATGCGATCGCGAAAGCTACCTTTGATCTTGGGGCCTTCGGGAATGGCTCGAAAATGAAGTTCGTTGCAAACCTGCTGGTGTCGATACACAACCTTGCCACGGCGGAAGCATTCACCCTCGGCATGAAGAGCGGGCTCGCTCCTGAGCAGATCCTCCAGGTGATCTCTGCGGGCGTCGGGAGTTCGAAGATCTTCGAGATTCGGGGCCCGATGATCGTCGATGACGACTATCCGGCAGCTGCGAAACTACAGATGTTTCTCAAGGACATCGACATAATCGGCAACCACGCACGCTCTCTCGGTGTGCCCACGCCGCTTCTCGACGCGTCCCTCCCGCTATACCGGGACGCAGTGGAGAGAGGACTTGGCGAGCTGGATGCGGCAGCACTTGCCCGCCTACTCGAAGGGCGAGCGAACCTGGACCGCTAGCCGCCCCCGGCGGTGCGTTCTGCCTCCATATCCTCAAAACGGCCAAGGAGCGTTGCCTGGTGCTGGGCGAATTCGGGATCGGACGCCTTACGCGGGAACGGCAAGTCGATCGCGGTGTCGTCGAACACAACACCACCGTGGGCCAGGGTGATGATCCTGTTGGAGAGTTGAACTGCTTCCATGACGTCGTGAGTCACGAACAAGACGGTTTTCTTTGTCTCATTCCACATCTCCTGTAGTTGATCCCGGAGCGAACGCGCGGTGATGGCGTCGAGATGGCTGAAAGGCTCATCCATGAGTAACAAATCGGGACCTACCGAAAAGGCCCGAGCAATTCCAACACGTTGTTGCATGCCGCCAGACAGCTGTCCCGGGAACATGTCCTCGGCGTGGGCCAATCCGACCATGTCCAGGTAGCGGCGAGCATTGAGCCTCGACTCTTCCTCCTGCAGATCGCTCACATACATCATGTTTTGCATCACGGTCCTCCATGGAAGGAGGCGCGGATCCTGAAACACATATCCAAGGCGGGCAGGCTTCCCATCCTGTGTGACGGTCACCGACCCTGTTGAGGGGGTGTCGACACCGGAGACGATGTTGAGCAGCGTGCTCTTGCCACAACCGGATGGCCCTACCAGTGACACGAACACCTGTCCGGACATTTCGAATGAGACATCCCCGATGGCGCGAACCGGTTGCCCACCCCCGCTGACCGCGGGGAACGTCTTGGTTAGCTCCTTCACACTCAGAGTCGCCATCTAAAAGCCTCCATGTCTAAACACCTGTTGCTGCCATCTTTTCGATTGCGGACTCGGGACGATCGCCGTCACCCTCTGCGCCGCCATCTCTCCAGCGAAACGCCCGTCGCTGTAGGGGTCGCATCACTAAACCGTCCAACACGAAAATGAAGGCAATGAAGACCAGGACCCAACCGAGAAATCCCCGATATCTCGCCGCGTCATACCAGTAGCGGGATCGCCATCCCACTCCGTTCGATGCTCCAAACCACTCTGCCAACAAAACGGCGTTCCACCCGATGATCACCGCAAACCGCAACCCCGTGAACAGGTACCCGGTAATCGACGGGAGGAGCAGATGGCGTAGTCGCCGCTGTCGGGGAACATCAAATGCATCAGACATCCGATGTAGATCTGGGGACACCGCACGCACGCCTTGAGCAACATTTACCGCCACAAACGGGATGGTCGCCAGAATCACCGTGTAGACCGGAGCCTCCCATCCCAGGCCGAACCACATGACAGTGAGAAAGGCCCAGATAACCGCCGGGAGGGCCAGGAACACCAGCATCACGTCGTTGAGCAGACTGCGTACGAAGTTGAAAGAACCAATGGCTATCCCGAGGATGACACCGATCACGAAGCCAACTGCCAATCCGGCGATGAACCGCTGCAAGGTAGCAAGGAAATGTTCCCAGAACTCACCGGTAAGCACACCACCGTGTGAACCCGCTGTCAGCTCCCGGTAGAGGAAATCAGCGGTCTCCCACGGGGCTGGCATTCGGTCGACTTGCCAGGCAAGGAGTTGCCAGCCGGCGACGATCGCTATATAGAAAGTGATTCGGGCAGCGGTATCAGACGTCAAAATCCGCCGCCACTTAGTGCGCTGTGGAGGTTCTGTAACAACTGTCGCTGTCATGCGGTTTGCTCCCAGGTCCGCCACACGAAAACCCTTCGCTCAACCAGAGCGAGGGCGCGCTCGATGAGGAGCATGAAAAGGATAAACAGAAGAGTCCAGGCCAGAACGTTCGTGATGCTGAAGGACTGAAATGCGAAACGTATTTGAAAGCCCACACCGTTTGACGACCCGAAGACCTCGGTCAAGGCCTCCACCTTCCATGCAATTGCGAAGGCCAATCGGACCCCTGCGAAGACGAAGGGCATGATCGACGGCAACATGATCTCCCGAGCAATCTGGCGATCGTTCCTCCGGAATGCGGTGGCCATCCGCACGAGATTCTGATCGACGCCTTCGACCCCTTCGGCAACGCTCAATGCGATGAAGGGCATCGAAATCAACCCCACCGCCAGGACCGGCCCGAGGTAACCCGTCCCGACTACCACCAATGCCAACACTGCATATGTGATGCCGGGGACACTTCCCGCGCCAACTACGCCGTCGTGGAAAAAAGCCTTCCAATAGCGACTCCTACCCATGAGATAGCCGACAGGGACACCGAAAGCCACGCCCAGTCCGAATCCCATGAAGGTCTTTGTGATGCTGGCGGCAAAATCATCGAAGAACTCACCTTGGACCACGATGGCCCACATTGCTTTGCCCACCTTGAGGGGGCCAGGCAAAGTGAACTGGTCGAGGATGACGGCAGACACGAAGGCCCACAAAAGTATGAAGCCGCCCCAACCCAGGACAAGTCCCCCGGTCCGCCGCCAGTTACGGCGGGCGGACCGAGGGGACTCGGTTTCAATCGCGTTCTGCGTCACTCAGGGAGAGACTACGTCGAACCTCGGTGGCTCCGATGTGTCAGACAAACCGGCGTCCTCCAACAGGCCGAACAGCTCAGATTCCGACTCGACCCACTCGTCGGTGAGGTAGATCCCCTTAGCGAACCAGTCGTGTTGGCTGAGGTAGTCCTGCATCCACGCAACTTGTTCGTCACCTTCGGCCGCGAAATGTTGCGGATAGCTGGCGATGATCTCGTCACGATTGGCCGCCCATTCCTTGACTCCCCGATCCCAGAGGGCGAGGAAGAAGGCTACCTCTTCAGGATGGTCGTCATACCAATCCTCGCGGGCGAGGAAGATATTGATCATGGGGCCTTCATGGCCGGGCTTGCCGACAACCTCTGCATACATGTCCGCTGAAGTCCTGCCGTCGTAGAGGACGTTGACCTCGTTATTCATGAGGACCGGAATGGAGAAGTCGGGCAATACGATCGCGCAATCAGTGTCGCCGTTGGCTGCTTGGGTGGCTGTGTTGGTGATATCCACTACGACAAGCTCGAAGTCTCCACCATCGACACGGAAGTCGAGGCCGTGCAATTCATTTGCCAGCACTCCCCAGATGGTGGTTGACGACAACGTGTCCCATACAGCAACCGTGCCGCCGGCGCAGTCCGCCAGAGTTGTGTACTCCGGATGCTCCGGTGAGGCGACGATGATGCTGCGATCGATGTTGTACTTGCCGAAAACGACGCTCGGAATTCCGAACTCCTGCTCGATCGTTGGCACCTCGAAGTCACCAACCGACATGATATCGGCGTTGCCCCCGGCATAAACACCGACCTCATTCCAGGTCGCTGAGTCGAGGATGGCGATATTGGCCGCAGTCTCCATTTCCTCACGGATTCCCGAATCGACCAGATAGTCCCAGACCGGGTCGGGTGCGAAGGCGAATCTGATCACCTTGAGTGCATCAGGGTCCGTCGTGCCTCCGTCTTCTCCCGAGTTATCGCCGCCACAAGCGGCGGCCACAAGCGCCAGGATCGAAAATAAGGCGGTGTAGCGAAAGGCCTTTCTGGCCATATTGTCTCCCTTTTTGGTTTTCGTCAGCCGGCATGTGACCCGGTCAACGATCATGCATCATATACGATGGGTCAGCGACGTGGCCCCAAACTCATGTCTGATCCTCATGGGCGACGCCATTCGGGGTTTTGACCAAAGTCGGGTTTCAGCCCGGCGGCTTCGATTCCGGCCACTGCGCAGACTTCGTCTGGCTCCGAGACATCGCCCGACACACCAACGGCGCCCAGGATCTGCCCCTCCCCATCGCGGACTATGACTCCCCCCGGAAGCGCCACCAGCCGGCCTTGAGAGATGTCGGACAGGGCAGCGACGAAAACAGGAAGCTTTTGGGCACGCTCGGAGAGCAAACGACTCGGAAGCCCCATCCCCAAGGCGCCCCAAGCTTTGGCGTTGGCGATCATGGGCCGCATGAATTCCGAGCCATCCTCACGTTTCATCGCAATTTGGTGCCCGCCATCGTCGAGCACGACCACCGAGAGCTTTCCCAGGCCCATTTCCCGGCCTTTGGCCAGCGCGGCATCGATGATCGTGTCGGCTTCGTCGAGTTTCAGCCGTCTCATTCAACGATCGCCACCGCACGTGTAGGTCCGCCATGGGCACCCAGGACCTTCAACGGAAAACCCACAAAAGTGAACCTTGAATTGACCACATCGGTCAGCACGAGATTCTCGTAATGCGTTATGTGCTCCCGACGACACATCATGTGGCATGGGTAGGATCGCGACGTCGGGTTGTCTGGAGTTGGTGAGTCGACACCGAACGTCTTCACCCCTTTGTCCACTATCCATTCGGCGCCGCTCTCGCCGAGCCCGGGGAATTCGGTCAAATACTCATCTGTCCCCTTGTGTCGGTCAAAGGTCGCCGTATACAGGAAGAGCATGTCACCAGGCACCAGGTCGAGCCCGGAGGCGGTGAGGGCCGCATCTAGATCCTGATTGGTGATGTCGGTCTTCGGGGCAACAGACGAGACATCGAGGCAAATGGCAGGCCCGTAAAAGAGGTCGAGCGCCATTTGGTCGATTGTTTGAGCTGTCGAATCTGGATCGAGATGGCTGAACGAATCAACATGGGTTGGGCCGTTGTCGTTGAGCATGAATCCAAGGGTCTGGAACGAGAAGCCCCCTTCGAAACGTGCAGCCGTTTCCCTATGTGTGGCGTGTTGGAACACGACGGTCTTGAGATGGCCCGGATAGACCATCATTCCCTGATAGATGTCCTGAGACAGATCGATGAGCCGCGGCATTGTCCTCCTTTAATACATCACTGCGCCGGAATTGACATTCACATCAGCACCTGAGATCCCCAGCGATCCATCGGACGCCAGGAACAGAGCAGCGCGGGCCACGTCAACAGGCTGGGTGAGTCGGTTCAAGGCCGCTTCGGCTTCGAATTCGCGGCGGACCTGATCCTCGCTCACCCCTCTCCCCTCCGCCTGGGTCCGGATCACCCAGTCAAGGCGAGCCCCTTCCACAAATCCTGGCGAAATGAGGTTTACCCGGACCCCATAGGCACCTGCCTCGACGGCCAGCGTGCGGGTCAACCCGATAAGAGCGGCTTTGCTGGCGGCGTACGGCGATCGGCCCCACAGCGGCCTCTTGCCTGTGATAGAGCCGATGTTTATCACGGAACCTTCGCCACGCTTCACCATATGGGGGAGGATGGCTCGCGACACTAGGAAAACACCTTCCACATTTACGGCAAAAGTCTGCCTCCAGTCATCGATGTCGAGCTCCCAGAGGAGGCCCGAAGGCCCACCAATCCCGCTGTTGTTGACCACATTGTCGACGTGTCCAAACCGTTCGAGGGCCTTCTCCCCCATTGCCTCCACTTGTTCGGGCTGGGTTATGTCGGTGACGATCACTTCGACGTCGCCGCCGAACTCCAGTGCTGCCCGCATCGTCTCGGCCAGGTTTGATTCGTTACGTGCCGCAAGAGCCAGGGAGTGGCCCGCACGCGCGAAGGTTGTCGCCAGGTCCCGCCCGATTCCTTGGCTGGCTCCGGTGATGAGGGTCACCGGGGAGCTCATTCGTCCTCGCCCACTGATAGGGCGTCCCAGAAATATTCCGGATTGCGACGAAGCAAGGCACTGATGGCGTGCCCGAACATCAACTCAGCATTCGCAACCGAGGCGGCATGCTCTGCGACCAGTGCCGACCCTTGAGCCGTGACGCGTTGCGTCGTCACAGTCTTTAGGAACTTTCCGACCCATAGGCCACCCGTATAACGGGCCGCTCGCTCGGTGGGGAGAACGTGGTTGGTCCCGATTGCCTTGTCTGAATAGGTGACAGTGGCGTGCGTCCCGATAAAAATTGTTCCGTAATTGCGGAGCCGTTCAGCGAACCAATCCGGATCAGCAGTGTGGATCTGGAGATGCTCGGGTGCAAACTCATCGGACACCGCCACCATCTCCGAGTCGCTGTCGCAGAGGATCACGGTTCCATAATCTTGCCACGCCACGGCCGCGATCGCGGCGGTCGGCCATGTTTCGAGCCAGCGCAGGACCTCACGTTGTGTCTCAGCGGCAACCGATTCAGAAGTCGTTACCAGTATCGCCGGCGATGTCGGACCATGTTCTGCCTGTCCGAGGAGGTCGGCTGCCACTACGGCCGGGTTGGCGGTTTCGTCGGCGATGACCATGATTTCGGTCGGCCCGGCAAGCAAGTCGATGCCCACACGGCCAAAGAGCTGTCTTTTCGCTTCTGCGACGTACGCGTTCCCCGCTCCGACAATCATGTCCACGGGCTTGGAGTCCTCCATGCCGAAGGCCATACCAGCAAGCGCCTGAACACCACCGACGCAAAATATCTCATCCGCTCCCGACGCAACCATTGCCCAGAGTTGAGGCGGGTGGATCCCCGCTGCATCTCGCGGAGGTGCTGCGGCAACAACCCTGGGGACTCCCGCGGTTTTGGCCGTGGCCACCGTCATGATCGCCGAGGCAATCAACGGATATAAACCACCTGGCGAATACGCGCCAACGGAGTTGACCGGGATGTGTTTCTGGCCCAGAAGAACGCCCGGTAAGGTTTCCTCCTCAAACTCGTGCATGCTCTCTAGTTGCAGTTGGGCGAAGTTGCGTACTTGATCCAGGGTGAAGCTGGCATGGCTCACTACCTCGGGATCCAAGCCTGCGGTAATCCGCTCGATCTCATCGCTGGAGACCCGGAACGACTTGGGGCTCCATCCGTCGAATCGCTCGGAGTACTCACGCACTGCTTCGGTTCCGCGGCGTTCGACGTCTGAGATAATCTGGCTGACCGTCTCTCGAATCTCGTCCGTTGCAGCCTGGGCCGTCTTCTTCGGTTCCTTCAAGAACGAGTGCACGGTTATCTGAACTCTGCGACTGGCTGGGGCAGACCGGACCGGTGAGAAGCCATGGCCGCCTCGAGGACCGCAATCACTTCCACTCCTTCGTGTCCACCAGTTTGCGGGGAAGACTCCCCTTTGATCGACAGCACGAATTCAACCAGTTGATCAGCGACCGTATCGATCACCTCGACGGACTGTTCGGTCGGCGCCGGTTCACCCGGCCCTTGGGTGTAGAACCTGGCTCCATCGAGATCATTGACGGCGGTCCCGCCGGTGCCCCGGACGGTGACGGAGGTAGTCCGAGGGACCACAAATGACGTTCCCAGATATCCCAAAGGGCCGGAGGCGAACTCGAAGACCAAAGTCGTTGCGTGATCAATCGGTGGACTGTCGAGAATTCTCTTGCTGAACGCAAAAACCCGATCGATGGGCCCTAGAAGATACGTCATCGTATCGATCATGTGAACACCGAGGCTGGTCATACCCCCGAGGGGGCTCTCGGTATCATTGGCCCTCCAGTAGCCAGCCTCGAAACCCAGAGCCTTGGGCACCGACTGATGGGTTTCGATCATGGTGACCGTGCCCAGGTCACCATTGTCGATCATGGACTTGAGACGCCTGTTTGCAGGCTGTCGGCGCTTGTTGTGCCCGACCTGTAAAACGGTCCCGGCCTCTTCAGACGAGGCGAGCGCCCGCTTGGCCGAATCGACCGAAAGCGCAAATGGCTTTTCGACAAAAACGTGCTTACCCGCGTTGGCGGCGGCCACGATCTGGTCGGCATGAGCCGTGTGGGGCGTCGCGAGCAAAATGCCGTCGACATCCGAGGCGTGCAGAACCTCTTCATATGACTCAAACTGGCGACCGCCATGAGTCGACTGAAAAGTGCTCCTCGACTCGTTGCGACGGGCGAATCCACCAACTATCTCTGCCCCGGCCGCTTTGGCTCCGTCAGCCAGTACCGATCCCCACCATCCGAGTCCGACAGAAGCCAGGCGAATTTGATTGTTGTTGGTCAAAGGGTCGTCCGTATCTGAGGGCACCTGCGGATCATATATGATATATCAGAGGGCCTGCGCGCCCGGCCCGGGGATGAACTCACCCGATCCCGCATTCGTCGGTTGGCGGTTTTGAGCGACCAGGCGACCACGTAGATAGGTCGCCACGACTGATCCGGTGAAGACCTTCTCGGCGAACGGAGACCAGCCAGCTTTCGAGATTATGTCTCCGTCACCGACTCGCCATTTTCGGGCCGGGTCGATCAGCACGAAGTCGGCGTCGGATCCGACAGAGAGCTGACCCTTTCTCGGGTACAGCCCGTACCTTCGAGCGGGAGCCTCCGAGTACACCCGAACTATGTCGGGGAAACTGATCTTTCCGCGGGAAACGGCGTCGATCAGAAACGGGCCGGTGGTATCGAGGCCAGGAAGGCCAAATGGAGCTTCCCAGATTCCTACGTCTTTCTGGGCGCGTGTCGACGGGGCGTGATCAGTGGAAATGTGGTTGAACGCCCCGGAGCGAAGCAACGCCCACATCTCGTCCTCCTCTTCGTCAGAGCGAGCTCGGGCCGGTGGCGTGAACTTGCGCAACGGACCTTCCACAAGGACCTCATCTTCGCGAAGGCCAAAATACTGAGGGCACGTCTCCGCGACGATGTCGGCTCCCCGGCTCCGTGCGGAATCGACAATGGCGGCGACAGCGGGATTGCTCACATGGGCGATAGTGCCTCGAACCCCGGTTTTGACGGCGAGCTCGCAGACCTGGTCGACGGCCATTTGTTCGGCGACACGCGAACGCCATTCGACGAGGACGCCGTTGTCCGACCGTCCGGCAGACCTGAGCGACGATTCTGCCGACCCAGTCATGGTGTCGTCCTCACAGTGGACGAGACAACTCCCGTCAAACCCGGCGATGGCGGTGAGTGCTCGTTCCAGGACGGTCGCACCAAGTCCGGGCACCCCATGAGTGGAACACGTGAAGATCTTGAAGAACGAAACTCCCGCCGACCACAATTCCGCTAGGCCATCAATCCGATCTGGCCATACGTGTGCCGCCAGGCCGTAGTCGACATGAGAACGCCCTTTCAGGTAGGACGTCTTCTCAGCGAGGTCGGAAGCGCTACGAATCGGTCGGGCATGGGTGTGCTCGATGAGAGTGGTGACTCCGGCCGCAGCCGCAGCAGCGGTTCCGGTCGGGAAATCCTCACGACTGGTGTCACCTGGATCCATGAGGTGAACATGGGTATCGACCAGTCCCGGCAACACCAGTAGACCCGTAGCGTCGATGGTCTCAGATGCATCTTGTAGTCCGGAGCCGACGTCTGCGATCCGGCCGTCTGACACGAGGAGATTGGCTTGAAAGCTCTGTCGGGCCGAGACAATAATCCCTCCACGTACCGCTAGATCGGCCATGGGCGCTACATGCCCATTGAGCTAGCTGGCATCAGACGACAATGAATCGACAACAGCAACTGCTTCATGGAGGTCGGGTTCGATAAGCGCGTCATCGGTTGACCAGCGGTATCGAATCACGCCGCCGCGGTCGATCACGAACACAGATCGCTTGGCCAGACCGGAGTGCCCTTTCCACTCCCGGTACTGGACTCCATATGCATTAGCAGTCGTTCCATCCCAGTCCGACAACATCGGGAAGTCGACTCCCAACTCCTCGGCAAAAGCCAGCTGCGAAAATGTGGCGGTAACGGCGATCGCCACCGGTTCGGCTCCCAACTTGCGCACCTGATCCGTCATCTGTCCCAACTGGGACAACTCGTGACCTCACACATGTCCAAAGTCGAAAACGTAAAAAACAAGAAGAACAGATCCTCGTGCAGTGAGATCGCTCAGACTGACGTCCTGTTCGAAGCTACGGCGCAACTCGAATTGCGGAGCGGTGTCGCCAACGCCTGGCGCTGTCGCGTGTTCGTCGGCTTGCACCAAACGTCTCGAACTGGAGTCCATCCCGGGCAAATTAACACTGACCGGAGACCCAAACCATTTCAATCCTATATCGTGCAATATTCGGAGTCTTCCCAAAGCAAAGGCGTGATATGAATCCAGTCCGTTCGATGTTGTTCACCCCGGGGCACCGACTCGACCTGATCGAGAAGGCAATCAAGTCGGGGGCCGACGCGGTGATAATCGACCTCGAGGACGCAGTATCGCTCGACAACAAGGCAGCAGCCCGTGACAACCTCGCGGAGTTGCCTGAGTCCACCGTGCCTTTTTATGTACGCACGAACGCTGTCGAAACCGGTCTGCTCTGGGACGACGTCCTCGCCGCAACGGTCGCAAATGTTGCAGGTCTGGTTTTGCCCAAGGCTGACGATCCGGGTTTGATCAGCAAAGTCGACGGCGCGCTGACTGTTCTGGAGATGTCGAGCGGAAAATCGGTCGGAACGCTCTCCCTGATACCGCTGATCGAATCCGCTCTCGGAGTGCGCATGACCTACGAGATCGCGAGGGCAAGCGAACGAATCCAATGTGTCATGTTTGGTGGCGGCGAGCAAGGCGATCTCGTTGCCGATCTTGGAGCGGAGTGGACCCCGGAAGGAACCGGCCTTCTTCACGCCCGATCTCAGGTCTTGCTCAGTTCGCGGGCAGCAGGTGTTCCGTATCCGATGGAGGCTGTGTTTATGGACTTCCGCGACCTGGAAGCGCTACGTGTCGAATCAGAGTTGGCTCGTCGCATCGGGTACGTGGGCAAGGTGGCAATTCACCCGGCGCAAGTCCCGATCATCAACGACGTGTTCACTCCAACTCCCGAAGTCGTTGAGTATCAGAAGAAGGTCCTTGCCGCATTCGAGGAGGCAGAGTCCCAAGGGTCGGCATCCATCGCCGTTGACGGGAAGATGGTGGACTACGCGGTCGCCCGCGTTGCAAGGACGATCATCGAAAGGGCCGATATGGCTGCCCGTGCGGCAAAACCATGACCCGTCTATGTAGCACCGCTATTCACGCCAGCAGGTCGGCATGACAACGCCAATGCTCTCTGGCATCACAGTCCTGGAATTGGGACAAGTGATAGCGGGCAACTTCGGGGGCGTGATCCTGGCCGATCTGGGTGCCGAAGTGATCAAGATCGAGCCGCCCAAAGGCGACACGGCACGCAACCCGACCATCGCGCCGCTCGGCGGCGAGAGCGCAATTCACTTGTTTATGAATCGCGGAAAGAAGAGTGTCGTTCTGGACCTCAAGAGCGAGCGTGGGTTGGAGCTGTTCTATGAACTGGTGGCGAATGCCGATGTCGTGATCGACAATTTCCGACCGGGAGTAATGGAGCGACTCGGCATAGACCATGCGAAACTCAAAACCCACAATCCCGACATCGTCACCGTCTCCGTCACTGGCTTCGGAGAATTCGGCCCGGCGCGGGATAAGGCTGCCTTTGATCTGGTTGTGCAGGCTTACAGCGGGCTCCTGGACATAACCGGGCCCAGCGACGGTGACCCGGCGCGGGTGGGCATCCCGATTGCCGACATTGCGGGCGGAATCTACTCCTGTATTGCGGTTTTGGCCGGCCTACTCGGCCGGGAGCTACACGGTGATGGACGGCATGCCGATGTGGCAATGCTCGACACGTTGGTGTCCATGCTCTCCTACGACGCGGTGGACCATCTCAACTCCGGCCGGAGGATCAGCCGACAAGGAACCGCTCATGCCCATCTTGTCCCCTGGCAGGCCTACCAAGCCCGTGACGGCTACATCGTGGTGGCTGCTCGCGACGAGAAGTTCTGGCAGAACCTTTGCGAGGCGATCTCACGACCCGATCTGAAGACAGACCCCAGGACCATCGACAATGCGGCGCGCGTGGCCAATCGGGAATACGTGAATCCGATCCTCAACGATGTGTTTCGTACCAAGACCCGGCTCGAGTGGCTCGGAATCCTTGACAAATACGACATTCCGAGCGCACCCGTGAACGACATAGGCGAAGTGTTCGAAGACCCTCAGGTCAAGGCGCGAAATATGGTCAAGACCTATCGGCATCCGACCGTCGGTGAAGTGCGGTACCCACCGAGCCCAATGAAGTTCAGCAGTGGGGAAGGCTCAGAAAGGCCCGCTCCCATGTTGGGTCAGCACACATCTCAGGTGCTCGAGGATCGGCTGGGCATCGGCGAATCAGAAGTGAGGCGATTGGCCGCTGAGGGCGTCGTGAGAATTTGGCCTGAGTTGTGAGATGAAAATCGGGACTCTTGTAGCCCTCGATCGGAATAAGGCCACTGAGGGAACCCCTCTCTCGCCCTGGCAGGGTTACATCTCCGGAATAGCTCCAACTGTCGAACCACAACTTCGATGAACGATCTCATTCGCCTCATCGATCCAAGGACAATCGCGATCGTCGGGCTATCAGCCAACCCGGACAAGCACGGGAGCCGGGTACTGACCAATCTCCAAAATCTGGGGTTCCCGGGCGAGATCTGGGGCGTCAACCCGAGTCGGCCAGATATCAAGGAAGTAGGAGTCTTCGGAAAGATGAGCGACCTCCCCGAGCCGCCAGACCTGGTGATCTGCGCCATCCCGGCTGCGGCGGTTTCAAGCATTATTCGCGACTGCGACGGAGTCGGTGCGGCGATCGTCTTTGCAGGAGGCTTCGGGGAATCAGGCCCACAAGGGCTCGACAACCAGAATGAACTCAGCCGCTTGGCACAAGAGATGCACGTTCGCTTGCTCGGGCCCAACAGCGGAGGGGTGATATGCCCAAGTCACCATCTGGCTGCGAGTTTTCTGACCTGTTTGGATCGACCTGCGGTCGAGATTCGCTCGGGACCGGTCGGGCTCGTGACCCAGAGCGGCGGCATCGGGAGCTTCCTCCACAATCTCGCGGCTGAGCGCCAGGGAGGACTGGCGATTTCAATCGCCACAGGCAACGAAGCCGACATCGAAATGGGTGAAGCATTGGCGACGGTCGCAGGTGTCGACACCGTTGATGCGATCGTCGTGGTGCTTGAAACGGTTCGAGATGGAGCTTCTTTCATCGGCGGAATCCGTGACGCTCGAGCACGGGGGAAGCCTGTTGTCGCGTGTCGTCTTGGGTCGGGAGATCGAGCCCGAGCACTGATGACATCACACACCGGTGCACTAGCGGTTTCAGGCCCGGTATTGGACGGAGTTCTCGAGTCTCTCGGGGTCGTGATTGCGGAGACACCCGCCGAGGCTCTGGATGTGGCCGAGTTGTTGGCTCGGGCCGGATCGCCCACCGGTGCCCGTGCGGCGATCGTGACCCATTCCGGCGGCACGGCGATCATGCTCGCCGATCGGGCCGAGCGGCATCGGCTTGTACTCGAGACTCCCAGCCCACAACTCAAAGCGCGTGTGAAACCGCTGTTAGATCACGGAACGGTGGACAATCCTGTTGACATGGGAGGGATCATCGGCGGACCTCACCGCTTTGCCGAGGTGGTTGGCGCCTTCGCCGATTCAGGTGAATACGACATCGTTCTCGCGGTGACCACAGCTCATTCACCAAACCATTCCGAAGAGCGAGCAGCGTCATTGCTGGGCCTCACAACCCCGGTCTCAATAGTTCACCTCTGGATGGCCGGCGATCAGGCACGCACCAGCTTGAGGCGTTTACGGGAGGCGGGAAGACCGGTAACCGAAGACCCTCGTGCGGCCATCCTGGGAATCGCAGCCCTAGCCAGGTCCGCTATCGAGGGGCCTGCTACGCCGCTTCCTACCGTCAGTGGCGCCTTTGACAGTTGGGGTTTGCCTCTCCTGCGCGGGACGGTTGTTGGCTCCCCGACCGAGGCAATAATGGCCGCTGAATCTATCGGCTATCCGGTGGCGTTGAAAGTCCACTCAGCTGCGATTGCACACAAGACCGAACACGGGGGCGTGAAACTCAACCTCGGGGATGCCGCGGGGGTCAGAGTGGCCTTCTCGGAACTGATGGCCTCGATCGAGGCCAGCGGCCACATGATCTCTGAGGCGCTACTACAGAAATACACACCAGGCATTGAGGTCATCGTTGGCGCCATCCATCATGAGATCTTCGGTCCGATTGTTTCGGTCGGATTTGGAGGAGTCTTCGCAGAGCTCGTCGGTGATGTCGTGTTCGCCATCGCTCCCGTCAACGAGCGGCAGGCTGCAGAGATGATCGACAGCCTGAAGCTCAGAGCGGGTCTCGATGATTTCAGGAAGCGGAGTCCTGCCGACGTCGACGAACTCGCACGAATCGTCAGCATCGTCAGTCGCGGGCTGGTCGGTTCGGGGCTCCAGGAGATCGAAATAAACCCGCTGATCTGGGCTGGCCACGAGTGGATTGCCGTGGACTGGTTGATCGTTGCCGATGGTGTAGACCAATCACCTAACAGGGAGATGACCGTCCGATGAGCCAAACAATTGCCGTCATCGGGCTAGGTCTCATGGGATCAAGAATGTCGGATCGCCTCTTGGCCGGTGGATACAAACTGCGTGGTTTCGACACCAACGCTGTTCGCTTGCGCGAATTCGAGGAGAAGGGCGGCCAACCAACGGCCTCCCCTGCCGCAGCCGTCGAGGGTTCGTGGGCGGCGCTGCTTTCCTTGCCAGATTCCGACATCGCCCGTGAGGTATGTCTTGGTGACGCCGGCATTTCGACCTCGGGGGTGAGTCCTCTCTACATATACGACACCACGACGGGGCGGCCTGGTGACGCCGAAGACGTCGCATTGGCACTGGCGCGGTTTGGCATCACCTATTCGGACACCACGGTGAGTGGAAACGGAGAAGTGGCCGAGCGAGGGCAACTGGTGGTCATGATCGGTGGTCCGGTCGAAGCCTACGATGCGGGACGGCCCATATTCGAAACGATCGGGCGGTCCCACCACCACGTGGGAAATGTCGGGTCCGGCGCAACGATGAAACTCATCGTCAACCAGGTCCTATCGATTCATCGGATGGCCCTTGCCGAGGCCCTTGTCACCGCAGAGATGAGCGGCCTCGATCCCAATGCAAGCCTGGAAGTCTTGAAAGACGGGCTCTCATATTCAAAGGCGATGGACGTCTGGGGCGAGCGCATGATCGCCGGAGCGCACGACGCCCCATTCTCCCGACTCCGACAGAGCCACAAAGATGCCCGGCTCATCGTGGAACACGGTCGCAAGATAGGGTCGCCCACCGACCTGATAGAAGTGGTCCGGGACGCCCTGGCCTGGGGTGAATCGACCGGCCTGGGCGATCTCGACAATTCTTCGATTATCGAGGTGGTGAGGAGCCGTACGGGTCAGAGCCGGACGCATTGAGACACCTTCTCGAACGCCCTATATTATGCAAGATATGTCACACGTAGCAGTTCGTTGAGGAGTCCATGACCCGAGTAATCGATATCCATTGCCATCGCGAGTGTGGACAGGCCGCCGCCATGGTTCAACCTGAGGCTGATCGCCAGGGTCGTGCCCCACTGCAAATAGGAAGCGAGCTGACCAGGGAGGTAAATCGTCGGCAGCTCGCCGGTCTTCGCCCCAAGATGGAATCGATCGACGTCCGCCTCGCGGACATGGACGCCATGGGAGTCGACGTTCAAGCGTTGAGCATTTCGCCCTATCACCAGTTCTACTGGGCCGGCGGTGAATTGGGTGTGAGTGCATTTCAGACGATAAACGACGACCTCGCGGAACTGGTCGCCGCTGATCCGGCGCGTTTTGTAGGCCTGGGTGCGGTGCCCCTCCAGGATTCCGAAAGTGCAATCGTTGAACTGAAAAGATGCCACCACGAGCTCGGGTTCCGTGGAATCGAGATCAGCACCCACATCCTGGGCGAAGAGATCTCCAATCCACGCTTTGAGCCTTTTTGGGAGAGCGTCGAGGAATTGGAGATGGTGGTCTTCATCCATCCCATGGGATTCACAGATCCCGGCAGGTTCACCGATCACTACTTCTACAACACGATCGGTCATCCCCTCGAAGAGACGTTGTGCGCGGGCCGACTCATCTTCGACGGCGTGATGGAACGCCACCCGGGATTGAAGATCGTGTTTGCACACGGCGGTGGCTTTCTTCCGGCCTATTCAGGACGGTTTGATCACGCCTACCACGCTCGAGAGGACGTCCGGTACGGGCTTCCCCGCCCCCCAAGTGAATACCTCAAGGAGTTCTTCTTCGACACGATGGTCTTCGAGCCGGACCAACTGGGTTATCTCATCAAGAAATACGGATCTGACCACGTACTGCTGGGAACCGATTACCCGTACGACATGGGCGACGAAGACCCTCTCGGTCTAATCAACTCCGTTGAAAATCTGACGGCCGATGACGTAGACCTCATACGTGGCGGGAACGCAGCCCGACTGCTTGGCATCGAAGGATGAGCGCGGGTAATTGCAGGGAGAACGTCGTCAAGACAGGAAAGGCATCGACATGAATCCGATCAACCTAGGCATCATCGGAACCGGCTGGTGTGGGGGCATAAGGGCTGTGACGTCAGCCAACAGCCCCCTCGTGGCGTCTCTTCACCTCGCCGAGATAAAGCCCGATCGGCTGCAAGAGGTCGCACTCGAAACGGGGGCGTCGACCACAACCGAAGACTGGCGAGAGTTGATCGAAAACGAGGACATCGAGGCGATCATCATCTCGGCCACGCCGGAGACCATTCACTTTCCGATGGCCAAGGCGGCGCTCGAGGCCGGTAAGCACGTCCTTTTGGAAAAGCCAATGGCCATCACCCTCGACGAGGCGGATGAGTTGATCGACGCCGCTGAGTCACGGGGCCTCAAGTTCACCATCGGGTACTCCCAGCGATTCAACTCCAAGCAGGCACTAGTCAAAAGGAGCCTCGGCGATGGAACACTTGGTGACCCTGTCAGCGTTCTGATCAGTCGCCATATAACCCGGTCACTGGGCAAGAAAATCGGGTCGCGGACCAAGCTTTCGCCGGCGGTCATGGAGGCCACCCACGACATCGACTTTTCCCTTTGGTGTCTCGAACCTCGGCGCGCAGTTCGGGTGTACTCGCAGATCGCATGGGGTGCCCGGGCCGCCGAACAGGGTGTTCCTGACACTCAGGTGATGGTGATCACAATGGATGACGGCGTCACCGTGACCATCGGCGCTGGCTGGTCCCTCCCTGCTGGATATCCGAACTATTCGACAACTTGGATCGAATTCATCGGGACGGACGGGGCCTTGCTGATGGACGCCAGCCACAAGGACATTGTTCTGAATACAACCCATCGAGGATTGGAGTTTCCGCTATCGACGATGCCCGGAGAGTTCGTCGACCATGTTTACGCAGGCCCGATGGAGCGAGAGACCATACATTTCCTGGAAGCGGTGGCCTATGACAGACCAATCATGGTCGAGCCCAGGCTGGCACGTCAATCCATGGAGATCTACCTCGCTGCAGACCTATCGGCCGAGACGGGTCAGGTCGTGGAACTGCCCCTGGAGCCGACCGTGAAAGCAGGCACCGTCAAGGCTGCTGCACCGCACTGACCTCAGAGATCCGTCGTCCGGTCACAAAACTGGACGCTAAAGCGGCGGTCGACAGCCCTGCAGTGATGCTGACGAACAACCAGGCGCTTTGGAATCTGCCTTGACCGGCCAATGCGCCGACTGCCAACGGGCCGATCAAGGTGCCGGCCAGATTCCCGGACAACACAAGACCGGTTGCACGTGCCGGGAACCGCGGGTAGCTCCTGACCACGGTGAAGAAAAAGATACCTGGCCACCCCCAGGCTCCGAGCACCGCAACGGGCATGGCGAGCAGATACATTGTCTGGGTCGAGGCCGCCATGAGGACCAACGCTCCTACGGCTCCGGCACCCGCCAACCACATCATCTCCACATGACCGGTGCTGTTGCGGCGGTCGACCAGCCATCCCGATCCGACTCGGACCGCAACGACAAGGATCGAAAACGATGAGAGGACAATTCCGGCCACAGGCTCACTGAATCCGACCTCAACTGCCGAAGGTACGATGAAAAGCGAAATTCCGTTCCCGGCAGCGGCACCGCAGATACCGCCGACAGCAAGAAGCACCAGTGACAGAGGTGGCCGGCCCAATGCGTCCTCTTTCCTCGCCACTTCCTTTCTGGACTCGAGGTTCGGAACTGACACAGTCAGGACGAGCGCGAGGACGGCGGCCGCCACAAAGACCCAACGCCAGCCAAAAGCTGATGCGACAAGCGGAAGAGACAAACCGGCCAGAACACTCGCCATAGGCACCGCAGCCTGTTTCGAGCCAAAGGCGAGACCTTGTCGCCTGGCTTTCACGCCATCGAAGATTGCAATGTTCGCTGCAACTTGAATCGTCCCGTTCGCAAAGCCACCAACGGCGAGAGCAACGGGGATCATCCACAAGGCGGTTGCGCTCGCGACCGCCAGACACGAGATGATCGACAGGGTGCTGCCGACGCGCAAGGCACCAACAGAACCGACTCGCACCATCAGACGTCCCGCCAGGTTGGCCGCAAGCGCGGCCGATCCGAAGAAGGCGGCAGTTGCGATTCCCAACCTACCGACGCCGAAATCGAGCTCTCGCCCGACCTGGAGAATCTGGGCGCTGAGTAGGAACAACGGTAAGACGCCGATCCCGGTGTAGATGACAGCTGTCAACAACGGATGTTGCTCGAGGGCAATGGCCAGTCGGTTGGGCATCCCTACTGAACTTTCGGTTGATCCGATGTCGAGGAGACGTGCACCGAAGAGACGGGCTTTCCCCTCAATTCCCTGGCTCCCACAATCCAAACCTCCAGGTGGAGTCACCCGGAATCATCGAAGCCTCATACTGGCTGGCTATGCCCATCTCTCGGGTGCGGGCGCTTGCTCTCCTGGCGAGATCAAGCTGCGCGGGCTCGAACGCTGCCAGGGCGGGCTCGAGCTCGCCATGGCTTTCGAAGAGCTTGTCGCGCAACGCCCACGCATCGGCGCATGCCTTGGCTTGCCCTGCGGCAACGTGTGGACGAAGCGTCGCGGCAGCATCCCCGATCAGGCAAGCACGGCCGAAAACGGTCCGAGGGCTTTCCAGTTCAAATACGGCCTGGATCAATGGCTCCTCGCACCCGAGAACCACCTCCAATAACGAGGGAGCGAGTGTCGCCCCCGCCTCCGCTCTCATCTCGTCGATGTGATCCTGTCGAACCATCCCCGGTGGCATCGTGGTGGTTCGTCGGTTGCCATCACGACCAAGCATCAGATCTTCGAACTGGCCCCCGGTCGGATAATTCCGGTACCAAACGAAATTCATGGCGCGATCGGGTGGGCTTGTGCCCCCATCGTGACTCGGGATGGCATAGGCGAGGATATGACTCTGGTCGAGAACCTGATAGATCATCGAATCGAGCAGGGCGCTCCGGGCTCGTTCGGATAGAAGGTATTCCGCGGTGGTCCCGCGCCAGGCGACATAGCCTGTGTACGAAGGCCGTACCTCAGGCTGAAGGATCGACCGGCCGGTTGAAGAAAGGCCGTCGGCAAAAATCAGGAGGTCGCCGTCCACGTTCTCACCGTTGGCGAAATGAGCCGACACACCATTGGCATCTTGTTCAAACCCCACGACTTCCCTGTCGAGGTGATATCGCTCGCCGCCAAAGGCATCGAGAAGAGCGCCGTAGATCGTGCTCCACGCGCTGAACCTGGTCTTGACCGGTGCCGCGTCGATGATGGACCCGTCCCTGTCGACATAGGTCCAGAAATTCAAAGCGAGGCTGACCCGGGCCCGATTTGCAGACGTCTCATTGAAGTACCTCTCTGTGATCGGAAGCACCACGATGCCGGCTCCCCGGTCCTCGAGGGCCGAGGTCGACCTCTCGTAGATGTCCACCACGCATCCCAGGTCGCGCAGCAGCACGCCCGCAGTCAGGCCTCCGATCGATCCTCCGGCGATTACGACCTTCGGCCACTTCATCGGATTCGTGGTTCAGTCAAGAATCTCAACTGTCACGAAGCGGAGGACGGTGTCGCCAATGTTCTCCAAATCGTGGACCAAAGGAGTCAAAGTGGTGTGTTCGAGATACTTGGTCTCGCCAACCGCGTAATCCCTGACGGCGTAGGAACCATCGGCGAACCGCTGCAACCCACGACCTGCTTCCACAACCGTCCAGAAGTAATTGGTCGTGTGCGAGTGAAAAGGACCCCGTTCGCCCGGCGAAAGCAGGATCTCCCAAACTCTGACGCGGTTGTTTTCAAACCAAAGGGTTGTGCCCAGGTTGTGATTGTCCGGCGCAGCGGCCAACTCGTCGACAAAATCGCCGGTGTCGAAACTGCCTTCCTCGACAAACCCGGGGTTCGAGTCCATTTCAATTCACCTGATAGTCCGGGGCCTGCCCGGTCAACACTTTGATCACCTGAGTGGCCGCCTTGCGTTGAGACTCCTCCAGAGACTGCTCTGAGTAGTAGGCCATATGAGGCGTGACGATGAGGTTCGGGACACCCTCGATTCGTTTGGGGTCCAAAGGTTCGACGTCGAAGACATCCAGTCCCGCCCCGCCAAGACTTCCGATTTTCAACGCATCGGT
Source organism: Acidimicrobiia bacterium (assembly GCA_041751055.1). Taxonomy (GTDB): domain Bacteria; phylum Actinomycetota; class Acidimicrobiia; order Spongiisociales; family ZC4RG35; genus MA-ANB-1. The sequence goes on along the minus strand of JBGSYD010000047.1, from coordinate 72,066 downwards.
TACTGCCGAAAGGTCGACGAGGGGCCCCCGTGAGGTATTGATGAGGATCGCATCGGATTTCATCTTCCGTATCTCGGTCGGACCTATCAGCCCGCGGGTTTCATCGGTCAACGGAAGATGCAATGAGATGATGTCGGCCTCTTCGAGCAACTGCTCGAGCTCGAGCAACGGTGGAAGAGTCGGGTCAGGTCGGAGATAGGGGTCGTGGCACACCAGCCGGGCACCAAGGGCTTCGAGCGGAGCCCCGATCTTGCGAGCGATTCTGCCATATCCGACAAGACCGACTGTCAACGTCGACAGGCGTCGTATCGGCCGGAAGGCCTCGACGCCCCAGGTTCCTTCGCGGACCGCAGAATCAGCGGTGACGATTTTTCGGAGGCTTGCCATAATCAGTGCAAGAGCGTGTGCGGCGACCTCTTCCACCGAATAGTCCGGGACGTTTGTGACCACGATCCCGGCGTCGGCAGCGGCGACCAGGTCCACGTTGTCGAACCCGATTCCGTATCGGGCGATGATCTTGCATTTCTCCAGGGCGGTGATGGCCGTTTCGTCCCATGGCAAATATGTGTTGAGGATTCCATCAGCGTCGGCCGCGAGTTCGAGCACCTCTTGGAGCCCTCCTGACGCCACTTGGAGATCGGCATCGATCTCTCTCAGTAAATCCCGTTCGATGTCGACGCTGGGAAATACCTGATCGCTGACAACAACCTTGAACCTTGCCATCCGTCCTCCAGAGATCTGCCCAGTCACACTGCATTCACACGGTCACCGTTTGTTCCGACACCGGGAGATCATATATCTTGCACGATCGGCGGCTTACGAGGCAAATGCGTCGATACCATCAAACCCGAACCACCCAGGAGGGACATCAGTGCCACGCCTTCAGATGATCGAGCAACGAGACCAAGCATCGCCTGACCAAGTTATAGCTTTCGACCAGATCGTCGCCAGCCGTGGAAAGATGCTCCGACCTTTCTCGGTGATGCTTCACAGGCCGGAGATTGCCAGGGCGGCCGCCGATCTCGGCGCCGTCATCCGCTATCAGGGTGTCCTCGGCGACGCAGATCGAGAACTTGCCATCGCAGCAACCGCCGTCGAGAGAAGCTGTCAATTCGAATGGGACTCCCACTCTCCGCTGGCCGAGGCGGCCGGCGTATCTTCTGTGACCCTCGAACAGGTGAGCGCGGGCGAACAGGTGACCGATCCCATCGATGCCGAGCTCGTCGATTTCGTCAGAGAGCTATGCCGAACCGGGGTTGTGAGCAATCAGACGTTTGATCTGATGCGCAACCGTCTCAGTGTGCCAGGGGTCGTCGAGTTGGTGACAACGATCGGCTATTACTCGATGATCGCCCTGGTGCTCTCCGCCAGCGATGCTTGTTGATGCGGGCCCTCGCAAGCAACAGCTCGATGGACCGGGGCTATGAGACTGTCATCAGCACCTTGAGAGAACTGGAGTCCTGGACAAGATCGAATGCTCTCTCCGCTTCATGTAGCGCGAGCTGGTGTGTGACGATAGGTTCGAGGCGCAAAGCACCTGCGGCGGCCAACGCAACTCCGTCCACGTAGTCACCAAGCAGAGCCGCACGTGGGTTATAGAGCGTCAGCTCTTTGTGATAGAGCTCGTAATACGGAAGGCCACCGCTGCCCCCCGTGATAGTCCCATATACCAGAACCTCACCACCCGTACCGGCGAGCATTATTGCATCCGAGAGTGTTGCCTCGGTGCCAACGGCCTCGACCACGAGACTCGGCCCGCGCCCGTTGGTCACATCCTGAGACAGCTCTGTTGCGTGATCAGGATCCGAGACCCAGGCGGCGCCCAATTCAGTCGCGAGCTGCCGCTTCCATTCGGACCTTGTTACGCCGATCACATTCATGCCGCGGAGTGTGAGCAGCTGGGCGATCAATTGACCACCAACTCCTAACCCGACAACCAGGCCGACATCGCCCGGGAAAGGGTTCACGCTGCGCACTGCGTGCACAGCCGTGCCGAGCACCTGAAGAAGCCCGGCGGCCTGCAGCGAAATTGCACCTGGAACGACTACCAACCGATCCTGGGGCACCGTGATGTACTCGGTAAAGACTCCGTCGACATCTCTCCCCAACAAACCGCCGTTGATACAGATATTCGGTTTGCCGGCCAGACAGGCATGACACCAACCACATGACACCCCCGGATCCACGATGACCGTTTCGCCTGCTGAAAAACGAGCCGCCGAACCTGCAGAGACCACCTCTCCCACCACCTCATGCCCGAGAGTCCTGGGGTATGCCACCGGTATCTTTCCCGCCAGGATCTTGGTATCGGTTCCGCAGATGCCGACCTGTCGAACTTTGACCAGCACTTCATGATTTTCTGCCGGCTCGGGCACATCGGCCAGTTCGATCTGGCCTGGCCCCCTAACGCGTACCGCCTTCAAGCACTCTCCTATCGCCTTTTTTGGAATGGTAGAGCAAGCCTTTCCTCCTCACGACAGCGTCCACCGGACCGAACCGCGCCCGAAAGCGGTTCACAACTTTGTATCATGTCAAATATGGACCAGACACCTGAGTTTCGAGTGCCGTTGAACGAAGACGGCACTTCAAATGCTCGATCGACCGCACATGAGTACGTCCGCGGGGTTTTGCGGCGGGCGATCCTCAACGGGGAACTGACGAGTGGGAACCGACTCGTCCAGGCTGAGCTGGCCGCAATGTTGGATGTGAGCACCACGCCGGTACGTGAGGCGTTGCGCGACCTTGCCAGCGAAGGTTTGGTCCAATTCGACCCCCATCGTGGAGCAATTGTCACAGAACTGAGCGCTGAGGACGTTCACGACATCTATGAGATTCGCCTTGTGCTCGAACCCTTGGCAATGAGGCTCGCCGTCCCGAATGTCAGCGACGCCCTTCTGGAGAGAATCCGGCGTCTTCATAAGAGCATGCTCGACGAGCCCCATTCGGGCGAATGGGTCGATCGAAATCGGGTGTTCCATATGGCTGTCTACGAGACCGCCGCATCCTCGAGACTGGCCACGATTATCCGAAACCTCCAAGACGCTTCGGTTATGTACATCGGGGCATCGCTCATACATGACCCCGAGCTTCGTAAACACGCCAACGATGACCATTCGGAGATACTCGACGCCCTGGAGAGACGTGATGCCGACGCTGCGGTGGAAGCCCTCCAGAAGCATTTGCGAACGTCATTGGATGCCTTCGAGCTCGCCGAAGAGGCGGAGCGGACATAGTCAGGGTCAGATCACACCCGATACGCGCGGTGACGCCTCAACGGGTTGATGGTCCGTCAGGAGGTTCAGAGCAACACCCAACACGATGAGTATCAGCCCTGCTGTGAGGGTTGTCGTGATCGACTCACCCAACAACCACGCCGACGAGACCACTCCAACAACCGGCACCGCTGTAAGCGTGAGATTGGCAGAAACCGCTCCCAGGTTTCTCATCACCACTATCTGAGCCCAAAAGGCGATGCCCGAAGCCAGAAGTCCCTGATAGAGGACAACTCCTACCAACTGCGCTGTCCAATCGATTTCCGGAATGCCGTCTACTGCCAGACCCAATAGCACAAGCACTATCGCCGCTCCGGTGAGCTGCCATGGGAGCGATTCCAACGGGGTAATCGTCCAGCGATGGCCCCTGATATGGACAGACGTGAATGCCAGGCTGATCGCGGCCAGAATCAAAAGTCCATGGCCCAATGTGACTCCGGGCTCGTCCCAATTCAGGCTCCAAGGTTCGAACAAGACGATCACGCCCGAGATCCCGAGCATCAGCCCGACCCATCGTCGTCCGGACATCTTCTCTCCCAAAAACACCGCGGCGATGGGAACAGTCCAGAGTGATGTTGTCCACACCACGACCGAAGACCGCCCTGCCGGTACCAGCTGGAGGGCGGTGAAGACCAAAATGAAAACGCCGGCAAGGCGAAAGATGGCGAGCGATGCAATCACCGGGAGGTCACGTGCCGGAGGCAGTCTCAAATTGCCGCTCGACGACACGATGATGAAGAAGACCAGACCGGCACCCACCACGCGGAAGACGCCCATCCAGATTGGCGTCACCGACTTGAGGCCGGTCGCCATGATGGGCCAGTTGAGACCCAGGACCAGGGCTACGACGACGAGGAGCAAGTAGATCGCACCCTTGTTCAGTTGCCGATTCTCTCTGGGCGCTCCTGGTGTTTCCCAGAGAAACGCTTTGAGGTCGTTGATCATGCGTTCCGCCTGCTCCAGAACCGCCGCGCTATCGTGCCTCCGGCCGCCACATCTCTATCGACGGGTGAAACATGACAACGATCGACATTCATTGCCATCTCGCGACGACGAACAGCCGTCAAGCTGTGGCTTCGCACCGTCGGCCCGAGTATGAGCCCTATGACCACTACATGGGTCAGGATTCCAAGGATCACAACAAAGAACTCTTTCCGACGATCATTGACCGGCTGACGACTCCTTCGGCCCGCTTGGAAGACATGGATCGCATGGGCGTCGACCTGCAGGGTCTGGCCACTTTCGTGTCCGAGTACTTCTATTGGGCGCCCGGCCCTCACGGCGCCGAATCGGCGAGAATCCAGAACGATAATTTGGCCGCGGCAGCTGCCGAGAACCCGCAGCGCTTCGTCGCGATGGGAGCGACTGTGCCTCTCCAGGACACCGAGCTGGCCATCGCCGAGATGGATCGTGCAATCGATGACCTCGGCTTCAAGGGGCTGCAGATCGGGGGGACTGTCGATGGCCACAACCTCGATGAACCGCGTTTCAGGCCGTTTTGGGCTGCAGTCGAAGCCAAGGGCGTGCCGGTGATCCTTCACCCGAGCGGCTACCCCGAAAGCCAGCGCTTCGGTGACTATTTCCTCACTAACTGCATTGGTAATCCTTTGGAAACCATGGTGGCGGCGACCCGGATGATCTTCAGTGGCCTCTTCGAACAACACCCGGGAATCAAATTGGTCCTCCTCCACGGTGGGGGCTACCTGCCGTTTTACAGCTCCCGCGCCGATCACACATGGGAGGTCCGGCCCGAAACACGAGTCGCGATTCCCGACCATCCGCCGAGTTACTACATGAAACAGTTCTTCTACGACACGATGGTCTTCCAACCCCTCTATCTTCGACACTTGATCGAGGTGGTGGGCGTCGATCGGGTGATGCTTGGAACCGACTATCCGTTCGACATGGGCGAGACCGATCCGGTTGGACTCATCGGGGCCACCGACGGTTTGTCCGCTGAGGACCGATCTGCCATCGCCGGTGACAACGCTGCTCGGGTTTTTGGCATCTCGCCACTCGACTGAGGGTCTCATTTCAATGAGGTTCCTCCCGATTCCGACGGCGCCTTCGGTTCATAATCATATTTGACGAACTCTGGCGCCCACCGTGCCAGGAACAATGTCCCTACCACGCACGCCAATCCGCCGGACACCACCGACACCCGAACGGACGTAAGTGCAGCCACCACCCCTGCCTCGAGATCACCCATCCGCGGGCCTCCTGCCACCACGGCAAGATGAATCGATGAGAGACGTCCTCGCAACGCGTCGGGAATCGTCAGCTGAATGATGGAGCTTCGGAAGATTGCCGACACGACGTCAGCGGCTCCAGCGAGTGCGAGCATCACAAGTCCAAGGATCAACGAGCCGGAAAAACCGAATATCGCTATGGCGGCTCCCCAACCGACCACGGCCAGCACAACTGCAAGTCCCTGTCGGCGAACCGCCTGAACCCAACCCGAGGTGACAGCTGCGAGCACGGCACCGACTCCGGGGGCCGCATAGAGAAGACCCACGACAAATGCGTCGCCACCAAATACCCCGGTGCCCATCGCAGGGAACAGTGCCGTCGGCATACCGAACACCATGGCGTTGAGATCCATCAAAAGAGCGGTCTGGATCAGTCGGTGCTCTTTCAGATACTTAAGACCCTCGGCTATCGAAGACAGGTCGACCTTGCGACCGCCGCCTTCGATCGCGATCTTGGGTACTCGAAATATGAGGGCCGCTCCCACCAAGAAAGTCACAGCCTGGATCGAGTAGGTCAACGGGTACCCAACGACCGCGATCAACAAACCGGCGAAAGCGGGCACCAATGCCTTGGAGAGATTGCTGAGCGTCTGGTGCAGGGCCAATGCCGACGGTAGGAGGACCGAGCCGACGAGGCCGGGCACCATAGCGTGACGCGCTGGCGAGTCGATGGCCGAGACGCCGGCGTTGATCGCTACTAGGACGAAGAGGGGCCAGACCAGCGGGGAATCCGACAGGGAGTTCCACAGAAACCCCAGCGCCGTGACGACGAGAACGAGCTGTGATAGCACGAGGAGACGGCGCCGATCGATGGCGTCGGCAAGAGCACCACCGATGAGCGACACGCCGAGAAGAGGTACTAGTTGCACCAAACCCAGCAACCCGACGGCGATCGTTGAGCCTGTGATTTCGTACACCTGGAATGGAACCGCCACCACGACGAGCTGGCGACCAGTCTGGGCAAAGAACATCCCCGCAAATAGCCACCTAAAGCCAGGGACACGGCGGAGTGGAGCAATGTCGACGACCGCAAACCGGGCCCAGCGCAGCGAAGGCCGTCTCACCTGAAGTTCTCTGCGAACCAGCTCATCTCGCCATTGATCGCGCCGGAGCGCTAGCTACGGGAACGAACTTCGTTGAGGTCAACAACCCTTCCCGAACTAGCGCTTTCCACGATTCCTTCGAGGACCACCACGGCTTCGAGGGCTTCGGGGCCCCCGGTCTCCGGACGAGACCCGCTTCGCACATTCGCGGCAAACTCCTCGAGTTCGTCGACAACGGTGTCGAGCGTCTCAATTGGTTGGAGGGTGCGATCATTTTCGCCGACAGCCTGGAAGAAGAATTGCTCACCATCGACCTCATTCCAAGCGGCCGCCTTGGTCCCCCACAGCGCCGTACGCCCAATGTTGGGTATGACCATCGACGTTCCCAGCGACGCAAGAGGCCCTTCTTCGAACTCCAAGATTGCCGTGGTTGCGTCGTCGAGCTTTCCAACACCGATTATGCGCCTACTGAATGCGGCGACAGTGACAGCCCGTCCCAGCAGATAGTTGAGGTTGTCGGCCATGTGGACACCGAGCCCGGTCATTCCACCCGCTGGGCTCTCCTCCGGGTCTCCCCTCCAGCCGGTCCGGGGATCAAGCCCCTTCGGATACGAGAGATTGGCCTCGGCGTAGTGGATCATTCCCAGGAGGTCGTTCTCGACCATCGATTTGAGTCGACGATTCGCCGGCTGTCGCCGTCGGTTATGGCCTACCTGGAGCACTATTCCCGCCTCATCGGCGGCCTCCACAGCGCGCTTGGCCTCGGCGACAGTCAAGGTGAATGGCTTGTCGACGAAAACGTGCTTGCCGGCGCTTGCCGCCTCGACCACGAGGTCTGCATGTGTCGAGTGAGGAGTGGCTATCAGAACGGCTTCCACCTCGGAATCGGCCAATAACTCATCCAGCGAACCCGCCGAGCGCGCGCCGTGGGTAGTGGCAAACTCATCCCGGGATTCCTTGGTGCGTGCGAAACCACTGACTACATCCAGCCCGGCCGTTGTTGCCTTGGATGCCAGGGTCCCGCCCCACCATCCCAAACCAATGGAGGCGACGCTCAACGGGTCGGGGTTCTCGGACTTGCTCATGATTTCCCTTTCATCAAATCCACCTTTATGGCTACCACCCCAAGCCGACAGCACGGAGCTACTTGACCGAATTATTTGTACTCGGTATTCTACATAATGTAGGAAAACTCGGATTTTTCTTTGTGAACTTGTTCCGAGGAATTCCAAAATGGCCCTGGAGCAGGAGGAAAATCAGTGATTTTAAGAGCAAGAAGGGATGCCCGGTCCGAGCCTTCAGACCAGCCGTCCCACCCCGGGCGTAAATATCGAGGCCTGGCATTTCTGTTGGTTATGGGGTTGATCATCGCAGCATGCGGCGACAGCACCCCCGCCTCGACCACTGCAGGAGGAGCGACAACCACAGCAGGGGACGGTGTCACCACAACAGGTGGCACGTCTACCAGTGCGTGCGGCGATGATCCTGTTGAACTCCTGATCTGGGTCACCAGGCCTTACTACATCCCGCCCGATGACTTCCAGAGCTTCACCGCGGAATACCCGAACGTGACAGTCACCTTCGACGTGCAGTCGAATGACGACATCCTTCAGCAGCTTCTGCTCCGGCGTGATGCCGGCCAGCCACTGCCGGACGTTCTCGGCGCCGAAGACTCCTTCTTGATCGAAGCGTTTGTCGAAGCCGGTCTGATTCCTTCACATGACGACATCGCAACCACATGGCAAGAAGAGGATCCCGAGTCATATGACCGGCTCCTACCACTCGTGTGGGACGAGACCAGCCTGGATGGAGTCAAGTATGGGGCTTCGATAACGGCGAACTTCGATGTCCTCTACTACAACCAGGAGTGGTTTGACGAAGCCTCAGTGACCGTCCCCTTTGATTCGCTCGACGCTGTTCTCGACGCAATGCGCGACATGAAAGCTGCTCGCCCGGACTCCATCCCGTTCACCGTCCAGGCCAAGGCCGGCGATGGTGTCACGAGCTTGAAGACCGTGCTGGCTGCCGCGGGAACCCCGTTTGATGGTGCGGTCCCCGACCTCACCTCCGAAGCTGGCATCTATGGAATCAACTGGTTCCTTCAGGCGGCCAACGAGGGACTCCTCCCACCTGACGCCATTGCGTGGGGTGAAGATGAGTCTCGCGGCGCCTTCGTGTCCGGAAACGCCGGGCTCATCCTCGACGGTTTCACAACCGCTGGGGACTTCAACGAAGCCGAAGGCTTTGACTACCCCGACCAGTGGAATCTCACTCCGGTGCCGTTGTCTCAATCGGGAGGCGGAGCCGATGGTGTAGCCCTTTCGGCAGCACGCACTTGGGCGGTGTTGGATGGGACAGAAAACCCCTGTGAAGCAGCCCTGGTTCTCCGGTATATCGCTGAGACAAACAACCTCATCGAAGCTGCCGGCAACGGATCGGTGCCAATGCGTCAGACAGAGGCAATCGATTCACCGGACCTGCTGACCATTTGGCCGTTCTTCAACGAGGACCTCAAAGCCGCCTATCTAGGCAGCTCCCCCACACCGGCGGGACCAAACGCCGGCGACGTCGAGGCGATACTCGAGCAAATGTTTGGCGAGATCGTTGTCGGAACGGACAAGACGGCCGAAGAGTTAGCGGCGGAATACCAGCCTCAGCTCGACGGCGCCTGATAACGGCACGGTGCCAAGCTATTTCGAGCACCTAGAGAACCGAGGGCGCTCCCTTATCCTTTCACGGATGAGGGAGCGCCCTTTGTTCTCTTGGTTCCTGAAGCTGAGAACAAGATGACAGCCACAGCGACAACCAAGCCGAGACGACGCTTGAAACGGTTGTGGCAACGACCAGACAAGCCGCCCAGCCGGGATAACAACGCGATAATCGGGCATAGCAAGCTGACACCGTATCTATTCAGTTTGCCGGCGATCATTCTGGTAGCGGCTCTCCTTGGATTCCCCGTGCTTTACGGGATGTGGCAGAGCCTTTTCCGGGCGCCGTCTCTGGGGAAGCCGGTCGAGTGGGTCGGGTTCGAGAACTACGCCGAAATGTTCTCGTCGTCCGCCTTCTGGCATTCGATGAACCGCACGGCCATCTTTGTCTTTGGCTCCCTCATACTGGGAACCGCTCTTGGGCTGTTCTTTGCATTTGCGCTATTCCGGGTTCTCGGGAAACTTCGATTCCTCAGGGCCCTGGCTGTAGCCCCATACATCATCTCCAATGTCGCCGCGGCCGTGATGTTTCGTATCCTTTTCAATAGCCAATTCGGAACCGTCAACCGGGTCATTGAGTTTTTCGGACTCGACGGACCTTCCTGGCTTGCCGACCCAACCCTGGCGATGGTGGTGGTGATTTTCACCCAGGTCTGGACCGACCTTCCGTTGACAATCCTGCTCCTCCTCGGCGGGCTCATGACCATCAATAAGTCGTATCTCGATGCGGCGCTGGTTGATGGGGCAACCGGGTGGAGCCGCGCGCGTTACATCACGATGCCACTCCTGGCCCCTCAGCTTCTGATCAGCACTGTGTGGCTGAGCTACTCGACGTTGACCGGTTTGGGAGTAGTGCTCGCTTTGACGGGCGGCGGGCCCCTGAAAGCAACTCAGACGATGGCGATGGAGATGTACACCGTCGCCTTCCGCAGCCTCGAGTTCAACCAGGCACTGGCGATCGCGACATTCATCCTCATCCTCAACGCCCTGCTGACTCTGGGCTACGTAGCCATCGGGCGTCGATTCGAGTACGACCAATGACCGACATTCGCACGCCCAACGACCCTCCACTTTCCGGCGCCACGGCCAAGGCGGCGCAGGCAGTCATAGGTCAAGCTCCCGAGCGCAAGCGATCTGTGGGGACAAGGGCTCGACGGTGGGTGAAAAACTTCATCGTGGCAATTCCGTTACTGGCACTGGTCACGTGGACTCTCGCACCGTTCCTGGTGACGTTGTCCGTTTCCTTCAAACAGAGGGCTGAGGTCTTTGCCGATCCGGGGCTAATACCGCCAAGCCCCACCCTCGACGCATATCGAGAAGTGCTCGCCAGCGAGAGTTTCACGACATCGTTTATCAATAGTGTCCTGGTTGGCGCGGGAACGACCGTGTTGACCATATTGATCGGGGTACCCGCTGCTTACGCCTTTGCCCGTTTCAGATTCCGGGGTCGTCACTTGCTGCTTCTGTTCACACTCCTCCCACGTTTGGTGCCGAGCCTCGGTCTTATGGTGCCCATCTATCGCTTGGCCGTCGTGGCGGGGTTGCTCGACAAGAGAATGACGCTGATCGTCGTTTACACAGCAATGTTGTTGCCACTAGCGGTGTGGCTCATGGTGGGATTCTTCCAACAGATACCACGCGAGATCGAGGAAGCAGCCAACGTCGACGGGGCAAGTTTGTGGGGCCGGTTGAGATATATCGTCGCGCCATTGGCCGCCCCGGCAATGATCACTATCGGGGTCCTTGCGTTTCGGGAGGCTTGGAATGAGTTCACTCTTGTCCTCGTGCTCACAAACACCCCCGGTAAACGGACTCTCCCGTTCGAGCTCTACCTGATGCAAGGGATCGAAGGAATTGCCAACTTCCCCGGTGAAGCAGCCTTCACGATCCTGACCATCCTTCCTTTCATACTGATCTACACCCGGGTAGAGAAATACGTGGTTGCGGGTTTGATCACCGGCTCGGGAAAGTGACGTCACCGATCTGGATGCACCGCCTCTACTTCGCGCGGGCCTGAGGTCAGATCGATGAAGAAGGTCGTGGTCTCTGAGTACCTTCAACCTGAATTCCTGGACCACCTCCAGCGGTTCGTGGACGTTGTGTACGATCCCGACCTGTACTCCAACCGTGCCGACCTCCTGCGACACGTCAGTGAGGCAGAGGCACTATTCACCCGCAACCGAACTCAAGTTGACAACGAACTCTTGACGGTTGCGAGAAAGCTCCAGGTTGTCGGCCGTCTCGGCGTAGGCCTCGACAACATCGACATGGGGGCCTGCGGAGATTCTGGAGTGAGGGTGATTCCTGCGGTGGGGGCAAATGCAATCTCAGTTGCCGAATATGTACTCGGTGCGATGCTCGTCCTGTCTCGCGGGGTCTTCGGAATGACCGATTCGATGCTCGAAGGGGCATGGCCACGCCAGGGGCACGCCTTTGGCCGTGAGCTGATGGGTAAAACCATGGGCCTGGTCGGCTTTGGCTCGATTGCCCGCCAGGTGGCGATTCGGGCCCAAGCTTTCGAGATGGAGATTGTTGCGTATGACCCGTTTGTCCCGGCCGATGATCCGGCGTGGAGAACAGCCCGACGCGTTACCTATTTGGACCTGCTCGCGGAATCGGACGTCATCAGCATCCACACCGCCCTGACCGACCAGACCGAGGGGATGATCGATCGGGATTCCCTTGCTCGATGCAAACGGGGGGCCCTACTGATCAATACTTCACGCGGCGGGATTGTCGACGAGGAAGCTCTTGCGTCGGCCTTGCGGGAAGGATCTCTGGGAGGTGCCGCCTTGGATGTCTTTGCGACCGAGCCCCTAGGGAAGCTCCCAGCGGCCACTTTTGCCGGGATCGACAACCTGATCCTGACCCCTCACGTGGCCGGCAACACCGACGAGTCCGTCCATCGGGTTGCAAAGATGATCGTCGGGGCTGTCCTGGAGGCACTCGAAGTCTGACTTCTGGCACCGGTGGTCTGTCGCTTGAATAGTGGGCGAGTACTCCGAGTCATCAACGTTGGCCGGCAGGAACAAAAACGCCGTCGTACGGAGGCCGGGATACGCCACAGGTATTCAGAGACTGGCCGCTAGATCAAAAGTCGTTCCTCGTATTCGACTCTGGAAAGTAGGTGAGGATCGGTTTCGGTGATCAGCACCATGTCTTCGATACGCACGCCTCCACCTCCACGAATATCGGGGACCCAAACTAGCGGCTCGACTGCGAACACCATGTTGGGCTGGAATTCATAGGTCGTCGTGCCGGGAAGAGTCTCACCGATATACGGCGGCTCGTTGGCTCCCATCCCGATTCCATGGCCGATGAACAGACTGAATAGGTGATCATCAAGACCGTGATCGCTGATCTTTTCGATGATCGCATCGGCGCAGTCTTTGTTGGTGTTACCAGGTCGCATCTTGTCGACCCCGGCCATCAGACCTTCGTAGACCGCCGTGTAGATCTTCTGTTGGTCCTTGGAAGGGCGCCCAACGATCGTGGTTCGACCGATGTCGGCAAAGTATCCGTTCCACATCGCGCCTATATCAATAAAGACCAGGTCCTGATTTCTTATGATTTTGTCGGTGGCGAGCCGATGAGGAGGCGACATATGTTCGCCTGACGCAACGAAGGGGGTGATGACATGTGCCATCTCTCCACCAAGTTGGAACAAGGTCTGCATCGCGTCGGCGGCGACCTCCAACTCCCGTCGCCCCGCCCTGGCGCCATCCAGTGCCCTTTGGGTGACCGAGTCCCCGATGGCGCACGCCTCCTCGATCACAGCTATCTCGAGGTCGGTTTTGATCCACCTCGCCTGCTGCATGATGGTGTCACCATCGACCATTACGACATCAGGAATATGTGCTCGTACGGAGTCTACGAAGGAGATATTTGCCTGATCTACTGCCAGCTTTCCTGAGATCCCCCGTTCTCTCAGGATGTGGGCCAGCGTGCCCTTGACGAATCCATCGACAAGCTCCCGCTGCTCCATGATTGGAACTGCATGAGCCTCGCCGATCCAGCTCATGCCGAACTCTGCCTTGTCGATTTCACCACCCGAAGCCAGGAGGATCGGATCCTCACCGGGAATGAGAAGAACTCCATTGAGTGAGGTGGTTTTGCCGGCGATCAATTGGGCCCGGAGAGCCGTCAAATACCGGACATTCTCATCCTTCCATACCAGCAAGGCCGACGCATCAGATTCGGCAAGGGCCTTCTGGGCCTTCATCACCCTCTGGTGACGTAATTCGGAAAAGTCGTACCGGTCTTCCCAGTCAACAGCAAACGGTCCTTTGGCGTACCTATGTATGAGATTCTCCTAGTTCGGATTTGGAATTCCGGAGCGGACCGGACCGGGGCCAATCCTGGCGTCCTACTCTCTATATTAGGTATAATACATAAACAATCCTCACGACCAAGAGGTCCTGGACCGCACGTTGACTGCGGACGCCCGTCGTTGACCAATTGGGGGTATTACACATGGTTCGAGAAGAGGGCTTTCGACTCGACAGATCGATTTCACCCCGGCTCACCGCTGTGGAACTGGTCCGCAACACCCTGCGGGCGGCGATATTGCGGGGTGATCTGCCCGGTGGTTCGGAGCTGGTTCAGACCGATATCGCAGATCAACTGGGCGTTAGCACTACCCCGGTCCGAGAGGCGATGCGTGACCTGGCGAGCGAAAGACTTATTTCCCTCGATAATCATCGCATTGGCACCGTGCGGACTCCCCAACGGGAAGAAATGGAGGAAATCGTCGAGGTTCGCCGCTCCTTGGAGAGGGTGGCAATCGCCCGCTCGATCGCCAACATAACGGCGAGGGAACTGGAAGCTGCAGACGCGGTGGCACGGGAGCTGTCGGAAGAGCAGGATCTCGGCTCTTGGGTGCAGAAAAACATCGATTTCCACAAGATATTTCACGGCGCGACCAGGACGATCCGACTCAACGTCATTCTCTCCTCACTGGAAGAAGCCGGGGGCTCGTTTGTCGCCCAGGCTCAACGGCTTCACCCGGAGATCAGAAGGAAAGCCGTACAGGACCACTTTGCGACTGTCGAGGCGTACCGCGTCCGTGACCTCGAGGCCGCTGTCGAGATCGAGCACCGGCACGTGAACCTCCCCCTGGAGGCGTTCGAGCTTGGATCCGAATCAGAGTGAAGCGGGCGGGGGTCCTGCTCCTTACCAGAGGTTGGAAAAGGACTTCTTGACCGACTCCAAGCCGGAGGTAACCAACTTCACATCATTAGTTGGTGAAATGAGCGTGCAACCTTTTTCGATCAACATCTCCGCATACCCGGGCGTCGGGGTGACCGCCCCCCAAGGCTTGCCATGGTTACGACATGCCGCGGCGATGCGGTCCAGCGCGCCAATATTTCGCTCATTCGTGATTTCCCCGATATCTCCCAGGGCCTGGCTCAGATCCGAAGGACCGACAAACAAGAGGTCGACACCATCTATTGCGGCGATATTCTCGACCTCATCCAGTGCGCCTGCGGTTTCGATCTGGACCGCCACAAACGTCTCCTTGTTGGCACGTGCGGCAAACTCGGCCAGGGGAATAGAGCCAAACCGTCCGTCGTAGCCCAGCGGGTTGAGGCCCCGCCTTCCCCGGGGTGCGAACTTGGCCCAACCCACAAACTCCTCGGCCTGACCAGCAGTTGTGATCTGTGCCGCCATCACCCCCATGGCACCACTCTCGAAGCACCGTGTCACAGTGGCGTAATCGGTAGGGGGGACCCTGACAAAACTCTCCAGCTGATGCGCCAATCCGATCCCTGCAGCAACCTCGATATCTTGGACAGTCAAACCCCCATGTTCGACGTCGATCCAGAAACCGTCGAAGTCCCCGGTCATCCCCAGATAGTTGATGATGTTGTGATGGAACATCCGACCCACCGCAAACACCACCAGTCTCTCCCCATTCTGGATTCGTTGCTTGAGAGAATCGGCCATGACAGGTCTCCTTGTCGGCATTTCGGGTCCAGGCGTGGGCCGTTACACAGAATGTATAATGCAACGTATTGAGATGGCAATCTCAATACCCACAGCAAGCGATGGTTCGGGCCAGAGCGTTTCGTTGAAAAGAGAGGTCGCCTATATGCCAGTTATCGACATGCACGCCCATTTGTCACCGGAGCGTTACAAGGAAGCAATCCGGAAGGAAGGCAACTGGTACGGCCTCGATGCTGGGCCTGGCGAATTGGGCCATGGTGGGTTCGCACAACCGTTGCCTGTGCGACTCGCCGAAATGGACGCCTTGGGGATGGACATGCAGCTGATCACCCCGACCATCGGTTTTTACCAATATGACAACGAACTCGAAGTCACGAAGGTCATCCATAGAGAATGCAACAACGAGATCGCCGAAACGGTGCAGCAGCACCCGACACGTTTCGCAGGCATGTCGGTTCTCCCGATGCAGGACCCACCAAGCGCCATTGCAGAATTAGAGCGGGCTATGGGTGATCTGGGGTTAAAAGGCGCGATCTTGAACGACCACGTGGTTGGAAGGACGTACGACGATCCTATGTTCCTGCCGTTCTTTGCAGCTGCCGAGGAAATGGGAGCCCTTCTATTCTTCCATCAGGGACGTGACACCTGTGTCGAGTACAGGAACAAGAAGTACAAGCTGCCCAATGCAGTCGGTAACTTGACCGAACGGGCGCTCGTTTACGCCACCCTCGTCTTCGGGGGCATCATGGACAGATTCCCGGATTTGAAGGTGTTACTTGGCCACGGAGGCGGTTACACAGCATACGGAGTCGCCCGAATGGATAAGGTCGCCGGTGCCCTCGAGGGAAACACTGACGGCCTGACACCTCCGTTCGGCGGAAGTGACGGGTTCACCCAGAAGCTGCCTCCGAGCGATTATCTCGACCGCTTCCACTATGACTGCTGTACCTATAGCGGCCCCGTCCTTCGTTTCCTGATTGACGCGGTTGGCATAGATCAGGTCGTCCTGGGGACCGACTACCCGGCCCCTATGGTCCTTCACGATGCGGTGAACTGGGTGCGGGGATTGCCCGAGCTCTCCGACGCCGAGAAGGAGTCGATCCTCTCCAAGAACCCGACCAACCTCGTTGGCGCGTGACGTAGTTGCAATGATTGGAACCCTCGGCTGGGGAATCGTCGGAATAGGGAACATCGTGAAGGGCACAATTGCCCCAGCCTTGGTGGCCGACCCGAACAGCAGATTGACCGCAGGTGTCAGTAGGGACCAGGGCCGGGCGGAGGCCTTTGCTGAAGAGTTCGGAGCTCTCCATTCGTATACCGAGTACTCAGAGATGTTGGCCGATCCCGATGTCGACGCCGTCTACATCGCCACCCCCAACGCCCTCCACTCCCAACAGGTGGTCGCCGCGGCCCGCGCCGGAAAACACGTCCTGTGTGACAAGCCCCTGGCAATCAGCGTCAGTGACGCACTCGAATCGGTCCAGGCCTGCCGTGAGGCCGGCGTCAAACTCGGGGTCAACTTCCACAATCGTCATCTCCCGTGGGTTCGTGACGTCGCCGGGATCGTCGCGAGCGGCGAGATCGGTCCTGTGCGAGCGATCGAGGTTCAGGTCGGATCAGGCCCCAGGACCTGGACCGGCTGGAGGGCGGACCCCGAGCTCGCCGGTCTTGGAGCAGTCAACAATGTCGGCGTCCATGCTCTTGACTTCCTCAGGGTTCTGATCAACGCTGAGGCCACGGAGGTTCTAGCCAAATTCGACACCACGGACGCAGGCCAGCTCGAGAAGATGGCGATGATCGTGCTCAAGTTCTCCAACGATGCAGTGGCCTATGTGAATTGCAACGAAAGCCTTGCCAACCCCAGAAACGACATAACGATTTACGGAGATCTAGGTCGGATTCTCGGGTCCAACTTCACACGCTCCAGGAGCGATGGGCATCTGAATGTGCTCACCGCTGATGGAGAACGGACAACTCACTATCCGGCGCCCGACGCCCACGCGTTATCACTTGCCGCCTTCACGAGGGCGGTGATTGACCATCGAGACCCGGATGCTTCAGGGGAAGATGGCCTACGTAGCGCCCAGATCTGCGCAGCGGTGGCTGCTTCGGCAAGCGAGGGGCGACTCATAAGCGTCGAATACTCTTCACATGGAGACGGTTGAAATGGGATTCGCGGACCAATGGTGATCGAGCCAGACGACCTCAAAACGATCGGTCAGGTCATTGCACGAGCGCGAGAGGTGATGGATCCCGGAGTCTTTTTGTGGGCCGCCGCCGGGGTAGGCGAGGAAGTGACCGTCAGCCGAAATACCATGGCACTGCGCACTCTCGCCCTCGTGCCGAGCGTGGGGCGCGATGTCTCGGCAATCGATACATCGACAACCTTCCTTGGTGTGCCACTTTCACTCCCGGTCATGCTGGCACCCGTCGGAGCGTTAGCCCTGTACGACTCCAGTGACGCACTCGGGGCGGCACGAGTGGCCACAGCCATGGGGACATTGCTGATCTGCTCGATCCACACCACGTCGAAATGGGAGGAGGTTGCCGCGACGTCCCCCGGGCGTCATCTCTTCCAGATCTACTCGGCGGGTGACAGGGGCTGGTTTTCAGATATTGTCTCTCGCCTCGAGGATGCCCAATTCGGTGGCCTAGTCATGACTCTCGACTCGCCGCTCATCGGACGTCGAGATCGCAGCATCGAGAGCTCCTTCCAGTGGAGTCCACAGGCTACGGAAAACGTCAATCTCTCGATGGCCGGTTGGGATGAGTCCTGGAGGAGTCGATTCACATGGAGAGATCTCGAGTGGCTCTGTCACCAGACCGATTTGCCCGTTGTGGCAAAGGGGATCATGACGCCGGAAGACGCTGCTAAAGCCGCCGAATGCGGCGTCTCCGGCATCATCGTCTCGAATCACGGAGGGAGAATGGTCGACCACAGCGTGAGCACGATCGAGGTCCTGACCGACATTTTGGAGGTAGCACCGCAAAGACTGGATGTTGCCGTGGATAGCGGTTTCAACAATGGCGCTGACATCAGCAAGGCTCTTGCTTTGGGCGCTAAGGCTGTTGGCATCGGACGCCTCCAATGTTGGGGGCTCGCTGCGGGAGGGCCGGCCGGCCTCACGCGGGTCCTCGAGATCCTCAGGGACGAGATCACTGTGACCATGGCCAACACTGGACATCGGAACCTTGGCGAAATGGACCCGTCCGCTGTCAGATGGTCGATCCCGGTCCCACCTTCCCAAATCGGCTAACTCTCGAGACGATCCTTCAACTGGAACCGAACTGAGAGCTCACGGAGCTGATCGAGCAACGTCGAGGAGACGTCAATCCCCACTGCCCGCTGGGTGAGCTCGTTCGTGATTGCTCCATCACCGGGAATATGGACGTCACCGTCCGGCCCGGAAGCCCCAAGGGCCTCCAGATGCTCGTCCATGCTCGATTTGAAGTCTTCCAATTCAGTGAAGAGGTCGGGGCGCATGACAAATATGGCTTGCCCGGTGTTGGCAGCCCTGTCGGGGACGCTGCGATGGTCGATGACTTCCGCACCAAAAGCGGCCTGGTTGAGCACACCTGCGAGCAGACCGATTGCCATGTTGAGGCCTGAGCCCTTGTAGCCACCTATCGGGACCAGAAACCCCTCATCAGCCAGATTGGGATCGGTGATCGGATTCCCATTGATATCCGTTACCCAACCTTCCGGCATGCGCTCCCCCGAGTGCGCAAGCACCTTGATGGTCCCGTGCGACGCGACAGTCGTGGCGATGTCCAGCTGAAATGGGTTGTGGCTCCCCGCGGGGATTGCAATCGAAATCGGATTGGTCCCCAGCAGTCGCTCCCTCCCGCCCCATGGTGGCATCACATTGGCTGAGGCCACCGCCATATAGATGGCGATCAGGTCTTGATCGAGAGCAAGGGACGTATAGACCCCTGCGGCGCCGGCATGGTTGGACCTGACGGTACCGACCCAAGCCATTCCAATGGCGGAAGCTTTTTCAATTGCGATCTCCATCGCTTGGGTCACTACAACCTGACCCAGTCCATTGTCACCGTCGAGGAGCGCACTGACCGGTGACTCCCGACTCAAACGAATGTCCGGCCGCAGGTTGATGCCGCCCGCGTCGATCCGTTTCACATATTGGGGTACCCGAATCAGGCCATGACCACCACGACCCCGCAAATCAGCCTCGAGTAGCCGAACGGCGGTGGTTCGGGCGTGATCAGGCAGAACGTCGAGACTCATCAGAATCTCTGTCACGAGCCCTTCCAGCCGCTCGAGTTGGAACTTCATCGGTCGAACTGCCCGACAGTCTCTCCGGTATCGGCAAAAGTCCTGGTGACCGTGGTACTTCCATATACCCAGAGAATCCGCATCGTTTCGTATCCGTCGTTGATGAACCGATGCAGCTCGCCTGCAGCGATCTGGGTGGTGTCGTACGGTCGCGCCGGAAGGAGTCTCCCGTCTATCTCAGCCTTACCGCTGCCCTCGATCACCGTCACTTGTTCGACCGTGTTGTGGCTATGGAGCCGAATGCTTGTCCCGGGAGGGAAACTGGTGACGCCCATAGTGAAGCATTGCCCATCCAGTGGATCATTGGTCAGCTGGATGCTCTCGATTCCGTCCCCACGCTCTAAACGTTCAACATCTTCGAACTTGATCAACTTTGCCACGGCCAACCTCTCCGCTGTGTCATGTCATGAACCTACCGCCGTTGACAGACACCGTTTGCCCCGTCATGAATCCCGCTTCCTCAGATGCGAGGAACACGACCCATTCCGCTACCTCCACAGGGGTCTGGTATCTCCCGAGAGGGATTGATTCCGCCGTCTTTGCTCGCTCGGGCTCGTCCCTTAGCTTCTCGATACGGTCGGTCATCACAGCTGACGGGGCAAGAGCGTTCACTGTGATCCGATCCGGGGCCAGTTCCATCGCCATCACACGTGTCAGGCTGTGGACGCCCGCCTTGCTCGCAGCATATGGAGGGGAAGTCGTGTAATTGGCGACCTGTCCGGCCAGCGACCCCAGATTGATGATCCTTGCCGCCGAAGACCGGCGCAATAGCGGGAGGGCTGCTTTGGTCACCAGGAACATGGATGTGAGGTTCAGGTCGACGATCCTGGTCCACTCGTCAAGTGAAGTCTCCTCGAGAGTCCGCTGTGTCGGAAACCCTCCGGCGTTGTTCACCAGGACGTCGATACGGTCCGAGCCTTGGCTAATTTCATCAATCGCAGCCTGCACATCGCCCTCGGACGTCACATCACAATGTATGAACCGGGAGCTATCCAAAGTGCCCGCAACGTCCATGCCGCTTTCCCGGTCGACATCCAGCAGATACACGAGGTCTCGCTGACTCGCAAAAACGCGTGCCACGGCCTCCCCGATACCCGAGGCAGCTCCGGTGACGACGACTACGCGGTGGGGGGCTTGTCCGGTCATGAGTCAGGCGAGTTCGAATAGGAACTCGGGAGCTGCTTTGCGTGCCATCTGTATCGCCGGCTGGGACGCCTCGACAAAAGCCGCCCTCTCACTTGCGGTCAGGTCAACGAAGTCAAGGCCCGCCGATTCCAGTTTGGCCCTCAACTCCACTTCCAACTCTCCAGCCTGAGCCCGCTGCACCTCGATGGCGGTTGCGACAGCGACCTCGACCGCGGCGCGAACATCGTCGGAGAAGCCCTCGAAAGTAGCTCTGTGGGCGAAAAGGCCGCGCGCACCGTAGAGGTGGCCCGTCATTGTGACGTGAGAATGAACCTTGTCCACACCGTATGCAACCGTATTAGCCAGAGGGTTTTCTTGAGCGTCAACTTCTAGCGCGCCGATGATACGGACGGCCTCGCTCAGTTCGACCGCAACGGGCACAGCCCCCCACGATCTGATTAGTTCCTCATGGATTGCGTTCGGTTGCATCCGAACCGTCATTCCATGGGCGTCCTCGGGAGTGCGGACCGAACGAATCCGGTTGGTCAGGTGGCGAAAACCATTGTCCCAAAATCCGAGAGCCTCGAAACCGGTTTGGGACCGGACTGCCTCTTTGAGGGCGACACCGAGGTCCCCATCCAGGGCCTGGTGCGCCTCCGATAGACCTTCAAACAAGAAAGGTGTCTCCAGGACATTGAGCTCTTTCACCCGATCGCCCAGATAGCTAGACGAGAAATAGCAGAGGAACATGTCACCTGATTCGACCAGATCGAACAAGTCCGTGTTGGGACGACCCTCATCCATGATGTTCCAGGTGATATCGACGTGAATCTCGCCTCCGGTGGCCGCCTCGATCCCATCCCGGATTGCTCGAAGACCGGCGCCATGGGCGCTCTTCTCGGGCCCGTAACCCCCGATCCATAGGTTTTTCCCATTTAACGGCAAGAGAATTGCCTCCGGCTAGAAAAGTGAACGTTCGATCGTATATGATGCAGGATCACCTTGTCGACCGGGTTAGGAGTAACCACACATGGGCACCGATCAATGGAAAACTGATAAATGGTTCTCAAGCCCGTGGAATTACCTTCCCGAAGTGACCGAGGGTTTTCAAATCCCTGACAACGTACAGGTCCATGATGTAACGCTGCGAGATGGCGAGCAACAAGCGGGAGTGGAGTTCACCGCCGACGACAAGCTCCGAATCGCTGAGGCGCTGGCAGAATCCGGTGTTCACAGGATTGAAGCCGGGCTGCCGGCGGTCTCCCCCGCCGACAAAGAAGCCGTTGAGCGGATCGTCGCCGCCGACTTGCCTGCCGAGGTTTACGCATTCAGCCGTTGCATGATTTCCGACGTCGAAATGGCCCTGGATTGTGGAGTTTCAGGGGTGGTCATGGAGGTCCCCGCCAGTCATCACCTCATTGAAAAGGCGTACCAATGGCCGGTCGAACGAGCAATCGATGCCTCCATCGAAGCGACCAAATACGCCCATGAGAACGGTCTGAAAGTGACCTTTTTCCCCATCGACGCGACCAGAGCAACGATGTCGGAATTGCTCGATGACCTCGAAGCTGTGGCCACCCAAGGGCACGTCGACAACATCGCCTTGGTCGACACCTTTGGCGTTACCTCGCCACACGCCATCCGCTACTACACCCGCCGGGTCAGCGAGAGGTTGAATGTCCCCCTCGAGACCCACTTCCATATGGACTTTGGCATGGGAGTCGCCAACACGGTCCTCGCGGTTGCTGAAGGCGCATCGGTGATTCATACCACGGTGAGCGGCATCGGAGAACGGGCCGGAAACGCACCTACCGAGGAAACCGTGCTGGCGCTGCTCACCATGTACGGCCTGGACATCGGAATAAAAACGGAGAAGTTCACCGAGATCGCCAGACTCGTGTCCGAACTCTCGGGAGTCAGCCAACCCGGAAACCGCCCGATAACCGGCGACATGCTTTACAAAGTCGAATCCGGGATCATCGCCACCTGGGTCAAGAATGTCCAGGACGACCTTCTCGAGCCATTTCCGTACCGTCCGGAATTGGTTGGTCAGGCACCACCAGAAATAGTCCTCGGCAAGGGCTCAGGGCTCGATTCGATTGCGATTTGGCTGGGACGTCACGGGATCAACGACGCCGAGACCAAAGAAATCGAAGCAATCCTCGCCGAGGTCAAGGGGAGGTCGTTGGCCAAGAAAGGCCTGCTCGATGATGAGGAGTTCCTCGACGTTGTAAGAGAAGTTTTGCCGAATAGAGTCGGCTAACTCAACCAGGAAAACAAGGAGTAAAGGGACGCATGCGAGAGGCATTCTTCGGGCTGAGCACCGATTGGAAAGAGGGAATCAACTGGGCCAACGTTCGCGATTGGAGGCTCAAGAGAGCGCACGCCGCAATGGAACGGCATGGTCTCGGGGCCATGTTGCTCTTCTATGACGAGAACATGCGGTACGTCTCCTCGACGTTGACGCCTGGGTGGAACCGTCTCAAGCCCGGGCTGCGCTATGTGGTGCTCCCCAGGGGGAAAGCCCCAATCGTCTACGAGCAGGGTGACATCGGATTCCACCTCGCAGAACACAACCCATGGATTCCGAAAGAAAACATCCGCTACTCCTATTCCTGGATAAAGGGAGCGGTGGGCCCGGCCGCGGACCAGCAGGTCACCAAGTTCATGAACTCTCTCCTCAATGATCTTGAAGAGGCCGGAGTCAAAGACGAGCCGCTTGGAGTCGACTTCATCGATATCAACCTTGTTCGCCACTTTGAGGAACGCGGCGTCAATTGGACCGACGGAATGACCGCCATGATGGAAGCCCGAGCCATTAAGAGTCCCGATGAGATCAAGGCGTTCTCGATCGTGGGTGCCATTTGTGACTACTTGCACTACGAGATCACCAACTTCATCAAACCGGGTTTGTCAGAAAACGAGGTCGCGGCCTTCGGTTTCGAGAAGCTCTACGCGATTCCGGGCATGGAAGACGTGGAGGATGTCATCGTCTCCTCAGGTCCTAATGCCTGGCCCAACTGGAGAAACTTCTCCGACCGAATGATCAGACCCGGCGAGTTGGTAATCATCGATCTAGCCGCTCTTACCTGGAACGGTTTCAAGTCTTGTTGTTACCGCACGTATTGCGTCGGTGGGACGCCGACGTCTGAGATGCAGAAAACATACGACGACGCCCACAAATGGCTGTGGGAGTCCATTGAAATGGTCAAACCGGGCGTGACGACTGCCGACGTTGCAGCCAAGTGGCCCTCCGCCAAAGAAGCGTGGGGTTATGAGGAAGAAGATCAGGCGGCCGCCAACAACTGGGGCCATGGTCTCGGGCTGGCCCAGTACGACCCACCGGTCATTTCCCGCATCTGGTCGTTGGACCATCCCGTGGAGATCGAGACGGGGATGACGTTCGCTCTCGAAACGCAGCACGGCAAACTCCACGACCACGGCGTTCGGCTCGAAGAGATGCTCTACGTGACCGACACCGGATATGAGATGGTCACCACATACAAGCAACACGAGATAATCGTGACCACCTGACCGGGTTGATACTCGACCTCGACGACGACGGGTGCCTTGACCCGAACCGGGTCGGAGCCAAGGCCGCACGCCTTGCTATGGCAAGGCGAGATGGGTTGCCGGTACTTCCCGGATTTGTAGTTGAAAGCACAGCCTGTGCTCCATTCATGGAATTGGGGGCCGAGGCGATGCGGAGCCGGGGATCCGGTGGAGCCAGGTTGGCAATCCTTGGCGCTGAGATCCCTTTTGGTGATGAATTGGCGGCGCGTGCCCATGGCCTGGGGGCCACCCGGATGGTTGTAAGGTCATCGACGGTGCTGGAGGAGTCAGGTGCATGGGCCGGGGCCTTCACCTCATACCTCGACATCGAGCTCGCCGATCTTCCTAAGACAGTACGGGGCTGTTGGGCTTCGGCGTTCTCTGTCGAAACATTGAGAAGGCTTGAAACGTTTGGAATTGCGCCCGCGACAGTCTCGATGGCGGTGCTGATCCAGCCCAACATAAATGCAACGGCCGGTGGGGTCG
This sequence comes from Acidimicrobiia bacterium, assembly GCA_041751055.1. Taxonomy (GTDB): domain Bacteria; phylum Actinomycetota; class Acidimicrobiia; order Spongiisociales; family ZC4RG35; genus MA-ANB-1. The sequence goes on along the minus strand of JBGSYD010000047.1, from coordinate 47,391 downwards.
CCGAAATCACCGCGGACGGCACGGTCAAAGTCTCCGGAGTGCCAGGATCGCCGGAGCCAATGCTCCAGGGCTGGATAGGCAGCGTCGAAGCGGTGCGTGGACCAGGTCAAGTCGGCGAGGCATGGTCGGGACCTTTGCTCGATATCGTCGATGCCGCCACGTTGGACGGGCTGGCCGGCTGGTTGGACCGGGCAGGGGGTGATTCCGGCATGAACCGCTGCGAGTGGGCGATTGAGGATCAGCTGTGGATTCTCCAACTCGACAAGACCCGTCCCTTAGGGCCGGCAGCGGTTCCCGAACCGGTCGAGCAGATCGACCCCATCCTCGTCGCAATCGCCAGGCTCGCGGCCCGGGCTCCAGGCGCGCTAGGCGAGGCGCTGGTAATCCCCTGGGCCGTATCCGGTCTCCCTCAGAGGGGCGTCCCAATGCAAGTGAATCCTCGCACTGCCTTCGAAAGGGCGGTCGAATTATCCAGAGAATTGACTGCGGAGGCGTGGGGCCTTCCTGTCGACGAAGCCATGAGAATGGCAAAACTGTGCATTTCGGGGTTGAGAGGGATTGACCCGACCACCTCGATCGACACCGTTCGGCGCCTCAGACCAGTCGACCCGTCCAGGGCATCGGAGATGATCGGCTACATGGATGCGTTGTGTATTGGGCTCGTCCAGTTGGGGGCCGCCGCCACACGGGAGTCAGCATGGCACCTCTCCCCGAAGGAGATTCCAGAGATTATGAACGGACTACGCCGACCTCCAGAGGACCGAATCGGTGTAGGCCAGTGGGAACCAATGATTGCTTCGACTGTTCTGGCTTGCGGGACGAGGTATTTGGGAACACCTGCAGCGCCTGGGATCGGAGCGGGTGTCGAGGTTCGGATCGACGATGTTGACCAGTTCGGGGCATTTCCCCAGCGGGGGCTCATCACTTCGCACACGCCGGCGCCGGGACTGAGCTCATTGCTATGGGACGCCGCCGGAATCGTGACCGTAACTGGTAGCCCCGCGGCCCATCTCTTCGAATCAGCCCGCGCTCTCGGCATTCCGGGTGTATGCGGCGTCAACCTGCCGTCTGCACAGGATCGGATAGTCGCTGTGAACGGTGACAGCGGGCTCGTGGCCACGTTGCCCCTATTCGAGGAGGATGAGGCTCGAGGCAACGTTGGTTGAACTACTTCGGGCCGCCCCCAAGCCATGGCGGTCGGGGGGAGTCCACACGCTCCAGTTTGGAAGGGACCGGACCGAATCTTTGCTCGTCCCCGGTATCCCAGTCGACCCAAGCTTGAGTCAGCTCGTCTTGGGAACGGGCAACAAAGTTCCACCACATTTTGATCGGCTCACCTAACGGCTGGCCCCCGATCAGCATCACTCTTCCGACTCCCCTTTTGGTCTCCAGGGTCAATTTGTTGTGCCCCACCGGGACAAGCCCCAGCGAGCCCGGTTCAACGATGACGTCCTCGACCTTGATCGGCACATCGATGGGCACGACTCCGTACTCGAATGCCTGTTCTGCCTCGATTTCGAGGAATCCCGCCACGGTGATATCCAGCCCGACGGCCGGATGATCCGCCGTGGCCCCGGACGAGGCACCTCCAAAATCACCGACCAGCAGGCTGGCCTCACCGTTTGTCAGGTCCACGATCGGAAGCTCAGCGAGATGCTCGAATCGCGACGACCCATGGCGGCTCCCCTCATCCTGGGCAATCCACATCTGGACACCCATGAAGCCTCCGGGCCCGGACACTGCTTCTGTATCGAGACCCAATTCGGCGTGGGCTATTCCGTGACCCGAGGTCATCAGGTTCAACTCGCCCGGTCTGATCACTTGTTGGGTCCCGAGTGAATCCGAGTGGAGAGCCGAACCAGCGAACAACCAGGTAACCGTGCTCAGCCCTATGTGGGGATGGGGTCCGATTTCCAACGGCGGTGGTTCCGCTATGTCATCTGACCGCATGAGATCGACGAAACACCAGGGGCCGATCGTTCGCCTGTTCTTGGTGGGTAGGACACGAACGATCCCCAAATCACCAATCTGAGTCGTCCGACCCTCTCGCACTTCAATAGCGCCAAGTCCGAATTCCGCGTCTTTACGCGGTCCGCTCATCGGTCAGCAAACCTTGTCGGCTGACCCACCCCCAAGTGAGTCCCGTACGGCCTGAGTGATCTTGGTGAAGGTTTGGATGTCTTCGCCTTCAATGGAACCCAGAAGGTGCTGTCGGACCACTTCGGAATGTGTCCCCTCAGCCTGCTCCAGCTTGGCTTTGCCGCGCTTGGTGAGTGATGCGAAGCTCCCGCGCCGGTCAGTCGGGCAGGACCGCCTTTCGGTCCATCCTGCCTTCTCCAGGCGATTCATCGCGTGAGAGATTCGGCTTCGGGAAAACACGGCGGAGTCGGCGAGCTCACTCATGCGCATCCCGTCTTCACCTGCCTGCCTGAGCCGGAACAGCAGGATGAAGTCGGGCAAAGAGACGCCGGCCTCTGCTTCGAGACGTCGATCGAGCTCTTCGAACAGCAATCTGGTCGCAACCAGATAGGAGTTCCATGTCTCCAAGTCCTGGCCCTCTAATTCATTTACGAGCTTGGTGGTCATCGTGGTGTTCAGTATAGGACGGGAATATTGTTGAGAATTGAATAGTTGAATATTCAACTGAAGGCCCTCACGACCACCAACGAAAGGAAAGCCACTGAAATGTCAGCTACTACCACCGCCAGGACCATCGCACCGGCATCCGGAAAATGGCAATTGGACCCCAGCCATAGTGACCTCAAGATCACTGCCCGTCACATTATGGTGTCGAAAGTTCGGGGAAGCTTCGAGAGCATGACCGGAACCATCAACGTCGCCGACGACATCACCGACTCCACTGTCGAAGTTGAGGCCAAGGCTGCGTCAGTCACCACGGGTGTTGAAGACCGGGATAACCATCTTCGGTCTCCTGACTTCCTGGACGCCGAGAATCACCCGATCATTCGATTCGCATCCACGGGTCTGTCGCCCAAAGGCGAGGCGTGGCAACTCAGTGGCGATCTCACGATTCGGGGCATCACCAAACCGGTCGTTTTCGACTTGAGCTACGAAGGGTCGGCCACCGATCCGTACGGCAATCAGAAGGCGGCTTTCACTGTGACCGGCGAAATCGAGCGCGAAGAGTGGGGGCTTACGTGGAACGTACCGCTCGAGGGAGGCGGACTACTTGTGTCCAAGAAGCTTCAACTCGAGTTCGACGCGCAGGCCGTTCTCCAAACCTGAACGTCCGAGATCAAAAGTGGGCTGCCCGCTTGGACAGCCCAGTTGACCCCTTGTCCGCCATCGCGGGCGGTAGGTAAGGTGACGCTCCCTGTTCAGGAGCCGAAATGTCGTATGACGCCATCGTTATCGGGGCCGGTCACAACGGACTGGCGACGGCAATCATCCTCGCCAAAGCCGGTTGGAAGGTGGTTGTCCTCGAACGGAATGCGGTAGCGGGAGGCGCAGTTCAGACCGCCGACGTAACCCTTCCTGGTTTCCACCACGACCTGTTTGCCGCCAATCTCAACCTTTTCGCTGGATCTCCCTTTTTCGCTGAGTTCGAAAAGGATCTCGTCGAAAATGGACTCGAGTTCGTTCCCACGACAAAGCCCTTTTCCTCAGTGTTTCCAGATGGGAAGTTCATCGGTGTTTCCACTGATCTCGATGAGACCATTGCGGCCGTCGGGGGTCATTCTGAGCACGACGCCAAATCCTGGGCCACGCTCAATGACTGGTTCGGAAAGAGCGCACCACACATGTTTCCATTACTTGGAACATCACTCCCGTCAATCGGAGCCGTCACAAAGATTCTCAAAGGGGCCTGGGCGATCGGAAGGCATTGGCCTCTCGAAGTAATCCGGCTCGTTCTGCAATCCACCAGAGAATTCGTCGAGGAGCACTTTGAGACCCGAGAGGTCCAATCGCTGTGCGCGGTGTGGGGAATGCATCTCGACTACTCGCCTGAGGTCTCAGGCGGAGCCCTTTTCCCCTTCCTGGAGACGTTCGCCGACGGAGCCAACGGCATGGTCCTGGGAAAGGGCGGGGCGTCCAATATGATCGATGCCCAGGTCTCCCTCCTGCATGCTCTAGGCGGGGAGATCCGATTCTCCGAGCCCGTCGATGAGATCCTGATCACGAGAAAACGGGCTACCGGAGTGCGACTGGGCTCGGGTGAGATTCTCCGCGCAAGTCGTGCGGTTATCGGCAACCTCACCCCCAAAATCCTGTTTGGGAATCTGGTGCCCCAGAGCGCACTCGACGACAGCTTCCTCGAGAAGGTCTCGGCCTTCAGACACGGTCCCGGCACACTCATGATCCATCTCGCCATGGATGATCTGCCGGCATGGACAACTCCTGAAGCCCGTGAGTATGCCTATGTCCACATTGCCCCCTACATGGAGGACATGAGCCTTGCCTATTCCCAGGCCGCAGCAGGCCTGCTTCCCGAGCGTCCGACACTCGTCGTCGGCCAACCAACGGCTGTCGATCCGTCCCGCTCCCCCGACGGAAAACATGTGCTGTGGGTGCAGGTCCGAGTGGTGCCGCCCACCATCTCCGGCGATGCCGGCCACTCGATAGCAGCCACTGATTGGGAAACGGCCAAGGAACCCTTCGCTGATCGTGTCATGGAGATCATCGAGGCATACGCACCGGGCACGTCGGCGAGGGTATTGGGCCGTCACGTCCTGGCCCCTACCGACCTCGAGGCCGCCAACCCCAACCTCATCGGCGGAGACTCCCTAGGCGGAAGCCATCACCTCATGCAGCACTTCTTCTTGCGGCCTTTCCCGGGGTGGACCAAATACAAGACGCCGATCAAAAATCTGTTCATGTGCGGTGCATCCACATGGCCCGGGGCGGGAGTTGGCGCGGGCTCGGGCTACCTGCTGGGAAAACAGCTGACCAAGCCAGGGCTGGCCTCGAGAGTCACCTCAGTTTTCCGACCGTGACTAGGGCCGGAAGGGCCAGCGCAATTCCCGTCCGCCGGTGAGGCCTTCGGGGCGGAACAGCAACACCAGCGCCATGACTATGCCCAGAATCACTAGCCGAGTTCCGATGGGAAGATTCAATTCAAACGATACGAGGGTGACACCGCGTTCAGCCTCGGCGAGAAATGTGTTGAGGCCGGCGATGAACAGCGCGCCGACCACTGCACCCCACAAGCTTCCGATACCCCCAACGACCAGCATTGCAAGGGTGATGAAAGTGAGGTCGAGGAAGACCTGCTGGGTGGTGACAGTGCCCACCAGATGAACCAGCAGAGCACCCGCCGCGCCTGCCAATACACCGCTCAAAGTGAAGGCGGCGAGACGTTGTCGATAGATATTGACACCACTGCTCCGGGCAGCAGCGGGGTCTTCCCGCCCGGCACGCAGCATCCGGGCATGTCGGGTCCGCTGATACCAATACGCGATGCCAATGACCACGATGAGGCCAATACTTGCCTGGAGGAATCCAGTGGTCTCGGGGATCTGGGTCAAGGTCTTGGCTCCGGGCCCGATCCTTTCCCAGTTCCGGAACACATTGTTGGTGATGATGATCACGGCAAAGGTCGCGATGCCGGCAGCCAGGCCCGACAGGCGCATCGTCGGGACTCCTACGACAAAGGCAAAAATGCCGCCGAGGGCCGCAGCGAGGACTATCGAAGCGATGTTGCCGAGTTGGAGCTCGGCCAGGATCGGGAACAGCTCGGGAAAGGCCAGCGGTTTGATGTCAGCGGGCATCGTGGCGATACCTGCGGCGAAAGCGCCGATTGCGACGAAACTTATGTGCCCGAACGAGATCACACCGGAGTTGCCAATGAAGACATGCATGGCGACCGCAATAGTTGCCAACACCAGAATCGATCGAAACTGAAACCGCAACGAGTCTGAAAGAAGAGAGCCGACGAGCGACACCACAACCACCAGCAGCGTCGGTCCCAGCAACTCCCAGGAGCCTTTGAGCCACTTCACAAACGCTCCTCCGTTTCCCGGTTTCGGATGAATAATCCGCTCGGCTTGACCAGGAGAACGACGATGACGAGGCCAAACAGGGCCGAATTGAGAAACACCCGGCTTTCGGATGGGAGCAAATCGCTGAGGACCACGGTGGCGAACCCGATGAGGAAGCCACCCGATGTAGCCGTCAGTAGGCGCTCCATGCCACCGACGACGACACCAACCAGTGCTGGTATCACGATGAGAAATCCGAAAGAAGGCGTGGCTAAGGGACGCTGAACTGCCAGCATCATTGCCACGACGGCCGCCAGGACGCCCGAAAGAACAAAGGCGAAAACAATCACGCTCGTCGCCTTGACGCCGAGCAGGCGTGCCGTCTGGAAGTCGGCAGCGGCCGCCCTCATCTTCAAACCGATGTCCGTCCGGTTGAGCACGAACGCCGTCGCAGCCAGCAATGCTCCACCAACGACAATGGAGATCAATGTGATGTATCGGATGCGGATGCCGCCAAGGTCAAACGCCTGATTCAGGGTCGGAAGAAAGTTGACGGAATCTCCCTGGGTACCAAAACCAAGTGAAGCCGCGTTCTGCAACACGAAGCTCACCGCGAACGTGGCTACCAGCATCGTCGCCGGGGTAGCCAACCTAAGGGGGCGGAACACGACCTCCATCGCCAGGGAAAGCAGCACGGCCACGGCGAGAGCGAGGATGATTCGAACCCAGACTGGAAGGCCCTTGGTCAACAACAATGTGTAGGCCGAGGCTGTGATCACCTCTCCGTAGGCGAAGTTGACCAACCTCATGACCCCGAACACAAGTCCGATGCCTAGTGCTGCCAGGGCGTAGAGAGAACCCAGCGCCGCACCGTCCGTTACGGATTGCAAGACCTCGCTCATGAGCCGAAGTAGGCGGCGGCCATTTGCTCAGAACCGATCGATTCATCGCCGTCCAGAGCGAGTACCGCCTCACCGTTTCGCATGACGACCGTGCGGTCAGCGAACTCCACCGCCATTTGGGCACGCTGCTCCACGATGAGGATGGTCACACCGTTGTTGCGAATCTCACCAAGCGCCCCGAAAAGGTCCTCGACGATCGTGGGCGCTAGTCCGAGGGACGGCTCATCGAGGAGAAGGAGTTTGGGCTTCGAAACCAATGCCCGGGCAATTGCCAATTGCTGTTGTTGCCCCCCCGACAGCTGGCCCGCCCTGCGATCGGAGAACTCGGAAACGATCGGGAACAACGAGTGGACCCAGGCGAGATCATCGTCGCTCCCGGCAGATGTCCCACTTCCCAAGAGCCCCAACCGGAGGTTTTCCTCGACGGTGAAATCTCCGAAGATCCGCCGGCCTTCAGGGACGAGGGCAATCCCCCTGCGGGCGACCAACTCGGTAGGGACTCCCTTGAGTGAGGATCCTTCGAATCTGACTCCGCCCGAATGGATGGGAACCACACCCATGATCGCCTGCAAAGTGGTCGTCTTACCGGCTCCATTGGCTCCGATGAGGCCGACCGCCTCGCCCTGGCTGATCGTCAAGTCGAGTCCCCTGACGGCTTGAACCGATCCGTAGCGAATGTCGAGTTTCTCGACCTCGAGGATGGGGCTACTCATCCTTGCGATCCGTTTGATGTCCCGCCCCTACCCAAATACGCCGACTCGACGTCGAGGTTGACCCTGATTTCTGCCGGGAGCCCCGACGCGATGGTGCGACCTTCATCCAACACCTGGATCCGGTCGCATACGTCCATGATCAGCGGCACGTTGTGATCTATTAACAACACGCCAACCCCGTGATCGTCACGAACCGAGCGGAGCAGCGCGGCCAACTCGGGTACTTCGGCTTCGTTGAGACCAGCTGCCGGTTCGTCCATCAGGAGATAGCGTGGCTCCGTTGCCAGAGCCCGGGCCACTCCGAGTTTCCGTTCCTCACCCTGAGGAAGAATGGCAGCGGTTTGCTCCGCGTAGCGGGTGAGCCCCAAGACACCCATCAGGTGAACGGCGCGCCTCCGCGCCTCCTTTACCGACGCCCCGGACCCCAACGCACTCACCTCGACGTTTTCGCGCACAGTGAGGCTGGCGAAGGAGTGAGCTGCCTGGAAAGTCCTTGCCAGGCCTGCGCGACCACGTCGGAACGGAGGCCAGCTGGTGATATCGACAGACTCCATTTCGACAACGCCTTCGTCCGGTGTGTCAAAACCGGTGATTATGTTGACCAGAGTCGTCTTGCCGGCGCCGTTCGGCCCGATCAGCCCGACTACCTCGTTTCGATCAAGTTCGAGGCTGACACCGTCTAGAGCATGGACACCTTCGAAAAAGCGACGGATATCGGTGGCCCGCAATGCCTGCGGGCCTCCGACATCAGACTCGGGGTCGACCGTCATCCAAGCTAAGAACCAATGTCGGCCGGTGAGGTCGCTACCTTGGTCTCAACGAGCGCCGGCATCGAATCGGTCACCTGCATGATCCGATGCGGCCTTCCGAACACGGTGTGGTTGTCAGCGTCGAAGGAAATCTCGCCCATGATCAACGAAACGTTGTTCAGTCCTTCCAGATATGCAGACAGCGCCGCCGCGTCGGTCCCTCCAGTCGCCTCGATGGCCTGAACCAGCGCATCGATCATCTGGGCACCGCCGAGGAATCCACCGGTGCCTGGGGCGCCACCGCGGTCGGACATCTCGGCGATGAAGTCGGCTACATCCGGGTTGGGATCGTCTCCGAACACCGAAAGGAAGGTGTTGTAGTAGAAGTTGTTGAGCGGGACACCTTCCTGGTACCAGTACGTCCCGTCACATGCCCAAGAGCAGATGATCGGGGTCTCGTCGCCGAGGCTGCGGAGACCGAACACAAACGCGGGCAGATCGTCGAATGCCGTGGAAATGGCTATGACATCCTTGTCCATGTTGGCAACGGCCGTCACCACACTGCCGATGGTCCCGTCGAACCCGGTGTACTCCTCGGTAGCGACGATGGTGCCACCATCTTCGGTGAAGCGAGTGTCGAAGGCGTCGACCACATTCTGGAAGTAGACGAGGAGGTTGTCCCTGACAACGACAGCGTTCTCCCAACCCTGCGCCCGTGCGAATTCGGCCATCACAGCACCTTCGTCCTGGGCCTGGTTCCCGAAGCTGAATGAGTTTCGTCCGTCTTCGCCGAGTCCAAGCGGTCCCATGCGGTCGGTGCCAATGCACGGTGCAACGGCGAGGATGTTGGCAGCGATCGCCTCCTGAATCGCGGGAGCCGCAAAGTCGAAGTCACAGGTGACCACGAGTATCTGGGCGCCTTGGGAAATGAGGTCGGCCGCGGTCGACTTGGTCAGTTCGGGGTCGACGGTGGAGTCCACCACCCTCAGCTCGAGTTGGCTGCCCAGGACGCCTCCGGCCGCGTTGACCCGGTCAACCATGATCTGCGCGGCGAGGATCGCCGGGTTGTCGAACGGAGCCATGTTCTGGGAGAGATCGAGCGCAGCTCCGATGATTATCGGCTCACCCGCAGGTGGCGTCGTCGTCGTCGTGGCGGGGCCTCCCGTTGTGGTGGTGTTGGCGGGCACCGTTGTCGTCGTGGAGGTGGAATCTCCTCCACATGCGGCAGCTACCAATGCCAGCACGGCAACAAGGATAAAGAGTCGGGTCGGTCGCAACATTCGTTTTTATTCCTCCTCAGCGCGAGCGCACACTCGCAAGGCGACCGACACTATCACCATGACCGGCTTCGTGAGGGCGCGAATCCGACTTCCGACAATCGGGCGCAGCCTCCGAAAACGGCCTCTAGTGTGGGAAACAACGTTTCTGCTCGCAATTCAGGAGGCTCAAGATGTTCGCAAGCACCCCAACCCGGACCAGGAGGCTCTGAAGATGCTGCTGGCAGCGGTTGACTACTACCGACCCCAAAGTCTGTCCGAAGCCCTCGATGCACTGGATTCGACGCCCGGTGCGCGGGCTCTCGCCGGCGGGCAAAGTCTGATCAGCATCCTTAAGCTCCGCGCGACAACCGTCGAGCTCCTGGTTGACATCAGCCGTCTCGAGGAACTGAGGAGCCTCGACGTTGCCGATGATGGATCCGTTGTGATCGGTGCCGGCGTGACTTACGACGAAATGGCGACATCTGCTCCATTTCAAACCGTCCACCCGCGTCTCAGCCAGGTGGCGGCCCACACCGTCGATGCCCAGGTGAGAAACAGGGGAACCTTTGGCGGCAACCTCTGCCATAACGATCCGATCAACAACTTTCCACCGGTGGCCGTGGCGATGGATGCAGTGATGCATGTCACCTCCAAGACGGGTAGCCGTGACATCGCCGCCTCCGACTTCTTTACGGGGTATTTCACAAATGCCCTGAATCCTGGCGAGTTGCTCACGAGCGTCACATTGCCGCCCTTGAGCGGCCGCCGGCTGGGATATCAAGAAATCGCGATCGGGGAGGCCGCGGCCAGGGCAGTTGCGCTCGTCGCCACATCGAACGGAAATATCGAATCGGCCAGCATCGCCATTGGTTGCCTTCCAGTACCCGTGCGCAGACCGATTGTGGAACAGGCTCTCGCTGGTGCATCTGCGGACGAGTCAACCGTTGCCGAAGCCACATCGAGCGCAGGCGACGGCCTCGAGCCGATTTCAGACGCTGATGCGAGCGCAGATTACCGGCAGGCAATGGCATCGGTGGTTGCCAGGCGAGCCGTGATGGATGCAATAGATGGAGGTCACAATGCCGAATAGCCCCGGACCGATTCAGGACGTCGAGTTCAAGCTAAACGGAGACACGATCAGTCGCCCCGTTTCTTCGCGGCAGCTTCTCATCCACTTCCTTCGGGACGAGTTAGGACTTCGTGGCCCCAAGATCGGTTGTGACACAGGTCATTGCGGCGCATGCACAGTCAGTTACAACGGCCGGACGATCAAGAGCTGCATGATGCTCGCGGTCCAGGCCGACGGCGCCGAGATCGCGACCGTCGAGTCGATGGCGAGCGAAACCGGCGAACTGAACGAGTTGCAGGAGTCCTTTCGTGAACACCACGCTTTGCAATGTGGATATTGCACGTCGGGGATCTTGATGAGCTCGAAGTTCCTCCTGGAGCGAAACCCCAAGCCGAATGCAGGAGAGATTCGCGAGGGCATCCACGGAAACATCTGTCGCTGTACCGGCTACGTGAACATCGTGAAGGCGATTTCAGCCGTTGCCCACGGAGACTCGGGGTCAGATCTCGAGGAGAGACTCGAAAAGGAACAAGCAGGAGAGGTGCGGGCATGACGACACAAACTCCAGAGAAGGTCACAGCACCAACTTGGACCGGGCAGAGCATGCCTCGAAAGGAAGACGAGCGGTTGCTCAAAGCGCAAGGTTCGTTTGTGGATGACGAGGGCATGTACCGACAGGGTTACGCGCAGTTGGTGCGATCGCCGCACGCACATGCCCGGATCATCAGCATCGATGTGTCCAAGGCCGAAGCCCTTCCCGGTGTGATCACCACGCTGACCGGGAATGAAGTCAAGGCGATGACGGAACCATTGTTCCAATTTGCTCCAAGGGCCGACGGCAGTCAAGTGAACGAGTATCTGCTGGGTGTCGACATCGTTCGTTTCCAGGGAGAGGCAGTGGTCGCGATCCTGGCGGAGACCCGTGAGATTGCCAGGGATGCCGCCGACCTCGTGGAGATCGACTACGACCCATTGCCGGTAAACGTCGATGGCGTGGCAGCGGCAGATCCCGACGCCTTCGTCCTTCACGAATCACTTGGCGACAACGTGGGGTGGAAAGGTGAGTTCGACTGGGGTGACATCGACTGGGCACTCGAGAACGCCGACCACGTCGTCAAGATCGACAAGCTCCATTTCCACCGGTACTCGTCGACGCCGATTGAATGCAACGCGATCCTGGTCAACTGGGACCCGGGCACCGACATGATTCGAGTCGTCTCGAACAACCAGTTCCCCATGTTCGGGGCATTGGTCATTGCACCGTCGATGGGCGTTGGGATCGATCAGTTTGACTTCGTCTCCCAAGACATCGGTGGTGGGTTCGGGATCAAGATCAATTCGTATACGACGATTGGCGTCATGGCACTTCTATCGAGGAAGGCGGGGAGGCCGGTCAAATGGACCGAGACCCGTACCGAGCACCATCAATCCGGCGGTCACGGAAATGAGCGGACCTTCCTGGACATCGAGGTCCCGGTCATGGCCGACGGGACCATCCTGGGGTTCAAGACCAAGGCGTACGATGACGCGGGAGCCTATCTCCACTACGAGCCGCTTGGTGCGGTGATCTGGTCCCAGGTCGTCCCGGGGCCCTACAAGCTCAAGCATGTGTATGTGGACTACACCGAGACCCTCACCAACAAGTGCCCGGCAACTCCGAATCGCGGGTATTCGAGGATGCAGCACATCTGGTTTGTCGAACGCGTCATCGATCTGGTCGCACAAGAATTGGACCACGATCCTGTGGCGGTGCGCAAGCTCAATTATGTGCAACCCGAGGACTATCCGTACACAACCCCCAATGGCTGTGTCTACGACTCCGGTGACCTCCCAACAGCGCTCGATAAGGTCCTCGACCTCATCGACTACGAGGGGGCGAAGAAGCTCAAGGCGCAGCGGGCCGGCAGCGGGAAACGTATCGGGATCGGAATCGGCACGACACTCGACTCCGGCACCAACAACTTCGGGCAGTCGAGGATCCTCAATCCAGAGCTTCCGTTCTCCGGGAACGGCGAGGCATGTACCGCCCTCCTCGACCTCTACGGCGAGGTGATGCTGAAGCTCGGGACCAACCCTCAGGGTCAGGGCCACGAGACGGCGGCCTCGCAGGTAGCAGCCGACATCCTCGGGATGAGCCCCGAGAACATCAGGGTTTGGGTCGGTTTCGATAAGTCACATAGTGCCTATATCGGGTTCTCCGGCACGTACGCGAGCCAGTTCGCAGTGACCGGGATCAACGCTGTCATCGGAGCCGTGAATAAGCTCAAGGCCGAGATCATCGAAGTTGCTGCCCATGCTTTTGGCGCCGAACAGGATCAGATCGAGCTCGTCAACGGGGAAGCCCGGATCATCGGCAACCCCGAGGCGGCTATTCCGTTCATCGGCATCGCCAACATGGTCTACGCCAACAACGCGACCCTGCCTCACGAAATGGCAGAGCGGGTCTCGCTGACTTGCCGCCATGTCTACGTACCGCCCTTCGAGGTGCCCGACACTGAGAAGAAATACGGAAACCTGACTCTGACCTATGCCACGCAAACCCATGCAGCGGTCATCGAGGTAGACGAAGAGTCCGGCAAGGTCGACATACTCAACTATGCAGTGGTCGACGACTGCGGGAAGCGTATTAATCCGATGCTGGTCGAGGGACAGGTCCATGGCGCAACGGCACATGGAATCGGGGCGGCTTTGAAGGAGGCTTTCGAATACGACGAAGACGGTCAGTTGCTGACCAGCAACTTCCTCTTCTACCACGCAGCGACGTCAACGGATGTTCCTCACATCAAGACCGACAACATCGAGTCGCCATCGCCCTTCACGGGAACCGGCGCCAAAGGCATGGGTGAGGGCGGTGGAGCGCCAGTTCACACGATCTGCGCAGCGATCCAGAACGCTCTCGGCCCTAATGCAGCGATAGTCAACGACTCCCACAACCCCCCGGAGCGGGTATGGCGGATGCTCAAGTGGAGCGGCAGCGCCGACGAGCGAGGGGTAAAAGTCGTATCGAAAACCGGGGGAGGATGATGCATGCCTTCGAGTGACTTCGAAGGGTCGCTTGACGTCGAGCACTCCCCTGGCGAATGCTGGGGCGTGCTCACCGATGTCCAGCGCATCGCCAACTGGGTGAGTGTCGTCGGCGAAGTCACCGAACACGACCATCTTCAAAGATACGCCGCCGTCCTCGAGGACCAATTCGGGCCATTCAAACTCAAGGCCGACCTTGACATCGAGGTGACCAAACTGGATGAAGGAAAGTCGATCAGCTTTCGGGCAAAAGGGCAGGACCGCCAGGTCGGTACGACAATCATCGTGGACGGGAGCCTCGCCCTCGAACCCGCACCCTCGGGGACGACGATCAACGTCAACGGACGATGGAATGTGATCGGCACGGTCGCCACGATGGGCTCGGGAACCATCAAGAAGAAAGCCGACACGATCATGAAGGAGTTCTTCTCGGCCGCCGCTGCGGAGTTGGGCTGAGGATTCACCCACCCTTCCAACAGACGCGATTCCGTTGGATGGCGTAGTTTTCGCAACAACTTAGAGAGGAAGCCCAATGAGTTTGAGCCTGCAAGGGAAGACAGCGATCGTGACTGGAGGGGCAACTCTGATCGGCGAAAAAGTTGTCGAGGCATTGGAAGATGCCGGAGCCCAGGTGATGTCGGCTGATATCAATTCCGAAGATGGGCAAAAGGTCGCCGACAGGCTCGGCGAAGGCGTCCGATTCCATCAAACCGATGTGACCGAGGACTCCCAACTCGATTCTCTGGTCGAAGAGACGCTGAAGACCTTTGGCGGAATCGACATCCTGGTCAATGCAGCCGCTACTTATCTCGACAATGGTCTCGATACCAGCCGCGCCGACTGGCTGACCGCCCTCAACGTCAACCTCGTATCGGGTGTGCTGCTCACAGCCAAAGTTGCGCCACATATGGCGGACCGTGGTGGCGGCTCCGTGATCAACTTTGCTTCGATTGCGGCCAAGCGCGCTACCAACCTCTTCTTTGTTTACGGAGTCAGCAAAGCCGCGATCATCGGCGCCACGAGAAACGAGGCGGTGAACCTGGCGGATCAAGGCATTCGCGTCAACTCGGTTTCCCCGGGTTGGATATGGAGCAATCCGATCAAGGGGATGTCAGGTGACAATCGCAAACTCGTGGATGAAGTGGCCGGAAACTTCCACCTGCCTCGCCGTATCGGAGACCCTGAGGAGGTGGGGAAGGTGGTGGTCTTCCTCGCATCGGATTGGGCATCCTTCATTACCGGAGAAGACATAGCCGTCGATGGTGGATACACCGCCATCGGCCCCGAAGCCCTCGGACAGCTGAGCGCTCCGCTCTTCGAGGCACAGACCTGACAATGACGGCACCGTCGAGGCCATCGCCGTGAGCAACGATGAAGCCACGGATCTCGAGTCCCGTCGATTCCGCGACGCGTTGGGTTGTTATCCGACGGGCGTAGCCATCATCACGGCGCCGGATGGCCAGGGCGGGCACGTAGGAATCACAGCGAACAGTTTCGCCTCGTTGTCGCTCGACCCTCCCCTTGTTTTGTGGAGTCTCGACAAGAAGGCGTACAGCCGTGAGGCATTCCACTCAGCCGGCTATTTCGGGATCAACGTGCTGTCGGCAGACCAGGTCCAGCTCTCGCGCCATTTCTCCAAGCGCCATATGGACAAGTTTGCTTCGGTCGAAGTTGAACTTGGCGAAGGGGGCGTGGCATTGATCGGCGGTTGTGTCGCCAGATTCGAATGCCGCACTCACAGGACTTATGAGGGTGGTGACCACATCATATTTGTTGGTGAGGTGGTGGCGTACGAATACGACAAGACGCTTTCGCCCCTGGCCTTTACCGGCGGCTCTTACGCCCAGACTGCTCCGCACATCCATGAGAGCCCCGACGGAGAAGGCGATTCCGACCGTGACTGAGAGCTACGACTTCGTGATCGTCGGCAGCGGCATGAACTCGTTGGTGTGTGCCGCATTACTCGCCAGGTCAGGGAAGAGCGTTGTCGTCCTCGAGCGAAACGATCGCATCGGAGGATGCATCCTGACCGAGGAGCTCTTCCCGGGTTTCAAACACGATGTCCTTTCCAGCTCCTACCCGCTATTCGTGACTTCTCCAGCGTATGGGGCACTTGGCGGGGAGTTGCACGCGGCCGGGCTGGAGTTTGCCAACACCAATTACCCAACGGCGGTCCTAACCGAGGAGGGACAGAGCCTGATCCTTTCCACTGACCCTGAAGAGACCACCCGACGGATCGAGGATGTCGCGCCAGGAGATGGAAAAAAGTATGGCGACGCCATTGGCGAGTTCTTCGCTGCCAACGCAGACCTGGCCTTCGGGCTGCTGGGCAACGAGCTGTTCAGCCGTAAGGCGGCGGGAATCTTGTTCAGCGACCTCCGCAAACGGAAGTTACGCGGGATGTTCACCTTCTTTGGTGAGGCTCTGGAATCGTGTCGCACGTGGGTAGAGCGCGATTTCGAGAGCGATCTCCTGAGGGCGCTGATCGCCCCCTGGGTGCTCCACGCCGGCCTAGGCCCAGACGACGCCTATTCGGGGCTCATGGGCAAGATCATCATGGGTGCGGTCGGCATGGCCGGAATGCCGGTTGTGGTCGGTGGGAGCGACCAAATCATCAAAGCGTTCCGGACTGTCATCGAGGGACACGGGGGCAAACTGGTCGCTGGCGTCGATGTCGATCGCATAACGACGTCAGAAGGTCGTGCATCGGGCGTTTCGTCCACCGAGGGCGCACAATACGGCGCCAGAACGGCCGTCATCTGCAATGTCACTCCAACCCAGCTCTACGGCCGCCTGATCCCCGACGTGCCGATCGAGATATCCCGAAAAGCTGCGGCTTACAGGTATGGGCGTGCGGACATGCAGGTGCATTACGCTTTGAACGCCCCGCCGCAATGGCCCTCGCCGGACCTGAAACAAGTGGCATACATCCACATCACTCCCGGTCTTGATGGTGTATCCAAAGCTGTGAACGAAGCTGAGCGGGGGATGATGCCTGAGGAGGCCACGATCGTCGTCGGCCAGCCGACGGCTCTAGACCCGACCCGGGCACCAGACGGGCAATGGATTTTTTGGATTCAGCTCCAGGAGCTACCCAAGGTGATCAAAGGGGACGCCGCAGGCGAGATCGAAATTCCTCCTGACGGCTCTTGGTCCCACGAGGTCAAAGAGGCATACCTCGACCGAATCGAAAACCGTCTCGCCCGTCACATCCCTAATTTCAGGGAGAGCGTCGTGGGGAGGCGGGCCTATGCGCCGCCGGAGCTCGAAGCACTCAATATGAACCTGGTTGGGGGCGATCCGTATTCAGGCTCGTGCAGCATCGACCAGTTCCTGACATGGCGACCATTCCCGGGGTCGCGGAATCACGAAACGACTGTGAGAGACCTTTTCCATATCGGCGCCTCGACTCACCCCGGCCCCGGGTTGGGAGGTAACTCGGGATTCATGGTCGCATCAAAGTTTATATAGCCAAGAAAACAGGACTTACCAAGGAGGAGCAGAGATGGCACGAATAGCAATCGTCGGAGCGGGCCAGGCCGGGACGCTGGCAGCGGTAGGCCTCATGAATGGTGGGCACGAGGTGACCCTCTATAGCGATCGCACAGCCGACTCGATTCTCAACGAGACGTCACCAACTGGAACAGCGTTCATGTTCGGGGACAGCGTGGCGTATGAGCGCAAACTCGGCGTGGACACGTTCGAAGATCGCGCGTTGCTCGGCAACGGAATCCATCTGTACTTCAGCCCGAAGGTGGGCCAGGAATTGATTCAGATCGCGGCACCACTTGAAGAAGGGGCCGGGTACGCAGTGGACGTCAGACTGAAGTCGAAGTCCCGCATGGACCAGCTCGAGGCAGCAGGAAGCAGCGTGATCATCAAGTCGATCACGCCGGAGGATTTGGACGGCATCGCCGCGCAAAACGATCTGACCATCGTTGCCACGGGAAAGGGCTCTCTGGCGAGTCTTTTCGAGCGAGATCCCGAGCGCAGCGTCTATGACGCACCCCAGCGCTATCTGGGAATGGTCATCGTCAAAGGAATCCCGACCGACGGCACCGGCTTTCCGAATCGTTTGCCGGGGCGGGTCCCGGTCGGCTTCAACTTCTATGCCGACATCGGCGAGTTCTTTTGGGTTCCGTACTACCACAAGACCGAGGGCAAGTGCTGGAACCTCGTTATTGAGGCCAAGACAGGCGGCCCCCTCGACACCTATCGCGACGTCACGAACGCTGAGCAGCTGCTGGAGAAGGTCCGCGACATCGTGAAGCAGTACGCCGCTTGGGACTGGGAGACAATGAAAAACATGGAGCTGGTCGACAACGACGCGCACTGTTGGCTACGAGGCGCTGTGGCACCCACGATTCGCAAACCGGTCGGGCACACTCCGTCAGGCAAGCCGATACTGGCCCTCGGCGACACTTCGTTCGCCTTTGACCCTATCGGCGGCCAGGGGGCGGGATGTGGGGCCCGTCAGGCCGGCTACTACACCGACGCAATCGTCGAGAAGGGCACCGGGCCATTTGACGAGACATTCATGGAAGAGACCTTCGAAGGATTTCACAACTGGCATGGCGGGCCTGCCTACAACTTCAACAACCTCCTACTCGAGCCGCTCACCAGCATCGGGAAGCTGGTGTTGATCTCAGCGTTCGGCAACCAGAAGGTATGTGACCGATTCTTCGAAGGCTTCAACCGACCCTGGGACCTCTACCCGATGTTCATCGACAAACAGGCGGCGAGAGCGTTCGTGACCGAAGCATCGGGCGGATCGTGGCGGGTGGCGAACCTCAAAGGAGTCGCCAGGATCGCCAAAGGCCAGCTGAAGCAGAAGACCACCGGGCGTCACTTCGTGTACGACGATTCGGTCTGACAACGTTCACGATTCTTTATCAGTTCGAGGTGAAACTCGAGGTTGACCTCTTTTGAGACCAGTAGGCCACCCTTCTCCCGGGCGACGTTCCAAGTAAGACCCCAGTCCTGGCGGTTGATGAGACGGTGGCAGCGAAACTGGTTCGACTGTTGCTCCACGGACCAGAGACTGCTGCGTTGAATTCGATATCCAATTCAACGGGGTGGGTGACACGCCAGGAACTCGAAACCGTCTACGACCCGAACTACTGACGGGTTCGATTCGAGTTGGTGAGTGGACACCGAAGTCGAGTTGCGACTGGCTTTCGCTTCTTCTAGCAAGATCGTTCGAGCAGAAGAGGATCGATCCGCCGGCTAGGGCCAGCCCGAACCGCCCTCTCACGGCATCCATCGAATAGAACTGATCCTGGAATACAGTGGTGGGATGTATTGTTTTCTGAGTACGTAGCACTTAGATTTCTCGATCGGATTTGCCCAAAATGACAGATAAAACCGCACAACTCACCCTTCCCGTACTACCACTCAACAACGGGGTGGTATTCCCCCACATGGTCGTCACGCTCCGTCTCGAGACCCAGGAAGGTCTTCTGGCGATCGCCGCCGCCCAAGCCAACGATGGGATGTTGCTGCTCGTGCCCCGTGTCGACGGTCGTTATGCATCGGTAGGGACCGTGGCCGAGATCCAGGACGCCGACGACGATGGGAACATCGTCGTGTCCGGCATGAATCGGGCACGTGTGGGCACAGGCTCCACCGACGACCAGGGGGCGCTGTGGGTCGAAGCCGAGACCGTGAACGAAGTCGACGTTATCAACGATCCAGCCCTTGACGACCTGGTGGCCGAGTACCGGGCCGTGGTCACCGAAGTGCTCAACCTGAGGGGAGCCGGACGTATTGCGGATCAGGTGTTGTCGGTCGACAACCCGTCACAACTCGCGGATCTCGCGGTGTATTCACCGGACCTCTCGCTGGAACAAAAGGTCGAGGTGCTCGAGACACTCGATCTGCGGTCGCGATTAGGGCGCTTGCTCGATTGGATGCGAGAAGTTCTCGCCGATCTCAACCTTCGCAAGAAGGTCCGCGACGAGGCCTCGGAGAAAATCGGCAAGAACCAGCGTGAGTACATCCTCCGCCAGCAGATGGAAGAAATCCGCCGGGAACTCGGCGACGACGATGATGTGACGGGCCAATATCGCGAGAAACTCGCTGAGTCCGGCATGCCCGAAGATACCGCTGCAAACGTCAGCCGTGAGATCGACCGGCTGGAGCGAATGAGCGAGCAATCGCCGGAGCACTCCTGGATAAGGACGTGGCTGGACACCATGTTCGAAATCCCTTGGTCGACCGTCACCGAGGATCGCCTCGACCTCGACGAGGCTTGGACCGTGCTCGACGCCGACCACACCGGATTACACGATGTCAAGGAGCGAATAGTGGAGCATCTCGCTGTGCGCAAGCTCCGCAAGGCGAGGGGTCTCGAGGGGGCCGAAGACAGACGAGCGGGTGCCATCCTGCTCCTGGTGGGCCCTCCCGGAGTGGGCAAGACTTCACTTGGGGAATCTGTGGCACGCGCCCTCGGCAGGAAGTTTGTCCGGGTCGCTCTCGGCGGTGTCCGTGATGAAGCTGAAGTCCGCGGTCATCGCCGCACCTACGTCGGTGCACGACCGGGTCGGATCGTCAGAGCACTCGTCGAAGCCGGAACGATGAATCCTGTCTTCCTCCTCGATGAGATGGACAAAGTCGGGAATGACTGGCGTGGCGACCCCTCTTCGGCGTTGCTCGAAGTCCTGGACCCTGCTCAGAACCACACCTTCCGGGACAACTATCTCGAAACAGATCTGGATCTTTCGAACGTCTTGTTTATTGCCACGGCCAACGTGGTCGAGACCATCCCGGCACCACTTCTCGACAGGACCGAAGTCATCTCAATTGACGGATACACCGATGCCGAGAAAGTCGAGATCGCCTCAGATCATCTTCTCCCCCGCCAGATCAGGGGAGCCGGACTCGAGCCGGAAGAACTGGAGGTATCTCAAGAGGCTGTAGCCGCAATCGTGGATCGCTATACGAGGGAAGCGGGTGTCAGGTCCCTAGAACGTCAGCTGGGCAAGCTCGCCCGGAAGATCGCTACCGAGGTGGCCCGGGAAACGGGTGAAAAGGTAGTCGTCGATGAGACAGACCTGATCGACTACTTGGGCAAGCCGAAGGTTTGGAAAGACGAGGCAAAGGATCGCACCGACGTCCCAGGAGTCGCTACTGGCCTTGCTGTGACCGGCGCCGGCGGTGACGTGTTGTTCATCGAAGCCACCGCAATGGATGGCAAGAGGGACCTTCTTCTGACCGGCCAACTCGGTGACGTGATGAAGGAATCGGCCCGAATCGCTCTCTCTTTCATGGAGTCACGGGCCGGCGAGCTGAAGATCGACCCTGCCGATCTCGATCGACGTATCCATCTCCACGTACCGGCTGGTGCGATCCCGAAAGATGGCCCATCCGCCGGTATCACCATGGCCACCGCGCTCGCATCGCTCCTCACAGGTCGCAAGGTCAGAGGAGAAATCGGGATGACCGGAGAAGTCACCCTTCAGGGGAAAGTCCTGCCGATTGGTGGAGTGAAGCAGAAGGTTCTCGCTGCCCATCGAGCAGGGTTGAAGACCGTGATCCTCCCCCGGAGGAACGAAGTCGACATCGATGACGTGCCTGAGGCGATCAGGAACGACATGACTTTTCTGATCGCAGACGACATGGCCCAGGTATTGGAGTGGGCGCTGATCTAGAGATTCAGCGTTCACTTCCGTCGAATGCCACGATTGGGACCGAGGAAAGCTGCTCCCCGCCATCGGCAGTGACCCGAAAGGTCTCCTGCATGTACAGGCAGTGGGAGTCGTCGTTTGCAACGACATGGGGGTGGATCGAGATGATCATGTTCTCCTCCAAGACGGTTTCGACTCCCTCCCCTATTCGGGGATGGGCGACCATGATCATGTCGATCGAGTGCCCGGTGACGTGGCCCGCCTTGACATCGAGGCCGTCAAACGCGCCGAACACGGACATGTGCACGTCGTGGGCGGTATTGCCGGCTTTCAGCGCACTCCGTGCTCTCTCGAAGCACTCTTGATAAGCCTCCATGATTTTCTGGGTTCCCGGGCTGAGGCCAGCCTGCGAAATCGGTCGAGCGAACTCAGCCCAGTAGCCGGTCGGCCCGGCAATCTCGACCGAATACAAAAGGAGATCCGTCGGCTCGACGGGTCGGACCGGATTGGGGTGTTTGAACTCCGGGCCGGCGAACCCATCCCGACCGGAGAGAACCATGTTCTGTGTGGTGCGGGTCGTTCCGTTGCGAACGAACATCTCCTCTGCTGGTGCAAGGATCGCCGCTTCGGTCTTGCCGGGCGCGTAGGCCTCGAGCACCTTCCAGAAACCGCGTTCGTTGAGGTCGAAGCTGTGCCTTACCAACTCGAGCTCCTCTTCACTCTTCACGGCCCGGAGTAGGTCGAATTCCACATCGAAGTCGACGATCTCAAGTGAGCCCTCATTGAGGGCGGTGAAGTCTCGAACCGGCATGATGAAGTTGTAACCAAACACGGCGACCCTCTTCCATCCCCGTTGTTCGGCTAGCTCCCGGATCCATGCGCCGGGTCGATCAGCAAAGACTTTTTCCTCTATCCAGCTCTCATCGTGCTCACCAACCCACCTCGCCTCGGCGGGGAATATTGCAATCGGATCTCCTGTGGCCGGGACCAGGGTGTAGGCGTAGCGGTGCACCATGCGAAATCCAGAGACCCACCGCATTCCGCCTTCGAATCCGGTGTATTCGGATCCAGCGACGACGAGGG
Source organism: Acidimicrobiia bacterium (assembly GCA_041751055.1). GTDB lineage: Bacteria > Actinomycetota > Acidimicrobiia > Spongiisociales > ZC4RG35 > MA-ANB-1. The sequence goes on along the minus strand of JBGSYD010000047.1, from coordinate 25,028 downwards.
CATCGATGTCTTTGGCTGCAAGGGTGTCACGGATTTTGGCGTGACGCCGATGTATCTCGCCGGTCGTGACAACTGGCGGGGCGTTCACAGATTCCATGAGTTCTCCAGTCCTTTGATCAGGCCGTAGGCCGCTTTGTTCAACGGTGTCGGGACCCCGGTCTCCACGCCGAATCGGACTATTCCACCGTTGAGCTGATCGATCTCGGTCGCCCGCTGCGCCAGCACATCTTGGAGCATGCTCGGTTTGTGGTCCAGCGCCGGCTGGACACTGTCTTCCAGAAGGTCGGCGGGATCCTTCTCCATGATTATTCCAAGCGCCGCCGCCACCGCCTTACCTTCTTCAATCACTCCGTTCATCACCCATCGAACATCTTCGTCCAAGGCGGCACGACCGTGAGGTAGTTGGGTCAGGGAGCAAAGCGCATTACTGGCTGCATTGAAGATCAACTTGGTCCACTGAGCGCCCCGGGCATCTTCGAGGGCAAGAGTTTCCATTCCACTGTCGGTTAGCACCGCTGCCAGTGCCTGCACCTGATCCATCGAAGCCGGTTGCGGTTCGAAGGGCCCGATCCATGTGCTGCCGGCGGTATCCCATTGGACGATTCCAGGTTCGAGGAGCTTTCCCGCCGGAAACGTGGTTCCTCTGATGACCGCAGGAACGTACTCGGCGATCACTTCTTCATTCCCGATTCCGTTCTGGACCGAGCACACCGCCCCGTTGGACAATGCGTCGACCGTTGCCTCAATTGCTGAACGGGTATGCATTCCCTTCGTTGCAACAAGGGCAAAGTCGAGGTGGGGCAACTCCCGCGCATCAGTCGTGGCCCAAGGACGACCAAGGACCTCGCCGACCCCGGTCAACTTCAAGCCATTGGCATTGATGGCATCGACGTGTGACTGTGAGACGTCGTACACCCAGGTCTCAACGGTCTCCAACAGCGAGAGATGGGCAGCAAACAGACTGCCAACAGCCCCTGAGCCGATGATCCCTATCTTCATTTCGAATTTCTCATGAGTCGTATGATCGGTCGCGTGCTTTGACGAGACGGTAGAGCGCTTCGGACAGCGGAGCCGGGGTTCCCAGGCGCATTGCCTCACGCACGACCGCGCCGAGGATGAAATCGATCTCAGTCTTTCGGCCTGCGCGAATGTCGGCAAGCATCGAAGGCACATGCGCATATTCCTCGTCATGTGTTGAGCCCTGCGCCACCGCTCCGGTATTCATTTCCCAAGGATCCTCAAAGAGCTCGACACCAGCCGCGGCCGCGATACGTTTGCCTTCGACGATCAAGTCGTACATGAGGTGGCCGAGATCGGAATCCTTATCGCGGCGGGCGAATAGTTGGATATGGGGCAGATCAGTGAGTGCGGCAACCGAATTCACCGAGGCGTTGAAGATCAACTTGGACCACTGCGCCGGCCGTAAGTCCTCTAGCACCTCGACCTTCAGCCCACCCGCTACGAAGAGGTCGCCAACTCTTTGCACTGTCTCCAGAAGTGTGCCAGTCGGATGATATGGCCCCATCCAGGTCGCAGTGTCGAGCTCATAGTGGACATGCGAGTCGGACTCTTTGGTGCCGCTCATGAAAGTCACACTCGAGATGACCGGCCAATCCCCGTGATCGGCCACTACGTCTTCGGCACCCAGCCCATTCTGGATTGTCATTACGGTTGCGTTGGGGAAACGCCCGGACATGGCCTCAGCAGCGTCTTTTACTTGCATGGCCTTGGTCGCGATGACAATCAGGTCGGGTTCGGGTAGATCGGAGACGGTAGTGGTTGCCAGGATGTCGCTGGTGAAATTGGACTTCCCGGATACCGTCAGACCCTCCGCGTTGAGCTGGTTGGCATGATCTGGCCGGCGAACCAATATCGAGACATCTGCCACCTGAGCGAGGTGCCCGGCGCACAGGCTTCCAATGGATCCGGCTCCGACTACGCAGACCGACGAAATACTCAACGCCGAAATTCCTCGGGGGCCGAGCACAGCTTCTCGGAACCGGTGGCCGTAATCAGAAAGTTGTCTTCGAGCCTCAGCCCACCACCACCCTCCCAATAGATGCCTGGTTCCACCGCAAGGACCATCCCAACTTCCATGCGCTGGTCGCTCTTGGGGTGGGCCCAAGGCGGTTCGTGGGCCCGGCTGCCAACACCGTGACAGATGTAATGAGACGGCTGACCGGGATACCCGCCTTCGGCGATCCTTGCTCTGATGAACTTATCGAGCTCGGCCAGGCTCGCTCCCGGCCCCACATAATCGCGGACTGACTCCTCAAACACGCTGAGCAGCAGGTCGACCAGCACGTTGTATTCATTCGAGAGTGTGCCGGCAGCCGCATTTTTGGTGAGATCGTTCCAATAGCCGTCGGTACAGGTCCAAATCTCCATGAGAGTGGGAGCATCTTCCTGAACCATCTTGTCCTTGGTGGCCGTGAAAGTCTGGATGCTCTCGCCTGACCACACGAGAGTGAACGCCCGTGCCATCTCAATCGAGCCGCGGTAACCGATTCCGCTGCTGTGGACGTACCCCTCATACATCGCACCGACTTCGGCGTCTTTCATCCCAGGTGCAATGTTGCCCCTAACGTGTTGGACGGCCTCCGCGGCGAGGTCGTTGGTGATTCTCAGTCTCTCGATTTCCTGGTCGGTCTTGATCATCCGCAGTCGGGTGAGCATTGGAGTGCAATCGACAACCTCGTCTATAGCTTCCTCGAGATCGTCGAAATAGCCTTTCCAGTAGACGGTTGGTTCCCCTGTCATCCGCTCCGGCCCCTGCACCGCGTTCGACGTCTCCACGCCTACCCGTCTCGTCAGTCCTCGCGATTTCAGGATCCCTATGGCTTGCTCCAATGCGCGCAGATACGAAGGTCGGGCGTCGTCGGGGTTGAATCCCTTGAAGAAGGCGAGGTCATCCGTCCAGGCGTTGCGACGCACATCGGACTCCTGAGGCTCCACGGCCACAACGACAGGTTTCCCCTCCCTCGGGAAGATTGCGATCTCCCAGGCTTTCATCGACCAGTAGTTGGTCAGATAATGAACGTTGTCCGGAGCCCGAACAACGAGAGCGTCGAGGTCGGCATCCTCCATGGCAGCACGGACCCTTTGCCAACGAGGTTCGTCTACCTGCCACGCCATCGGTCCTCCTCCAGTGCTTTCGTGGCATCCTACCGGTACACATCTCCGTCCCGCCCCGGGCTCTGCGCACCCCGGTAAAGTCGGCCGACCAGGAGGACCTACATGATTGACAAATCCCAAATCTGGACCGGCACCATCAACTCCGAGGCCGGTACGGATATCGGAGGCCTCAAGTCTGTCGGTCTCTATGACTCGACTCTGCGCGACGGGGAGCAGACCGTTGGCGTCAACCTCGGACCGGAACAGAAACTGAAAATCGCAGTAGCGCTCGACTCTCTGGGTGTTGATCGCATAGAGGCCGGGTTCCCGCGAGTCTCCGACGACGACGTGAAGTCTTACGAGCTCATCATGGGTGCCGGCCTCAATGCCGAGATTTGGGGGTTCTCCCGCGCCGTTCCGGCCGACGTGGAACAGCTGCTCGATTTGGGGGTCCGGGGTGCTGTGATCGAGTCGCCCGTGAGCGAGGGGAAACTCGCAGCCTATGGGATGACCCGTGAGAGCGTCTTGGAGAAGACGACCACAGCCGTTCGCTGGGCCGCTGAGAACGGTGTCACCGTCTGCTATTTCGCTGTCGACAGCACCCGGGCCGATCTTGGGTTTCTCGTGGAGATCTACCAGGCCGCCGTTGAGGCAGGTGCACAGGAACTAGCCGTGGTGGACACCCTCGGCATTGCCTCGCCGGAAACCGCAGCATTCCTCACCGGAAAGGTGCGATCCTGGGTTGGCGCCTCGATACCTATCCATTGGCATGGGCACAACGACTTCGGCCTCGCTACCGCCGGGTCGATCGCAGCGGTTCGTGCCGGCGCCTCCTGGGTCCAGGGCACGGTGAACGGAATGGGAGAGAGAGCGGGCAACGCCAACCTGCCGGAGTTCGCCCTCGCCCTCGAGGCGCTCTATGGCGTGAGTACGAACATGGTCTACGAGCGATTGCAGGATGTTTCGGAACTGGTTCGATCGATCTCGGGGTATGAGCTGGAGCCCTACAAACCTTTGACCGGGCACAATCTGTTCGTGAGGGAGAGCGGTGCGGTTGCCGCCCAATTCCACGACCCTCAAGCTGTTGAGCCCTACAGCTCAAGCCTCGTGAACGCCCAACGCGGGATTGTCCTCGGCAAGAAGAGTGGACTTGCCAGCATCGCGATCAAGAGCGAGGAACTGGGAATCGCGATTCCGGATGACAAACGTGGCGAGATTCTGGCTGCGGTCAAAAGCCTCAGTGTTGCCAAAGGCGGCCTGGTGAGCGACGAAGAGTTCCTCGCGTTGGCCGGATCGATGGTGAGCTGAAATGACCGTGCCCTTTCGCATCGGTGTTATGCAACTGACCATGGAGCCCCTCGACGAGATCATCGAACACGCCCAGATCATGGATCGTCACGGATTCGACACCATGTGGCTTGCCGAGGCCTACCCGTGGTGGCGGAAACACTCGATGGAGGCAAGGTCTGCCACCGCGCTGTCGCCAATAGTGGCTCGGGCCACCAAAAAGCTGGCCATTGGATGGGGCATCATCTCCCCTTACACCAGGCATCCTCTGCAGATCGCGATGGAAGCCCGGGTGACACAGGAAGCGGCCGGTGAAGGGCGCTTCTACCTGGGGCTCGGCGCATCGAAGATCTTCATGAAGGCAATAGGCGTTGGAGAACGGTTCGAAGAACGCCCGCTCACGAACGTCAAGGAGGCGATCGAGATCATCAAGGCCTACCTGGCCGGGGAGGCCATTGACGTCGAGGGACGAGAGTTCACGGCGCGGGCACCGGAATTGCGTGAAGAAACCGACTCCCCGCGCTGGGACGTGCCGATATACATGGCAGGCACCGGGCCTCGTATGCAGGCCACAGCAGGCACCGTGGCCGATGGTCTGCTCACTCCCAGCATCACCACACCGGATTTTGTCCGCTACGCCCGGGCCAATCTGGATCGGGCTGCAGTTGCTGCCGGTAGGGCCCCCGAAGACATCGATCTGGGGTGCACCATTGTCGCCAGCATCGATCGAGACCACGACAGGGGCCGGGATGGGGCAAGAGAGATCGCTGGGATGTATCTGGCCAACAAAGTGCAGAACATCCAGGGATCTGCCGACGTCCTCCTCGACAGCGCAGGATTGACGTTTTCAGAAATCAGCCCGATCGCGGAGGCCATGGAATCGGGAGGCCGTCTCGCGGCTAAAGCCCAGGTCACAGACGAAATCCTCGACAAGTGCCGACCAATCGCCGGAACGCCTGCGGAATGTATCGATCGCATCGAGGAATATCGAGCGGCCGGCTGTACGCACATCATGCTCGAACTCTGGGGAGACGATCGCGTCGGGCAACTCGAAATGTTCGGCACCGAAGTCCTCCCCCACTTCCAGTCATGATTCCTGACGGGATCGCGGCTCATCTGATCAAAGCAATCGACAGCGACCGACTGGTCGAAACTGCGAGCAGCCTCGTTGCCATACCCAGTTTCACCGGATCGGAGCAACTATGTGCTGAGTTCCTGATAGATGCGCTCGACGATGCCGGAATGGACTCAACCCTCCAGATCATCGAACCAGGCAGGGCCAATGCCGTGGGTGTGGTGCCAGGTTCCGGGAACGGCAGATCGCTGATGTTCAATGGCCACCTGGACACGTCGTATTCAGGAAAGGAGCCCTGGCTCGATGCCCCTGGTTTCAAGCCGCATCCGATCGTCACAGACGACGCCATCGTGGGTCTGGGGATCATGAATATGAAAGGTGCCGTGGCTTGCTACGTCGAGGCCGTACGCGCCTTGCGCGACGCCGGGGTCTCCTTGGCCGGAGACTTGATCGTTGCCGGAGTTGCCGGCGAGATAGAAAAGGCCGAATGGGGGGAATTCAGGGGAGCGGAATATCGTGGTTACGGGTACGGCACGAAACACCTCGTGGCCCAAGGCGTCACTGCCGACGCCTGCATCCTCGGCGAACCAACAGAGGAAAAGGTCGCTCTCGGTCACTACGGGACGATTTGGGCGCGAATCTCGACAACCGGACCGTTCATGCATACTGCTTTTGTCCCGGGCAGGCTGCAAGAAAACTCGATAGTTCGAATGCGACAGGTCATCCACGAAGTCGAGTCCTTCGTCTCGACATGGGAGGAAAGGGCCAGCTATCAAAGTCTGACAGGGGCCTTGAACATTGCCGCAGTCAGCGGCGGATTTCCCTGGCGAGCCAGTAGATCGCCGCACCAAACAGATCTTTTCATCGACATGCGGGTACCGCCGAATATGACGCTCGACGAGGCAGAATCCGAGTTTTCCAACCTGGTCGAATCCATCGCCGGACAACATCCACACTTCGGAATCACCTCCGAGATCTACGTCTCAGTACCGGGATCGGAGATCTCGGAATCAGACCCTGTAATCGCATCGATCGACGAAGGCCATCGGGCAGCGTTTGGCGAGTCCCCCATACATGACTACGTGCGTTGGGGCTCAGATGCTTCGACTTTGACCCGCCACGGCATCCCCTCGGTCAACTATGGCCCGATCTCGGGCGCCTTGCCAGGCCCTGAGGGAGAGAGCGTTCCGATCTCATCCTTGCGGGCCATGGCGACTTCCTATGCTCTAACAGCAATCGACTATTGCGGTGTGGGCCAATCTTGAGACTTGTCACTTATTGAGGCGATGACGGCGCTGATCAACCAGGGGTTATCCGAGGTGATCGTGTTGTGCCACTCGACTTCCGGACATGAGGAGTCTGTTTGCTGCCGCGATGAGGGGCTCGAGGTTGCCGGGAATGCCGACGGCGAAGGCGTCGCCGTCGCGGATATCTTGGGTTGTCGATCGAAACTCGCACGTCGATCAGATCAGGCCGCGCTACCCCGACCTAGCCCAATACCACGCCCGCGGGACCTTGCCCTGGAGTTGCGGAGCAACTCCCAAGCAACCCGCAGGGTTGCCTCCTACCTCCCGGTCCTTCCGGAGCGGCAGGGACCTTCCTCCCGCAAGCGGGAGGACAGCAAAACTCTCAAGGCGTGTAGACCTCGATTTCGATTGCGCCCGTGTTTCCACCCGTCGAAGTGTCGACCCGGAAAGTGAGGACCTGGCCCGTGAACGAGACTTCCGAAGGCACTTCTCCGGTCGGAAATGGGCCGAAGGTCTCGCCTGCGACCTCCACAGTGAAGGTTTCAGTCGTGGCTGAGCCGTCACTCATAGATCTGGTGCGGAACGCGACGGATGAGATTTCGAAGGGCTCCCCGAGATCAATCGTAATGAAAGCATCGTCCCCATCTTTCCGTGAAGACCATTCGGTACCTAAGTCCCCGTCGATGGCGTTGGAGCCGCTAAAACTCTCCGAAAACTCGGAGCTGATATCGGTGACAGTCGCACCCAATGCGAGGTTGGTTCCGTAATCGGACGTCTCGGAGGCGCGGGGCGTGGTGAACGTAAGAATCTCGCTCCGATAGACCTGCCCATCGGAAGCCACACCTTGGAGCCGGTATTGATACGTCGTTTCGGGCTTGAGCCCGGTCATGACCGCCTGATGGTCGGTGTGGCCACCCACTTCCATATCCTGATCGGTGGCGATGGCCCCCGAAGGCCCGTCGACGCCGTAGGCAACCGCGCAGATGGCGTCTAAAGATGTATCAACATTCAGCGTCGCAATGGTCCCTGAGGGGTCGAGGTCGATAACCGGATCGGCCAGGGCGATCTCTGAGAATGGCCGAATTTCGGAATCGGAGTCTGTCGTTGCACATCCCGAGACACCTACAGCCAAAAGAAACATCAGGTACAGAATGCGTCGACTCATTCAGTTCACGCTATTACGGGACCACACCTACTTTTTCGAGGAGCGCCTCTTCTGGCCCCGTCCGACCTTCGGTCCGTGTCCCGTGTAGTTTCGATGTGAGTCGCTTTCAAACGATCAGGAGGAGCCCGTGGAGAAACGCATTATCAATCCCTGGACATGGCAGGAGCAATTTGGCTTTAACCATGGTCATGAAATCTCGGGAGAAGCGCGCACGTTATATCTCGCCGGCCAAGTCTCTCTCGACGATAACGGCCAGCTGGTCCACGACGGCGACCTGGTAGGTCAAGCCAACAAGTCGATCGACAACATTGCCGCTGTGCTGGAAGCAGCCGACATGACTCTTGCCAACATCGTGCGCCTCAGCATCTACACCACTGATGTCGACCAGCTTCTCGGCAACTATTCGGTTTTCGATCGGATAAATGAGGCCGGCGCCCAGTATGTGTCGTCACTGCTCGGCGTGGCCCGCCTGGCTTTTCCGCAGTTGATGATCGAGTTAGAAGCCACAGCTGTGGCCTGATTGCCCCTTGCTCAGCGAGCCAAAAGGTCTGAGTGACGCTCAAGACCTGCGATCACCGCATCCACGTCCTCAGCAGAGTTGTAGCAATGCCAGGACAGCCTGATATTGCCGTCGCGCGATGAGGTGAGGATTGACTCGTCCTTGAGCGCATCGACCAAAGCGAACTCGTCGGTCGACGACACCGCGATCATCGGGCCCCTCAACGCGGGATCGCGAGGTGTCGCCAAACGGGCACCGATTCGGTCGAGCCCTTCGATGAGCTGGTCTGTCAGGCGCCCGACATGCTTTTCGGTCTCCCCGATGCCGATCTCGTCCATGAGGTCCATTCCTGCAACTCCTGCATAGATGCTCGGGATCGGCGGAGTCCCTCCCTCGAATTTGCTCGCGGTATGCGATGGCGAATAATCGGTGATGTCCATCTTAAAGATATCGTCGTCGGCGAACCACCCGGTCTGTGTCGGAGTGATCGATGGCAAAAGATCGGATCGGCAATAGAGGAACCCGAGGCCGGCGGAGCCGAGGAGGTACTTTAGATTCCCGCCTACGACGAAGTCGACGTCGAGTGCTTTGACGTCGATCGGCACGGCACCGACAGCCTGATACGAGTCAAGAAGAACCAGCGCTCCGGCATCATGGGCGATCTTCACAACTTCTTCGACGTTGGTCTTGCTGCCATTCCGGTAACACACATAGGTGATGGCAACCAGGGCGGTCTCCTCATCGATCGATTCGGCAAGTCGGTCGAGTGGAATGGTTGTTTCGGACGATGGCGATACGTGTTCGACCTTGGTCCCGATCAGCTCTTGGGCATGAACGTTTTGCCCAATGGTCGGGAACTCGAAGTCACTCATGACGATCTTGTTTCGTCCGTCGGGATGCCCCAGTCCGCTGAGCAGGGCGCTCACTCCAACGGAGACCGAATTGGTGACGGCGATCTCATCGGTTGAGGCGTTGAGCAGCCTGGCGAAACCCGACCGAGCCTGACCGGCGAGGTCTATCCAGAGGTCCCACGGAGCCCCAATCTCGTCCCAATCGGCGAGATACCGGTCATATGCTGCACGGACTTCGCGAGAGAGGGCGCCCTGCGAGCAGCTGTTGGTGTAAACGGCGCGCTCCAATAGTGGGAAGTGATCCCGTATTGATTCAGGCAAGTTCGTCATCTAGCGCTTCTCCAACGATTCAGCGCCCAAGATAGGCCTTCTTCAGATCGTCGTGTTCGGACAGCACCGATGCCCGATCAGCCAGGACAATTCGACCCGTGGCCAGGACATACCCATGGTCGGCAATCGAAAGCGCCATATTGGCGTTCTGTTCGACGACGAGGATCGACACACCTGCCTGATGGACCCGCTGGATGATCTGAAAGCTCTGCTCGACGAGAATCGGAGCCAAACCCATCGACGGCTCGTCCATCAACAACAGCTTGGGTTTGGACATGAGGGCCCTTCCCATCGCTACCATTTGCTGCTCGCCACCCGAAAGGGTTCCCGCGAGCTGCTGGCTCCTCTCCTTGAGAAGAGGGAATAGCTCGTAAACATCGTCGAGATCAGCCGAGTAGTCGTCACTTCGGAGATAAGCACCCATCTCGAGGTTCTCGAGGACCGTCATCGGAGCAAACAGGCGGCGGTTCTCGGGAACAATTGCCATGCCCCGTCCGATGCGATAGCTCGTTGATTTGTTGGTCACGTCTTCCCCCGCGAACTCAATCGCTCCGCTTCGGGGCTCGACAATTCCCAGGATCGTCTTCAACGTGGTCGACTTACCGGAGGCGTTGCCTCCGAGGAGGCACACCAGTTCGCCGGCGTTGATCTGCATGGAAATCCCCTGCAGGATGTGGATCTGCCCGTAGTAGGTATTTACGTCGCTGAGGGTGAGAAGACTCTGTTGATCGCTCATTTGGTCTTTGCCGCCCCGTATCCAAGATATGCCTCGATCACCTTGGTGTCGGTCGCCACTTCATCAAACGAACCCTCAGCAATTTGCTCGCCATGGTCGAGGGCGATGACCCGATCAGAGATTCCCTCCACGACGTGCATGTCATGTTCGATGACAAGGATTGAATAGCCAGCTTCCTCGCGGAGCCGACCAATCAACTGGGTCACCTCGTGGGTCTCGGCCGGGTTCATGCCCGCTGCTGGCTCGTCGAGCATTAGGAGACGAGGATTCGTCGCTGTGGCTCGGGCGATCTCCAACCGGCGTCGATTTGCGTAAGACAGACTGTACGCCGGCTGATCCCACCGGTAACCCATCAGCCTTTCGCCAAAGAACCCCAACTTCTCTTCAGCCAGTCGCTTGATCTGCTCCTCCTCCCGCCGCGCCGACGGAGTGCGGAGGACCGATTGCCACAGCCGGGTCTTCGTAGCGCCGTACGCGGCAGCCATGACGTTCTCTCGAACCGTCATGTTGAGAAACACGCGGAGCGTCTGGAAAGTGCGGGCGATGCCCAGGTTGGAGATCTCCTCCGGAGACGATCCGAGAATCGTCTTCCCATCGAGGAGAATCTCACCTGAATCAGGTTGATAAATCCCGCTGATGATGTTGAAGAGAGTCGTCTTCCCGGCACCGTTGGGACCGATCACGCTCACGATCTCGCCATGGCCGACCGTCATATCCAGGCTCTGAATCACCTGAAGGCCGCCAAAGCTCTTGGACAAACCCGACAACTCGAGAATAGGAGTCATGTGATCTCCACCCGTCGCGTCCCGAGCAGGCCCTGCGGTCTTACGGCCATCATGACCATCAAGACCCCTCCGAACAGAAGCTGGCGGGTCACGCTGGGCTGAAGCGCCAGCTTGTTCTCCCAGACCAGGATTGCCAGGTACAGCGTGGGTACCAGAGCGGCCACTTTCCACCAGCCCCGCGCAACGATGACTGCGAGCACCCCGATAACGGCCAGCACAAAGGCGTAGTTGCTGATCACGTCCTGGTTCTGGCCGAGGATGAGAACCCAGCCGTCTACCAGGCGTGAGAAGAAGTTGTCGTTGGCTGTTCCCAGGATCGAGTCGTCCCAGACACCAAGTGCTACGAGTCGAACCACAAGACCGAAAACGACCAGCCCGACCGTCGCGGCCAAGAGCCGGATCGGCTTCTTGAAAGTGAACACCAGCAGCGCGAGCAGGCCGAGATAGAAAAGCCAACCGGCCGCTCCAGGGTCTCTCAGTAGTTCGGGGGTATAGGCGATCGCTATCGCTCCCAGGACAACGCCGGGTATGGAGCCCAAGCCGCCGAGGATCACGGCGGCATAAACCGTGATGAGGAAAACCAGGGCGAAGTTATTCGGAAAGACCCCGACTTGCACCGCGGCAAAGATCGTTCCGGTGAGGCCGGCGATGGCGGCCCCAACTGCAAAAGCAAGCATCTTGAGTCGATTGACCGGCGTGGTCATGTGCTCGGCCGCAAGAGTGTCTTCTCGGAGAGCACGCCAGGCCCGGCCGGTCCTCGAATTGTCGATGTTGTGCAGGCCGACAATCAGCAAGTCCAGCAACACCAGGAGCAGGTAGTAGTTCCGGTTGAATGTGCCGAACTCGAATCCGAAAAGGCTCCACGGCTCGACTCCGGTGACTCCGTTGGGCCCACCGGTTAGATCGAAGTCCTCACTGACACCGGGAAGGCGCTGGAAATTTCGGACGATCTCAACGAATATCTGGGCAAAGAACAGGGTCATAATCGCCAGGTAGTCCCCGACCAACCGGCGGGAGGGAAGACTCAGCAACGCCCCCAGCAGGGCAGTCGCAACGACAATGACCGGGATCGCGATCCACGTTGGCCAGTGAGCGGGTAGTTGATCCGAGGCGACAATTGCATAGAAGTAGGCGCCAAACCCATAGAAAGCCACATACCCGAGATCGAGAAGCCCGGTCCATCCCACGACGACGTTCAATCCCAAAGCCAACATCGCCAATAGGAGGATCGTGATTCCTATCCTGACCCCGCTCTGGCTGATCAGCAGTGGATAGATGCCGGCCAGCAAAAGGAAGATCGCCAGTCGCCAACCGGGGCGAACCTTGTCGAAGAAGCGACGCGCTGGTGCAGTCCAACCCGAATACTGCTCCTGTCTGTCACCCGACTGCTCAACCCACTGGTCAACGCCGATTTGGGACATGCCTAGACCTTCACCAGTTCAGGGCGTCCGAGGATGCCGCTCGGGCGAATCAGTAGGAACGTGATCAACAACCCGAAGACGATCAGGTTTTGGAAAGTCGAAGAGATGTAGCCGGTGGTGTAGGCCTCGGCAAACCCGATGAGGAGCCCACCGAGCATCGCCCCGGGGATACTTCCGATGCCACCGACGACAGCCGCGGTGAACGCCTTCAGCCCGGCAACAAAACCCATGAGGTGGAAGATCCGGCCAAACACCAATCCCACCATGACTCCACCAACTCCGGCCAACGCCGACCCGATGAGAAATGTGACGACGATCACACGATCGACGTCGATACCCATCATGGCGGCGGCTTCGCGGTCAAAAGATACTGCTCGAACGGCCTTTCCTGTCTTGGTGCGGGCCACCCATAGGGTCAAAAGGATCATGAGAACTGCTGCGGTGACGATTACGAGGATCCGCACCATCCATACGTCGATCGGCCCCACCTTCACCCCGGAGCTGATGGGGATCAGGGTGGGAGCGTCATAGCTCCGGGAGTTGGCGGTGAACAGAAGCAGCGCCGCCGCCTGTAGAAAAAAGGAGGCCCCGATTGCGCTGATCAATGGGGCTATGCGAGACGAATTGCGGAGGGGTCGATACGCAAATCGTTCGAGTGCGACACCGATGGCGGAGGCAACCGCCATCGATGCCACAAACATGAGGCTGATTACGAGCCATACAGGGACAATGAGGGCTGACGGCCCACCGAGGACCGTCAGCACCCCATATCCTGCAAAGGCTCCGAACATGTAGACCTCTCCATGTGCGAAGTTCAACAACTTCAGCACTCCGTAGACCATCGAATACCCGAGCGCCAGGAGTGCGTACACACTCCCCAACGTCAAGCCGTTCATGGTCTGTTGGAGAAAAAACTCCATGTCCGTTGTCTTACTCCTCCCTTACGGGACGAGGGTTTTGGTTCCGTCCTCCTGGATTTGGAAGATGAAGAATGCGCCTTCAGCCAGGTCGCCATCTTCCGTGAAGGAGATCGGCGAGCCCAGAATCGAGTCAGCCAGGTCAGTGAGAACAATCTCAGCCTGGACGTTGGCCCGGTCCGGCACTTCACCCGCTTCACACACCCGCCCGATGGCGTCCAGGATCACGCGTGCTGCCGCGTAGACCGGAGGACCAAACGTGTTGGTGTCGGGGTACTCGGCGAGGAATCCGTCGAGGATGCTCACAGAGCCCGGGATGGCTGCAATATCGGGAGCAAAGGCTGCGATATACGAGCCGGCGGTTGTGAAGTCATCCGAGTCCATACCATCTGATCCGAAGATCACTGCGGTCTTGGACTGCTCCTCCATCTGCTGGGCGAAGATCTGACCGTTCGCTGCTACCTGCCAAGGCAAGTACACGAAGTCTGTGTCGTCGGGAATCGTCCCGACCAACGCAGAGAAGTCAGTGACATCCTGAGCAACCGACTCAGAGATGACTTCGACATTGGCGGCTTCGAGGTTCTCCTGCACTGACGTGGCGAGACCGGTCGAATACGACGACTGGTCGTCGACCATGAATACCTTCTGGGCACCCTGTCCTACCAGGAACGCGGCAGTCGTCGGACCCTGGTCATCGTCCGTGGGGACGGTGCGGAACATACCCTGATATTTGGCCGTGATCCCGGAGCGGGTCGAGGAAGGCGAAATGAACGAGAAGTTCGGATCGCCGGCTTCGAATACGGCACCAGCTGCGTCAACCTGGTCGCTTCCTGCCGGACCAACCGCGGCGACCATCGCCGTGTCGTCGAGGAACTGTGCGGCCAGTGTGGCGGCTTGTGCGGTGTCGAACTGGGTGTCACCTTCGACCATGGCTATCGAGTAGCCCATCTCTTCGTTGAAGGTGTCGAGGGCGTAATTGAACCAGTTCAACTGGACTTCACCGATGAACGCAACCGGACCCGTGATGGGACCCATAAAGCCGACTGTGGCTTCACAGACCATCGGCTCGGCGCCGGTAGTCGTCGTCTCTGGGCCCGCCGTCGTGGTGGTCTCCCCACCTGCAGTTGTTGTGGTGTCTCCACCCTCGCCGTCGCCACAGGCGGCGGCAATCATGGAGAGGGTCAGCAGCATTGCTACCAACCTCCACATTGACTTTCTATTCACTATGTATTTCCCTTCATTTGCTTTTGGTTTCTTCGTAGGCCTCCGCAGCGCTGCCGGCCGGATGGAAAACGCCGAGGACCCGTAATGGTCGGTCGCCGGTGTTCTCCACGCAGTGTTCGACAGGTGGAGGAAGATGGATACAGCTGCCAGTTGTGATCGGGGTGTCGGGCTGACCTTCGAGATGAAGAACGCCCTCGCCATCCAGTATGTAGATCACTTCGTCGTAGAGGTGGTAATGGGTTGGTGCCCGCCCCGGGGGAATCCATCCCACGAACTGGGTCACGTCCTTGCAACCGGCATCGGGATTGATCACGAACTTGAATTCTCGGTCCTTGCCGGCTGGGATCACCGGCTGGTCGGCCACGTTCACAATGACCTTGCGTTGCAACCCATTTTCGCCGTCGGTGGGCTCTGGCGCCGTCACAGAGATCAGCACGACATCATTTGGCCCAGGATTTTCGACCTCATACTCCTCGCCAGCCCTGATGTAGATACCCGTGTCAGGTCCGAGATCATGTGTTTCGCCATCCAGGTGCAGGATCCCTGCCCCGGAGACAACGTATGCAACTTCATCCCGGGCGGCCGCCTGTCGTGTCATCGATTTCCCGGTTCCAAACCGCAAGAGGCGCTGGATGAGGTGTTCGGCACCAACGGAGCCGTCGATCGTGGTCTGTGTTGAAACGATGTCACCGGGTTCGTTGCGCGCAACGACGTCATCTACGTGCGTGATGTATCCAGCCATCAATATCCCAATTCTGTTTTCTCTGGCGTAAACCTGTCGCGGATTGTGGCACGGAATCGATTGTCGTGTGTGGGAAACTCAGTCAGGGTTTACGCTCAGGATGTTGGCCAGCTGGGATGCGTCGATGTTGCCTCCCGAGACAATACACACCACTCTTCCGGCACCCGCCCCTCCTTTGAGGGCTGCAGCCAATGACGCTGCGCCGGCGCCTTCGGCTATCACACGGTTACGCAGGGCGAGGGTTCGAACTGCATCAGCAACCTCGTCGACGGTCGAAACCAACGATCCGCTCAGCAATTCACTAACGAGTGGCCACATCTCGTCGAGGACCCGCGCCGATCCAATGCCATCCACAAACGAGGGGTGGTACTCGATCTCCACTGGGGCGCCGGTGGCGAAAGCAGCCGACAGGGCTGCTGAGGTGTCGACTTCCGCCCCGTAAACCCTGACATCGGGGCGGAGATGGCGCAACGCAGATGCGATGCCCGAGCTGAGCCCTCCCCCGCCATATGGGACCACCACGGAATCGAAATCGGCCAGATCCTCCACCAGTTCGAGCCCGATCGTTCCGTTGCCGGCGATCACGGCACGATCACTCACCGGGTGAACGAATACGCCATGCTGCCCCTCGTGGGTGTGGGTGACAATTATCTGCCACCACTCTGGAAAGGACACTTTGACGACTCGAGCCCCCAAACGATCGAGAGCATCGAGCTTTGCGGCCGGGGCGTGATCGGGCACAACAACAGTGCAGCGAATGCCGAGTCGGCGGGCGTTCCAGGCAACGCCCTGCGCCATGTTTCCAGCACTTGCGGTCCAAACCCCCGCCTGCAGTTCATCGGGGTCCGCCGAAGCCATCGCGTTGCCTGCCCCTCGGATCTTGAACGCCCCGATCGGCTGAAGGTTCTCCAGCTTCAAATAGATCTCCATCGGGGAGGTATCGACATTGAGCCGGACCAAGGGGGTTCTCACGGCCATTCCAGCAATGCGCCTGCCGGCCGCTTCGATCTCTTCGAGCGGGATCGGCTCATTCATGACGAAGGCCACCTATCTCAATGGCCTGCCCCCGACCGGCTTCGACGGCATTCCGATAAACGAGGTCCGCGGCCGCGAGGTCCTCGACTGCCAGCCCGAGGGACTTGAACAGAGTTATGTCTTCGGGGCCGGCCCTTCCCGAGGTGGAACCGGCCACCAGGTCACCGATTTCAGCGACGATGTCGTCATCGGTGACACTCCCCTCATCTCTGGCCATCAAGAAGTCTCCCGACTCATTGCGGGTCGACTCGGCGCGATCCACGAATAATCGGCACCTGGCCATCGCCTCGGAGTCGAGTTCCCTGGCAAAAGGCACACTCGACCCGACGGCGTTGATGTGCATCCCTGATTCGAGCATGCTCCCGAGCAATATCGGCTCCCTGGACGCCGTCGTCGTACATACGATGTCCGCTCCCGCCACCGCCTCCTCGACACTGGCGACCACTCTGATGTCGCGGCCTTCAAGGTGTCGTTTTCGGTCAGCCAGCGCCGTGGCATTCTCAGGGTTGCGGCTCCAGATCCTCACTTCGCCGACAGGACGAACATGGGGGATCGCGTCGATATGCGATCCCGCCTGAACTCCAGAGCCCAGTATTGCGAGCACGGAGGAGTCAGTTCTAGACAACACGTCGGTAGCCACAGCGGAGGCCGCCGCAGTCCGGATGGTAGTTATCTCGGTGGCATCGATTATCGCCTTCAGCCGCCCATTCGCTGAGTCGAACAACATCACCGTGCCCTGATGAGAGTCGTATTCGGTGCCGGCATTTCCCGCGAACACTGTGACTGTCTTGATGCCGATGGTGTCGATTGAGCTCAGATACCCGGGCATCATCCCCAACGCCCCCACCCGCTCCGGCAGCCACATGACGGGCCGCAGGGGCTGGATCCCCTGCCCGCCGGCGAGAGCGCCCAAGGCTTCTCTCACGACCTGGATGCAGCCCTCCATGGGCAGCAGCTCTTTTACGTCTTGCTGACCGAGGATGAGAGTTTCGTTCAAGATGCTGGGCCTTCGGTGAAGAAGTCGCCGATCTCCTGCCAATCTGACTTCGTCAACACGAGTTGCATGGCCTCCGCGACGGGATCGAAATGGGCCGGTCTTCTCGGCCCGAGAATGGACGACGTGACGTCGGGGTGGTTGTACAACCAGGCCAGGGCCAGGCCGGCGCTGCTTACACCGAAATCCTGCGCTCTGGAACCTAGAAGGTCGATGCTGTCGAATGTCTTTCGGTTCCAGAACCGCATATATGGCTCGGGACGTTTGGTCATTCGCGAACCCTCCGGGTATTCGGTGTCGAACTGGTATTTGCCGGTCAGCCAGCCTCCGCTCAGGGGACTGAAGTTGGTGAACCCGAGACCTTGATCCCGACACAACGCCAACGTTTCAGACGAGTCGACTTGATCGATCAGATTGAACGAGTTCTGGACCCATTCAAATCGGCGGATCGAAGCCTTGTCGCTGAACCAGAGAGCCTTGGTGACCATCCAAGCCGGATAATTGGATGCCCCGAAATACCGAATCTTTCCCGCATTAACCAGGGAGTCGAATGCATCAATTGTCTCTTCGAGAGGGGTCTCAGGATCTGGCTCGTGAGCGATGTACATGTCGAGGTGGTCGACACCGAGCCGTTCCAGGCTGGCATCAATTTGCTCCATGATTTGTCGTCGTGACAGACCCCGATCTCCAGGATCATCCCCTACCCGGTTCGCCACTTTGGAGCTGATGAGGATGCGGTCTCGAACCGTGCCGTCTTTGGTCGCCAGCCACTTCCCGATTGTCGTTTCGCTGCGACCGCCCCCGTATGCATTTGCCGTGTCCAGATAATTCAAGCCAAGGTCGACAGCCCGGTCGAGCAACTCGAATGCCTCCTCCTCAGACTCACCCTGGCCAAAAAACTCCGGAGCACTTCCAATGCCTCCGAAGTTCCCGCATCCCATGCCGAATGCGGAGACATGCAAATCGGTCTGCCCAAGCTGTCGATGCTCCATGAACCACCTGTCGTTGAAAGTCACACCTTAGAAGTAGGTGGAATGGCGCTTGATGCGCGAAGCCCGCCCGTTCACGCGCGGGCACCAAAAGGGGCGATCCTGGTGGATCGCCCCTTCGGTTGGTCTACCGGCCTATCTCAGGAACCCGGGATCTTGATCAGAAGGAGTTGGCCGTCTTCCCGTTTGAGGAGAACATCGCCAACCATCTCTTCTAGTTGGTTCGACCCGTGGGCCTGAACGTCGACGATCCACCATCCATTGCCGAACCACGCCGAAGCATCGGCGATTCCGCTGGACTCACCGTCGGGATCCGTGACGTGGGCCACCTCGCGCCAGTCGCCCGAGCGCAACCGGTGCTGCCATATCGAGGCGTCATCGGTGTCTTCCTGGACCATCAGGCTCTTCTTGCTGGTATCGATGTTGTCAGGACTCACAAACGGAACGTAGTTACCGGACGACGGATCGTCACCCTGGGCAAGAACCGAGAATCCGGTGACGGACATCGGGTCGTTCGCATCGAACTCGAATTTAAATATCCGACCGTTGTCAGCGAAGCCAACGGTCCCACTGGGACCGCGCAACATCCGACCCGTCACATCGTCGGGGACAACCCGTGTTGCCCCGGTGTCGGCGATATACACCACCGTCGGGTCGTTCTTGTCGGTCGCAATGTCTTCGAGACGGATGAACTGGAACACGTTATTGGCGTTCGACCAATCCTCCAGCGCCTGCTGCGGGGCGACGTCTGTTGTCCCGAGGGCGATGTCCCGCGGGACTTCTATGAAACGCCCCTGCCATGAGTCACCGGGCTGGATGTCCAGATAGTCATTGGCATCGTTGAAGGCGTCATTGGGGTCCACTGCACCGCTATCAGTTGCTGTGACCTGGAAGGCGTAAAGCGCACCCTCGTCAGCAAGTACCGCATCACCGCTTGCTGCCGTGTACAGATACAACTGGGACGACGGGGCACTGAATGTGTCATCGGTTGTCAGCATTGCCACGCCTGACCAGTCGCCGTTGACGACCACCGTGTTCTCGTGGTTGAGACGACCCATTCCCGGAATCGCCACGTTCTCACCGGTCACCGTGTCATGAGCGACGACATAGCCCGCCTGGCGATCGGGCGCCAGCGCCGGATCTGCTCCATAGGAGGCCCCATCGACGACGGGGATCACATCGTTGGACTCTTCACCAGTGAAGAAGGTGTAGTTGGCGAAGCCATCGGCGGTGCTCGCCATGAAAGCTGAGCAGAACCTGATATAACCCTCTTCGGGTCCGAGTGCCACCGAGGCGTTCAGGACAGCGCCACGATTTCTCGCTCGAGTGGAGATCGTCAGTTTCGAGATCGAGGCGTCCTGAAAGTCGGCCGACCCAAAGAACGGGACATGGGTTTCTTCATGTACCACGTAGACGTCGACCGCATTCCCCGTCCTACTCGGAGCGAGTCCTATCCCGTCAGGCAAACCTTGAAAGATGAAGTCGCCAAGCTCATCACCGCTGTTGATGATCGGAATGACCTGTCCGCCGGGTGGCACATTGCCGTCGAGGACCACAAGTGGGTCGGAAGACGTTAGGTAACCCCGCGGGGCTCCCTCGGCTACAGCCGGGAACAGTGTGACGACAAGCATCGCCATCGCAGTTGCGATGATGAGACTGGTCGTGATGGGCGTCGTTGTTGATCTTGACCTTGCGTACATATGGCCTCCTGATAGCTGACTACCGAGCATACGCCTCGACCACTGCAAGCGTTCGAGAAACTAGAAGTTTCTGTAGGATCGGCTCCTCAACGCAAGAGAATGCTCCGATTTGAGCCCAAAGTGAAACGACCCGCTGGTGCACAGCGGGTCGTTTCTTCTGCTTTGGATTGAGTCCGATTTAGGTCTAGCACCCAAACCCGTTGTTGTCGGAGTCAAAGTCATGGGGATCCGAACCCGTCACAACGAAGTCGTCAAAGATCACGTCAGAGCAATTGAGATCCGGCGGAGGTGGCGGAATACAAACGGTTGGATATGCGTCGTGGCACTCGGTGCCTCGTTGCTCGCAATTCGGCGTGTATTCCGTTGTCTTGCATTTGTCGACGCCGCCGCCACCGTACGCGGTGTCGATTCCGGGGCCACCGACGATGTTATCGGCGCCGCCCCGGCCGTAGACCACGTCGTCTCCGGAAGCTCCGCTCAAGACATCGGCGGATGGCCCACCGTAGACCTTGTCATCGCCTTTCTGGCCATAAATCGTGTCCTTGCCCGAATCGCCCCGAAGGATGTCGTTCTTGGCGCGGCCTTTGAGCACGTCTGCGCCTTTACGACCTTCGATCTTGTTGACGTACAAGTTTCCGATCAGAACGTCGGCGAAGTTGGTGCCCTCGATGTGGATGATGCTGACCAAGGTGTCGCTCCCATACCCGGTCGCGATGCCCTGATCGAGCTTGACATTTACGCCCGCCTTGGACGTCTTATACGACACCCAGTCGGCGTGCTTACCCCCGTTGAGGAGGTCGTCGCCCGGGCCACCGTCGAGGAAGTCCTTACCACTGCGCCCATAGACCTCATCATCGCCGGTTCCTCCAAAAAGCGAGTCATCACCCTTATTCCCGTAGATGGTGTCGTTGCCACCGTTGGCACAGATGAGATCATTTCCCTTTGCGCCATGAATCACATCGTCACCGGCAAAACCGACAATCACGTCGTCGCCATCAGTACCGAACAACACATCCGCGTCAGGGGTTCCCCAAATCGTCGCAGTTACCCCGCGACATGTTGGCGGATCGTCCGCCTGAGCGCGTGTCGCCGGAACAGCGATCGCAGTGAGCGAGATAGTCAGCAAGAAAGCCGAAATCAAGCTTAGACGCCTTTTAACAAATAAACCTGCATGCATATGGATACTCCCGTCGCCCGTGTGATGGCAGTTACCTGGAAACCGCCTTGCCCCGTCTATGGCAGTCTAGCGGAAGTGACCAATCCCACAACCCCGATGACCAGGTACTATCTGGCTTTTTTTGCAGTCGACTCCGGAAATCAAGACTTCGCGCCTATCGTCGAGACCTGTCAAGTCGCGGGCGATCTCCCTCTGGACCAGGCGAGAAGACCGGCAAGAAAGCCGACCCCACCGGAAAGTGCGATGACAACGACCATTGGAGCCCTGGTGGTTGTCAAAATCCAGTCAATCTCCACGGTTTCCGTGTTGGAAAAGGCAAATCCGGCGATCAGTGCCACCAGCACGACAGTCACGCTCATCCTCAAAGTTTGGCCACGCCGGTTTTTCTGTGCCTGTTCGGCCTGATCCCTCCCCCTTCGCGAGGCAAAAACAAACACGAGAAGCAAAAATGCAACGAAGGCACCACCTATCAAAAGCCAGGTATTGCGGTCCAGATCCGGCATCAGTTTCCTCTCTCCCCAATCCCGAAGTCGGTGGGGACGTTGGACTCGAAGATAGCGCGCCTGGTAGAGCGGCCGTCCGTGCAATCCGAGAATGCTGTCGGCGAATTGGGGATTTCGAGGGTGTGAGAACAATTTGCCGACCCGTTGACAGTTGGACGCCTCCAGGCTTAGATTTGTGTTGGGCACTGGGAGTTTCTTTGATGAAGGGTTCCCCCTGGTGCCTGGTCAGAACGATCGAAAACGCCTCAGTCCTGATGAGCTGGCCCGACACGTCGCTCGGATCATCGCCGATAATGAGCTGACGGGCAGTCGTTCCTCGATTTGGAACAGCATCTGGCTCTGGAGGTTGCTGTCCGGTCTATTGATCGTGTCGCTACTGGGCGGTCTGCTCGCAGGTATCTCATTCGGGATTCGGTGGTGGGAGGGTCGTGCTCCTGCAGAGGTTCTATCCGTCGCATCAACTGAGACCACGACCCCACATCCAGCCATGTCGACTGCCACATTCGTAGGTATCTTCGATTGGTCGGCTTTCGACGATTTCGCATCGACAACGACGTCGGCGCCGCCCCCAACCGGTACGGTCGGAACCAGTCCGGGTACTACGCCACCCGGCCCACCAACGACCTCCACTCAACCGACTAGTTCAACGTCGACGACCACAACGACCTCCACCAATCCTTCAACAACGACAACTATCGGCTCATCGACAAGCACGTCGACTCATCCCACGACCACGACCACTGCTACGACTTCTACGACCACAAGCGACCCAACGACGACGACGATCGCCACGTCAACGACGACGCTGGCGCCGACAACGACAACCCAGCCAGCTACAACTACAACCGAGCCGACAACGACGACGACGACGGCCACCACCACTAGCACGACCATTCCGTAGCTGACTACCTCGAACTCAGCTTCGTCGCCGGTGCTCTTCGACGAGCTCGTCGCCCGACGCGAGCCTCTCCGGCGAGTAGTTGGGCACGTGCGAGATTTGGAACTCCGACACGTAATGAAACACTCGCGGTGTGGGTTCTCTTGAACTTCGGCTGCCCGCGCCAAGGCTCCTGTTGGAGAGTCAGGCGAGTGACATTGGTATGGTTGACCCATACACATCGCTCCGGTCGGAACGGGTCGACCCAGACCCTGCCGACGCCTCGGCCGTTCGATGCGAACGGAAGGAATTCGACTTGACGATGGAGATCAGTGCGCAGCGATTCTCGTCTGCCGCGGTCCCGGCGAGACACTCGCCTGCCTCGCCACGAGACCACTGCGGTTGCCCCTGGTGAGCCGGCTGGGGCGGATCATCACTGTTCTGAGTGCTCATGGCGTCGATGGGGCACTCGTCGGCGGCATCTGCCGAACTGCGGTAGATCTGCTCGAAGCTGATGGCGCCGGGTTGGCATTGCTCGCCAACGGGCATCTGTCATCGATTTGCGCTCACGGGGTGATGGCCGAGATCGGAGAGGAGCTTCAGTTCACCCTGGGGGAAGGGCCGACTCGCGACGCCATGGCCGGGGGCGTGCTCGTCGAGTCGGACGCTCTCCCGACCGACTCGCGGTGGCCGATGTTCGCATCTGGGATTGCCCACACCGAAGCAGTGTCCATTGCCGCTTTCCCGGTCCGCATCGGCGGTGCTCGAATCGGTGCCCTGACTGTGTACAGAAAGGAGCCGGTACGGCTGTCCGCCGATCAGGCGGCGGACGGCTACGTTCTGGCGCAGGTGGCGGCACATGTCATCTTGGCCGCTCAGGCCGGCGTCACAGATGATGGGTTGATGGCCGAGATGGAGGCGGGTTTCGCGCGGATGGAGCCGGTCCATCAGGCCACGGGAATGATCATGGGTCAGCTCGGCGTAGGAGCCGAGGAAGCCGCTGCCAGACTCCGCAGCGCCGCGTTCGTCGCCGACCGTCCGATCATCGATTTCGCCGGTGACGTGATCGAAGGCCGAACCACCCTCTCCGGAGACGCCGACCTTTTAGGAGCGTAGTATTGGAGGGATGAAGCCCCGCGAAAAGTTGATCACCGAAACGTTGGTCCACCTCGCCGACACATTGGTCTCCGATTACGACCCCACCGAGATGTTCTACCTTCTCGTCGAAAGCTGTCGGTCTGTCCTCGAGGTCGATCAGGCGGGCCTGATGCTCAAAGATCCCAGCGGCGGGCTACAGGTTGTTGCTGCCACGAGCGAGGAAACTCATGTGATCGAGCTGCTCCAGATCCAGAACGAGGAAGGCCCGTGTCTCGAGTCTATGGAAACCGGTCAGTCGGTGATCACTGGACCGCTGGCCGACGCTGAGGCCGCCGAGCGGTGGCCCCGGCTAGTTGGGTCAGCTCGACAGGCCGGGTTCACCAGCATCGCTGCTCTACCGATGCGACTCCGACAGGACGTCATTGGCACTCTCAATCTGTTCTTCGCCGAGAACCGACGACCAGAGGACCGCGACATCGCTGTGGCCCAGGCGTTTGCCGACATCGGAACCATCTCGCTCCTCCAACACCGAACCACTGAGGATTCCCGCCATATTATCGACCAACTGCAACGCGCCCTCGAAAGCCGTATCGTGATCGAGCAGGCCAAAGGAAGAGTCGCTCAACACGCGAACGTCGATATCGACAAGGGGTTCGCCATGATCCGCAGATATGCCCGAGACCACAATCTGCACCTGAGCGATGTCGCCGAGAAACTCGTCGCCGGCACCCTCGATTTCTCCGTGTTGGGTCCCAAGTAGCCACCCGACACACCGACACACCGACACAGAAGCGGCTATAGTTTGGGGAACGTCCGAACGGACGTCGCTGCTCCAGTCCCCGGTAGCCAATCTGGCGACTGGAACTGACCAATCATGGGACTAGCGACGGCAACACACCACAATGGCTCGACTGCCATCGTGCCATTCTCAGGACGGGCGAACCTCGACCAGAAAACCTTGACCGTCGAGATCGTCGGCGAGCTCGACATGGCTACTGCAGCGGCGCTCGAAACAGCGGTGCGGCCCTTCGAGGGCCAATACCATCGCATCAGGTATGAACTGGACAAGGTCACATTCCTCGACTGTTCCGGTCTACGTGCCCTCCTTGCACCCGCCAACTGAAGCCACTTCGACGGCCGAGTCACCATCACCAAGGCCTCTCGATCCGTCAGTCGCCTTCTCGAACTCCTTGAAATGGAACAGATCGTCGAAGCATGACGGGACGGTCCCGGGGGCGTGCCATCGCCTAGTCCCAGGAGGG
>JBGSYD010000046.1:0-3588 GCA_041751055.1 Acidimicrobiia bacterium | reverse complement strand
CGGCACGTTCCGGATGGCGGTGCGGGACGCTCGTAGGCAGCGGCTGGGAGCGTTATAGAGCGGTTCCTCCGCCTAAGTTACGCCGGTCATGGAGTGGCCGAGTACCTCACATATATCAAGGTGAGAGCGCCGAACGTCGTGCATCAGCACACCAATAGTGACTACGCTTCTTTCGTGCGTCAAGGCCGCTTCCGACGAGTGAAGTCCAGAAACCACTCGTAGCTTGGCAGGCCATGAGGGGCCACCGCTGCAAACCTCACATTCAACTCGACCATCGCACTGACGTAGCCGTGATAAAGCAGCCGAGCCGCCCGGTCCGGCCCGATTGCTCCCAGCGTCGTCCGTTCGAGTGCGGTCTCCTCGACGATGTCTTTTACGGGATCCGCGCATGAACGCAGAATGCGTAGAACACCCATGGCTCGACGTTGGCCAGCAGGACTCGTACCCGGATGGCGGGAGAGTTCCTCAGCCCGGTCAATTGGAGATACCGCTACATCTATCATTGTCAGGTCCAGTCGCCCTGAATTCAGCTGTTTCACACGGGGTCGGACAGTGTTCATCTGCATCACGGTCATCGACCGGATGAACGATTCGATCGTCCTCTTAACCGGCCAGCGGGAGATGGTCGTTTCCCTCGCCGCCGCCGATGCGTTGACTAATAAAGTATGGAAGGCAGTGGGTCGGCTGGGCACTATGTCTCGGATACGCGAGTCGCTCTGCGCTGTGCCTCTCATGAGGTCGAACCAGTCCTCCCCGAGGTTGCTGTGCAGCCCACCGTCGGCGAGCAATAGTCGCTCGAACTTTTCCCCGCTCTGCTGCCGGAGACTTCGCGAAGGGAACCGTATCGGTCGGAACACTCCTGGAAACGCAGCGGAAGCGTAGATCGCCGCAGCACCACTTGCGGTGACGTCGATTATCTTATGGTGTGGAGAATAGAGCTTAGTCCCCGACAGGTAGATTGGTTCGCCCAGCGTCAGTTCCGTGGCCACGAAGACGTGAATGACATTGTAGTCAGCAAAGGCCGATGTTGAAATCGGGCGGTTCATTAAACGCCGTGCCCACGGTCCTCGCTTGTTTGCTACCTCTTCTAACAGTTGACTGAACACCGTGCGCTGAGATGACCCTCGGACCAACCATACGCCCACTAAGCAGCTTACGAAAGTAAGCATCGCGTACGAGAGAATCCACATTTGACGTGTTAGTGGAACAGAAACCGGGCGAACAGTTGCGAGCCCTCCCAATAGACTGAGCGCAGCAACAGTCGCCAAGAAAGGTAGGGTCATGCGTAGCCGAGGTATAAAGAAGGTACCCTTCTTTGCGAGCCCACTGGCGAGTCGACGACATACTCCATAGAAGTCCTGCGGTGACGCCTGAGATATGTCTCCGGACGCCGCTAACGCACCGTTAGTAACCGATCCACCGGACACCGACGATATTGCCCACACCCGGTTGTTCAAACCGGAGTCCACAAGGTAGAGAATCACACCGAGGGAAAAGAGGGATGAGCGGACGCCTCCTCCGGACAGTGCTAGCCCCAAGGGTGGCGTGAGCGATGCAGTGGTCGTCCCAATGTCTGGCGAGGCCATTTCTTCGGTCATCGCCGAGAGGCTACTGGTCGGGTGATGAGCGCGAAGGCGGCCAACGCGCCGGAAGTGCCGCACTGTCGAGTCGGAACCCTGTCGCCCCGTACTGGTGAAAACTCGATGTGCGCCTGCAACCGCTACCCGACTTCGACACCATGGCGGCGCGAGGTACCGCTATCAGAAGTGACTCAGACTCCTTCCTTCGGTGAGTTGGCCCGGCCGCATGGTCGACCAACGGAGGAGCTGCACAGCGGCGGCGCCCCACGGCGTCCTCATTCGGATCGCCAAGCAGCCGACGGAGCGCCCTCCGGAACCGGTCCCTGGAGGCCTATGCCTCTTCGCCGTCCGGGATGAGATCGACGACTAGTAGGAACTCTGTGTCGGGGACGTCCCCATCTCCCCCGGGTCTGCGACCGTCCCTGACCAACTGGGCCCACCGAGGCATCTCAGCATGTATCCAGGGAACGTCCCCAGCGGGAGCACCGGCCTCGGCACCGTCGATCTGACCTTCGTTGCGGCGCCTGATCTCGCGGCCCAGCTGAAAGGCGGCAACTTCTAGCAATGAGCTGGGCGCATAAGCTTCAGGAGATTGGATCGAGGCTCTCCACGCTGGACAGAGCATGCACTCCCACGGCATGGAGTAGGTGTTAACGGCAACAGCGCGCTGATTCGCTCCAGGGGGCGAAATACCCCTGCTCCGAACATCCTCAGCGTGCGCAAGAGAGACGCCTAACGGTGACGCGCAACTATGCCAAGGAGGTTTATCTAGCCGCCGCACCAGGTCGTTCCGGAGACAGCCTCCCATCGAGACATTAGTGCCCTCAGCACCAAATGTCGCCACTTCGCTATTATAGAACGCGAACAGTGGAAGAGCCTCCACCATTCCGGCTGCATGAAGCAGATGCTCTGCCTGCACTATCGCGTCTCGCTTACGCAGTTCCTTATACACTCCTACCGTGATGCCAC
The DNA here is from genome assembly GCA_041751055.1 of Acidimicrobiia bacterium. Classification (GTDB taxonomy): domain Bacteria; phylum Actinomycetota; class Acidimicrobiia; order Spongiisociales; family ZC4RG35; genus MA-ANB-1. The sequence continues at coordinate 1,039 of JBGSYD010000046.1, read as the reverse complement.
CAATCTGTTTGGCCTGCACGAGGGCGGTTACCCAGCCTGCATCCGTCCTCAAAGCCCAAGCCCAATCGAGGCCCAGGGTGTTCTCTTCCTTGACGGTCGCCTTGTGAACCCACACGTGACCCTTACCTTGACGAACAAACTCAGTGAGGAGCGTCTCTGTCAAGGTCTCCTCCCGAGGCCGGAAGGGTGCATCTCTTAGGAAGTGCCAGGTCCACGCCGACAAGTTGGAAAGCAGCGACTCAAGCGTGGGCGACACGGCAGCATCCTAAGCCGGTGGCCAGCAGCGGAATCCATTCAGTATTCGGTGCAAGGTCACCATGTCTAGCGCGCGCCACTGGGACGGTCCCAGCCGTGCCGCACCACTTCGGCACGAGTCGTGCGGCCCGATAATTCGCAAGCCCCGTCCCCTCCCGGGTCGTCGCCGGCATCCTTCAATGCCGGATTCGCGTGCGCGACCTGGGGCCAGCTGTGTCCGAGAATGCTCTGTTGAGTGGTTGTCGTGCCCTCGCCGGGCTCCGCTGATTCCGGCCACACCAGCCCCGGAGGGGGGACCGTGGGGACGTGCCGGTAGCCCTCCCGTGCCCGGACCGCGGGATGCTCCTCGTGGGCGGGCGATATCGCTCCGACGTGGTCCCAAAGCGGTCCTCGGACGACAGCCTTGTGCGCGATAGCGGAACGTCCCCCCTCGTCGGGTCGGGCGCCCTCAACGGGCGATGGTTCGGTAGTCGCGGCCGAGGTCGATCATCGCTGACCGGATCCCGGGACCATCGTCGCCGCTCCAGACGAGCAGTGGAGCATCGAGGTGTTCGGAGGCGGCCACGCACTCCGCGCCGAGCGTCGAGACGCGATGGGCAGCGGCGATCTCGGCCATGCGATACGCGATCGTCCTGATCGGCACGATCTCGACGTTCTCGGGCAACGTCAGGAGCTTCGAGCCGAGCGCCCGACGTTGCTCGGTGCTCCATGCACCCGTCAAGGCGCCCCCTCGAGCCGACACGACGCTCTTCGAGAGCCGATACAGGTAGAGGTTGGTGGTCGC
>JBGSYD010000045.1:0-125103 GCA_041751055.1 Acidimicrobiia bacterium | reverse complement strand
CAGGCGGATCGCATGCTTCACACATCGACTCTCTATCTGATCGAGTCTCAGATCGAGTTGGCCGAACGTGTCGCAGAACTGTCAGGGGTCCCGGACGCGAAGGTCTTCTTCACGAATTCCGGCACAGAAGCCAATGACGCTGCTCTGATGCTGGCGACCACCTACCGAAAATCCAATGAAATCCTGGCGATTCGAGGGAGCTACCACGGCAAGTCGCATTCGACGGTGGCAATCACCGGCAACTCGGCTTGGTCGGGCACAAGTCTCTCCCCGTTTCAGGTCACCTACATACACGGTGGTTACAAACTGCGATCGCCTTTTGGTCACATGAGCGACGCCGACTTCACCGAGGCGTGTGTGAATGACCTCCGTGAGCTTCTTTCTGTCGCCACCACCGGCAACGTAGCGGCGATGATTGCCGAGCCGATCCAGGGTGTAGGCGGATTCGTGACCCCGCCGGATGGGTTCTTTGGTGCCATGAAGGATGTGCTCGATGAGACCGGAATCCTCTTCATCGCTGACGAGGTGCAAACGGGCTGGGGCCGTACCGGCGAGAATTTCTGGGGCTACCAGGCCCACGATCTGGTGCCGGATATCCTGACTTTTGCCAAGGGCCTCGGAAACGGACTGAGCATCGGGGGAGTGGTGGCCGGAGCCGAGATCATGGAGTCATACCCTGCGCTTGGCATCTCCACCTTTGGCGGAAACCCGCTTGCAACCGCCGGCGCCCTGGCCAATCTCAATTACCTGCTCGACGCCGACCTGCAGACCAACTCCCTCAAGGTTGGCAACCAACTCCATCAGCGACTGGTTCCTCTTAGCGAAGAAATCGATGAGATCGTGGAAGTCCGGGGCAAGGGTTTGATGATCGGCATCGAACTTGCCGACAGTGCCGGGGCCCCCGACGCGGCACTGGCCAGTGCCATTCTCGAGGCAGCCCGCGAGGAGGGCCTCTTGATAGGCAAGGGCGGTCTCTATGGGAACAGCCTTCGCATAGCTCCTCCGATGTCGATCACCGAAGCCGAGGCGGACGAGGGTTATGAGATGTTGGAGGCGGCGATCCGAAAAGTGCTCGGCTAGGGGTTCCAACAGCCCTACCAAATGCCACTCGACCATCCCCGGGTTCGGGGCGTCGGTCTGCGATGTCCACGGCGGAAAGTGTTGTTATAGAAGGTTCTGGAGGTCGATATCGGTGCTGGGGTGTCTCAATTTCGCCAGACCTCGGGCCTCGATTTGACGGACACGCTCCCGGGTGGCGTTGACTACCTTCCCGACATCTGACAACGTCCACGGCTCCTCGCCGTCGAGACCGAAACGGAGCCATAAAACCTGCTGTTCTACTGGGTCCAGAGCCTTCAACGCAGTGATGAGGCGTTCCCTTCGCCATGCGGCGGCCGCCTTCTCCTCAGGGTTGGCCGCGTCGGAATCTTCCACGAAATCTTGAAGGGACGCATCTCCCTCGTCCCCGACGGGTTTGTCGAGAGAAACAGTTTCGGCAGGGGCGTCGAGCGCGGCCATTACACGTTCTTCGTCCAACCCCGAGGCTTCCGATATCTCCTCTAGTGTCGGTGTCCGGTGATATTGGTCGTACAGCGCCTGTTTCGTGTCCTGGACCGTGCGGACCACGTCGACCATATGAACCGGAAGACGAATCGTTCGCCCGTTGTTGCCGAGACCCCGGGTAATCGCCTGGCGAATCCACCATGTTGCGTAGGTCGAAAATTTGAAGCCTTTGCGCCAGTCGAATTTCTCCACAGCGCGAATCAAGCCGAGATTGCCTTCCTGAACCAGGTCGAGCAGGTCGAGGCCGCGGCCGGTGTAACGCTTCGCTATGGATATGACCAACCGGAGGTTGGAGCGAATGAAAGCCATTTTCGCCTCTTCGCCGGCCGATGCGAGAAGCATGAGTTGGGAGCGGTCGGTCAATTCGAATTCGCCCGAATCGAGAAGCTTTCTGGCCTTCTTCCCACGCTCCATGTCACGGGCGAGCCTGACTTCGTCTTCGGCGGTCAACAGGAGGTGTCCCGACACCTCGTCGAGATAGAGGCCCACCGTGTCCGACGGACTGCATCCTCGGTCGGGTTTCACATCATGTGCCCTGACAGCTTTGGCCAACACGCCTCCTCTGCAACCCCTGTGGAAAACTAATGCGCCTGGGTGAATCTGGCAAGCCGCCCCGGTGGGTTAGGCGGCCCCCTGGGTAAGATTTCTTGTGAGGGAACCCGCTTGATAATGCATGTCCGACATCTCGACGCCCAGACTGACTCCCTGTGACCCGCCGCACGCAATTTCGTTTGATCGTGGCTCTTACGGTGGTTTGGGCTGCTTGGACCGGATGGTCACTGCTCGGACAGACCACACCGTTCACCCTTCGGGTCATGGACGATGTGGGCGTGCCGATTGTTGAGGCTGTTGTGGATATCAATGGCAGTCAGATCGGCACGACCGGCGCCGACGGCGAAGTCGAAATGGAATGGAATCGGTCCAACCGGGTGGTCGCCGTCAGTGCTCCAGGTCATATCGCCAGAACAGTGACGATCGACGAGAGCCCGGGAGCGATCTTCGATGTCGTTTTGAACGCACGTGTCCTCAGGGGCCGCGTCCTGGACCCCGACGGCCTAGCGGTCGAGGCTGCGACGATCACCGCCGGACCTGCGACGGGGATCACCGATGAGGAGGGCCGATTCAACCTGCGAGGCGCTGAGCCGGGGACAGTCGGCGTTGAACGACCGGCCTGGATCCCCACCAGCTTTGTCTGGGAGGGTGGCCCAGGCGAGGCAGCTGTCAGAATTGAGCAGTTTGCAGCGAGGGCTGTTCATATTTCAGGCGAGGCCGTTGGCAGTGAGTTCGACGTATTTCTGGAGATGGCAGCTACTACCGAGTTGAACGCTGTCATGATCGACCTCAAGGACGAATCTGGGTTTGTCTGGTACAACAGCGAGGATCCGACAGCGTTGGAGGTCGGTGCCATATCCAGTGTCTACAACCTCGAGTCAGTGGTCCAGGCTTCTCACAACGCCGGCCTGTACGTCATAGGTCGTCTCGTGATATTCCAGGACCCGGTTGCCGCAGTCGGCAAGCCGTCGATGGCCGTTTGGGATTCAGAGCTTCAGGAGCCGTATCAGGCGAACGGCCAGTACTTTCTGGACCCGACCGACCCCGATGCTCGGGCTTATGCCCTGGCGCTGGCGTCTGAGGCTTGTGGGAAAGGGGTGGACGAGGTCCAATTCGACTACGTGAGGTTCCCCGACGCCCGCCGCGAGTCCTCACAATTCGATGGCGGGGTGGGCCAGGATGTCCGGATATCCACGATCACGGGATTCCTGAGGGACGCCGTCGCCACCCTCCATCCAATGGGCTGCGCAGTCGGTGCCGATATCTTCGGCTTCCTCACCGCCGCACTCGATGATGGTGGGATCGGTCAACGTTGGGAAGACATTGCCGAGGTAGTCGACGTTGCATCGCCGATGGTTTACCCCAGCCACTATGGCACCGGATGGTATGGCTACGAGACCCCGAACAATCATCCGTCTGACATGGTGCGGAGAGCACTCGAGGATGCGATGAAACGGTTGCCGCGAAATGTTGTGGTCCGCCCGTGGTTGCAGGATTTTGGCTATTCCACCGAAAGCGTGCGCGCCCAGATCGATTCCGCGGAGGCATTTGGGTTGGGTTGGATGTTGTGGAATGCCAAATCTGACGTGACCACCGATGCGTTGGAACCGCCCGAATAGCGGTGTCGCTTAATTCGCACTATCTCCATAGGGTAAATACCATAATCATTGTTCCATCCGGAGACCCTCTTTGACCTCGTTTAATGCCGATAGCCTCGCCCTTTTGGCGGCGGACACGCCGGAGTGGCGTTCCACGCAGATGAAAAATGCTCTGACGACCTTCGATGAGCTCCACGAGCCCACGGGGATAGAAGAGGATTGGCGATACGTCGAATACGACATGCCGTTCTCAGAATTGCAACCGGTTTTCGAACCAGGTTCGAGACTGGCCCCGGGCCCCTTCCTGTCGGCGGTAGGCGCCACAAGTGGAAGCGTGGTCGTCGTCGACGGGCATGTCGTCGAGGTCGAAGCTCAAGGCATAAACGTCTTGCGACCCAACGACCTTGACCCGTCGTCCGCATGGAGCGGGTCGGTCCCCCCCGATCACAACAAGCTCGCGGCCGCTCACGCCGCGTTTTCACACGACGGGGTGGTCGTAGAGGTGCCCGCCAACGCGCTGATCGCAGATCCTCTGATAATCGACGTGCAAGGTGTTACTGCCGACTCAGCGTCTTTTCCCCACCTGGAGATTCGTCTGGGGGAGAACTCGGAGGCCAACATCCTTGTCCTCTACCGATCGGCCGAGGGGAAACGGCTCTTGATGGTTCCCGAGGTCGACCTTCAAGTTGGGGACAGCGCACGTCTCAAGTTCCTTGCCGTCCAGAGCCTCGACCACGCAGCATCTGTTGTGGTGCACCAGCGGATTCACCTCGGGCGCGACGCCTCCTCTCGCGTTGGTGAAGTAGGTCTCGGAGGAAAATTGGGCCGTCTCGACCTTGGCGTAGATCTCAATGGAGATGGCGCCTCCTCGGAGGTGGTCGGCATCTACTTTGGTGAGCGGGATCAAACGCTTGATTACCGAATGCTTATCGATCACCATGGTCGACGCACCTCGTCGGATGTGTTCTTGAAAGGCGCTGTTGAAGACAACGCCCAAAGCGTTTTCACCGGTCTGCTTCGAATCGAGAAAGACGCCACAAGGACGTCGACCTTTGAGACCAATCGCAACCTAGTCCTGTCCGAAAATGCCAAAGCGCAGTCGGTCCCCAACCTGGAGATCCTGTGCGACGACGTTGTCTGCGGACATGCATCCTCAGTGGGTCCACTAGAGGAAGATCACATGTACTACCTGCAGAGCCGTGGACTCGGCAGGGAAAGGGCGGAACGGCTCCTGATTCGGGGGTTCTTCCAGGAAGTGATCGATCGACTTCCGCTTGCCAACGTCGCAGAGCCTGTGAGCGACGAGGTATTCCGGCGATTCGTGGCGGCTCAGGAAGAGGGTCGAGTTTCGTGAAGGTCGAGATAGGGGAACTCTCGACCCTGCCGCGAGACCGGGGAATCCGGGTCACGATTGGCGAGGAGAAAATCGCAATGTTTCGGATTGGTGATGACGTCTATGCAATTGGCGACGTCTGTTCCCATGCCGAGGCCTCTTTGGCTGAAGGCGAGGTCTTCGATACCGAGGTCGAGTGCCCACGCCATGGCTCCGAATTCGACCTCAAGACTGGCGAGCCCCACTCGCTGCCCGCCACACAACCTGTTCCTACTTACGACGTAGCCATCGAGGACGGCGTCGTTTACCTGCAACTGGAGGACCTTTGAGCGCTGCTTTGAAAGTTGAAGACCTGACCGTATCGGTCGGCGACAAGCGGATTCTTCATGAGCTCGACCTCGAAATCCCCTTCGGGGAGGTCCACGCGATCATGGGGCCCAACGGGTCGGGGAAGTCGACCCTGTGTCACGTGCTGACCGGAAAATCCGGTTACGAGGTGTCGGGCTCAGCCCAACTCGACGGCGAGGAGATCCTGTCCCTCGATGTCGACGAGCGTTCCCGCGCAGGTCTGCTGCAGAGTTTCCAATACCCAACGCAGGTCCCGGGCATCCATCTCGACGAGTTCATGGTTGAGGCCGCCGAGGAGCGGGGGGTTGACAGGGAGGAAGCCGAAGCTCGAATCGAGCGCGAGAGTGAGCGGTTCGATGTTGCCCGATTCCTGGGCCGCTCTCTTAACGATGAACTATCAGGTGGCGAGCAAAAACGTTCCGAGATCTTTCAAATGGCGGTGTTGCAACCCAAGGTGGCGCTTCTCGACGAAATCGACTCGGGCCTCGACATCGATGCTGTCAAGCAGGTAGCCGAAGCCGTGGAGGAAATGAGGTCTCCGGAGCTTGGGGTCTTACTCATCACGCACTACTCGCGGATTCTCCGATACATGACGCCGGATCGGATTCATGTGATGATCGACGGGAAGATCGTCGACTCAGGTGGAGCAGAATTGGCCGAGGAGCTCGAGACGGGTGGTTACGACTCGGTGAGAGATCGCCTCGGGATCAACAAGGTCAGTGAAGAATTGACTGTCAAACCCGCCGACTTCTTCACAGAGACCCCTTTCGACCTTTGACACCCTCTCTTCCCTGATGGCATCCCGAGCGACTGCGCAGAAGTGGCTGGAGGAGCTGACTCAAATCCCCACGGCCAGCGGGCTCGAACATCGGGTGATCGAGTGGGTCAGGCGATGGGTGGAGCGTCGTCCCGATTTGATTGTCAAGACCGACTCGGGCGGCAATCTGCTGATCACACAGCGGGGTCGAAAGAAGGCTTCGCCGGTTCTTGCGGTTGCCCACATGGATCACCCTGCATTCGTCGTCACCGGAGTTGATGGCAAGCACGTCGATTTCGATTTTCGCGGTGGGGTGAATCCGGAGTATTTCGCCAACGCCCGGGTGGAATTCCTCGAGTCAACACCCCTTGTCACGGGGCGGGTAGCCTCGTACGACGCCGCTATTCAATCCGGCGTCATCACCGCCAACTCCGCGGGAGTTGAAGTGGGAATGATTGCGATGTGGAAGTTCTCGGGTCGGCGCCTGCCGGCCGACCGGTTTGCGGCGCCGGCTTGTGACGATCTGGCCGGGTGTGCCGCCGCACTTGCAGCTCTGGACAAGGCGCGCGCCAAGCCTGCTTTGCGTCACTTCGGTGTTCTGCTGACGAGGGCCGAAGAGGTGGGTCTCGTTGGGGCCATCCACGCCGCTCGCACCAAATCGATACCACACGACGCCAGGATCCTTTCGATCGAAACCTCTCGAGCCTCGACCAACTCTCCGATCGGCGCCGGACCGATTATCCGCATCGGTGATGCGGTGACGGTATTTGACCCCGAATTGAGCAACCGGATCAGTCGGGCGGTCGCATCGGCGGGGATTCCCCACCAACGTAAACTCATGGACGGCGGGGGCTGCGAGGCGACGGCGTTTGGCGTCTATGGATATCAGGCAACCGGGCTCTGCCTCGCGCTCGGCAATTGGCACAATCGGGGCAACCTGGACGAATTCGAGGCGGGCACCGGAAGCCCTGTGCCGATGAGAGAGGAAATCTCGTTGCGCGACTTTCATGGCCTTGTCGATCTCCTTCTTATCGCTGCCACGGCAGTGGATGTGGAAACCGGCTTGAAAGAACGCTTTGATAGCCATTACTGGGATGTGGTTGGAATATTGACCGCAGCGGCGGACCGATAGTCTCGGTCCTCGGATAAAAGGAGTAGTAGTGGATTACCGCACGGAGCGCGACTCGATGGGCGAAGTTCAGGTCCCCAAAGACGCCCTATATGGCGCCTCTACCCAAAGGGCGGTCGACAACTTCCCGATTTCCGGATTCCGTTTCGAGCGCAAATTCATATGGGCGCTCGGATTGCTCAAAGGCTCGGCTGCGACGGTTGCTGGTGAGATGGGATTTCTCGAGACACCAGTCGCGGAGGCGATCCGGGCGGCTGCCGACGAAGTGATGGGAGGAACCCATGATGACCATTTCCCCCTCGACATTTTTCAGACCGGATCGGGCACCTCGACAAATACCAACGCCAACGAGGTGATCGCTGCCGGGGCCGGTGCGTTATTGGGGTCGCCAGTCCACCCCAACGATGCTGTCAACTTCGGGCAGTCATCGAACGATGTGATTCCGACGGCGATCCACGTCGCAGCAACCGCCGCAATTCGTCAAGACTTGCTCCCCGCCTTGAAAGGCCTGGCTGACGCCCTGGTCGCCAAATCCATGGAGTTCTCCGACGTGGTCAAGTCGGGGCGGACCCATCTCATGGATGCGACGCCGGTCACCCTGGGCCAGGAGTTCGGAGGATGGGCGACGCAGGTCCGAAAAGGATTGGAACGACTCACCAAGGTCCTGCCAGAACTGGAGGAGTTGGCGCTCGGCGGCACCGCCGTAGGCACGGGCATCAATGCGCCCGAAGGGTTCGCTGTACAGGTGATTCGCCTGATGGCAGAGCGATCTGAGTTTCAGTTCAGGGAGGCGGGCGATCACTTCGAAGCCCAAGGGTCCAAAGACGCAGCGGTCATGGCTTCGGGAGCGCTCAAGACCGTCGCTATCAGCCTTTTCAAGATTGCCAACGACATCAGGTTCCTGGGCTCCGGACCGACCTCGGGTATCTCTGAGATCAGAATTCCGTCACTCCAGCCCGGCTCTTCGATCATGCCGGGGAAGGTAAACCCTGTCATGTCGGAGATGATGATGCAGGTCAGCGCCCAGGTCGTAGGGAATGACGCCGCGATCACTTGGGCAGGTGCCAATGGCAACTTCGAGCTGAATGTGATGATGCCGGTTTTGGCCCACAACCTTCTCGAGTCGATCAGGCTGCTCAGCAATGCGTGTGTCGCGTTCGAGACCAAGTGTGTGGTCGGAATCGAAGCCAACGCCGAGCGAGCTCGCGAGCTGGTGGAGCGCAATGCGATCATCGTCACCGCCTTGAACCCTCATATCGGTTACGACAACGGTGCCAGGATCGCGAAGGAGGCCGTGGCGACCGGTCGCCCGGTCCGCGAACTCGTGCTCGAGGCCGGGCTCATGTCAGAGGACGACCTCGACAAGGCTCTCGACATCAAGTCGATGACTGAAGGTGGAATTGCCTGAGGAGGGCTCATCGACCCTGAGTGTCGGTGAGTTCCTCGATGACCTGGATCGGGCAGTGGCTTCCATCTTTCCGGCGACCCTGTGGATCAGGGGGGAAATCTCCGGCTACCGACGCACCAACCGCGGGGCGGCGTTCTTCCGGCTGGTCGATCCCGAAAACCCCGATCGCTCAGTCGAGGTTTCCGCACGAGGATTGGTCATGCAAGACGTTGATCGGACCCTGTCCGCCGCGGGTGTTGGTGGTCTCCGTGAGGGAATCGAGGTGCGATTGAAAGGCACAGCCGGGCTACGACGTGGCTCCTCGGTTGTCCAGTTGTCGCTTCATCAAGTTGACCCTGCGTTCATAGCTGGCCGATTGGCCCTCGATCGCGACGCGATACTCCGCAAGCTGAAAGCTGAAGGATTACTCGAGAAAAACCGGCTGGTTGAAATGCCACTGGTTCCGCTCAGAGTTGGTTTGGTGACGAGTCGCGGCTCGGCAGCCCATGCCGACTTTCTCAGCCACCTCGATCAGCACGGCTATCGGTTCAAGGTCACAACAGCCGAGGCAATGATGCAAGGTGAGACGTCGGCCGAACAGGTTGATCGAGCTCTCGCTCAATTCTCGCCTGACTTGGTAGATGTGGTGGCGTTGATCAGGGGCGGGGGATCGAGGCTCGATCTGGCGACCTTCGACAGCGAGATCATTGGCCGGCGGATTTCACAAATGGCGGTCCCGGTCATCACGGGAATTGGCCACGAGACCGATAGGAGCATCGCCGACGAGGCTGCCTCGATCGCCCTCAAGACCCCGACCGCCGTGGCGGAGTGGATCAGTTCGCGAGTCGCGGAGTACGCGGGCCGCATCGAAATCGCCAGAGGTGCCATCAAAGACCAGGCCCGCGACTCTCTGGCCAGGATGCAGATCTCACTCGACCGGTCCGCCACCCAGGTCGCGGCAACCAAGAGTCTGCTTACCCGTCAGGAAGATCTCCTGTCCAGTATCTCCAGCGGAGTAGTTGAGGGCGCAAGATCTGGCGTTCGTCGCCAAGAAGAGCTGGTGGAGTCTTATAAGCAGCTGGTGGCCACCGTTGGTCTCGAGCCCACTTTGCGAAGGGGATTCGCAGTGGTCACCGGGCCCGACGGTGTTGCAGTCCGATCGGCGGCCGCCTTGAGTGGTGGTGACAGAGTGAATGTCCGGCTGGCCGATGGAAGCGTTCCGATGACAGTGGATGAGGCGAAATGAGTGATGTTGAGCTGACCTACAAGGAAGCGCTGGAAGAGTTGCGTGAGATTCATGCACGACTTCGTGGCGACGATGTCGACATCGACAATCTCCTGGTCGATGTTGGGAGGGCTTCTGAGCTGTTGGCCTTCTGTCGGGAGCGCCTGACTTCGGTGGGTGAGCGCCTCGAAGAAGTTCTGATCGACTTCGATTAGGAGCGGCTAGTCGCCAAGGGCCTCGAGCAGCGTGTTCCAACCGAGGCTGGCACACTTGATCCGGACCGGGTACTGCCTGACCCCGTGAAGGGCTTCGAGGTCGCCGAGGACCGACCCCGGTCGTTCGGGATCCAAGGTGAGACCCTCATCCCCTTCAACCGACATCATGGATTTGAATCTGGAAGTGATGCCCTTGATTTCATCCCTGGTCTTGCCCTTGATTGCCTCGGTCATCATCGACGCCGATGACTGACTGATGGAACAACCCTGACTGTCGACCGCTACATCGGCAACGACGTCTCCGTCGAATTGCAGCTCGAGGTTGATTTCGTCTCCACACAGGGGATTGACGCCTTGCGCCGATGCGTCAACCGTGGCGAGGTGACCACGATTCCGGGGATTCTTGTAGTGGTCGAGGATTACTTCGCGATAGAGATCTTCCAGGGGCATTGTTCAGAGTCCAAACAATTCACGGGATCGTCTTAATCCCGCAACGAGGGCGTCGATATCCGACTCGTCGTTATAGACATAGAAGCTGGCACGTGCCGTTGCCGCCACGCCCAGGCGTCGCATCAGTGGCTTGGCGCAATGGTGTCCCGCCCGGACCGAGATGTCCTGTTCGTCCAAGATTGTCGCCAGGTCGTGGGCGTGGACGCCGTCCATGACCATCGAAACCACACCTCCCCGGTCTTCCATGGTTTTTGGTCCCTGAATCGTCAGACCGGGGACGTCGCCGAGCCGATGTAGCGCGACTTCGGTGAGCTCACGGTCGTGTTGAAGAACCTTGTCCATCCCGATCGAGTCGAGATAGTCAATTGCAGCGTGGAGTCCCACCGTCTCGATGATTGGGGGCGTCCCAGCTTCGAACCGCGTTGGAATCGGAGCCCATGTCGATTCGTGGAGTGTGACATCAGCGATCATCTCGCCACCACCTTCGAATGGTTCCATCTCTTCTAGAGCATCCATGCGACCCCAGAGGATGCCGATTCCTGTCGGACCCAGCATCTTGTGCCCTGAGAATGCCACGAAATCGGCATCCAACTCGACGACGTCCACTGGTGAATGGGGTACCAGCTGAGCTGCGTCGACAACCAAACGAGCGCCGACGCTGTGGGCGATCTCTGCGAATTTCGATACCGGGGGCATAGTCCCGAGGACGTTCGACATTCCGGTCATGGTGACGACCTTCACGTCTGGTCCGATCATCTCTGCGAAGGCGTCGAGATCTAGTCGGAAGTCCTGCGTGATCGGAATGTGGTCGAGTCGCGCACCGGTCCGTTTTGCGACCATCTGCCAGGGTACGAGGTTGGAGTGGTGCTCCATCTCGGTGGCAATGATCCGATCTCCCTCGACCAGGTTCTCCATTCCCCATCCGAAGGCAACCATGTTGAGAGCTGTCGTCGTGCCGCGGGTGAATATCACCTGGCGGTTGTCCGGTGAGCCGATGAATTCAGCGACGCGGTTGCGGGCAGCTTCGTACGCCTCCGTTGCGTTGATCGACAGCTTGTATGCGCCGCGATGAACGTTGGCATACGAAGAGGTGGCGAATGATGTCATCGCCTCCAATACCGGCAGAGGTTTTTGTGAGGACGCACCTGAGTCGAGGAAATGCACCCCATCTTTGAGGATGGGAAAGTCTGCTTTCAGGTGCGCTAAGCCGGTCACTTCTCTGCCAACACCGTCCGGAACGAATCGTATCCGTCTTCTTCAAGTTTTTTGGCAAGGTCGGGTCCACCACTCTGTAAGACAGCGCCATCCATGAATATGTGAACCACGTCGGGAGTCACATAGTCGAGCAACCGTTGATAGTGGGTGATGATCAGGAACCCTCGTTCCGGTCCTGTGAGCTTGTTTACGCCCTCTGCCACGATCCGCAGAGCGTCGATGTCCAGACCCGAGTCGGTCTCATCCATGATCGCCAGTTCCGGTTCGAGAACGGCCATCTGCAGAACTTCGTTTCTCTTCCGCTCACCGCCCGAGAACCCTTCGTTGAGATAGCGGTCGGCGAAGGAGGACTCCATGCCCAGCTCCTTCATGGCGTCCATCACCTTGAGCCGTAGCTCGAGGACGGTGAGATCGACCCCTGTGCGGTTTGATAGCGCCTGGCGGAGAAATTGGGTGACGGAGACTCCAGGAATCTCTTCGGGGTGCTGGAAGGCAAGGAACATCCCGATCTTTCCGCGGTGAGTAGCCGAGGCTGAAGTCACGTCTTCGCCCTTGTACAGGATCGTGCCGGACGTCACCTTGTAGCTCGGGTGGCCCATGAGGGTCATGGCCAGGGTCGACTTGCCGGATCCATTGGGTCCCATCAGGGCATGGATCTCACCGTGGCGAACTGTCAGATGCACCCCTCTGAGAATCTCGGCGTCTCCCGCAGAGACATGGAGGTTTTCGATTTGAAGAAGGGGAGTGGTGTTGTTCACGCTCACCATGGTATTTGCACTATCGCCATAGGGAAAATTCAATGCTCATGCGGGCCGACTTTGCCCGTGTTCCTCCTCTCGTTTGAGGCGGTGTTTGGCGGGGGACAACGTCATGATTGTGTCGTCCGCATGTTGTTGGCCGGGCAAACAGACGCCGGTCGGCCCGGGCTGCCGCTCCCGTCAAAGCGGCTCGGATTCTGGGTTCGGGCGCGAAGAGTCACGCTCCGGACCTCACATCCCGGGGGAAAAACATCCGGGGGCGACGTCATTCTGCGAGGTCGGCCCAGATCGGGTTTACATATTTCTCGAAGTCACCGAGGGCAATTGGATAGATCGTGTCAGGTGTGCCGGCGGCTGACCATATCGGATCATTTCGTTTCACCTGGTGGTCGGCAAATATACGAATAGGTTGCGCCAGGCCGAATACGGCAGTCCCTCCGGCGGCAAAGCCAGTGGCATCCCGAACCTCTTCGAGAGTGGCGCGCCTCGACGTCGTGCTGCCGGCAGCTTGGGCGAGCTTTGCCGGGTCGAGCCGGTGATCTCCCGACAAGACCGCGATCACCGGCTCGACTGTGTCGGCATCTTCGACGACGAAAACCAGTGACTTTGCTATCGCTGAGAGCGCGCATCCTGCGGCTTTTGCTGCGTCGGCCGAGGTTTTGGTACCTTCGGGAAATCGTTGGACCTCGATCGTCAAGCCGAGATCACGGGCGGCGTCGGTCACTCGCTGGCTGGCTGAGGGGAGGGCGGTCAACCGAGCACCACGTCGAAACTCGACTTCATCCCTTCGAGGTCGTCCAGATCGATCCACTGGATGTACATTCGATCGACCCCCGCCTCCTCTAGGGCCGTCAGGGAATCAGCTACCCGTGACGGTGTGCCGACCACCATTCCGGATTTGACCCACCGCTCCTCCAACTCTGCAGGCGAAACGTCCCTGGAGCTCGCGGCCCGGGCCAAGCGTTCTTGGTATTCCGTTTCGTCGTGCCCCACGATGACCGGGCCCATCACGGTTGCCTCCACAATGCGATCACCAGCGGCCTGTCTCATCACCTCTATCTTGGCCTTAGCCTCATCGGGCGGACAGGTGAAGAAGTTGTATTCATCGGCTGTGGTTCCAGCGAGCGTCGGCGTTCGTTTCCTGCCTGACCCGCCCAATACCAATCTGAGGCCCTTGGGTTTGGGCTTCACGTCGGCGTCCAGCCGGTAGAACTTACCGGAGTATTTGCCCGGTCCCTCGCCAAACGCCTCGTCGAGATACCCCAACGCCTCTTCGAATCGATCCCATCGCTCCCCGGACTCGGGGAACGGGATGCCCAACGCCTCGTGTTCCAGGTCCATCCAGCCAGTGCCGACTCCCAAGTCGAGTCGGCCGCCCGACATCTGGTCGATCGTGGCCGCATTCTTGGCGATCACGGCAGGATGTCGGAATGTGACCGGCGACACCAGCACGCACAGTCGGACTTGCTCGGTCTCCCGGGCGAGTCCCGCTATGACCGCAAAGGCGTCAGTCGCATCGGGAACCGGGTCCCGTCCTGACAGGTAATGGTCGCATCGGGCAAAAGAGACCAGCCCGGCGTCTTCAGCCCAGCGGGCAACCTCGAGCTGCTGGTCGTATGTTCCCCCGAGATGGGGCTCGGTCATGACTGAGAATCTCAATTATCTCTCCTGGCGTGGACCCGTAACCTAATTGAAGGAGCTCAGGCGCCAAGTGCGTCGAAAATCGTGTCGTATTGGGCCACTTCGGCCGCGAAGGCTTGCGCGTAATAGCGTTCACATCCGGCCTCTTCGAGGGCCGCCAGCATCTCTGATGGTTGGGACCCGTGGCCATGAGGGTATCCCCGCTCGGTGTACACCTCTTCGATTCGATCAGGGGTCGAGTCGGTCTTCCGGGCGAGTGCCTCCAGGAGAAGTTTGTAGTCGGCTTTGTTGGTGGCTGACAGGGCCGGGGAGGCTGCCGAGAAGAGCATCGTGTCGGGGTCTCGTCCCGCAGCCCGGGCATGTTTGCGTGCGGCCTCTGCTTTCAGGCGATAGTTATCAGGCGGGCAGGCGTAGATGTTGAACTCATCAGCGAATCGCCCTGCAATCCGTGGGGTCTTCACCTTTCCGCCACCCCCGATGAGCAATCTCAGGTCGGTCGGGTGCGGATGCGGGTCGAATTCGTCGAGTTGAAAGTATTTTCCGCGAAACGAACCCGGTCCTGGCTTGATCGCAACATGCAAATACTCCATGGCCTCTTCGAGCATCTCGAATCGTTCGGATCGCGACGGATATGGGAGTCCGAACAGTGTGAATTCCTCCTCCAACCATCCGGTGCCCACGCCCAGCGTGAATCTCCCCTCGGAGATCTCGTCGATTGTGACCGCCATCTTGTAGAGGACAGCCGGGTGCCGGAATGTCACCGGGAAAACCAGCGCGACCAGCTCGATCGACTCGGTTTCCACGGCCAGGGCGGTCAGGTGTACCAGATGGTCATAACCGGGAAGGTCCGGGTTGTCGCCCCGCTCCAGATAGTGGTCGGGTAGGGCTATCGCCGCCAATTCGTTTTTCTCAGCCCATAATGCCGATTCAAGGACGTATTCGTAGTTGTTTCGGACCTGGAGAGCTAGCTGCATTGTTCGACCTTATCCCGACCCGGTCAGGAGGTTGTGCCCAGCTGCAGCAGTCGGTGGGCGTACCCGGCAACTTCGAACTCGGGGTCGATGCTGCGATGGAGGGCAATCCCGTTCAGGGCTGAGACGAGAGTCTCGGCGCGTTCGTTGATCTCACTTTCATCGAGATCGGGCCTTGCCTTAGCCAGGGCCGCAGCAAAACGCTTCACTCTGACTTCGTGGTGCCTTAGAACGCGCCCCCTCAACTCGGGGTTGACCCGACTGGCTACCGCAATGCGGATGTAGACGCGGGCCAGATCGTCCTGTTCTTCGATGAATCGGATATAGGCGTTGACCAAATCTTCGAGCGTGTCACGCCCGGCGTGCTCGGGGTCGGGGTCGACGGCATCGATAGCTGCCCGGACGGCGGTGAGGATTGCCTGCTCCTTGCTATCGAAGAGGTTGTAAAAGCTCCCGGGAAGGACACCTGCGCGGTCGCATATGTTTTTGATCGTGGTGCCCTCGAGGCCGTGTTCGGCAATTTGAGCCCTGGTGGATTCGAGGATTCTGTCTCGTGTCTCCAATCCGGCCTTGTATCGCATGAGGGGAAGATTACTTTGTGTTTGAGCGTTGATTCAAATTAGAGTGAGCACTCAAATAGGGAGAAGAAGGGCACGATGAGTCATTACAAGTCGAACCTCCGCGATATCGAGTTCAATCTCTTCGAAGTCCATCGGATGCACGATTACATCGGCGGTGACCACTGGCCCGACCTCGACGAGGACACCGCCAAAGACACCCTTGTGGAGATGGAGCGACTGGCCCGTGAGGACTTTGCCGCGTCCTACATCGATCAAGACCGAATCCCGCTCGAATTGGTCGACGGAGCGGTCAAGATTCCGGAGTCGGTTAAAGCGAGTGTCGCAGCATTCAAGGATGGCGGCTGGAACCGTTTTGGCCTTCCCGCGGAACTGGATGGGTTCGAGGTCCCGCACACCTTGTTTTGGGCCACACAGGAAATGCTGCTCGCGGCAAACACAACAGCACAGTTCTATTCCGGCGGCTCGTTGTTTGCACGCGTGCTATTCGAAGAGGGGACTGCGGAGCAAAAGGACTTTGCCCGAACCTGGATAGACAAGGGATGGGGTGGGACCATGATCCTGACCGAGCCCGATGCAGGGTCGGATGTTGGTGCCGGGACAACCAAAGCGATTGACCAGGGTGATGGCACCTGGCACATCGAAGGTGTCAAGAGATTCATCACCAGCGGCGAGCATGACGTGACGGAGAACATCATCCACCTCGTGCTGGCTCGCCCCGAGGGCGCCGGGCCGGGAACAAAGGGCCTGTCCCTATTTGTCGTACCGAAGTATCTGGTGAATGACGATGGTTCGCTCGGACCGAGGAACGGCGTTTATGCGACCAATATCGAGAAGAAGATGGGTCTCAAAGGGTCAACGACATGCGAGATGACATTTGGGGTCAACGAGCCGGCTATCGGTTATCTGGTAGGCAACAGCCATCAGGGGATCCGTCAGATGTTCCGGATCATCGAACATGCGCGAATGATGGTCGGCACCAAGGCGATGGGCACTCTGAGCTCGGGTTACCTCAACGCACTCGAGTACGCACAACAGAGAGTCCAGGGGGCAGATCTCACTGACGCCGGGGACAAGACGGCCCCGAAAGTCACCATCATCTCCCACCCCGACATTCGACGGTCGCTGATGAACCAAAAGGCGTATGCCGAGGGACTCCGGGCCTTGGTGAGTTACACGGCGTGGGTCCAGGACCAGGCCATCCTCCACCCCGAGGATGACACCTGGAGTCGGAGGAACGATCTTCTCCTTCCTCTCGTGAAGGGCTATTCATCTGAAAAGGCCTACGAGCTGCTGGGTGATGCGCTCACCATTTTCGGCGGTTCTGGTTACACCCAGGATTACCCGATCGAGCAATACATTCGAGACGCCAAGATCGATACCGTCTATGAGGGCACTACTGGAATACAGGCCCTCGACCTGTTCTTCCGGAAAATCGCGAGGGATCAGGGAACGGCCCTGGCGTCGATCGCCGGCGAGATAGTGGAGTTTGTCAAGGGTGGCGAAGGCGACGATGACATGGCGTCACACAGAGAATTACTGGGCGTGATGCTCGATGATGTACAAGCCCACATCGGCACCATGGTCGAGCACCTCATGGCTTCGATGAAGGGAGACGACGAGGAAATCTACTCGGTCGGTCTGCATGCGACTCCGCTGCTGGAATCCATGGCCGAAGTCGTGATTGCCTGGCAGATGCTCCGGCATGCCGAGATCGCATTGCCGAAGGTCGACGAAGATCCTTTCTATTTGGGCAAAGTGGAGGCGGCCCGATGGTTCATAAACCACACCGCAGATCGGGTTGCTGCCCGCAGGGCGGCCGCTGTCGCCGAGGACGGACATCTCATGGACCTTCCCGTGGCCGCGTTCTAGGAACAATTCACCGGGCAGGAGGTACCCTCGACCTTCGTGACCGGTGCAACTCTCTTCGTATTCTTAGCGCTTCTGATCGGTGCACTACTGGTCATCGTCGGAATCGTGGTTTGGCAACAAGCTCAACGGCGCCCTTCCTATGAACCCAGGGTCTACGTCATCGAGGATGCAGTAAAACATGTGGAGATGGGACTCGAGGCCGAGGGCAAGACCGTCAGTCGTGCGGACATACGCCGAATCCTGGAATGGGAAGTCTTCTATTTGCAGGGACTGGCACAGAAAAACCGTGCCGAGCTGGTGGAAACCGTGGCAGGCGGTCATGACCGATCGATCCAGTTTGTCATCGACGGTATTGCCGACAAGCACGGGATCAGCCATTCTCCTGAAGAGGTTTCGGATGTGCTTCGATATGAAGCCGACTATTTGATAGCGATCGGCGCAGTGGGGGATCCCGTTGAGCCCGATGGAGGTTGATTTGAAATGATGGTGCGTTGCGGTGCATGTCGAAGTCAGTTCGATGCCCCAGGGCCGGGGCGTTATGCGTGCCCGGCATGTGGCTCGGTAAATATGATCAGGGAGCAGGCAGGCGGAGCACCTCCGCCACAACCTGCGCCCAGCGGCGGGTACCCCTCCGCCCCGGGTGTTGCCCCAACGCCCCCGCCCCCACCGCCGGAAAGGGTTGTGCCCAAGATCGCATGTCCCGAGTGTGGCTTCAGCTTCCACGTTGGAGAGGTAGCAAAGGTGATATGCCCGATGTGCTCACAAGAAGTAGTCACGGGGTTGGCCGAGCTGGAAGATGAGCCAGAAACCAAAACGGACGATTCCGAGGAATGAGACGGCTGCCTCGCCTTGAAGGGCATCGATATGTTGGGCTGCGTGACACGATGCGGGTCTATGACTGCGACATCGAATCCGAATTCGAACAGGTCAAGGGCCGAGTTGAAGAGGAAGGCTTGATCCGAGCCAACCTGGTTCAAACTTTCGGTCCAGATACCATAGAAGAGGCACGTAACCGCGGGTTTACCAGGTTCGCCCTGGCCGACGGGATCGTTCCGACTCAGTAGCCCGTCCCTTCTGCCCCGAGGGCATTCAGTCGTCTACTTCCAGACCTTCACCCACGAGGTTGCCGATTCTCTTGGCACGCCCATGGAAAAAGTGGTCGCCCGGGGTGATGAGCAGATCGATCCCGTGCTCCTTGCAATACTCCTGGAGGTCGGCGGGATCTATGACCTGTTCACGAGTCCCCAGGATCACGCGTTTCGGCCCTCCCGGTGGGTTGCCGACCAGTAGATGAGTGGGAGGGGCGATACCGACATAGGGAATTGCGGACTGGCTAGCCGACAACCAGTTGAGTGCCATTGCCGCGCCAAAAGACCATCCCGTGATGCCAAGAGAATCCGCACGCTCCATGGCCGCTGCGACTGCGGTCGCGACATCGATTTGCCCGCCCGCCCCCTCGCCATATTTGCCAGAGCTCTCACCAACGCCGCGGAAGTTGAAGCGGAGCACGGCATGTCCTCTGCTCATCAAGGTCTGGGTGACTCCGATCATCAGCGGGGCCATCATCGAACCACCGTCGATCGGGCTCGGGTGGCAGAAGATGGTGGTGAATTTAGGATGTTCGGGGGAATCCCAACGGGCCTCGAGTGTTTCACCATCCGAGGTGCCGAGTTGGAGCCGCTCTATCACAGCAGAATCATGATCAGCCAGGCCGTTCCGGCGGCAATGATGGCAGCGGCAAGAACAGCAGAGGCGATGAGAAGCCAGCGGGTTTGCATGACTAGGAAGAGTACCGGCACATCGAAAGAGTCACGGTCGGGCGAGTTGGAGGTATGGAAAATGCGGGCAGCGACAGTTGGTTGTTGCCCCTCTCAAGACGGCGACCCAGCACTAAGGTCATCTATCAGATTCATGAAAGGCAGAAGTTGTACGACATCGTGATTATCGGAGGCGGGCCGGGTGGATATGCGGCTGCGCTTTACGCCTACAACTTCGGGCTATCGGTTGCGCTTGTCGAAAAAGAACGTCCCGGAGGTACCTGTTTGATCAGGGGATGCATCCCCGCCAAGCAGTACCTGCAAGTCGCCGAGGTCTTCAGCACAGTTGCCAATGCCGCCGATTTCGGCGTGATCACCGAGCCGCCGGCTCTCGACTGGGCAGCGGCTAGAAACCGTAAGGATCAAACGGTTGAGGGCCTGGTCACCGGGCTGAGCGGGCTGCTCAAGAAACGTGGTGTTGAGGTAATGACCGGGTACGGCCGTCTTAGCGGCGGGGGCAAGGTCGAAGTCGACTCAGAAACAGGGCAGCAGACAATTGAGGGCCGCGCCGTCATCCTCGCCTCCGGCTCACACGCCCGAACCATCCCTGGCTATGAGATCGACGGCGAGAAGATCGTCACGTCGGACCATGCCCTCGATTGGCCCGACCGCCCGAATCGCGTTGCGATCGTCGGCGGTGGCGTCATTGGTTGCGAGTTTGCTTCGATGCTCGCCGACCTCGGCTCCGAGGTTCACGTCTTCGAGATGTTGGATCAGATAATTCCCGGCTCGGACCCGGAAGCCGCAAAGATGTTGCAGCGTCAGCTCCAAAAACGTGGCGTCAAGTTCTACCTGGGGGCGGGTGTGGGTGAGCCCACCCTCGGCGACTCCGTACGAGTTCCCTTTGGTGATGATGCCGTCGAGGTCGATGTGGTCCTGGTATCGGTCGGAAGAGGCCCGAATACAAGCGATGTCGGGCTCGATCGAACCCAAGCGCAGGTCGACCGAGGTTTCGTGGTGGTCGACGCGGACACCATGCAGACCTCGGAGCCCGGGCTTTACGCCGTCGGGGATATCGTCGCGGGTTCGCCCCAGTTGGCGCATGTCGGATTTGCCGAAGGGATCGCGGCAGTTACTCACATCGCTACCGGAAAGCCTGACCCGGTCAACTATCAGGCCATCCCTCGCGTTACATACACCCATCCTGAAGTGGCCGAAGTGGGGATGACGACCTCCGAGGCTGAGGAGAAGGGTCTGGAGATCGAATCAACCAAACACTCCTTTGCCGGTGTGGGTCGGGCGATAATCATCGGTCAGAACCAAGGATTCGCCAAGGTGATATCCCTCAAAGATGGCCCGATCATCGGGGCGAGTGTTGTCGGGCCCCAGGCCGGGGAAATGATCCATGAATTGATGTATTCGGTGGGGTGGGAAGCCTTGCCGTCGGAAGCGGCTGCATTCATTCATGCCCACCCGACCCTCTCCGAAGCAGTCGGAGAGACTTTGATGTCAGCCGCCGGGCGTAGTCTTCACTAAGGGAGCAGATCTTGTCGACAACCGTTGCAATGCCCCAACTCGGGGAAACCGTCACCGAAGGCACCATTCTCAAGTGGGCGAAACAAGTTGGTGACTCCATCTCCGAAGATGAGGTCCTTCTCGAGATATCGACCGACAAGGTAGATACCGAAGTTCCCTCGCCAGCGAGCGGGACGATTCTCGAGATCCTCGTCGAAGAGGGGGATACCGTTCAGGTGGGGACACCTCTCGTCGTAATTGGAGAGGCCGGCGAGCAGCCCGGCAGCGACGCCGGTTCCGGGCCAGAGATATCTCAATCGGAACCAGAGGAACCGGCGACGCCCTCCGTCGATGCTGGATTGGCCGAGCCCGAAGAGGAAGGCTCAACCGCTGCTCCCACGGAGGAGCAATCGCCATCGGCCGATTCAAAGCCAACGGCCGCCGAAGTGGATGCCTTCTTCGCCGAACCGGATGAGACCGAGAAAGAGCCCCAACTCCTGTCACCGGTCGTTCGGAAGATGATTCGCGAGAACGATGTCAACCTATCTGCCATCACCGGGACCGGACAGGGTGGCCGGGTCACCCGAAAAGACGTCGAGGCCTACTTAGAAAGCGGAGAGTCCACCCCTCCGAGTGCCCCGGCAGAAGCCGGCCTACCGACGGCTGAGCCCACCGCGCCTGCGCCCACTCCGGCTGAATCCACACCGGCCGCATCGCCCGCCCCGGCGGCCGTTGCAGAACCCGCCGCCAAACCGGCAGAGTCGGTCGGCTCGGAGGAAGTCGACCTCGATCGGCTTCGTGTCCGCATCGGTGAGAACATGACCAAGGCCAAGCAGACCGCGGCGCACGTTTGGACGTCTGTCGAGGTGGACTTCGAAAAGGTCGAGAGAGTCCGGCAAGCACACAAAGCCGAGTTCAAGGCCTCCGAGGGCTTCTCGTTGACATACCTCCCATTCATATCGCGTGCGGTAATCGATGCTCTGAAGACCTATCCGGTTGTTAACAGCTCGTTCTATCTCGAAGAAAAGAAGGCGGTGTTCCACAAGACCGTCAACCTCGGGATCGCGATTGATCTCAATGAGCACGGCTTGGTCGTGGGCAGTATTCGCAATGCCGATGGCCTGAGAATGGTCGGTTTGGCCAGATCAGTTCGCGACCTAGCTGAGAAGGCCCGTGGGAAAGGTCTCGACCTCGACGATGTCACCGGTTCTACGTTCACCATCACGAATCCCGGGCCATTTGGTTCGTTCATGTCTGCTCCGATAATCAATGTCCCGAATGTTGCGATCCTGTCGACGGACACAGTGACCAAACGTCCCACCGTCGTCACCACATCCGACGGCCAGGACATGATTGCGATTCGCCATATCGGCTATCTCGGTTTGAGCTGGGATCATCGGGCGTTTGATGGCTCTACGGCTGTCCTGTTCCTCAGGAAGATCAAAGAGAACTTGGAGTCATGGGATTGGGAGCAAGAGCTGTCGTGAAATACGGAAGATGCCTTTGACGTCCATCACCAGGCCCAGACTGCGGTCTCGCTGGCTGGGGCGTCTCGAATACTCCGAAGCCTGGGATCTGCAGCGCGCTTTTCACGAAGGTCGTGTTCAGGGTCGTACCTCGGATGACTACTTACTCCTCCTCGAGCATCCGCCGGTCTTCACAATCGGTCGCAACGGAGACATTTCCAACCTCTTGGTCGACCAAAGGCAAGTAAACGAGCGTGGTGCCGAGGTGCATCACGTGGACCGAGGTGGAGACATCACTTTCCACGGGCCAGGCCAGCTCGTCGGCTATCCGATCCTCGGGCTTGACGACCCCAAGCAAATCGTGCCGTATGTGCGGCGGATCGAAAAAGCACTGGTCGCGACACTGGCCGACTTCGGCGTAGAGGGTTGGCGGGAGGATGGCTTGACGGGTGTTTGGACCGAGCAGGGCAAGGTTGCGGCGATAGGTGTCCGCGTCTCACGGCGGGTGACGATGCATGGCTTTGCACTGAATCTCCATCCAGACATGTCCTTTTTTGAGATGATGAACCCATGCGGGATCGACGATCGGGAGGTCGCCACACTTTCTGACTTGGCGGGCCGAAAAGTCACGCTCGAAGAGGCTGTCGAGGTCGTAGAGCGCCAATTTGCCCGCGTCTTCGAATACGACTTGGTTGACATCCAGCGGGCCGCCTTTGTCCGCGGCCAGGGCCGGCCCAAAGAGTTCGAGGTCGATGTGATGCTGGCCAACGGGACATTCACACCGGAGAAGCGCTCCGCAGAGCCGCTCACGGTCAACGGCCGGCTTCCCGGAGAGCCGGTGCGCCCACCCTGGATGAAGGTGACAGCTCGACTCGACGGCGAGTACCTCCAGCTGAAGAAGATGATGCGTGGACTGGAGCTGAACACCGTCTGCGAGGAGGCGAATTGTCCGAATATCTACGAGTGTTGGGGCATGGGCACCGCGACGCTGATGATCCTCGGCGATAAGTGCACTAGAGCTTGCTCCTTCTGCAACGTGAACACCGGTAAGCCAACGGAGTTTGACGTTTTCGAGCCATTCCGTGCTGCCGAGGCCATCAAGAAGATGAATTTGCGGCATGCAGTCATTACCTCGGTCAATCGTGACGATCTCGACGATGGAGGGTCAGGGATTTTTGCCAGGACGATTGAAGAATCCCGGCGCCAATCACCGGGCACCGAGATCGAGGTATTGATTCCCGATTTCAAAGGTGACAGGGAAGCATTGCAAACTGTCATGGATGCCCGGCCCGAGGTACTGAACCACAACACCGAAACCGTGCTCCGGTTGCAGCGAGACATCAGGACCTCGGCCAACTACGGCCGGTCGTTGGCATTGCTGTGGCGCGCCAAACAAATGAATACTGAGGGACTCATCAAATCCGGTCTGATAGTGGGGATGGGTGAGAGCAAGGAAGAGGTGCTCGGGACCCTCGCAGATATGAGGGCCGTCGGCCTCGACATCATCACGATCGGTCAGTATCTCCGACCTACCGCCCGGCATCGCCCGATTCACAGATATGTGCATCCCGACGAATTCGTCGAATACAAGGCGTTCGGGGAGGGCCTAGGAATACCACACGTCGAGTCGGGACCATTGGTCAGGTCCAGCTATCACGCAAAAGAGAGCCGAGAAGCGGTCCCCTTGTCAATCGGCATCAAGAGCTGATTGCACTCCGGCGGCAGTTGATGACCTCGTACGACGATTTGGGCCGACCTTCTGCCGTGGTCACAGCGGTCGCCACAGTACTGTCTGATGCCGGCCCATTCCAGGTTCGGTCCTCAGGGCCCAACACTGTTTTCACGAACGAAGCTGATTTCGCTGAGGTTACGGAGCTGCGGAAGTGGGCCGACCTCTCGTTTGTGCTTCCAGGCCCGGTGGAGTCGTCACGGATTCGTCAGCTGACTTTGTCCCTCCCCGTCGGATGGTCGCATACCGTCAGGTTGTACGCGCCAGACGACGTCGATGACGAGATCGCCGCGTGGTTGGTCAGGGCATACCGGCATGTCACGACGGTCGTTTTGGACGAAGGGTCCGACCAACTGAATCCCGACTTATTGCAACAGTTTTCTGCCAAATTCCACGGTCCGGTGCTCAAGATCGGATACGAAACCTATGTAGAGCTCCCGCAGATCATCGCGAGAGCCATTGGTGACCACGTGTTGGCCGATGTTCGAATGAGCGGAATCGACTACTTCGCCGAGCTGCGTCACATCGAGGGCAGCGTTTACATTCCCGTCGACGACGTCACGGGCCTCATCGATGGCCGATACGCCGAGGTCACGCTGAAAGTGAGAATGTGAGAATGTTCGACTACCCGAGCAGGGTCCAAAAGTTCCAGAAATTGTTGAAGCAGAGTGAAGTCGACTGCGCCGTTCTTTCCGTTGGGTCGGACCTCCCGTATTTCAGTGGATACACAGCGATGCAGACCGAGCGACTCACCGCGTTCCTCGTTCCCGCTTCAGGCAAGCCGACGATGTACGTACCAAAACTCGAAGCTCCGCGGTTGCCTTCGGGAGAATTCGACATCGTGGACTGGGATGAGCACGAGGATCCTGTTGGGCTGCTTGCAACTCGAATGAACCAGGTCGACAGCGTGGCCGTAGGAGATCACATGTGGTCTGTGTTCCTGATGCGCCTCCAGGATGCCCTCTCCGGGCGAAAGTGGGTCCCTGCCTCACCTATCACCTCGGTGCTGCGAATGCGCAAAGACGCAAGCGAGATCGCCAGGCTTAGAGCGGCCGCGGAAGCAACTGACCGCGTCCTCGGCCGTGTTCCCGATGAGGTGGTATTTGGGGGACGGACCGAGCAGGCCGTGGCGCGGGACTTCGCAGCAATGGTTGTGGCGGAGGGCCACGATATGTCGTGGTTCACACTGATCGCATCCGGCCCAAACGGCGCTTCTCCGCACCACGAATCAGGGGATCGAGTTATTCGTGAGGGAGACGTCGTGGTCTGTGACTTCGGGGGTGTAGTCGGCGGTTACCACTCTGATGTGACCCGAACGTTTGTGGTCGGAGAGGCATCATCACTGCACACCGAGGTGCACGGCCTGGTCGAGGAGGCCAACGCGGAAGGAAGGGCAGCAGTGGCCCCGGGAGTTTCGTGCGAGGATGTCGATCGCGCCGCGCGCCGGGTCATCGAAGCCGGAGGGTTCGGCGAATTCTTCATTCACCGGACCGGGCACGGGATCGGCCTTGAAGGGCATGAGCACCCATACATCATCGAGGGAAACGATTTTGCCCTTGAAACAGGTGTGACTTTCTCGGTGGAGCCCGGGATCTACCTGCCCGGGCAATTCGGGGTGAGGATTGAAGACATCGTCGCTTGCGGAGAATCAGGTGTTGACGACCTCAACCGGGCGGATCGGTCTCTGATCCAGGTCGGCTGACCGCTCAAGCGGCGTACACCCACGGGATCGCCGAGACCAGGACTATTACGACCAGAGTCGTAACCGGTAACCCCAGCCTGATGTAGTCGGTGAAGCGGTACCCCCCGGGGCCGTAGACCATCGTGTTGGTTTGATATCCGATGGGTGTCAAGAACGACGTCGAAGCTGCAATCGCGACAGCCACAGCCATCCCCCTCGGATCGAGGGCCGCCGCCGGCGCCGCGGCCACGGCGATCGGAAACATCAGCAGGGCCGCCGCATTATTAGTCACCAATTCGGTGATCAGGACAGTGGCAACGACAACACCCAGCAAGACCCCCCGCGAGCCAATCCCACCAAAGAGATCAACCAGACCTTCTGAGATCTGTGTGGCCAGACCCGATGATTCGACCGCAGCCGCCAGTCCAAATGCAGAGGCGATGACGCCGATCACCTCGAGGTCGACCGCACGTCGTGCTTCATCAGGGGTGAGGATTCCGATGGTTATGAGTGCGAGGGCGGCCACCAGGGCACCCTGGAGTATGGGAACGACATCCAGAGCGGCAAGAACGATCATGGCAACGAGGATCAATAGTGTTCGGGCTGAACCCGGCGCCTTGGGTGTCTCTGAACCGTCCATCGGAGCGACAATCAGAAAGTCCGATCGGTTCTGCCATCGTGCCCGAAAGGCCGGGTCGGCAACGACCACAAGCGTGTCACCGAGCCTGATGTCGATCTCGCCCAACTTCTGTTCGATCCGGTGATCGGCTCGATGGATGGCGATGACGGCAGCCTGATATCTGGCGCGAAAGCCGACTTCTTTCAGTGTCCGTCCCACCATGGGGCTGTCGCTGCCGATGACAACCGTGAAGTACTCGGCTGTTGGGTGCGGTAGTTCGGCAATCTGGCGGTGATCGGCGAGAGTCAGGCCAGGTATGCGTTGGAGGTCGAGCACCTGTTCGATTTGGCCGGCAAACCGAAGCGTGTTGCCACCGCGGAGGACGGTCTTTGGCGTTGCGGGGGCGATGGTCGTGTCGCCACGGTCGATCGAGACCAGGAACACGCCGCTCAGGGCCCGCAGTCCCGCTCCAACTACGGTCTTTCCGTCAACCGGTCCGCCCTCATTGACGGTCATCTCGATGGTGTAGTGCCTGTGTTCGACATCGAATTCCGACCCGGCCGACCTACGTGAAGCCAGGAGTCTCGGGCTGAGCGCCACGATGAGGATGATGCCGCCCACTGCAATGGGGAGGCCTACCACACCGGTCTCGAAAAAACCCAGAGGCTCCATGCCTGCGGTGGTCATGGTTCCTGAGACCACCAGATTGGTCGAGGTTCCGATAACCGTCAGCATTCCGCCGAGGATCGCCCCGAAGGACAGTGGCATGAGAAACTTGGAAACATCCAGCCCTCGCTGTCTCGCCCACGAGGTCACCCTGGGCATCAGCATGGCGACCAACGGAATGTTGTTCACGAAACCCGAGACGGCAACCGTAGGAGCGAGAAGTCGGACCATAGGACGCCGGGTTTCGCCAGACGTTCCCAGCAAATAGCCCGTCAACGAGTCGATGGCTCCCGTCTTGGAGACGGCACTCGCAACCACGAAGAGGGCTGCCACGGTGATGGGCGCAGGGTTGGAGAAACCGGAAAACGCCTGGTCAGCGTCAATCGTTCCCGATACGAGCAACACCACCACCCCGGAGAAAGTGATCACAGAAGGCGACGCAATCTCCCTCCACAAAGCGACTAGGACCGCAACGACTACAGCGGCCACGAACCAGGCTTCGGTTGTCATTCCTGTGCGACCCTCCGGTGATTGCCGGTGGCATCGTATCGGCTGCGGTCGCGATTGGCGCCAGTTCAGGGATTGGCGCCAAAATTCGGATCGGTAATACAGTCGCGGGTTCATGTCGAGAATCCGGGCGACAAACACCGTCAAGGCATTTGCCGTGACGCTTCTGGCCACGGCAGTCGGGCCCATAGCCCTTGCCGCGGCGGCCGTGGTGGACCTCCCCATGCCCCCGGAGGCTGACTTCGAGATTACTGAACCCGCGCCGGTTGAGTCCGAGCTCCCTGATTCCAATCTCTCCGCTCCGTTTTTCAATGAGTCGGGAGCATGTGATGACCCTGCCGGTCATATCACTCCGGCAAGCACCACTAACTCTCTGCCCAATCGCGCGTTGCCGGCCGGACATCAGGTGCGAGGGCCATGGGGAGACTTTTTCGGACGCAATTACAGCGATGTCGCCGGCAGCCTGGTCCCCTGGACCGTCCCGATGAGTGGTAGCTCGGTCGTCATGGTTCACGAGAGGGCGCTGCCCGCATTCCAGAAGGTCACAGAGAACCTTGCAGCCGAGGCCGCTGACGGTAAGTTCTATTCCGTTGACATGGCGGGGTCGTTCGTGTGGCGGAGGGTCGGGGGAAGTTATCGGATGTCGACTCATGCCTTCGGCACAACGATCGATATCAACTGGACAGCGAATCCGGCGACTACTGATGGTTCGCTGATAACGAACATGCCCGGTTGGTTTGTCGATGCCTTTGAGGAAGCCGGCTTCTGCTGGGGCGGATCGTGGAGCTCATTCAAAGATCCAATGCATTTCTCCTGGAAGGGACCAATCGAAACGCCAGGTTACGGCTCGGTTCCCGAACCGTATGCTCCGAAAACCGCCGTCTCGGGATACACCGACCGCGTCTTCTCCAAGATTGCTCAGCTCGACGCCGACGCAAAAGGGGCTGAGATCTTCCTCCAGGACGGAACCAGGGACGGCGTCGCCGACCTGTACTCAGTTCGTGAGTGGGGCGATGGGGGTGCCTTTATTCAACTTGCCAACGCCCAGTTCGACTATCGGTGGTGCTCGGTGCGTCAATTCACGGCTCCGGGGGCCGACGTCAGCTCTGCCGACGACTATGTGGTAGCAGATGCCGATGGGGATGGCCGGCCCGACCTGGTACTGATAGACGCCAGCGGCAACTCAACTGACCTCGAAATCTTCACATTCAGGTCGCTCTACGGAAGCTCGTCTTCGTATTCGATCCCGAATGAGCATGTGCCGGGCTCGACCTACCTCTTCGGGGATCTCGACTCCGACGGGCTGCCGGACCTGTTTGTCGTCGAGCCAGGGAGCGATACGACGTTCATCGTCCTTTCCGCGAAATCTGGATTCCAGACGACCATCGCCTCGCAGGTCGTTGGCCCCAACACGGCCTCGGGCACATGGAGGGTGTCATTGGGTGACTTTGACGTGGACGGTCTGAGTGACATCGCCCTCTTCAAGATTGGCTCCGGCGTAGAGCTTCGAGTTTTCCACGGTTCAGATGGCCTTTCAGCACCAAGCGCCTTCTCCAAGCCCCCTGTGGACACGGATCTCAACGGGCAGTACGGCATCACAGATTGGGATGGTGACGGTCGACCGGACATCATCGTTCATCGGTCCACGGGGCGCATCAGGGTCTATCTCGGTGGGGACCAGGACAACGATGTGGACTTTTGGTTCCAGCCTCCCGAGCCAACATGTCCTGCATCCGGCACGAGCGCCAGCGCCGACTACAACGGAGATCGGATCTCCGATCTCACCGTGGGCATACCCGGAGAAGATGCTGATGTGGG
This sequence comes from Acidimicrobiia bacterium, assembly GCA_041751055.1. Lineage (GTDB taxonomy): Bacteria > Actinomycetota > Acidimicrobiia > Spongiisociales > ZC4RG35 > MA-ANB-1. The sequence goes on along the minus strand of JBGSYD010000045.1, from coordinate 95,753 downwards.
CGCAGGTACCGGTGCCCTCTCCATTATCTACTCGGATTTCGGAGGACCCGACGCGATCTGGAAAGACCAACTCCGCGGAGGCTCCAATGCCCTTCCGTCGTCGGTTGGGCCGGTTGATGGATTCGGGACGAGTTGGGCGTCGGGAGACTTTGACGGAGACGGGTTTACCGATGTTGCCATCGGGTCACCCGATGACGAGGTGAACGGGAAGGATCGTGCCGGCTCTGTAGAGATTCTGTACGGGACCGACGATGGCCTCGACCTGTCCAATCCGATGCGCTTCACACAGGACACAGGGGGAGTTGGAGGATCGGCAGGGGTCGGCGCTGTCTTTGGCCGTGTGCTGGCCACCGGAGATCTCGACCGTGATGGATTCGATGACCTGGTCATCGGGGCGCCAGGCGACAACGTCAACGGGCATTCCGCGGCAGGGACATTCATTACCTTGTTTGGGAGCCGGGATGGCCTGGTCGGGGCAGGCAGCAGGCTGTGGAGCCAGAAGTCGACAGGAATCCAGGGTGGACCTCAGGCAGGTGACAGGTTTGCGTCATCGCTGGCCGTGGGCGACTTCGATGGCGACGGGTACGACGACGTCGCTGCAGGAGTCCCCTTTGAGGATGTTGGCGAAGACTCCAAGGCAGGCGCGGTCAACGTCATCCCGGGCTCGTCGTCGGGGCTGACCAGCTCGGGAGACTCGATTTGGACCCAGGCGTCATCAGGTGTCAAGGGCTCTCCGCAGCAAGGGGATAGATTCGGCCTGGCCCTTGCCAGTGCCGATTTTGATGCTGATGGGAGAGACGACCTTTCCGTAGGAGTCCCATTCGAAGACGAGGGTGCTGATCTCAATGCAGGCAAGGTGAATGTGCTTTTTGGTAGCAGCAGTGGAATCACTGCCGCCGGTGATGAGATCTGGAGTCAGGGTGTCAATGGGCTGGTAGGAAAGGCAGAAGACAATGATCGCCTCGGTCTGGAACTAGCTGGTGGGGACATCAATGGCGATGGGTTTGCCGATCTCGTGCTTGCGGCACCCCGTGAGTCTCTAAGTGGGGTTTCCGGCGCAGGTGCCGTCTTCGTCCTGTATGGCAGTTCTGGTGGCCTGGCCGGGTCGGGTAGCCAGGTGTGGACTGAGGCGACGTCCGGCATTCCCGGGTCGCCTGAAAAGGACGACTGGTTTGGTTCCCAGGTCGGTCTTCATGACTTCAACGGTGACGGTTTCGCCGACTTGGTAGTAGGAGCGCCGCGCGAGGACATAGGATCAACGGCCAACGCTGGAAAGGTGTGGCTTATATTCAGCAACGGCACTCGACTGACGAGTAACGGCAGCTTTGCACTCGATCAGGCGAGCGCAGGCGTCCAGGGGTCGCCACAGAACGGGGATCAATTCGGGCGCGTGCGATGAACGGTCGCCACCAGCTGGTCTCGGTGGTCATCCCAATACGCAACGAAGTCAGAGCTCTCAGACAGTGTCTCGAGGCGGTCCTTTCGCAGGACTATTCAGGGGAGTTCGAGGTCATTGTTGTTGAGGGCGCGAGCACCGATGGAACAGTTGCCCTTCTGGAGGAGATAGCGCGGAGTGACACCCGTCTGCGCTGGTCGACGAATCCGACAGGTCACACTCCAACTTCTCTGAACCTGGCGATCGCACAGGCTCGCGGCGATGTGATCGTCAGGTGTGACGGGCGTGCGGTCCTACCGGGCAACTACCTGACCCGGGTGATAGAGCTGTTGGAGAAGACCGGAGCAGGCAATGTGGGCGGCCGCCAACATGCGGTGGGGGAAACACCATTTCAGAAGGCGGTCGCATTCGCCATGGGCTCGCGGTTTGGGGTTGGGGGGGCGCGATTTCACAGGGGAGGGCGGGCCGGTCCCGTCGACACGGTCTATCTCGGCGCATTTCCACGCCGGGTACTCGACGAGGTCGGTGGTTTCGATGAGACGATGCTTCGCAATCAGGACTACGAGCTGAATATCCGGATCCGTCGGGCTGGCCATGAAATTCATTTCGCACCGGACCTGGTCGTCAGCTACTCGCCCAGGGCTAGTCCCGGAAAACTATCTAGCCAGTACTTCAACTTCGGCCGGTGGCGACGGCTATCAGCTCGCTTGCACCCGGGGTCCCTCAAACTTCGCCAGGCGGCGCCACCGCTTTTGATTGTGGCCCTGGCGGCTTCTCTGGTTCTGGTCGTCGCCGGGTACAGTACCGCTGGCCTCGTCGTGCCAATTCTCTACCTCGCTGTCCTCCTGCTCGGCGCTGTAGTCCAGACAATGGCCAACAAGGATCCGGCGGGCCTGTTGGTACCGGTAGCGTTGGCAATCATGCATATCAGCTGGGGCATCGGTTTCCTCCTCGGCCCACCGCGGGGAGCACTCGGTGAATAGGAGCCCGACGCTCCAAGAACTCAAGCCAGTCTGTCAGCCGCTTGCGATCATCAGCCGGCGCAATGCTGAGCACTGGGCAGGCCATCTCTATGGGAGACTGGTTTCGCTACGATTCACCTGGGTCTTTGTTCGCCTCGGGGTCACAGCAGGCCAGGTCACGGCACTGATGATCGTGGTAGGCATCGTCGGTGGTGTGTTGATCGGGCTTCCTTTCGGGAGCGATACTCCATCGATTTGGGGCCCGCTGGTAGGAGCATTATTGGTACAGCTTCACCTCATCCTCGATTGCTCTGACGGCGAAGTAGCGCGGTGGTCCGCAACGACAAGCGCCAGGGGAGTTTTTGCCGATCGTTTGGGCCACTACCTGGTTGACACCGCGGTCTTTCTTGGAATCGGGCTCCGAGCGACTTCTGATGGGGCAACCGGTTGGATGATCGTCGCACTGGCGGCCGCATTGGGTGCGTTGATGACCAAGGTTCAGGGGGATCTCGTAAGTCGGGCCCGGGCCGACTCGGGGATGGAACCCCTCCCCGACCTTCCCCCTGCCGAAGGACTAACGGTGAGCGCACCCAGAAGGGTCCTTCAGGTGGTCCCATTGCATCGCCTTACCGGCGCCATCGAGGCGTCTCTGATGATGTTCATTGTGTCGCTCATCGACATGGCCATAGGAAACTTCACACCGACCCGCTATTACCTCCTGGCCTTGCTGGCTTTTGGCTGGGTGATGGTTCCGGCACGACTGGCAGTCATCCTCCGATCGAGCCGACTCGACCCGTGACTCAGACCAGTGTTGTTCTGCTGACGCAGGGAGATCGTGACCGGGCGCTCCATCAAGCCGTGACTTCGGTGCGTGCACAAACCGGATGTGAGCCCGAGATCGTCATCGTTGCAAACGGAGCGACCCTCGATCCGCCACCGGATGTCGATCGTGTTGTGACCCTTGCAGAAAACGCCGGCATCCCGGGCGGGCGCAACAGAGGAACCGAGGCGTCTTCCGGTGAGATCATCTTTTTCCTCGACGATGATGCCCGGTTCGCAGATGATTCCATATGCAACCGTGTGCTCGCGCGATTCCATTCGGATCCTGATCTGGCGGTGATTTCATTTCGAATCGTCGACCCGATTACCGGACGTTCCGAGCGGCGCCATGTTCCGCGGCTCGGGAACTCAGACCCGGCGCGTAGTTCGCAAGTCACCACGTTTCTCGGGGGAGCGTGTGCGATTCGGGCGTCAGCCATGAAGGCGCTGGGGGGCTACCCAGCTGAATTCTTCTATGCACACGAGGAGACAGACCTGGCGTGGCGGCTCATCGACATGGGTTTTCGAGTTGAATATCAAGCTGAGCTGATAGTGCACCATCCTCAGGCGGCCCCGTCGCGACATCCTGATTACCACTCGCTTTCCATGCGCAATCGGGTGCTACTGGCCAGACGCAACCTTCCGATACCACTGGTGTACGTCTATCCGATCGTGTGGCTGGCGATCAGCACGGTCCGGGCTAGGAGTCTGGAAACCGCCCGGAGGATCCTGTCGGCATTCCGCGCCGGCTGGTCGATGAAGGTGGAGCGTTCGCCGATTTCGTGGCAGACAGTGTGGAGACTGACCAGGTTGGGTCGACCTCCGATTGTCTAGTGATCGTCTGCAAATTTAGGGGAGGTCTCTCTTGCCCTTTGCGCTTCTGGCTGGTCGAAGTGCTCGCTGCAGTTCCGGGGTTGCTACTGCGCTCTTCTCCTTTGCCGCAGCTCAAATACCTCGGAGACACGCGCCCCCATTTCACAGACACAAATTAGGGTTTCCGCCCGGTTCCGGCGGTTGAGCGGTACATCTGCATCCCGTCTTCAGTCGGGCCGTCGAATATCAGCTTGCCCTTCTCCATCACCATCGCTCGTGAGCACAATCGTTTGATGTGTTTGGGCCGATGGGTGACGATGATCTGAGTGCGGCCATCGCGGCTCATCTGTCTCATGTGCCGGAAGACCTTCCTCCGGAACCCATGGTCACCAACTCCCAGAACCTCATCGAGGAGGACGATCGGATTGTTGATCTCCTTGATGACGCTGAACCCCAGGCGAACTCGCATGCCCGAAGAAAAATGTTTCAACGGCGTTTCCAGGAACTGCCCGATTCCGGAGAAGTCCACGATGTGGTCAAATCGCTCGTCGATCTGTGCTTTTGACATGCCGTAGATAGCCCCAGTGAGATAGATGTTCTCAGCCGCCGTCAGTTCGGGTGAGAAGCCCGCTCCAAGCGAAAGCATCGAGACGATCTCGCCCGTAGTCTCCAATGACCCTTCGTCGGGGATGAGGACGCCGGCGATCATTTTGAGGAGGGTGGTCTTGCCCGAACCGTTGTTGCCGATCAAGCCGACGACTTCGCCGGCCCCGATCTCGAAATTGATGTTGCGCACAGCCCAGAACGTATCGGCCGACCGCGATCGCCGCCCATGGATGAATAGGTCGCGGGTGGTTTTCCGCTGCTTGCGGTTGATCGAGAATTCGATCCCGACATCGTGTGCGATGATCTCGGCCATTAGAGCTCCTTGAGGACTTCGGACTCGAGGCTGGCAAACATTCTGGCACCAATGAAGAAGATCAGTAACGAGAAGCCGGCCGACCAACCCAGGATGCCCCACCCCGGAAAGCTGTCTTCGAACCAGAAGGATCGATAAAGGCCGATAAGCCCAACGAGCGGATTCACGGCCGCCAGGACAGCGGCGAAGGTTTCGTTGGGTATGCGGTCGAACGGATAGACGATTGGCGACAAGTAGAAGAGGGCGCGGAGCGTTACCCGAAGACTCCGTTCGACGTCACGGAACAGGGTGTTGAGGGCCGAGAGGGCCAACGCCAGGCCGGTCACCAGGATCCATTGCATGAGAATCGCAACGGGCAGCAAGGTTATGTAGATCGTTGGAGGGCGGGTGACCACCAAGGCCACAAGCGCCACCGCAGGCAGGCTGAGCACGTATTCGATGCCCTTGCTGGTGGTCACCGATATCGGAAATGTTTCTCGTGGCAGGTAGACGCGCGTGATGAGGCGACTTTCGGAGAGCAGTGCCCTCGAGCTTGCATTGGCCGCCGTTGAGACCCAGATCCATGGCAGGATCGCCGAAAGCAGGAACAGGGGATAGTCCTCGACTCCAAATCTCCCGATGAGGGAGAACACAAAGTAATAGATCACGGTGAGGAGAACTGGCTCCAGCAGGGACCACAAGTAGCCGAGTGTGGTCACCTCGTAACGTAATTTGAGATCCCGTCGGACCAGGTGCGACAACAGGGCGCGATGTTCCCAGACCGTTTTGAACTGCTGTCTCATTACAGCTCCCGGTTGGCTTGTTCGAGGTCGGACACCGAGTCGACCTCAACAGCCCACTGCTCTGAGATGTCGAGGGCCTCAACCCTGGTGCCATCTTGCCGGATCGTCATTTCCAGAGCTTTTTCGAAGTATGCGTTTGGGTCGCACTCGTCGAGGCGTCTGATGAAATCAGGCTTATCGGCTTCATTGATGAAATTGATGCCTATCGCCTCACCTTCCGCCCCCTCCACACCCTTTGAGATATCGTGTATGAGGCCGTCCTTCGTGATGTATTTGACCTCTTCCTCACCAACCTGGCTCGTATTGACGCAGACGAACGACCCACCGTCCGCAACCTTCGAAGCGAGAAGCGAGGTCAACTTGGCTTCGAACACAACATCACCGTTGAGCCAAAGAACGGGGTCGTTTCCGGCGTGCCGCAACGCTCGCAGGAGACTCTTCGAGGTGTTGGTTTCCGAATAGTCCTCGTTGTAGATGAAGGTGTAATCAGGGAAATTCTCCATGATGTGCTCCTTCTTGTAACCGACCACGATTGAGATAGTCATGTGACCGAACTCGTCACCGAGGAGTTGCAACTGACGCCCAAGAATCGACTCGCCCGACTGCAGCCTTGCCAGGGGTTTGGGCAAAGCCGACCCGAGTCGGGAACCGAGCCCAGCGGCGAGTATCACGATCCGAATTGGCAGGTCCTTTCGCTGGCCTTGTCATTGTCGCGACGTCGAAAGCCATACCTGGAATCGCCCGATCGCGCCCGGCTCGATGGCCGGCCGCATGCGACTAATCGAGATTAACTACGAAGGTGTCGATCACGGTGCCGTCAGGGGCAATTACCTCTCCGGCGATGTCACCGGCGACGATTTGAAGCGACACAAAGTGATGCCCCTCGTAGGAGGCAGAAGGTTCCGGCTGACCGGCCAGGCACTCCCCGACCTGGTAGAGACGTCGTCCCCCTCCACCGGTCACCACATACGTACGACCAGCTTCCTCGAATCGTTGATAGTTGTGCTCATGACCGTTGAGTACCAGTACGACCTCACTATCAAACTCCGTTTCCCAGGTGTCTCGAATTCCCGGCTCGGGTCCGTGTTTCGAACAGCTGTAAACCGGGTGATGAAAAACGACAATTGTGGGCCTATGCGATTCCGCAAGCGCGTTCCTGAGGAACGCCAACTGGTCGGATGACTCAATCTGATTTGAGTCGAGGATGACGATGTCCACGTCGCCCCACCGATGAGTGCCCCACCGCGGTGGGCTGTCGAACGCGGCATTGACTGCCTCCTCCCTGCGCGATGTCTCGATGTCATGATTGCCCCAGGCGATCCAAAAAGGTATTGCATCGGCAACGGCCCAATCGAATGGGATCATCAAGAAAGGAGCATCGTCGGTGTAGAAGTTGTCCCCGGTGGTGAGGATTGCACTTGCTTCGTTCTCCGAGGAATAGCGCTGCATCGAGCCGGCAACCGAACCTTGGGGAGCGGTCCCCGTCCCCCAATCGCCGACCACGAGCAGAGGCCCAATGGGAAGAGTTGTCGTGGTGGTCGTGGTGGTCGTGGACGAAGTTGTCGTCGATATGGTGGTCTGGGCTGACGTCGAGGCGATGGTCGCAGTCGTGGTCGTCGGCGCCGTGTCTCTCACTGAACACGCAACAATGACCACAGCAAGTATCAGGACGGATGCAGCGAATCGGCGGGTGATGTACCGAATTTACCGGTATCGCCTGTCTATCCCGCACAGTCTGGGGCACAGCGTTGTCGGCGGGAATGGTTCAGGTTGCGTCGATGTGCTGATACTTTGGCCTTCGTGAGATTTGTCAACCACCTTCTCGTTTGCGTCTTGATGGCCGCCTCCTTCTGGGTTCCAGGCACATCTGCGCAGGCCTCTCCTGTTCCGGAACGCAACCTCACACTGAATTCCGTCGTATCGGGCCTTTCGGTACCTGTAGATCTGAGGGCGCCGGAAGGAGATGACCGGCTGTTCGTAGTTGAGCTCACCGGGAAGATCCGCATCTTCGACAACGGCTCGCTGCGGTCCACGCCCTTTCTCGACATGAGTGCGAAGGTGAGTACGGGAGGCGAGCGTGGCCTGTTGGGCCTCGCATTCCACCCCGACTACAACGACAATGAGCTCTTCTACATCTATTACACCGATGGCGGCGGCGATGTCCGCATTTCCGAACTCGAGGTGTCCTCGGATCCCAACGTCGCCAATGCCTCCAGCGAGCGCATCCTCCTGGAGGTCGATGAGCCATACAGCAACCACAATGGCGGGGGCCTCACCTTTGGGCCTTCGGGGTACCTCTATATCGCTCTCGGTGACGGTGGCGGGGGAGGCGATCCCGACGAGAACGGCCAGAACACCAACACCCTCCTTGGCTCACTTCTGCGGATCGATGTCGATTCCAAGGATTCCGGGAAGGAATACAGCATTCCCGACTCAAACCCCTTCGCTTCCGGAGGCGGTTTGCCCGAGATATTCGCCTTTGGGCTGCGGAATCCGTGGCGGATCAGCGCGGACCACACCGACGGCCTCATTTACATAGGTGATGTCGGAGAGTCACGGCGCGAGGAAATCAATGTCTTGTCTGACACGGGCACATCGGCCGTCAACTTCGGATGGGACGTTCTCGAGGGAACGTTGTGCTACGAGCCAGCGAGCGGATGCAACAAAGCGGGAAAGACCCCACCGATCCTCGAGTACAACAACCCTTCAGAGGGGGTTTCGGTAATTGGCGGCTACGTCTATCGGGGTCAGTCGATTTCATGGCTCCGGGGCACCTATTTCTATTCCGATCTGTCGGGTAAGAGGCTCAAGTCGTTTCGCTACGACGACGGCGACGTCACGTCCAAGAAGGACTGGACCAGCGACGTTGGTCTGTTGCCAGCGAGTGTCTACGCGTTCGGTGAGGACGGATTCGGCGAACTCTATGTGTTGTCCGGATCCACCGTATTTCGTATCGAAGACGCCGACCCTTACGTGTGCGATTTCAACGGCGACGGCGACGACGATCTAGCGGTCGGCTCACCGGGCGAAGATGTGAACGGACTTACCGACGTTGGATCAGTTCTCGTATTGCCGGCTTCAGGTGGCAAGCCGTCCGGTGCAAGCGACCAGTTGTGGCACCAGGGCATAGACGGTATCAAAGGCGTCGAGGCCGTAGGAGAGGGTTTCGGTTCCAGTCTTGCCTGCGGCGATTTTGATGGTGACGGATTCGACGACCTGGCAGTCGGAACACCGGGAGACCGAACCGGGTCCGGTGTTGCCGGTGGTGCTGTCAATGTCCTGTTCGGGTCGGGCTCAGGCTTGAGCACACGTGACCAGCATCTCCATCAAAGCTCGCCGGGGGTCAGCGGTAAGCCCGAGTCGGGCGACGAGTTCGGTGGGGCAGTTGCTGCCGGGGACTTCAATGGCGACGGCTATGACGATCTTGCGATAGGTGTGCCCGGGGAGGATGTTCAGGGGTTAGCCGACGCCGGAATGATCCATGTGCTCTATGGCGCCGACGAGGGCCTCGAGAGCGCAGGCAGCATCGGTTGGACTCAAGACAGTCCTGGAGTTCGCCAGAAATCCGAACCAGGTGACCATTTCGGTGGGTCCCTCGTTGCCGGCGATTTCAACGGTGATGGCTATGTGGATCTCGGTGTCGGAGCACCCGATGAGGGGATCAACGGTCGAGCAGAGGCCGGTCTCGTACAGGTATTCAAGGGCAGGCCCGGGGGGCTGTCGGTTGCCGGCGACCTGGTCTTCCATCAGGGCTCCACCGGCATCAAGGAATCGGTCGAAGCTGGAGATCACTTTGGCGCGGCCCTCGCCGCATCGACTATCAACGCCGACGGCTACGACGACCTCTTGGTCGGTGTGCCAGGCGAAAGCGTCGGCGGCGTAGGTGGCGGAGGTGCAGTCCATTACATCCGCGGTTCCAAGGGTGGCCCGACCGAGATCGGCGACCGTCTCATCACTCAAGAGAGCGACGGGATCAAAGGTTCTTCTGAATCGGGCGACTCGTTCGGATCGGCGCTGACCGCAGGAGATGTCGATGGCGATCATTTCGGGGACCTCATCGTGGGCATTCCCAACGAGGATGCGGGTGGAGCAACCGGTGCCGGCGCTGTCGCCGTGATCCATGGCTTTGTCGACGGGCTTTCCGGGCGCGACCAGTTGTGGCACGAGGACACGGCTGGAATCAAGGGCAATGCCGAGGTCGCGGACAATTTCGGTCGAGTACTGATGCTTCGCGACTTTGCAAAGGACGGAATCCTGGATCTGGTCATCGGCATACCGAGCGAGGATCTCGCGGGCTTGACCGATGCCGGAGATGTGGCAGTGCTGTTCGGGAATGCCGGAAGTATCTCAGCCGAAGGAGATATCCGACTGAATCAGGGCTCACCTGGTGTGAAGGGGAATGTTGAAGCGGATGATCGGTTGGGAGCTGCGCTTGGCGGCTGATCGGCCGTTAGGTGGCCACGTCCCCGAACAGGACACGCTACCCCGGTCCCTGCTGCGCATAGGAACCCTCCTATCTTGCCGCAGGAACAGTTCATACTGTCCCCTCCACGTGCGCGGGTTGCGTTCGAATCACTAAAAGACCCCTGGAAGCTTTATCCTGATCTCGATGTCAAAAACTCAAATGAACCATTTGCGCGCCCTGGAGTCGGAATCGATTCATATCATCCGCGAGGCCGTGGCCGAGTCGGAGCGACCTGTTCTGCTCTTTTCGGGAGGTAAAGATTCCGCGGTTGTGCTGAGGCTTGCGTTAAAAGCCTTCTGGCCTGCGCGATTGCCGATGGCTGTCATGCATGTCGACACGGGCCACAACTTCCCCGAAGTTCTCGAATTTCGCGACAAGGCGATGGCCGACCTGGGTGTCGAACTGATCGTCTCTTCGGTCCAGGAAGCGATTGATGCCGGTCGCGTCCAGGACGTGACCGGGCCAAGAGCATCGCGCAACCGGCTACAGACTGAGTCCCTCCTCAGGGGTATCCAGCGCAACAGGTTCGATGTGGTGTTCGGCGGAGCCCGACGCGACGAGGAGAAGGCCCGTGCGAAGGAGCGAGTGTTTAGCTTCAGAGACGAGTTCGGCCAATGGGATCCGAAAGCCCAACGTCCCGAGCTCTGGAGCCTTTACAACGGGCGTCACGGAGTGGGTGAGCACATGCGCGTCTTCCCGATTTCCAACTGGACGGAGATGGACATCTGGCAATTCATCGAGGATGAAGGTATCGAGCTGCCGTCCATCTACTTCTCTCACAAGCGGAGGGTGTTTGAACGTGACGGCATGTTCATGGCCGAGTCGCCCTTCCTGACTCTGCTGGATGGCGAGGAAGTGCGCGAAGCGACGGTTCGATTCAGGACAGTCGGCGACATGACGTGCACAGGCGCATTTGCGTCGACGGCGTCGACGATCTCCGACATCATCGATGAGGTCTCAACCACCCGAATAACTGAGCGGGGAGCGAGCCGGGCCGACGATCGGGTCTCAGACGCGGCCATGGAAGACCGCAAGAAGGGTGGATACTTCTAATGCAATCCGAATTGGTAAGGCTGGCGACCACTGGGTCGGTCGACGACGGCAAGTCGACCCTGGTGGGGCGTTTGCTCTACGACACCAAGCAGATCTTTCAGGATGAGATGGATGCTGTCGAAGATGCCAGCAGACGTCGGGGGACCGACTATGTGGACCTGGCTCTGCTGACGGATGGCCTGCGTGCAGAGCGCGAGCAAGGCATCACGATCGATGTCGCCTACAGATACTTTGCGACTCCCAAGAGAAAGTTTGTTCTCGCCGACACCCCCGGTCATATTCAATACACGCGCAACATGGTCACTGGATCATCGACCGCCAACATCGCCATGATTCTCGTCGACGCTCGCAATGGAGTCCTCGAGCAGACCCGGCGTCACTCATTCCTGGCGTCTCTTCTGGGTGTTCCTCACCTGGTCCTTTGTGTCAACAAGATGGACCTCGTTGATTGGAGCGAGGAACAGTACGACGCCGTGTGCGACGATTTCCGTCAGTTCGCCGCACGTCTTGACATCCACGACCTTCGTTTTGTGCCCGTTTCGGCGTTGCTTGGTGACAACATCGTCGAGCGTTCGACAAACATGGATTGGTACGCAGGGCCGACGGTGCTCGAGCTCCTCGAACAAATCCACATCGGCAGCGACCAGAACATGATCGACGTGCGGTTCCCGGTGCAATACGTCGTCCGTCCCCACCGCCTGGACTACCAGGACTACCGTGGATATGCGGGCAAGGTTGCCGGCGGCATCATGAAACCAGGCGACGACGTCATGGTCCTTCCGAGCGGGTTCACTTCCAAGATCCGCTCGATTGACACCCACGACGGCCCCTTGGAGGAGGCGACTCCGGGGACTTCGGCGGTGCTGACCCTCGAAGACGACATCGACATCTCGCGCGGCGACATGATTTGTCGTCCTCATAACCAACCGAGAGCCACTCAGGACATCGATGCAATGGTCTGTTGGATGGAAGAGGGGACTTCGCTGGAGCCGGGATCGATGTACGCAATCAAGCACACGACCCGCTGGAGCCGGGCTTTGATCAAAGAACTCCAGTATGAGCTCAACATCAACACCTTGCACCGGGACGACTCTGCGACGCAGCTGGAGCTCAATCAGATCGGGCGTGTCCGCCTCAGGACCACGACGCCGCTCCTGGTTGACGCATACCGTCGCAACCGTGAGACCGGAGCTTTTATCCTTGTCAACGAGGCAACTAATGCCACTGTCGGCGTGGGGATGGTCACGGGCGAAGCTTCGTGAGTTCGAATGTCGTGTGGCACCCCGGTGCTCTCAGTGCGATGGATCGAGCAAAGATCACAGGTGGTCCGGGAGCGACGATTTGGCTGACCGGGCTCTCCGGCTCAGGAAAGTCGACAATTGCGGTCATCCTCGAGAAGGCCCTGCACGACAGCGGCCGTGCCACCTACATCCTCGATGGAGACAACCTGCGCCACGGTCTCAATGGCGATCTAGGTTTCAGCGATGACGACCGTCGTGAAAACGTTCGCCGCGTTGGAGAGGTCGCCCGTCTGATGAACGACGCCGGCCTCGTCGTCATCGTCCCGGTCATTGCGCCGTTCGAGAAGTCGCGCAACCACATTCGCGCTATTCACGGGTCAGCCGGCTTGAGCTATATGGAGGTCTTCGTGGACACGCCCCTGGAGATCTGCGAGCAGCGCGATCCGAAAGGGCTCTACCGAAAGGCTCGGGCAGGTGAGCTGAAGGGAATGACTGGTGTCGACTCGCCTTACGAGGCACCCCTCGACCCCGATTTGGTGATCGACGGTGCCGTCACGTCGGCAGAGTCAGCCGTCGAACGGATAATCCAGATAATCCCTGGCCACTAACTGCCAAATTTCTTCAGACGGCATCTCAGAAGGCCGATGGAAGAACATGGCCTGGCGCAACCTCTCCCCGTATACAGTTTCTTAGGGAACCGTTCAATGGCTCGGGAGCTTCAGCGGGGAATTACACGCAAACTGGCGTGGCGGGTGCTGGTCTCCATTGCCGTCTCGATCTTCATGCTCTTGGGTCTTGTCCCCTTCGCTCCTGTCGCACTGGCCGCCGGGAATGAAGTGACCTTCTTAGGGGGCGGATACGGCCACGGCGTGGGGATGAGTCAATACGGTGCTCGGGGTCAGGCCTTGGACGGCTTCGACCACCATGAGATCATCGAGCATTACTACACCGGAGCCTCCATCGACCAACTCGGTGATGTGAGCCCCGACAACCCATTGGAGAAATACAACAGCGCCTTGTGGTTGGGGGTCCTCGAGTCGGCTACCTCTTTCAAGTTCAAGCCGAAAAACGGCTCGCTCTCCATCTGCCACTCTCCCAACCCCTGCCCCGCTGAACGTCAACCCCAGGCGGACGAGTTGTGGACGTTCAAGGTTGTCAGCCCCGGGGTCTGCATTTTCGAGTTCGGGGGCGAGCAACAGGGGGACGAAGGTGATTGTTGGATTGGTTTGACCCGAATCGATGGCGCTCAGATCGAAATACCCTCACTGGGCAAGACGTTCGGCCACGGAAAGCTCCGGGTACGCCCGGTCGGCAACTCGATGTCGGCTTCGAAGTTCCATGTGTCGTTTTCCATGGACCTCGAGGACTATCTGCTCGGGATCGCAGAGATGCCGACCAGCTGGCCGACGGAAGCCCTCCGCGCCCAGGCAGTAGCTGCCCGTTCTTACGCGGCCGGGCGTGCGTATCAGCGCGAGACCGGCGAACGCACCGGGAGCAAGGTCGACCCGGCCTTTTCTCAAACCTGGTACGACAACTGTTGGTGCCATGTCCGTGCCACGACTTCTGACCAGGCCTATTCCGGTTGGGCCGTGTCTCAGATAGCGTCGTGGGCGGGCGCTGTGTCCGCCACCGAAGGCGAGATCGTTACCCATTCTTCCAGCTCTTTCACCGCCGATGGAGTTGTCGTGGCGTTTTACTCCTCGTCGACCTCAGGAGTCACCGAGACGAATATCGGGGGCTTCGGCTCCACAGTCCAATACCCATTCCTTCTATCCGTCGACGACCATTGGGGAGTCGACGCTCCCGCAGGCAATCCCAACGCGACCTGGTCAGTGTCGGTTCCCGCCCAAGACTTGATCGCCTCCCTGGCAGCCACATCCCGTTCCTGGAAAGTCGACTACGACCTTCTGACGAATGTGGAGCTCGTCTCGGGCCCACCGGAAGCAAAGATCCGTTTCACCGGATTGGTGGGGCCAAATTCGGTGACGGTCGAGGCCCCGGGATGGTGGGTGAGAACCGAAGCCGGGTTGAAGAGCCCGCAGATCACGAGCATCGACTCCGGTCTGGGCAAGATGCACGGTCAGAACTGGACCCAGGACACCGGCACCATCCAGAGCTCTTCGGAGAGCGGCGACCACTTCGGTCAGTCAGCCGCGGTCGGCGACTTTGACGGTGATGGCCACCCCGATGCTGGCGTAGGTGCACCAACAGACGGAATAGGCAGCATTCCGACTGGCGGACTCGTGAACGTGCTTTACGGCACCGGAGTTGGCCTGAGCGACGTTGACAACGAGATGTGGCACCAGGATATCTCTGGAGTGGGCAATCTCGCCGAAGCGGACGACCGATTCGGTAGTTCGTTAGCGGCTGGAGATTTTGACGGTGACGGCAAAGACGATCTCGCAGTCGGTGCTCCGATGGAAGATCTCGGGGGCGTTGCCGACGTCGGGATCGTCGAGATCCTGTACGGCTCAGGCGGCGGCCTCAAGGCCAGCGGGCCGACGTTGTCGCATGACTCCGATGGGATTGGAACCGGGGCCGAATCCGGTGATCGCTTTGGGGCAACCCTCGCCGCGGGAGATTTCAACAACGATGGCTATGACGATCTTGCCGTGGGGTCACCAGGCGAGGCTTTGAGCGGCAAATCCGGCGCGGGAATGGTGACCGTGATACCCGGATCGAGCTCGGGCTTGCAGTCCACTAAGTCATTCAACCTTCATCAGGGCCAGTCGGACGTCAACAACAAGTTGGAATCAGGTGATGGCTTCGGGTCGACCCTCGCCGTCGGAGATCTCGACGGTGACGGGTATGACGACCTCGCGGTGGGTGTCCCCAATGAAGGTATCGATGGCAAAGCGTCTTCGGGGATGGTTCACATGTTCTACGGAGCGTCGGGTGGGCTCAAACACTCCAAACGCGGTTTCGTCCATCAGGGTCTCAACTCGGTGCCCGGAACGTCGGAAGCCTCCGACGAGTTCGGTTTCGCTCTCGCCTTCGGCGATCTGATCGGGGATTCGAAAGACGATCTGGTAATAGGCGTGCCTGGCGAGCGGTTAGCCGGTGAACCCGATGCGGGTCGCGTAGTTGTGATCAAGGGGCGGTCGTCCCGATCGCTGAAGAACGGCGAGACTGTCCATCAGGACATTGCCGGAATTCGCAACAAGGTCGAGGCGGGCGATCGATTTGGCGAAGCGGTCGGCGTCGGCAGGATTGTCCTCGGTTCCAAACCATACTTGCTGGTGGGCGTCACGGGTGAAGGCGTCAACGGCACGTCCGGGGCTGGTCTCCTTCACATGATCCCCGGCTCGGGTCCCGGGTTGGTCGCTTCCAAGGACATTGCCGTAGCCCAGGATGGTCTGCCTGAGGTCGGCGTTGTCGAGGCCGGCGACGGCTTCGGAGCCTTGATCTACACCGCAGACTTCGACGGTGACCTCGTGGACGACATGTTGCTCGGATCGTCGGGAGAGGACGTCGGGAGCGTGTCGGATGCCGGGTGGTTCCAGATTGCAGACAACATGGTGCTGTCCTAGGTCAGAGCAACCCCAATACGCTCACCAGGACAATTGCCATACCGGTGGAGGAGAAGACCAACGGGCGGATCTGTTGCATCCGGCCATGGAACTGTTTGAGCTGTTGGGGGGTTCGAATCCACCCGGCCAGGAAAAGGAGAATGCCCCTTCCCAATCCGAAAACGGCGCCAATCCCTGCACCCCACCAAATTGACCCCGACAGAAACGCACCAAAGAGCATCGCGTAATAGCCCCAGCTCATCACGAAGACTGTGAAGCCGACCCCGAGCTGTACTCCAAATGCGAAGCCGTAAACCCATCCCCGGTAACGGCCAATCCAGTTCTCATTTACCTGGCGACGAGGGGTCCAAGGCTTGAAAGGCGATAGATCCAGAGAGCCGGCAAGGACACCGACGACCGCGGTCAAGAGCAAAGCAGTGGATGGAGTGATAGGAAGAAGAGATCCGACGGCCGCGAAGCCAAGAGTCGTGGCGCCTCCGGCGAGTACTGACCCAAAGGTGAAGGCGCTAATCGTAAGGAGCCATCTGTTGCCTCGCGATGATTCGCCGATCGGGTGAATCTGAGCTTGGAGGGACTCTCCGCACGGCGACCAGTTGCCCCGAACAGCAGCAGCGAGGGCAATGACCAGTGTGACGACGATCTGCATCGGCATCAAGCGATCATAACGCCGACTGGAAAGTCATTTCTCCCACGGTGATGGGAAGGGAAAGTAGGCCTCGAGGAAGCGGCCGATGTCGCGATCGATCTTCCGGTCACGTCGCGTCGGTGTTTCGGTGTCATTTAGTGTGAATGTGGCGTCCTTGCGCTCGTTGAGGAGTTGGCGCATCTGCGAGGGTGCCCAGCGAGATGCGACATTGATATACACCTCAGGACGATCGACGAGTTCAGCGGACCCTCTCTGAAAGAGCAGATGTGGGTTGAGCTGCGACAACATGCTGACGTCCCCACCGGACCGGAACTTATTGCTCCTGGTCCGAACCACTGCCTCGTTGAATTGCTCCTCGCTCTCATACAGGGTTGATCGCAACAACGGCCTGGGTGAGTGGTCCAGGCGGGCCAGCGGGCGGTCCGTTCCGGGCGCCAGGAGCTCTTTTGCGTTCGCTAGGGCGCGTGACACGGGGTCTTCAGATGTCGAGCTGATTCCAACGGGGGCACTCGCAAAAATCGGTCGCCCGGTTGCTGCAAAGAAGAAGCCCTGTCCCAAAGGGAGCCCGGCGAAGGTGTCGTCGTTGAAATAGACGAAATGTTCCGTGAGGTCCGGTATCCGATGCAGCGCGGTTTCGATGGCATGCGAGTTGAAAGTGGGGAGAGAATCTTCGGGGAGGATGTCATGGTGGTCGATCAGTACGACGTCCCGCCCGGTTATCAGCCAATCCGGTTGCTGGCCATCGGTGACCAGGAAAATTTTGCGGACCCATGGGGTGTATTGATGTATCGATCTCAGCACATATCTGAGCTGGCCACGGGCTTTGAACCGGGAATGGTTCGCAGCTAGGCGGTGAGAATCGGCATCCCGGGCGGTCATCATGTTCGCTCGCCAACGGAGATCGGAACCGTCGACCCAGGTGATCACGGCATCGATTGGTGGGAGGTCTTCGCTTGCCCGTCCGAAGGTGATTGTCGCCCCAAGTTCCTTTCCGGCGAACCACTCGTCGGTGATCCAACGCGGCTGCCAGGCCTGTAGCGACGATCCCGAATGAGATGTCGACACGCCGGCTGAGTTGAGTTGGGAGACCACAGAAGACAGGTCGCTTCCGTCGAGATCGATGCTTCCCTCCGGATCGTATGGATGGGTCGAGTCGACCTGAGTGAGGCCGAGTGCCGCTACGACGTCGGCCACGTTGTCAGCGATCGCCTCATGGATGCCCGTATACCTCTGGCCCTGGTGTGTTCGACTGCGGAGGCCCCTGGTGCGGTCCCTTCGTTGTGCTGTTGCGCGTCGTTCTTTGAGCCACGCCGACAAAGCTGGGTGAACCTCCCGATTGCGAGCCATTTGTCGCAACGCCGGCCAGGCTCGGCCCCACGATCCCGGTGGAAGATTGGTGTCGGGCACTAGTCGTGTCGCTCGCTTTCAGCCTGCAAACGCACCGAGGAGGGCTCCATCCTTGGTCTGATATCCCAGATCTTCGTAGACCGCGAGCCGCTTCCTGATGAGAGCCAACTCCTCGGGTTCCAGAGCAACAGGTCCAGGCTTGATCGGTGGGGGTATCAGGCTGAAGGGCTCATCGAGTGACAGGAAGTCGGAGATCTTCCCTATCGGTGCGTTTTCGAACCAATCTTCGTAGCGTATTAGAAGGACGTTCGGCGCTGTCCGGGCAGCGATTATGAGACCGGTCATGTGGTTCAAGAGGTCGATTCGGCGCTCGATCGGCGAAGTGGATTTTGGTGTGTGGATCAGGGAGTCACCGTTGGCGAATCCCAGGGGGCGACGCGGATCGGAGTTTTTCCATGAACTGATCACGGCCTCCGGATGCCGGACGGTTATCAGCGTCGGGATGCCTGCTTTGACGAATATCTCGAGATGATCCAAGAAGATCTCCGGGTTCTTGAATCCGATCAGGGTGGTGCCGGCTACCGAGTAGGTCGCACTCCGTTTCTTCTGATTCCAGGTATCCACGCGCTGTTGGCCGGCGTAGCCGGGCGTGCCTTCGAGGGTTGGCGTCGGTTCGCCGGCGACGATCTGGGCCCGAAAGGACTCGATTTCCTCAAGGATTGCTTCTGATTTGCCATGGGTCGTGTAGTACCGTTTCCATAGTCCGGCCGGATCGGACACTGTGATTATTCGCGGTGGGTCGTGTAGGACCGCACTCAGGTAGGTCGTGCCACTGCGGGGAGGTCCTGTCATGAGAAAGGTGCGCTGGTCCACGAGAAAATCCTAGTGTCAGAGCGGTTGACCTTTGACCCCGACCAAAACCCTTCATGAAACAACGCGTTAAAGAACTCATAGTCCGCATCTTGCGGGTGTTCGGTCTCCACGGCGTGGCCAAGAGAGCTCAGGAAAACGTGCTGACTGTCATTGCCCGGCAACGCAGCAATGCCGCCCGGGCCAGGTTCTTTCGTGTGCATGCGGCCCTGATCGATTCAGAACCCGGTCTCGATGCTGTGTTGTACAAGGACCACTGGCTCGTCTCCCACGTCGTCGAGTCGACAAGCCCCAGAACGGCCATGACGTCAAACCGGGAACATCTCGAGGCGATCCTCGAACGAGAAGGCATCGCCTACCGTCGGATTCCAATCGAGTCAGCTAACCGATTCAGACTGGCTGTCGTCGACGTCGACCGGGCCGCAGTTTGGGACGCGTTGACCCGCAATGCGTTGGCAAATTCATACTTGTATGCCGACCTGAAAAGCGATCCACCCTCGATCAACCTGACCACACAGTCTTCGTCGGGCGCTAGCCCGAACTTCGATGAGGCAACGGTTTGGCGGTACTTCGAGTGCGAGAGTGCCGCTGGAACCGATCTCACGATGGGAGATCTGTTCGGGTGCGAGATCGAGTTCTGGACCCAAGTAGATGGTGCTCTGGTCGCCTCGCGGTGGAATCGGATGGTCACGAGAGTCAGTGTGGATGGATTCTCCGAGAGCCTGCCGGACGGGCTGCCTTTCTTCGACGAGCCGTTGTTTCCCGTTGACGTCGTGTTCACATGGGTCGACGGGGAGGACCCGAACTGGCTGGCCCGCAAGAACGATGGGCTGAGGGCTATTGGCGCGGCACCGGTCTCTGATGCGGGTCACGACTCGAGATTCGTGAGCCGTGACGAGTTGAAGAGCGCCCTTCGCAGTCTCGAGATCTACGCCGATTTCGTTCGACACGTGTATGTGGTCACAGCAGATCAGGTTCCGGGCTGGTTGATCCAGACCGACCGGCTGACCGTCATCGACCACCGTGCGATCATCCCCGAGGAGGTCCTTCCCACGTTCAACTCCCATGTCATCGAAGCGCGTCTCCATCACATCGAAGGTCTGTCGGAACAATTCATCTACATGAACGATGACTTTCTATTCGGGAGACGGGTTTCTAAGGACCAGTTCTTCACCGGCAACGGTTTGTCCAAGTTCTACCTCAGCAAGGCGTTGATATCGACCGATCCACATCTCACGGTGGACAGGGCGGCCCAGAACACCCAACAGCTGATCCGGGAGGCGTTCGGGAGGGTGGTCACCCAGAAGTTCAAACATGCCCCTTATTCGTTGCGGCGGAGCGTGCTCTACGAGATCGAGGAGCGATTTCCGGCAATCGTGGAACGAACCTTGAAGGCGACGTTCCGCAGTTCGACAGATTTGCCGATCGCTTCATCGTTTCACCATTACTACGGATACATGACGGGCCAGGCCGTATCGGATGATCTGCAATCCCGGTATATCGATGTCGGCTCAGAGCTGTTTGAAGTCGATGCCGCCCGGTTGGTGCGGTTGCGAAATTATGACACATTGTGCGTCAACGACGGGGGAGAGATCGTGACTGAGAGCCGGGACGCTGCGATCCGAGAGTTCCTGGTCGAACTGCAGCCCAATGCCGCCTCATGGGAACGGGTCGGCGACTCCTAGAGGCCGGCTATGAAGCGGGTTGTCTCGGCGCTGATTGCCGTCGCCGAGCCCGAGAATTCTGACATCACCCATTTCTGTGCCTTCTTCACCTGAAGTTTCGAAGGTTCGCTGCGATTGATCCTGGCCAGGATTTGGGAACCTCTCAGCGAGAGCCGGCGCCGTCCCAGCGATCGATGCTCGTCGTCGAGCGGGAGCATTGCTCGTCTCAGTCGAATGTCAACGGTCTCGAGCACAGCGATTCCATCGGACACCGAGTTACCCGCGGGGCAGTCGAGGATCCGGACGCTCCTAATCCCAACTGTCTCGTGAAGGTGCTCTTTCCAGCGTTCGACGTCGAGATCGCCTCTCCCCAGCCAAAGCCCTGCGGCCGCCCCAGGATCTGCGGTACCTCCGGCTTCGGCATACGTCTGATACATGCCGGCAAAGCTCAATCCGGGGGAGTACCGGTGGATTACAGCCTCCACTTCTGCCGGACCCAGGGCCTCGACTACCGAGCGGAGCGTTCGCATCGAAGTTGGCAGTGGTGCGCCGATGTCGTCGCTTTTCCGGAGCTGGTGGCCGAAGAAAACATCACTCGACGCGATCATCATCAACTGTCGCCGAGTTGCCTGTCGCTCTAGCTTTTGCATTCTCTCGTCTGTGCCCGCTCTCAGTGACTCCTGAAACGCCGCCTCCACGTCGTCCGACGGCCCCAAATGAGAAATCCAGCGCTCGTAGCGGTCCATCTTCTGCAACTGCATGTTATCGAAGTAGCCGATTCCTTCGTCTCGCAGCTGTCGACGACGGTCACGAAATACCCGCCTCAGCTGACCTGCGGCGACAGGGTCCGTGCTGGTGTGCAGAACGAGTCGGAAGCGGGAGTCAGTCGTGGGATTGCCATCGTTTCGGGAAAGGACGTCCTTGAGAAACCCGTCCACTGACTCAGATCTCGACTCGAGAATCGGCTGTCGGATTGCCAATCGATAGCGTCCGTCAGAGGTCACGCGACCTCAACCGTGGGCCTGATCAGATTTCGGTTCTCGTCTCCGTAGCGATCTTGAAGGGCCGACTTCTGCTCGGGGTTAAGCAACTCAGGACGTGGCGACCGTGAATTGTTGAAATGGCGTTGGAGGAATTTCCGAGTTGTGCGTCTTTCGTCGGCAGACTCGAGCAGTGGGTTGATGGCAAGAGCAATGTCGAGCCCCAGTTGTGAGATCGAAAGGTTTCGCTTAGCCGAATAGTCGGGGATGATCCCGTGGCCCGGTTTGATCAAATCGAGGAACCGCTCGATGAAGGCGTTCTGACCTGCCTCGATGAAGGCAAAGTCCGCGATGACTACGTTTTCGGATCCAAACCTGGAATCGAGGCTGGATACCAGGGGCTCCCACGAGAGGTCATCGAGATCGATCGTGGCCACCCAGTCCCGAAAGCTCGCATAGCTACCTTGATGCACGGTCTGCAGGTAATAGCTCTCGACAAAGTCTGCCTGAGCCCGGATGTAGTAAATCACCTTGGCCGGTAGCTCGACCGCGTTTCGGATTCCTTCGATGGCACGATCGGCCTCGGGGTAGAGACCGCTCTTACCAGGGATGAGTGGCCGTCCGAGAGAGTTCTCATGGGAGACGATTACGAAGTCGACGCCAGCCGCGACGGCGTTAGTCGCATCTTTCAGCAATCCAGGATCCTGTCGCGGGACCGCACCCCAACCGATCAACTGGTTGGTGTCGCTCCGACTTATGAAAGCTGCCCCTAATTGGTCGACCGCTTCGGGCCGGTCCCGAAGGAACTTCTGGATGAGAGAGGTCCCGGTCTTGTGGGCGCCGAGGTGAAGTATGCATGTTGTAGCTGAGGACAAGTTGGTCACCATGGAGTAAGTGCGCAGACAGGCTAGTCAGGCTGACTTTTCAAATATCTGTTGTCTGATTGGGGAATTCGACGCGGCTTGGATGTTTACGGGCATTGGCTACGCTCTGGGCATGTTGGTCGCAGCCGCTCGGATCTTCTCGGCTGTTCTGGTTGTGACAGGGGGAGTCAAGATCGGTCGACCGGAGAATACCGCCCGAGCACTGCGGATAGCCGGCTTCCCATATCCGCGTCTTTCGACTGCCGCCATAGGTGTTGTTGAGATCGTCGTTGGCATCTCCGGGTTGCTGCTCGGCCGGGAAGTATTTTGGGCCCAGTCCGCCGTCTACCTCGCGTTTGGGGTTTGGGTGCTCCGGGCTATCCGCTTGGGGCATGTGGTCGAATCCTGTGGCTGTGTGGGCAAGCCGGACACGCCCCCCTATTGGGGCCACGTCGCCATCAACGGAGCGGCCGTTGTTTTCTCTTTGGGCGCTGCCCTCATGGCCGTACCCTCCAGTGCGCCTCAAGTCATCGCATCGGTAGCCACCTTTGCTGTCATTGGAGCAGGTGCCATGGCCATCTGGGTTCTGCTTGGTGACAGTGCCAGAGTTGTCGGAGTGCTGCGACACAGATGAACGCCCTCGTCGACCGCTTTGTCTCATCCGTCAAGCCTGTTGACCAGTCGCGCCGTAGTTTCTTGATTCGGCTTACGACCGTGACGACCGCGTTGATTGTCTCGCCGTTCAACTACCTGCTTCGGCCAATGACCGCTATGGCAGCTGTGTGTGGCCCCGCGCCGGGTTGCAATGATGGATACTCGGCGTTCTGTTGCACGGTGAACCGGGGGTTGAACAACTGTCCCCCCGGGCACGTCGTCGGCGGCTGGTGGAAAGCAGCGACTTCGAGCTACTGCCTCAACAACGGTCAAGCAGGGGCCCGCTACTACATCGACTGTCATCCCAGGTGCACATGCACCGACGGCTGCGGGAACTTCTGCAACGACTCGTGTCGGGCTTGTAACTGCTCTTGTCCTGACAGCACCACGTGCGACAAGCGTCACGTTTGTTGTGCCCTCTTCCGGTACGGCCAATGCAACACACAAATCGGGTGCCTGGGGCCAGTATCTTGTCGGCTGGTCTCCTGCGTGCCTCCGTATCAGCTATTCGACTCCTGCGGCTCGACACAGCTGACAGACGAGTTCACTGCCGAGCAGACGGCCCCCTGTCTGGAGGGCAGCTCATGACACTCGCATACTCGCTGATCATCGGACTGGCTGTTGTGGTCGCGCTACTCGTGATGATCGTTGCCGGAGTGCTCCGATCACATGCCGAGATCCTGCGCCGTTTGGACCAATTAGGTGTTCGGATCGATGAGCCCGATCACGAGCATGGGACTTTGTCGATTTCGCCAAAGCAGGCACCTCTGGGCCAGGAGGTCGCCCCCGCGTTCTCCGGAATCTCTCCCGATGGAGATCCGGTATCGATCTCGCCCGCAAGTGGCGGAGACCCCACACTCCTCGCTTTCCTCAGCACGAGCTGCAGCTCTTGTGCGGCGTTTTGGGAGTATTTCGATTCGTCCTTGATTCGTATTGACGGAAACCGCTATCGGGTTGTGGTGGTGACTCTCGGTTCGGATGAAGAAAGCCCGACCCGGGCCGGAAAGCTCCGATCGGGAGGCGTTGACGTAGTCATGTCATCGGAGGCATGGCAGGCGTACGAGGTCCCCGGAGCTCCATACTTCGTCGCAGTCGAGCCAGGTTCGGGTGCAATTGTGGGACAGGGCTCAACTACTGGAGTCCCGTCGTTGACGACTTTCCTATCCGATTCGGTGGGAGATCAGAGCTGGGATCGAGCGACCAGAGATAAAACCGACGCCGAGCGCGAAAGGCTCGTTGACGACGAACTGAGAAGGGCCGGCCTCGAGCCAGGTGATCCGCGCCTGCACCACGAGCCCGGAGAAATCGATGGATAACGTTGGCAAACTGTCCGGGTGGCAGCCGATAG
Organism: Acidimicrobiia bacterium; assembly: GCA_041751055.1. Lineage (GTDB taxonomy): Bacteria > Actinomycetota > Acidimicrobiia > Spongiisociales > ZC4RG35 > MA-ANB-1. Next base: position 71,401 of record JBGSYD010000045.1, on the reverse strand, counting down.
AGCGGCTCGAGTTCGAGGGCCTCCAGGTCGTGGTTCCGCTCGGATGGGAAGCCCGGATCTCCAAGCGGGTCCTGATCGACGATCAAAGCGAACGTTTTCCGATCGTCCATGCCGCGACCGTACCTCTGCCAGCCGAGCGCGGTGACTACGGCAGCAACGTGGTGGAGAAGCTAAGTGCCGAAGACGTTTTTATCGCCCTCATCGAGTTCGGGCCTGAAGCGGCCGACACCGAGTTGTTCACTACGACCAACGAAATCCGCGAGGTTGCTGCCGAGGAGCTTCATCCGCGCCAGCTTCAGCGTTTGATTCCCGGGCAGGCGGGTGCCCAGCGGTTCTTCACCTACCGGAACAGACCCTTTTGTCTTTATGTCGTGATCGGCTCATATCTGCTGCGGGCAGATCTCACGGCCAAGGCAAATAATTTGGTGAGGGGCTTGACGGTTGACCAATCCGATGCATCCGGGGGCTCCAATTGAGGGTTGAGCAGCTGTTTGCCCTGGTCCTGGTCGTCGGCATTATGGCGGCACCCACCTCAGGGCCGGGAGTCGTCGAAGATCCCGGATTCGGGTTTCTGGCTCCGACCTCGGAACTGACTTTCGACCTCTCGCTGCTCGACAAACAGAAGAAGGTTTCTGACCTCGAGGACATGGCGATAGGCCGGCCAGCTGTTTCCCCTGATGGTGAACGTATTGCCTTCACCGCAGCGCTTGGCGACGGTGATATGGGCAGATATGGAATCTTCGTCGTGAATCGTGACGGCTCAGGTCTGACCCAGCTCACAGATACCAACGGTGGGGATTTTGATCCGGCATGGTCCCCAAACGGCAAGAAGATCGCCTTTTCGCGCGACCCCGCCGGCGAGCTCGTCGCCCAGGATTGCTGCAATATCCACACAATGCTCGCTGACGGGACGGGCGTGAAAAAGGTCTCGAACACGGTTGGTGGTATCAATCCGTCCTGGTCACCTGATGGGGGTTCTCTAATCTTCGAGACGCCGAACGGTCTCTACACCATCGCAGCCAACGGCACCGGGAGGTCGAAGGTGGCACCCGCCGGATCCAGTCAGCCGGATTGGTCGCCTGCGGGAGACAAGATCGCCTACGTGCGATCCACCTTATCTAATCCTCCAGAGGACGAGTTGGTTGTCCTCGACCTCGACAACGGGAAAAAGTCGGTTTGGTACAGCCCCTCGTCTCGTGTCGAATCTCCCAATTGGCAGGGAGGTTCGATTGCCGTCGTCACCTACCAGGGCTATGGGTATGACGATCGAAGCGCTGCCAAGTTGCGTGTGATTCGGCCCACCGGGGCCGTCTCCGTCGAATATTCGGGGAGCCCCCAAATGGTGTTTCTCGCATCGCAGCGGTCCCAGTGCAGGGGCTTCAAAGCCAACTTCTCTGGCGGTAGCGACGCTGTCGTGGGAATCGACGGCCCGGGCGACTGCATGGGCCGATCTGTGGTCATCGGCGACTTCGACAACGATGGAGTTGGCGACCTCGCCGTAGGTTCCCCGGGGGACTTGGGAGTCGGCTCAGTGACGGTGTTCTGGGGCCAGGGTGGCTCCGGGCCGACGACGTCAGGCGAGACACGAGTAGATCAGGATACGGCCGGCATTCCGGGCTCGCCGCAATTCGACGACCGATTCGGGGCCGCGCTGGCTGCAGGCGACTTCAACGACGACGGCTTCGAAGATCTCGCGATCGGTGTGCCAGGTGAGGATGTTGGCGGTGCCGTTGATAGTGGCGGGGTGCTGATGATCCCCGGTTCTGCATCGGGTCTCGACACCAGTGCCGAGATTTGGATCACTCAGGACCAGCCAGGGGTGCCCGGCTCCAGCCAGACGGGTGACCTATTCGGGTCGTCTTTAGCGTTTGGCGACGTGGACAACGATGGTCGAGACGACCTCGCAATTGGAGTGCCCGGCGAGGGTTTGAGCGGTGAGGATGGCGCTGGGGGAGTCCTCCTCCTTTTCGGAGAGCCCGGCAGTCTGTCGCTCTCGGGCGAACAATGGATCCACCAGAACGTGGCAGGCATGCCAGGCGACAATGAAGAAGATGACCGATTTGGCGAAGCCGTTGCGTTTGGTGACATCACGGGTGATGGTTTCGACGATCTCGTCGTGGGAATTCCGGGGGAAGACAAATCTTCAGGCGCGGATGCCGGCTCGATCGCGGTGATTCCCGGGTCGAGTTCGGGCGTCGACCTTGCCGGTAGCCAGCGGATCACACAAGATTCAACCGGGTTCAAAGGTGTGAGCGAGCCAGGCGATCGGTATGGATTCTCCCTTGCCGTCGGTAATTTCAACGACGATTCGTTTGCCGATCTTGCCGTTGGAGTCCCCGGTGAGAGCATTGTGAGCGCCGATGGCAGCGGGAGTGTAAACGTCTTGCATGGCTCGGCCCAAGGAGTTTCTCCTGACGGCGACCTGGTCATTCACCAGGATTCGATCGGAATTGGTGGTGCTGCCGAAGTCGGCGATTCATTTGGATACAGCCTCGCCGCCGCCGACTTCAATCGTGACGGCCGGATCGATTTGGTTGCGGGAATTCCTGGTGAGGATGTTGCCGGGAAGGCCAACGTGGGCGGGATCGTGGTGATTTACTCGTCGAGTACGGGCCTTGCAACGACCGACAGTCAGCGGTTCGGCCAGGCAACCCCGGGCGTGCCCGGTGGCGATGCTCCATACGACCTGTTCGGTTTCTCCGTTGCCGTTGGCGACATGGATGGCAACGGCATTGGTGATGTTGCTGTAGGAGCCCCGGGAGAAGACGAGACCGGCGCGGCCGACAGCGGTGCCATCACCGGCCTCTTTGGCCTCACCTCAGGTTTATCTTCCACCGGCTCGTTCCGTTTCACCCAGGGCTCGTGAAGTAATTCCGCCCGGCATATGATGCCGGGCGTGCCGTCCGACCTAGCCACCATTGCCGACCCTCAGTTCATCCTCCTTGCCTGGGCCTCGGGTCTCGCACTTGTCGTCGCGTATGTGTCGGTGTCGCGGATAGTGGGACCCGGTTTCACATGGCTTACGGCTGGGGTGGCCCTTGTCATCGCACTCCCGGCAGCACTCGGCGAGGGGGCCTGGTGGGCGCGAGCCGGGCTAATTCTTGTGGGTCTGGGGTTGCTCTGGGCGCGCAACCGGATGTTTGCAGGGCTCCTCATCGGACTCGGTGCGGTCATGCTGATCGTTGATGCTTCGATTCTGGGTGGTGTGATCTTGGCTTCGTCGGCGGCCATCGCTTTGGGCGGCGTGACCGGGGAAATGGCTCTGGGACACTGGTATCTGGTCGATCCGAGGATGCCCAGGTGGGCGTTGCGCTCACTTGCCGTGGTCGGAGTGGTTGGTTTGATCTTTGACTCATTGGCAACATGGCTGGGTGCGGGGTTCCCGGCGGGTGGCGGGCAGTTGGCGTTTTGGATGCTCGTTGGTACTTCTGTCATCCTGATGGCTGCCGTGCTCGGAGCGTTGAGGTATCCGGCCTATTCGGGGGTGATGGCCGCAACCGGCCTGTCCTACCTCGCAGTGCTCACCACGTTGGGCGCCGTCTTTCTCGGCCGGGCGCTGGCAGTAGGGCTCGGGCCGTTTTCCTAATGTGTCCGACTGACTGACGGGAGTTCTTGTGGAAATAGGCGCGGTTGAGCAAAGGGACGAGTTCGGCGACATACCGGTGATCGCTGGCGTCATTGCTGGCGGCCAGGCGGCGCCGGGGTCTGAATCCGTGGTGGAGTCTGTCGAAGCCAGTCTCCTCGAAGTGGGTGGATTCTCCGGAAAGCCCGGACAGGTCATGACGGTTCCCACCGGTGGTGGAGGGGTTGCGGTCCTGGTCGGGATGGGCGAAGAGCTTACTTTCGAGTCCGTGCGCTCGGCGGCAGGGAATGCCGTGAGAGCAGTCAAGGGGGAGACCGCGGTCTGCCTGCTCGCATTGATACCGCTGGACGGTGCGGTGCGCGCTGTCGTTGAGGGGCTGGCTCTAGGGTCATATCGATTCCGCACCTATAAGACGTCCGAAGACGAATCCCCACCGCCCGTCCGAATAGATCTGGTTGGGGCTGACCAGGTTGACGTGGATGAGGCTTTGGTCGGGGCAGAAGCCACCAACCTGGCGCGTGATTGGTCGAATACGCCGGCGATGGACCAGGCTCCGTCCGTCATTGCCGGCGCAATAGAAGAAGCTTCAGCCGGCACGGCGGCCGAAGTGGAGATCTGGGATGAGGCCAGGATCCGGACCGAAAAGCTGGGTGCCCTACTTGGCGTTGCGTCGGGTTCGAGAAGGCCACCAGTCCTGGTGCTCATGCGCTACCAGCCAGATGGGGCCGAGTACCACGTTGGCTTGGTCGGAAAAGGCGTCACATTCGACTCAGGTGGCTTATCTCTCAAATCCTCGAGCTTCATGGAGGACATGAAGGGCGACATGGCGGGAGGGGCCGCGGTGGCCGCTGCTGTAATCGCGATTGCGAGGCTCGAACTACCGATCAAGATCACGGCTGTCATCCCGTTCACCGACAACGCAGTCGGAGGCGACGCAGTCAGGCCTGGAGATGTGCTGCGACCTGTCGACGGCCCAACCATCGAGGTGTTGAATACCGACGCGGAAGGGCGGTTGATCCTGGCGGATGGTCTAGGCGTGGTCCGTCGTTTCGATCCCGACCTCATAGTCGACGTGGCGACTTTGACCGGAGCGGCCAAGGTCGCTTTAGGTGAGAAAATCGCTGCTGTCTTCGGATCGGACTCGACGGTGGCGGACCGTCTTCTGGGTGCGGCGTCGCGGTCCGGAGAAGACCTCTGGGAACTGCCACTGTTCAAGGACTATCGCAAGTCACTGGACTCGAACATCGCCGACATCAAGAACATCACGGGTAGCCGATACGGGGGTGCGATTGCCGCCGCCCTCTTTCTGAGTGAGTACGCCGGCGACGGTGATTGGGCGCATCTGGACATTGCCGGTCCCTCATTACGCTCTGAGACCTATGGGGAGCACGTGAAAGGGGCGTCTGGCATGGCAGTGCGGACTTTGATCGAATTGGCCAGAGACCTCTCCACCTCCCGGTAGTGCCGCCGATCCCTTGCAGGACTCCTAGTCTTTAGGCGAGATGCGCTCCAAGTTTCTCTTCTCGGTTGCCGTAGCTGATCTCTTGGCGCTGGCTTTCGCCGTCATGGCCGGCTCGCTGATAGTTTTCGACGCCTTGCTCCCGTGGAATGGTAGGCCCGGGAACGCGGTCGGACCACTTCTCCTGCTAATGGCCGCGGCCATGATTTTCGCCTCAGTTGTCACCGAATCGATGTCGGGCCCGGGTATCCCGAGACCGTCGTACGGCAGGATGGTGTCGATTCTCGTTCTGACGATCTTCACGACAGCAACCGGTTTGGTCCTGTTGCGGAATATCTACTTCTCTCGAAGGCTCTTCATCGTCACACCCATGGTGTGGCTCGTGTTTGCGACAGCTCACCGCATTATCCGAAGACGTCGCCCCTGGCAGGAGAGGCTCGGGATCATATCTTCTGAGAAGGAGCTCATTGCCCATATCGAGGCCTCGGATCATGCCGATGTCGTGTGGGTGCTCGATCCTCGGTCTGAAGGCGACATCGACCTACCGGAGCGCGATGTTGCCGTCACTATCGACCTGCGGGCTGTTCTTTCCGAACGCGTCGCCCAATTCGTGTCATCTTGCGATGTGGCGGGATACAACATCCGAGCTTTCACTTCGGTATACGAAGAGCACGTGCGTCGTGTACCTCTGGTGCACCTGGCGGAAGGCTGGGAGATCTCAGCACCTCTCCTCCAGGTGGCCCGATGGCTGCCGGGCAAACGCGTAGTCGACGTAGTCTTGACTCTGGCAACCGCCCCAATCTGGCTTGTGCTTGGACTGGTCATCGGTGCTTACGTGAGGCTGGCATCGCCGGGCGGGGCTGTATTCAAGCAAAGGCGCATAGGCCTCAATGGACAACCGTTCACGATGCTGAAATTCCGGACGATGGTGGCCGATGCCGACGCTGGCGGCCCCCGCTTCGCCGAGGAGAACGACAGCCGTTTGATTCGTGGCGGGCGATTTCTTCGCAGGTCACGTCTCGACGAGATCCCTCAACTCGTCAATGTCCTTGCCGGCGACATGAGCCTGGTTGGGCCGAGGGCGGAACAGGTTCCCTTTGTGCGGGCCTTCCGCAAGCAAATTCCGTTTTACGAGCACCGCCATCTGGTCAGACCGGGGATCACTGGTTGGGCTCAGGTGAGCTACAGATATGCCGATGATCATGCAGACACGATTGAAAAGCTCACCTACGACCTCTATTACGTCAAGCACATGTCTCCTGTTTTTGATCTCAGCATCCTTGCCAAATCCTTCCTCACGGTCTTGACCGGTTCGGGGGCTCGTTGAGCTCGGTCGTGACCGAAACCGAGCCAAGAGGTTTCAAAGCACGGGGCACCACCTTCATGATCGCTGGCGGCCTGATCGGAGCAATCGGCGCGTACTTGTTCCAGGTCTACGGTGCCAATGACCTGGGCTCGGAGGCCTTTGCGCCGATCAGCCTGCTGTGGACAGCCTTTTTCATTCTCGCCACGGTCACGCTGGTACCCGTGGAGCAATATGTGACAAGGGAAGTCGCGTCGGGTCGAAAAGCCTTTCCCGGGGCGGCGCGCGCCACTTACCTGGTTGTTCTGGTTGGGGCGGCAATTGCGGGAGTGTTTGTGGCCACCACACTCGATCTATTCGAGAACAATTGGCAATACGTCGCGCAAGCCTCGCTCCTCGTCATGGGTTATGGGCTGCTGTTTTTTGGAAAAGGCGTGTTGGCAGGTCGTCGGCGGTTCCAGGACGTCGGTTGGGTGCTGATTGTCGAGGCCGGCGCCCGGCTGGCTGCCGGAATCGTGTTTCTCCAGATCTTCTCCAGTGCGGTATCGCTGGGCTGGGCAATGGTTTTGGGAGGATTCTCCGTGCTCGCCCTTCGTTGGTGGCGAAGGGACAGCGGCTCGACGGACGTGCCGACTGCGCCGGCATTCCGGTTTCTCGGAGGGTATGTGGGCGGATCGGCATCGTCGCAATTGCTTCTCGCCGGGGCACCGCTGGCAGCAGTTGCATTTGGGGCTTCGCCATCTCTCGTGTCGGTGATATTCATCACCTTCACGCTTTACCGAGCGCCCCTCACTCTCATCTTTTCGTTACAGGGCCGCATCTTGCCGTTCCTGGTTGGTCTGACGGCCGACGAATCCCGCGCCCGACTCGCACGGATTGCCCGCAACGTAGTACTCGCCGGCATTGGCCTCGCCCTGCTCGGGGGTGCCGTGGGCTGGCTCGTTGGGCCCGAGGTGGTGGGATTGCTGTTCACCGATGAATTTGTCCCCGAGCGTGCTGTGGCGGCCCTGGCCGCCGCCGGTGTCATGGCTGCGGCGGCGGCGCAGATCGCTGGTCAGGTGTTGGTTGCCGAGGGGAGGACATCGCGTCTGGCGATCGCATGGTTTTGCGGCCTCGTAGTGGCGTTGGCCGTCATGTTCATCTACCGGCCCGAGCCCGGGCTGAGGGTGGCGACTGGTTTCGCAATTGGGGAATCTGTGGCTTTGGTGATGATGTGGCTATTGGCCGCTCGTAGCTGACGGGCCAACCCAGCGGGCATGTTCTCCAGCAAGGGAGGGTGGGAATCGCCACTGCAGCTCCCGGGGCACGGGAGGGATGCGATTGGCCACGACGAGAGCACCCGAGGTGGAAGAGACCAGGTTTGCCTTCATTAGCTGAGGGAGGTATCTGGGTAGCCGAACTCCCTCCCCCTTCTCGGCGGCACGGACCAAGCGGAGCAGCTCTGCGATAGCGCCGGGACCAAGTGCGGCTACCCAGAAGCGTCGAACGTAGGGATCGTCGGGGCGGAACCCGGTCGTTGAGCGGACCATATTGACCGGGACGATCGGGCGCACCTGTGCTGACGGCCGGACAGAAGCACTCCCGGCAGTTGCAGCGTTATTGGCTGGAGGACGAGCAACACTACCTACCGGGGGCGCTTCTGTTCTCATATCTTGTGTTGTACAAAATATCGTTAACCAACGTCAAGGGACGCGACTGAGAGCGCGAAAAGAATCTGAGTTCTATGGGTGATAGGGCGCGACTATTCGGCGAGCTGGCCCACAAACAGCGTGACGCTGACTTGACCTTCCACCTTGGCTCCGGCCTTGGGCGTTGTCGAGATCACTTTGTCCACCAGCTTGGGATCGTCGGTGTCGACCTTCTGCTGGAACAGGCTCACTTTGACGCCCGTGGCCTCCTCGAAGATTCGGGCAGCCTCGATGGCCTCGTCGACCGTCATGCCGGCGAAATCGGGTAGCGACCCTGCAGGCGTCTCGCCAGTGGAAACCTTGATGGTGATCACCGTCCCTTGAGGCACACTGGCCCCAGGCGCGGCAGATTGAGAAACCACCATGCCGGCCGGTTCTAATGATGGAACTTCCTTGACCGTCACGTTGAGCTTGGCCGCTTTCAGACGACTGGTCGCGTCCTCCTGGCTGAGCCCGACAACAGATGGCACTGTTGTGGTCGGCGGCTTGAGATAGTCATCGATGTTGGCCGGTTCCTCGGGGAAGGAAGTTTCCGGCTGGTCCTTAAGGACGTAACTCATGAACTCGGCCCAGATCGGGGCTGGCACCGAGCCTCCAAAAACCCTGCTGTAGCGCTGCCCGTTGATCACGACATCGACGAGGGGAACCTGCTTGGCCTCATAGCCAACCCAGACTGCGGTGCTGTATTCCGGGGTGAAGCCGACATACCAGGCGTCGAGATAACTCTGGTGGGTCCCGGTCTTGCCGCCTTGCTGTCTCCCGATATTGGCCCGGGGAGCAGTACCAGCGGATGTCGGCACCTTCACCAGGGCACGCCGGGCTGCGGCGAATATCGCCGGGTCGGATACCTGCTCGACACTGTGCTCGTTTTCGTAGATCACGTTTCCGTTGTGGTCGACGATCTTTTCGATGAGGTAGTCGTCTGCGTGCTGGCCGTTGGTGGCGAAGTTCGAATAGGCGTTGGCCATCTCCAACGTGCTCACCTCAGATGTGCCCAAAACGATTGACAGGACCGGGTTCAGCGAAGATTCTGTCACACCCATGCGGCGTGCGACGTCGACGATGTTTGATGGGCCGACTTCGTTGGATACCTGGGCATACACCGTGTTCACCGAGTTGTAGGTGGCCTGCTCCAGAGTGATGATCCCGAGTGAGCTCCCGGCGTTGCTCACGGTCCAAATGTTGCTGCCGTTGGGTGCGCAAACGAACTCGCACTCGATCTTCAAGGGGCTGGCGCCGCTCCACGTGTGACCGAGCGTAAAGCCCTGCTCGAGGGCGGCAACTAGAGCGAACGGCTTGAATGATGAGCCGGGGTTCCTGCGACCTTGAATGGCGAGGTCGAACTGGGAGAACTCGAACGGCAACCCGGAGGCCATCACCTTGACCGCTCCCGTCTTGTTGTCGACCATGGTCAGGGCACCGGTCGGTGCACAGGAGTGCGTCTCGGAGTAGGTCGCGAGGAATTCATCTGTCTCGTTCGGGAAAATCTCCTTGCAGGCCTCCAGGTTCACCTCGTATTCAGGGAGAGGCAGCCATTCGCGAAGGATGGAGTTGGCTTTCTTCTGCAGGTCGAGATTGATCGTTGTGAAAATCTGAAGGCCTCCACCACCTTCACATGCGACGTCGTCGGCGGGGCAACCGAAGATGGCGACCTTGCGTGCCTCTTTGGTCTCGCCGAGGAACTCGAATTCAGAGTCGTTCAGGAGTTGACGCTTGACCTCGGCAACAACGTGGTCGGCTTGCCCCCTTCGCAGTGGTGAATCAACCACGTCGAGGGGTCGTCTTTTGGCAATCGTCGCCTCGGATTCGGTGACCCAGCCGTTCTCCAGCATCTCGTCGATCACGTCGTTTCGTCGATCGAGTGTTAGCTCGGGGAACGTCCTCGGGTTGTAGAGCGACGGGTTTCGGACCAGAACGGCGAGGGCAGCAGCCTCGTGGAGTTGGAGTTTCGATAAGTTTTTGCTGAAGAATTCTTCGGCAGCTGCTTTGACGCCATAGGCGCCACCGCCAAAATAGACCGAGTTCAGGTAGAACTCGAGTATTCGCTCTTTGGAGAATCTCCGTTCCACCTCAGCGGATACAAATGCCTCCCGAACCTTGCGTTGTATCGAAACCTCAGAGCCGACAAAGGCATTCTTGACGACCTGTTGGGTGATGGTGGATCCACCCCGGGTGCTGTCGGAGATGATGTTGTCGACTGCGGCAGAGAAAATTGCGGAGAAGTCAACGCCGTGGTGGAGGAAAAACTCTGAATCCTCGGCCGCGAGGATTGCGTTGATCATCACCTCGGGGATATCGACGTAAGCGACGGGTTCGGAATTACGGCCGTCGTGAAGCTCAGCGAGTTGCTCTCCCGAGTCGGCGTAGATCTGGCTGGTGCGACTCAGGTCGGGGAGGGTCAGCTCCATCGACCGGGTATCCGGAATCCACTCCTGGGTGACCTGGTCAAATGTCCCGTATGCCGAGTTGGCTCCGAGGAATGCGAATAGCCCAACCCATCCTGAAAGAAGGAGTGCCATGGAAAGCAGCGTGGCCAGGGCCCCGAACCAGCGGCCTCTGCGCTCGCGCGCCTCGATTTGATGGATTAGGGCTTTTTTTGCCATATGAGAGGTTTCGACGTCCTGGGCGGTCTGTGAGTTCCCGACCTACGATCTGTCTGACTTGTGTCAGGATACCCCCTCAATGGATAAACCTCGGAGAACGTCGAGCAATATCGAGATCGAAACGGTCTACGAATCCCTGCCCGCGGGGGCGGCATCAGAGGCACCGGGTGAGTTCCCTTACACACGAGGGCCGTACCCGACCATGTATCGCGGACGGCTGTGGACGATGCGTCAATACGCCGGGTTTGGCAATGCCGAAGACACCAACCGAAGGTTCCGCGATCTTCTGGCGGCCGGCCAGACCGGACTAAGCGTCGCATTTGACCTGCCCACGCAAATGGGTCTGGACTCTGACGCCGGGCTCTCGGCCGGGGAGGTAGGCAAGGTCGGGGTGGCTATCGACTCCCTTGCCGACATGACCAGGCTGTTCGACGGCATCCCGCTCGACGACGTATCGACCTCGATGACTATCAACGCCACTGCTCCACTGTTGCTCCTTTTGTACGAGCTCGTCGCCGAAGATCAAGGCATCCCTGCCGAGAAGCTCAAGGGCACGGTGCAGAACGACATTCTCAAGGAGTACGTCGCTCGTGGCACCTATATCTATCCGCCTCGCCCCTCGATGCGCCTGGTGACCGACCTTTTTGCCTACGCAAACGAGCACCTTCCCAACTGGAACACCATCTCCATCAGTGGCTACCACATCCGGGAGGCCGGGTCGTCAGCCGCTCAAGAGCTGGCTTTCACAATTGCCAACGGTCTGGCTTATGTCGAGGCTGCGCAGAACGCCGGCATGGACATCGATGAGTTCGGCCCTCGACTGTCCTTTTTCTGGAATGGGCACAACAATCTCTTCGAGGAAACTGCCAAGTATCGGGCGGCCCGTCGGATCTGGGCTCGGAGAATGCGAGCGCTAGGCGCGAAGGATCCGAGGACTGAAACGATGCGATTCCATGTCCAGACCGCCGGTTCAACGCTGACTGCCCAACAGCCACTCAACAATGTGGTCCGGACCACCATTCAAGCGCTGGGGGCTGTCTTCGGAGGCACTCAGTCGCTGCACACGAACTCTTTCGATGAGGCTCTCGGGCTTCCAACTGACGAATCGGCGCTCGTGGCACTCCGAACCCAACAAATAATCGCCCACGAGTCAGGAGTCCCCGACACTGTGGATCCTCTCGCGGGCTCGTACTACGTCGAAACCTTGACCGATCAGCTCGAAGAAAAGGCCAATTCCCTGATCGACGAGATCCTCGATCGTGGAGGGGCGGTCCAAGTTATCGAAGCGGGATGGATGCAGGCCCAGATCGAGGAGTCGGCGTACCTGGAAGCGAAAGCTCAAACCGATGGGTCAAGCGTTGTTGTCGGAATGAACCGCTTCGAATCTGCCGATGGGAATGTCATCCCGGTCCTCGAGGTCGATCCCGGGCTCGAGGAAGGCCAAATCGGGCGTCTGAGGCTGCATCGAGCCCAGCGTGACCAGGACGAAGTGCGAAGCGGCTTGGAGGCAGTCTCCACTTGCGCTCAAACGGAAGAAAACCTCCTGCCATCAATGAAAATAGCCTTACGGGCGGGCGCCACGATCGGTGAGATCTCCGACGAGTTGCGTACCGTGTTCGGCGTCCATAGACCGACATGAGCCCACCCCTTCTAGTGCGCCGGTTACCGTCGCTGTCGTTGTATGAGTAAAGAAGAGACACATCTGCTGATAGTCGGGGGCGGCCCGGCCGGGACTCAGGCCGCCACTACCGCAGCCGCACGGGGCGCCAGGGTCACCCTCGTCGAAAAGGACATCGTTGGGGGAGCGGCCCATCTCTGGGATTGCATTCCTTCAAAGACCATGGCGGCTAGCGCTCTTCGGCATACGTCGGTCCGCAACGCGGCCAAGTTGGGGCTGGTCACGAATCCCGGCCAGGTCGATACCGGTGTTCTTGCGACCCGGATCGGCGAGATTACGTCGGATATCAATGCCAACTGGGTGCAACTCCTGGAATCCCAGGGCGTTGCCCTTCTTAGTGGAAAGGGCCGTCTCACCGGGCCTAACTCCGCCGTGGTCACTGGCGCGGACGGGTCCGAATCGACAATTCGGTTCGATAAGGCACTGATATCTACTGGCTCCGCTCCGAGAGTGCCGGCATGGGCCCCGGCCGACGGTGAGCGCGTGCTGACGACCCGGGACGCTTACGACCTGGAGCACGTCCCCGAGCACCTGATTGTCATCGGCTCGGGCGTAACCGGCGTTGAATTCGTTCACATATTCGAAAGCCTGGGATCCCGGGTCAGCCTGGTCGTTTCGCGGCAACAGATCCTCCCGCATCGCGACGCCGAAGTGGCCGCCGTTCTCGAAGAGGATTTCCTGGAACGTGGAGTCAAACTCATAATCGGGGCGCGGGCAGAAAAGATAGATATCGACGGCGAGGCAGTGTCGGTCTTCTGCGATGACGGCCGGATCGTCAGGGGCTCCCACGCTCTGCTCGCTGTCGGGTCGGTTCCTCTGACCGACAACATCGGTCTTGACGAAGCCGGTGTGGAAACCGACCACGGGTACGTGACGGTTGATGAGTTTCAACGGACCTCCGTGCCCCACATATACGCCGCCGGCGACGTGACCGGCCAAATGCCGTTGAGCTCGGTCGCGTCGATGCAGGGCCGCAAAATCGCCCGGCACGCTCTCGGGCTGCCGGTCACGCCGCTCGACTATTCGAATGTGGCCGAAGCCATTTTCACCGAACCCGAAATCGCGTCCGTGGGACTGGTTGAGGTGCAGGCCGCCGCCCAAGGTCGCAAGGTCCGTACCACCAAGGTCCCGTTTGCCTCGAATGCGCGTTCGGTCTTGCAACACTTCACGAGGGGTTTCGTCAAAGTCACCTCGGATCCGGCTACTGGTGTGGTGCTGGGCGGGACGATTGTCGGCCATCGGGCTTCGGAGCTAATCGGAGTGATTGCCCTCGCCGTACAGGCCCGGGTTACCGCCTCGACCCTGGTGGAGACCCTGATGGTGCACCCATCAATGACTGAAGCGATTTCCGACGCAGCCGAGTAGGCAAAACTTTTGAGCTCCTTCCCGCTTGCGCGAGGATGGTCTCTGGTGGTCCCTTTGGACCGGGAGGTGCCGGGGCAGCCCCTTGAGGAAACGTTGACGGTCTGCTGAGGCGTCCTTGACCCGATTTCCTGAATCATGAGAACTGATACCTACAGGAGGTAGCAATGTTCAGGAAGATGCTTGGAGTGTTCACCGCAATCACTGCGGCGCTGTTGCTGGTCGGCGTGGCATGGGCCAGTGGCAATTCGCCGGCGTCCGAGGTCGGTTCGTCTGTGACCATTGACTCGTCGTCCTCGTCGACCAATTCGGATGGTTCGACCTCTTCGACGAATGCCGAAGGTTCGACAACCACCAGTCTCGACGGAACCGTGACGACAGTAGGCGGGGGCAGTACCTCTTCGACCACGTTCGACGACACCAGCACTACAACCCTCGATGACGACAACAGCACCACATCGACAACAACACCGGGGTCGGGCTCGTCGACGACGAATCCTGGTGACAACTCATCGACAACCATCGACGATGACGATGACGACGACGAGGGCGTGATCCTGGTAGATGGTGTGACGACCTATTCCGTTGGGACTGCCGGAACAGTCACGATTGAGGTACTTGGTGGGCAACTGCTCTTGGTCGATGTCAGCGCCAACGGCGGATGGTCCTACGAGATCAAGAAGAGTGAGTGGAATCGGATTGAGGTCCGCTTCGAAAGTGGTGACTCAGAAGGAGAGATCGAAGTCGAGGTCGACGACGGCCGGCTCGTCGTCGAAATTGAATTCGACAACGACTGACTTGTGCTCCTCTTCGGAAAGGTGGCCGCTCTCGGGTGGCCACTCTTTCGTGATTCGGCTTACTTGACGATTGCGATGACTTGACCCGGAGCAACGGTGTCCCCAGCTTGCACCCGTAGGTCGACGACCTCTCCTCCACTCGGAGTCGACACTTCGTTTTCCATCTTCATTGCTTCGAGAACGCAGATGGCTTCGCCGGCTTTGACGGAATCGCCCGCGGCGACGTGGACCTTGACGATGGTGCCCTGCATCGGTGCTGTGATAACGCCGTCGTCTGCACCGGATCCACGGGAAATGTCGAGTTTGGGAGGCCTGCGCCGCACACCTCCGCCGCCGACACTTGGCTCGGGAGCCCAGTAGGCGACGGCGAATCGCCGTCCGCCGATCTCCACGGTGATGTCGCGGCGGGTCAACGCCTCGTCTTCGGGGAGGTTGGGCTCGGTGCTCACCGAACCTTGGAGGTTCAGGGTATCTTCCATCCACTTGGTGTGATGGTCGCCGTTGATAAAGTCGGGGTGGTCGAGCACGGCCAGGTGTGCAGGAATGGTGGTGCTCACGCCGCGGACATGGAATTCGCCGAGCGCACGGCGCCCTTTGCTTATGGCGGCGGCCCTTGTCGGAGCCCAAACAACCAGCTTTGCCATCAGGTTGTCGTAGTACTGACTGACCGATGTGTGCTGGCGAACCCAGGAATCAACACGCACGCCGGGCCCGGCAGGCTCTTGCCATTCGACGACCTGGCCCGGTGTCGGCAGATAGTTGTTGTACGGGTCCTCGGCGTTGATCCTGAATTCGATTGCGTGGCCGCGTGGCTCGACTTTGGTGATTGTCAGCTCTTCGCCTTGGGCAATTCGCAACTGCCACTCGACGAGATCGAGCCCGGTGACCATCTCCGTCACGGTGTGCTCGACCTGGAGTCGTGTGTTCATCTCCAGGAAGAAAAAATCTCCGTTCTTGTCGACGAGAAACTCAACGGTCCCAGCATTGACATAGTCACAAGATCGTGCAGCGTCCAGTGCGGCCTTGCTGAGTGCATTTCGTTGCTTCTCTGTCAGTCCCGGAGATGGCGTCTCCTCGATGAGCTTTTGGTGGCGACGTTGCACTGAACAGTCTCGTTCGCCCAAGAACAGCCCGTTGCCGTGACTGTCGAAGAGTATCTGCGCCTCAACGTGGCGGGGCTTTTCGAGATACTTCTCCACGTATACCTCGGGATTGCCGAAGTAGGCATCGGCCTCGCGGCGAGCCCCGTCAAAAGCGTCTTCGGCCTCATCGCTGTTTGTAACGACTCGGAGGCCTTTGCCTCCACCACCGTGAGCAGCCTTGATGGCCACCGGATAACCGAACTTCTCGCCCAGCTTTCGCACTTCCTCGACAGTTGTGACCGGATCGGTGATGCCGGGGACCGTGGGCACTCCGAAGCTCTCGGCGTTTCGCCGCGAAGTGATTTTGTCGCCCATCGCTTCGATGGCAGCGGCGCTGGGACCGACCCAGATCAGCCCGGCATCGGCTACGGCGCGGGCAAACACTGAGTTTTCGGACAGGAAACCGTATCCGGGATGAATTGCTTCGGCGCCGGACTCGTGGGCGATCTGGAGAATCCTGGTCTGGTTCATGTAGCTTTCGGCAGCAGGCGCCGGGCCCACGTTCCAGGCTTCGTCCGCCAGCTGGACGTGTAGGGCGTCGCGGTCGAGTTCTGAGAAGATGGCGATGGCCCTCATGCCCATCTCCTGGGCCGTACGGATTACACGGACGGCTATCTCGCCTCGGTTCGCAATTAGCAGGGACTTCATTTGATTCGCTACAGCCTACGTCGTGACGCTCCCGACGTCACTGCGGCCCGTTTCCGTGCTTCTTCGGCGGCAGTGTCTCTCGTTTGTTCCGTAGGGCGCCCATTGCTCTAATCAACTTGATCCGGGTTTCCCGGGGCTCGATTACTTCGTCCACCAAACCCAGTTCGGAGGCCACGTAGGGATTGTTGAACTTGTCTTCGTAGTCGGCAACCAACTCCTGGCGCTTGGCTTCCTCATCGGTGGCGTCGGCAAGCTCACGCCTGTGGATGATGTTGACGGCTCCCTGCGCCCCCATGACGGCGATTTCAGCCGAGGGCCAGGCGAACACCAGGTCGGCGCGGATACCGCGAGCGTTCATCACGAGGTAGGCGCCGCCGTAGGCCTTTCGGGTGATAACAGTGATCCGGGGGACGGTTGCCTCGCAATACGCGTATAGCAGTTTGGCCCCGTGCCTGATAATGCCGCCGTGCTCCTGATCGACACCGGGTAGAAATCCAGGCACATCGACAAAAGTCAAAATGGGGATGTTGAAGGCGTCACAGAATCTGACGAATCGAGCGGCCTTCTCCGAAGTGGCGATGTCGAGGGTGCCGGCCATCACCGCAGGTTGGTTCGCGACGATGCCAACGGTGTGACCGTCGAGCCTCCCCAAACCGATGATGATGTTTTTGGCCCATTGATCGTGAACCTCGAAAAACTCGCCGTCGTCGAGGATGGTCTGGATCACATCGAGCATGTCATAGGGCTGGTTTGCCGAGTCGGGGATCACGGCGTCGAGCGCGTCGTCGATTCGATCGGGCCGGTCGGTTGGCGCGAAGTAGGGGGCTAGCTCCTGATTGTTCTGGGGGAGGAACGAAAGCAGGTAGCGAACCGCGTCGAGGGCGTCCCTTCCGGTCGGATACACGAAGTGGGTGACCCCGGACTTTGATGCATGGGCATGGGCGCCTCCCAACTCCTCCATGGATACCTCCTCACCGGTCACAGCCTTAATCACATCAGGCCCGGTGATGAACATATGGCTGGTCCCCTCGACCTGGAACACGAAGTCGGTGAGTGCAGGGGAGTAAACCGCTCCGCCGGCGCACGGTCCCATGATGACCGAGATCTGAGGTATCACACCGGATGCCCTGACGTTTCGTTCGAAAATGCGGCCGTATCCGTCGAGCGCGCCTACTCCCTCCTGGATCCGGGCACCACCGGAGTCTTTGAGCCCGACCACAGGTGCGCCGGTCTGAAGAGCGAGGTCGAGGACTTTGCAGATTTTGTCGGCCACGGCGCGTCCAAGGCTTCCGCCAAACACAGTGAAGTCTTCCGCGAATACAAAAACGGGGCGACCGTCCACAGTGCCGTGTCCCGTGACTACTGCGTCTCCGGGGGGACGTTTGTCCTCGATCCCGAATCCTGAGGACTGGTGACGGACAAACTGATCGATCTCCTGAAACGAGTCCTTGTCGAGAAGCGTGTCGATCCGCTCGCGTGCTGTGAGCTTGCCTTGCTCGTGCTGTCGGGCGACCGCCCGCTGCGAGCCGGAGTGCAGCGCCTCGTTTCGGAGTTCTCTAAGTTGTTCAATCCGCGCTTCGGTGCCCAAGACTTCTCCGTATCCTTTGTTCGACTCGCCCGAGGACGATATGGCTACACCCTATTTACAGAACATCCACGAAGAGGTGGTATCCACCCAAGATTTGGCGCGGAGCGAGTTAGGGCCGTTGCCTCAGGTCGTCATCGCATCGTCACAATCGGAGGGTCGGGGTCGCACCGGCGCAACCTGGATGAATGCCGTCCGGGCACTTGCGGTGTCTTTCGCGTGGCGACCGGCAAAGGACGACGACCGTCCTTTCTCGTTGATCTCAGGTGTGGCCTCGGCTAGAGCGGTTGGATCTCATGTGACCTTGAAGTGGCCCAACGATCTGATGATGAGTGACTCGAAAGTGGGCGGCATTCTTGTCGAGGTGAGCGGCGAAGTCGCCGTGGCCGGGGTGGGCATGAATCTCTATTGGCCGGATTCTCCAGACGGGATCGGAGCAATCTACGAAAAAGATCCGGGGCCGGGTCGATATGCCGAGATTGGTGCCCTCTGGGCAGCCGAATTCAGTTCACTGGTCGAGGGTGACGGCTGGCCGATCGATGAGTATCGGGGACTATGTCAGACATTGGGCCGAGAAATCACCTGGGAGCCCAACGGGTCCGGGCTCGCCGCAGGGATCAGTGGAAAGGGGTCGTTGCTCGTCGAGATAGACGGTGGTATCCAGGAGTTGTACGCCGGCGCAATCCGACACGTCCGTTAGTCGACCATCGGTGGATTCAGCCGAGCTCTACTTCTGACGCTGGCGGAAGTGTGGCGGCAAAAAACGTAAGCGCGCGGGCGATGGCATCGTCAGCACCTGACTGATCGAAATTCGGCTCTTCGACATCGAGGAATCCATGCCCTGCGTTTTCGTAGAGCAGCCATTGGCCGTGATCATTGCGCCTCTGTGCCTCATCGACAGATGCAGCTTCTATCAACTCGTCAGCAGCCCCATAGAGGGCCAACACCGGAATCGGCAAGTTGCCGAGAGCCGAAGCAACCTGGAAATCTCGGTCCTCGTCACCCGTTAGAGGTGCGTAGGCGACTACGACTGAGCGCACCCAATCCCGCCGAGAGGCTGCCATCAGGGCGAATCTCCCGCCGACGTCTGAACCAAATACGCCGACTCCTCCGCGTTGCGTCCAATCAACGTCGTCGCTGACTATGAACTCGTGTAGCTCGTCCAGGTCCGTCATCGCTCTTGCATCGGTTAGTGCCGCATATGCCTCCGAGGTGTCACCGTCCTGGCGATAGAAGTCGAGGGTGATCCCCACGATCCCGTGTCGGGCGAGACGTCGGCAGAAGTCTTTTTCGAAGCCTGACAGCCCGTTCAAGGTCGGCAGAACCACAACAACGGGAAATTTGCCGGCTTTGTCGGGTCGCGCCAGGTATCCGGTGCGATGGCTGGTCCCGATCGGCAGCGGCCAGGCGCTGTACATGATCGGATACGTTCCTTCGTGGGACAGGACAGCCAACTACTACCTCCGGAGTCTCGAGTTCGGTGCTCTGGCACAGCGAGCATAACCTGACGTGTCACAAGACATTGTTTAGCGACATCAGTCTGGGAGAATGCCGGGTCGACAGGAACGCTTGGCTGGACCTGATCGTCAGATAAAGAATGACTTCTTCCGAAATACCCCGACGACGCGGTGTGCCGCGTTGGCTCAAAATTTCAATCATCACGCTCCTGGTACTCGCCAACCTCGCGGTTCTGGGCTTCTACTGGATCGTCCGTGTAGGCGAAAACGCATTGGCCGAGGCAAAGACCGATGACGAGGTCACCGATGTCCTCGATGTTTCGACCGGCGACCTGACCTTTCTCCTGGTGGGTAGTGATTCACGAGAAGGCCTGACGGACCTCACGAATTTCGGAAGTGCTGGAGGTCAGCGCGGCGACGTGATCATGCTCGTCAAGTTCAATCGAGATGGTGTCGCCCAGATGCTCAGCATTCCCCGCGACCTGTGGGTCGACATTCCGGGCAACGGCAAGAACAAGATCAACGCCGCCTACGCATTTGGTGGTCCGACCTTGATGGTCCAAACGATCAAGCAGAATCTCGGGGTCGAGATCAACCACTACGTCGAGATCGACTTCGTCGGCTTCATTGCCATGGTTGATGAGTTGGGCGGGATCGAAGTCTTATTCGCCAATCCGGCCCGTGACCTGTCTTCAGGATTGGATGTCGAGGCCGGCTCGCAAACACTCGATGGCGACATGGCACTGGCATATGCGCGGTCGCGTAAGTATCAGGAGCTTCAGAACGGCCAATGGGTGAGCGTCGACGCCAGCGATATCGGCAGGACCCAAAGGCAGCAGGAAGTGGTCAGGGCCATACTCGGGAAACTCAAGAGCCCATCATCTGTGGCAGAAGCCGGCACGATTGCCTCGTCATTAGCCAGGCACACGACAGTCGACAGTCGCCTCGCCTCGTCATCCGTCGCGGGCATGGTTTGGGATTTCAAGGGCATTGTTGGGGGCAACATCGACGGCGCCACGCTTCCGGTCATTCTCGGAACCGAGGGATCTCAATCGGTTGTGTATGCCAGCGAGCCCGAGGCGGCGGCGATGATTGCCAATTTCGTGGCGGGCCGGCCATTGGCAGAGCAGCCAACTCGGGTGCAGGTCCTGAATGGGAACGGTGTTCCGGGAGCGGCCGGCGAAATGGCCCAACGGCTCGAAGCGTTGGGTTTCATCGTGGTCGCAGTTGGAGACTCCGATGTGCAGTATCCGACCACCCAAATTCTGAGCAATCAAGGTTCGGAAGCAGGTGAGATGGTTCGATCGGCGCTCGGTTTTGGTGAAGTCCGCTTCGATGCGGTCGATAACAGGTATGACGCGGTGGTAATAGTCGGCACCGATGCCGCTTAACATGATGTGATCCCACCGCAACGGAAGGGCCTATGAACGTTTCGATAATCGGCGCCGGATACGTCGGATTGGTCACTGGAGCCGGTCTCAGCAGCCTCGGCCACCAGATTCGACTTGGCGAAGCCGATGCCGGACGCGTCGAGCGGCTGACCGCCGGCGAGGTTCCGATCTTCGAGGAGGGCCTTCCGGAACTGCTCGCCGAAGCGATCGCCAAGGGCTCGATCAGCTTCCACGCCTCCAACGTCGAGGCTGTCATCGACGCTGAACTGGTATTCCTTTGTCTTCCGACGCCGGAAGGGCCAGATGGCCGGGCGGATCTGCGATTCGTCGAGGGAGTGGTCGACGAGCTGGCGAATGTCGTCGACGACGATGCTTTGTTTGTCGTGAAATCCACGGTGCCGCCAGGGACTGTCGCGTCTTTGAGGAAACGGCTGGCCGACCTTGGAAGCAGTGCTCGAATTGTGTCCCACCCCGAGTTTCTCCGCGAGGGAAGGGCAGTCGAGGATTTCATGGACCCGGATCGCATCGTTGTTGGGTCATGGGACGAAGCGGACGCCGATCGTGTTGCCCTGCTCTATCAGGACCTCGATACCCATCTGATCAAGACCGATCCGACCTCGGCGGAGATGATCAAATACGCATCCAACTCGTACCTGGCCGCCCGGTTGACCTTTGTGAATACCCTCGCCAACGTATGTGAGGCGGTTGGCGCCGACGTGATGGATGTCATCGACGGTCTTGGCAGTGACCATCGGATCGGGCCGCATTTCCTCCAACCAGGGCCCGGATACGGAGGATCGTGTTTTCCGAAAGATACCTCGGCACTCATCGCGGTGGCCGAGGATGCCGGCTACGACTTCCAATTGTTGCGAGCGGTTATCGAGGCCGACGACGAGCAGCGACGCCGGGTTGCTGCCAAGGTCCGACTCGCTGCCGGAGGTGGGCTGCGGGGCAGGCGGGTTGCCATGTGGGGTCTGGCCTTCAAGGCCGGAACCGACGATGTGCGCGAGTCGCCAGCACTGCGTATCGCCGCCCTCCTCCAGGAAGAAGGGGCCGAAGTAATTGCCTATGACCCGGAAGCGACATCTGCGATGGTGACCAATGTGGATTCGGCCCTCGATGCCGTTGAGGGTGCCGATGTTCTGCTGGTTTCCACCGAGTGGCCAGAATTTGCATCGGTCGACATGAAAGAAGTCGCCGCCAGAATGCGAGGACACCGTGTCGTGGATGCACGGAACCTTCTCGACCCCAAGCAGGTTCGTCAGGTCGGGCTCGACTATTGGGGCCTGGGCCGTCCCGGGGCCTGAGGGGCCAGTCCGGCTAGCGAAACAAGTCCTCGTTCGGTTGACGGACCAAATCGACTCCGCCCCCATCGCCGGGCGGCACCTCGTAGCCCCGGATCAGCGCGGCGGGGATTCCGCTGGCCTTGCCCATGACCAGGTCGGCAGCCGACGCAAGTTCGTCAGCCACAGAGACTTCGGTGACATCGAGTAGTTGGCCACTCCAATCTCTCGTCCCTTTCAGGTCGAGTATGGGATTCATTCCCGCAACGCCGATGGCGACGTCGGTCAGGCCCTTTCGCCACGGTCTTCCAAAAGTATCCGAGATGATTACGGCAATCTCGATCCCGAATTCGTGATCGAGTCGACTTTTCACCCTTCGAGCAGAACGATCCGGGTCTTCGGGGAGCAGAATCATGGTTCCCGGCTCTGCGTTGGAGCGATCAACTCCAGCGTTGGCACAAATGAACCCATGTTTGGTTTCCGCGATTATCAGGTCACCACGTCGCCGCACGATCCCTGCCGCTTCTGACTCGACGAGAATGCGTTTGAATTCGTCGGGGTCGCCCTCGATCGTGACCACACGGCCTTCTGCCTTCGAGACTATTTTGTGCGTGACGACGAGAACATCGCCTCTGAGGGGCGAAAGGGGGCGCAGGGCGTTTATGAGCACGTTCAGCAAATCGTCGCCGGGGTTGACGGCGCCGATGCCTGGTACGGGCAGGATTTCCAACTTCACCTCAAGAGTGCAGATTCTGTGAATCGGATGGCCGCTTCTGCGTTCGGGATCCGGGTATCAGCCACCGTGATTTCAAGTCCTTGAAGAATGGACGCGTCTGCAGCGTCGGATATATCGATTACAAGTCTGTTGATCAGCCCGGAATAGGCCTCGACGACTCCCGCGTTGCCTGAAAGCAGACCCAGGGATGCCATGACACGATCGGCGGGTCCTTTGAGCGCCTTGCCTCCGAACAAGGGACTCACAGCGACGACGTTTCGGTGAGACTCGATGGCGTCCCTCACTTCCTCAACAGCCAGGATTGGCCAAATCGATAGTGGTGGGTTGGATGGGCCTATCACCACGACGTCCG
This sequence comes from Acidimicrobiia bacterium, assembly GCA_041751055.1. Classification (GTDB taxonomy): domain Bacteria; phylum Actinomycetota; class Acidimicrobiia; order Spongiisociales; family ZC4RG35; genus MA-ANB-1. The sequence goes on along the minus strand of JBGSYD010000045.1, from coordinate 48,334 downwards.
CCTCGCTGATCGCATCGAGGACGCCGGGTGCGGGCTTGGCTCGGGCCGCCCCGACGAACTCCAGGTCGTCAACATCGTCTCGATGTTGACGGATGACGAAATACTCCTGGAATGACAGCCGGTCGCCTTGGGCAGTGCGGATCTTGGTGCGCACTTGCTCGTTGGTCACCGGTATCACCGATGATCTGATGTCGAGTTGTTTAGTGATTCTTCGGGTGAACTCGTCGAGTTTGGTCCCGGTCCCCAGGGCCTCCGTGCGCAGGATGTTCAATGCGAGATCCTTGTCACCCAGTCGAAATCGGTTGTCGGCACCGAGCTTTCCCAACTCTTCATTTGTGTTGAATGAGTCGGTCCCACGACCCCATCCCTGGCCACCCTCCACACCTGCCAGCGTGTAGGTCACCGTGTCGAGATCTGCTGATACGTACAATCCGTGGATAACCTCATCGTCGCCAACATTGACGACGACCGTCAGGTCCACCGATGGGACCCCATCAAGGCCCCGGGCTAGACGGGCTCCGCCTACACCCCCAGAGAGTTCGACAACCTTCACCATGCTCAACCCGTATTGCCCAGCGCCGAGACAGCGTCGAGAATGATCGATCGGATGAACGATGTTCCTGATGTTTCCGTCGACAACGCGACCTCAGTGCTCGACGAAACGGCACGACCGAGGGTCAGAGTTGTAATTACGGCCGTCGCAGACGCCGATCTCGGTGCAGCATTGGGTTCCATCCGTCGGCAAGCATATGACCAAGTAGTCGATGTCACGGTCGTTGGCGCCGACGAGGGGGAGTTGGACGGGGCAACAGCGGTCGAATCTCTGGAATCCGCCATTGCCTCCACAGACTCGTCGGTCGATTACTTGTGGATCGTCCATGCTGATGCGCGGCCGCGACCCGATGCTTTGGCCTCTTTGGTGCGTGAGGTTCATCGTCACGACGCCGGCCTGGGTGCCTCGAAACTCTTGGTTGCCGGGAGCAAAGACGAACTTGAAGAAATCGGAAGTGCGACGGATGTGTTCGGAGAGCCGTTCAGCGGTCTGGACCAGGGAGAGGTCGACCTCCAGCAGTACGACGTTGTCAGGGAAGTCTCGTACGTCCATTCCGTTTCGATGCTCGTGCGACGCGATCTCGCCAGAGGTCTGGGCGGTCTGGACCCTCTCCTACCACCAAGTGCCTCGGGCCTCGACTTCTCGCAACGGGCGAGGCTGGCCGGTGGACGCGTCATCATCGTTCCTTCGTCCGAGGTTTACCACCAGGGCAAGTGCCGGGTCACGGTTCACGGCTGGCGGGAGCGGGCAGGTCGGATGCGGGCGATGTGGAAGGCTTATCGACCGCTGACGCTGGCATGGGTAATTCCTATTGCGCTCATCGTGGGCCTGCTTGATTCGATCCTCAATCTTTTCCTTCTTCGCTGGCATCCGCTGACCAGCTACCTGGCATCTTGGGGTTGGAACCTCTTGCACTTGCCGTCGACCATCTTGTCGCGCCGGGCCACAAAGTCGATACGGAGTGTTGGGGACGAAGAGCTATTCCGCTTTCAAACGACCGGCTCCGTGCAGCTGCGCGATATTGGCATCGAGTTGAGTGGCAGGGCCCTCGCCCTCTTCGACGAGGATCAGGCGTTGACCCGGGGAGCCAAAAGAGTTTGGCTGAGCTCTGGGTCGGTTGGTGCCCTGATCGCCCTGTTTGTACTGCTGGTGGCCGGTCGAGGAATTCTCCTTTCGGGCGTCCCCAATGTGGGCTTGAGTTTTCCCTTCGAACCGCCCACGATTTCACTGCAACGTCTTCTCGGCGGGTGGAACGAGACTGGCCTCGGGTCGCCGGTACCGGTTCATCCGATCACCGGCTTCACCGGTATCGTGAGTCTGCTTTGGTTTGGGACCGAGGATGCTGCGCGCACCCTCCTCACATTCGGCCTGGGCGTCATCGCAATTGTCGGGATGGGCCGTCTCCTCGGTCGGCTCGGTGTTCGTGGTTCGGGCCGATATCTCGCCGGGCTCGTCGCTGTTGCCGGCCCGGGGACCGCCGCACTGACAGGGCGGGGTTCGTGGTCAGCCCTGGCGGCCGCGGCGATCCTTCCTTGGGCCTTGCGCGCGGTATTCGTGCACCCTTCCGAATCTGGAAGAAATCGCTGGTCCCCGATCGGCTGGGCGCTGCTGATCGGCTGGCTCGTCGCCTCGATTTCGCCGGTCCTCCTGGTTGTCCCGATTCTCGCATCTCTGTTGTGGTCGATCGAAGGTGGAAAGGGCACGCGCGTCTTGCTCGGGCTGTACCTGTCCGTCGGTGGTATCGCCGCCGCATCGTTCATAAGTGGCGATCCCGGCTGGGTGATCGACTCCAACCGCAGGCTCGGCGTCAGCGTGAACGTGGCGTGGCCGGCGGCCATCCTGCTTGCATCGATTCCCCTTTTCATCGAGTCCAGCCGGCACCGAAGGGTTGCCAATATTGGTGCCCTGCTTGGCCTGGGTAGCCTGGTCATCTGGAAATTAGGGTTTGGTGGGCCCGGCGTCGAAGAAGCACTCCTGGTCACAGCTTCGACAGGTGCGGCAATCGTCACTGCGGTTGCACTCGACCGTTTCAGTCTCACTCCGCTTCGCTTGGTATCGAACCTTGGCGGTCTGATCATTCTGATCTGGTCTGTGTCTTCGATGCTGGGAGGCAACTTTGGCCTGCCCTCGGGTGACGTGAACGACGAACTGATCTTCGCCGAGACCCTGGCTCCTGATGCTTTGCCGAGGCGTGTTCTTTACGTTTCCGAGGATCCGTCACTTGTCCCTGGTGAGGCAAGACCTGGCCCTGGATATTGGTATCGCCTCATGGATGGCGGAGGGACCACAAATGATGAGATCTGGCTGCCGCCGCTGCGCAACGGCGATCGCCTGCTCGATGACAGGCTCACGGACATCACGACCGGGTTCAATCTCAGGCCGGGGCAAGAATTGTCCGAATTTGCGGTGGGATGGATTGTGATCGAAGGCCCGCAGACCCGACTGGACGCGTCGCTGGCAAATCAGTTCGACATCGTCCCTGTTCCATTTGACTCCTCAGTTCGCATTTTCGAGAACCCGGACGCAGTTGCGATAGCGTTGGCCGACAACGGGGAGGTTTGGACCGTTGACGGAGTGGGATTCACAGGTGACCCCGACTCGGGACGTGTGTCGCTCGCCAGCAACTACACGAACGGCTGGCAGCCCGAGGGTGGCCAGGTTTCCTGGCACCTGTCGGTGGCGGCAAGCACCGGGCGGGCCGGCTACGCCGGTCATCCGTTGAATCTTGCGCTGGCCTACGCATCATTGGCGGTCCTGCTGGGTTCGATTGTCGTGATCGCGCTGGCGAGGAGGTCTTCATGAAGTGGGCAGCGCTCATAGTCGTCGTCGCCTTAGGTGTAGCGGCGATAATCACCCCACAGCCGCCCGAACCGGTACCGGCTGCGGACCCCGGATCCAATGCGCCACCGGTGGCCGTATGCGGCGTAGACGAGTCGAGCAGTCGCTCGACCACCGTTGCAGTGGGGTCGACTGTTGACGGGCAGGCACAACTCACGGTCTTCGCTGGAGGCTCGGCGGTAGGCCTTGCGGAATTCACAACGGGCACTTCAGGATCGGCCTCCATTCCCATCGATGACGTTGCGGCCGTGGGCCAGGCAGCCGCGCTTGTCGAGTTTCCGACTGCGGACTCGGCTGCGGCATCGGTGCTGACCGGTGGTGGTAGCGCAGCTGCGGAGATCTGTTCGCAGGTGCCCGAACGTCAGGTGATCATCGGGGGAGGTTCAACCGTCGAGGGCACGGGCTTCGAGGTCCAGCTGATAAACCCGTATTCAGCTGAAGCAGTAGCTGACATCCGGGTGACGTCCGAGTCGGGACGCGAGGAGAACGAGCTTTTGAATTCGATCACGGTGCCACCGAGAGATTCGGTGATCGTGGACATGGCCAATGTGCTGCCCGGTCGGGCGCACCTTGTCCTGAGCATTGAGACATCACGTGGAAGTGTCGTGGCAGTTGCCAGGTCTGACCTGGCTGACGATTCAGCGATCTGGCGGGCTGTGGCACCGGGTGAGAGCTGGTACGCGGTGGTGCCGAGCCTCGATGGGCGACGTGAGCTGATCGTTGCCTCAGGTGCCCTGACCGACGTGGAATATCAGATCGACGTCTACGGGCCCGCCGGGATCGAGGAGGCCGCTATCGAGGGGGTCCTGTCGGCAGGTGGACAAGATGTCATCGACGTGTCGGCATTCAGTGAAGCACCTGCGGCTTTTCGTGTGATTGCCGCCGGACCGGTGGCTGTTTTCACCCGTCTGTCTTCTAATACCGGGATGGGAATGACAGCCGGATCGCCTGTTGAGGCTGGTGCATGGCTGCTCCCAGGGGCCGGGACGATTCCACTTTTCCGGGGGCGCCTTGTGATGGTCAATGTCGGGCTAGATGTCGCCGAGGTCACAGTCTCCGAGGTTCGGGACCGGTCTCGGTCCCGGGTCGTCACCATCGAAGCCGGACAGGTTCTCCAACTGGATCTCGATGACAGCGTCTCAGATGGGGTGACACTCGTATCTGACGGTTTATTGGTGCCGATGTGGGTGATGAGGAGCGGGCCGGCCATCGCGGTCAGCGGCGGCACGCCATTAGGCAGTGAGTGAGACTGGATCCCGAATCGCACTGGTTGCCGGCGCGATTTTGGTGACACTTGTTGTCACGCTGATACTTCGGGCTCGAGCTACGGGACCGGCGCGGAAGATATCCGCCATCGATTTGGCCCCGGGTGTCTATTACTTCTCATCGGCCACGTGTGCCGAATGCGCACCGGCGAGGCGGATGCTCATCGAGAGGTTCGGGGAAGGTGGATTCTCCGAAATGTCCTGGGAGCAGGAGCCCGGGTTGTTCCACTCATTGGGAATCGATGCGGTGCCGGCCACATTGGTCGTGGGCAGTCGTGGCAGTGGCACCCTGTGGCCAGGCAAGCCGAACCAAATGTTTTCGCGGTTTGATCCTTGAATAGGGATGCCCGTACTCCTACCGTTCCGCCCATGGTTTTGAGCTGTACTCGTTGTGGATCGCCTGCGGCCGCACATATGACATTTTCGTACGACGACAGCTTGGTTTGGCTCGACGATATCGTCGGCCCGGCGGAGCCCTATTTCTACTCGTTGTGTTCCAACCACGCCGATAGGATGACGCCTCCTCATGGTTGGACTTTGACTGATCGCCGCACCATCACGCGGCTGTTCGCTCCGCTTTCCGTGGCCTGATGCCCCTGGACCGCGATCTGCTCGATGCGGTCAAAGAACTGGATGAGCACGAACTCCGACGTTTGATGATTCTGACGCGGGCCCAACTTCATGGTTCCGGCGCCCTCCCCGACGACAAAGAGCCGGAGGTTCACCTCCGACAACAGCAGGTCCGCTGTGGCAAAACCGGTTGCACCAAATGCCCACATGGGCCTTATTGGTACGCCTACTGGACCGAAAACGGAAAGCGCCGCTCCAGATACGTGGGTCGATTACTTGACGAAGAGTCGTTGTCGTAGCCGGGACTTCGATTTACAGTGGCGCTACCTATCCACGCGGAGCCATGGACTGTCCCCAGTGTTCAACACCTGATGTAATCGAGATCGAGCACCTTCTGCCCGACGGAACCGAAGTTCGGTTCTTTTCCTGCCACCACTGTGAACAGAAGTGGTGGAACCAAGAAGGACGAGACCTGGATCTTTCCCAGATCCTGGAGAAGGTTCGCGACCAAGAGGCGTGAGCCTTCCAGTCCGGCGTCGGCCGTCTGTCAATTGGCCGGCGATCATCACCGTGGGAGCGGTGTCGGTGATCATTCTGATCATCCTCAACCCATGGCTGATCGTTTCATCGACAACTCCAACAGGTGGTGACACCGGTGCCCATGTCTACGGACCCGCCTATCTCCGGGACGTGCTGCTACCCGAGGGACGAGTCCTCGGCTGGTCCAATGACTGGTTCGCCGGGTTTCCAGCTTTCTACTTCTACTTCCCGCTTCCTTCGCTAGTAATCGTCTTTCTCGACCTTTTCCTCCCGTATGGGGTTGCTTTCAAAATCGTCACGGTGCTCGGAATCGTCGGACTCCCATTTGCGGCTTACTTCCACGCCCGTTGCCTGAACTTCGCACGCTCGGTGAGCGTTGTGGCCGCCGCGTCGGGTGCGGTCTTTGCCTTCTACGAGAGCTACAGCATCTACGGAGGCAACATTGCCTCGACTCTTGCCGGAGAGTTCTCTTACTCCTGGTCGTTTTCTTTCGGCATCGTGTACCTGGGCTTGCTCATCCGGGCAATTCGCGACGATCACAAGTATCTGAAATGGGCCGCCCTCGCCCTTGCACTCACTGCGCTATCGCATGTCTTGACAACGATCGTGCTCATTTTCGCCTCCTTGTTCGTTTTCAAATGGAAGGAAGGCCTGGTCCGAACCACCCTGGTGTGGCTGTGGGGTTTTTCCATCGCCGCCTTTTGGGCTCTTCCGCTGATAGCCAGAATTGGGTTCACCTCCGACATGGGTTGGATCCCGTTGAGTCGACTCGAGGAAGTGTTTCCAGTCGAAATCTGGCTTCTCCTGCCCCTCGCCATATATGGCGCCGTTTGGGCGTTTCGCAAGTCATCGCGCGCTGCTCCGCTCGTCGCAGCGACGTTGCTGCCGGTGGTCTACTACCCCCTCCCGACTTTGCTCCCACAGTGGTTCCCGGGCACTTTTGGTGGTGACCGGTGGAAGCTGTGGAACGGTCGGCTCCTCCCGTACTGGTATTTCGGCCTTGCATTCTTTGCTGCGGTAGCGGTTGGAGCGGCTGTGATGTGGGCCTCGCGCCGCCTCCCGTCGCAGCTCTCGATGAACTGGCCGAGGATCCTCATCGTCCTGGTGACTGCGGTGGCGTCTGGCCTGGTCGCCGACTCGACAGACTTCCCCCAATTCGCATGGCTCATATTTGTGGCAGGTGGGTTGCTCCTCCTCGCCGGGTCCTTGTTCTGGGGAGAGGTGATCGGTACTCGGCATCTGTTGACCGTATTTGCGGTGTCCGTTGTGGCATTGGGTGCGTTGTCAGGCGTGACCTATGTGGACAGTTGGGCAAAAGGCAACTACACCGGCTACGAGGCCGGGGACAATTGGCCGGAGTACGAGGCACTCATGCTCGAGATCGACTCACTACCCGATGGGAGGGTGCAGTGGGAAGGAAACTCGGCCTGGGGTGAATACGGGACAACCCTGTCACCGATGCTGATCCCGTACTGGACCGAAGGCACTCACACCACTATGGAAGGCCTGTTCTACGAGTCCTCGCTCACGACACCATTCCACTTCATCAATTCGTCGGAAATGTCGCTGAGCGCGTCTAATCCGATTCCAGGACTTCGATATACCAACTTCGAGATGGAGCGGGGTCTCGAGCATCTCGACATTTATGGGATCAATTATTACGTGAGCATCACTCCCGAGGCCGGGGAGATGGCTGATTCTCTCGACTCGATGACCCGAATCGCGACCATCGGCCCCTTTGGAGTGTTTCAACTGCCCGATTCGCCGTTGGTGATTCCAGCGACTTTCACGCCATCGGTCTACGACGTCCCGGATCGTGGCCTGATTGCTTCACTCGTAGGCTCGGCAACGGTGACCGGAGCGGACGGCCAGGAGCTTCCGAGCTTTCACGACTTCGTGCTCGACTGGTACGACGACGTCGAGAACCTGGACCACTGGGTCGTGGCGGATGGACCGGTCGACTGGCCCCGGATCGAGTCACTCGGCGAGCTGAGTGAATCATCGATCACGGCACCGCCCGACCCCGTTAGCAATATCGTCCTCGAAGACCACCGGTTGTCGTTTACGACTCAGGCAGTTGGTGTGCCCCATCTCGTCAAGATCTCCTACTTCCCGAACTGGGTTGCGGATGGCGCCGAGGGGCCATACCGGGCGTCACCCTCGCTGATGGTCGTGGTGCCCACTGAGGAAAACGTCGTGCTCGAATTCCGCAACACGTGGGCCGAGTCCGGTGGCACCATTCTGACGATTGTCGCAATCCTCGCGTTGATCGGCTTCGTGGTCAGCCGCGCAGTCGCGGTCAGGCGCAAACCTTCTACTTCTGCTGGAGAAGCTTCCTGATTCGAAACAGGCCAAGAACGGTTCTCGGGACCCTCTTGATTAGCGACGATTTTGCGTTGCGAATCTCCTCGACGACGACGGGCACTTCGGTGATTGCGTAACCGGCCCTTTCCGCCCTGACCACGAGTTCTGTATCAAAGAGGTCCTGGCGACTCTCGACGTGCTCGTTCAGCTCGGTGACGAGGGCGCTCCGAAAAGCCTTCATTCCATGGGTGTCGGAGACACGAGAGTTGAGGATTCCGCGCAAGAGGAGGTTGAAGACGCCTGTGGCCAAACGTCGGATAAATGGGCGACGATCCTCCGAATTCGGATCCCGCTTTGACGCTATCACCAGATCAGAATTCTCAGTCAGTAATACCTTGCGGAGAAAGTCGGCCGAGAAATAGTCGATGTCGAAGTTGACGACCCATTGGCCTGTCGCCTCGGCGAAACCCCGATACATCGCGCCGCCATAATCAGCGACATCGAGAGAGATGATCCGGACCGGGGCCGAGCCGGCAATGTCCTTCGCTACCTGTGCCGTGTCATCGGTCGAGCCGTTTTCGACGAGGAGAATCTCGTATGTCTCTCCAGTCGACTCCATCTCGTCGATGAGCCGCGGCAGGGCCGTTGGTATGAAAGAAGCTTCGTTGTATGCGGGTACGACGACCGAAAACGTGGGGTCCATTGGATGACCGGAGTGTAGATCTGGCTCAGTGCTACCCCGCCCTCTACAATCCGCTTCCTGATGAATCCCGATGCGGTTTTTAAGGCCTATGACATTCGGGGGAGAACCGACACGGGTGAGATCTCCACCGATCTCTACTACCGGATTGGCGTCGCCCTCGTCGACGTACTCGACGTCACCAGCTTCGCCGTGGGCCGGGACTGCCGGGAATCATCCGACGATCTAGCAGAGGCGCTCATCGACGGTGTGACCACCGCCGGCGCCAACGTGGTTGACCTTGGCGAGATCCCAACCGATGCCCTTTATTACTATTCGGGGAAACACAGCATTGCGGGTGGTGTAATCACCGCTTCTCATAACCCGGCCGAATACAACGGGCTGAAGATATGCCGCTCCGGGGCAGTTCCCGTCGGAGCTGAGAGCGGGCTGTTCGACATCAGGTCAAAAGTTCGATCGTTCTCTGCCCCCGGACCTGACGTGATACACGGCAGTGTCATGCCGTTCGATCCGATCCCGGGTTATGTCGACCACCTCTTCGGGGTTGTCGCCCCCGACTCTATTGGCCCACTCAAGGTGGCGGTTGACGCCGGGAACGGGATGGCTGGCGTGGCACTGACCAAGGTGTTCGATCGGCTTACTGCCCATCTCGACGGTCTCTACCTGGAGCCTGACGGCACCTTTCCCAACCATCCCGCTGATCCACTGCAGCCAGAGAATCTCATCGAATTGGTTGAGATGGTCGGCACCGGCGACTACGACCTGGGCGTCGCCTTCGACGGTGATGCCGATCGTGCCTTTTTTATCGACGATGAGGGTGCGCCCCTGTCGGGCAGCACAGTCACGTCCCTGATTGCCATCTGGATGCTGGAGCGAAATCCGGGAGCGTCGATCGTCCATAACCTCATCACCAGTAGGGCGGTGCCAGAAGTCGTAACAGAGCACGGTGGGAAACCCATCCGCACCAGAGTGGGCCACTCCTATATCAAGAAGATCATGGCCGACTCGGGCGCCATCTTCGGCGGTGAGCACAGCGGTCATTACTACTTTGCCGACAACTACCGGGCAGACTCAGGGATGCTGGCCATGCTGGTAATGCTCAGGGTCATCACGGAATCAGGAGTGAGGCTCTCCGAACTACGCAAGGGAGTTGAGCGCTTCGCCTCGTCTGGCGAGATCAACTACCGGGTGTCTGACCTGGAGGGGGCGGTCAGCCGGCTCAGCGAGGCCTACAGCGATGCCGCAATCGACGATTTGGATGGTCTCAGCGTGGACGCAGGCGACTTCTGGTTCAATGTCCGTGCCTCCAACACCGAGCCGCTTTTGAGGCTGAATGTCGAAGCGAACAACCAAGAAACGGTCGATGGAGCAGTCGACCGAATCGAGTCGATCATCGAAGATCACGGATGAATCTTCTCGATCCACGACTCGCCGAGATTCTCGTATGTCCTTCCGACCATGGCGATCTGACGGAGCACCTGGAGAGATCGGAGCTGGAATGCCAGGTTTGCGGTCGCATCTATCCGGTGCAAGACGGCATTCCGATCATGCTGGTCAAGGATGACAATCCGGCGTGACGGACGGCTGACCATGAACGGGCCTCGGGCCGAGCGATCGGAAGAACCCGGATCAAATGAGAACGCAAAATGCCTGAGACGGGTGGTTGGGCGTTTTCCGTCAACCTGCCAGCGAGAAAATAGGTGTGGGCAGCTTTTCTGACTTGTGACAAATTCCGGGATCGACGCCAGAATCGACCACACTGTGGAACTCACCGGTGATGCGGTCCGATGGGCCAGGAGTGTGAAGCTCACCCGGAACGAGTCGCGTAGGACGGATCATTTCTTGGACCACGTTCGGAGATCTGGCATCTTGGATGCTCGCCGAGAAGTCGGGCGTCGAGACGTGCCCTTGGTCATCATCGAGAAACTGAAGAAACTTCTAGTAGAGGAAAACATATGAACTATGACATCGCCGATCCGGCGTTGGCCGAGGCCGGAGCACGGCGCATTGCATGGGCAGGGCGGCGTATGCCGGTACTGGCCACCGTCCGTGAGCGCTTTGAAAAAGAGAAACCATTGGACGGATGTGTCGTGGCGGCGTGCCTTCACGTGACAGCCGAGACGGCCAACTTGATGCTTGCCCTTCGAGACGGAGGTGCCGAGCCAATCCTTTGTGCCTCTAACCCGTTGTCGACTCAGGACGATGTCGCTGCCGCCCTGGTGGCTGAGGGTATTTCTGTGTTTGCGATCCGTGGGATCGATTCGGACGGGTATTACAAGCACATCAACGCGGCATTAGACCACGCCCCGGCGATCACCATGGACGACGGCGCCGATCTGGCGACGCTACTCCACACCGATCGCCGCGATCTCGAGGTCATTGGGTCCACAGAAGAGACGACCACGGGAGTCATCCGCCTCAAGGCGATGGCGGCTGACGGCACCCTGCGGGTTCCAGTCGTTGCAGTCAACGATTCGGCAACCAAACATCTCTTCGACAACCGTTATGGCACAGGCCAATCGGTTCTGGACGGCTTGATCAGGGCGTCGAACATCCTCATCGCGGGTCTGAACATGGTTGTCATCGGCTACGGCGATTGCGGCCAGGGAGTTGCAAACCGGGCGGATGGGCTTGGGGCCAACGTCATCGTCGTGGAGGTGGATCCGGTGCGGGCGCTGTCGGCGGCGATGGACGGATTTCGCGTGATGACTGCAATGGAGGCCTCACGAATTGGAGACGTCTTTGTGACTGTCACCGGCAACAAGCACGTGCTTCGCGGCGAGCACTTCGACGTGATGAAAGATGGTGCCATGCTGTCGAATGCGGGCCACTTCGACATCGAGCTCGACCTGGCCACGCTTCGCATGAAGGCAACGGATGTGCGAAATGTTCGCGATAACCTCGATGAATTCGAGATGTCCGACGGACGGCGGATTTTGGTCGCAGCCGAAGGGCGACTGGTCAATCTCGGAGCCGCCGAGGGCCATCCGGCCGATGTGATGGATATGTCCTTCTCCAACCAGGCACTGGCCGCGGAGTTTCTCAAACTGAATGAGGGATCACTCGAAGTCAGGATTCACACCCTGCCACCCGAGATCGACCAGGAAGTGGCAGCCATCAAGCTGGCGAGCCTCGGCGGCGGCCTCGAAGTGCTGACCGACGACCAGCGCGCATATCTGAGCGGATGGCAAGAAGGCACCTGATCACAGGGCCCTTCCCCTCTAGGTGCAGGGCTCATATCTTCAAGAGGTGATATGTCAGGGATGTCTCACCTGGGGTGAATCCCGGGTGTGCGGCCCGTGCCGAGCCGAATTCATTCTCGCACCGGACCGGGTACTCAACGGGGGTGTCCGAGCCATCGCGGCTTTTGTCCACACCGGGGTCGCTGCTCGGCTCATCCATTCACTCAAATACCGGGGCATTGAAACGATCCTGGGGCTGGCGACGGAAGTTTTGGCCTCCCGGCTAGATCCAGGGTTGATATTTGTCCCGGTGCCCAGGGCGTGGAGCAGATACCTCCGATATGGAATCGATCCGGCGCAAGATCTGGCACGGAGAATGGCAACAGCTTGCGGCGGGGTGGTGATTGATGCCCTGAGTCGCCCGTTTCATTCGAGACGCCGTGCGGGAAGGGACCACGGGCGGTCCCCGGCTCCGATTTCTTTGCGGAGACGGGTTAATAAACCGGTGGTTGTTGTCGATGATGTATTGACGACAGGACGCACGGTGCTTGCCGCCGTGGATGCTATCGGGCCGGAATTTGCCGGTCTCGTGGTGACCGCGACGTCAGCGCACAGGGTGTCTAATCTGTCCCCGCCAGGGGCGGGTCAAGCAACGAATCGCCAGTACAGGGAGCATGAATGGCCACCGTCCTAATCGTCGACGACGCCGAACTCTTCAGAGAGGCGCTGCGCGCCGCCTTTGCCAACGAAGGCTTCGAAGTCGCGGCAGTGGCCCCGAGCGCTATGGCGGGCATCGACCTGGCCCGTGAGCACAAGCCCGACCTGGTCATGCTCGACTTGCTGATGCCTGGAATGTCTGGCCTGGAGGTGGTTGCGTCGATAATCAAGGCAAGCCCCGGTAGCAAAGTGGTGTTATTGACATCGAGTGAGTCTGCCGATGACCTTCTCGAGGCTGTGAAGACAGGTGCTTCCGGTTACATGACCAAGGACACCCCGTTGCCACGTCTTGTCGATGCGATGAGAGACGTCCTCAATGGAGGCGCCGCCGTCTCTCCTGCTATGGGTGGGAAACTCTTCACGGCCCTTCGCGACCTCCTGCGTCATCACGGCGCAGCCATGGCACGGACCCCCGAGTTGACCGGGCGGGAGTTGGAGATACTGAATCTCGTTGCCGAGGGCAAGACGTCCCGGGAAATCGCCGAGATGCTCTTCATTTCCGAGAACACAGTCCGCAACCATGTCCGCAATGTCCTGGACAAACTCGGGATGAAATCGAGGTTTGAAGCGGTCGGTTGGGCTCAGCGGGAAGGTCTCCTCGGTCGCTCTTGACCGGCCCTGAAAAGTCGGTCTAAATGAGGGTGGCGGTACGATAGGGGTCTCATGCCACTCTTTTCAAAGGTCCTTCGAGTTGGCGAAGGTAAAACACTCAAGCAGTTCCAGGGCATCGTTGAGGCCGTCAATGCATTAGAGCCTTCCTACTCAGCCCTATCCGATCCCGAACTCATCGGCAAAACCACCGAATTCAGGGATCGCATCGCCAATGGGGCGACTATCGACGATCTGGAGGTTGAGGCGTTCGCCACCGTGCGGGAGGCTGCTCAACGTGTTCTGGGCCAGCGTCACTACGACGTGCAGGTGATTGGTGCGGCGGCGCTTCACAAAGGAATGGTCGCCGAGATGAGGACCGGTGAAGGTAAAACCCTGTCTTCCACAATGCCGGCCTACTTGAACGCTCTCCCCGGGTCCGGCATCCACCTCGTGACCGTCAACGACTACCTGGCGTCACGTGACGCCGATTGGATGGGGGAGGTTCATCGTTTCCTCGGTCTGAAAGTTGGGCTCATCCAGAACGGGATGGAACCTGCGGATCGTCACCCGGCCTATGACGCCGATATCACCTACGGCACCAACAACGAGTTCGGATTCGACTATCTCAGAGACAACATGGCGATGTCGGCGGAGAGCCGCGTGCAGCGAGGGCACACGTACGCAATAGTCGACGAGGTCGACTCGATCCTCGTTGACGAAGCACGGACGCCCCTCATCATCTCCGGGAAACTCTCGGACAGCGTCAAGTGGTACCGGGACTTCGCACGGATTGCCTCTCGCCTCCAAAAGGACGTTCACTATGAGGTCGACGAGCGCAAGCGCCAGGTGCTCACGATGGAAGACGGTGTCACCAGAGTCGAGCAGATCCTCGGCGTCGAGAACCTCTTTGACCACGCCGCGGTGGACTTTGTCCATCACCTCGAGGCCGCGCTGAAGGCCAAAGAGCTCTTCCAGCGCGATGATGCCTATCTGATCGATCATGGTGAGGTCAAGATCGTCGACGAGTTCACCGGCCGCGTCCTCGAAGGTCGGCGCTACTCCGAGGGCCTGCACCAGGCTATCGAGGCCAAAGAAGGTGTTGCGATCAAGGACGAGAACCAGACACTGGCCACGATCACATTGCAGAACTACTTCCGCCTATACGAGAAGCTTGCCGGTATGACCGGTACCGCTGAGACTGAGGCGCCCGAGTTGGCCCAGATCTACAACCTGGAAGTCATCGTGGTGCCTACCAACGAGCCCATCGCCCGGGACGACAAAGGTGACCTGGTCTACAAGACAGAAAATGGCAAGTTCGACGCAGTTGTCGAAGATGTCGCAGCTCGAAACACGAACGGTCAGCCGGTGCTTCTGGGAACGGTCTCGATCGAGAGGTCGGAGAGGCTGTCCAAGGCCCTCGACAAGCGTGGCATCAAGCACGAAGTCCTCAATGCGAAACAGCACGCCCGTGAGGCCGACATCATCGCTCAGGCCGGGCGACCGGCAGCGGTGACCGTAGCCACCAACATGGCCGGTCGTGGTGTTGACATCATGCTCGGAGGTAATCCGGAAGGCATGGCGAAGGTCGAGCTCAAAAAGCGCGGTGTGACTCCTGATGACCCCTCTTACGAGGATCTCGAAGCAAAGTTGACCGAAGAGTTTGCAGCGCAAATCGAACCAGACAAGCGGGAGGTCATCGAGGCCGGCGGCCTTTACGTGATTGGCACCGAACGTCACGAGTCGCGACGCATCGACAACCAGCTTCGAGGTAGGTCCGGACGCCAGGGAGACCCTGGCGAGTCCCGGTTCTACCTATCTCTGGAAGACGACTTGATGCGGAGGTTCCAGGGGGAGTGGGTCACGTCGATCATGGATCGGCTGAGGCTCCCCGAAGATGCGCCACTCGAGGCAAAGATGGTCTCTAAGGCCATCGAGCGTGCTCAGCGTCAGGTCGAGTCGCAGAACTTCGAGATCAGAAAGAACGTCCTCAAATACGACGAGGTCATGAACCGACAGCGCGAAGTGATCTACACATGGCGCGAATCGATCCTCGAGGGGACAGCCAGCGAGGATCTCGTCGTCGACTGGATCGACGAGGTCATGACCGAATTAGTCGAATCATCTTTTCCCGCCGACCTGTCACGATCGAAATGGGATTGGGAGACTTTCGAGCGGGAGATTGCTCAGTATTTTCCATCCAAGGTGAACAGCGAATCGGCTTCGAATTTGAGCGTCGATGAGATCGTCGACTGGCTGACCGAGGAATCCCAGGAGTTTTTCGCAAAGCGGAGGGATGAGATCGGTCCCGAGACTATGCCCCGGGTCGAGCGTTCGGTGATGCTGTCCGTCATCGACAACAAGTGGAGAGAGCACCTCTCCGAGATGGACTACCTCCGGGCCGGCATCGGCCTGCGGGCCATGGGCCAACGTGATCCACTCACCGAGTACCAACGTGAGGGATACGACATGTTCAGCGAGATGATCTACTCGATCAAAAATGACGCCATCAAATATCTCTTCCGGGTCCAGCTTGCCCAGCCGAAGGCGCAGCCTCAACGGGTCGAGGCCAATCCCACCGGTGGCCAAGTGCAAAAGCAGGCAGTTTCGGACAAGATCGGCCGCAACGACCCGTGTCCGTGCGGCTCGGGCAAAAAATACAAAAAGTGCCATCTCTTGAAAGAGAACGCCTGACTGCGTTCTGACCATCCAATGACACCTGAGATTTCTGATCCCAAGGCCTATGTCGCCGAGTTGCGCAAGCGACTGGGTGAAGCCCGTGGGTTCCTCGACCTCGACACGAAGGCCACCGAGCTCGACGACCTGAGAGAACAGGCGGTATCTCCCGATCTCTGGGACAACCCCGACCGGGCCCGACAGGTCTCACAAAGGCTTTCCCGATACGAGTCACTTTTTGCGATGGTCGATCGGCTCGGTTCTTCAATTGAGGACGCCGAGGTGCTCCTGGAGCTGGCGGCCGAGGCTAACGATGCCGAGTCCCGCACCGAGGCCCTCGATCAATTGGCCTCGGTCGGCAAGGATCTCGACAGCCTGGAGTTGGAATCACTCTTCTTCGACGAATACGACGACGCCGACGCCATTATCAGTGTCCATGCCGGTGCTGGTGGAGTCGATGCCCAGGACTGGGCGGAGATGCTGGCCAGGATGTATCAAAGGTTTCTCTCCGACGAAGGCTTCTCCGTCACGGTGGAAGAAGTCACCGAAGGTGAAGAAGCGGGTATCAAATCTGCGACGTTCTCTATCAAGGGCGATCGCGCATATGGCACGCTCGAGTCCGAACGCGGGGTCCATCGCCTGGTGAGGATCAGCCCGTTTGATGCCAATGCCAGGCGGCAGACGTCGTTTGCCGGCGTGGACGTGGTGCCCGACCTGGGAGATCAAGCGAATGTCGAGATCGGCGACGATGATTTGCGGATCGACACCTATCGGTCCCAGGGTGCCGGGGGCCAGCACGTGAACACCACCGATTCGGCGGTTCGTATCACCCATTTGCCCACCGGGATCGTCGTCCAGTGTCAGAACGAGCGGTCGCAACTGCAGAACAAGGCTCGGGCCATGACCATGTTGTTGTCCAAGCTGGCCGAACGACAGCGTCTCGAGCGGTTGGCCCACCTCGATGAGATCCGCGGCGACCAGGGAGAAGCTGCCTGGGGGCGACAGATTCGGAGTTATGTGATGCAGCCCTATCAGATGGTGAAGGATCTCCGGACGGACTATGAAGTCGGAAACATCGATGGAGTTCTGAACGGCGATGTTCGTCCGTTTGTCGAGGCCTATCTCAGATGGCGTCGAGCCAGCCATGAGGCGACCGACGGATAATTGCCATTAAAGAGCGACTTGCGGTTAGCGTTCTCAACGTCCGCAGTTCTAGCTAGGTCTCTGCGAGGCATTCTTTACCCCCATGATTCGACTCGAAGAAGTTACCAAGGTCTATGAAGGTGGCACCGTTGCCGCCAATACCGTCTCTCTGGATATTCAGAAAGGCGAGTTTGTATTTCTCGTGGGGGCGTCCGGTTCCGGCAAGTCCACACTGATTCGACTGATGCTCAGGGACGAACCGGTGACCCGGGGCAAAATCTGGGTTGCAGGCAAGGACATCACCACACTCCCCAAATGGAAGATTCCATTTTTACGGCGCAGCGTCGGCACGGTCTTCCAGGACTACAAACTCCTGCCCAACAAGACTGTTGGTGAAAACGTTGCTTTTGCACTGGAAGTCCTGGGAAGGCCGCAATCGTCGATTAAGCCACAGGTTGACCAGGTACTCGATCTGGTCGGCTTGGAGGACAAGGTCGATCGTTATCCACGCCAGCTCTCCGGTGGTGAGCAACAGCGGGTCTCAGTGGCCCGGTCCTTCGTCAATCGGCCGCCGATCATGCTTTGCGACGAGCCCACAGGAAACCTCGACCCCAAGACCTCGGTCGGCATCATGAAGCTGCTCGACAGAATCAACCGCACCGGCACGACGATCGTCATGGCAACCCATGACCACGCCATAGTCGACGCCATGCAACGCAGGGTCGTTGCCCTTGAAAAGGGAATGGTCACGAGGGACGAGGAAACAGGCCGGTACGAACGAGGAGCTGAGTGAGCCGGGTCCTCTATCTCGTCAGGGAGGCCCTCACCAATCTGCGTCGCAACGCGCTAGTTGTCGCCGGAGCGGTTCTCGCAGTCTTCATCTCGCTGCTGTTGGCGTTTGGCGCATTGGTGGTCAATGAGGTGCTCCGGATCAACACTCTCGCGTGGCAGGACGGAGTTCACGTGATTGCCTTCCTCAACGATGAAGGTTCTCCCGGTGTCGGAGCCGGGGCGCATCAGACCCTGATAGCCGAAATCGACGGCTGGGAAGAGGTCAAGCCACCCGTCCGCTATGTGGACAAGAACGAAGCCTGGAATGAGTACCAGGAGATATTCGCCGGCCAGGATGCTCTGCTCGATATCGACCCGACCGTCCTCCCCGCGTCGGTGAGAATCGAGCTTCAGGAAATCGAGCTCGTCCAATCGGTGAAGTTCCGACTCGAGCAGAATCAGTTGGTCGTCCGGGAGGTCAGGACTGCAGCCGAGGAGATCGAGCAGCTGCAGAATCTGTCCGATGTGCTCAACGTTTTGGGTCTGGGCATGGCGATCGTGCTCGGGTTGTCTGCCGTCGTCCTGATCGCAAACACCATCCGACTCGCCATCTATGCACGCAGAGATGAAGTGGCGGTGATGAAGCTCGTTGGGGCTTCGAACTGGTTCATTCGGGTTCCCTTCCTCCTCGAAGGCATGATCGAGGGAATACTCGGAGCCGCCCTGGCGGTGTTTGTGGTGTGGCTTGGCTCGTCGCGCCTTGCCGAGGCCACCCAGTCCTTTGCTCTGTTCAATTTTGACGTAGCCAACCGGTTCTTTGTTCGCTGGGGGCTTCTCTTCTTGTTCTTCGGAGCCGCCGCAGGTGTTCTGGGATCCCTTTTCGGGCTCAGTCGCTATCTCCGCGATGCCGAGGGCGTTGGCGCCGATATCCCCGGGGCCGTCTAATGGGCAGCTCGGAGCACTCCGGGCGCATCAAGGTGGTCGCCACCAACCGGAAAGCCCGTCGCAACTACACAATCGTTGACACCTTCGAGGCCGGAATCGCCCTGTTGGGATCCGAGGTCAAATCGCTCCGAGATAGCCGCATCGATCTCAAGGACTCCTATGCCCACGTGGTGAACGGTGAGATTTTGTTGGCGGGTTGCTATATCGGACCTTATGAGTTTGCCCGGGACGGGGGCCACGATCCCGAACGGCAACGGAAGTTGTTGTTGCATCGTCGTGAAATCGATCGGATTTCGGGCCAGTTGGCGGAGAAGGGGCTCACCATGATTCCGCTACAGGTGTATTTCAAGGAAGGCAAAGTCAAGGTCGAGCTGGGTCTGGCGAAAGGCAAGAGCACGGTCGACAAACGTCAGAGTCTTCGGGAGAGGGAAGCCCAGCGCGAAATGGAGCGATCAACGGGCCGCGCCCGGAGACGCTAGGTCGAGTTCGATCGTCAGCGGGCTGGCGCCGACACCCCGCCTGAGCTCAACCCGCTGCTCGAGTATCCGAAGAAGTCCGTCGCCTCCGACGATCCTGGGACTCCGGGAGTGTTCTGACTTATGAACCGACTTCCGGTCGCCGTAATACCCGACGCTGCGCCAGGGAAGTAAGTGATCGCGCCTGCTGCTGTCTCGGATCCTATGGCCTCACCGTACGCCCCCAATACCAGGTCGAACTTGCCATCGTGGTTGGCATCGGTGCTGGTGAGGCTCGATCCAAAGAAGTCGCCCCCTTCGGATGCCCCGGGGACTCCTGCCGAGTTCTGCGTGATGTATTGGTCGGTCTGACTCGGGCCTGACGCGCTGCCGAGGATGATCTGGACTGCCCCCGACGCTGTGTTCTCTCCGGGAAGCCCGGCGCCGATGTCGGCATAGCCGTCACCGCTGAAGTCTGCGAGGACTACTGCCCATCCCATCAAGTCGTTTGCCTCGGAGGAGTTGTTGATTCCCGGCGAATTCTGGCTGATGAACTTTGACCCGGTTGCGGTCAATCCTGAGCCGCTCCCTTTGATCCATATCACTGCGCCAGCATCCGTCTTGGAGCCGATGTCCTCTCCGGGCACACCGACTAGAACGTCGTCTTTGCCGTCCCCATTGACGTCTCCAGCGGCAACGGACCAGCCAAACACGTCATCGCTCTCGACAGCCCCCGGCACTCCTGGGGTGTTCTGGTGAAAGATCTTGTCTCCGACGAAGCTGATTCCCGAAGCTGCACCGTAGAAAGCCTGCACGGCACCGGCGTCAGCCCTACCGGTAAGATCTTCGCCCGGTATGCCAACCAACAGGTCCTGATGGCCGTCGTCATCGAAATCTCCGGCAGCCAGTGATGCCCCGAAGAAATCGGAGTCTTCAGCGGTTCCGCCCACTCCGGCGGACTTTGCGTCAAAGAGCTTGCTTCGGTCGCCCAGGCCATCCGCAGCGCCGTAGAAGATCTGAACGGCCCCGGCATCGACGACACCGGGGATGTCTTCGCCGGGAATGCCGACCGCAAGGTCTGTGAATCCATCGCCGTCGAAGTCGCCGGCAGCTAGAGCCTCTCCAAAGGAGTCGCCTATTTCGGAAGAGCCCCGAATCCCTGGTCGATCCTGGTGGAGGTAATCAGACGTGAGAGTGTTCAGCCCCGTGGAGCTTCCATAGACCACTGTCACGGCCCCGGCGCCAAATTCCGCCCCGATGGCTTCGCCATTGGCCCCGATCGCCAGATCATGGAAGCCGTCCCCATCGAAATCACCACAAGTGGTTGCCACGCCGAACTGATCGAAGCTCTCAATGGTGTCGCTGATTCCCGGTTTGTTCTGGTCGATCCAAGAACTGTTGTTCGTATTCAGGCCGGACGCCCACCCCGGAATGGAAACAACCCCACCTGCGTCCTGTGCGCTGTTTGAGAGCAGGTCTTCGCCCGGCGTTCCGACACCGATGTCGCCGAAACCGTCGGCGTTGAAGTCGCAGACCTTCGGGTCGGCAACCGATCCGTCGAACGTGACGTTGACGTCGATGCTGTTGCAGGTGTCGGCGAAACTGACAGTGGCTCCCGAACCACCACCAACGTTGAGGCTGGACCCGGGATCGGTCCCCGGACCGAAGGTAAAGTTGTCCGTGGAGCCAGGGTATGGGTCGCCGGCGTCTCCGCTACTTGTCTTGTTGTCGAGCTGGTCGAGGCCGTCGGCCTCCTCGAGGTCGACCAGGCGCCCCGAGTCGTCGGCATTGGCTGCAAAGCGATCGGCCGTCTCATCGATGTGCCATACCAGGGCCCCGCAGGCCGGCAGCCCTGCGTCCCATCCGGTAGCCACCCGGCTTTCAACGAGGAAGTATTCCCCGGAGCCCTCGGCGCTTCCGAAGATCCAGTCGAGGCCGCCAGGGTTATTCAGGATCTGCAAGATCGACGTGGGAGTGACGGTGTGGTTGGTTGAGCCAGTTGAGACCACGGTTGGGCTGGCCCATCCAGAGTAGATGCGGGAGAAAGCGTCAGGGAGACTCGGTAACGACCCAGCGAATCCGCCATTATCGAGCCAGGCGCCGCCAGCCATGATCGACCACAGGCCAATGCCGTTACTCGACCCATCGATGTCATATAGGTCTGGCAGCCCGATGTCGTGACCCATTTCGTGGGCGACAACTCCAACCGTTGCTTGGTGGTTGGAGACGCCGTCGCAATGCATCTCACCGAATTGGGTGTAGCCACCATCAAACAATGGGCTGGCGACCGTGACACCATCGACCACTGGAGCTGCGGTCAGTGTCATCGACCAATGATGGGCCCACAAGCTCGGGACGCAGGAATTGATTGGCCCCCCATACGCGGTCTCATTTCCAGCGGCGACGACGACGACGTGGAGCTCATTGGCTGAGATGAAGTTATTGCCATCAGTGTCGTAAGCGTCAAAATCCACAAACACGTCAGCTGCCTGGATGGCGCTCTTCGTCAGGTTCTGATTGGCCACTCCGGTGGAGCCGGCCGTGTTGGGATGGTTTTGCGCCAGAGGCAGCCAACCCACGATGCCGTCGTCTGAAGTCCCGTGGCTTTCTTCTACAGGCTCGAGGCTCAGCGCTCCATCGGAGGAAAAGTCATAAAAGTCAGCGATGCTGTTGGTGGCGCCGAAAAATCGTGGAACCCAGTCGGCCGCAGACGTCTGGGGAGCCCTGTTGAGAAAGGAGACCAGCAAAACAAGGGTTGGTTGATCTCCTGTCGCCAGTTCCGGCGTTGACGATGGTGCCCCAAAGGCAGGCGATAGATCGGATTGGTCGACTTCGTCTCGGAGGTGAGTGGGCATGCCTGACGGAGGAGCGGCGTCTGCCTTGACGGGTGACGGAGACAACGCACCCTCTGGCCCAGCCGTCGCGTAATACCAGAAGCCGTCGACGGATTGGACGATGGTGTAGCCACTGACGGTTTCGTATCCACTGGACCATTCGTCGCCATATGGGACGGCGACAAACTCATCACCGCTCGGTTGGGAAATTGTTACGTCTTGCTGAAGTACCGGTACCGCCGACGCGGCCTGAGTTCCGACGGTCGCGACGATCATGAGGGCGGCACATACGGCGCCTATGGATTTCTGCACGGATATTCCTCACCGGGCCGGTTCCCGCACCTTACCCCACGTTCAAATGGGCGGCGCCGGCCTGTCCTTCTTGTTGACGTCGTGACCCCTTATCGCCAGAAGTCGCAAAAACCTGGAGGCCCAAATTGGCGGGACATTGTCGTTGGCAAACACCTCTAGTACCATTGATGTCAGCCCAAGCAAGCTTGGGGGTGAAACGGTTTCGACGTTGAGTGTTGAAACGTTGGAAGCGAGCCGAGGTCTCCGGGGCCTCGTTAATAAACCGGAAAAACCAATAAGTGCCGAAGATAATTTCGCACTGGCTGCCTAATTAAGTAGCTCGTCCGCCCGGTTGGCTCCCATCTGATCGGGATCGGGCGTCGCAATGTGGGATGCGGTTCACAGGGTCCGGGACTGTGGGTCAAAGATCAATTCTGGATAGGCGCAGGAGAACTCGTTGTCAGAGTTCCTGTTGCCGAAACCTCGCTGACAACTGCGCTCGGAGATGCCAACGTAGATGGCTCAGCGGACCGGGGTTCGACTCCCCGCACCTCCACGAGAAGAGACCCGCCCATCCGGGCGGGTCTCTTTCGTATCAATGGTCTCTGTGTTGCTAGTTGGACAGCTGTCCTCGGATCTCTCCGCCGGGAAATGCCGTCGTATGGATATTGATGTAATAAGAGGACGGATCTTCCTGAATCGCAGCCAGTAGCTCGGCATCGACCGCAACGCAGTTCTTGAATCTCGGGCTATCGACCTCGAGGTTCACGACGACCGGTCCGTTGACGCCTGCCGGCGACTCGTGGATGTGGCCGGCGATGACTTCACCTTCAAAACCGCCCGCTTTGATATGAACGCAAAGTTCACCGCGGGCATTGTTGAATATGACGTCTGCAGTGCCTGATGCGTCGGACTCCGTCGCCGGGACCTCGTTTCCAGGTGATAGGTCGGCGGTCAGGCCGGGCCCGCCGGCCCCTGCCGGGATGGCAGCGGCCATGGCCAAGGTGGCAAGGATTGCCACAATTCTGATTCTCCGCATGGAAATTTCCTCCTTTGGGGGATACTGATCAGTACGACGCTGAACCATCTTTGGTTCATTCCGACGTCGCACCTCCATGGCCGATATTGCCCAACATCCGGGAAGACCAATCGGGCAGGCGTCGACAGCGCACACGGTTGCAGGGGTTGGACTTTCTTCCGGTCCACGCAATGGCTCTCCAGGCCTATAAGGGAAACGTGGCGCGATCGCCGATATAGACCGACATGCGGACCTCGATGAGTGACCAACCGCTGGGTAGACGCCGCGCCGTTGTCGTAGCTGTGAGCGCAACGCTGTTCGCCGCCATCTTGATCGTGGGTCTAGCGTTCGCTAACTCGATCAGCGTAAGTCGCGCCACCGAAAACGCCCGCGCTCTTCACTGGGCAAACGCCTCCGTCGGCACGACAACCCTCACCCGGTCGGCCCTGGTCCAGGCCGCCACCTTCACCGAACTGGCGGACATCGGTCTTGTTAGCGCCAGGGATGCTGCCGCCGCGATGGAAGACGCTGAAGCTGCGCGTGAGCAGTTGTACGAACTCCTCGATGCAGGCCCCACACTGAGCTCTTCTCCGTTGCTTGCAACCTTCCTCCAACCGGTCGACGCCATCATAGGAACTCTGCGGGCCGGAGATTATCGGAGAGCCAAGGCGCTGATCAGGGTCGATCTGGAGACTGCCTACCTTCCGCTGCTGGATTCTCTGCAAGGCGAGCAGGATGCCGCTCAGCTCGCCATGGATGAGCACGAAGCCGCCGGCACACGGTTCTCAGACTTCGTCAGGTTCTTTCTCACCCTGGCGATACCTGCGGCAGCGGTCCTGATATACCGGTTTGTGGCGACACGTCAGGTGCGTGAGCACCAGATCAAGGCCAATATCGAGATCCAGGCGGAGCGGGACATAAGCCGGGCGAAAGATGCATTTATCGCCGGCCTCTCACATGAGCTGCGTACTCCGCTCACCTCGATATATGGGTTTGCCGAGGTGCTAACTGATGGCGGCGCAGGGGGCGAGGAAACCACCAAGGAGGTTTCCCAGATCATCGCCAACGAGGCGGCTGAGATGACGCGAATGGTCGATGACCTGCTGGTGGCGGCCCGGCTGGACACGACCGGGGTCGAAGTGGAGCTTGCTCCGACACGTCTCAGTGATGTTGTCGAGTCCGCGATCACACCCTTCGAAAGGGCCGGACTGGTTGTGCAGCGGTCCGGTTCTCTGGTTTTCGCTAACACCGACTCTTCACGGCTCAGACACATAATCGTCAATCTGCTCTCCAATGCAGCCCGACACGGTGGTGGCAATGTCGGTGTGGAGATATCAGCCGGAAAGGATGTCTCCAGCATCGAGGTTTGGGACGACGGACCCGGAGTGCCTGAGGACCAGGTCGACAGGTTGTTTGAGCGATTCGTCCACAATGGTTCGACCCCGTTGCTAACGGGAAGTGTCGGGCTGGGGTTGTCAGTTGCCTCCTGTCTGGCGACACTGCTCGGCGGCAAGCTCTCCTATCAGCGCTTCAACGGTAAGACCTACTTCACCCTCAAGCTGCCATTGGCCGAGGTCAACGTCGAGCCGGAGCCCGAGCCTGTCAAAGAGCGCTCATCACTGGCACAACTGGTCAGAGCACTCACCGCATGAGGAGATTCACCGGCTTGGCACTGGTAGTGGTCCTGATGTCGTCCCTGTTGGCGACGGCGGCCGTCGCGGTCGAATTGGCACCGGATGCATACCGCGACGAGTTCAACGATCAGTTGTACAACGGATCCGACGGCTTCTTCGACTGGTCCTCTGAGTATTGGCAAGAGATAAAGGACGACAACGAGATTGATGACGGAGCAGTCCACGTCGATTCCGACGGCTGTGGATCCAAATGTCTTCACATCTACGGCGAGGGCGATGACCTCGCGGGAGTGGGAGCCAGACGCACCGCCGATACCTCCGTGTTTTCGTCGTTCGAGCTGTGTTACAACGTCCGATTCGAGCCTGAAGAGTCCGACAGCGACGCAGTTCTGAAGGTCGAGAAGCAAGTCAACGGCAGCGGACCCTGGTACTTGATCGACAGCTACGACCTTGACGACGAATCATTCGAGGAACATCCGGTCAAGTGGATTGGCGGCCCATATGAGTCGATGACTTTGAGGTTCACTGTGACAGGAGAGTTGGACGGGGAAGTCTTCATCGATGATGTCGAGATCAAGGGCGAACCCGTTGAATCGACGACTACCACCACCTCCTCGACGACGACATCTACGTCAACGACTTCATCGACCACCACCGTTCCCACCACAACGACAACGACAAAAACGGGAAGTTCGACGAGCTCGACCACGACCACCACCATTTCGGAATCCACCACCACGACCCTGGCTTCGACCAATACCACTGAGTCGGAGATCATCGTCGCTGGCGACCCGCCAGGCCGAACCGGCGGGCCTCCCGAAGGTTCGGGGATCCGCGATACTGCCGCCGGACTCCAAGTGGCATTCGACAGTGGTCTTTTCGGTGCGGTTGGAGCGATCGGGACCTACTTCGTCAGGGCCGACCACGACGCTGCATTCCGAGTTGTGGCCGAGGCGATAGCAGCCTCATGGATCTGGATGGTGGTCCTCGGAGTCCTCATCGCCTGGGCGATTGTTACTGGCCTGGATCGGAACTTGGAACGCTCCATCCGGCGAAAGATGACAACGCCCGAACCCGCGTCCGATTAGCGAAGCCCGCGGGACGTCAATCAGCGACCAGCAATCCAGACCCCTGTCCGCTCATGCACTAACCCCGGTGGCGCCTGGCGGTTATCCGATGATCGGCACCGAGATGCCCACACCTCACGTCTCGTGTTTGATCTCCACATCGGGTCTGTCGACGATCGTCATGTTGGTGGCGGTCATGGTGGCCACGAGCTTCCCTTCGCCATCCCAAGCATGACCTTCGGAGACTATGACAGTGCGTCCTGGCTTAACCACCTCACCGACGATACGAAATGGCCCGGCGCGCGCCGGTCGCAACAGGTTGACCTTGTTTTCGATGGTCAGGATGGATGCGTGTTTGGGCATCAACGTGTACGACGAGAAGCCACAAGCCGAATCGAGTGCGGTGCTCAGGGCGCCCGCGTGAAGGAACCCGTTTTGTTGGGTGAGGTGTTGGCCGAATTCCATGCTGAATTCGACGCGCCCGGGAGCGACGTCGACAAGCGACACGCCCATGGTCTTCATCATTTCCTGATGGTCGAAACTTGCCGTTATGCGCTTTTGGTAGTCGGGGTCGGCGATCTCGAACGCCGTCACAGATGACCCCGTTCCTTCAGGATCGTCTCGAGCCGGGCAATTCGGTGAACGATCCGCTCCACGCCTTGGGCTTTGTCTATGCCGGCGTTCAGTGCAATTGTGTCCGCAGGTCCATTCCAACCACCGTCTCCCCCGGCTGCCTGACCGACGGCGTTTATGTACCCGCTTCTTATCGCGGCGAGCTGACTTTTGAGCGCTTTCACCTCGGCGATCATCTCGGATGACGGCCGATCGACGTCCTGGTCTCTTTTGTACTTCGCAGTCTCGTCTCGCAAGCTGTCCCTTTCCAGATGCAGGGCATACTTCCGGGAAAAGTCATCCGACGGGACTTGGAGCAGCTCGTCCTGAATATCGGCCAGGCGCCGGTTCAATTCGTCGATACGTTCCATAGCCTCTCCTCCGTTCATGACGAGTATTACCGTGGCGATCCGTGAGCGATGTACCGACAAAGGTAATAGTCACCGAGTCAGCTTCGCGCGATGGGCTTCAGAGCTTGGGGGCAATGGTCTCGACAGAAGCCAAAATCGACCTGATCGAAAAGCTAGCGGCCACCGGGATAGCCAGTTTCGACGCTGTGTCCTTCGTCAATCCGAAAGCTGTGCCTCAGATGGCTGATGGCGCCGAGGTGATAGCCGGAATAACCGATCGCAGCGGTCTTGAGCTGATCGGGCTTGTTCCCAACATTAAGGGATTCGAGGCGGCGACGGCGTCCGGTGTCGACACGATTGCCCTTCTCACGGCGGCATCGGACACATTCAACGAGAAGAACATCAATGCGACGGTCGATGAGTCCATGCACCGGATCCGTCGGGTGCTGATGGAGGTTCCGCAAAACGTTCGTACGAGGGCGTACGTATCGACGGCCACTCACTGTCCTTACGAAGGTGTTCAGGATCCCGATTGGGTAGCCCACCTCGTGGAAACGCTGCTCGAGTGGGGTGCCGAGACTGTCTACCTCGGCGAAACGATCGGAATGGCGACCACGGCGCATGTGGATCGACTCCTTGACGAGGTATTCAGGGTGGCCACACCCGATCAGATCGGCGTCCACTTTCACGACACGTACGGTCAGGCGCTTGCCAATACGACGGTTGCATTGAACCGGGGGATCTCGCGGATGGACACTTCGGCTGGAGGCCTGGGAGGTTGTCCTTACGCTCCGGGGGCGACCGGGAACCTCGCAACTGAAGACCTCTTATATCTCCTCGATGGTCTCGGAATCTCTCATGGCATCGACATGGGCGGTGTTGCAGTCACGGCTTTCGATTTCTGTTCCGAACAGAATCTCAGTTACAACAGTCGAGCGGGGAAGGCGTGGCTCACTGCTGAGGAAGAGATATGAAATCGATCTACATCAATGATGATCTCGAATCCATCCGATCAAATGTTCGAGAATATGTTGAGAACGAGATCGTGCCCAAGGCGGATCAATGGGAAATCGACCGCACCGTCCCACGAGAAGTTCTGGACAAGATGGGAAAGTTGGGTTTCTTCGGTCTGCGAATCCCCGAGGAGCATGGCGGGATCGGTATGGGGACGCTCGCCTCGGTGGTATTTGCGGAGGAATTGGGTCGTTCCACTTACGGTGGTTTCTCGATCACGGTCCTGGTCCACACCGACCTGGCTACGCCTTACATATTGAATTTCGGATCCGACGCGCAGAAGAAGCGTTGGCTTCCTAAGTTCGCATCCGGTGAGCTGATCACCGCGATTGGAGTCACCGAACCGGACGCCGGGTCTGACGTTGCTGCCATACGAACAACGGCGATCCAGGATGGTGACGGGTTCAGACTCAACGGGACCAAGATGTTCATAACCAACGGGTCGACTGCGGATCTCGTTTTCATCGCAGCCAAGACAAATCCAGATGTGAAAGGTTCGCGAGGAGTCTCGATATTTGCGGTCGAACAGGGGACACAAGGATTCTCGACCAGTCGGGCCCTCGACAAGATGGGATGGCACTCATCGAACACCGCCGAGTTGGTTCTCCAAGACGTCTGGGTGCCTGCCGCCAACCTCGTTGGCGAAGAGAACCGTGGCTTCTATTACATCATGGAGAATTTCCAGAATGAGCGGCTCGCCATAATGGGCCAGGCCCTTGGCGAGGCCCAAAGAGCTATCGAGATAACCGTCGACTACCTCAAGGACCGTAGGGCGTTCGATGAGCCTCTATGGGAAAAGCAAGCTATCCGGCAGCGTCTCGCCATGCGCCAGTCTGAGCTCGATGCAGGTCGGGAGCTCACCTACCACGCCGCATGGCTAACCGAACAGGGCGAAGACGCCGTTCGGGAGATCTCTGAGGTCAAGGCCCTGGTGGCGGAGACCGTGAACAGGGTGCTGTACGACTGTGTCCAATTCCACGGAGGCATGGGCTATATCGCCGAGACGGCTGTCGAGCGACTCTATAGAGACGTGCGTATCCATTCGATCGGAGGAGGGGCTACCGAGGTCATGCTCGAAGAGGTTGCCAAACGTCTTTGAAGCCGGATTCCGGCTTCGCTCCAAACATGCCTGAACTATCCATCAACGGGGTATGGTGACCGAGTCACCGTCCAGAGGAGTTCCCATGCCCGAGTCAGAACGACAGCTGAGACCACTCGAATCGGTGATCATCAGATTGGCCGGGGAAGGTCATTCGGTGCCCGAAATCGGGCGTCGCGTCGGCAAGCGCCCGGGAACCGTCCACCGCATCCGCAAGATGATCGATTACAAGGACGGCATACCTGTTCAACTCGAAGTCGACAGGGGTTCCTTGAGCGCGCTGGAGAGGGTCATCGAAAGCCATCGGCAGAAGGGCGAGACGTTCGGAGAGATCGGGAAACGCACTGGACGAAGCGGTGCGCAAATTCGCCGGATCGCTCAGATGACGGAGTTTCGTCCCTAAGGCCTGACGTCGCCTCCCGAAAGCTCGTCCGAGTCCAGGGGATTCCACCCCATCTCCATTGCAGACCAAATGGTTTTGGAGAGCGGATAGAACAACACAGGGATTAGTCCATTCACGACCAGGAGAACGATCAGGAATGGCGTCCAAGGCACGTTTGGCCAGGTTGTCATCACTCCTCCCACGAATACGACGACAAATGTCGCAAAGATCACGGTCGTGTTGATGATCGTGGCGCCGACCCAATAGCCGGGCTCACGCTCGAACTGGAGCGCACAACTCTGACATCGCTCCTTCATCGCGAAATACGAGTCAAAGGCGTCGGCTCCGCAGTTGGGGCATCGCCGTCTCAGAGCTCGTCTCAGGCGGGTCCACAGGTTTGGATGAGGCTGTGGTGTCACATTGCGACGTTATCGTGGCGCCGATGATCGGAGAAGAAGCAGCGCGGCTGCGTCAGGAGTACGAACAAGCCGGGTTCGGCATCGAAGACCTGGCTGATACCCCGATGTCCCAGTTCGACCTGTGGTTCTCCGGTGCGGTTGCAGCGAGGATTTACGAGCCGAATGCCTTCATCCTGTCGACGGCCACCAACGACGGTATGCCGTCCGGCCGTGCAGTGTTGATGAAGGAGACCACCGAGGAGTCATTGATCTTCTACACCAATCTCGAGAGCCGTAAGAGCCGGGAAATCAAGGGCAACCCGCGTGTCGCCGCCACCTTTGTCTGGCTCCCATTGCATCGGCAAGTGAGATTCGAGGGGACCGTGAAGGTTGTTTCCGGCGAGGTAGCTGACGCATATTTCGCTACCAGGCCACGCGGCGCTCAGATTGCCGCCCACTCCTCACGGCAAAGCGAGGTCGTATCGAGTCGTGAGGAGATCGAGGGCATCTTCGCCGAAAGAGATGCATCGTTGGGGGATGTCGTTCCCCGACCCGATTCGTGGGGTGGATGGGAGATCACGCCCGATGTTGCAGAGTTCTGGCAGGGACGCGAGAACCGTTTTCATGATCGTCTTCGATACTCGAGATCCGAAGGAGATTGGAAAGTCGAGCGCCTTCAGCCATGAGGCTCTCGGTCGTCGGCGCTTCGGGAACGTTCCCGACCCAAACAAAGCCGGCTTCGGGCTATGTGGTTGAGCATGAAGGCACCCGGATCTGGTGCGATACCGGACCGGGCACTTTCACTTCATTGCCATGCGACCCGGGGCTGATCGATGCTGTGTTCATCTCACATCGCCATCCGGACCATTGCACTGACCTCTTCACGGCTTATCACGCGTGGACGTATGTGCCCGATCCCCGATCCGCCGTCCCTCTCTATGCGAGCCGTGACGTGCTAGAGCATCTTGCAGGTTTCATTGACCAATCATCTCCGGCCAATTTCGGCAAGACTTTCGACCTTCTCGAAATCGGTGACGGAGACAGTGCTGCTGTCGGGTCGATTCAGGCTGACTTTCTGGATGTTTCCCACTCGGTCCCGACGTTGGGCTCCAGATGGAGCGCTGGGGGACGGTCCCTCTTCTACACCGGCGACACCGGACCGGGTCCGTGGAGTGGTGCCGTCGAAGACGCCGACGTCTTTCTCTGTGAGGCCGCCTTACAGGGGGAACGTGTCGACAGTGATTTCATTCATCATCTCAATGCGTTCGAAGCGGGCGAGATAGCCCGGTCCGCTGATGTGGGACGCCTCGTCTTGACTCACATCCCTCCGTATATGGACCCTTCGATATCGATCGATCAGGCCGAGTCGACCTTCGAGAAAGCTGTGACACTGGCCAGCCCCGGGGCGCAGATCGAGGTATGAAGTCGATCTCGGTCCCGGGTCTTATCCTGACGGTATGACAGAACGACCAGCTGACCAGACCCGCCCCATACGCCTCGAGCTCGGGTATACCGACGCCACGCCGGGCTCGGTCTTGATTTCGATGGGGGAGACCCGGGTGCTTTGCACGGCCTCGGTCGACAAGGAAGTGCCTCGTTGGATGAAGGACTCGGCAAAAGGCTGGGTGACGGCTGAATACGGGATGTTGCCCGGATCGTCCCCGGAGCGGGTGCGACGGGACAATGTCACAGGGGGACGGGCCAAGGAAATATCGAGGTTGATCGGGAGGTCACTGCGAGCTGCGGTGAACCTGTCGGGTATGCCCGAACTGATGGTTCGGGTCGATTGCGACGTCATCCAGGCCGATGGAGGTACCCGCACAGCGGCCGTTACCGGAGGTTGGATTGCGATGCATCATGCGCTGCAGCATGCCGTCGACGCCAAGCTGATTTCGAGTATGCCCATTGTTGACGAGGTCGCAGCCATATCAGTGGGGATAGTGGACGGGATGCCGAGGCTGGACCTCGATTACCAGCTCGATGTGAACGCTGACGTCGACATGAACGTCGTTATGTCTGGACGCGGCCTGCTCGTGGAGATCCAAGGAACGGCCGAGAAGGCGCCATTCACCCGCGAGGATCTCGATGAGCTCCTTGATCTTGCGACGAAAGGCATAACTGAGCTCCATGAGCTCCAGCGCGAGGCTGTCGAAACGTGATACCGAGGCTGGTCGTCGCCTCGAAGAACCCCGACAAGCTTCGGGAGATCGAGGAAGTCTTGATCGAAGTCGGGTTGGCCAACGAGCTCGTGCGAGGGTTGGAATGGCCGGACGTCGAAGAGACCGGTTCGACGCTCGCTGAAAATGCCCTCCTAAAAGCTCGTGCGGTAGCCGCAGCTGTTGGCCTACCAGCGCTCGGCGACGACACGGGTCTCGAGGTGGACGCCTTGGACGGCCGGCCAGGGGTTTTCACAGCCAGGTACGCAGGCGAAAACGCCGGTTACCGGGAAAACTATGAGAAGTTGCTTGGCGAGTTGGACGGTGTCGAAGATCGCGGCGCCCGTTTTACGACATGGGTCGCCCTGGTCTTTCCGGATGGATCAGAAGTAACTGCGTCCGGACATCTCGAAGGGCGCATAGCGGACGCTCCGAGGGGCGATCGTGGATTCGGCTATGACCCCGTGTTCGACGTCGATGGGAAGACCTTGAGCGAGATGACCGGCGACCAAAAGAACGAGCTGTCACATCGGGCGCGGGCGCTTCGTTCTCTGGCTATTGGGCTGGGGTTGTGATCTCCGACCGGCCACATGTGGTGATCATCGGCGCCGGTTTCGCAGGGCTCAACGCCGCCAAAACGCTCAAGGGAGCCGATGTCGACATCACAATCATCGACCGGCGAAATTTTCATCTGTTCCAACCACTCCTCTATCAGGTAGCGGCGGCGGCCCTGAACCCGAGTGATATTGCGTACCCGATCCGGTCGGTGTTCCGCCGCCAGGAGAATGTGCGAAAAATCCTTCTCAGCGAAGTCGTAGACATCGACGTTGGCCGTGGGGCTCTGCGGTTGTCTGAGGGTGAGGAGATTCACTACGACTA
This sequence comes from Acidimicrobiia bacterium, assembly GCA_041751055.1. GTDB lineage: Bacteria > Actinomycetota > Acidimicrobiia > Spongiisociales > ZC4RG35 > MA-ANB-1. The sequence continues at coordinate 15,353 of JBGSYD010000045.1, read as the reverse complement.
TCTCGTCGTGGCCTCCGGGGCAACTCATTCGTATTTTGGCCACGAAGAATGGGCGGAGAACGCGCCCGGGCTCAAGACAATTGAAGATGCTCTCTATATCAGGCGAAGGATTCTGTCAGCCTTTGAACAAGCTGAAAAGGATCCGGACAACGCCGGGACCCTGCTCACGTTCGTTGTTGTCGGCGGCGGTCCCACTGGCGTGGAGATGGCGGGCGCTATGGCCGAGATCGCCATCCACTCGATGCAGAAAGAATTCGATGTGATCGATCCCGGAAATGCCAGCGTGATCCTGGTTGAAGGCGCCGATGTTGTTCTACCTGTGTATCCAAAGAGTCTGTCGGAAAAGGCCAGGGACCAACTCGAGAGTCTCGGCGTCGACGTCAGGGTTGACTCTCTCGTCGACAGCATCGATGAAAACGGAGTGACCCTCGCCGACGGGACTCGAATCGCCACTGCGACAGTTATATGGGCCGCCGGTGTGAAGGCATCCTCTTTGGGAGCCATGCTCGAAGTTGAGCTGGACCGAACCGGACGTGTCGTCGTCGATTCAGATCTCTCGGTTCCCGGGCACCCCAACGTCTTTGTCGTCGGTGATCTCGCAACTGTGCCCGGAGTACCGGGTGTAGCTCCCGCTGCAATGCAGATGGGCCGGCACGCTGCGAACACGATCCGGTCCGATCTGCGCGGTCACAACCGCGTAGCCTTCAAGTACAACGACAAGGGCTCGCTGGCCACGATCGGGAGGGCGAGGGGTGTGGCCGATTTCGGAGCGATTCGATTCTCCGGCTTCCTGGCATGGGTCTCATGGCTGGCGATCCACGTGTTTTACCTCATCGGATTTCGCAACCGCATCCTGGTGATGATCAGCTGGGCATGGAGTTATCTGTCATTCCGTCGCGGGGCCCGGATCATCACCGGACAACCACGACCGGAATAGCGTCAGATACCGATCAGGTACCTGAAGGTCTCGGGAGCGGCTTCGCCGAATACCACGACTGCAAGCACAACCAGCAACAGCAATCCACCGACGATCAATACGATCGCCAGCAGACCCATCCAGGGGTAGGTCTCCTCCCCATCCCTGTCACTCGGAAGAACTCCACGGTCGAATCCCATAGTCCGATCATACCGGGGGCGATTGCATCTGAACCCCATTGCTAGTGGCGGTGTAGGTTCGAACCAGTGTCCGATTGAAGGAGTCGCCATGTCCGTATACAAGGTTGTGGAGCTAGTTGGGACCAGCCCGACATCATGGGAGGAAGCCGCCAAGTCTGCCGTGGCTGCAGCATCGACCTCGCTGCGTGACTTGCGGATCGCCGAGGTATCAGACCTCGACATGCAGATCCAGGAAGGGAAGGTTGTCGCCTACCGGGCCAAGGTAAAGGTGTCGTTCAAACACGAAGCAGGCGGGTAGCACTACCTGAAGTAGTGCGGGCGAGAGGACTTGAACCTCCACGGGATCTCTCCCACAGGGACCTAAACCCTGCGCGTCTGCCAATTCCGCCACGCCCGCGTGGGGGGCCATTGTGACATCTCGGTGGGCTTCTATTGAGCTGGTTCGAGGAAGATGACGATCCCGACCACGATGATGAGAGGACGATCACACCGAGAACGAGCCAGCTCGTCCAGGGCGGCCGCTCCGGGCGGTTGCGGTCAGGTGGCAGGGTGGCCTTGTCGAAACCCATGTGTTGACCTCAAGGGTCGATTGAATGGGTGGCATCCGGCTCGTCAACCGGTTTAAGACCCATAATCTAGTAAAAAGCTGAGGGGCTCAAGGGCTCGAAGCCGGACCCGTTCGAAATGTTTGCTCGCCAGTTTGAGGCATGCGAGGACCAATGAACGTCCTAGTCCTCGGCGGCGCATCTCAGGAGCTACGTAGAGATGGCGGAGTCAGCCGACGGTTGAGTGATTCACGTACGGGTCGCGGTTGAGTCCACACATTCCGACGATGACGGTGCCGGCCTCGGCGAAAAAGAATCCTTCGCCGGAACGATCAAAACGATTAACTCCATGCGCCATTCTTAGATAGTCCTGTCCACGAACGAATAGCCCACGTTTCTTGCCGGTTCTCGCAGATGGGATAGGTTCGGCGCAGGACCCGCTTGAGCAATCGAAATCGATACCTGTGTCATGGAACCCGTGGGTCGCGCGGGAATCGAACCCGCAACCTTGACGTTAAGAGCGTCCTGCTCTGCCAATTGAGCTAGCGACCCGTGGGAATTTTACCCACGCGGCGAATCAAGGCCTAACTGGATTGAATATGTGTCGATCCATTCCATGACGATGTTCCACGGGTCGGAGGCACGTCTTAATTTGACGGTGCAAATTCCGTGTTTGAGGTGATTCTTTCGATGACCTGTGCCTGCTGCCTTGATAAAGGTCTTGTGGAAATTTGCACTGGCCAAACCTGTCTCCGCCCTCCAGTGCTCTTTTGCCGCAACCTCGTCGTTGCCTTCGTGCAGGTGCAGCTGGATCGCGAATCTCGCATCTGCGCGGATGAACGTGTGACACCAATCGACGAAGAGCCGCAGCGCACGTGGATCGGTATTGGCCATGCTCATGTGATTCCTCGACTTCGCACCTTCCGCCCAGTACAACACCAAACCGGCGACCCACAATGGGTCGGCGGCCAGTTCCGGTACTCGTGACCTCGCTGTGGCCCGAAGCTCAGCGATTTCGAGTTTCCTCTTCCAGTTTGTGTTCCTTGGTAGTCCGGGGACTTGGGCGCGACGGTCTTTGATTGCAGAGATTTGTTCGGCTGACAGAGACATATCCCGACACCAGGTAGCCAATGTTGATTTCTTGACGTCGATCATGTCCATGATCTCGCCGTACGACAGACCGGCACGACGCAGATCGCGACCTAGTTCTGACTTCTCCCAGCGGGACAGCCTGTCCCAATTCCCCACCCGCTCGAGGAAGTGTTCCTCAAGTTCCATGTCAATCACGCTATGGGTCGGGTGGGACAGAAAAAGCCGACTTCCGAGAGGGATGCCAAGCAATTAACCTGTGACTTGATTCGGGCTGTGGCGCAGCTTGGTAGCGCGCGACGTTTGGGACGTCGAGGTCGTCGGTTCAAGTCCGACCAGCCCGACTAACCAATTACAATTAGACTTTCTGCGGGTGTAGCTCAATGGTAGAGCTCCAGCCTTCCAAGCTGGTGGTGAGGGTTCGATTCCCTTCACCCGCTCGAATGGGTCGCTCCTCGGGGTGACAAAACCTCAAGCCCTCGTAGCTCAACTGGATAGAGCAACGGACTTCTAATCCGTAGGTTGGGGGTTCAAGTCCTCCCGAGGGCGCAAAGGTGTGACCCATTCCAACATGGTGGCCGTAGCTCAGCCTGGTAGAGCACCTGGTTGTGGTCCAGGATGTCGCGGGTTCGAACCCCGTCGGTCACCCTCCACATAGCCGCCCGGGAAACCGGGCGGCTATGCCACGAATATCGGGCGCATTGGCGTCGTCGCAACACATAGGGAAGTTATGTCCACAACTGTCACCGAAGCCGGGCCCTTTGAGCGCCTGGTAAACCTCCACATCAGCGAGGAGGAGATCGCGGCCGGCAAACCCGCCGCGGCGCGTCGCTTATCGGGCGACCTCAAGCTGAAGGGATTCCGTCCGGGCAAAGCCCCGACTCCGGTAGTCGAAGCTGCAGTGGGATCGGCCCGCCTCCGCCAGGAGACGATCGACGATCTCATCAACCCGACTCTGACCAAGGTGTTAACCGAGGAGGACATCCAACCAGCCGTTTCACCTCAGATGGAACGACTCGACGAGGTGGATGGGGGAGTGGACGTCGCGGTTCGGGTGACGTTGTGGCCAGAGATCGACCTCCCCGCGTATCGGGACCGCGAGGTCGAAGTGGCATCGCCGTTCGTCAGCGAAGAAGACATGGATAAGCAAGTCAAAAGAATGCTGGAGCAGTTCGCCACGGTCGAAGAAGTCGACCGCCCCGCAGCTGACGGCGACTTCATCAGCGTGGACGTGTCGGCAACAAGTGAAGGCGCCGAAGTCGAAGAAGCCAAGGCATCAGACCTTCTCTACGAAATCGGATCAGAGCTGTTTGTCGATGGTCTCGATACCGAAGTTATTGGAAAGTCCGCCGGAGATGTAGTGGTTTTCGACGCTCCACTCCCGAACGGATTCGGGGACCGCGCCGGCGAGGAGGTCAAGTTCAGCATCACAATTCAAGAAGTGAAAGAACGAGTCCTTCCTGACCTTGATGACGAATGGGTCTCTGAGAACACCGAGTTCGAGACCGTTGAGGAACTGAACACCGAACTGAGGGACCGGCTGGGTGATGCCAAGCTCCAGGCCGTCAGCCGACAATTCGCCGAGCTTGCATTGAGCACTTTGCGGGACCAGGTCGAGATCGAGCTGCCTGAAGCCCTGATTCGCACCGAGATGGATAACCACCTCCACCGGTTCGTCCATCGTCTCGAAGAGAGCGAACTCACCTTGGACGACTACTTCCGCGTCTCCGGTGTGGATCAGGCCGAGTTCATCGCCGACCTGCGCGAACAAGCCCAGTTATCGCTGAAAAATCAGCTGGTCCTCGAAGCTGTGGCCAAGGAAGAAGGCATCGAAATCACCGAGGAAGACCTGTCGTCGGCCCTGCAAGCGTTGGCGGCACAATCCCAGGACCCTGTTGCCTATCTCCAGGCGTTCAGACAAAGCGGTCAGGAATTGGCACTCGCTAGTGATATTCTGCGGAACAGAGCCATGGATGCGATTTTGTCGTCAGCCAACGCGGTTGATGAAGACGGAAACCCTGTGGACCTGGATTTGGAAGTCAACACAGTCGAAGCAGAGATCGTTGAGGCCGAGCTCGTCGAGGGCGAAGTCGTCACTGCGGAGGCGGAGGAAGAAGAATGAGAGCCGACAACTACGTAATCCCCACCGTCTTCGAACAGACCGCACGAGGCGAGAGGTATTTCGATATCTTCAGCCGGCTGCTCAAGGATCGAATAATCTTCCTTGGTACCCCAATCGACGACACAATTGCCAACCTGATCATGGCCCAACTTCTCCATCTCGAGTCGGAGGACCCTGACAAGGACATCTTCCTTTACATCAACTCCCCGGGTGGCTCAATCACCTCGCTTTTCGCCATCTACGACACAATGCAATACATCAAGCCCGATGTGAACACTGTGTGCATGGGAATGGCTGCATCGGCAGCGGCTGTGATCCTGGCAGGTGGCGCCGAAGGCAAACGTTATGCGCTGCCGCACGCACGGATAATGCTGCACCAGCCACACGGTGGGGCTCAGGGCCAGGCCAGTGACATCGAAATCCAGGCGCGCCTGATTGTCCAAATGCGCGAGCAGCTCAATCAGATCCTTGCCGATCACACCGGTCAGGAGCTCGAAAAGATTTCCACTGACACCGAACGCGACTACTGGATGCTGGCCGACGAAGCCAAGACGTATGGGGTAGTTGACGGAATACTCACGCGTCGTGAGCTCGCCGCGGTAGCCTCCTCCTAGAGGAGATTTCCAAAACCTATGGCAAGACTCGGAGAAGGCAGTGAGCTGCTGAAATGCAGCTTCTGCGGTAAATCGCAAAAACAGGTGAAGAAACTCATCGCCGGCCCCGGCGTCTACGTGTGTGATGAGTGCATCGAGCTTTGCAACGAAATCATTGCCGAGGAGTTCTCAGCAACTGAAGAGATCACCTTCACCGAATTGCCCAAGCCCGCCGAGATCAAGTCCTACCTCGATGATTACGTGATCGAGCAGGAGGAAGCGAAGAAAAAACTCTCAGTTGCGGTCTATAACCACTACAAGAGGATCCGCAACGGGGACATCCAGCGCGACGTCGAGTTGCAGAAGTCCAACATCCTCCTCATTGGCCCGACCGGGAGCGGTAAGACCCTTCTCGCCCAAACGCTGGCACGCCAGCTCAATGTGCCGTTTGCCATCGCCGACGCCACCAGCCTCACCGAAGCCGGCTACGTAGGTGAAGATGTCGAGAACATCCTGCTGAAGCTGCTTCAGGCGGCCGACTACGACGTGAACCGTGCCCAGCAGGGGATCATCTATATCGACGAGATCGACAAGGTCTCGAGAAAAGCCGAGAACCCTTCGATCACCCGCGACGTCTCCGGGGAGGGTGTCCAGCAAGCTCTGCTCAAGATACTCGAAGGCACGGTGGCATCAGTCCCGCCCCAGGGGGGCCGCAAGCACCCGCATCAGGAGTTCATCCAATTGGACACGTCGAATGTGCTCTTCATTTGCGCCGGTGCCTTTGGCGGTCTCGAGGACATCATTTCGAAGCGAGTGGGCAGCAGCGGGATAGGATTTGGTGCCGACGTCCGGTCTCGGGCCGACGGTCGCCCCGGGGAGTTGCTCGCCCAGGTGATGCCCGAAGATCTGATGAAGTTCGGGCTCATCCCCGAATTCATCGGCCGTCTCCCGGTCACCGCCACTGTTGACGACCTCGACCTGAGCGCGTTGGTCCGCATTCTCACCGAGCCAAAGAACGCTCTTACCAAACAATACGCACGGATGTTCGAGATGGACGATGTCGAATTGGTTTTCACCCCCGATGCGCTTGACGCCGTTGCTGAGCAGGCGGTACGGCGTGGCACAGGTGCCAGAGGCCTCCGGGCTATCCTCGAAGAGGTGTTACTGAACACGATGTACGACCTGCCTTCTCGGTCCGACATCGATCAGGTGCTCATCGACCGTGAGGTCGTTGCGAACAAGGTCAACCCGACCCTGGTCCCGACCAAGACGCCGGACCTCGAAGAGCCGTCCGAACGCTCCGCGTAGCGGCTTTCTCGAAAAAATCCCCAGATTGGGTCGACCGACCCAGCCCAGGTGCCGCGAGTCCGATATTTGGTGGGTAGTGTGGCTAGTGCTTGTTGTAGGGGATTTATCCGCTCTTGACTTGCAACGGTACGGCAACAACTATGTGGTTGTCTACTACTCGCAGTGGTTGACTGCTTTTGAAAAAGGGCAAATGGGAGGCCTAGAAACCAGACCTTAATTCGGTCACCTTGGTCTGGTGGAGCTAGTGGTGAGACCGGCCTGTCCCGCGCAATGAAGGGATAGGAACAAAAGAATGATTACGACCATGGGGCAAGGCCATACGCTTCGGGAGAAGTTGCTGGCAATCCTCTCGGCACTGGCGATTTTTGCGTCTTTGATCGCGGTATTTGCACCTGCGGCTTCAGCTGCAATAGACATAGCGATCCCGATAGACACTGTGATTCATGCCCCAGTCGGTTCCGAGACACTCCTGGCAACAGTCTCATCCGGGGACCTGGTTGGTCAGCAATGTTCGGTGAGCGCAGATGCGGTCAATCAGAATTCAGTACACCCGGGCAACGACCTGGTGGTGGCTTCGGACGCTTCTAGCGTTTTACTCGAGAACGTCGAGGGTGTATCCAACGGCACAGTCCACGCAGACGGGATCCTTACCCTCTCTGACACAATCACCGTCACTCTCGTTATGGGGCCGGACCACGTGTTCTCGGCCGGCATCACGGTCCTGATCGACTGCGATGGCACGACGACAACGACAAGTACGACAACGACAACAACGACAAGTACGACGTCGACGACGACAACCACCACAACCACAACGACTACGCCGACTCAGGACGCGCAGGTAACGGTCACAGCAAACTCTTGCGTGATCGATGAAGGTGGAGTTCCAGTCGGGTCCGTGGGTGTCGTCATCAGCCCGGATGGCTCCGCAACAGTCGCGATACTCGATGTCGACGGCTCGACTGTTGCTACGTTCACCGCCAGTGACTCCGTTGAATTGGAGCCAGGTGACTACACATGGACGGCGGACGCCGCCGATGGGTTCGTCCTTGACGACACTTCTGGGAGCTTCAGCATCGACGATTGCGATGAGGCGGAAGTCTCGGATCTCGAGATCACCAAGATCGACCTCGTCGATCCCGTGGTCGTGAACACCGCCAACCCCAAGGCCCAGATCACATATGAGATCACGGTGACCAACAACGGTCCATCTGTTGCAGAAAACGTTGTCGTGACTGATACTCTTCCGGCCTCGCTGACCTATCTCTCTGCCGACCCGGGAGTCGGGAGCTGCGCCCACAGCGGCGGTACCGTTACCTGCGATCTGGGTGACATGGCCGCAGGCGATTCGGTTCTGATCACGGTTGTGGTCGAAACCGAGGCAGTTGGAGCGGTTACCGATCTCAGTCCGTTGAATGTGGTTGAAGTCGATTCGGACACCGACGACAACAACCCGGACAACAACAGCGACGACGAAGAGACCGAAATCACAGAAGTCCTTGACACCGAGGTAACCAACCCCGATGTCTTGCCCTTCACCGGAGCGGAATCTGACGCCATGATCGCGGCGTCGATCGCCCTTCTCGGAATGGGTGTCGCCCTGTTGTGGGTCAGCGCTGACGAAGACGAAGAAACCGTTTGAATCAACAGATCGGTTTGAGGAGCCCCGGGAGTAATCTCCCGGGGCTTTACTCATGAACTACGCAGAATCCCTCGAGTACCTCGACCGCCATATAGCCCTGGGTGTAAAACCGGGTCTCGACAGAATCAGGACGCTCCTCGAGGCGATGGGCTCACCCCACGAGGGCTATCCGATTGTTCATGTCGCCGGCACCAACGGCAAGACATCTACCTCGAGGATGACGACGCTTCTCCTCGCTGCCCACGGGCTGGCCACGGGAACATTCACTTCGCCTCACCTCGAACGTGTCGAAGAGCGACTCGCGATGCATGGCCAATACGCCACGTCGGCCGAATTCGCCCTGGCACTGTCCGATGTCGCCATCTTCTCCGATGTGCTCGTTGCCAACGGGGCCGAGCCCAACACTTACTTCGAATTGACCACTGCGGCCGCTTTTGCCTTCTTCGCCGAAAAGGCTGCAAACGCCGCAGTTCTGGAGGTCGGCCTGGGGGGTCGCCTTGATGCCACCAACGTGGTCGACGCCGAGGTATGTGTCGTCACCGGAATCGGGGTCGAACACGTCGAATATTTGGGCAACGACGTGAAGACGATTGCCGGTGAGAAACTGGGGATCGTCGGGCCAGGTTCGATCCTCGTCACCGGCGACCTGCCTGATCCGGCCTTTGAGGCCGCGGTCGAAAAGGTACGAGATTTGGGGATTCAGCACCGGGTTTTCGGACGCGACTTTGGCATCAATGATGCCCAGAAAGGCATCCGGGGCTGGCACGCGACGATCGACGGCGCCGAAGAGACCTATCCGGACATTTTCCTTCCCGTTCATGGGCGGCATCAGGTTCACAATCTGGCTGTTTCCATCGCATCGGCCGAGGCGTTGCTCGGGAACAAGTTGGATGGCGATGCGGTCGTCGAGTCGATGCTCGGGCTGACTTTGCCGGGACGGCTGGAACCCATTTCGACCCAACCTCTCGTAATGCTCGATGGAGCGCACAACGCCGATGGCGTCTCCACCCTGGTGGCCGCTCTGGACGACGAGTTCCCAACTACTAAATGGCAGGTGGTTCTTGGAGTGATGGGTGATAAGAATATTGACGCGATGATCGATGGATTGGCGCCGGTCACCGACGGTTTTGTGGTGACGGCGCCGAAGTCCGAACGCGCCGTAAACCCGGATGAGTTAGCTGAACGCGTCGCATCCAGGGTGACGGTGCCGGTGCTGACGGCGGAGACCACATCTATCGCTCTCGACATGGCCCGCGCCGAGGCCGGGCCGGACGGCTCAGTCCTCGTTACCGGATCCCTCTACCTCGTTGGAGAAGCACGTCCGCTCTTCTCATGAGCGATGTCATATGTGGGGGCGCCTAGTTACCCTCAGCTGATATGTCTCACGAACACACATACATCATGGTCAAGCCCGACGGCGTTGCCCGCGGGCTTGTTGGGGAAGTTATCTCCAGGCTCGAGCGAAAAGGCTTGAGGCTTCAGCAGATCCGAAAGCTGGACATCGACGAGGACCTGGCCCGCCGTCACTATGAAGAGCACGTCGAGAAGCCGTTTTTTCCCGAACTCCTCGAATTCATCACGTCGGGGCCAGTTGTAGCCATGGAGTGGTCGGGTGAGTCTGCCGTCTCGGTCTCCCGAACGCTGATGGGTGCGACCGATCCTAAAAAGGCCGATCCGGGGACGATTCGCGGTGATTTGGGGCTGCAGGTGACCCACAACCTGGTTCACGGGTCGGACAGCGTTGAGAGCGCGGAGCGTGAGATAGGCATCTTCTTCGGGTGATCGACAGCCGCTCAGCTCGGAAATGACAAGGCGAGAGTCTCGATAGAGGGCCGCGGGCATCGCACAACTCGGCAGCGCCCTCTACAATCAACTGGTCCGCCCGGGAGTCCCCTCCACTAATGGCTGAAACGCTTTTTTCATTTGCTGGCCAGGACATGGCCATCGACCTAGGAACCGCCAACACACTGGTCTTTGTGCGTGGCGTCGGCATCGTGCTCAATGAGCCATCGGTGGTTGCCATCAACTCGATTACCGGAAAGGCCCTGGCAGTCGGGATGGAGGCCAAAAGGATGATCGGCCGCACCCCGGCGAGCATCACGGCCATCCGCCCGCTTCGCGACGGTGTCATCGCCGACTTCGATATCACAGAGAAAATGCTGCGCTACTTCATCCAGAAGGTCCACCGCCGCAAATGGGCCCGGCCGAGGATTGTCGTATGCGTGCCATCCGGAATCACGCCCGTCGAGCGACGAGCTGTTGAAGAAGCCGCCTATCACGCTGGTGCCCGAAGGGCGTACACGATCGAAGAGCCGATGGCGGCCGCTATCGGAAGTGGCCTGCCGATCGGGGAGCCTGCCGGCTCGATGGTCGTCGACATCGGCGGTGGGACCACCGAAGTTGCAGTCATCTCGCTAGGTGGGATTGTGGTCTCCAGGAGCATCCGCGTCGGAGGCGACGAACTCGACGTCGCGGTGATTGACTGGATCAAAAAGGAATACAACGTGTTGATCGGCGAGCGGACCGCCGAACAGTTGAAAATGGCCGTAGGCTCGGCGTGGCCTTATGCAGACGAGCCCTCCGCAGAAGTCAGAGGTCGTGACCTCGTAACCGGGCTGCCGAAGACCATTCTTCTGTCGAGCCCGGAGATACGCGAAGCTATCGAGGAGCCCACTCAGGCGATCGTGGATGCCGTCAAGTACACCCTCGACAAAACGCCGCCTGAGCTGGCAGCCGACATCGTCGAGCGCGGGATCGTACTCACCGGGGGTGGAGCGCTTCTCGTGGGATTGGACCATCGTCTTGCCCACGAGACAGGAATGCCAATCGTGACTGCAGCCAAGCCGTTGCAATCAGTGGTGATTGGTTCGGGGAAATGCCTCGAGGAATTCGACACGTTGCAGAGCGTGCTCGTCTCTTCGTCACGGCCATGATTTTCCTGATCCAACTCACTGCATGCTGACCAGAAACCGCCTTCCACGCAACGATCGGGCCCTCCCAACATTCATATCCCTGATTGTCGTCGGACTCCTGTTGATGACTCTTAGCGTCCGGCTCGAGGGCGGGGGAATAGTCGGCGTCATGCGATCTGGCACCCAAGCCCTGGTATCTCCGCTGCAGCGGGCCGCTGCCTACGTTGTCAATCCGATAAACGATGCCTTTGACAACCTCACAAACATCGCAGGACTGCGCGAGGAGAATCGTGCACTCAAGGCCGCCCTGGCTGAAGCTGACGCCAAATTGATCGCGGTTCAGGAGCAGCTGGCGCGATTGGGGCTATTCGAACAGCTTTACGGGCTCGACGTCGTCGATAATCAGCTTGGTAGGACAGTGGCCAATGTCATCGGGCGACCCGACCCATTTGATGCAGCACTCACCATCGATCGTGGTTCCAGGGCGGGTATCGCCGTCGGTCAACCGGTCCTCGATCCCAACGGCTTTGTCGTCGGCTCGGTGGCGAGCGTCACTCCGGTCAGCGCAACCATCGTTCCAATAACTGCATCGCGGGAGGGGATAGTTGTCCTGGTGGGTAATCAAATCGGAAACCTGACATCTCAGGTGGCGTCAGGCGAGATGAAGCTCGTCATCACTGACGCACGAGAACCCGTTCTCAAAGGTGATCGGATCGTGACGTCCGCCCAAAGTGTGGCCTTCCCCGCAGGGCTTCCAGTCGGTGAGGTGCTCGAGGATGGTTCTGTGATCACATCCTCGGTGACCACGACAGCCCAACCCTACGTCGATATCGACCAGTTGACGTTTGTGGTAATCCTGGCGTGGCCCACAGATCCGCTCTCGGCGGTGGGCCAGGATGACATCTCGCCGAGCGTCACAACTACGACTATTGGCGAGACCACGACGACCTCTGGGGACGGAACCTCCACGACCGGTGGTGGATAGTGCGTTCCCGAACCTTCGCCGCCGTTTTTGTCATCGTGCTGGTCGCTGTTGTTCTCCAAACAACGCTGTTTGGCCGGGTCAGGTTTATCACCCCTGACCTCGTGCTGTTGATGTCAATCCTCTTCGCCCTGACCCGAATTCGACCCGAGCTCGTGCTGCTGATTGGCTTCCTAGCCGGGCTCACCGTCGACCTGCTCGGGTCTTCGTTGCTCGGGCTCCGTGCGATGATCTTTACGTCGGCGGCTTATGTCGCCATCAGGTCAACGCAACGCGCCGAGGTGGGTCGAATATATACGGCGCTCTGGGCCGGGATCATATCTCTCGGCGCCGTCGTGCTGCTGATCCTCGTCGGGACCCTATTCGGACAATCAAGTATTCTGGGAGAAGACGTTTTCAGCCGGATGTTGCTGGTGCCCCTGGCGAATGTGTTGGTCGCTTTTGCCGTCGCTCCCACCATCGTTCGTGTCGTTGACCACGATCCAGCCGCACTCAGGTATTCATGAAGTTCGCAATCCGTCTTACCAGCCTCGGAGTCATCTTCGTCATGATGTTCGGCATCGTCGGCTTGCGGCTGTGGTTCGTCCAGGTTGCTCAAGGACCCGCTTTCGCTCAGGCAGCTGAGGAATTGACGTGGATCGAGCGTTCTTCATATGCCCCGCGCGGTGACATCTTCGACCGCAACGGCAAGTTGTTGGCCACCAGCAGGCTGGTTCCGGCGGTGGTCGTTGACAGGACCTTTGTACAGCCCGACCAAAGAGATGACCTGATTCAGAATCTCTCCGCGATGCTCGGGATGAGCCCTGGCGATCTGGACCACCTATACGAAGAGGCCGGTATCAATGGCCGGTTCCAGGTCACCACGATCTCGCTCGAGACGTCGTACCGCCTCAACGAGAATCTCGATTCGTTGCCCGGAGTTGAGATTGTCAACGTGCCAGAGCGTGTATACATAACAGGCCCGACACTGGCCCATGTGGTCGGCCACCTCGGTTTGCCCGAGGCATCCGACCTCGCAGAGCGCCCCGAGCTCGACCCCTCCGTCCGCATCGGAAAGCTCGGTGTGGAGGGCGTCTACGACGAGTTCCTGCAAGGGATTCCTGGGAAGGTCGAATATCGGGTCCGCGAGGGAAAGATCATCGAGGAACGCCCTGGCAGCGAAGCCATTTCCGGAGATTCGATAATGCTCACCCTTGACCTCGACCTCCAGGATCGGGTGGAGATCGCCCTCGAGGAGGGTGTCAAGCTCTCCAACGCCGTCAAGGACATCGAGAGAGCCGCCGGAAAGGAAGTCTTCAACGAGACCCAGCGGGCGGCCGCAGTTGTGCTGGACGCCAACTCATTCGAGGTGTTGGCGCTGGCGTCATACCCCGATTTCGACCCCCAACTATTTGTTGCCGGGCTCGACAGCCAAAAGTTTGCCCAGCTTCAGGACATTCAGGCGTTCAACAACCTGGCGATTTCAGGACAGTACCCGCCGGCGTCAACGTTCAAAGCGATCACATACACAGCGAAGCTTGAGAAGAATCTACCGCTGCCTGAAGACATCGAAGGCGTCGATCTCGCCAACCAGCAGGTTCATTGCGACGGCACCTTGTTCCTCGATGCCGACCCCGGTTCACCCAACCGCAAGAGTGACTGGTATGCACCACGCGATCTGGGCTGGATGGACATACATGCCGCCCTTGAGAATTCCTGCAACATCTTCTTCTGGAATGTCGCTTTGGGTACCTGGAGAGAGTTCCGGAACACCGACCAGGAGAATGTCATCCAGGACTTCGCCAAGTCGGTGGGTTATGGATCAAAAACCGGGATTGATCTAACAGGGGAAGCCGCCGGAATCGTTCCCACTCGCGAGCTCTTCGAGGAATGGGCCGAGTATCAGATCGAGAACCCGGATCAGCCACCACGACTCGAGCCCAGCCGATTGGAGTTCGCTAGCCCATGGCTCGGTGGAGACCTGCTTGACCTCGCTATCGGCCAGGGAGCCTTCGTGGCAACGCCACTCCAAGTGGCAACTTCTTACGCGGTGCTGGTGAACGGAGGAGTATTCAAAGAACCCCGCGTGGTGAAATCCGTTCTCAAAGATGGCGATGCCATTCCCAACCCCAATCCCGCAGCAGAGCGACTGGTGGATATCTCCGAAGAAACGAGAAGGTCTCTGCTTGCCGACCTCAACGCAGTTGTGACGACAGGCACCGCGAGCACCGCGTTCTCTGACTTCGGGCCAGGTCTCGATCAGGTTGGAGGAAAGACCGGCACGGGTCAGGCGGCCAAGAACAAGGACAACCACGCATGGTTTGCCGCCCTGGCCCCGCTCGACAACCCACGATACATAGTGGTTGTCCTGATCGACGAGGGTGGGTCAGGTAGCCGGGTAGCCGCTCCTGTGGCCAGGCACATTCTTCAGTATCTGATGGGTAACGAGACCACCCCGATCGAGGAAGGAGCAGACGCCGACTGATGGCTGTGCTGAATCGCATTCGTGAAGTCGCCGTCGTTCGGCGTGGGAACAGGTCGGACAAGATACTCGTCGTGACCATGCTTGCCCTGTCGGGGTTCGGGCTGCTAATGATCTACTCCGCAACGAAGAGCAACGGTTCGTTCTCGATGGAGCGACAGATGATTTTCGTGGCGGCCGGCCTGATCATTTTCTTTCTCATGTCCAACATCGACTATCGCGAGTACCGGACATGGGTGCCTCTGGTTTCAGTAGTCATCCTGCTTTCTCTGATTGCAGTGTTTTTGTTCGCGCCGGTCAATGGAGCGCAACGCTGGATACCTCTTGGTTTCTTCAAGTTACAGCCGGCAGAGTTCGCCAAAGTTGTGGTGATCATCGTTCTTGCCGGGATGCTGGCGCCGATCAATCGCGGCGACGTCGAGAAACGTGCTGTGTCATGGCCCAAGATCGGACAGACGCTTCTTGTTGTTTCCATTCCTGCGTACCTCATATTGAGAGAACCTGACCTCGGCACAGCGATGGTGTTTGGTTTCATCCTTTTCGTGATGCTGTTTGCGGCGGGTGGAACCTGGCGGCAGATGAC
>JBGSYD010000044.1:0-29564 GCA_041751055.1 Acidimicrobiia bacterium | reverse complement strand
GCTTCGTGCCACCCACCCAAACTGAATGCAGCTGGGACCGTATCCGGTGCTGGAAGCCTTAGGTTGCAGTATTGACCTACATGTCGTAGTACAGGTGGAACTCGTAGGGGTGGGGACGCAGGCGGATTGGGTCGACTTCGTGGACGGTCTTGTAGTCGATCCAAGCCTCGATCAGGTCCTCGGTGAACACGTTGCCACGCAAGAGGAATTCGTGATCTGCAGCGAGCGCATCCAAAGCCTCGGTCAGCGAGCCTGGAACCGAAGGCAGATCTGCGAGCTCGGCCGGCGGCAAGTCGTATATGTCCTTGTCCACAGGATCGTGCGGTTCGATCTTGTTCTGGATCCCGTCGAGACCAGCCATCAACATCGCAGCGAATGCCAGATACGGGTTGGCCGTCGGATCGGGACAGCGGAACTCGAGCCGTTTCGCAGCGGGCTTTTGGGAGTACTGGGGGATGCGAATCGCGGCCGAACGGTTCCGACTCGAATAGACCAGATTGACCGGCGCCTCATAACCGGGAACCAACCTGTGGTACGAGTTGGTGGTAGGCGCGGCGAAGGCCAGAACTGCCGGGGCATGTTTGAGCAAACCGCCGATATACCAGCGTGCCATGTCCGAAAGCCCGGCATACCCGCCTTCGTCAAAGAAGAGGGGCTCGCCACCAGACCAAAGTGACTGGTGCACATGCATACCTGAGCCGTTGTCCTCGAAAACCGGCTTGGGCATGAACGTGACCGACTTGCCTGCGTGCCAAGCCGTGTTCTTGACGACGTACTTGTACAAGGTCACGTTGTCGGCCGTCCGCAAAAGCTCTCCGAACCGCATGTCGATCTCGGCCTGACCGGAGGTGCCGACTTCGTGGTGCTGGACCTCGATCTCGATTCCGACAGCTTCGAGGTTCGCCGTCATCTCCGACCGCAGGTCCTGGAAGTGATCCGTCGGAGGCACCGGGAAATATCCCTCTTTGTATCGCGGCTTGTATCCGAGGTTCCCGCCCTCTTCTACTTTGCCGGAGTTCCAGGCTCCCTCCTCCGAGTCGAGGAAGTAGTACCCGGAGTGCTGGTTCTGCCCGAAGCGGACGTCATCGAAAATGTAGAACTCGGCTTCGGGACCCCAGTAGGAAGTCTCGGCGATTCCGGTGCTGGCGAGATAGTCCTCGGCCTTCTTGGCAACGTATCTGGGATCGCGGTCATAGGAGGCCCCGGTGAGTGGGTCGTGCACGAAGCAATAGATCATCAAGGTCTTGCGGTCCCGGAACACGTCGTCCACGGCCGTCGTGGGATCCGGCACCAGGATCATGTCCGACTCCTGGATCTTCTGAAAACCTCGAATCGACGAGCCGTCGAACCCGAACCCCTCGCTGAAAGACTCCTCTGTGAGCTGATGGGTAGGCACCGTGAAGTGCTGGACCTGGCCAGGGAGGTCACAGAACCGGAGGTCGATGAATTCGTAGGCTTCGTCCTTGACGAGGGCCAAGACGTCAGCAGCCGTCTTGCTCAATATGGTCTCCTTGATTGCATTCCTTGAGTGAACCAGCTTTTTGTATCGTTCTGCGGTTTCACTCCGGTTGCTGCAATGTGAACGGTGTGTTTCGTGGGCAAAGGCACAGGATTCCGAAGCGGCAGCGCAATAATCGGCATGTGATCCGAATCCTTGTCCGTAGAAGCGAAAGCGAAGGATTCCAGAGCCTCGACGAGTCCCGGTTGGAAACCCTGGGTGAGTTTGATCTCCTCTGGCTCGATGTCAGCAACGAGGATTCGGATAGGGTCGAGCGACTCCTCGTGTCATTCGGGATCGATCGCAACTTGCTGGTTCGTGACGATGGTGACTACTTCCGGGCGGTCGATGAGCGACCAGACGCGATCCATCTGGTGCTCAATGTCCCCGAGCCAGGTCAGCACAGTCGCCTGGTGATAGATCGGGTACACGCCATTTTGAAGAAACGCATATTCGTCACAGAACACGACGACCCGGTGCCGGCCCTGGATCAGATGTGGGACGCGGCCGCCCTCGACAAGTACGGTCTGCGCTCGGCAGCGGCCCTTCTCGCGCTTTTCAGCAGAGCCGCCGGACGACAGATCCTCCCGTTGATCGAGGAACTCGAGGTGAGAATCGACGGTCTCGAGGACCTGGCCTTCGAAGGCGACCCGAGAACTCTCACCGAGGCCCACACGTTGAGAAGGGAATTGATAACGCTACGCAGAATTGTCGGACGCCAGAGGGATGTCATGGAATATCTGTCGACATCGGTCAACGATGTCGTCGCCGGAGATCAGACTGCCTTCATGATCGCCACCGAAAACGCTGGACGACTCGTCGACGCGCTGGAGTCTGGGCGCGTCCTGCTTGGATCGGTCCTCGACACCTACCGCGGAGCAGTCGCCGACCAGACCAACGAAATCATCCGACTGCTCACTGTGTTCTCGGCGATCCTCCTTCCACTCACACTGATCGCCGGTGTTTTCGGCATGAACTTCGCCTTCATCCCGACCAGCGACGAAACTTGGGGGTTCTGGGCGTCCGTCGCCGGAATGGCGGCCATCGCAATCGGGCTCTGGGTCTACTTCGCCACCCGCGGGTTTGTCGGTCGACCACGCCTCCGCGAGCTGCCAAAAGCCGTCGGCCTGGGATTGATCCAGGTCGGGACTGCCCCCGTGCGCGCACTGGCATCAGGAGTCGGATCGACGTTGCAATATCTCGACCCACGGCGAGGTCACTCCGAGAACGACGAATAGAGACGACGATGCCGGTTGCCCGGAACGAGCGGACTACCGTCGTCAGACGTCATGCCAGCCACAGTCGTCTTGGGAGCTCAATGGGGTGACGAGGGCAAGGGTCGGGTTGTCGACTACTTCGCTGAGTCTGCCGACTACGTCGTCCGGTATCAGGGCGGGAACAACGCCGGCCACACCATCGTCGTTGGCGAAGAGAAGTTGGCGCTGTCGCTTATCCCTTCCGGGATCCTCTACCCGGAGTGCATCCCTGTAATCGCGTCGGGAACGGTTATCGACCCGAAAGTCCTGCTCGCTGAGATGGAGATGGCGCGCAGCAAGGGCCTCGACCCATCACGGGTCAGGATCTCGGCCAATGCCCACGTAATCATGCCCTATCACCGAAAACTCGACGTCGCCATCGAGCGGTTTCTCGGCAAGAACCAGATCGGGACCACCAAAAAGGGCATCGGCCCGACTTACACCGACAAGTACGCAAGAGTCGGCATCCGCATCCAAGACCTCTTCGACACCAAGATCTTCCGAAAGAAAGTGGAGGCGGCGCTCGAGGAAAAGAACAAGGTTCTCCCGAGGATCTACAACACGCTTCCGATGGACCCCGACGAGATCATCACCGAGTACACCGGGTACGCCGAACAGCTCAGGCCGCAAGTGACCGACACTTCTCTGCTGCTGTGGAACGGGTTGAAAGCCGGCGAGAACGTCCTCTTCGAAGGAGCTCAGGGAACGTTGTTGGACATCGATCACGGGACCTATCCCTTCGTCACCTCCTCGAATCCGACTGCCGGAGGCGCTGCCGTCGGCTCGGGTATCGGGCCCAAGGCCATCGACGAGATAATCGGTGTGGCGAAGGCTTACATCAGCCGCGTCGGCACGGGACCGTTTCCTACCGAGCTCCTTGATGAGACTGGCGACACGATGATCGAGCTCGGAGGAGAATATGGCACCGTGACCGGGCGGCGCCGCCGCTGTGGCTGGCTGGATCTGGTCGCCCTCAGATATGCGCACCGGGTCAACACGTTCACTGGCTTGTTCCTCACCAAGATGGACATCCTTTCCGCATTCGACACGATCAAGGTGGCGAACGCCTACAAGTCGGACGGGGTCCGCTACGACGAGTTTCCCACTCAGCAGAGTGTGCTCTATCACTGCGAACCGGAATATGAAGAGCTGCCCGGCTGGAAGACCGACATCACCGGCGTCCGCAAATTCGACGACCTTCCGCGCGCAGCGAGAGAATACGTCATGTATATCCAGGAGAAGGTGGGAGTCCCGATCGGTTGGGTATCGGTCGGACCCGAACGCAGTCAGCTAATAACACTGTCATGAAGGTTCTCCTCATCGGTTCAGGCGCCAGGGAACACGCCCTGGGATGGAAGATCGCTCAGTCGCCTCGGGTAAAGGAGCTGATCTCACTGCCGGGGAATCCCGGTCTGGCCGAGCTCGGTCCTGTCGTCGAGGGGATCTCGCCTACCGACGTTGGGGCCGTGGCAGCTATGTCACGCATCCAGGGGGTCGACTTGGTAGTCGTTGGCCCCGAGGCGCCCCTTGCAGCCGGAGTCAGCGACGCGGTATCGGGTCTTGGTATCACTGTCTTTGGACCGACGCGGTCTGCCGCCAAGCTCGAAGCATCTAAGACCTACGCCAAAGAAGTCATGCGACGAGCCGGGATACCCACTGCCGAATCTGCAACTTTCACCGAGCCCACGCCGGCCATCGAGTACCTGAACAAAGACGATGGTCCGTACGTCGTCAAAGCAGATGGTCTCGCTGCCGGAAAGGGCGTGCTGGTGACCGACAGGATCTACGAAGCCGAAGCCTGGGTAGAGGGGTGTTTCGAAGGTCGATTCGGAACCGCTGGTAGCTCCGTGCTGATCGAGGAGTACCTAGATGGCCCAGAAGTCAGCGTCTTCGCGGCGTGCACCAAAACCGGGGCGGTGCCTTTCGCACCAGCTCGCGACTACAAACGACTCAAGAATCACGATGCAGGGCCCAATACCGGTGGTATGGGCGCCTACTCACCGGTCGAGGACCTCACCGAAGGCTTCGTCGAGGAAGCAATGGCGGGTGTGATCAGACCGACCCTCGCTCAGATGGAGGAGGACGGCAACCCCTTCACGGGATTCTTGTACGCCGGCCTGGCCTTAACCCGGGCTGGAATGAAGGTCCTGGAGTTCAACGTTCGCCTCGGAGATCCTGAAACTCAGGCGGTGATCCCCCGGATGACCAATGATCTGGTCGATGTCCTCGAAGGCGAAGTTCCGGAATGGTCTCCGGACACGACGGTCAACGTTGTGCTGGCTGCGGCCGGATATCCGGAGTCGCCGGAAGTGGGAGCCCGGATCAAGGGTCTCAGGGACGTGCCCGATGACGTGACAATTTTCCACGGCGCAACCGTCAGGGACGGAGCGAAGACGTATGTGAATGGAGGGCGTGTCCTGAGCGTCGTCGGGCGTGGAGATAGTGCCGAGTCGGCCCGGGCCCGTGCCTATTCAGCGATCGATGCCATCTCGTGGCCCGGAATGCAGATGCGGACCGATATCGCTCAGACTTGACTCCCGTCAACAGAATTGCCCGTTTCGATGATTGGATGATCGTCCCCGCCTGAAACCGCTACATCAACCAACGCCCTGATCGTGGCTCCGATCATCAACGACATAGCGACGATCAGACCTCCGAGGACTGAAAGCATCGCAGCCAAGGCGAAGTAGAGCGATGCATAAAAGTCGCGAAGTTCCTCGACCTCTTCTATAGGGATGGCAACTGCGACCAGGACGACAACCCCCGCGGCGATCACTGCCAACGCAAGGTTGGTGATGTTTCGAATCCGCCGATAGTGCAACTCGGAAAATTGCCACTCACTGGCATTGGTAATCCCAATCAGCGTCAGCATGAGGGCTAGCACAGTCACCCCAGCACCTATGGCTGCCGCCGCCAGGAAGTGCGCGGCCGGGATCGAGGCACGGATCAGCCTCAACGCCTCAAAGTCGGCGACATTTCCGACGAGGATGACTCCACCAAAAAGACCCAGGGCGGCGATCATGCCACCGACCAGGGCTCCGTTTAGCTCGGTTCGCCAGTGTCCCTCTGCCATTCTCGTACCGTAATCGCCGTAGGGTTCTCAGCGGGTCGTTGCGCTGTTGACCAGCGTTATCTGTTCGGGGGTCCACCGCCAGGCGTCCCCGTATGGACGGGTTGACCACGAAAGGAGTTCGGTGCCGGTCCACACCATGTCCGTCTCCGAGCCCGACGCCGGGATCTCAACCGGTATCCATGCCTCGTTGGCAGCGTCGAATACTGCGGCCGTTCCTTGTTGCGGCACCAGGAAGTAGCCGTCGATCAAGGGAACCGCTCCGGAAACCTCTTCAGACCCGGGCACCGGAATTCGTTCGATCTCTCGCCACACATCGAGTTCCGCCGAGTACGCCATGGTCAAGTGGTCGAAGGTGTACCAGATGACCACGCCGCCGGGAGTTGGCCCGATCTGATTGGCGTATGAGCAGTCGGGTCGATCCGTCGTGGCCAGCGAGACCTGAGGGAGCGTGCGCCAAGCCTCGCCGTTCCAGGCGACGATCAGTCTCTCTCCACAACCGGTGTCGGACCGGGCCGACAGGTAGAGCATGTCTCCGCTCGTAGTCATCGCGGTGAGCCAGCGCCGGTTGAATTGGAAGTTGGCCGGTTTCAGCGGCGAATCGGGGAGGCCCGCCCACGTCGGTTGTGGGTCCGCCAGGTCGAGGACAAAAACCCCCCGTTTGTTCCAGATGTAGACACTGCTGCCGATCGCCTGAAGGAAACCGGGATATGAAGGAGGCTCAATCCCCGCAGGTTCCACCAGCTCCCAGGAGTCCGAGCCAGGGTTCCATGCGATTGTGCTCTCCGCGCTGACTACGAGCAGTCTCTCCCCGACCCAAAGTGAGCGGGTGGGCTGTTGAGCCGCGAGCGGCGCCGGCGGAAGCGTCCGCCAGATATTCGTCGCCGGGTCGAACCGGGCGCCGTCGATGAGATACGGGTCGTCGGCCTCTCCTCCTCCCCAGATGACCATTTCGGTGCCGGTCCACACGACGTCCGGGATCGTCCTCGACGACAGTGGCCCTGACTCGAGGAAATTCGGGTTAGCCACCGGACGCGCAGATTCAGTTTCGACTGACAACACATCGCCAAATAGCGAGGGCGTGCCTGGATATAACGATTGGGACGGGATGACCTGAATGACCTGCCGGTCTGAGCAAAGGACTGCAAGCGCCCCACAACCAGGGCGCACCACGAAGCTCTCATATCGGATCTCGGGCGGAATCCCTCCGAGATCCCAGGCGAAAGGTTCCAGGAGACTCAGCACCGGAAATCCGTTCCGATCATCAACCGATATCGAAGACAGAACGACTTCGGCGACGTCGGCTCCAATCTCGTCGATCAGGGACTGGTCGAATACCAGCTCCACGACCCACTCGCCCACAAAAGCCCTGAAGACACCTTCATCGAAAGTCGGTGGAGTCCCGGAGTCTGGCGGGTCCGCAACCCGGGCCATTCGGGCGACCAGGACGGAACCCGTCGGCCCGAAGACGATTGGCGCATAATCAAGGGTCACGTTCTCGGTGCGATCCTGGCGGATTGAGATGGTGTAGTCGGTGCCGTCGGGTAGAGCGCCTCGATAGAGCTGGACCATTTCGGACGTCGGATCCCGGGTGGAGCCGTCGAGTCCGTTCGTGGTGCCCGGTTCCGCCAACCCTGGTGGTTGTAGCGGAGGTGTCGTCAAGTCAGTCGTGGCCTTGGGCTCACACGCCGCCAGGAGGAGTGCAAGTGCCGCTACCCAGACACTCACACGGAGCAGTCTCATTGGCACAACCCTATCGATCTGCAGAGGGTGCCCATCTCCATGCGTCGATCGTCTCCCAAACTCCCCAAGCCAGAAACTCCGTTCCCGTCCAGACAATCTCGACGTCGCTCCCTGCGCCGGGGAGAGTGACTTGCGTCCAGGTATCGGCGGTTGCATCGAAAATTGCACCCTCACCCCAGCGGGGGACCATGAATCGGTCGTCGTCCATCTCGACCGGACCAGGCGGGCCCTCGGTGCCGCCGAGAGGGATGGTCGGGATATCCCGCCAATGGCCTAGTTCGAACGAATAGACCTTGGCCGGATGGCTCTCCTCGTCCCAGATCACCAGATCACCGCCTGCCGCGGCCGTCTGATTCGCGGCCGAGCAGTCGGCATAGGTCTCGGTGGCCAGACTGACCTCCGGGAGGGAATCCCAACCGTCCACATCCAGGTGCCAGATTTGCTTGCCGGAGCAATAGTTACCGCCGATGCTCGTCAGGATGAGCCTGTCTCCAACCACCGTCAACGAACTAAACCAGGGATCGGCGTACTCCGGGGCTGGATCGGGAACATCGATGGGCTGCCACTGGCCGGTGGCGACAGTCAGCTCGCTGATAAGTGAAGTCCGCTCCCATATGAACACCTTCCCTTCGACGTAGACCATCCGGTCGGGCCACTCTGAAGGGGCCACGCCGATACCGATCGTTCGCCACGAGTCAGAGTTCGGGTCGTAGCCAAATGATCCATCCGGGGACACCACGATCATCTCCTCATCTCCCCAAACGGCCCGCGTGGCCCGGGAACCATCAATCGGGGATTTGGCCAGCATTCTCCACCGATTGGCTGCAGGGTCGAAGGCGGCACCGTCAACCAGGGACGCCAATCCTTCCCGGGACTCTTTCCCGCCCCAGACAATCATCTCCTCCCCGGTCCAGATCACATCTGCAGAAAAGCGCTCGCCCAACGGACCCGGGTCGAGGTAATTGGGATCGGACAGAGGGCGGGTGGCGGTGGTTTCGATGTTGAGGTGGTCGATCTGCTCTTGGGTGAGCCCGCGCGTACCCACAAAAATCTCCGGAGCGGACAGCAGTTGCAGAGCGCGGTTCTCAGTACACCGTGCGGCCATTTCCCAACAACCGGTGGCGATGACGAAGGTCTCGAACCTGATCTGCGGCGTGCCACCTATCCAACTGAATGGACCCTCCAAACGGATAATCGGGGTGTCCTCCAGTACCTCGAGGCTTATCGAGCGGATTGCAAGTTCCTCCGCTGCTTTACCAAGGTCTTCGAGTACGACGGCATCGAACTCGACCTCGACCAGCCAATTGGCGGTCTGGAGTCGCAGCAATCCCAGGTCGTAGCCCTTCTCAAAACTCGATGGCCGTGCCCTCAGATACCGGACTTCACCTACCGGGATGGGCCCATCATCGGACATGTAGGAGAAATCCCCGGTAACGAGGTTCAAGAACTCGGCGTCTTCTCCTGGCACTCGCGCCACAAAGTGAGTGCCATCGGGGAGGAAACCCCGATAGGTGTACGGCGACGGATCGTTGGTGGTAGTGCTGGATAGGGCCTGAGCAGTGGTTACTAGAGTCGTCACATTGCCGGCGTCGGGGGGAGGTAGAGGGGTGGGGGTTGTGCCCGGCGTGGACGTGCTCTCACAAGCGGCCAATGTCACCGCGAGAACGGCCAAGATGGCCATGAGTCGGGAGGCACGCATCACATCTCCACCAACGTGTCGCAACGGGCTGGGGTTCCTCCAGGTTACGCCGAACGCCCTGGCCTCACTACCGTCGCACCCATGAGTCACAAGGTTGCCATTGTCATGGGGTCGGGGTCAGATCGCCAGGTTATGGAAAAGGCCAGCGCCATGCTGGATCAGTTCGGAATCGCCAGCGAGACCAGGGTGCTCTCGGCTCACAAAACACCCGACCAGGCCCTGGAGTTCGCCAGCACAGCGGCGGACAATGGATTTGAGGTGATCATCGCCGGTGCCGGCAAAGCCGCCCATCTAGCCGGGGTGATGGCAGCAAAATCGTTGCTGCCAGTGATCGGTGTACCAATCAGTGCCTCCCTCGACGGGATGGACGCATTGCTCTCGACCGTCCAGATGCCCACCGGGATCCCGGTGGCGACGGTCGCCATCGACGCCGCCAACAACGCAGCCTTGCTTGCGGTGGCCATGCTTGCCATCAGCGACGAAGACCTGCGCGGGAAACTGGCCAATTACCGGAAGGACCTAGCCGAGAAGACACTCGCCGGTTAGGCGGAGCTGTCGAGGACCAGGGCCACAAGCCGCTTCGGCGCAACGGTCAGATACGCCTCGATGACGATCTCTTCGATCTCGGCCCAATCCGGTTGACGATCGAGTCGCACACCGATCCATCCTCGTTGGCCGACGTATGGCGGTACGAAGAACCGATCAGGATCCGACTCTACGAGAGTCCGCTGGACCCCTTCGGGTGCGGGACACCAAAAGGCGATTCGGTCTGTTTCGTGGTGGCGGTCGTCGAACGCGCCGAACTGCTTCTCGCCCCGTATGAACCAGCACTGCTCACCGTGACTGAGCCGTTGTTCGGTCTCCGGAAGCGCAAGACAGATCGTCGAGAGCCGGTTGATCAATTCCGACGACATTGGTCCATCCTTGCAGACCGCCCAGCTACACCGGGGTCGGGAGCCGAAACCCGACCTTTCCACCGGGTCCGGGCTCGGCCCACATCTCCCCATCCAGCGCCGAGACAAAACCGCTCGCGATGGCCAACCCCAGACCGGAGCTGCCATTGTTTCGAACCCGGGCAGGATCGCCTCTCGTAAATCGATCAAAGGCCACACGGACGAAGTCGGGTTCAAAACCCGAACCCTGGTCGATCACGGTCACGGTCGGTTGCCCATCGTTGGCCACCGAGACGATGATCTCCGACCCTGAGGGCGAGTGGCGCACGGCATTGTCGAGGAGGTTACGGATAACCCGACCAAGTGCCTCGGTTCCCCCAAGAGCCATCACGCGGCGCGAGGACTCCATGACGATCCCAATGCTCCTCTGCTCCGCCAGCGGCCGCACCACGTCGATCGCCTCATCAGCGAGCTCGGTGAGATCGACCATCGACAGCTCGATGTCGATGCCCCCGGTCTCGATGCGTGCCAGCAGATAGATATCTTCCACCAGGTTGGAGAGAACCCGGATCTCTCGATCCATCGATGCCAGATAGTGCTTGGGGTCGGCCGCCAGCCCGTCCTGCATGGCTTCGACGGCTGCACGCAATGATGCCAGTGGAGAGCGAAGGTCGTGGCCGACGGAAGTGAAGAAGCCACGCCGCGCTTCCACATCGGCTTGTCTTTCGCGTTCCGCGGCGTCGAGCCGCGACACCATTTCGGCTATAGACCGTGCCAGACGACCCACCTCATCTTGACGATCGATGGCGGGCGAGGCATCCGTTCCCCCTTTGGCCACGCTGTCGGCGACCTCAGCCAGCCTTTCCAGGTCTTGAGTGAGCGGTCTGCTCACGGAGAGAGCAAACCCGACCGCCGAGACAATCCCGAATCCCAACACAACCAGGAGCAGGGTCAGATCGTGTTCTGAGAGGAACATGCGCCCCGCGACTGCGAACATCCCGACCACAACTATCCCGAACGAAACTACCGACAGGATGCCAAACGTCCACCGGATCGAGCTCAGCGTCCGGGAAAACGGTGGCAAGCCTATGGCCACGACTGCCATCAGTATCGACATCGCTGCGAAGATGACTCCTAACTCGAAGCGCTCCGAGTTCCTGGGCTGCATCGTGATCTCGAAGATCGCCAATCCCACAAGGACACTGGCCATTGCTGCAAACACCGCCCTCATGGCTCGAACCTGTAGCCGACTCCCCAAACGGTGACCACCCAGCGCGGGGATTCCAGATCCTTCTCGATCTTTTGACGGACGCGTCTGACGTGAACAGTCACGGTGGCGGGGTCCTGCCACTCCGGAGACGAGTCCCAAACCTGTTCCAGAAGTTGGATGCGGCTGAAGACCTGGCGAGGCGAAGAACAGAAGAATTCCAACAATTCGAATTCCTTGGGTGTCAGGTCGACGGATTGGCCATCCACAAACACCTCTCTGGTGCGGCCGTCGACGACCAGGCCGCCGAAATCGTGACGCTCATATTGGGGGTCAGCCCGCTGTAGTCGCTTGAGGACGGTACGTACCCGAGCTACGAGCTCTCGAGGTGAGAATGGCTTGACCACGTAGTCGTCAGCGCCCAGTTCCAATCCGAGGACCCGGTCGGATTCCTCGGCTCTGGCTGTCAGCAGGATCACAGGAATATCGCTGTGGCGACGAAGCTCGCTGAGCACCGACAATCCGTCTACCTCTGGAAGCATCACGTCGAGGATCACCAGATTCGGCTCTTGGGTACGAAGCGCCTCCAATGCAGCGAGGCCGCCGGCCGCCTCTGTGACGCGAAAGCCCTCGCGGTCGAGGTACGCCGACACAACCTCGCGAACCATCGGCTCGTCGTCGACGAGCAGGATCCGTTGACCGTTGAGTGCCTGGGTGCCCACACGGATTGAGGGTATGGCCAAAATGCCTCCTCCCTCAGAACGTTTCGTGATCGTTCATATCTGGTTTCTCACCCTGAAATAGCTATGCCCGATCATCGTTCATGGGTCATAAATCAGGAGGAAACCCATGTCAAGAATCCGACGCGCAGTGGTGCTTGCAGTAGCAGCGGCACTCGCCATATCCACCCTTGCGGTAACAGCTACCGCCGAAACCGATCGCACCTACCGTGTGACGGTCACCAACCTGACCAGTGGTCAGCCCATGACACCGTTCGTCGTGGCAACTCATAGCGGCTCATTCGGCCTTTTGAACAACGGTGCCGCCGCCAGCAATGGCCTCCAGCAATTAGCCGAAAACGGCGGCGTTCCCGTCCTCGTCGACGAGCTTCTCGCCAATGGATCAGTGAGCGACGTACAGGTTGCGGCAACGGCCGCAGGCCCGCTCTTCCCGGGCGACTCGGCTTCTGTCGACGTGACTGCAACATCGAGTGCGCGATTCGTGACACTCGCCGGGATGCTGATCTGCACCAACGACGGGTTCAGCGGGATCAACTCGGTGAAAGTTCCAACCAGCTCGAAGACCCTTTATGGGTATGCATTTGACGCTGGGACCGAGATCAACACCGAGTCGTACTCCGATCTCGTCCCACCGTGTGACGGACTGGGTCAGACCGGTGAGTCCAACCCCGCTCTGGCGGAGAACGGTGTCATTCACCGTCACCCCGGAATCGCAGGATTCGCAGACCTCAGCCCCAGCGTCCACGGATGGAACGGTGCCGTCATCAAGATCGAAATCGAGCTTGTCGGCTAATTCCAGAGAGCTATCAATAGGAAGAGGGCTGCGATTTCGCAGCCCTCTTCTACGTCCCCGCCAGCTCTTCGCTGAGCTGGTGCCGCAACCTTTTGGGCGCAACAGTCATATAGGCATCGAGAATTAGCTCCTCGACCTCACCCCAATCGGGATTAGGTCCGGGGCGGATACCGAGCCACATCAGTCGGCCGCCATGTGGTGGCACAAAGAACTTGGCTGGGTCAGACTCGATAAGAACCTTCTGCACACCTTCGGGCACGGCGCACCAGAACTCGAAGATATCTTCAGAATGACGGTTCGGATACCAAACGAATTGAGGACCTCGACCCACAAACCAACCCGGTTCGCCGTAGGTGAGCTTCTCGATGCTCTCGGGAAGTGAAAGACAAATCGTCCGCAGCATCTGGAACCGTTCATCGACCATTCCCGCATTCTGCCCCAAACGCTCCCCTCGAATGTGTAAGCGACGACCAACCGGATACCATCTGTAATGCATGAGCGAAATTTCTTTCGACAAACCTGATCCGCACGATTTTCTAGCTATTGACTCCCTTCTCTCCGACGAAGAGAAGCTGCTCCGCGACACCGTTCGCGACTTCGTAGACAAGGAGATCGTCCCCGAGGTCGGCGAATGGTGGGAAGCAGGGGAACTGCCCCATCAGGAACTGGCCAAGACCATCGGAGAGATCGGGCTCCTCGGAATGCATCTGGAGGGTTATGGCTGCGCCGGCACTTCCGCAACCGCGTACGGCCTCGCTTGTCTGGAACTGGAGGCCGGCGACTCGGGAATCCGCTCGTTCGTCTCGGTCCAGGGTTCGCTGGCCATGTTCCCGATCTGGAAGTTCGGATCCGAAGAGCAGAAGCAGGAGTGGCTTCCAAAGATGGCGTCGGGCGAGGCGATCGGGTGCTTTGGCCTGACTGAGGCAGACTCGGGGTCCGATCCGTCGTCGATGCGTACCAACGCCAAGCGAGACGGATCTGACTGGATCCTCAACGGCTCCAAGATGTGGATCACCAATGGCTCCATCGCCGATATCGCCGTGGTCTGGGCGCAAACCGACGAGGGAATCCGCGGCTTCCTGGTTCCAGCGGACACTCCGGGGTTTACTGCACCGGAGATCAAACACAAGGCATCGCTTCGAGCCTCGGTGACTTCCGAGTTGCTGTTCGACAACGTCCGCCTTCCCGACGAATTCGTCCTCCCCGGAGTGGCATCGATGCGAGGGCCTCTGTCTTGTCTCAATGAAGCCAGATTCGGGATTGCCTTTGGTGCGATGGGAGCGGCCCGCGCGTGTTACGAGTCGGCTCTCGAGTATTCCAAGGAGCGTGAGCAGTTCGACAAGCCGATCGGATCGTTCCAGCTCACACAGAGAAAACTTGTCGAGATGATGGTTGCGGTCCAGCGAGGCACACTGGTTGCGTTGCACCTGGGCCGACGCAAAGACGAGGGCACCCTCAGCCCGGAGCAGGTTTCATTCGGCAAGTTCGACAACGTCCGCAACGCCCTGGAAGTGGCGCGCACTGCGCGATCGATCCTCGGCGCTAACGGAATCACGTTGGAATACCCGGCCTTCCGCCATATGGCCAACCTGGAAACGGTGTTCACCTACGAAGGCACCAACGAGATCCACACGTTGATCATGGGCCAGGCGATCACAGGCCTGAACGCGTTCGGCTAGACGTTCCGTGGGCAACGCAAACGCATTTGCCGTGGAGTGGCGGGGCCCGTTTCGGAACGCCGAAGCCAATGCCCTCCACGCGGAAGCCTTCGAAACGAGGGTATACGACGACTCGGAATGGGATTGGAAGCGACTCACCGCTGATCACAGTCTTGGCTGGGTCACGGCGCGGAACGGAGACACCCTGGTGGGTTTCGTCAACGTCTTATGGGATGGTTTGGTGCATGCCTGGATCCAGGATGTGATGGTGGCTGCCGCCGCACAGGGACGGGGGATCGGCGCCGGCCTGGTCGCCGCCGCTGCTGATGGTGCTCGTTCTGCCGGTTGCGAATGGCTCCACGTCGACTTTGATCCGGACCTAGCGGACTTCTACATAACTGAATGTGGTTTCACACCGAGTAGTGCTGGTCTCTTGAGACTCGACTGATCACAGACAGAGTCAGACCAGAGCTCCCACCAGTACCTCGGCGCAAGCGGGAGGCCAACCGACGACTCTCCCAACGCCCGCGACCACGCTCCCTCCGCTTGGTTCTTGCTCTCCCTCCGCTTGGTTCTTGCTCTCCCTCCGCTTGGTTCCTTACTCTCCCTCCGCTTGCGGAGGGAGGGTGGCAAGATCCCAACGGAAAAGCCCGAGTGGGAACGCGACCCCATCTCAACATCCGAGCGGACTTTGCCCTGGAATGCGGAGCAACTCCCAAGCAACCCGGAGGGTTGCCTCCTACCTACCGGTCCTTCCGGACCGGCAGGGACCAACCTCGGCGCAAGCGGGAGGACAACCAGAAACTCTCCCTCCGCTTGCGGAGGACAGTGAGAAGTCGGCTTCGCCAACGGCGTCCGACAGGCTAACCCGCGATTGAGTCCAATAGGCGGACGACGCCTTCGAAGTCGCTGACGCTCGCTGCCGGAACCAGATGGTCGATGTGAGGCATTACCGCCAACATGCCTCTCGTCAGAGGTTGGTACTCCGACCGTGCCGCCAGCGGGTTGAGCCAAACCACTTGATGCACCGATCGAGCCAGACGCGCCATCTCCAGCGAGAGCAGGCCAGGGTCTCCACAGTCCCAACCGTCGGAGAGGATGAGAGCCACCGGGCCGCCGCGGGCCAGCCTCCGGCTCCACCGCCGATTCCACTCTCCAAGGGCCTCCCCGATCTGGGTGCCGCCTGACCAGTCGGTTACGTGTGCGGCGACTCGATCCAGAGCGACTTTGGTGTCGGACCGTCGCATCTCGTCGGTGACCCGACTCAGATGAGTGGAGAAGGTGAACACTTCGACGTTGCTCAACCGGCGCTGTGCGGCATGGGCGAATACCAGGAAGATGTCCGAGTACTTCTCCATCGATCCCGAGATGTCCGCAATCACAATCAAGGGGCGCTGCTTCTTCTCGCGTGTCTTCCAGTCCATGAGCATCATGTCCCCTGCGGGGCCTACGGCGCGACGCAAGGTCCGCCGCATGTCGGGCCGGGATCCGCTTTTCGACGGGTTCCACCGTCGGGTCTTGTAATCAGTTGGCCGCCACAACATGGTCATTATCAGCCGGCGTGCCTCCGCAAGGTCGTCGTCGTCGAGATCGGCAAAGTCTCTGCTTGCCAGACGTTCGACTGCCGACGCTCCGGCGTGCTCGTCCACTTCTGCCTCCGATGTACCCGCCTGGCCCTGCAGCGTGTAGCTGGCTGAACTTCGGGACTCTGTCTTATCGGGGTTCCTGGAGACCAGCCTCGCTTCGCCGTACTGGCTGAAGAAACGCTCGAACTCCTCCGTAAACACCGGGATCTGGGACGGATCGGTAACTGCCAGGGCCTGCAAGGAGGCTTTCGCCTGGGATCTCTTACTGATGTCAATCAGACCCAGGGCCCGCGCCATGTCGGCAGTCTGATCCGCCGTAACCACCAGCCCGCGAGAGCGGAGCGCTCCCGAGAATTCGCTGAGTTCGTCTACCGCCGTCCGAGGGGTCATCCGACCAGGCTGTCGACTCCTGCCGACCGCACCATGTCAATGTCGTCTTTGTACTTCAAGAAGACCCCCAACGTGCTTTCGATGGCAGCCGGCGACAGCTCCCCCGCTTTGAGAAGCCGCAGCGACTCCGCCCAATCCAGCGTCTCGGCGACTCCGGGCGGCTTGAAGAGATCCATGTCGCGAAGCCGACTCATGGCGCCGCTCAGTGCATCCGCCAGATTCGATGCCAGTTCGGGGACCTTGCGTTGGATGATGGCCGACTCACGTGCCGGCGTTGGATAGTCGATCCAGTGATAGACACACCTTCGCTTCAGGGCATCGTGGATCTCACGAGTCCGATTGGAGGTCAGTACGACGATGGGTCGGTTCTCAGCACGGATCGTGCCAATTTCTGGGATCGTGATCTGGAAGTCCGATAGAAGCTCCAGAAGAAATGCTTCGAATTCCTCGTCAGCCCGATCGAGCTCATCAATCAGAAGGACCGGACGATGCCCGTCGACGCTGGCTTCGATCGCTTGAAGGAGCGGACGGGCGATCAGGTACTCCCGACTCATGATGTCGTCAGGCCGGGCAGTTGACCCTTCACCCCGGGCTTCGAGGAGCCGAATTGCCATCATCTGCCGGGCGTAATCCCATTCGTACAAAGCCTGACCGACGTCGAGGCCCTCGTAACACTGAAGCCGGATGAGATCTGCACCGGCCATCGTGGCCAGGACCTTCGCCACCTCGGTCTTGCCAACTCCGGCCTCGCCTTCGAGGAACAGCGGTCTTCCCAATTGCACCGCGATGTGAATGGCGACGGTCAGACTCTCATCGGAGAAGTAGTCGAGATCGTTGAGAGCCTCAGCAAGTTTTTCGACTGTGTCAGGGATCACGAATCAAAGCCTAAATGGCGTCGGAAGCAAGAAAAGACTCGGGATCTTTCTCGAAAGCCGTTTTGCAGCCGGGCGCGCAGAAGTAATAGGTGTCTCCACTGTATTCGGCGATCCACTTGGCGTCGGCCACGTCGACCTCCATCTTGCACACCGGGTCAATGGACGTGTGGGGCGGTTCGGCCGCTTCGGGTACCCCGTTCAACAGGCCTTTGGCCCGCAATGCCACCAGTTGGGCAATGATGGCGACACCGATCTCACTGTGTTGGATATGGCCGAGATCGATCCCTGCGGGCGCCGTTATGCGGTCGAGCTGACCCTGGGAAATCCCCCGGTCCTTCAGGTATCCGAGGACCGTTTCAGCGCGGCGCTCCGAGGCCACGAGTCCGATATATCCGGCTTCGGTTTGCAGAGCAGACTCCAGGGCCGGCTCGTCGTAGTGCCCTTGAGTGGCAACGACGATCAGCGTCGAAGAACTCGTCTCTTTGGGCATTGTCAGCGAGGTGACGACCTCAGCTTTGTCTAGATGGTCCGCGGGATCGCCGCCGTCGTCGATGATGGTGACTGTCCAGCCGAGGGCCACGCCGAGGTGGGCGAGGGTTTTGACCGCCGGCGAGCGGCCGACCGCAATCAGGTGAGGTTGGGGAATCATGGGTTCCAAGTAGACCTCCAGGGCTCCTTCGCTGGTGCATGAGATCGGGACCGAGACCACATCCGGCCGATCCAGTTCCCGGATATCGTCAGGAGTACCAAGGAAGAGTAGGCGGGCCTTTCCATCGGCCATCGCCTCACGGGCCTCACGTTTGACTACTGGCTCGGCACACGCCCCGCCGATCCAGCCCGTGACCTTGCCATTGGCTTCGATTATCGCCGACGACCCTCGTTTCCCCGATGATGGACCTCGTGCCCAAACCACCGTGGCTACCAAGAACGGCTGGTGACGGCGACTCAAATCGGCCGCCATCGCCAGCAGTTCAGGTTTCATTGGCCGGGCCTAGTTTCCGGATTCTTTGATCGCCGCCCACACGCGATCAGCCGACACCGGCATGTCGATATTCGTGATACCGAGATGCGACAGGGCGTCGATCACCGCGTTCACGTATGCAGCCGGCGAACCAACGGTGGCCGACTCGCCGACACCCTTGGCCCCGATCGGGTGATGTGGCGACGGAGTCACCGTCTCGCCCAGCTCGAAGCGCGGGGTTTCCCAGGCGGTTGGGATCAGATAGTCCATGAAGTTCGACCCTAAGCAGTTACCCGCCTCGTCGAACGAGATGTGCTGCATCGATGACATCGCATATCCCTCGGTGAGCCCACCATGGATCTGGCCCTCGACGATCATCGGGTTGATCTTCACCCCGCAGTCATCGACCGCAACCATCCGGCGCACTTTCCATTGCCCCGTCCGGGGGTCGACGTCGACCACGACGATGTAGCTCCCGAATGGATAGGTCATGTTCGGCGGGTCGTAGTAGTGGACGCCCTCGAGCCCCGGCTCAGAAGCACCCGGATTCGTGTACGCAGCAAAAGCGATGTCCTGGATGGTCACCGAGCTGTCGGGATCGCCCTTGACGTGGAATTTGCCGACCTCCCATTCGAGATCGTCTTCCGAAGCTTCCAGAAGGTGGGCTGCGATCTTCTTGGCCTTCTCTCGAAGGTTGCGGGCCACCATTGCGGTTGCCGCGCCAGCCACCGGCGTCGAACGAGATGCATAGGTACCAAGACCGTACGGGGTGTTGTCGGTGTCGCCTTCGACAACCTTGATATCCGAGGAAGGAATACCCAACTCTTCGGCCACGATCTGGGCGAATGTTGTCTCGTGTCCCTGACCCTGCGACTTCACACCCAACTTGAGGATCGCCTTGCCTGTCGGGTGGATTCTCAACTCAGCCGAGTCGAACATCCTCAAACCGAGGATGTCGTAGTCATCACCATGACCGGCCCCCACAACCTCTGTGAACGAAGCGATCCCAACACCGACGAGCTTGCCGTCAGCACGACCTTCGGCTTTCTCCTTTTGGATCTCGTCGTAACCGACCATCTCCATGGCCAGCTTCAACGCCTTCTCGTAGTCACCCGAGTCGTAGACGAAGCCGGTCGGCGACAGGTACGGGAACTGGTCCTTCTGGATGAAGTTCTTCATCCGGAATTCGGCCGGATCCATGTCGAGTTCGTAGGCCGCATTCTGGACGAGACGCTCGATCATGTACGAGGCCTCAGTGACCCGGAACGAGCATCGATAAGCAACACCGCCGGGCGCCTTGTTCGTGTACGCCCCTTTGGTCGTCACATGGGCGACCGGATAGTCGTACGACCCGGTCACGATGTGGAACAGCCCTGCCTTGAACTTGGTGGGTTGTGCGTCCGAGAAGAAGGCACCCTGGTCGGAGAGCATCTCCACCCTCAAACCGAGAATCTTGCCTTCGCTGGTCACTGCCAGCTCACCATGCATGTGGTAGTCACGACCGAATCCGGTAGAAATCAAGTTCTCGGTCCGTGTCTCCACCCATTTGACCGGTTTTCCGATCACCAGAGAGGCTGCAGTAGCCACGACATATCCCGGATATACCGGCACTTTGTTGCCAAACCCGCCACCTAGGTCCGGTGAGACGATACGGATGTTCTGCTCCGGCAGTCCCGCAACCAGGGCAAAAACTGTGCGATGGGCATGCGGCGCCTGCGACGTCATATACAAAGTCGCTTGACCGGTCGCCGAGTTGACGTCAGCGACGATCCCGCAGGTCTCCAACGGCGCGGGGTGCGAGCGTGGATAGAACGTATCGAGGCTGACGATCTTGTCCGCCTTGGCGAAGGCAGCGTCGGTGGCATCTTTGTCACCCGACTCCCACTCGTACACCAGGTTGGAGTCCTGTCCTTCCTTGTCATCGCGAATGATCGGTGCATCGGCTTCCAAGGACCGCTGGGGCGTGACGATCGGTTCGAGATCTTCGTATTCGACCACGATCCGATCGGCGGCGTCCTGTGCCACATATCGGTCGGTGGCGATGACTGCAGCGATCTCCTGGCCCTGGAATCGAACCTTGTCAGTCGCCAGCACAGCCTGGGTATCCCCGGAGAGAGTCGGCATCCAGGCGAGGTTGTAGCCAGCCAACAATTCGCCGGTCACGACAGCAATGACGCCTTCGACGGCCTCGGCTTCGGAGGTGTCGATGGAAAGTATTCGGGCATGGGCCAGGGGGCTGCGGTGAATGGCCATGTGGAGCATTCCGGGCAGCGTTATGTCGTCGACGTAGTTGCCCCGACCCTCGAGAAACCGAGCGTCTTCGACGCGTTTGCGACTGTGGCCGAGACCGCCAACTTCTGGTGTCGTCAGAAGCTCGTGTTCGGTGGTTGTCATGCTGATACTTCCTCATTCTTCATTGCAGCGGCCGTCTGGATCGACTTGACGATGTTCATGTAGCCCGTGCAACGGCACAGGTTTCCCGAGATTGCCCAGCGGATCTCGTCGTCCGTTGGGTCCGGGTTTTCCTCGAGTAGCGCGGTGCCCACCAGCATCATGGCCGGGGTGCAGAATCCACATTGCAGCCCATGTTCTTCGTGGAAGGCTTTCTGCATGTTGGACAGCTCACCGTTCTGTTTCAGTCCCTCGACCGTTGTGATGCTGCGGCCGTCGGCCTGAACCGCGAACATCGTGCACGATTTCACCGGCGTCCCATCGACCAGGACGGTGCAGACTCCACAACTGGTGGTGTCGCATCCGATGTGGGTGCCCGTCAACCCGATGGTCGTCCGTATGAAGTCAACCAGCAGACGTCGGGGCTCGACGTCGGCTGTGTGCTCGGCCCCATTCACAGTGACGGTCACATTCATGATTGACCTCCCTGAGCCTTGACCAGCGAGTTAGCCAACCCTCGTTCTACGAACACTCCCACGACCTCCCTTTTGTACTCGGCGCTTCCACGATGATCTCCTGCCGGATCGGAGGCGCGTGCCGCGGCAGCACCTGCCTCTTTGAACAACTCGTCGCTCGGCTGGTTGCCGACCAATACCTGTTCGGCATCGGGCACCTTGAGGTTGTATGGGTAGACCGAAGTCAGTGCAATCCCGGCCGAGGCTATCGACCCGTCTTCTGCCAGTTCGAGAGACGTGGCCACACCGACAGTGGCGTAATCACCGACCTTCCGCTCCAGTTTCTGATAGTCCCCGCCTCCGCGAGAGCTGTGCTTGTTGACACGAACCTCCGTCACCAGCTCGTTGGGCTGACACGACGTCGAGAACATGTCAACGAGAAACTCGCTGATTGGAACCACTCGTTGACCGGTGGAACTGGTGACCACGACTTCGGCCCCGGTCGCCAGCATCACGGAGGCCCAATCGCCCTCTGGGTCGTGATGAGCCAACGAGCCACAGACGGTGCCGAGGTTGCGAACGATGGGGTCTGCGATCCAGGGGGCAGCGGTGGCGACGGTATGGTTGGAAGCGGTGGCGAGATCTGACTTGACCACGTCGTTGTGTCGAACCAAAGCCCCAAAAGTGAGGTGGCCGTTCGACTCGCCAATCGAGCCCAATCCCGGGATTCGGTTGATGTCCATGAGAGTGGACGGATTCGCAAGTCGCAGCTTCATCATCGGGATGAGACTTTGACCGCCGGCCAGGACTTTGACCTCGTTCCCTCTTTCCGCAAGCACCGAGAGGGCTTCGTCGAGAGTGGCAGGGGCCAGGTAGTCGAAGCTGCTCGGATACATGGGAACCTCCTGTAGAAAGACCGGTCTATCGGCCTTGGTTCAAACTTACACCTGAGATACATGGCATGTCGTTGAAAACCGAACTATCGCGCTGAAGACCTGCATGCTCTCTTCACATCATCTCCACAATCGAGTCTGAGAATCATCCCAACTCAATGAAAGGAGTTTGTGATGAGAACCAGACTTTTTGGCGGGATACTCGCCACGATCCTGCTGCTGGGCGCACTCGGTGCGATCGGATATTCCGTCTTCCAGACCGGGTATCAGCAGGGACTGGTCGAGAACGCCGCCGTCGTGGCTCCGGCGGCAGGTGTCGTGTACTACCCGGGTTGGTGGGGTTTCGGAGTGTTCAGCATCTTCTTCAAGGTGTTGTTCCTGTTCCTGATCATCGGATTCGTCAGCCGTCTGTTCTTCTGGCGGAGGCGATGGGACGGCCCACGACGATGGTCCGAAGCGGAATGGCAGGGTCCCAGGCACGAATTTGGTCACCCGATGGGCTCAAGGTTCGCCGAGTGGCATCAGAAGATGCATGAGGCCGAGCCCCGAGACGGGGAGGCACCACCCCAGGATCCCGACCGACGAGAATGACTACGTGTCCAAGATCCTCGTTGTAGATGACGAACTGAAGATTGCCCGCCTCGTCAGGGACTACCTGATCGAGGCGGGCTTCGACGTGACCATCGCCTCCACCGGCCCCGGTGCAGTAGCTGCCACGAGGACCGAGAAGCCCGACCTGGTGGTGTTGGATCTCGGATTGCCCGGCATGGACGGGCACGACGTAACCCGTTCGGTGCGAAACCATTCGTCGGTCCCGATAATCATCTTGACGGCACGAAGCGACGAAACCGACCGAATCGTCGGCTTGGAGTTGGGCGCCGACGACTATGTCGTAAAACCGTTCAGTCCCCGGGAGCTGGTCGCGCGTGTCAAAGCAGTCCTGCGCAGGTCCACAGGAGAGGTCAGAGGTGACGTGATCAGGGCGAGAGACCTCGAGATCAATCTGGCAAACTACACCGTCGACCGTGATGGGTCCAGGATCGACCTGACAGCATCGGAGTTCGAACTACTCAAGGTCCTCGCGTCCCAGCCGGGACGGGTCTTCACCAGGGGCCAACTCCTCGAGTCCATACGAGGTGTGTCATTCGACTCATACGAGCGGGCCATCGATGCCCACATCAAGAATCTTCGCAAGAAGCTCGAACCCGACACCAGCCGTCCCAGATACGTGGTGACGGTTTATGGAGTTGGATACAGGTTCGCCGATGCCCAGACCTGATCATCGTGGGCCGTGGGGGCCCCCCCACGGTGGCCCTCCTAATTGGGGTCCGGGGCGGCATATGTTCCGTCGAGCACTGCTTTTCATAGCCTTTCTGGTGCTGCTGGCAACCCTCGCAGGGGCACTTTTGGTCACCGTATTGTCCGCATTGGGCGGCCCGGGCCGATGGATCGTCCCCGGTCTAGTGGTCCTCACTCTCATCGTTCTGGGCACGATCGCTCGTCGTCGACTGGGTCGCACCTGGACGCCTGTCAGCGAGCTGATAGATGCGACTACTCAACTTGGAAAGGGAGATACCAGCATTCGTATGAACGAAACCAGCCGAGGCCCTTTCAGCCCTATCGCCTCCTCCTTCAATCAGATGGCCGAACGTCTCGAAGAGGAGGACATCAGGAGACGGCGCCTCCTGGCCGACCTGGGCCATGAGATGAGGACACCGCTGACTGTGATCCGCGGGCAGATCGAAGCAGTTCTCGACGGGCTCCACTCGCCGGATTCTCTCACCAACGTGGTTGACGAGGTGGCCTTGATGGAGCGCCTCCTCGAGGACCTGCGCGTTCTCACTCTCACCGAAGCCGGTCGGCTGCAGCTTCACCCCGAGGCTGTCGATGTCGGAGCGCTGGTAACCGATGTTGTGGCCTCCTTCTCGGTGACGCATGCCAACGCGGGAATATCTGTCGACATCGACACCGAAGAGGGACTGGCCGAGATCGACGCCGACCCTCATCGATTGCACCAAGTTGTGGCCAATCTCGTCTCGAATGCGACCAACCAGATGCCTCACGGTGGGAAACTGGTGGTCTCGGTCAGCCAACATGAAGCCGAGACAAAAGTCACGGTTTCGGACACCGGTCCCGGAATACCTGAGGAACGTTTGGGTCAGATATTCGAGAGATTCACGAAAGGCGGCGACTCCGCGGGCACCGGTCTGGGATTGTCGATCGCCCGTGATCTGGTCGAGGCGCACGGTGGCACGTTGATTGCCGAGAACCTGCCCACAGGTGGGGCAAGGTTCACATTTCGGCTCCTATCGAGTTAGTCGTTGGCCGCTAACCCGAGTCGTTCTCGGACCAGAACAGGAGGCGTTGCTCGCCGGTCGCATCGACGAAGGTCCGGTTCAATGTATGGATGCGCTTTGCCAGCCGGATCGACGCCTGATTCGCCGGATGGACGATGGAACATACGAGATGGGAACCCAGATGTTCAAACCCAAAATCGATCGCAGTTCGAGCCGCCTCGGTAGCCAGACCATCACCGCGATATGTAACGCGGAGGTGGTAACCCAATTCCATTAGGCGATGGCCGTCCACATCCTGATATGTCAGTCCACAGTCGCCCAGAAAATCGCCTGAGTCAAGATCCTCTATCACCCACAGGCCGAACCCATGTGTCGCATAGTTGTCTTGATTCCACTGGATCCAGCGTCGACAATTTTGGCTGTTGTCCATTTGCGGATAGAACAGTCGCGCTTCAGGATCACTGAACATGTCGAAGACCATGTCTGAGTCGGAGTCCCGATACTCCCTGAAGAGGATCCTCTTTGTCGAAGCGGGCAGGGTCGAAGACGGACTTATCTGACGTAGCCCGAGAGGTCACCGTTGTCTCGGACCTCGACTTCAGCGAGGTCGAGCCAGCCGGCCACAATCTGCAATTCACGCATCAACTCTTGCCCGACACGTACCTGGTCGATGCCAGGCTCGCCAAACGACCCTTTCACCAGCAGGCGATTGGCTTTTCGATCGGTCTTGAGATCGACGCGGGCCACCAGGTCTCCATCGAGGAGGAATGGCAACACGTAGTATCCATAAATACGTTTCGGTTCGGGAACGTAGATCTCGATCCGGTAGTGGAAGTCCCACAATCTCTCAGTACGCGGTCGACACCAGACCAGGTTGTCGAACGGTGAGAGCAGGGCGGTTCCTGAGGATTGCCGCGGGAGTTTGGCCTCGGGGTCCAGGTACCCCGGCTTGGCCCATCCCTCCACGTCAACTTCGACAAGCGAGCCCGCAGCCGCCAACTCGGCGATAAGGGGCCGGGCCTCAGGCATGGTGATCCTCGGGTAGTCACCGAGGTCTTCGGCGGTGGCGACACCCATCGCACGAGCCGCTTTGAGAATCAGTCCCTTCTGCGCTTCTTCTTTTCCCATTTCATGACCCAGGTGGACGGGGTCGATGACCCGCTCAGTCAAGTCGTAAATCCTTTGGAAATTGGGCCGGTGGGCAGTCGTGATCTCACCGTTGGCGAATAAGGCCTCCAAAGCAACTTTGCCTTTCGACCAACCCCACATCTGAGTGCCGTCGCGCTGTCCTGGATCTTTCAAGTCCGAGGCCGTAAGCGGCCCGAACCCACGTACCTGTTCCCGCACGCTGTCGATGTACCCCGGCTCATTCTCCTCCAGTTGGTGGTACCGATTCCATCTCAGGGGACGATCCATGAGCCAGCGCCAGAGTCGGTGGTCCTCCACCGGGATGAGGGATGCCTCGTGGCCCCAGTACTCGAATAGCTCACCGGACCCCCACAACCAATCGTCCAGTGCGGAGCGGTCGTAGTCGCCTAACCGGGAGAAAAACGGCATGTAGTGGGTGCGGCTGAACACGTTGACCGAGTCGAGCTGGACCATCCAGATGTCATTCACCGTGCGGCGGAAGTGCCGGGCGTCGATGCGACCCGCCGGGCGCGAGCGTGTGAAGCCCTGTGCGGCCAGCGCATACCTTCTGGCCTGGTCATTGGTGATCCGCCGCATCGGCTGGAGAATCTAACGACTGTGGCATCATCTGTCGTCGTGATCGAGCGCTACACACTTCCCGAAATGGGAGAACTCTGGGAAGAGCAACGGAAACTCCAGGCCTGGAAAGAGGTCGAAGTTCTGGCCCTGGAGGCATGGAACAAGCTGGGCAAAGTACCCGACGGGGTAGCCGACGCAACCCGCTCTGCCCGATGTCCCACACCGGAAGAGGTCGCCGAGCGCGAGGCTGTTACCAACCACGACCTCGCGGCCTTCGTCGACCTCCTCGGCACCAATTCCGGTAGTGATTCCGCTCCGTGGGTCCACTACGGCCTGACATCCTCAGATGTTCTCGACACTGCCGGGGGTGTCCTGCTCAAGGATGCCTCTCAGGTGATGCTCCTTCGCCTCCGCGACCTTTTCGAGATCGTCAAACGGCGAGCCGAGGAGCACCAGAGCACCTTCATGATCGGACGGACTCATGGTATTTGGGCCGAGCCGACGACATTCGGGTTGAAACTCGCCGGTTGGGCCTTCGAATTGG
Source organism: Acidimicrobiia bacterium (assembly GCA_041751055.1). Lineage (GTDB taxonomy): Bacteria > Actinomycetota > Acidimicrobiia > Spongiisociales > ZC4RG35 > MA-ANB-1. The sequence goes on along the minus strand of JBGSYD010000044.1, from coordinate 2,908 downwards.
AGCGGGACTACCGACGCCTGGCGGCCGCTGCTGAGGCAGTCTCTGTCGGGAAGATCTCGGGCGCCGTCGGAACATACGCTCAGGTTCCGCCACAGGTTGAGGCCCACGTGTGCGCCAACCTGGGGTTGGCGGTTGAGCCGGCCTCTACCCAGGTCACGGCGCGCGATCGTCATGCCCAATGGCTGCAGGCAATAGCTCTGGTCGGCGCATCGATCGAGAGGATGGCGACCGAGATCCGCCATCTGCAGAGGTCCGAGGTTGCTGAAGTGCGCGAGGCGTTCGGCAGCGGTCAGAAGGGCTCGTCAGCCATGCCTCACAAGAGGAATCCGATCCTGTCGGAGCGGATGACCGGCATGGCACGGCTGCTCAGGGGCTATGCCCAGGTCGGGCTGGAAAACGTGGCTCTGTGGCATGAGCGCGACATCAGCCATTCATCGGCTGAACGAGTGATTCTCCCGGACGCTTCGATCGTCCTTCATTACATGATGGTGAAGTTCGCCGGTTTGGTCGACACTTTGGTGGTCGATGTTGAACGGATGCAGGCCAACCTCGACGCGACCAATGGTTTGGTGTTCAGCCAGCCTGTGCTGCTGGCACTGGTCGAGACCGGTCTAAGCCGCGACGAGGCGTACCGCATCGTTCAGCAGCATTCGATGGATGCCTGGGGAGGCGATGCCCATTTGAGAGAGCTGTTGGCAGCTGACCCTGATGTCGCCCTCGCCAACGATGTCTTGCAGGGGTGTTTTGAGTTGGATCGGGTGGCTCATTCGACACAGGTCATTTTCGATCGTCTCGCCGAACTCGATATCACAGGCGATGGCTGACGTCCTCATTGTTGGTGGTGCCGGAACCGGATGGGCGACGGCGCATTACCTCGCGGTCCTCGACCCGTCCTTGTCGGTCCTGGTCATAGAGAAGGATCCCTCCCTCGCCCATTCGTCGACGATGCTCTCCGACGGGAACATAAGAGTGCAGTTCAATCTCGAAGAGAACATCCTGATGTCGAAGTTCGGGTTCGAGTGCATCAACGACTTCCGGTCAGTCCTCGACATTGGAGACGATGCACCGGTCATTGAGAACTACCGGACGGGAAATCTATTTCTGATCGCCGACGAGGGGCGCGAGGCGGCGATGGCCGGTCTCTCGAATCAACACCGCTTGGATTGCGAAACCGAGTGGCTCGACATGGATGAGGTATCCCGGCGATTCCCCGCTGCGTCGTCCGACGAACTGGTCGGAGGCACGTTCGGAGCTGACGAGGGCCCGGTCGACCCTGCAGCAGTGGTCGCCGGATACCGAAAGAGTGCAGTGCGACGTGGCGTTGAGCTTCGCCAGGGGCAGGTAGAGAAGCTCGCCGTAGGTGCGAGCGGAGTTACCGGTGCCATCGTCGACGGTGCGTTGGTCGAGGCTGACAGGGTTGTCGTTGCTGCCGGGGCTTGGTCGGCGCAACTCCTGGAGGCGGCCGGAGCGTCGGTGCCGGTCGATCCGGTGATGCGGACGGTTTACGTCGTTGCGGGCAATGTGCAGGGACGGGAGGGCCTGCCCCATCTCTTCTTGCCTTCAGGCGCCTACATCATCCCCGAACACGGCGACACCTTCATGATGGCCTGGTCTTTGCAGTCCGACCCGGTCGGTTTCGACTTCACGCCAGCACCTCGGTCAGAGTTTTACGAGGTGATCTGGCCTGAGATCGTCTCGGTACTTCCCGCCTTCGACAACCTCGAAGTAATCCGGTCGTGGGCGGGTCTGTATGCGCAGAACCGGCTGGATGCCAACGCGATCCTCGGAGAATGGCCCTCGATCGAGAACCTCTTGGTGGCGACGGGCTTCAGCGGACATGGTTACCAACATTGCCACGCCATGGGCCGACATCTTGCGGAGCTCGTGACGTGGAGTGAGCCCTCCATCGACCTATCCCGATTCGGTCCGGAGCGCATCATCAGCGGCGCTCCCTACGCCGAACACGCCGGTCGCATCATCTGAACGGTTACTTCCCCTCCAACCCAGGGTTCCGAGCGTCGCCCAGCGACGCTCACGGCCCACAGTTCACCCACAAGACCGCGCCGCGGGCGAACCCAGGGTTCCAGGCGTCGCCCAGCGACGCTCACAGCCCACGGTTCGCGAAAAGGAACCTCCCATCGACACGTATCGGGCGGCGCGCTTAGTCCCCCATCACGATGAGTGCGGCGGCCGGCGGGCCGGACCAAGGTCTCCCATGCCCCGGTAGTAGTAGGTCCGCGTCCAGGCCGTCGATCCGGCGCAGCGACGTCCTCGCCTGGGCAGGGTCGAGGTGAAATCGATCAGCCATCATCTGTGGGCCCACTTCGTTGCCGAGAAGGTTCATCGTGGCCAGGCCATCGCCCGTGAAGAGGATGCCGCGATCGCGGCAGTAGAACATCGAGTGACCTTCGGTATGTCCAGGGGTATGGACGGCCACCGGGCTCCCCGGTAGATCGAGCCGATCACCGTCACGGAAGGTTCCGACTCGATCGAGGTGGTCGAGATTCATCACTCCAGCGAGGACCAACGGGAGGAAGTTGCGCCATGTACGAAGGCTGTAAATCGGCAACTCGGTGGCGGTGACGGCGAACCGGCCGGTGTAGGTTCCAACGGCGCGTGACCTCTCATCTTCGTGGACTGACACATCGATTTTATTCTCTGTGGCTTTCTTGGCGATGCCGAAATGATCGGCATGAGCATGAGTGGCGATAAGCCCGGACACCGAGTCGACGGAAAGGCCAACGGACTTCAGCCCCCTGACCAACTTGGGCCACTCCCGCGAACAGCCTCCATCGATCACGGTCGCCTCGTCCCCATCGGTCAGGACGTAGAAGTTGTGACTACCGCTCCCCAGGCGGTAGACACCGTCTGCCACCAGCTCCATCGGGCGAACCTACACGCGTCAGGT
>JBGSYD010000043.1:0-11644 GCA_041751055.1 Acidimicrobiia bacterium | reverse complement strand
GGGAGGATCGGCGATAGCGATGCTCTTTGGCGGCTCTCGCTGCTCCTTGACAAAGAACCGGAGAATCGGAAGGTCGAAGCCGCCATCAGCCACATCGACCGGCGAAGCGCCACCTAACCCGACACCATCCGATATCGGCACTTATTGCTCGGGGAGCGTGATCGGGATTGCCGGTTATCGAGCTGGTTGAATCTGGTCGCCGTAGACTTGACTTGTGAGATTCGCTGTCTGGATTGCCGCCTTCTGCGTTCTCTTTTCGGCGTGCACCACTCCTTCCGTGAGGATGACAGGCGATGACCTGGAGGGCCAGACCTTCTCAAGGGTTGGTGAGGTGATGGATTGGTCGGGTTGCATCGAGTACGAAGATGCGTCCGACTCGATGCCAAGCACTTTGGATGACAGAGACGCTCTTGGTCTTGCCGTTTCTTTCGGCACCGGCGGCACATTCAGCGTCAACGTCGCAGTCACAGCAGTCAAAAAAGTGGGTCCTGACCTGTGGGCGATAGTTGGGGCCGATGGCTTAGTCGTTGGAGCGATGCAGGCGGTATAGAGTGTTGCATTCTGCATCGACGAGGCGTAGTTGATATCGGCACATATCGGGTGTTGCAATGAGCACCAATCGATGAACCGGGCTCGCCAAGTGAGTCCATATCCGGGGGCAGGCTGCCCCCAAGCTGGGCGATTGGCTTGTGGCGCGGGCGTTGAGTGGACGGATATCGGCTACACATTGGCTACACCACCGAACTTCCGTCCTCCCGGAAGCCACAAAGAAACCCCAAGCTACGCCTGTGGTTTCTTCCGCTCCGCGGGTAGGACTCGAACCTACAACCTTCGGATTAACAGTCACGCCCACACCGTCCGCCCAGTCCGGGTCCGTACTGTTTGGTGCCGTCCTGTCTAGGAAATTCGGTTTCTCGTGTTGTCTGGTGTCGTCCTGTGCGGTCTGGTGCGGCTACACAAATGGCTACACACAAGGTGCGGTGCGCTTGCCCGGAACCGCGCGATATTGCCGGTTATCGCGCAAATTTGCTTGCTCCTGCCGCCAGAGCTGCCGAGCTGGTGTCGGGCGACGAACGCCATGACTTTCGCACGTTTCGGATTTGTTGGGGTGACCGCATTGTCTCGTCTCTCACGGCCCGACGCGATTGGGTGTCGTCAAGACAGTGATTTCAATCCCTTCTTTGCATTCGGCGCTGTCGCTGTGGGACTCAATCGGCTAGCTATCACCCAAATGGTGAAACCGATTACGGCAGTCAGACCGATAGGCACAACGTGTCCATAGTCCACTAAGCCGTGAAACGCGTAATAGCCAAATGGAGCTACTGATGTAAGAGCCATGAACGAGGCATACGTGATCAATGAACGTGATGCCACTGCGACAACGGCTCCTATCGACCCTGCAACCAGACCCCACAGCGCGCCTGCGATTGGCAAAATGATTCGGGCCATCTCAAAACCCATGCCTTCAGGTGAGTCGGAAACTGATTCGAGAACAGTCACCATGATGTTCCCGAAGACGGCCCCTAGAACCAGACCAATGAGCACCCAGGCACCGACCGAGCGGATGGCCCATCGGAAGTCGGACCGTTTGTTGCCCATGGTTGCTCCAATGAGTCTGTCAAGGTCATCAATCTAACCGACCGTCGCCTATCCGATATCGGCACTTATTGCTCGGGGAAGGCAAACGGGATTGCCGGTTATCGCCCGGTGGTGCCTCGCCTATTCTTCAAGGTCAAGGCATTGGCGCGAAATGTCGAAGCCTTCGAGGTCAGACCACTCATTGACGCCATAGTCCTTAGGGTCAAGATCCTCCAAGAGACGTTGGGTGCCCTTATAGATCGCTGCAGAAATATCTTCAGCGGCGATAGAGAGACTCGGCGTATTGACGGAGTCGACCTGGCCGCTGAAACCGGGGAACTGCCAAGTGGCTACTTCACCATCGTATCCCCCGCCTTCGACCGTAGCGGATATGAAGAACCACGATTCAAGATTGGGATCACGAGACTCGACCATCCAGGCATTCGTGAGGTGCACGGGCGGCTCAGTCTTGGGTTCATATGTGGCCACAACTGCAGCGGCAGGCACGCACCTCTCGGCAAGCTCCAAACTACATGACACTAGACACAGCACCACGATCAGGGCAGCCGCGATTCGCACCCAGACAGTCTACGGAAAGCCACCCATATCGGCACATATCGCGTGTTGCAATGAGCACCAATCGATGAACCGGGCTCGCCAAGTGAGTCCATACCCGGGGGCAGGCTGCCCCCAAGCTGGGCGATTGGCTTTTGGCGCGGGCGTTGACTGGACGGATATCGGCTACACATTGGCTACACCACCGAACTTCCGTCCTCCCGGAAGCCACAAAGAAAACCCCAAGCAAGCTTGGGGTTTCTTCCGCTCCGCGGGTAGGACTCGAACCTACAACCTTCGGATTAACAGTCACGCCCACACCGTCCGCCCAGTCCGGGTAGGTGTTGTTTGGTGCGGTTCTGTCTAGGAATCTCGATCGGTCGTGTTGTCTGGTGCCGTCTGGTACGGCTACACATATGGCTACACCTTCGGCGCGGTGCGCTCGCCCGGAACCGAGCGATATTGCCGGATATCTAGCGGGTCGAATCAGTGGGCGTAGAGTCGTCCATGTGAGATTCGCTGGAGCGTGGATCGCCGTTTCCTTCGTCCTTCTATCTGCCTGCACCGCCCCTTCCGAGGGGGCGAATGGCGAGGACCGAGAAGGCCAGACTTCCACGGACTTCGGGCCTGAAGACGTTGTGGCTGGCCTTGCGGATGAAGGTGTGGAAGCCCGTCTTGCGCCCTGGCGGTTCTCCCGCTTTACCTTCCTCCCCAAAGTTGCTGAGTTCCACGTTGTATGTCTTCCCAGCGGCCAAGCGAGTCTGTATGAATACGACACGGCGGAACTGCGTGAGGCCGACTCGGACCTGATCCTCCCCGACGGAGGTTTCAAAGATGGCCACTTTGACCTCGAATATGGCAGAACGATGTGGTGGGCTAAGGGTCGAGTCATAATCAGATACAGTTTCGCCAACCCCGATTACTGGAATGCGCTCACCGCCGTGCTTGGGGAAACTCTCAGCCCCGATGGGGAGTTCTTCGGAGATCCGCCCAACCCGCTCCCGCCATCAGAACCTTGCCTTTAGCTGACGGAGTCGCAGCCCGATATCGGCACTTATGAGCGGCGCACAATGGTGACTATTCCTCTTCGGCGACATTGAAGAACGAGCCTGACGCGGCGATGGCTCCAGTCGATCCGTCGGCGAGGGTGTACCAATGGAAGACGAAGGAGTCCGGATCCAACATCCCTTCACGGAAGCGGACACGAGCCACATCCGGATCATCGAACCCATCAACGTTCAGATCCACGACATCCAGCCCCGGATGCTCAACCCCGGACGCGACGATCGTCAGAACCGCCTCAGAGTCCTCATCGCCCAGGTCGAGACGCTCTATCAGCATCGCACCCATTGCGTTCCTCCCCGGCCACCGATCGACATCACCGTCCCAGGGGTCTTCGACAAACATCGCGAATGCAACGAGAAGGTCAGGATTCAGAAGTCTCACCCATCTCACCTTTTTTGGGTTGGCGGGAATCTTCAACGTCGAGCCATGTATAAGAACCGAGAACGCCCGCACGATCCCAGGCACAAACTGCCCAGGAAGGATAGGAAACGACCTCTTCACGCCACCACGCTCGGTAACCCTGAGATATTCCAATGGTCAGGATCGTCGTGGACCGAAATGTGAAGCGATTCAGGGAGATGACTCGACGAGATGTACACATCACCCCGGGCGGACGCCTTCGCCTTGAACGTAGGCGAGAACCGTTCCCCATCCTCCGAACCGATCCCAAAACGAACGTGTCTCCTCATATCCGAACTGAAACTACGCGGACAGTGCCGACAGCGGACAGGGTCCAAACACGAGAAGTGGGATGACTCCAGACCCGCACATATCGGCATCGTGGCACGTTCGTGATAGCAGTCAATCGCCCCGTCAACGACTTCGATGTCGTCATAAGGGTTCGAGGATGGGAGTCCCTCGACGACCTCGGCTCCGCAGTAGAACAATGGCTCTCGGTTGGCCACGACCGCCGGTGCACGCTCAATATGAGACCGCCCGGGTCGGCACCTATAGATGGGCTGGCTATGGAATAACCATGTGCCAGACGAGGTCGTCCCGATCGCACAGCGAACCGACATGCGCAACCACGCCTTCGCTCCGCCACCCATTAGGGGCCTGTCCGTCCTCAAATGCACGAATCTGCTCTTGGACATCGTCAATCAGCTCTAGCACGGGTTGTCGTTCGTCTTCGGGTAGCAGCTCGACAAGCTGCGATAGTTCGTTCATCTGCTCACTGACGGCGGTTTCCGAGTCTGGACCGAAGTCCTCCCGCGACAGAAGAGAGCCCGCCTCGCTGCAGAACTCATCCACGGGACTAGTCGAGGTCTGGCAGGCAGCGACCAACAACGTGGCGAAAAGGGCGATCCATAGCCGCACCATGTCAACTTAACGCTGGAGAACGCGTTAGCGGTTCCCCGGAACGCCACGCAGATCACCAGATATCGCGCGATATCACGCACTTGGAGATGTGCCCGATATCGGCACATCTCGAGCGCTCGAACATGCCCTGTCTATGCTGCCTCGATGAGGCACGTCGCCTTCAAGATCGGGTCGCTGCAGGCTGATAGACCTATCCAGAACGCTCAGGCCGCGTATGTCGGAGTCGAAGCCGACTTCACAGTCGAGGTTGATGGCGAAGTCGTCTACTCAGAAACAAGGTTCCCCGTCGTTGAGCTCGCGGCATCATTGCGAGGATGGCTCAAAGACGCCGATGACGAGGACAGCGGTGATTTCGAATGGGACTCAATGAGTACGCCTGAAAGAGGCTGGGTTTGGATTAGGCGCACAGCAGGCTGGTGGCGAGTGGGTTCCATTCACCAAGACCGTGCCGTTGTCGATACTTGGTCTTCAACCCAGATCGCCTCTGCCATCGACGCCTTTTGCAGCGCAGTCGTCGCCCAAGGCAGCTCCGATCTCAACGTTGATCTATCCCCATGGATCGGCTGATCCACCATGGAATCTCATGCAGACCAACTGATCCCGAGTGATAACGCTCGCTTCCCGAAGTACGCGAGAGCGGCACATATCGCGTGTTGCAATGAGCACCAATCGATGAACCGGGCTCGCCAAGTGAATCCATACCCGGGGGCAGGCTGCCCCCAAGCTGGGCGATTGGCTTTTGGCGCGGGCGTTGACTGGACGGATATCGGCTACACATTGGCTACACCACCGAACTTCCGTCCTTCCGGAAGCCACAAAGAAAACCCCAAGCGATGCTTGGGGTTTTCTCCGCTCCGCGGGTAGGACTCGAACATACAACCTTCGGATTAACAGTCACGCATAGGTCGTCCGTCCAGTCCGAGCAGGTGCTGTTTGGTGCGGTTCTGTCTAAGAATTTCGATCCGTCGTGTTGTCTGGTGTCGTCCTGTGCGGTCTGGTACGGCTACACATTTGGCTACACATGGAGAGCGATGCCTCGCCCGGAACAGAGCGGTATTGGTTTCGGTTGGGTGATCTCGACTTCGAGGCCGACGGAAAACGTTGTTCTGATCGACAAGGCGACGCTTGGTTAGGAAGACCAAATAGACCCCTCAATGTTCAGCCGCTCGACTTCTCCCCATCTCATTTGGAGGTAGTAAAAAGAGGCAATGCCTGTAAGTGACAGTTTGGATCATCTCGAACCCCGATTCCGGGTTTGGGAGAGGGAGCGCGATTTCTCGGGTGGCGTCTTGGTCACTCAGGCCGGTTCCACAATATTCGAGGGGGCCTACGGTTTCGCCGACCGCTCAAACGGTTCTCCCATCACCCCTCGTACTCGGTTTGGCTTAGCGTCGTTCACCAAAATGTTCACGGGCGTTGCGGTCTGCGATTTAGCTGCCGGCGCCAGCCTGAGTTTTGACACCGCCATCGTGGATCTCTTGCCGCCGAGCCGACGGCCTTCGACGCTCGATCCCGAAGTCACTGTGCACCACCTCCTTACTCATACTTCGGGGATTGCGGACTACGCCGAGGAGGCAGAAGATTCATCCCGGTACCTACCGGACTACGGACAGCTCTGGATCGATCGCCCCAACTACCGCATGGAACGCCCGGGAGACTTCCTACCGCTCTTGTCGGACCTAAAGCCTTACCGTTCCCCGGGGCTTCGATGGCAGTACTCCAACGCAGGCTTCATAATCCTCGGGCTCGTCATCGAAGAGGTTACGGATCGGCCGTACACCGAGGTCGTACAAGAACGAGTCTTCGACCGGGCCAACATGGAGGCGAGCGGGTTCTTCCGGCTGGACGAGGCAAGAGCCGATGTCGCAATCGGCTACCTGCCGGACCGGTCACCAGATGGTCACTGGCGCTCGAACGTCTACAAGATTCCGGTAATAGGTGGGGCAGATGGCGGAGCTTTCAGCACAACTCACGACCTCGACAAATTCCTACGGTGCTACGCCGACGGAACGTTGCTTGGGTCGGTTCAGGCGGCGGCCCTAACCCGGCATGCTGACGCCGGGAACGGCTACCACAGCGGATACGGCGTCCTCCACTATCCCGACGGAAGCTACGGACACGGTGGAGGCGACCCCGGCGTCGAGGTTCTGGTCCGTCGCTTTCCCGACCACGATGCACACGTCATCGTGCTCTGCAACGGTGAAGGTTTCGCCGCCGAAGTGCGCGACGCCATCCTCATGGCCCTTGAGTTTGGGTCATAAGCCGCACCGCCCCAGCACCGTTGTAATTTCAGCGTCGTGACGACTCCCGCTGCTCGGCGCCCGGGGTACGCCGCTACTCTGATCGGTCGCATCAGCCTTTGAGGCGTCCGCGTAAGCAGGTCGGCGGACCTTCGCTTTTGAAAAAATTCGGTGACGACAAGTCTTGGCGTCACAGACTCGCATCCTGCGGTGTCTTTAGGGGAACGACAGGGAGAACCTCAGTTGCTTAAGCGATCTTCAATAGATGAGGCGGAGGGGGACCTGATCACGTCCTTGTATCCGTCTTTGCGGAAGATCGCGGCGGTGGCCGGCTCGTTCGATGTCGAGCCAGATGATCTTGTTCAGGAGGCGTTGGTGCGTGTGTTGAGAAAGGGTTCGATCTCGGATCTGGACAACCCGCTGGCGTTTCTTCGGAAGACGATCGTGAATCTGGCTTCGAATCAGCGGCGGAGTCTAGGTCGGAAAAGGTCGGCGTTGGGTCGGCTCTCCATTGAGGAGGGCTGGTGGCCGAGTATCCGGCTGACATCGAGGCGATCCTCGATCTTCCTCCAAGGCACCGGGCCATCCTCTATCTCGTTGAGGTGGAGGATGTGCCCTACGCCGAGGCGGCCGAACAGTTGGGGATCACGACGGGGGCAGCACGGGCGATGGCCAACCGGGCCAGAAGGCGAGCGCGGTCGGCATTGGGGGTGGCTGGTGTCTGATTTCGAGACCAAGCTGCGGTGGCTCAGCGAGAGAGGTAACCCTGTGGGTGTGGAGGAGTTGATCGAGCGGATCAAAGCCGATATGGCTGATGATCCCCTTGTCGTCGTGGACAAACGGCGAGAAGGAACAATGATGACCAAGACTAAACAACCACCGACAACTGAACAGAAGCGCAGTAGATTTGCGGGCCTAGGCTGGGCGTTGGCGGCATTCGTCGCCGTACTCGCTGTCGGAGGGCTGTCTTTCGCCCTTACCAGGTATGAGGGCCCGGTCGCGGACACTCCACCCCCTCCGACAGTGGTTCCGGATGTCCAAACGATGACCGATCTCGAGGTTATCGAGGCTGGAGTGGCCGCCCTCTATTCGGGGGACGCTGACCGTGCTGTCGAACTCTTCGACCTAAACCCAAAGTATCGCGACGACGATCAGATACGCCAGGAGGCTGCCTATCAGGGAGCTATCGGCGGACGGCTGACCCTTGACTGCACTGAGTGGTTGAAACAGCCGGGGACGTTCACCTGCAACGTGCAGTATCACAACAGTGTTACCGATGCAGTGGGGTACGTCGACTCCCCGGGGGACAGCAATCGTGTCGTGGTCCAAGGCGGTGTGATCAGCCAGTTTCCTCTACCTGAACACACATTTCTCCTGAGTGAGGTGGGGAACTTCCTCAGAGAGCAAGTCGAAGGCGATGAAGGCTGCGTGAACGAGCCTCCCGCGGTGCCCTCTGACCTGGAAGCTCTACGGACTCCCGAATGCGCCAGGTTGATCATGGATCATCTCGACGAATGGGCCGACTGGTGCGGCCAAATCGTCCAGCCCAGCCGAATTTTCGCCCAGAGCTGTGACCGTGAATAGTCCGGTGCGATCATCGCCCGGAGCCGTTCGAGGAGCGTTTGAGTCGCGACACCGGTCGCGGACTCAGTCGAGTTCCACACAGGCTGATGGCGACGAAAGAGTGTTTGGTAGATATCGACGATCGAGAAGGAGGAGAGGTGAAGCTCGGAGTAGAGGGTTCTTGGCTATAACCCTGATATTCGCGCTGACTGGCTGTGGGCCAGGAGCCGACCCGGCACCAACCACGCCTCCAAGCACTGAGCTCGATCCAAGTCCGACCGACGGGATCGACAACATCATGGAACTACCAGGCTTGGCTCCCATCGACCCGGGGACCTATTTCATGGATCCAGACCTCGACCCTTCCACACCGCTGCGTGTGACGTATGAGGTTCCCGCGGGGGGATGGTCGCAGTGGGCCGGCACATTCAAGGCCGGCGATGAAGGGCACGTCGGGGTGAGCATCGTCACTGTCACGAACCTGGTGAGCGACGGCTGCCGCGACCATTCCCACGCCGATCCGCCAGTCGGGCCGACCGTCGACGACCTCGCGACCGCGCTGGCGGACTTGGCCCCGTTCCACGTTACGTCACCACCGCAGGACGTGACGGCCTACGGGTACGAAGGGAAACACCTGGAACTGACCTTGCCGCACGACCTAGAAGTCGATGAAACTCGAGAAGACCGCCCATTCACTGAATGCCTCGGCGGGCAGATCAAAAGCTGGGTTGCGCCTTTCGATACAACACCGGGCGACGCGTTCTACGGCTACACCGGTTCGGGCTACACAGAAGAGTTCTGGATCCTCGATGTCGATGGCACCCGACTCATGATCGCTGCGGAACGCTCAGCCGGTTCGCCACAGGACGACCTTGCCGAACTCCGCGCCATCCTCGACTCCATACGGATCGAGCCATAACCACCAAGGCTGAAGTCAAGTACTCCAGCACAAATGTTGCCTTACGAATTGAAGCTCCGCGGGTAGGACTTGAACCTACAACCTTCGGATTTAACAGTCACGCACCCGCTGTCCGCCCAGTTCGAGTCGGTGCCGTTTGGTCGGTTCTGTCTAGGAATCCTGAATGGTCGTGTTGCCTGGTGTCGTCCTGTGCGGTCTGGTACGGCTACACAAATGGCTACACCCAATCCCGCCATCGACTGTCCCGGCGTGACGAATGCGCTCGCGCTGCTGTGACCATGTCGGGATTTCATGTAGATCGACTTTGCGCGCCTCAACTACTATCAAACAAGAAAAGGAGTGTCGGATCGGCTCGGGTTCTTTCGACGTTGAAGGACTGATCGCATGGCTGGATGACCGGGCAGAGCGTCACGAGTTCAGCGGGGTAGCGACGGCATGGATGGCCGGTGGGCCGGTGTTTTTACATGCGGCGGGCGTCGCCCATCGTGGACTCGGTGTTCTGATGCGAGGCGACAACCGGTTTCGAGTCGCATCGATCACCAAGATGATCACGGCGACCGCCGTGATGCGGCTGGTGGAGCGGGGTGAGCTCAGTCTCGGCACACCTGTGATTGATTTGCTCGATTCCGACGCACGACCGGCGTCGGTCACGTCGGCGATGACGGTCCACCATCTCCTCTCTCACACGTCTGGCTTGGCTAACTATCACGACGAAAACGACGAGACTTTTGACGCCTACATGACCAACTGGGATGTAGTGCCGCCGCATCGAGCTAGGGAACCGGAGGATCTTCTGTCGCTGTTCGCTCACAAGAGTGCTCATTTCGCGCCCGGCTCTAGCTTCTCCTATGGCGACGTGAACTACATCATGCTGGGGATGATCCTTAGCGCCGTTACAAGCTCCACATTCCGGTCGGTCGCGACAGATGAGGTGCTTATACCGGCGGGCATGTCCTCATCGGGCTTCGATGATCTCGATGCAGACCCTCCTGACCTCGCCATCGGATACCAGGTTTCGGATGCGCCCGCCGCATTGTGGCCGACGAACGCCTACGCCAACCCGGTTGGAGGAATGCCGGATGGGGGCTTGATTGCGACTGCTTCCGATCTCTGCAGATTCATCGATGCCTTTCGGAGTGGCCGGCTCGTGACAGAAGAGACCAGAGCAACGATGCTCACCTCTTATGGCCGGATCAACGACGATCTCGAGCATTACGGGTACGGGATGGAGATGTGGATCGACGGGCGAGGCGAAGTGAGAATCTTCGGTCACGCAGGCGGCGATCCCGGCGTCTCAGGTATGGTCTCGCACTTCGTCGATCGTGAGACCACGATCGTGGTCTTGTGCAACTACGACCGCGGTTCGTGGACCGTGTCACGGCAGGTGGCGGAAGTGCTCGGTGTCGAAGAACCACGCAAGTGAAGCGCGAATCCAGCCGGGCTGGAACGTTCACCCATTACGTCGAGGTCGGACATCACATTAGGTAGTGGAAAACGCCCAATCCTCCCCTTCTGCAAACCACCACAGACAAAAGCCCGCAGCCCAGATCACCAGATTTATAGCGATAACGCTCATTTCAGACACCGAGCAAATCGCATTTTCGAAAGTGCTGCCTGATAAAATTGAGGGCTCCGCGGGTAGGACTTGAACCTACAACCAATGGATTAACAGTCACGCAAACATCGTCCGCCCAGTCCGGGTTGGTGTTGTTTGGTGCCGTCCTGTCTAGGAATCTTGTACGGTCGTGTTGTCTGGTGTCGTCCCATGCGGTCTGGTACGGCTACACATTTGGCTCCACCCACACCTGAGCGTCTTTGCGCGTCGAAGCGGATGGTCGCTACTACTAAATTTGGTAGCCGGGGGTAGCCCGAGAGGCAGTAAGAAGGTCCGTATTTGTGAGCGAGGTTTGACCGTCTGGCTGCTTCGATGCCGGTGGGCGAACGAGAATGGTCTCGACCGGGTCGACACCCTCCCTGCTGATGAGGCTAATGGCCCAATCTTCGTCAGCGAGTCCTGCCATCTCCACCCCGACAACCGCCTGGTCGAAGGCATTACTGGTGCGACGCCGTGTTGTTATGCGTGCGTGGCGGCCAGGTCAGTTTGGGCACGAGGAGCCGGATTGGGACTTGTTCGGGTCCGGTGATTGGACTCATGACGGTTAGGCCCTGGTGATTCAGCCGACATCCTGGGGGCACGCCGTCGCCGCCTGGTTGTTTAGAGTGCAGAGGTGATGGAGGACGCTCCTGTTTGCGCGATTTCGGCTTCAACGCTGTCGTTGATCGCTGCCAGAGTGTCCACGCCGTCGTATGATCGTTCCGCACTGCGGCGCAGCGTGGTCCACATCGGAGTGGGTGGTTTTCATCGCTCTCACCTCGCCACTTATGTCGACGACATCGCACGCCA
>JBGSYD010000042.1:0-2882 GCA_041751055.1 Acidimicrobiia bacterium | reverse complement strand
CCGGAGGCGGCCCAGATAGCAAGGATCGTGATAGGCGATCTTCTTCCGCTGACCGTCGGCCTTGACCGGCCCAGCAGCCAAGCAAACAGCGATTCGATCCCTCACGCCAATTAGAACGCCAGCTCCCCGTCCAAGGTTCCAGCCTTTCTCACGCATATCATCTGATCCCGAGCGATAACGCACACCACTATCACCCGCTCGCTACCGGCACTTATTGGGCGGACACTCGGGATTGCTGGTTATCGCGACTACTGGTCGGGTCCGGTGATAACCCACTCCTCGTCAGCGCAGAGAGTGCCACGGTCCCTGCTCGCGTAGTCGTCGCCGTCGCTGGTGCGAACAACGAGACGAGGCTCAACGCAGTCGCCTGAGCCAAGCGGTTCGGGATAGCGAGCGCCAGCTTCGATGACCGCAATTTCGACTTCGACTCCGTCAGAATTGACCCCAACCAAGTGGAGTGTCTCGCCGCTCTCGTTCACGATGGCGGCAGTCGGCAACTCTTGGAACCACCCGCAAGCGGCCAAGAGGAGCGACAGCACACAAGCAAGCGTGACCCTTGAAGGGCGAAACCTCAGTTGGTCCGACATGAGGTCAGGGATTGTATGGAGGCAGTACCCCGTACTCACAGTCGGCGAGTTCATCAACCTAAACACGCATTTGAGAAGTGCCCGATATCGGCACATATCGCGTGTTGCAATGAGCACAATCGATGAACCGGGCTTGCCAAGTGAGTCCATACCCGGGGGCAGGCTGCCCCCAAGCTGGGCGATTGGCTTTTGGCGCGGGCGTTGACTGGACGGATATCGGTTACACATTGGCTACACCACCGAACTTCCGTCCTCCCGGAAGCCACAAAGAAAACCCCAAGAAACCCCAGGCGTTGCTTGGGGTTTCCTTCCGCTCCGCGGGTAGGACTCGAACCTACAACCTTCGGATTAACAGTCCCACCCACCCCGTCCGTCCAGTCCGAGTCGGTGTTGTTTAGTGCTGTCCTGTCTAGGAATCTAGATCGTTCGTGTTGTCTGGTGTCGTCCTGTGCGGTCTGGTACGGCTACACATTTGGCTACAGGTTGAGTCGACCCCGATTGATATGTGCCGATATCAAGCGGGTGTAGGGTCGATTGTGTGCCAGTCGCTCTTAAATCCGGTTTACTCGAGTCGCTCATCTCACAGACAGCCAGTCCGGCCGAGAAAGCGAACGCAATCGAGCATCACATTGGACAGATGGTGGAGAGACGAGCACACCTCATGCTCGGAGTCGGTTCTCTCAGCGGTCGTATCTACTCAGGAACCGACGAACCAATAGGGCCGCGATCGAGATCGGCAGGTCGCCAAGTCTTCGTCGGTAGGGAATTCGCCATAAATAGTCGCTAATTCGCCAGCCGGATCAAACCTTCCCCTGAGGTCCGATTCGAAAAGAGTACGACTAGGCATTTCGACTCTCGAATAACCCAACTCGACGTAGCAGTCTCGCTGGTCGGTGACATACAAATAGAGATCCGCAAGCTGTTCTTCAGTGAATGGAGGCGGCGGTTCGAGATAAGTGGGGTCGATATCGTTTATACATTCCTGAGTCGCCCAATCCGAATCCGAACCTGGCTGAGGATCCGGAAACTCGATCGTGCGCGCCTCCGGGTCGACTTCCGGTGCGAAACCCTTCTGCTGCAAACAGTCCTCGACCAAAGGAAAGAACTCATCTGGCAGAATCGACACGGGAGGCCAACGGGAGATGATTCCGACATCAGCCTCGCTCGTCAGCGGGGTCGCAGGTGCCAGCTCGCCGCCGCCGCGTTCAGAGTTCAGCCAAATCAGCGGTGCTGCCAGAATCATGACCGCCACGACAGCTGCCGGGGCCGCCAAGGCGGGGCGTAGAGACCAGGATCGCTTCGAAACGGTTGGGCTGAGAAAATGGGCGGCTCCCTCGTCTGGAAGCCCTTCGGCCTCGAATCGGAGAGCTTCGGTAAGCCGGCGCTCGAGTGTCTTCATTCTTCTACTCCTTCCAAATCCTTCGCTAGCCGTAACAACGCACGCCTCAACCTCGTCTTCACCGTGGCTTCAGGAATGCCGAGAGCACCGGCAGTATCCGCCGTCGACCAGTCCAGGAGGTACCGGGCAACCACCACACCCCGAAACTTCACAGGCAAACGACCGATCGCTGCACGCAGTTCAACATCAGGTGGAAGGTCGACGACCGTCCGCTCTGGTGGCCGCTCCCAAAGGTCCTCCCGGCGCCTCTTGCGCAATGCCGAGCGGGCTAGGTTCAAGGCGACCCGATACACCCATCCCTCCGGACTGGCGTAGCCTTCGATGCGGTCCCAACGTGAATAGGCGCGGGCCATTGCCTCGTCGATTGCATCAGCCGCCAACCCAGCATCTCCCACAACCAAAGCCACCGCCCTATACAGGCGGTCGCGTTGCGAGTGGAGCTCACGGAACCGGTCAAGAGACACTGAGATGTCCGCTTCTGATGTGCCTTTCACACTTGAGACACGTCTCAGAGCCCGATTTGGTTTCAACATCTTTTCCGCACGACTGGAAACCATGTCCAGCGACGACGATGCCTAGGCGCGCCAGTCTGCATGTCTTGATCGATAGCACAACCAGCGTCAGCAGGCATCCGAGAGTGCCCAGTGGGCTTCGAGTCAGGAACTTGGGTTTGGAAAGTGACGGCTACAGATTGGCTACACGTGAATGTGTGTACGAAAACTCAATAATCAGAAACCCCAAGCAATGCTTGGGGTTTCTTCCGCTCCGCGGGTAGGACTCGAACCTACAACCTTCGGATTAACAGTCCACTGCTCTGCCAATTGAGCTACCGCGGAAGGTGCCGGTTGGCCAGGTTAGGTTACCAACCGGTTTGCCGTAAGTCCGATTCCTCTCGC
>JBGSYD010000041.1:0-36035 GCA_041751055.1 Acidimicrobiia bacterium | reverse complement strand
GGACGCACCCGATCGTTTCTCAAGTCCGTCGTGAAGAAGCCGTTGGGTTTTTTAGCGTTCATCTCCCCCGAGATTTGACGGAGTAACAGTGCCATCGGCGGTGTTGGTCTAGTTACGGCACTCCATGAAAGGAATATCCATGAGTCCGTCCGGCACCGCCAAGATCGCCGTCACGGCGAGCGTCTTAGTCCTCTTGATTGGCTCGATCGACGCCGGGCTCAGCGGCGAATGGGACCTTCTTGTCTTGTTCGTGATCAGTCTCGGGTTCAACGTGGTGCTCCTGCTGCGACTTGAATCACGCCGTCCGGCAGTCCCGATCAGACGCGACCTCGTAGCCTGGTTACGTGACCGGGCATCGCTGTCGGGCGAATCACTGACGGCCGTGACCGATCGCGCTATCGCCACCTTCGCCGACCGTTACGGCGGTATGGCCGATGTCGATGAAGCAAGGCAATGACGGGCGCAACCGTCATCCTTGACGGCACCGCAATTGAGCCGGGTTCGGTTGGCGGCAAAGGCTTCGCCCTGAATCGACTAGTCGAGATGGGTGCCAGAGTCCCACCGACGGGTGCGATCACTACCGACGGTTATCGCTGGTTCATCCGCGATTCAGGTCTGCAGCGTTTCATCGACGACATCCGAAAAGAGGGCCTGCCTGATCAGGCAGAACTCGATAGTGCAGCCGAGCGTGTCGACTCGGCCTTTCTTGAAGCCTCGATGCCCGATGCAATGGCGACGCAGATCCGCGAGTTGGCAGTTGGCGTCGGGGCAGGTGCTCTTCTCGCAGTGCGATCTTCGGCGACCGCCGAGGATATGGCCGCGGCCTCCTTCGCCGGCCAGTACCGCTCCTATTTAAAGATCGGCGACGACGAGGCTCTTCTGCAAGCGGTCAAACTGGTCTGGGCGTCGCTCTGGCTCCCGGCGCCTCGAAGCTATCGCGCCCACAGCGGCGTTCCAGAAGATGAACTCGCCATGGCTGTCGTCGTGATGCGCCTCGTCGAAGCCGAGCGGGCTGGCGTCGTCTTCACCGTGAATCCGGCAGGCACAGGTCACGATCTTCGAATCGAGGCTGTTGAGGGCCTGGCCGAACAACTCGTCTCGGGAGAAGTGACCCCGGAGGCATATGTTCTGTCTCGCTCGGCTGGCTTTCGCGCTTCGGTGGACCCGGTTATCGACGAAGCCGTCGAGGTCGCCCTCGGCCTCGAACATCGCTTCGGCGAGCCCCAAGACGTCGAATGGGCCCACGACGGCGAACATCTCTACATCGTCCAATCGAGACCCATCACCACGATTTCCGCAGGTGGGAATTCTGACGGCTTCGATACTGGTATTGGAGCAGACCACGCCTTCACTACAGCGGGGATCGCCGAGTCGCTCCCCGGAGTGCTCCCTCCTTTACAGTGGACCACCGCATCGCCGCTACTTGAGAACGGGTTCCGCCAACTCTTCGACCAAATGAAAGCACTTCCCGATTTGGCGGATCGTCGTCCTTTTCTTGCCCGCATCCGTGGACGCGCCGTTCTCAGCCTCGACCTCATGAAAGCCGCTGCCGCTGAAGTGCCAGGTGGGTCGTCCGAGGAGATCGAGCGTCAATACTTCGGTCGCGTGATCAGCGATCCGACGGACACCGTGTCGAACGAACCCCGCGGACCTTTCAAAGGAGTGCGATCTATGTTCGCCGGCTTCCGTGAAATCAACGCCCGCCGTAGCTTTCGCTTCGAAGCACACGCCTCTATCAGTGCCACCGAGGGTCTCCTGACCAGCCCACCCGACTGTGATATCGCCACCATTGGCCAGCTTTTGGCATATCGGCATCGTGCTCTCGATCTGGCCGGCCGGCTCATGGCCGCTGAGATTGCCGTGGCTGCTTCCGCAGCCGCGGCTTACCGCGGGGTCGAACTCTTCCTCGAACCCTTGGTAGGCGAAGAAGCGGCCGGCCTGGCCCAGCAGTTAACTGCGGGTGGGATTGATCCCTGTGGAGCGCAGGTTGCCCTCCATACTTGCGACCTGGCCGAGCAAGCCCTGGCTGACAGTTCTCTTGCAACTTCGATCGAGAGCCTGACGCCTCGCGACAAAGCAGTTCTCGACAGCTTCGAGCACAGCGCACAAGGTACAGAATTCCTCGCCGCATTCGAAGGCGAGCTTGGCCGATCGGGGTCCGCTTCGGTCTTCGCCGGCGAGACTTGGGCCGAGTCCCGAGATCTCGCGTGGCAACTCATCAGCCAAGCGGTCCAGGTTCAACGCACCGGACGGCGACCTATGGTCAATCCCAAGGCCCGGTACGAGCTTCTCGACGAGATCGGATCTCGTTTCGCCACCTCGTGGAAATGGCGGTTCCAACGAATAATGACCGCACAGTTCATCGATGTGCGCCGACGTATGCTCCGTCGCCTGGTCAACGACGCAGTCGAGTTTCTCCACTTGCGCGAGAAAACGAAGTCGGCAGTCCTTGGCTTAGGCGGCGAGGTAAGGAGGATTCACCTCGCTCTTGGGCATCGACTTTACGCGTCGGGAGTGCTCGAAACGCCCATCGACGTCGATCTACTCGCCGCCCAGGAGCTCGAGCCAGCTTTCAACGGCGTGGCCCCCAGTCATTGGGAGTTGCAGAGGCGCCGGGCTGTCCTCGAGCGGCTTGCGGAGGAGGACTCCGTGCCCCAAATTTTCGTCGGCGACCCGAGCCGCAGGCTTGGCGACACAGACGTCCCGACCGGTGACACCTTCACCGGATGGGGGGCGAGTGCTGGCACATATGAGGGTACCGCCAGGCTCATCACCAAGGCGACCGAGCCTATAGAACCCGGAGACATCTTGGTGGCTAGGACAACCGATCCCGCCTGGACTCCTCTGTTTCTCACGGCCGGGGCGATCGTGGTCGAGGAGGGTGGACCGTTGTCACACGCGGCGATCATCGCCCGGGAGCTGGGCCTCCCCGCGGTACTCAATGTTCCTGGCCTTCTTAGCCGGCTCTCATCCCAAGAGTCAGCCCGGCTTCGCGTCGACGGCGACCGAGGCCTCGTCGTCATTCTCGAAAACGAAGCCGATCTCCAGTCCGATAGAGCGATGGAAGTCGTCAAATGATTGGCCGAGTACCTCGCCATTCGTCGTTCGCTGACGACGTCGACCCGGGTGGTCTCTTCGTCTTTATCCCAGGGGCGCTGGCGGGCGGATTCCTCATCTCGATGGGGCTTCTAGTTGGCGACGCCGTTCGTAAAGTGAGAGGCGACACCGGGACCGCTCGACGCGTTGCACACACGGGAGCAGCAGTCGCCGATGAAGTGCGCGCCGGAGCCGGGAAAGCGCGTCACACCCAATCCGGCCTCAGACCGCGATGGGTATACGGCCTCGTGAGCGCCGCTTCCTTAGGCCTCGTTCTCCTGGTGATTCCAGGCGCCACGTGGAACTTCTTCAACCCGGGCGGCTACATCTCGGACATCAGCTGGATCTGGGCTGTCAGCATGCTTCTTGTGCTTGGGTTCGCGATTCTCGGCGTGCAGGCGCTGCGTCTCGCACCGGAGTGGTTGCCGATCATCATCGGAGTGTTGGGGTTGGGTTTTTCTGTGAGATTTCTGTTCGGGAACGAGCTGATCTTCAACCGAACGGCACTTGTCATCATTGGCTTGGTGGGAGGAGCGGCTGGCATGGTA
Source organism: Acidimicrobiia bacterium (assembly GCA_041751055.1). GTDB lineage: Bacteria > Actinomycetota > Acidimicrobiia > Spongiisociales > ZC4RG35 > MA-ANB-1. The sequence goes on along the minus strand of JBGSYD010000041.1, from coordinate 32,391 downwards.
ATGACATGGCATATGCGTCGGGGTGATCATCACATTGACATCCCACCGTCGGTCCGGCCCCTCCTGACTCGCACACCTCTTGGCAGTCCTCAATAACGTTTGTCTGGTCATGTCAACGCGTCGAGCATCTTGTTGAGTCAAGGGTCGGATGGAATCGAGCCGTGAGATTCGATCGGATCCACTTTGGCTTGCCCGATGAGTCTCCAAAGGTTGTCCGAGCGGCCCTTCGCAGCCGTGTTTTCCTTATCGTCATTGTGGTCACCACAATAGTTCTAGGGATCATCGCCGCCACCAATCCAAATTGGCTGTTACGGATTGACCGACCAGTCTCGGAATGGTTCCGTGGAACGGGAGGTGACTATTCGTTCGCCAAAGTCGCAACCCAACTCGGCTCTCCAAATCTGGCCGTCGCTGTCGGGGCCATCGCTGTTGTCGCCTTGTGGAGGCGCTGCCGAGCTTCCGCACTGACTCTCGTCGCTCTGATCGCAGCGGCCCTAGCTACAGACATCGGACTCAAAATTCTCGTTAACCGGCCACGACCTTCGGACCCGGCGGTCAGTGCCCAGTTCGGGTCCTTCCCCAGTGGCCACACGATTTCCGCCACCGTCATCTTCGGGCTCCTCCCGCTTCTCATCTGGTTGTTCACGAACCGCATACTCTTCCTCCGCATCGGATTCGCTGTCTTCGCGGTGGCGGTGGTCTCCGTGGCAGTGAGTAGAGTCCGACTCGGCGTCCATTGGCCTTCGGACGTGATTGCCAGCTTTTTCATCGGCGCGTCACTTTTGCTTGCTGCCGAGCAACTTATAACTTCGCAATGGGCCACCAATCTTTGCTCCATGAACCACGATCACCTCGTCGGCTCATCGGTCGACTAAAACCCCTACCGAGACGTTCCAATATGGGGTTCTTGACGAAGGCTAACGCGGGGATGGAGCCGGGCCGCCCACCCGCAGAGGACCGTCCTCGGCGTTTCCCCAGTAATGCATCGCACAACCTGAAAAGAATAGAATCCTCAAACCAAGAGAGGAATGCACCATGCGCGACATGTACGACTTAACCGTCATCGGGGCCGGTATGGGTGGGATCAACGCCGCGCACCGTGCGGCGGATCTCGGAGCTAGGGTCGCCCTCGTCGAACGCCACCACGTGGGCGGCACCTGAATAAACGTGGGGTGTATCCCCACCAAGACCCAGGTTGGGTCTGCAAAAGCGATCTCGATGGCTGCGCGAGGCGAGGAGTTCGGCTTCAAGATCCCCGACATCGAGGTCGACTGGGCGCGCGTCCGTGAGCGGAAGGATGAGGTCGTCACATTGATGAGAGGAAGGCTGGAGCGCCGCCTCGACGAGCACCCAGGGATAGACCTGCTCAGAGGTTCGGCCCGATTCCTCGAACCTCGGAAGATCGCCGTCGAGGATACGTCCTTCGGTTCGTCCAAGGTGATCATCGCCTCCGGAGTCGTACCCGTCATACCGGACATTCCTGGTCTCGCCGAAGCGGGGTTCGAGACCAACGAGACGGTCATGGACATGGACCGGCTTCCCAAAACGATGGTGGTCGTTGGTGGAGGACCAGAAGGTATGGAGTTCTCCCAACTGCTCCATCGGCTCGGGGTCGACGTGACAGTCCTACAACGACGCGACCGGGTTCTCCCGAGAGAGGACCACGAAGTGTCCGAACACCTCGAATCGATCCTCCGAGACGAGGGTATCGATATCCGAACCCGGACCCACCCAACAGCTGTAGAGCGAACGGCCGATGGGAAGCTGGTCGTGTTGGCCGACGTCGCCGGCCACTCGCAGCGATTCGAATGCGACCGGATCCTTGTCACCGCCGGTAGGAAGCCCCACCACGTTGGCGACCTAGCCCTCGAGGCCGCCGGAATCGATGGAGACACCGTGGGCGGGATACACATCGATGACACCCTACGCACCACCGCCCCAGACATCTGGGCCATGGGAGACGTGATCGGCCGTATGCAGTACACCCATTTCGCGGTGTACACCGCAGGGATCGCTGTGGACAATGCGCTCAGCTCCGCAGGACGGACTTACGAGACCGGCCGGGTGCCCGGAGCGGTGTTCACCGACCCCGAGGTGGCCAGCGTCGGGCTCACAGAAGAAGAGGCCGTGGCCACCGGTCGCAAAATCAAAGTCGGCAAACAGCTCCTGAGAAGAGTGGGACGAGCCATAGCAATGGGTGAGACCAAAGGTTTCATCAAAATTGTGGTCGACTCCGACACCGACGAGTTGCTCGGAATGCACATCCTCTCCCATATTGGAGCGGACCTCCTCCCGCAGGGGATCGTGATGCTTCACACAGCCGACAGGAGCATCGGGCCATTGGCCGAGGCGCTCGTGACGCATCCAACGCTCTCGGAGGGGGTGAAAGCAGCAGTCACCAATTTGAAGCCGGCCACGGCGGTGCCAACACCATCCGGCGACCTAGCCGAATGACCGTCGCCCGCGGCGCACCACGTGCGGTCACAAGGTTCCCCCGCGCCGACTGGAGATGGTGTATCCACACTTGACCAGTAGGAGGAGTAGTGCGGGGGCAGGCGCACTGAACTGGTTGGGCCGAAGCCATTCTCATAGATCCACTCGAGACGCCCGAGAATTTAGTGGAGGACCTCAGCCGGGGAGGGTCGGATTCAGCTTGGCAGTTCCCTGCTTGACCTCGCCGACTATCAGATCGACCATTCGATCGGCTAAGAAAAAACTCGAGTCGTCTATCAGAAGGGAAAACACGTGTCTGCCTCCTCGCCCACATCCACTGTATAAAGGTCACCTGGGAAGCGCACGGCCAACACGTCGACATCAGCGATCGACTCTCTCCCACCAAGGGCCAAATGTGGGATATCGACTTCCGTAATCGTCAGATAACCGTTGAGACGTAGGTATGACTCCACGAGATGACGGCGATATCCATGTTTTCTACTCACTCCGTTCTGATCCGCTCTTTGAGAAGCCGCCTACCGTGGCGATTTTCCTATTCACGTCGGGAACCGACAGTTCATCGGCGAGTACCGAGTCATGAAGGCTCATCGAGGTCGCACCGGTACCCGATATCGCTCCCGAAAGATCTCGTTCGAGACATCGAGCCCAACTCGGCGGTACACCTCGTTGGGTATGCCGATGTCGGCCAGGAACAAGTCTCCGGCTGTGTCGACGCGCAGACCTGTCTTGGGAAGAGCCAACGTAAGAGTCGCGGAACCGCGAACGTGCGCACCGGCCGCCTCACCAGACGTGGCATCGATCCCCGAGGGGAGGTCAAGACAGACCACCGGTGCGGCCTGAGAGCCGATCCAGCCGATCATCTCTTTAGGAACGCCGGTCGGTGCCCCTTTAAGGCTGTAGCCGATGATTGAGTCAATAACCACCCCCGCCGTCAGATTGTCTAACTGGTCAGGCGACGCGAGTTTGCCTCCAGTCGCTCGGTAAATGCCCAACTGTGCCCGCGGGACTGGATTGAGCCCCCCCAGATCGGACACCACGACTGTGACCGCAGCCCCACGATTGGCCAGGTGACGGGCGGCGCAGATCCCACCTCCACCGTTGCCTCCTCTGCCCGCCAAAACGATGATTGGTGAGGCCGCCCATTCACGGCCCAACATGTCGAGCACCGTCAGAGCGAGGCTGCGCCCGGCATTCTCCATCATCTGATAGAGATTGGGCCCAATCTCCTCAATGGCGATCCGGTCGATCTCGCGCATCTGCTCAGTCGTAACAGCGGGGACCTCGACCCCCTCATCGGTTACGAAAGTAGTTGCCATCCGCCTATAAGGGTACTGCTCACCGGATTACCCAGTCCCAATCTCGGCCGAGCAGCGCATCTGCCTCGGGCCAGGCCCCAGGTGACCTTCCGGTATGAGATTGACGGCATTCGGTCGGTGAGAGCACCGCCCACGATTCGCCATGCCTACATCACCGTGTCCTGGCGACTAAGAGACCGGGGTGCCGCGCAACGCGTTACCCGGGAGACGACCGCAAGCATCGCTCCCGTGTACCCGATCGTGTTGGAGGTGCAGCTCGACGGGGCTGCTGATCATGTCCGGCCGGGAAGTCTTGGCTTGATACGAGACGGTTATCTCCTCTTCGGTTTTCGTGCGGAAAGTCAACCGGTTTCCGGCGGGACGGTGCTTGGAATCGGTGAACAACTGGCGTGGCGGCCAACGAAACTCGACCACAGCCTCAGTGACGGTCGACGCCAATCCCTTTCCGGCCCGGATGATCCAGGGCACGCCGGGCCACCGCCACGAATCCAACTCGAGCCGGACCGAGGCCAAGGTCTCCGTATCGGACTCGGCGGCCACTCCGGACTCGTCGCTATACCGGGCCAATTGGCCACGAACCAAATTTTGGGCTATCAATGTTCAAAGGCTCGACGCCCCTGAGGACCTTCAACGGCGCGTCCCGCAACGCGTCAGGGTCTTCTGACACCAGAGGCTCGATGGCGAGCAGGGCCACCATCTGCAGCAGATGATTCTTCACGGCCTGCGCAGCACTCCGACGGTGTCGTGAAAGGACCCCCGCGCTCGGAGCCCCGTCACCGTGCCTGCCCTCCGCACTTCGTTATTCAGATCCACCTTCCTGAACATAGTGAAGTGTGGTCAGTCGACGAACGAGTACCGGGCGAGAACCAAACTCTGTCAAACACCCGGCATTGTCGGCCAGATTGCGTTCTCTTGCTGGTTGCACATGGCGTGACCGAAAAGGAGGGCACAATGACAAATGCAGCCGACGCGAGACTAAAGCCTGCTGCGGGCACCGATTATCGAGCACCGTCGCAGCACAGACGCCGCGGCATCCTGCTCGCCCTGGTCGGCCTGGTGATCGCAACGATCGCCTTCGTCGGAAACCTGGCTGCGGTTGGGCAATCCGGCACAGATCAGGCCTCGACATTGGCGTGGACGTTCGGTGTGACCACCACCGGTTTCGCCGTGATCAAGACGGCCATCGCTGTGGTTCTCTGGGGAATCCTCATCAAGCTGTGGCTGAGGGCGGATTCGATCAAACTTGTCCTGCCCAAGTTGGTCGGGACACCGGGAGCCGATCAGACAGCGCTTGGAGATACGGACACCCCATATGGCAAGGTGACGGTGACCGCCAAGGCACCCGAGCCCTTGCCCATCCACAAGATGGCGAAGCGGATGTTCCGCCCGATGTTGGCGATGGGGGGCATGCTTGTACTGGCAGGTCCCATCGTCTCGTTCATATGGGCTGGTTCAGTTCCCAATACCGCCGCCGCGGCATGGACCCAGGGGCTGCAGTTCCTCGGGGAGGCCATGTTGCTCAGCGGCATTGCATTCTTGCTGGGAACAATCCTTTGGGCCCTGCGTACGGCCGGTGGTGAGGTCCAAGAGAACCTCGGCGTCATGGTCTACACACCCAAGATGCCTCGCGCTGTCATGGCATTCGTGGCGCTCATGATGCTGGGTTTGACGGCCGCCGTCGTCCAGTTCATTGGCTATGTATCGGTGGCCGGCGCCACCAATCCGGTGGGCGCGTTCGCATGGCTGGGACCACTGCGGGAGTTCGCTCTCGGTCTGATCCTCGCCGGGATCGCCCTGGCCTTGGTGGCGATCGGGAACGTCCTGGAATTCCAGTTCTTCCGAATCCAGCAGTTAATACGAACAGGTCAAAGGAGTTGACAATGACGACGAAGGCTATAAATAGCAGCGACTTCTCCATCGAAGTCAGCGATAGAGGGCTCGACTACAACAGACCGCAAAAGATGGGGCGTAGTCTGTGGGGACCGATGTGGGTGATGGCCATCATGGCCTTCCCGATCGCACTGATTCTCGGCATCGTCCGCTCCAACGCCATCACGTCTGGCGAGTCCGAGGCCACGATCGCGGCCTTAGGGCACACGACAACGGGGGTGATGTTCATCGGATTCACGGCAGTGTTTGCCGCAATATCCCTTGCCATCGCCAGGATCCTCGGCGAGTTCCGGAAGGGGGGCGGCGGCGTTCAGGAGTTGGTGAGCCGCGAAGTGCGAACGCTGAAGATGCCAGCCACAGCCAAGATATTCATCTTGGGGATGGCCATGGCCATGATGACCCTGCTCATCGCCTCCATCATCCACTTTGTTGTCGCCGCTCAGTTGGCGTCGGGAGCGGTCAGTCTCGCCGGATCGGAGACGGCTGCAATCACCCTCGAGGCAGTGCGGCGTCTTGGGGTGGTCGTCTACCTGGTCGCCATAACGTTCGGCCTGGCCACCATCACCAGGGTGCTCAGATTCCAGGCGATCAGATTGCGAGAGTTGGGTTCCTGACAACATCACCGGGCAGCCGTACGCAGGTATTGTTTCTCGTCCATCGCTAGGTAGGAATGGCTCCCGTGCAAACGGTGCACTGCGCGACCGTCGGGCTTCAGAATGGGATTAGGCGGAGCCCTTACGGTGCCTCGCGGGCGACAGTCCATCAAGCAGAAAACCCAGGCGATGCCTGGGTTTTCTGATGTAGCGCGAGCGGGACTTGAACCCGCGACCTTCGGGGTATGAGCCCCATGAGCTAAACGTCAGGACCGTACAACTCCGCTGAATGGCACGCCTCGCTCACCAGGAGCTCGAACAGAATGAAGCGGTCGACGGGCGCGTAGCTTGCTGAGGCGGCGATCCGAGACCATGCATTGATATCGGCGACTGGCAGACCGCGTCCTGACACCTGGAACTCCCCACCGGATCCGACGTTGTCCGGGACACCGTTGTGGAGGGCAGAACATCCCCGCACCTCGAGGGCTCTCCGTTTGGGCGACGTCGGCTCCATGAAAACGGACATCTCGCTGGGGCCAAAGATCGGTGTGTGACAGGATGGACTCGAGGCGCGCACCGGAACCGACGAATCGTTGCCAGGTAGGCAGGTGCTGCGGCCAGCCTGGCCATCCCGAACCGGGCCGCACCGTCCCGACTGGAACCTCGAAGGTCTCGGCGACCTCTTGGTAGGAGAGGTCTTCCCAGGCAGCCAGGAGCAACATCTCCCTGCAAGCGGGCCAAAGAAACGCTGCTGGACCTTCTCAATCCCGGGCGGACCGTCGAGCGCGGACAGCATCCCATCCAAGACGACGACCGGCCTGATCAACGGTTCTTCGTGACGCACCGGCCGCAACGCTGGTCTACGCCCACCTTCGCCCGGGTCCAAACCTGAGAGCACAGATCAAGGCAATTGAGTGCCAGTCGCCTACCTTACGACATCGCCTGATTAGGTCGTTCTGACTGGCGTTTCAGCCCGACAGCTTCGCCAGGAGGTCGTCCAGCGGAACCCTGGCAAGGCGGGTTGCCATGTCGGCGATGCCGTAGGGCAGGATCAGTTCGCCACCGTGGATCATGGACCCGCACGAGTAGACGACATTGGGCACATAGCCTTCGCGCTCGTCTTCCATCCAGGCGAGGAGAGGTTCGTCGAGGCGGCCGATGACACGACACGGGTCGTCGATGTCCAACAGGATGGCGCCGAGACTGTAAGAACGGAACGGCCCCACCCCGTGTGTGGTCACCAGCCAGCCGGCCTCCGTCTCCACTGGTGACCCGCAGTTGCCGATTCGCGCCAACTCCCATGGAGACTCGGGCGATTCGATCCTGTCGGCCTCCTCCCAGGTCCGCACGTCGTCGGAGCGCATCACATAGTTGTTCTCGCCGTCGTACCGGGATAGCGCGACATAGCGACCATCGATCTTTCGCGGGAAGAGTGCGGCACCCTTGTTCTGGGCGCACACCCCGCTCAGAGTGGCGATACGAAATGAAACGAAATCCTTCGTTTCGATGAGCTGGGGCAGAACCTGAGAGCCGTCGTAGGCCGTGTAGGTCGCGTAGTAGGTCCTCGACCCGTCATCGTCGGTGAAGAGGACGAATCGGGCATCCTCCAAACCATGACTCTCGATCGCCGAGCCAGCGAAGATCACCCGGTCGGAGAGGTCCGACTCAGGAGCGAATGTGAGTCGGTAGTTGGATGTGGCGAGCCAATGGATGGTCCGACACGTCGGGTCCGACAGGCGGCGAGGGGCTCGCTTGCCCTCGACGGCGGCGATGGCCGCCTCCAGCTGATCCAGCTCGAATCGATCCGGCAACGGGTCGATCACCAGTCCAGCCATCTCATCGAAGGCATCCATCGCATCTAACCTCGCACAGAACACCGCCTTATCGAAGAGCGGCGGACTACGGGTGCCAGTCTGGGCGTAACCGGATGGCTCCTCGACGAAGATCCCGCCGCTGGCGTCGATCACACCGGATCGGAATTCGATCGACGACACCTGACCCTCGCCGATCGCGCGCAGACTCAACACGAATCTCTGAGCCCCCGGCTCCAGACCGGACTGGTCCGGAGCCGATACGATCGATGGGTTGGTAAGGGCCGCAGCCTCGATCGAGAACTCGCGGGTGTAGTAAGCCCCGATGAGGAGACGGCGCTCCTCCGACAGATTCGGGAGCTCATCGGCCTCAGCAGCGACAAACTTAAAATGACTCTCCAGGACCGCCTTTACATCGAAGTGCCGGTCCTCGAACTGGGCGTACGCAACGGCAAGAGTCGATGCCACAACTTCCTCGGGCATGCTGAGGATCCGGTCGAGGAGCCCGCCGTCGGGGAAGACCTGCTCATCGGGCAGAAACGGCCTAACAACCACGCGTCTCCAGTCGGGACGTAGCTCGATATCGGTCCGGGTGACGGGGATCTGGGTCGCAGCGGAATTACTCGGGACGGAAACCTCCGGAGGCTCTGTCACCTCAGGACCGCCCGAAGTCGTCGTCGATACGCTCGATGTCGTCCTCGCCGAGATAGTCACCTGATTGGATTTCTATGAACACCAGAGGCTCAGTACCGGTTTTTCCCACCCGGTGCAGCAGGCCGATCGGGACATCGACCACGTCACCGACCAATACTTCGCGCTCTTCACCGTCGAGGACCACTTGCCCCGACCGGGCGACCACGAACCAGTGTTCGGAACGCTGGGCATGGCGCTGATAGCTGAGACGCTTGTCCGGTTCGACGACGATCTCCTTCACTTGGTAGCCGTCACCACCGCCAAGCACCGTATAGCTGCCCCAGGGGCGCCCACTGTGCTGACCTGTCATCTCGTCGTTCCTCTCTCATCCGACACTTTGATAATCGACTCGATCGCGACCGCCGTCTCTTCCCAGCCGTCAACTGCAATGGAGTCGATACCCATCGCCTTGACCGGGTGGTCGTTGCCGCCCTCGTCGAGCTTGTCGCCAAAGAAGAGGATGTCGTCCCTGGTCATCCCAAGTTCCTTCATCAACTTCTTCATACCGTACGCCTTGTCGATGCCGGCAGCCGTCACGTCGACTGACGTGGTTCCGCCGATGCGCACCTCCAGGTCCGGGAGCCGTTTCGCGGCGAAGTCACGCAAGGAAAGCTTCTTCGCCCCGTCAGGATCCCAGGTGTGCTTGAGATCGGCAGGTGCTTCCTGGCCCAGCGCAGAGAAAGTGATCTGACTGCCGCGATCCTCGATGATGTCCCCGTGAGGCTTGGTCTCCCAGTAGCCCAACGTTTTGGCGCCTGCTGTGAGCACCTCGACGATCTCGGCTCGCTTCGGCGGGGCTAGATCCTCGGCGTATTGCACGACCCACTCCAGGTCATGTTCATCGAAACGGAGGTACCGCGTGCCCGACGTCGGCATGATGTGGAGTCTGGACATCTGCCCCGGGCTCACATCGAGGCGTTCGATCAACTGCTTTTCGAACTGGTCGAACTTACCGCCCGAGATCACACACACCTCGTAAAGAGACAAGAGATCCTTGAGCCGCGCGGCCATCACATCGGAAATCGCCGACTTGGTCACGGCGAGTGTCCCATCGAGGTCGAAAGCGATCAGACGCCGCTTCATCGGGTCGAAGCCCGGCGGGGTGGGTCGCTGGTCATCGAAGCCTCCGCGGCGAGGGCGGCGCCGACGATGCCCGCGTCGTTGCCGAGAGTGGCAGCGATCACAGATGTCCGGGTGTTCAGCCCGGCACAGAACCGGCGGAACTCCGAGCTGATCCCGCCACCGATTACAAACAGCTCGGGCCACAGCAGATGTTCGAGCTCGCGAAGGAAGTCCTCCAAATGACCGGTCCAGTGTTCCCAGGTGGATCCTGGCCTGTCTTTGGCCCCGCCGGAGGCGAACTTTTCTGCTTCTGCGCTTCCTATGACGAGATGCCCGAACTCGGCGTTGGGGACGAGAATGCCGTCGTTGAAGATCGCGGTTCCGATCCCGGTGCCAAGCGTGATCATCACGACCACGCCTGTTTGTTCGGCTCCGGAAGCGAACCGGATCTCCGCCAGGCCGGCGGCGTCGGCATCGTTGATGACCGAGACCGGTCTCGCTCCCATGTGGTCGGAGAGGAGGGCCGCAACGTCGACGCCGACCCACGAGGGGTCGAGGTTGGCGGCGGTGGCAGCCACACCGCGTTGAACCACACCCGGGAAGCCGGCGCCAATCGGACCTTCGACACCGACCTCGGCGACGAGCTCGGCCACTACAAATGCTGTCGCTTCCGGAGTTGCAGGTCGGGGGGTGGCGGCACGCTTGCGTGGGGAGGAGAGGGTTCCGGTGGCGGTGTCGACCGTGGCGACCTTGATCCCGGTGCCACCGATGTCGACTCCGACGAACTCACTCATGCCCGCCCCCGACCGTCTCGGTAGCGGCGGATCAGGGCGTTGGTGGAGGCGTCGTGGGCAAGTTCAGTCGAAGTCTGGGACGTGAGTTCGCCGATGATGGTGGTGGCCAGCGCCTTGCCCAACTCGACGCCCCACTGGTCGAACGAGTTGATCCCCCACATGACACCCTGGGTGAAGACCTTGTGCTCATACAGGGCGACGAGCTGGCCCAGCACCGAGGGGGTGAGCCGGTGGGCCAGGATGACGGAGGTGGGGCGGTTCCCCGGGAAGGTCCGGTGAGCCAGGAGGTCGGATCGCACCCCGGCGGCCTCGACCTCCCCGGTGGTCTTGCCGAAGGCGAGCGCCTCCGCCTGAGCGAACAGGTTTCCGATGAGCAGGTCGTGTTGGCCTGCGAGGTCGTCCTGAGGTTCCACGAAGCCGATGAGGTCGGCCGGCACCACCGTGGTGCCCTGATGGATGAGTTGGTAGAAGGCATGCTGGCCGTTGGTGCCCGGCTCACCCCAGACGATCGGCCCCGTGTCCATGTCGACCGGTGACCCATCGAGGCGGACTCGCTTGCCATTCGACTCCATGTCGAGTTGTTGGAGATAGGCGGGGAACCGGTCGAGGTCCTGGGCATAGGGCAACACCGCGTAAGTGGGATAGTCGAGCACGTTGCGGTACCACATACCGATGAGGCCGAGCAGCACCGGCAGGTTCGACTCGAATGGTGCATGCCGGAAGTGCAGGTCGATGGTTCGGAAGCCGGCCAGCATCTCGTCGAATGCATCCGACCCGATGGCAATCATCAACGAGAGTCCGATGGCGGACTCCATCGAGTAGCGCCCACCGACCCAGTCCCAGAACTCGAACATGTTCTCAGTGTCAATGCCGAACGCTGAGACTTCGGTGGCGTTGGTCGAGACCGCCACAAAGTGTTTGGCCACCGCAGCGTCTTCTCCTAGTCGGCTCAGAAGCCAAGCGCGTGCGCTTCGAGCATTGGTCAGAGTCTCGAGCGTCGTGAACGTCTTTGACGCCACGATGAAGAGCGTCGTCTCCGGGTCGACAATCGCAAGCACCGACTCGATGTGGGCGGGATCGATGTTGGACACGAAGTGGCATTCGATCTCGTCGTGGACGTAGGGTCGGAGCGCCCGATAGGCCATGGCCGGGCCGAGATCGGACCCTCCGATCCCGATGTTGACCACATGGCGGATGCGGCGGCCGGTATGCCCCGTCCATGCGCCCGACCGCACCCTCTTGGCGAATCCTGCCATCCGGTCGAGAACCTCGTGGACCTCCAGTACCACATCGATCCCGTCGACCGAGAACACGTCGTCCGTCGTCGCTCGCAACGCCGTATGCAACACCGGACGATCCTCCGTGACGTTGATTCGCGCGCCCGAGAACATCGCCTCGATCCGCTCGGCCAGCCCGGCGCGACGGGCGACAGCTGCAAGAAGCCCGATGGTCTCCTCGGTCACAAGGTGCTTGGACAGATCGGCCACCAGATCACTCGCTGTCAACGTCAACCGCTCTACCCGATCGGGATCCGCCTCGAATACCGCTCGGAGATCGATGACATTCGCCCCATGATCGACCAGCGCCTCCCATTCCGGCGTCCCGGTAATCGGCTCCGCGCCGACGCCCACCGATTCCTGGCTCACAGCAGCGGGTCCATCGACCGGAGATGACAGACATCGTTCCAATGGCGGACGACCCGATTCTCCCGTTCCCACCCAAGCGTGGACACCGTTGCAGTGTCGAGCCCCAATGCGCTCCCGGCCGTGGCTGGCAACATCATCCAACGCGCTGCCAGGATCCGGAGAAGGTGGCCATGAGCGAAGACCAAGGTCGGACCGTCGCCGCCGAGCAGATTGGAGACGACTCGGTCGGTTCGGCGCCCAACGTCATCGACGGACTCGCCGCCTTCGATTGGATTGGTCCACACTGACCAGCCGGCGATCTCGGTGCGAATGTCGTCGGTGCGCCGGCCCTCGTAGACGCCGTAGTCCCACTCGAGCAGGTCATCGCTGGCGACGGCGTGCCCCCCGTAGCCAGCCAGTTCCATCGTCTGCCACGCCCTCGACAACGGACTCGACAGGACTCGGGTGAACGGAACATTCTCGATCATGGCTCCCAACGCTACGGCTTGACGGCGCCCGACCTCCGTGAGGGGGATGTCGGTTCGTCCGGTGTGCCGCCCCGACATGGTCCATTCGGTCTGGCCGTGCCGTACCAGGAGCACATCGTGTCCGCTCATCTCGTGATCCAGTCGGTATCCGACCCGAGCAGTTTGTCGGCAGCGGCCGGACCCCAGCTTCCGCGTTCATAGGGAAGAACCGGCGACTGGTCGGTGAGCACCGTTTCCATGATCCGCCATGCCTCGGCCACACCGTCTTGTCGGGCGAAAAGGCCGAGATCACCCCGGAGGGCATCACCGATCAGCCGGTCGTAGGCTCCGCGCGCGGCTGAGCGATCGTGATGGAGGTGAAGGTCGACGGGACCGCTCACCATCTCAGCCCCTGGAACCTTGGTCTGCATCGAGAGGCTGATGTCGTCGTCGGGCTTGGTCCGGAAGCTGAGCCGGTTCGGGCCTGGCAGACATCTGGCGTCAGCGAACAGAGGTCGGGGGGGAGGCAGGAACTCGATCACCCCTTCGGTCACCGTCTTGGCCATTCCCTTGCCCGCCCTGATGGTCCAGGGGACACCCGCCCAACGCCACGAGTCGATCTCCAACCGTAGAGCGGCAAAGGTCTCCGTATCCGAGTCGGCCTCTACCCCTGGTTCTGCGAGATACCCGTCGTACTGCCCACGCACCAGGTTAGCCGGGGAGATCTTTCGCACCGCCCTGAGCACCTTCACCCGCTCGTCTCTGAGTGCGTCGGGATGATCGGAGACAGGAGGCTCCATCGCCAGTAGAGAAACCACTTGGAGCAGATGGTTCTGGACCACATCTCGCAATGCGCCGATCTGGTCGTAGAACGAGCCGCGCCCTTCCACTCCGAAGTCCTCGGCCAAAGTGATCTGCACGCCTCGCACGTAATGACGGTTCCAAATTGGTTCGAGAATGGTGTTCGAGAATCGGAAGATCATGAGATTTTGGACTGCTTCCTTTCCGAGGAAATGATCGATGCGATACACCCGTTCCTCTGGGAAGTGACGGTGGATGATCTCGTTGAGCTCGACTGCTGATGCTGTGTCCCGGCCGAAAGGCTTCTCCAGCACTAGCCGACCCCGCTGGCTGAGCCCGATCGACCCCAGCCCCTCCACAACGTCGTCGAACAGGTCGGGCGGGATCGCCAGATAGAAGACGGGGTGACCCCGCCCTTCGAGTCGCTCGGCGATGGCGGTGTAAGTCGATGCCTTGCGATAGTCGCCGGCCACATAGCAAAGGTTGCCAGCAAGGCGGTCGAACACCGCTTCGTCTACGACCTCTCCAGCTTCGACCAGTGCCGACCGGGCATGCTCTCTCAGCGCGGCATCGTCCCAGTCACTAGATGCCACCCCCACCACCGGCATGTCGAGGTGGCCTCCAGCGGTCAGGTCGTAGAGGGCCAAGAAGAGCTTCTTACGGGCGAGATCCCCGCTGATTCCGAACAAGACCAGAGCATCGGCCAGCTCGCTCACTCGGATTCCGCCTTCTCATGATGCCCGCCGAACTGGTGCCGCATCGCCGAGAGCAACTGGTTGGCGAAGTCGTCGCGGTCTCGACTGTCGAAGCGGCCGAAGAGGGCGGCCGCCAATACGGGGGCGGGAACGCCCTCCTCCACTGCGCTCAGCATTGTCCACCTGCCCTCACCGGAATCGGAGACACGCCCGGAGAAGGCAGTGAGACCCGGGTCCTCGGTCAGCGCAGCCGCGGTCAGGTCGAGCAGCCATGAGGCGATCACACTGCCCCTGCGCCACACTTCAGCGACCTCGGGGATGTCGAGCGAATAGCGATAATTCCCGGGGTGCTGCATAGGGGCAGTCTCGGCGTCGGCAACCCCCTCGGATGCGCCTACCCCGGCGTGCTTGAGGATGTTGAGACCTTCGGCGTACGCCGCCATCAGGCCGTATTCGACCCCGTTGTGAACCATTTTGGTGAAATGGCCGGCGCCGCTCGGACCGCAATGGAGGTACCCATTCTCTGCCGTGCTCGGCTCCCCGGTGCGACCGGGAGTCCGCGTCGCCGTTTCCACGCCAGGGGCGAGACTCTTGAAAACCGGGTCGAGGTGAGCGACGGCATCGGTGTCGCCGCCGATCATGAGACAGAAGCCGCGTTCGAGGCCGAAAACGCCGCCACTGGTCCCGACGTCGACCAATCGGATACCACTCTCGGCGAGCAGAGCGCAACGGCGGAGGTCGTCCTGGTAAAAGGAGTTGCCACCGTCGATGACGATGTCACCTTGCTTCAGATGGGCAGCCAAGTCGTCGATTACCCGCCCGGTGATGCCTGCCGGCACCATCACCCACACCGCTCTCGGTCCAGTGAGCTTGGCGACGAGGTCGGCCAAGCTCTCGGTGCCGATAGCGCCTTCCGACACGAGATCGGCCACCGCGTCCGGGTTCAAGTCGTATACGACAGCGCGGTGCCCGTCACGCAGTAATCGGCGCACGAGGTTGGTTCCCATCCGGCCGAGACCGATCATTCCGATTTCCATGGGCTTAACCTCTGTTCGATCGATTGTCGAGCTTGGCGCGGATCGACTCGACCAACTCCGTCCAGGCCTTGGTGAAGGCAGCGGCGCCTTCGGTCTGAAGCTTCTTTCCGAGTCCCTCGATGTCGACACCCGCGGCGCGGACGGTTTCGATGCAGCGCCGAGCTTCCAAAGGATCTGGATTGAGGAGGTCGCACGTCACGCCGTGATCGGCGTAGGCGAGCAGGGTCTTTTCCGGCACGGTGTCCACGGTTCCGGGGGCAGCCAGACGGCCCAAGTAATAGGTGTCCGGCAATGATGGGTTCTTCGTCCCTGTGCTCGCCCAGAGAACCCGCTGCGGGCGGGCCCCGGCTGTCTCCAGTCGTTGGAACCGCTCGCTGGATAGGAGGTGGCGGTGCCGGGCGTAAATCTCCTGCATGAGCGCCAATCCGATCTTGCCTTGTTCGGAAGGGGGCATGGTCTCGTCTGTAGCCACGTCCCATCGACTCACGAACACCGACGCTACGGATGCAGCCCGGGGTGACAGCCCTGCGTCGAGCCTTCGCTCGATGGCCCGGAGATAGCTCTCGGCGGCGGCGTCACATTGATCGGGCGAGAACAGCAGAGTCACGTTTACCGGGATCCCTGCCACGAGCAACTCCTCGACGGCAGCCAGCCCGGCCATCGTGCCGGGGACCTTGACCATCACGTTGGGACGACCCCCTTGTTGAGACAACTCGAGGCCAGCTGCCACCGTCCCGGCCGTGTCGTCGACCAAGCGGGGGCTCACCTCGATCGAGACAAAACCGTCGGCGCCAAGTGTGGCATGGAATATCGGGAGGAGGAGGTCGGCGGCCCGTCCCAGGTCGCCCAGGGCCAGGGCGAAAGCAATCTTCTCGGGATCGGTGATTCCTGCGCTCCTGAGGCTGTCGATCGACTGGTCGTAGCCGGAGCCCGTTCCGATCGCTCGGTTGAGGATCGACGGGTTCGAGGTAACGCCGGTGACCCATAGCTCTGAGATGTATCGGGCGAGGGTCCCGTCGTCTATCAGACGCCGGCTGATCGCGTCGAGCCACACGCTCTGTCCGGCTTCGGCGAGCTCGCGCAATGCATTGGTGTGGAGGGAGCGTCGTTGGTCGAACACTTTGGCCAGACGCCGCGCGTGACGCTCCTCGCCGGTGAACGAGCTGGCGAGGAAGACTTGAATCACGCTTGCTGCGAGCTCGGCCCCTATGACCCTCGCCCCCAATGACAAGACGTTGACGTCGTCGTGCTCGACCATCTGCCGAGCCGTGTACTCGTTGTGGGCGAGGGCGGCTCGAATGTGGGGATTGATGTTTGCGGCGACGGTGACCCCTGCTCCGCTGCCGCAGACGACGATGCCCCGCTGGGCGTGTCCCGTGCTGATAGCACCGGCGACCGCAGCCGCCACGTCGGGGTAGTCAGCGGGCTCCGCCGAATCCACACTCAGTATCAGCGGCGTGTGGCCTGCTGCTTCCACTGCGGAGGCGACAACCGTTCGCAGCGGATACCCGGCATGGTCATGGCCGACGGCGACGATCATTGACGCTCGCCCTTCAAAAGAGTCCTGACACTGTCCGCCACCGCAGAAGCAGTGACCCCCAGGGCCGAATAGGCTCGAGTGGCTGGCGCCGATACTCCGAATCGATCCAGGCCGACGACTTCGTCCGCAAACTCGGACCAACCTTGGGTGGCACCTGCTTCCACGGCAACCACCGGCACCGACCTGGGAATGATGCTCGAGCGATCCGAAACTGGGAGAGCCAGGAAGAGCTCCCAGGACGACAGAGAAACGACCTTGCAAGAGATCCCGTCGAGTTCAAGCAGCGTCGCCGCCTCGACGGCGACCGATACCTCGGACCCGGTTCCGATGATCACTGCATCTGACCCTTCCCGGACGATCGAGGCACCGTCGGCGATGGCTACCCGTCTGGGCGGGATGACCGGCATGTCCTGTCTCGATAGCACCAGCATCGTGGGGCCGTTCCGCTCGAGCGCCATCCTCCAGGCTTGCGCCGTCTCGTTACCGTCGCCCGGTCTGACCACCACCAGTCCGGGCATGGCCCGGAAGGAGGCAAGGTGTTCAATTGGCTGATGAGTCGGGCCGTCTTCGCCGACACCGATCGAATCGTGGGTCATCACCCAGATCACCGGCAGTTGCATGAGAGCCGACATTCGCACCGCCGGTCGCAGGTAGTCGGTAAACACGAAGAAGGTGGAGCAGAACGGTCTCAGCCCGCCGTGGGCGGCGATGGCGTTGCACACTGCTCCCATGGCGTGCTCCCGCACTCCGAAATGGATGTTGGACCCTGCCCAGTCTCCGGCGTTGACGTCACCGAAGCCGTTGATATAGGTCTTAGTGGACGACGATACATCGGCGCTTCCCCCAATCAACTCAGGAATGGAGGTCGCCAAGGCATTGAGTGCCGCACCGCCAGCGTCACGACCCGACACCGTCTCGCCCTCCTCCCACTGCGGGAGGTATGTCTCCCACCCGTCGGGTAAGCGGCCCGAGACCACCCGTTCCATCTCCATGGCGAGGTCCGCATGTTCCACCGAATAGCGGTCGAAGGCCACCTCCCAGTCGGCCCTGGCCGCTGCTCGCACCGCTGTGAGCTTGCGCCAGTGGTCGTAGACAGGTGTCGGAACCTCGAATGGTGGGTAGGACCATCCGAGCCTGACCCGTCCAGCAGCGAGGGCATCTGGACCTAGCGGGTTGCCATGGGCTGCGGCGGTGTCCTGTTTCGGTGTGCCATAGCCGATGTTGGAGTGAACGACGATCAAGCTCGGTCGATCCGTGTCGGCTATTGCATCAGCAACGGCACGATCGAGATCGTCAAGGTCATTCACACATCCGACCGCGTCGGGCACATGCCAGCCGTTGGCCCGAAAGCGAGCAGCGATGTCCTCTGACGTCTCGACGTCGGTGGCGCCTTCGAGCGATATCCGGTTCGAGTCGTAGAATATGGTCAGTTTCCCGAGACCAAAGCGACCGGCGAGGGAAGCGGCCTCTCCGCTGATGCCTTCCATCATGTCGCCGTCTCCGGCGACGACCCAGGTACGATGGTCGACAACGGTGTTTCCGGGTCGGTTGTAGCGGGCAGCTAGCATCTTCTCGGCCATGGCGAATCCTACGCCGTTGGCGACACCCTGGCCCAGCGGGCCGGTGCTGATGTCGATCCCTGGCGTTTCGCCACGCTCGGGATGTCCAGGGGTTCGTGATCCGAGTTGACGGAACGACCTGAGATCTTCGATCGTGAGTTCATAGCCCGCGAGGTGAAGCGCGGCGTACAGGAGCATCGACGCGTGACCGATCGAGAGCACGACCCGGTCACGATCGAACCAACCGGGCAGCTTCGGATCATGGCGAAGCCATTTCGTGTAGAGGCGGTAGGCGAGCGGGGCGAGAGCCATCGGCGTCCCCGGGTGACCCGAGCCAGCCTTCTCGACGGCGTCGGCTGCGAGAAATCGGACAGCGTTGACAGCATCTCGTGGCAGGCCTTCGAGTGGATCGATGCCGGTTGATTCAGTGTGAACCACAAGCCGTGGTCCAACCAGTTCAATGGTCATCGAATCTTCGTATGTGGGAAATGCTTGGTTGTCATTGGAGTGACCTCGGGAGTTGGTGTGCTTCTATCAACCCACCGCGAAGCTGCCGCAGTCGCGCTTGGTCGGAAAGGCGACACTCCTGACCGCTCACACCATCCTTGGCGTTCTTGACCGCAAGGCGAGAGGCCATCGGAAAGACGCACCTCTCCCACCCTCGGTTTGGCCCACTCGAGAGCCGGTAGTTGTGACAACCCGGCACGTTGTTCCTGGCGGAATGGTGTGAATGGTTGAGCCGTCTTAATAAGACTGTGGGTTAAGCGACCCACAACTCAAATGAGGGCTCATGTCGCACGCTATATCCCAACATCGGTTCGTGGTGGCTCCCCTCCTCGATCTAGGTCCTGATCTGCGGGCACGCCTGCCGGCGTTGCAAGCCGAGTCCAGACCCCCCCCGCTCCTGACCAGATTCTAGGGACGTCGGGATTCCGGCACATCAAGATGGGGGACTTGAGGTCCGCGGCTACCTGGCCGATAACTCAGACTGTGACCGGGCCCGACCGTAATCTTGAGATCTTGGTGCGACGACTGCACAACGTGGTCTCGCTTGCCGTGCTCGTTCTCCTTGGATTGCTGGCCCCAGCATTGGGGGACCAATGGTGGCCCACATTGCTCCTGATTGGAGGCATACTGGGTATCGGTCGAAGTCGTCTCTCCACGACGTGGCTCCTCCTGGCCGATCTCGTGGCTTCGGTCTGGTTGTGGTGGCTCTTCGGCCCCGTGTCGGGCGCCCCGTTCATCCCCTATGCGGTCGTTTCCTTAGCTCCGCTGATCCTCGCACCGTCGCGATCTCGAACTCTGATCGCGTTCAGCGTGGCAACGGTGCCCGTCGAGGTGATGCTGCATCTGGCGTCAGGCGGCGTCGAGTTGCCGCTCTTTCATCCACCGGGTCCAATCCCTCAGGGCGAGTTCTTCATCGGGTCGGCCATTCAGGCTGCCCTGTTAATGGGCGTCGGACTTTTGATGTGGCGTCTCGCTCAGGCACTGGCGGCCGGCCGCGAGGCCATGGGCGCCGACCTGACGAGACAACGAGAGTTACACATTCTGAAGGACAAGTTTCTCGCCACCGTAAGCCACGAGCTGCGCACCCCACTAACGGCTCTGCGCGGGTTCGCTCGGCTACTCCATGAAGAGCATCCGTCGGTGGCGGAACGCAACGAATACGTCGGTCTGCTGGTCGATCAGGCCGAAGGGATGCATTACCTGATTGAAGATCTCATCACGTTCAATCGGATTCAGTCCGACCAACTGACGGTCAAACCCCAGCCTGTGAATCTCCAGCGAGCGGTGAAATCGGTGATCAATGCCCTGGGGGATCGGGGGAGGGCGGTCGTCAATGAAGTCCGGGGTCCGATCATGGTGATGGCTGATCCCATCCGGCTCGACCAGGTTCTTCGTAACCTGGTCGACAACGCCCTCAAGTACGGTTGTGATCCGGTGGTGATCTCGTCAGGTGCGGTCGATGGCTGGGTGCACTGCCATGTCAGCGACGGCGGCCCCGGACTCCAGCCCTCACAGGCAGATGCCGCTTTCGAGCCGTACAGCAGGTTCGTCGACAACAGCACCATGTCCGAGCCTGGTCTCGGAGTTGGACTGGCAGTTGTCAGAGGGCTCGTCGAAGCGCACGGCGGCTGGGTGAGTTACGTCAGCCCCACGGAGGGATTCGAGGTTCGGCTGCCAGAGGCCCCGGAGATTGATGAGCCCCAGTCGTCGCTCGTCCCCCAGAGTTCGGAACGGATCCCACAGTTGCGCCCGTCGACGTGACATCGGGACCTGAAAGGTACTCTCGCCACTCATGGTTTTCGTCGAGGCTCGGCGGGTGAAGGTGTCCTGCCCCCGCAACCCACTATTCATTCATCTGTCGATAAGGATTTCGACCGTCGACCGCGAGGGCGTAGTAGGAACTGAACGGTCGCCCATGTTGACCGCTTTCGAGGCGCCGTGATCGACGCAGTGCATACAGCCGCCGGCGTTGCTTGCAACCAGGAATATCAGACTCGAGAGGCCGGTGACAGCCTCCAGATCGCTGCGATGGCGTCCCCGAGCGCACCGTGGGCTTCTGCCAGCGCCGGCCATCGGGCGACGGTCAAGGCGCCATTCGGCAGAAATCCGAGCCCCTTCGTTAGCGAGTCCAAAAGGTGAGCAAGCTGGGGTGCCTGGCTTAGATCTATTGGTTTCACTCGTCACATTGGTAGACCCTCTTCAATGGTCGACTCGGATTGCTCGCTCGGCTTCCCCGATAGCCCAGGCCGCGTTGATCAACCCGATGTGGCTGAAGGCTTGCGGGAAGTTACCGATCGCGTTGCCGGTCCCGGACTCGACTTCCTCCGCGAAAAGGCCCAGTTCGTTGGCGAAGCCTGTTGCATTTGTGAACACTTCACGTGCGCGTTGCACATTCCCGGCGAGGGCGTGGGCCTGGGCGAGCCAGAAGGTGCAGAGCAAGAATGCTCCCTCTTCGCCATCAAGACCGTCCGCAGTGCGATATCGCATCACCAACCCCGATGAATCAATGAGCTGGCTCTCGATTTTCTCAATCGTCGATGACACTCTCGGATCTTCCGGCGGGAGAAATCCCACGATCGGAAGGACCAGGGCGGAGGCATCCAAAGCCGTGGAGCCAAACGACTGGGTGAAGGCACCAATGTCCTGATTCCAACCACTCTCCAAGATGGCCTCTGTGATCTCATCCCGGGTCGATCGCCAGTCAGAGATTCGTGCCTCAGCGCCCAGCTTGTCGACCATGTCGATGGCACGGTCGAGTGCAACCCAGCACATGAGCTTCGAATAGAGATGGTGTCTTGGCTCGTCGCGCATCTCCCAGATCCCATGATCGGGCTCTGTCCACGCCCTGGCTGCGAGATCGGCCACGGCCATCAGCATCCGTCGCTGGCCTTCGTCCTCCCAATCGATCAGTTCCTGCATCCGATAGGCGGCGGCCAGTAACTCACCGTAGACATCGTTCTGGCGCTGATCCCATGCGCCATTGCCGACTCGCACCGGTCGGCTGTTTCGCCATCCGTCGAGCCAGGGGAGCTCACGCTCGGTCAGGTCACGCTCGCCTCCGACCCCAAACATGATCTGGAGCTGGTCGCGGTGATGGACCGAGCTTGCTGCGGTGGTGAGAAATCTGAAGAACTGCTGCTGCTCGTCGGGGCAGGCGGCAACCCACAGTGCGTTGAGGGTGAAGCTGGCATCTCGAACCCACGAATACCGGTAATCCCAGTTCCGGCCGCCCCCTATCGTCTCGGGAAGTGATGTGGTGGGCGCAGCCACTATGGCGCCGGTGGGGACGAACGTAAGACCCTGGAGGACCCGGCCAGAAACGGCGACTTCCTCGGCAAACGGACCTTTGTACCGCTGGTGTTCGGCTTCCCATGACCGCCAGGCCTGCGAAGTGTCATCGAGCATCGCCCGGATGTCGTCGGCGTTGCTGGCTTGAGGCGGTGGCTGCCAGCTCGACCCGTATTCCATGGCGAAGGCCACCTGGTCGCCTTCCGCGAGGGATACACGTGCGCTGGCCTTGTCCCTGCCATCGGCGATGTCGAGGTGAGCATCCGTAGAGAGAACGAGCGTGACTGGTCCTCCGACGGCGATGACACCCCCATCGATTCGACTCATCGTCGGAGTGGTCAACCCATATTCGGTGCGAGGTACGAACTCGACATCCAGTTCGAAACGGCCCGACACGCAAAGGGCGTTCCTCAGGAGCCGATGGGGCGACGCCTGACCCAGGTCATGTCCTCTCACTCCTTCGGCCATGGCGAGGGCATCGACGAGCACCAACTCTCCTTGATCGCCACGGAATGTCGTCTCGAGGTTCAGGGTGCCGTCGAGATAGCGCCGCCCAGTCTCTCTCACTCCAAGCGGCCTGATCGAGAAGTGGCCCGCTTTGTCGTCGAGGAGCCGGCCCAAGATCGAGGGACTGTCGAAACGAGGAGCGCACCACCACACGATGGAACCGCCTTTGTCCACGAGAGCCGCCGAGTGGCAATCGGAGAGCAGGGCATGATCCTCGATTGGGGTGTCACTCACCTCGACGACTCGACGCGCTCGATCCGGACATCAGGTCGGTAATGGTGGCACCTCAGAGAGGTCGTGCTCGGTATTCACCAGATGGTTGAAGTAGTTGGTCAGAATCGTACGCACCACGTCGGAGTAGGCGTCGAGGATCTCCTCGATTGTCCACCCCGCACTGATTGCTCCTGCCCAGACCGAATCGGCGACCCACCCCGGTCGTCGGCAATTTGACGGCACAGGGCCAGGAGAGCGGTCAGCTTCGACTGACCTTCGAGCCTCCCCTGACGAATCTGGACGGTCTCCTCAGTCTCGAATCCCGCCGCCTTGGCTGCGCCAGTGTAAGCGGCCTGGCAGTAGTCGCAGTCGTTGATCGCGGCGACGGTGAGGTGGATGGCTTGGCGAGTGGCATTGTCGAGGTTCGAGTTTTTGGCAAGGTGAGTTTCGACCAGATCGTACATCTCGATCAGGACCGCAGAGTTGGCCATTGCTCCGAAAATGTTGATCACCCGGCCCATGATCTCCGACTGGCGAGCCAGGGGCTCTCGACTGCCGATGGGTGCAGTTTCGAGGTCGTGAATGGGTACTTTGGTCATAGTGGGATCGCTCGCATTGTTTGTCTATGTCGTCGGTCAAACCAGGGCGGAGTAGGCCAGGGCTGTCACAACTCCATAAACGATGTGGCCGACGACCAGGCCGATCGGGGTCATCGCCCCCCATCGCGACCCGAAGAAGCCGGGAGCACTCAAGACCACTGCGCCACCTGTGACGTCGACCGCGGGCTGTCTTACCGTGGAGACAGAGGAGGTCATTCTCGGGTGGATCGCCGGCATCATGGGCATCGCCATGGCGCCGAAAACGATTCCATGAACCGCGCCAATCAGTGCGCCGGTGAGAGCGGTTGCCGAACCCAATCCTGCAAAAAGGGCGGCATAGGCGATGCCGAATACGACCGTGCCCATGACGATGTAGTGGATCATGATGCCGAACCGTTTCGCTCGTTCCGGGTCTTCGCTCATCATGCTTCCTGTTACGAGGGTCATTGGCGGCATTCAGGTAATACCGGCGCTGGCGGCCAGGGTCATCATGGCGGTCATCACCAGTGTGCCGGCTAATCCGGCAATCAGGGCTGGTAGGACGTCGAAGGTCAACTTGTTCTCCTTGGATGGTTCGACTGGTTCAACCGGGAGACAGAGGCCGGTGATCTCGACTCTGTCGTGGTTACGACGTTCGTTGTTGCAGATGAATGCGGTAACCACGGCCGATCAGGGGTTGGGGAAGCTGAATCCCGGCCATGGTATAAACCTTGTTCGGGATCACGACGTCGGCTAACCAGAGCTTACCGCCGATAGGGAGACCAGACCCAACTTGGAAGGGCAAACGTGATAGTGGTGGTGGCCTGAACCGCATCGCCGGGCGTCTCGCCTTTGGTTGAGTCGAGGCCCGAGGGCACATCCAGGGAGATACACGTGCGAAACCCTCCTTAAATCGCCTCCGTGATTGGCAAGGTGTCTCGCGGCGCAAATCCCATCGCCCCCGGTACCGGCACACACTGCGACCTGAGCGTTGCGCCAACCCGGCCCAGGATGGGTCGATTGTGGCCGAGGCGAGACTTCGACCGGCATTCTCCATCCTCTGATATAAGTTCGGAGTCTGCTCCTCGATCGCGATTCGGTCGACTTCCGCATCGTGTCTGCGGTAACGGCCAGAACCGACACCCCGTCGTCGGTGACAAATCTGGTCAACAGTTCCAATCCTGGGCCGCTGACATGGCTACCTATTACCGATCCGCCTCCGGGGCACCTCGGCACCTTTCTCCCTCTCGACCTGGCTTCAGGATCGGACCCCGGCGGCAACCTCATTCAGGGCCTCGGCGTCGACGACCGTTATCTTGCGGTATCCGGTTTCGACGGCCCCGATCTCGCGCAACACTCCGAGCGCTTCGTTGACCGTTTGCCTGCTGGCTCCAAGTAGCGTGGCGATTGTGGCCTGAGAGAGGTCGATGTTGGTGCTGTTTCTGACCGACTCCTCGAACAGAAGGTCGGCCACCTGGGCAAGCACCGTCTTGTGCATCAGATGGACGATTCGTCGTTGGGTGTGCTCAAGCTGACGGAGCCCGGCCACCAGCCAGCGGAGACAAAGAGCTGGCTGACGCGCCAATTCCGGGATCAACGCGTCTCGGGCGAATCGAAATGCTTTCACTTGGCCCACGGCACGTGCCGAGGACATATATGTGCCCTCGCCGAACATCGCTATGTCTCCTATGACCGAGCCAGTCCCAACCCGTGCCACAACGCGCCCGCGCCCAGATGTCTCGCGGTAGAGGTCGACCTGGCCACTCTTGATCAGGAATGCGGCGAGCGCTGGTTCTGCCTCTTTGAAGAGGTGCGAACGGTTGGAACGCGTAATCGGCTCGGCCACTCCACGCAGCGTCTCGATGTCGTTCGGGGTCAAGGGAAGGTAGTCAGACCGTCCGAACGAACGCGCCAACCATGCGAGATGCTGATCCTGGGCGTTTGTCATTCGTTGGGCACCATCGTCGGCAAGAACCGCCCGCGAACATAGTATCCGCTTGTCCACTCCTACTCGACCCGGCGGATACTCCCGAGATCGACACCGTAGCTCACTCGAGCAGATCACCTTCGATGATGGCAGTGAGATCATCTGAGAAGATCGCTCCGGAATGCACCTGCGCTACCGATCCGTCGGAGCCTATAAAGACGGTGGTGGGGCTGGCGAGACCGCCGAGCTCCCTGGAGATCGTACCGTCGGGATCGTGGGCCCACTGGTAGTCGACCCCCGTTCGACCGCCCCAAGGCGAGCCGGTTCCGGCTGAAGAGCCGGGAGGCAGCCCTGCGATGTCAGCTCTTGACGACTTTGACGCCCTTCCAGAACGCGACGTGACCACCGATTTGTTGGGCCGCATCTGAGGGGGTCTTGTAGCTCCAAGCGGCCGCTGGAAGACGCTGACCGTCGACGATCACGTCGTAGTAGTTGGCGACGCCTTTCCACGGGCACACCGACGTGCGATCCGATGCTTCCAGCAGGTCCCACTCGACCGCATCTGGTGGAAAGTATTGGTTCCCCTCGACACTGACCGTATCGGAAGACTCGGCCACCGTCGTTTCACCAACCATTGCACGGTGGCTCACTTGGATGTCTGACTTCTTGAGGATGATGTGTGGCTTCTTGAGGATATTGAATGAATTGAGCATGACATTTACAACCGGCAGGTGTGACGTGTCCCCTCGCGATAGTCGGGTCTACGACGAACGAGTTTTCGAGTTCCCGAAAGATTTCGCTGTCGCGATCAGTTACAAGCAACGTCCTCCCCTTAGACCCGACTGGATGGAAATCACCTACGACGGCAAGACCATAACCATGTCGCCATCCCTCATCACTTTCATCGCCATACCAGCCACCCTCCTCGCTCTTATGTGGCTGTCTGAGCGCACGAAAGGAACTACAGAATGAGAACATTCTTTATCGGAACCAGACCAATCGGAGCCGCCCTTGTCGGCGTCATCGGAGAATGGCTTGGAGTTCGAAGTGTGTTCAACATCATGGGGCTGGTCACCGTCGCCTTGCTCATCCCCAATCGCACGATCACATAAGAGGCGGTGGCACGCGCCGAACAGACATGAATCGTCGTCAGTAACGACCTCGTTTGTGCAAGCTGGGGCGCTCGTTCCCATCGCGGGCTGGCATCTCCACGATCGTCCTCGGCCCGTCCGCTGTCTCGAGGAGATCGAGTGCGGTATCAACGATGGCACGCTGCCCGAGTACATCCCCTGGCGGACCGAGCGGTCGGCCCATCAGATAGGGCGTCACCACGACACGGGAGAGCCCCATCTCCTCGGCGACGTGACGGAAGGCCTTCACATAGATTGAGAGGGTTGGAATACCCGCATGCTCCATAGCTCGTGCGACGTGTCCGACCGACACGTGGCAGACCGGTCACACAGGAACCAAAAGAAGCACATCGATACCGGCGTCGCGGATACGGCGCACCCAGTCAGGAAGGGCCTCATTGCGCAGTCGACCCTGAGCCGTGGCCCCTACAAACGAATAGAAATCGGACGCCAGACCGCCTACCCGGCCAACGGCTTCACGCAACCGATCCACCGGGAACGCAACATTCGGGTCCCTGGCCACGCTTCTCACGTCGTATCCCCCATGACGCACACGGAGCAGCTCCGTGGCAGTCTCCGATGGGATGACCGATAGATATGGCATCGCTCGGAGAAACTCATCTATGCGAGCCTCTGCCTCTCCTTGGGTCATACCAGCAACCCCAAACGGCTCTGGGTCGTCATCGGAAACAAAATGACCCGAACTTGTCAAAAGACCCAGCCGGCTTTCGGCCAGCGGCTTGGCCAGCCGTGCAAAGGGGGCATCCTTATACACCCAACGTCTCTTGGCGCCTGTCCGAGGAGCGTAAGCCTTCACCTGCCACCGCAGCACCGAGTCGAGGACCCTGCCGAGATCGCCGCCATCTTGCGCCTCGCCTATCTCCCACAACAACTCCTGGAAAAAGTCGGCAGCCTCATCCGAGCCGAGATTCTTGAGGAACTTGAAGCTCAGATCCGAGCGCGACCCATAAGCAAAAGAGTCTTTGAACTCCTTGAAGGTCGGCTCACTCTCCGCCATTTCGGATCTCCATCCCTCCGCCCGAAGGCATTGCGTTCTCATTCGAACAAAAATTACCTTGTGCTTCATCCGAGTTTCTGATGTGCCGGCAGCGACCAACCGTCCAATTCATAACCGCATTCCCCTCTCGCCGACTTAACGCAGCCGATTCACGACAGGGGAAATGGAACCGACGAGAGTCAAGAACGAGAACGCTGATTGGCGAGTTCGACACATGCTGGCGTCGATGGATATTCCGGTTGACATTCCGGCCAATCTGGAAATGCTCCGAGAATATGCCGACCGAGTCGACGGGCCGAAAGCCCTCGCCCGCATTCGCAACGAAGTGATCCATCCCAAGGACGTGTCGATTCCATACTTGTTGGCCCCCTCTGGTGTTTGTGATCGCCTTAGCTGTGAGTGTCGGCTTGGCCACGTTTCTTTCTTTACTTTCTCCCCAACACGGGGCCGATACTGGAGGGCGTAGCCACGGTCGGGCCAGTTGCCGATTACCTCAATGGTCTCTCTCTCTGGGAAGCGTTAGTTGTACCTGTTCGTACTGCCCCTAAGCCATCAAAACGGAGCGGCGCCCCGTCCCTTCGCCGCGCATGGCGTCACTCGCCGCGCATGGCGTCACCCGCCGCGCATGGCGTCGGCGTTGGCCCGCTCCCGTTCGGTCCGCTCCGAGGAGACAGGCTCGGTCATCGGGCTGTTCTGGTCCGCCTCAGACTCTTCGCCCGACGTGCTGATCGCTATCAATTCCCGGTTGGCTTGTCAGAGTTGTGCAGACCGTCCTCGCCAAGGGAGGCCATGAACTCCGCGCAGAAGTCTGGCTACGGCTGGTCTCCACCTCGGGAGGAGTGTGCTTCATCAGCGTTGAGCAGACACTGAATGATCTTCGATCGCGTTGGGTTGACATCGAGGAACGAATCGACCTTCCCCTGCAGGTATTGCGAATACCAGAGTGGCCATTCCGGATCTGCTCCGTGGGTGGCCAGGAATGCCGCGTGGTGACTGTGAGCGGTTTCCATCAGAAGTTCCGCAAGCCCAGAAAGTCGACCCTCGTCCGTCATGTCAAAAGCCTCCGTTTTCGCAGATGAAGGCTTGGTTTCGCCAACGGGAATCATCAACTGCACGTTTTGCCATCCTGACCGAGGGTAGTACTAGCCATATCCCGCTGATAGGTGCACCACGACGGAATCCAGATCTTGGAGCGTGATGACGACTTGGGACGTCGGCTCGGATAATCCTAAGGGAGTTATGGCGATCGCACCACGTCCGCGCCGTGAACGAGGATCCAGAATGGGTCGTATTTGGCATCTCTCAGAGGTCGTCTAGTCACACCTATGATTCGATAACGCGAGTGGGACTAGCCAATGCGGAGGCCAAGCCGACTTCGAGGCTACGTTCAACAGCCAACTGACGACGAAAATCACGAAGAGAAGAAGCGCGCTATCGCTTCCAATCTCCCGCCGACAACGCTATTCGACTTCCTCTGGCCCTTCGGGTCCGATCCCCGGGCCCGAAAGATGGGTTCATCTGCCACTGTGACCATCCCAGACGTTGAGCGGTTTCCTTTGGATGACCTTGGATCCACGGTTTCGGCCGAGACCAATCCACGATGTGACCCTCCGGTTCGTGTGATTTCGGCCGCCGACCGCCGCCAACCACCGGGGACTCAAGCCGAGCCGCTCGATCTGTGGAAACTCGGACTGTCCCACAGCCGACGGAAACTACTATGCAGCTGTGATCGCTTCTGAACCCATTACCGAGGAAAACTGGATCGAGTTGCCGGAAGGTTCAGTCATCGGAATCGACAGCGATGCTCGAAACGTCAACGGGAGTTTAGTCAGCGCAGTTTCGCCGGTCGATGGCGAGCGCTAGTTTCCGTGGACCTTTCTTATTGGTACCTACTCCCTATCGCGATCGCGATTGCAGGTCTCGCTAATGGTGCGGGAATTGGTGGTGCCACATTCTTTTCGCCTTTGTTCATTCTCGTGCTCGGACTCGATCCCAGAGTCGCGATCGGCGCTGCCCTGATAACCGAGGTTTTTGGCTTCGGATCCGGTGTGGTGGCTCATGCCCGCGCTCGTACCATCGACTGGAAGGTGGCGCGGATGTTGATCGTCGTCTCGGTGCCGGCAGCGGTAGTCGGTTCCTTGTTGGCCGGATTTGTCAGTCAAGACCTTCTCAAAGCCGTTCTGGGCCTCGGTTTGCTAGTGATAGCCGTGGCCTTTGTCCGACACAAAGATCATTCGAAAGAGGATGCCGCCATCGCCATGGGCCATAACGTCGTCGCACCAGCGATAGCCCGTCACATCCTGACCAGGGATGGTGAACAGATCGACTATCAACTTTGCCGTCGTCATGAAGGCCGATGGTTCGCCGGTTTGGGTGGAGTCCTCGTGGGTCTCATCTCGACGGGGCTTGGGGAGCTCAACTCCTACGCCCTGGTGATGAGATGCCGAATACCGACCCGGGTGAGCATCGCGACCAGCGTGGTCGTCGTCGCGGTAACGGTGTTAGCGGCGAGCGTCACGCATCTCATTGACTTCGTCCAAGAGGGTGCGTCATCGTTGGAAACGGTCATAGCCATTGTCGTGTTCACGGTCCCGGGAGTACTTATCGGAGGTCAGTTCGGACCTCTGCTGTCACGTCGGATTCCAGAGAAAACCCTGATGCCCTTCCTGGGCTGGCTGTTCGCCGTCGTCGGTGCTCTGACACTGGCCGAAGCTTTGCTCGCCGGTTGATGCAGGCGCAGGGCACGTCTCAGTGTCAGCAGCGGCTCAATCCACCTGATCGGTGCCTCCGGATTCACCCATCCTATGACGAAGATGATCGTCGAGATTCTGGTCAACCCGACAGAGTCCATCGGAGACCGTGCTCAGCGGCCGAGATAACATCAGTGGCAATGTCTTGCATTTCGCGCCGTTGAGACTCATTGGCATCTCCGGGAGTCTCCGGCAACGCTCCTACGACTCCGCGGCTTTGCGAGCCGCCGGTTCGATCATGCCGAAGGAAATGGAGTTGCAGATAGCCGAGATCATCGACCTGCCCATGTACAACCAGGACGACGAACAAAGCCAAGGCTTCAATGAGCCTGTGCTGCGATTGCGAAAACAGGTGGCCGAAGCCGACGCCGTCTTGATCGCGACACCCGAATACAACTACGGAATGACCGGGGCGCTTAAGAATGCGATCGATTGGCTATCGCGACCACCCAATCCCCCATCAACGTCATGCCTGCGGCCATTCTCGGTGCGGGAGGACGTTTGGGCACGGCTCGCGCCCAGCGCCATTTCCGCGACATCGCTTTGCACAGCGACCTGAGGTTGGTCCAGAAACCCGAAGTCGTCATTTCGGCTCCTTGGGAGAAGTTGACGAGAACCTCAATCTGATCGATGAGCGGACTCGGGACCAGATCCGACGGTTGGTTATGGCGTTGCGGGGTCTCACATTGCGGATCAAAGCGACCCACAAGAGGGTGCTCGTTGTGGGCCGTCAAGGGTCGGAGATAGGTCCCGTCACAACACAGCTCCGTGAACTCGGATATGAGCCCGTCGCTGTGCTCGACGATGATTCTGCAATGAGCCTCATCGATCCCGGACAATTCTCGATCGTCCTTCTTGCAAGTGAAGTCGAGTCGGCATCCCGTGAGACTCTGTCCGAGTACACCTCACGTATGGCACCCGCCACTGCCCGGGTCGAAATCATCAGAGTCGAGGAGTTGGCCCAGGCACTGGAAACCGCACTGGGTTAACGGGTTCTGCGAGGAAGAAATCTGCCGTCAATTCGCGTGGCCAAGCCTGTCAGGTGGTGTCGGCACCTGACGCCGCGCCCGCCAAGTAACTCTTCACGACTACATCGCCGTGAAGGGTCTTGTGCACCGGACAACGGTCGGCGATCTCAGCCAGACGCTCTCTCTGCTCGTGAGAAAGCAGACCCTCCAAGCTGATCTCACGATCAATGTGGTCAGCGAACCCGGCCTCGGATTCACATTCGACACAGTCCCGGGCGTGCACTTTGGTGTGGGTGAGTTTCACGGTGACCGATTCGAGCGGCCAACCCTTCTTGTCGGCATACATGCGCAATGTCATGGCAGTGCATGAGCCCAACGAGGTGAGGAGATAGTCGTACGGGGTGGGGCCGGTGTTGGTACCACCGACGCTTGCCGGCTCGTCCGCGATCAGAGGGAATCCGTTGGAGAGGATCTCTGTCCTGAGACCATCTTTGATCCGCACCATTGTCACGCTTTCGGGGGCATCGGTGGTGAAGTCAGGTTGGGAATGAGCTGCCAAGTCGCCACTGGTGTAGCGATTCGCCCACGAAACGACGACTTCGGCAAGGTAGCGGGCATCGCCGTCGTCGGTGATCAGATGATCAGCACCATCGAGGGAGAGAAAGCTCTTGGGATGACGAGCGAAAGACAGTATCTCAGCCGCATTATCGATCCCGACGACATTGTCTACCGGAGAGTGGACAACCAATAGCGGTTGGCCCAGGCTGGCTATGGCTTCGTCAAGTCGAGCATTTTCGATATCGTCGATGAGCTGCTGGCGGAGGACAAATGGCCGGCCGGCCAGAGCCACCTCGGCATGACCCTCAGAGGCGATGGTGGCCAGATCAGCAGCGATGTGCTGTTCGATATGCGCCGGCGACGCCGGAGCGCCAATGGTCACCACTGCTCGAACCGAGCCGATCGAAGACGCCGCCGCCAGTGCCACCGAACCCCCCAACGAATGGCCGATCAAAAGCTCGGGTGCCTGGAATTCTTCGCTGAGGTACTGACCGGCGGCTAGATAGTCGGCGACGCTCGACGAGAAGTTGGTCTCCGAGAAGTCGCCCTCACTTTCGCCGAGCCCGGTGAAATCAAACCGAAGAGTGGCGATGCCGTGATGCGCCAGGGT
>JBGSYD010000040.1:0-14489 GCA_041751055.1 Acidimicrobiia bacterium | reverse complement strand
ACGCGGTGGGGATATCCGATCGCCACGTCGACACCCGGTGACCAATGAGCCACTGGCTTACCTGTTGGCTGGGGAAGACCGGTCGCGGCCACCAGTTCATCGGCCCACTCGGCCGTCGCCCGATGCAACGTCCACGGTTCGTGGGTGGCATAAGCCATCAGGAGACTCTTGCCCCAAGAACCGTACATGGCCCAGCGAGCCGTCAGGTAATGGTCGAACGAGCTGAGTTCCTCAGCGCTGTATTCACTGCCGATCTCGATGGTGGTTCGAGAAGCGGTACCCCGTCTACCCGGCCAACGTCGTCGCGATGCGTAAGACATAGTGCTGCCCGTCCGCGACGCCGACATTCGAGACCAGAAGTACGGAACGCGATAGGTCAATCGAGCTCCAGGAACAGCACCGAGCCGTGATGACTCCAGCGACAGGAACCACACTCCCGAATGGCCGCCAGGCCCGGTCACATAGGTCCTGACATTTGTCTCCGGAAACCGAAATGGCCAACGGAGCACCCTTCCTTTGGCCGATCTGACTTCCATGATGAAGGGGACCAATCCCACCCAAGCCTGACCGTCGTACGTCTCCACAGTCAGTCCCCGGGGCAGGAGCGATTGGACCAATTCCGGTTCATACGGCCAGTGCAGGAGGGTCAGCTGATCCCAGCGATGCCACATGGCAACCCGATCAACGGTGAACGGACATACCCCAAGGTCAACACCCGGATCGGGAACCCGGCTGAGAAAGTCGTTCGAGCCTGCAGACATCGATCACGACGATAACGACAGTCGGCTAACCAACAGACCTCACAAGGCTGCCGGGCCAGCCACGATTTTGTCGACCCTTCGGACACCTGCTCCTGTCATGGAGGGGCGAGTATCCCGACCAAGACATGCGTTACACGAAAGGGGAACGGGTCAGATGGTCGGATCCACCTGGCGGGCCCTCCAAGAATTCTGTTTGGCCCGGTTTCCACAAATACTCATAGAGCACCATCTGCCCGTATGGCTTCGGGAATGGTCGTAGAACGCCCATCGACATTGGTCGCTGTCACAAACGTGGAGTCGATCCCAGGTTCCATCGCTCATAGCCGTGAGCATCATCACGACCAGTCTCCCCAGCGCTCCATCCGAGCCCGGGGACTGGGACTCCAACGACCACCCCTTCTCGCTGATCACGGCGGTGAGTCGGGCCGCTTTGGCGATTTGATTGAGTGAGTCGACGATCTCAGGGGAAAGTTCCGATCCGCCATGTCGTGCGGCCAGCAGGTCCCGCAGTGCTTCCCGGAAGGTGCTCACCTTCTCTGCGTCGTCGGCGGTGAACACGGCGCCGTTGCCGAGCAATCCCTGTTCGAGCAACCAAATGGCGGACTCTTCGATCCCATCGAGCAGGTCCGTTCCGTCCTCGATGTCGTGGGTGTTGAGGAATCGGCGCACCACCTCTAGGTCGTCGGGTGCCCTTGTGTCACGACCAGTCATGGAGGCCCACTATAACCTTCTTGTCGTAGTCGGCGGTTAGTGATAACCTCCAAATTCATAATGAAGGTTAGTGCCACGACCGAAAGCGTCAATGATGGTCGAGCCTGGAAACAGCCTGACTTCAGACGTCTTTGGACAGCAACCGCTGTGTCGAGGCTCGGATCGGAGATGGGAGAGTTGGCGCTCCCTCTCCTGGCCATCATCACGTTGTCTGCATCCGCGTCAGAGCTGGGTCTCCTGCGCACCGCCCAGTTCCTGCCTTTCCTGGTGGCGACGTTGCCTTTTGGGGTCTTAGTGGATCGGACGCCCAAGCGCCGGTTGATGATCATTTCGGACCTGGTGCGTTTTGCCCTTCTCGCCCTCATCCCAGTTCTGGTCTGGCTCGGAACCACGAACATCGAGTGGTACTACGGGCTCGTGTTCGTTGCAGGGCTCTTCACGGTCTTGTACCAACTCGCCGACTTTGCCTACCTGCCACTTCTGGTGTCCGACGGTCAGATCATCGATGCCAATGGAAACTGGCGGCGACGCAATCTGCGAACGAGATCGCCGGCAAGGGAATCGGCGGGATGCTCGTGGAATGGCTCACTGCGCCTGTGGCGGTCTTGTTCGACGCACTGACGTATCTGGTCTCGGCCTTGAGCCTGTCTCGAATCGACCGGATGGAACCGCAGCCGACCCGAGAGGTGCGCCGTCGGTCGGCTTTCACCGATGGTGTTGAGGGCTTGACTGTCGCGCTGCGCAATCGGTTCATTCGACCGCTGCTGGGCGAGGCGACCACCTTCAACTTCTTCAACGAAATCTTCATCATCGGTTTGCTCCTCTACACAGTGAGGGAGCTGAATCTCGGACCTACTCTCCTGGGCCTGGTGTTCGTGGCCGGTGGTCTTGGCTCTTTTTTCTGGGCGCTTGGTTTGGAGCCCGGGTGACCGGGCGGTTTGGCTACGGCAGGGTGCTTCTGACCACCCTCGTCCTCGGCAACACCGCCCCTGTGAGCGTCCTCCTACTTCGCAGCGAAACTGCTCCGACCGTAGTCGTCCTCGCTTCCGGCTTCCTGGTCATGGGCATTGGAATAGGAATCGCAAACGTCCATGCGGTCACTCTCCGCCAGATTGCGATTCCTGACCACTTGCGGGGCCGTGTGAACGCCGGCTACAGGCTCGTCTCCTGGGGCGCACTCCCTGGTGGCGCTCTCCTCGGAGGAGTCCTCGCTGAATCGGCAGGCTCATATGCGACGACGGTTGTGGGGGCGATTGGAATTGCCTCTGCGACTCTTTGGGTGATGTTCTCGTCTATTCCAAAGCCGCAGACGATCACTGACGCGATCGGGTCCTGATGATGCGAGTACCGACCATCCAATGGGGAGGAGTTTGATAATGAGTGCGGTCACGATGACACGGGTCGAACGAGAGAAGTTCTTGGCAGACCTCCACGTCGGGTGATATCCATCTCGCAAACCCGGACGCTCCCCGCTCACAGTTCCCATCTGGTACAGCCATGAGCCCGGTGGGGAGGTGACCATTCTCACCTCCTCGACGACTGTCAAGGGTCGCCTTCTCGAGGCAGCAGGAGGCTTCGGTCTGTGTGTCCAATCCGAGGTGCGCCCCTACAGCTATGTGTCGGTGGAGGGTGCGGTGACCGGAGTACGACCGGCCGACCAGGACACGGACACACGCCCACTGGCCAGGCGCTATCTGGGTGAGACGGGGGGCGACGATTACACGGATAACGTCCGACAGGGCCCAAACCTGATGGTCTATTCCATGCGTCCCGAACGGTGGTACACGGTCGACTACTCGAAGATCGACCTCCCGGGCGTGACGTGATCATTCACTCCCGAATTCCCGGCCCGCTTCGGACCGTGAGCCTGCAAAGGACGAGCTCGTCGGCACCATTCTCTGAAACCGGTCACAATCGGGCGATATGGCTAGGTCGTATGGAAGCGGCGGTGAAGTTCTCTCACTCCGGTTACGAGATCTTCGGCCGGTCCGTCGACCTCAATGCCCGGGACGACGTCTTGGATTGGCAGCGTTCTCACCGGTGGTGGCGACACCCCCAGGTCGGATAGCCACTCGGATAGCTGAGCCGAAGACGCCGCATAGACGATGCGCCCCAATCCGACCCATCCGTGAGCAGCCGCGCACATCGGGCAATGTTCTCCCGACGTGTAAACCGTGGCATCTGCTCGATCTTGGGGAGATAGGTTCTCGGCCGACCATCGTGCCAGGAAGAACTCGGGATGGCGGGTTCGGTCGCCCGAGGCAACATGGTTGTGGTCTTCGGCGAGCACTTTGCCGTCACGGTCGACCAGAATCGATCCGAAGGGCTCATCGCCGGATTCCAGAGCCGCCTCTGCCAGCTCGACGCATCGTTTTAGGTGCCGGAGGTCGTTTGCGTCCATGACATCAGGTTACGACGCTTGATATCGGTCCGAGAAGATCCCATTTGTTACCGGCTACGTCGAGAAAAACGGCGACGCGGCCGTAGGGCTCACCACGTGGTTCTGTGATGAAATCGACCCCATGGCTCTTCATTCGCCGCCATGTTGCATCGAAGTCGTCGACCCGAAGAAAAAGTCCGACCCGGCCCGCGTACTGGTCGCCGACAGCTCGCGATTGGGCCTCTCCGTCGGCCTGGGCGAGGAGCAAGCCGGTTTGCCCCCCGGGTGGCCGCACGACCACCCAGCGCTTTGGACGTCCATCATTCGTCGCCGATGGGGAGTCCTCGACCAACTCGAAGCCCAAACTGTTGACGAAGAACCGAATCGCCCCGTCGTAGTCTTCGACGATCAGCGTCGTGTGCTCGAGATGCATCGGGCCACGGTACGCCGTCGTGGGCTCGATCTGGTCGAGATTGGTTGTCCTGACGTACCAATCTCATTCGTAGATAGGGTGAAAGCGGGAACGGCCCGCACCAAAACTAGGAGCATTCAATGAGTCAGTATCTATTGTCGACCTTCGTGGTCGAAGGCGAGGTTCCGGGGGCGCCGGGTTCACCGGAAGAGATGCAGGAGTTCATGGGGCGGGTAATCGCACTCGAAGCCGACATGGACGCGTCCGGCACGTTCGTATTCGGCGGCGCCCTCCACGGGACCGACGCCGCGACGGTCCTCAAGCCCGGAGATAGCGACGTTGTCATGACCGATGGCCCGTTTGCAGAGTCGAAAGAGCACATTGCCGGGTTCTACATCATCAACGCCGACGATCTCGATGATGCATTGAAGTGGGCAGAGAAAGTTGTCGACGCCCTGGATCACCCCATCGAAGTACGCCCGTTCCGGGCCACCGGTCGGGTTGCGGACCAGATGCCAGGCGGATGAGCAGATGACATCGCCCGACGCCGGACCGGCCGATTCGGCGGAAGTCGAGACCGCGTTCCGCGCTGTCCACGGTCGAGCGGTAGCGACGCTGGTTCGGGTGTTCGGCGACATCACGCTCGCAGAAGACGCCGTCCAAGACGCCTTTGTGGTGGCCACCACCCGATGGCCGACCGAGGGCATCCCTGCCAATCCCGCCGGGTGGATTATCACAACGGCCCGGAATCGGGCGATCGACCAACTTCGGCGCCAGACGCGTGGGAGGGAGTTGGAGGAGCAGACAGCAGAAATGTATATCGATCA
Organism: Acidimicrobiia bacterium; assembly: GCA_041751055.1. GTDB lineage: Bacteria > Actinomycetota > Acidimicrobiia > Spongiisociales > ZC4RG35 > MA-ANB-1. The sequence continues at coordinate 9,398 of JBGSYD010000040.1, read as the reverse complement.
TCCAGAGGAAGAATCGGACGGGGCGGTTGCCGACGATCAACTCCGGCTCATATTCACCTGTTGCCATCCTGCAATCCGACTCGAACACCGGGTCGCTCTGACGCTGCGATTGCTCGGCGGATTGACTGTGGAAGAGATCGCCCGTTCCTTCTTGGTGGGTCAGCCCGCGATGGCGAAACGCCTGGTTCGCGCCAGGTACAAGATCAAGTCCGCCAACATCCCCTACCCGGTCCCCTCCGAAGCTGATCTTCCGGCACGGCTGCGATCGGTCCTTGCCGTCGTGTACCTGATCTACAACACAGGTGCCGACGAGCCGTCCCGGGCCGCTCTACGCAGTGAGGCGATTCGACTGGGTCGTTCCCTCGTTGGTTTGATGCCTGACGAGCCCGAAGCAGCGGGTCTCCTCGCCCTCTTGCTACTCAGCGAATCACGCATGCCCGCCCGCACACTCAGAGAAAATCTTGTGCTGCTCAGGAACCAGGACCGGAGCTCGTGGGACGCCAGGTTGATCGAAGAGGGGCAAGACATCGTTCTGGCTTGTGTACGGCGCAACCGACCTGGGCCCTACCAACTCCAGGCGGCGATCCAGGCCGTGCACTGTGACTCACCCACGTTCGAGTCAACGGATTGGGAACAGATCGTTGCGCTCTACGACCAGCTCTACAATCTGGTTCCGACGTCGGTCGTGGCGCTCAATCGAGCCATTGCCATAGGTGAGACCGAGGGAGCGGAATCCGCATTACGACTGGTAGACGACATCGCGGACGAATTGGACACCTACCACCTCATGCACGCCGTACGGGGCACGATGTTGCGTCGTCTGGGTCGAGTTGATGCAGCGAAATCTGCCTTCGAACGGGCCGCGGACCTTACTGTTGCCGACGCCGATCGACGGTTCCTGGCCAGCCAGATCGACGAGTTGGCTTCCTCGCCATCCTGACCAAATCCCCTATCCGGATACCTCCGGTACCGTTGGTCGCCATGAGGTTCCTGGCGGTTTTTGGTTTGGTAGCACTAGCCGAGATGGCGACTTTCTTCTGGGTCGAGTCCCGGATCGGCATCGCCTGGGCTCTGGCAATCGCGATAGCGACCGCATTGATCGGCTCGGCGCTGGTCCGCCGGGCGGGCTTGTCGGTGCTCAGCCGCATGCGGACCAAGATGGGCCTCGGCGAACTTCCGGGACGGGAGCTCAGCGATGGGGCCGCCATCTTGGTGGCCGGTGCCTTCCTGATCTCGCCCGGTTTCATAACCGACACTCTCGGGTTTTTGTTACTCGTTCCCGCGATCCGCCGGCAGATCTACGGAGTTGTCTCGAAGAGATTCTCATCGAGGGTCAGCACTCTATTGGTACGGGGAAATTCGGCCCGTCGATACTGGAGTAGCCCAAATGACCCAACGACGCCGGGCGAGATCATCGATATCGAACCCGAAGACTGACCGGGAGGCGACCCTGGCTCTCATGATTCGAGTCCCAACATAGGAAGCGGGTCCGGCAACCTAGCACCGAGGGCACCACTGCGAACCGACCCGGCATCGAGCTGCGCTCACAGGTAGCTTCTAACTTGCAGCAAGGAGGAACCGTGAGCGACACGCTATTGATAATCCACATCCTTTCAGCCGCCGCATGGATCGGCGGAACACTCCTCCTCGGATTTGCCGGGCCTCGGATGGGTCGGGCGGGCGGTCCCGCCGCCGGAGCATGGGTCGGCGTGGTACTCCAGGCCATCCCCAGGTTCTTCGTTCCGGCGTCGCTGCTCACCCTCGCATCCGGTATCACGATCGTCGCCACCCAGGACGAATGGAATTGGTCCAACGCCTTCGTCGGCATTGGTATCGCTGTGGTCTTGATCGCCCTTTCCATCGCGCTAGTCAACAACGCTCCTTCCCTGAGGAGGATGCGTGATGCGGCGCAGGCAGGCGACATGCCGACGGTCGCTGCAAACGCCAGGAAGGTTTCGACCGGCGGGGCCACAATCGCACTCCTGCTGATTCTGGCCGAAATCGTCATGGTGCTCCGCCTGGGATCTGGCTGACAGTATGCCCGAACCTTTCGTGCCTGAGGACTTCGAGGTCCCGGTGTCATTCGATGGTCCTGGATTTCACCTCGAACCACTGGCGCCAGCGCACAACGAACGGGATCATGCGGCCTGGATGTCAAGCATCGATCACATTCGAGCCACGCCAGGAATGGGCTCGTTCGGATGGCCAACACCGATGACCCTCGAACGGAACCTTGCCGACATGGAGATGCACTATCGGGAATTCGTCAACCGCAAGTCATTCACTTACTCCATTCTCGACGGCGCAGAAGTGATCGGATGTGTCTACATCTACCCCAGTGAGGGCGCCGAGTTCGACGCCGTTGTGCACTCCTGGGTAACGGAGGGCCGGGCCGAAATGGACCCGGTGGTGTGGGCTGCGCTGAGTGACTGGCTGATCAAAGAGTGGCCGCTCGACACCTTCTCCTACGCACCCCGACGCCTCTGACAATCAACCCTTTTGGGGCGGTTCGCGGGCTCTCTATCTGGCATAATCCCCCGACCATGTCACCCATTCGGGTCTGGCACTTTCGGGGTGAGAAGACCCCTTCGAGATCGTTCTCATTCGGCTCGCCGCGCCCCGGTGCCAATTGGTAGGCGCAGCCCCGCCACCGCTCCGTGGAGACCGGTTGAGCGTTGCGGTGGAGTTCGAGGCGGTGTCCAAGGCATTCGGATCGGTTCATGCGGCGAGCGACGTGAATTTGGTTATCCAGGATGGCGAGTTCTTCTCCATGCTCGGACCCTCCGGGTCTGGCAAAACAACCTGCTTGCGCTTGATTGCTGGGTTTGAGACCCCCGATTCCGGGCGAATTCTCCTTCATGGCGCTGACGTGTCATCAGCTCCTCCATACGACCGCGACGTCAACACCGTCTTTCAGGATTACGCCCTGTTCCCCCACATGTCGGTTGCGCAGAACGTCGAGTACAGCCTCAAGGTCAAAGGAGTAGACGAAGGATCGCGGGGGAGTCGGGTGAACGACGCATTGAAGCTGGTCCATCTCGAGGGACTCGGCGATCGGCGACCTTCCCAGCTCTCCGGTGGCCAACGCCAGCGTGTGGCCCTAGCTCGAGCACTCATCAACGAACCGGCGGTGCTCTTGTTGGACGAGCCGCTTGGCGCTCTCGACTTGAAGCTCCGTCAGGCGATGCAAACCGAGTTGAAGAATCTGCAACGCCAGGTTGGGATCACCTTCATATTCGTGACCCATGACCAAGAGGAGGCACTCACGATGAGTGATCGAATCGCGGTATTCAACGACGGCCGGGTGGAGCAGGTCGGGTCGCCGAGTGAGATCTACGAGAGCCCCAAGAACCGGTTCGTTGCCGAGTTCGTGGGGACTTCCAATGTGATTGACTCGACGTTGGCGGAACGTCTACTCGGATCAACCAACCGGTTTACCGTCCGGCCCGAAAAGATCACGATCGGACAACCGGGTGAGTGCACTGTCGAGGGTGTGGTTTCTGAAGTGATCTACCTCGGGATGTACACGAAGTATCGGATACAAGCGCAGGGAACGATGCTCTCCGTCGTCTCCCAGAACACCGAACCGGAGAGCGGATCGCCATCCATCAGGGTCGGAGACGCCGTCGTGGCAAGTTGGAGCAAGGAGTCTTGCCGGGTGCTGGCCTGAGTGGCCGGACACGAGCAGGAATGGCAAAACGAAAGAGAGCAATCGACTATGCGTAAAAGATCCGTTGCGATCGCTGCGTGTTTGGCGGTCATTTTGGCGGCTTGTGGCGGCGATGGGGATGGCGAGGCCGAAGGTCCCCTCACCGAAATTGGAGATGGCGAAGGCAAGGTCGTCATCGTCGCCTGGCCCGGGTACATAGAAGATGGAAGCACCGATGCTGCATACGACTGGGTGACGGGTTTCGAGGAAGAAACCGGTTGTCAGGTCGAGGTCAAGACCGCGGGCACCTCCGATGAGATGGTGGCACTCATGACCGAGTCGACAGACTTCGACCTGGTCACGGCATCTGGTGATGCCAGTTTGCGCCTCATCTCCGGTGGAACAGTCCAAGAGGTCAACACCGATCTGATCCCGAACTGGGACACGGTTGATCCCAGGCTGCAAGAGGCACCGTGGCACTTCGTGGACGACGCGCACTACGGGACCCCTTACCAATGGGGCGCCAACGTCTTGATGTACAACACCGAAGTCTTCGGTGATCAGCCGCCCACTTCGTGGAGTGTCGTTTTCGAGCCCACAACACTCCCGGATGGCTCTGACAACGCGGGTCATGTTCAGGCGTACGACGGTCCCATTTATGTGGCCGATGCCGCGTTGTACTTGAAGTCCACCCAGCCGGAGTTGGGGATCGACGACCCGTACCAGTTGAACGAAGATCAGTATTCAGCCGCGCTCGATCTGCTCCGGCAGCAGAGGGATCTCGTGGGGCGTTACTGGCATGACGCCTTCATCCAGATCGACGACTTCACGAACGAGGGAGTGGTTGCATCTTCCTCGTGGCCGTTCCAGGTGAACATCCTCGCAGGCGGCGGCGCACCGGTTGCGTCGACCATCCCCGTTGAGGGCGCAACGGGTTGGGCTGACACCACGATGATGCACACGGATGCCCCGCATCCCAACTGTGCCTACATGTGGCTGGACTGGTCGTTGACGCCGGCACTCCAGGGTGACCTGGCCGCCTGGTTCGGCTCGGTTCCGGCAGTTCCTGATGCCTGTGATGGCAACGAGCTCCTCGGCCCTGACGGGTGCACGACCAACGGCTTCGACAACTTCGATCTGATCTCCTTCTGGAAGACACCGACCGAAGACTGCAACGGGACGGGCGGCGAATGTGTGCCCTACCGACGTTGGGTAACCGACTACCTCGCCGTTATCGGCGGTAGGTAAGACCGGCCCTTGATAGGGAGGGCATCGAGGTGCCCTCCCTATCCACCAACTCATGAGACGAATCGGAAAGCTGCTCTATACGAGGAGACGGCTGCGTTTGGCCCTCATCCTCGCGCTGCCTGTCGCCTGGTTGGTTGGTATCTACGGCGGGAGCCTCACCTCTCTGCTGGTCAACAGTTTCTACAAAATCGATTCGTTCTCCGGGACAATTGACCGCTCGCCCACCCTCGAGACCTGGCGGCAGGTATTCACCGACGCCAACATGGCCGTGGCCGGGCGAACCATCGCCATGGCGTCGGGTGTGACGATCGCAGCCGTTTTGATCGGCTTCCCCCTGGCATACCGGATCGCCCGCTACACGCGTGGAAGAACCAAGACGGCACTGGTGCTGGCGGTCCTGATTCCTCTGTGGTCGTCGTACCTGGTCCGCGTTTATGCGTGGAAGTTGCTGTTGGCGAGCGAAGGTGTAGCGGCGTGGGGATTCGATCTGGTTGGTGCCGGTGCCGTCCTCGATTGGATTCTCGATCTTCCTGTGATCGGTGGGCCGTCGCTGTCGACCTCATCGTTGGGCCAGTTCGTGGTGTTCACCTATATCTGGCTTCCTTACATGGTTCTTCCCGTGATGGCGGCAGTGGAGAGGTTGCCCGAATCGCTGCTCGAGGCTTCTGCCGATCTTGGCTCCCGGCCGGCTTCGACGTTTCGTCGTATCACATGGCCGTTGGTGCTCCCGGGGGTTGCTGCGGGTTCGATCTTCACGTTTTCCCTGACGCTTGGTGACTACATCATCCCGACCGTGATCGGCGATTCCAGCCCGTTCATCGGCCTGGCCATCTACAGCCAGCAAGGCGTCGCGGGCAACCTCCCTCTGGCCGCGGCCCTGGCTGTCATCCCGGTTGTGGTGATGGCGCTCTATCTCACGGGTGCCCGCAAACTCGGGGCGTTTGAGGCACTATGAAGAAGCGCGCCCCTCGATCCCTCACCGCGCTGGCGTCAGCCGCCCTCCTCTATTTGCATCTGCCAATCCTCTTCGTCTTCGTGTATGCATTCACCACCGAAGACGCCGCTTTCACATTCCCACCTCCCGGGTTGACCACCAAGTGGTTTGCGGTCGCCGCTGAGAACCAGGACATCCGAGATGCGTTGACCTTGTCGCTTGGCGTTGCCGGCGTTGCCACCGCCACGGCGCTTGTGCTTGGCACGCTGGCCGCCGGGGCCGTGTGGCGATCACGATTCTTCGGACGAGATGTGCTGTCACTTTTCATCGTGCTCCCCATAGCCCTACCCGGGATCATCACCGGGATAGCCCTCCGCTCTGCGATAAGCATCACCGAAATCAGCTTCTCGTTCTGGACGATCGTCATCGGTCATGCGACCTTCTGCGTTGCGGTTGCTTACAACAACGTGATTGCACGTATGAGGCGGATCAGCCCGAACCTTCTCGAGGCGTCGTCGGATTTGGGCGCTAGCGGATGGCAGACCTTCCGGTATGTGTTGATGCCCCAACTTGGCTCGGCGATCATCACTGGAGGCATGCTCGCCTTTGCGCTGAGTTTCGACGAGATCATCGTGACGACTTTTACAGCCGGAAACCAACAAACTCTTCCCATATGGATCTTCTCGTCATTGGTGCGCCCCCGCAACCGGCCGGTCACCAATGTGGTTGCCCTTCTGGTGGTGGCCATTACCTTCATCCCAATAGTCCTGAGTCAGAGGTTCTCGGCGCGTTCTGAGGAAGCATGATGTGCCCTACTAGAGAAAAGTGAGATAGCAATGAAGAAGTTCCGCAACTTCGTCAATGGTTCTTATGTCGATTCGGCAGATGGCCGGACCAGTGACGTCATCAACCCTGCCACAGGCTCATCGTATGCGACGGCGCCGCTTTCCGGTGAGGAGGACATCGACGTTGCCATGGCTGCAGCCGACGCGGCATTTCAGATGTGGCGTGACACCACGCCGTCGGAGCGCGCCCTCGCGTTGATACGCATTGCCGACGCTGTAGAAGCAAGAGGCGACGAGCTAGTCGACCTCGAAGTGGAGAACACCGGTAAGCCCCGGGGGCTGACGGCGGATGAGGAAGTCCCACCGATGGTCGATCAGATCCGCTTCTTTGCAGGTGCTGCCCGGCATCTGGAAGGGAAGTCTGCCGGGGAGTACATGCACAACATGACCTCTTTCGTGCGTCGCGAACCGGTTGGAGTCTGTGCCCAGGTAGCGCCCTGGAATTACCCGATGATGATGGCGGTCTGGAAGTTCGCCCCGGCCATCGCCGCCGGCAACACCGTTGTGCTCAAACCGAGCGACACCACACCTGCCTCGACGACCCTGCTCGCCGAGATCGCTGCCGAGTTTCTTCCCGACGGCGTCCTCAATGTCGTCTGCGGTGATCGGGACACAGGGCGGGCGATGGTGGTCCACGATACGCCGGCGATGGTGTCCATCACCGGATCGGTTCGCGCCGGCATGGAGGTTGCAGAAGCCGCGGCGCAATCCCTGAAGCGGGTCCACCTCGAACTGGGCGGCAAGGCTCCGGTTGTCGTATTCGACGACGCCGACCTCGAAGCTACAGCTGAGGGAATCGCCGGCGCCGGCTATTTCAACGCCGGTCAGGACTGCACCGCGGCAACCCGCGTAATGGCGGCGCCCGGTATATATGAAGATCTGATCGGGGCTCTCGCCGAGCAGGCCAAGGCAACGAAAACCGGTATGCCCGACGATGAGGATGTTGCCTTCGGGCCGATCAACAACCAGAACCAGTTTGGCAATGTCTCGGGATTCCTGAATCGGGCGCCGGATCATGCCAGGGTCGCTGCCGGAGGTTCTCCGGTCGGTGGTGATGGCTATTTCTATCAGCCAACCGTCGTCGCCGACCTCCTCCAGACCGACGAGATGATCCAGAAGGAAATCTTCGGTCCGGTGATCACCGTGCAGCGCTTCACCGATGAGGACGAAGCAGTGCGCTGGGCCAATGGCGTCGAATACGGGCTGGCGTCGAGCGTGTGGACGAAAGACTTTGGACGAGCGATGCGGATGAGCAAACGCCTCGACTTCGGCTGTGTCTGGATCAACACCCACATTCCTCTCGTAGCCGAGATGCCGCACGGCGGGTACAAGCGATCCGGCTACGGCAAGGACCTCTCGTCGTATGCCCTCGAGGACTACACCCGGATCAAGCACGTCATGGCCAACCTGGACAGCTGAGCCGTCTTCGGGGCATCAATGATCCGACGCGCCATCGTTCAGAGTCTCAGCGCTGCGGGGAAGACCGCTTTCCACGTCCTGCGATCGCTTGTGACCTTGGATGCCTTCAACGTCTATTTGGGGCAATTACGGACCAGAGAAATGAGAGTCGATGTAATCGTTCTCGCCGACGAGTCGGGACCCCTTCTGGCCGAAGAAGACATGGGAGTTTGGGCGAGGCTCAATGAGGCGATTGACGAAGCGCGGCGAATCTTCCGGGAGCAAGTCAATGTCGTGATCCAACCCGAGACCAACTCGGAGATGATTCAGGTCATCACGTCTGCGGCGCCCGCTTTCGCCCTCGATGTGGGGTGCAATAGTCGGGCATATCGAGAGGGTCTGTCCGACGCAGGGGAGTATTTCGAATCCAATTCGGGGAGAGGTCGGCGAGTTGGCTTTCTGGGGCGAGGCGCTCCGATCACCGTGTTCGTGGTTCGAAGCATCGAGGGCAAGAGCGGTTGCAGCCTCGGGCCGCTGGCTGACTACGTGACTGTGGATGTCGACGTCTTCGGCGATCGGCGAGGTGCCCGAGGTCAGCCGTTGTGGACGGTTGCGCACGAGTTGGGCCACGCCTGCAACCTCTGGCACCACGGTGACACCTTGATGAGACCGGGCCCCGGTGGCCGCAAGGACTATCTGAAGAACTGGCAGAAGGCTCTCTTTCGGGCGTCGGGCCATATAGCGCCTCCCAGGCAGATGCAATAGGGCAACCCGAAGCACAAAACACCAGCAAGACTGTCGAATCTTGGGTCCCGAGACCTACAGACTCCAGCAGAAATTGCCGATAGACCTGGGTGACCAAAGAGGCTAAAGAGCCGCCCAAAGGCGGGCGCGGAAGGGCAGTAGCCGCGGTGCTGGTGCTGGCAGCCGCGCTTGCTCTCCTTGGCTTCGGCATTGTCTTCTCCAACTCCTTCGGCGCTGCCAAAGTCGCATCCAATGCCAGAGCACTGCATTGGACAAATGCCACGTTGGGATCAGTCGGGATTGCCAGAGCTGCTGTGGCCCAGTCGGTCTTCTTCGCATTTGACGAGCGCCTCGGCGTCTCTTCGACAGAGGCCAAAGAAGATGCCATCAACGAGGCTCGTAGCAACCTGGCTCCGATCGCCGACCTGCTGGCCAGCCCTGATCGGACGAAGAACACTGTCATTGCCGACCAGGTATCGCGATTCGTCTCATTGGCGGGCGAAGTCGTGGACCTTGCCGATTCCGGCTCGCCCGACGATGCCGAGGCCCTCCGACTCGATCAGTTGGAACCGGCCTATGC
>JBGSYD010000039.1:0-24568 GCA_041751055.1 Acidimicrobiia bacterium | reverse complement strand
TCTTCAGTTGTGCTTAGTCGACCGGTCGGTCAGGTGGCGCGACTGCGTTTGGCGTCAGACTCGACTCGTTTGGCCTTCTTGTCTTGGCGCTTCTCTTTGAGGTTCTTGCCAACCTTTTTCGTGGCTCGGCCGCCTTTGTCCTTGCTTGCCATAAGGGCCTCCTGATTCAACCGTCAGAAGTTGACGGTGTGTGATCATTGTCGCACAGTCTCCGTCAACACCATGCTGGGTGCGGCTGCCCGAAGCTGGGACATGTCCGATCGGCACCGCTTGCCATCGAGGATTGCCCGAATGGATTACTCCCCAAACCGAGTTCTCTTCAGCATTACCGTTGGCGTACGAGATGGGTCACCGTGGCCTCAACCGGGTGTGGCACCATCAGCCAGATTGAGCTTGTCGTCATGATGCTGGCGGTTATGGCCACGGCCTGCAGCCAAGCGGCAGGACCAGGAGCCGATCTGACGACCGAGCCCGGTCTCGATCTCGATCCCTTCTGAACGCGGCGCAGATCACGACACAGGATTATCTCAGCGATTGACCATATGAGCCGTCGATGTTCGTCGGCCCGGCCAATTTGGAAACTTCGATAACCTTCCGCAGATGAGTGAAAAAGAAAAAAGACGTAAGAAGCGCTCGAGTCTCATGAACTTCTGGAGGCTCCTGCTAGCGATCGTCGGGATCGCTGCCGTCGCTCAAGAGCTTCGGAAACCCCCTGAGGACAGAACCTGGCAGGGCAAAGTCGCCGATTTTGTCCCCTACGACTTTCGCATGCCGACCGTCGACCGCATACGGGAGACGTATTGGAACCCTGAGGGGCCGTTTATCTCCAGCAAAGTGTGGGGAGTGGGGTGGGCCTTCAACTTCGGAGCCGTCAAGGAACTCTTGGGCAAGTAGGAGGAAAAGGTCCCGTCAGGACGTCGCCGCCAGTTTAGCGAGCACGTCACCCAGCCAGATCGGGCCATCCCCGCTCGGAGCAACCGGTACGGTCAGAATTCGTTCGCTGGCTGCTAGCTGCTCGGCGCCGGCGGCGAGAGTTTCAGATTCTGAAAGGACGTACCACCGTGAGATCCCCGGGAACCGCCCGGCGTCGCGGGTTATGGCCTTCAGGGGTTTGTCTCCGGGTTCCAGCCACGTCGACACCACCAGCGCATCGCCCTCGGAGTGGATCACTGGGCTCCCTGACAGCATGCGGCGCACCGGGGCGTGGCGTAGGTCCATGAACATGTGCAAATCCTCGGTGTCGCTCCGGCGGGTGATAGTCCCGCTCCACTTTGCTTTGAACCACACGGGTCCCTTTCCCAGGAACGGCAGCGAGCGGCCCAATGTCGCCCTATCGCGACCAAGTTCGACTGCCCGCTCGAGACTCCGGATTATCAGCGCAGCGACCACCCGTTTCTGGCGAACGGTCTCATCAGCATCGCGGATCCCAAGCGTCATCAGCGCATAGCTCGGCTCCCGGGAGATGTTGAAGAGACCCGCCACCCACTCTCCGTCGATATCGGCGCAAATGAGCTCGCCTCCGTGATCCAGATCGCGCATCATTTTCTCTGCCGACTCAATCCTCCCGTCCTCCGGGAATTGCTGCGCAACGAGGGGCGTGTAGTGCTTGGCATGGAACTCGCGAATTGCGTCTGGTTCCGTGGTGATCCGATAGGTGAAGTTCGCCCGGCGAATGCGTCGGAAGTCTTCGCGAGTGGTCGAGGTCAGCAGCTGGGCACGTAGGGCGTCTTGGTCGGCTGGAAGATCTGTGTGTATGTCGACGAGAGCTGGCACCGCGATGGACAGCGGTAGGAGGTCAGCGAGTCGTGGTTCTGAGTTGCCGAGCCGCAGGATTGGAAGACCGCCCCCACTGGCAACGTCCATGATCCGGCCGGGAACGCGATTTCGCCAGACACGGCCGCGGGAGCCAAGGGCATCGTCGCCGCAAAAGTAGGCCGCAATGCTCGAGCCACGAGGCTCGAAACCGGCGAACCACACCTTGCCCTCGCTTCCCTCAAAGACCGCGCTGGGCGGAAACTGCTCGCGTAATGAGGAAAAAATTGACAGTGGCACCCTGGTCACACGAGACCGGTCAGTGCGTGGCCAGAGCGGCCCTTTATTGAGTCTGCAGATGGTGCCAACCTGATACCCCCCTGGAGGCAACCTGAGCCAATGACAGTAGTTGACATTCAGGGAAATCAGTTGGGCAGACGGCTGGGTCGAGCATCATGAGACGATGGAAGGAAGAACCTTGATGCCCCCAAATCGGCGATATCGGCTTCCACGGCTGCCATTTAGGGGTAGCTCGTCCGAGTTATGAGTCCGACCATGGTCGGTTCACTGACCTGGGGAAATAGGCGAAACGCCTGGTAAACGCCCATCTTTCGTTCTCACCATCATGCGTCTTTTCCCTATGCGACCTAAACCCAACTGTTCGCCGTAGAAGGGAGCATTACTATCAAGCCATGCCTGGCGAGTTCTTCTTCTTGGCGTTTGGTGGGCTTGGGATATCCCTGGCCGGATTTGCCGGGTTGATCTTCGTTCTCGACCGTCGACCCATCGTCGACAACCCAATCTCCCGTTGGAGAATCAGGCACATCGCGTTGACCGGATTGCTGATCTCGACAGCTGGCCTTCTAGTCCTCCCTGTTTACCAACTGACATCCGACGTTGCAATGACAGTGCGTCTGGTCAGCGTGTTTGTGATCGTTGTCAGTGTGATCCGGGCACGAATCGATCTGCGCCCCGGAACGGCCTGGCCAGACGAGAGGCGACGGATGTTCAACATCGGATTGGCCGTACTTACCCTCGCGATGTGGATCGCCAACCTGGCCGTTGGGAGCGTCGCTTTCATGATGCTCCTTTTTGTTGTCTGGATTTCCGCACCAATTGGCACTTTCGCCAATGCAATCCAAGATCTCCGGATCGAAGAAGCTCCACAACTGGTCGGTGACAATCCACCCGGGAATGAGCCGGTCCCGCCGAGTGGGGGAAGTGCGTAGGCCTTGTGTGAGCACAAACGCCACTCCCCGACCCGAATGCCGAAACCGGACTAGAACCTAAAGATCAACTCGACTGGTTGGCCACACCTGATCAGGCTTGACAACTGCAACCAAGCCGAGCAGATCCGGCAGCCACGCCAACTGTGTCCTGTTCATGTTCCCGGTTGACCGGCATTCTGTGTTCTGTTAGTTGCGGATGCCATGCCGTTCCGTGGGTGGGGTGTGGGGCGGGGTTTGGGGCTGGTATGTGCCGGATTCGATGGCGGCGTCGATTGCGGTCATCTCGGCGAGGGACGTGGAGGCCAGTTCTTTTGTGAATGCGTCCTGGGTGCGGGACCAAGTGTCGTGAACGGGACAGGTCTCCTCCCAGTCGCAGGGACCGTCACGTAAGACGCAGTGGTCCAAGGTGGCGGGTCCTTCGGCGGCTTCGACGATGTCCAAAAGGTTGATGTCGCCGGGGGGTCGGGCTAGGCGATAGCCTCCTTTGGGTCCATGGCTGGCAACTAGCAGCCCCTCGGCGACCAGTCCGGCCAGGATCAGGGTCAGGGTCTTGTATGAGATGTGCATTTCGGTGGAGATCTGACGGGCTTGGCGCAGGCCTTTGTCGTAGTGGCGTCCCACCGAGATCATGGCTCTGACGGCGTAGTCGCCCTTTCGTTTGAGGTTGAGTTGCATCGATGTCCCGACAATCTAGCTGAAACAGTCTCGTCGGTCCAGAATTCCAAGTTTGTTCTAGAATTCCATATCTGTGTTAGAGTATGCACAAGCAGCAATATGAGGAGGACTCATGATTACAACTGCAATCCGCCATTCAGTGACTGACTATGCCAAGTGGAAGACCGTGTACGACACGTTCACCCCCACATCCGAAGGAGCCAAGTTCGCAAAGGTGAACCGCTCAGTCGAGGATCCCAACATGGTGACCGTTGTCGCCGGTTTCGACACCCTCGAGTTGGCAAAGGCATTCATAAATAGCCCGACCCTCAAAACCAAGATGACCGAATCGGGCATCCTCGGTACACCGAGGATCGAACTAAACGAAGAAGTCGAGTCGATCTAGTCCCGTGTCCCCGGCACCGTCACGGAATCGGGGAATGCAGACAAACGTCTGACAAAGACTCCAAATACACTGAGGCCCCCTGGAGGACAATCCGAAGGGGGGTTTCTTCGTGGGGGACTCGGTTTCCACAATCATCGGGGACCGCTTTGGCGCCCTATCCATAACCGGCTGGGAGCGTCATCTTCCGTCCGATCCCACCTCTCTCGCGATGGATCCAGAAGGAAGCCGTCGGTAGCCTCGCAGAGAGAATGCAGCCTCGCAGAGAGAATAAGGAGTCGATAGTGGACATCGTGGATCCGATTGAACGGTCGCTAGAAATGAGAAACCCTCCCGACCAGAGGATTTCTCCGTGGAGCTGAAGGGATCCTGAACCCCGGACCCCTTGACTGCCAGTCCAACGCACCCCATACCAACCCGTCACGCCCAGTCATCCCAAGCCATTGGATCAGGCCATCTACCAGGCGATTGCTCCCATGTGGTCACATTCCGTACCAACCAGTCACGTATGGTTTCGCGAGCGATAGTGGACAAACAGAGTCGACATTCGCGGTGTTGCCGACTCAAGCGAGAATCGCGAAACCTCGAACCTTTAGCGGTTCCGCTGCTATCTGGGTTACTGGGACGGCACCAGAAGGTCGGTCTGCGAATCGAATGATGATGCCGACATCTAGGCGCGTCCAATGAACTCGCCAGAGGTCGGCCATGCTTCGATACGATCGCCATCGACTAAATACACGATTGTCCGGTCCGCGGACATCCAGAGATTGCGACCTTTACGGTGATATCCAGTGTCTGTTGTTTCGTCCGGAAGCTCGGTAGCGGCATCGAAGGCGACAATGAATCCATTAGACGCTATTCAAACTCACATCGTCCGTGTCAGTCGTAGGTGTCGGTCCAGGACGCGATGTCCAGGCCGTGGTTGTCGGGCGACGCGAGCGACCACCAGGCGGGAGCGTGCGAATCGTCTGCGAGTCTCCCTCCGGCGGCGAGCGCGGCGTCCACTCGCGCCCGAGCCTGGTCGGCCGGCACGAAGACGTCGAAGTGGGTCCGGCCTCTCGCTGGAGAGTCGCCGGTGATCGGGTTGAAGGCGAGCTGCGGCCCGCAGCGCAGCGGATCGACGGCATCCGTGTCTCCGAACTCCTCATAGCCCAGTGCGGCTGTGAAGAACGGTCGCACGTCGGCATGGGAATGCTGGGCGATGTAGATGCCGATCGACTGCGCGAGCGAGGGATCGGGGGTCAGCAGCAACTCGGCGGCTGCCCGGGACACGGCCGTCGCGAACTCCACGGCGGCCGCGGGGATGCCATCCGGGCTGCGGTACGGGATGCGAACGACGACTCCCTCGGGACGCACGTCGACGTCGGGCAGAATGCCGAATTGCTCGGCGGCGGCGACGACCGGGGCGATGAGGTCTGCCGCTTGGGAGAGGGAGGTCGCGGTGAAGACGATCTGCGGGCCTGTCCCTGTGACACGCCAGTCGGAGACGCCCCGCGCCCGGTGGAACTCGGCCGCGGAGATCCAGTCTGATCCGCTCGTTGACTCGGTCATTGGGAAACCGTAACAGGCGCACGTCCAGTCTTCCCCAGTCATCCGAACTGGCTATCTACCAGGGCGTTTCCTCCCAACCCGTCACAACCCGTACCAACCCGTCACGTCTGGTTTCGCGAGTGATAGTGGACACGGGCCAGCGCCCGCCATGCCCCAAGCGTGGTCGGGAACCCCGCCTCAAAGTCCAGGGCGGTCGATCCATCACAGACATCGCCGCATCTGGGCAGATGCCGACAAGTTCCGTTATGTGCCCGGCCGGGCAGGTCTCCATTGGCCGGGGCAGCCGTCGCAGTCCATCCAGATCATTTCGAGTGGGTCCCCTTGGAGCACTCGGTGGGCTTCTTCTCGTATAACCACGCCTAATAGCCCACCTTGTGGTGTGGCAACCACTACCAGGTTGGTAGGTCGCTGGTCCATTCGT
This sequence comes from Acidimicrobiia bacterium, assembly GCA_041751055.1. Lineage (GTDB taxonomy): Bacteria > Actinomycetota > Acidimicrobiia > Spongiisociales > ZC4RG35 > MA-ANB-1. The sequence goes on along the minus strand of JBGSYD010000039.1, from coordinate 18,558 downwards.
TTGACGAGTCGGTCGAGGGGTTCGTTTGCTCTAACGGTGCTGGGTCCAACCTGCATGATTTCTGAAGCAATGGTGTTGTCGTCGTGTTCCCATGCGGATCGTCTGAGCCGGCCGGTGACGAGATCGCCGCATTCGACAACCAGGCAGTCCTCCCAGCCTGCTGCGATAACTCTTGTTCGGACGGCCCCGATAGTCTCTGACGGCTTACACGTGGGAACGTCTCCGCGCATGGCGTCACTGGCTGTTTGGTATCCGAGTCCGGGACCCTCGATTGGTAGCCCGGCAGCTTTCCAGTCGGCTATTCCGAGTTCGTAGTCGTACACCTTTTCGATACCGAGTGCTTCGAGCCGACACGCGGCTCGTGGGGACATGTCTCACAACCCATCATGTCAATAGACCGCGACCGGTCGGCTCTTGTTCAACACCCGTGTCGTTTCGAAATCGAGGGTCTTCAGGGGCACATTGATTGCACCTGGAATGTGGCCACTTAGGAACTCAGCCTCGGGAAGAACATCGACCACCTGAACCGCATCGGATTCGATGAGGTCCACCAACTCAGCACGGGTTATGCGCTCAACCACGATTTCTCCTTAACCGGCAACTACTGGACGCCAAATCTCTCCGCCTCTCTCACGAGATCTCCATGTGTTCTTTCGCAACTATGGCACCGTACGAACAAGTGTGGGTGCGGGTGTTTTGAAGTGTTCTCCCTGCGAAGCAAGCTCTACAAACGCCATCTCGCAGGGAGGCCCGATCGTTCTTCACCCAGTCAAGATACTCGTCGTTAGGCAGCCTCCCATTCCGAGGAGCTGACCGCCTGCCGTCCACGGTCCAGAGACTTGACCCCATCCGGTGGCACTTGTTTTGCTTTCGCCTGCATAGCTGCGAAGGCTACCTTGCCGGATCGCTGCGAACCCCTAGCTCATCCGGAGATGATGTGGCCCCGACACACTTCAGATCGGGTCCCGCGACATAGCCCCTTCGCCGGACATCATGTGAGACGCCAGTCCCTCCGGACACAATCACCGAGCAAAAGCGATTTTGACAGGCGGTCCGTGGAGAGCTGTCGATCCGTAGATTCTGGACTTCACCCGGATCGATTCAACATAAGGTAATCGGATGACCGATGACGCCATCTCCAATCCAGAGCGGGTCCGCACCGCGGAGATCATCGCGGCGCTCTCATTGGCCACCGACCTCGCCTTGGGGGCGCCTTTCGAGTATGGGCTGAGGAGCACCCTCGCCGCGATGCGCATCTGTAATCGTCTCGGTGTCGACTCGGAAACCGCCTCACAGACCTATTTTCTCTGTCTCCTGTTCTATGTGGGTTGCAACGCACCGGTGGATGTTGATGCGGACATTTTCGGAGACGACGAGTCCTTCGTGAAATACGCTACTCCAGCCCGCTTCGGCTCCCGCATGGACGCGGCGAAAGGGATGTTTCGGGCGATAGCGCCGCCGGACGGTCCGTGGACTTTGCGCGCCAGACAGATCGCCCATGGCGCACCAAAGCTGGCTCTGGCTTTCCCCGGGGTGGTAGCTGCGAGTTGCGAAGTGGCGCAGATGCTGACTGCAAGGCTGGGATTGGGCAGCAATATCTCGTGGCTGTTCGCATATGAGGATGAGCGTTGGGACGGAAAGGGGCTGCCCGCGGGAATTAGGGGCGATGAGATACCGCTCCCGATGCGGATCGTGCACGTGGCGCGGGACGCGGCTTTCCAGCGTCTGCTCGGTGATGATGAATTCGTAGCCGCTTTGATGAACCAGAGAGCCGGTCGGGCGCTCGACCCAATTGTCACCAGCGTGGTCGTTGGCAATCCCGCCGAGATCCTCGAGACCGATCGAAACTCTTCGGTGTGGGAGGCAGTGTTGAACTCGGAGCCGAAGCCGTGGCTGATGTTGGACGGGGACGAGATCGACCAGGCGATGGCTGCCATGGGCCAATTTTCAGATATGGGCGTTGCGCATCAGGTGGGGCACTCTGGTGGAGTTTCGGAGCTGAGTGTTACCGCTGCGAATTTGATGGGACTCGACCGAAAGCAGGTGACAGCAATCGGTCGGGCAGGGCTGGTGCACGACCTGGGACGCGTCGCAGTGCCAGTCCGAGTCTGGGAGAAGACCGACCCGTTGACCGCGGACGACTGCGAGCAAGTGAGGCTGCACGCTTACCACACGGAGCGAGTCCTGGTCCGATCCCCATTCCTAGCTCGCCTTGCGAGTCCCGCAAGCCTCCACCATGAGCGTCTCGACGGTTCGGGCTATCACCGCGGCGTTGCCGCTCCATCACTCGACTCGCTTGCCCGTCTCCTGGCGGCGGCAGACTCTTATCAAGCCATGACCGAGCCCCGCCCCCACCGGGAGGGCCTTCCCCCGACCGAGGCCGCCGACGCTGTCATTGGTGAGGCGCAATCCGGGCGTCTCGACGCGGAGTCGGTCTCCGCGGTATTGGAGGCAGCTGGTCATCGCAGCCCCTCCATCGATCGGCCCGCCGGGTTGACCGATCGGGAACTCGACGTGGTGCGACTCCTCGCCCGGGGGCGACAGACCAAACAGGTCGCCCGTGCCCTCCAAATATCGGTTAAGACGGCTGATTATCACATCCAAAACGCATACCGGAAAATGGGCGTTTCAACCAGAGCAGGGGCGACACTGTTCGCAATGCAGCACGGTCTCGTCACCTGGGAGAACTCCCGATAGGCAACCGCTTCGGACGCTCGTAGGGTCTAACGAGGATCGTCAAAGGAGTGACCCGAATGAGTGATCGGCAAGTCGAAACGGTGGTAATCGGTGGTGGGCAAGCAGGTTTGGCAGTGGGTTATCACCTCGCCCGCCGGGGTCTGCCGTTCGAGATTCTTGACGAGAATGACCGGGTCGGGGATGCTTGGCGGAAGAGGTGGGACTCGCTGCGTCTGTTCACGCCTGGTCGCTACAGCGGACTACCCGGGATGCGATTTCCAGGATCTCCTTCTTCCTATCCGACCAAGGACGAGACCGCTGACTACATGGAGGCCTACGCCCGGGAATTCCGGCTACAGGTGACGACCGGTGTGAAAGTCGAGAGGCTTTCCAGTATCGGGGATCGATTCCAGGTAGTCACTTCCGAAGAGTCGCTGCTCGCGGAAAACGTGGTTGTGACCACCGGAGCGTATCACCACCCCAGGATCCCCAAATTCGCACAAGACATCGACGACCGCATCGTACGGCTCCATTCCAGCGAGTACCGCAACCCATCCCAGCTTCGCAAGGGCGGGGTGCTCGTGGTGGGAGCCGGCAACTCCGGAGCGGAAATTGCAATCGAGCTCGCCGAACGTCACCAGACGTGGCTGTCGGGCCCGGACACAGGCCAAGAGCCCACCCGGGCAGGCAGCCTCCCCGATCGTTTGCTCACACCTTTTCTATGGTTCATGGCCACACGGGTGCTGAATGTCGAGAACCCGATCGGGCGGAAAGTACGCGACCACTTCCTCAACCCACCTCGCGGCATACCCCTCGGGAGTGTGCGGCGAAACGACCTCTCCGCCGCCGGTATCGAACGAGTCCCGAAAACAACCGGGACGCATGACGGCCACCCGATGCTCGAGGACGGTCGAACTCCCGACGTGTCCAACGTGATCTGGTGCACGGGATACGTACCCGACTTCACCTGGATCGACCTTCCAATTTTCGCCGATAACGGCTATCCGAGACACACTCGAGGCGTCGTTGAGTCCCAACCCGGCCTCTACTTCGCTGGTCTGCTCTTCCTCAGCACTCTCAGCTCTCCATTGGTCGGTGGGGTGGGCCGCGATGCCGAACACATCGTCGACCAAATGGTGTCGGCGCAATCCGCAGGAATGAGGCATGGGAGTGGCCAGACGACCCCGCGGTGAAGTTGCTCCGACGCAAAGGGCAAAACAGAACGAGCGCAAGCTCCGCAGCTATGCAGAGGAGGCCCCAACCTATGACCAGGAGATGGACTTCTTCGAGAAGTGGATCATCGGGACAGAACACCGGGATTGGGCGTGCTCCCGGGCGGTTGGCACCACGCTGGAAGTAGCGATTGGGACCGGTCTCAATCTACCCCATTATCCCGAAGATCTGACCTTGACCGGGATTGACCTCAGTCCCGACATGCTCACCATCGCGGCGACCAGGGCCGAGCGGTTGGACCGCGCCGTGGCGCTGCTCGAAGCCGACGCCCAGGACCTGCCCTTCCTGGATGACTCGTTTGACACCGTGGTATGCACATACGCCCTCTGCAGCGTCCCCGATGATGTCCTCGCCATGGGCGAGATGAGTCGAGTGCTCAGATTGGGCGGCCGTCTGATCTTGGTGGATCATGTCCGCAGCACCCTGCCGCCCCTCTTCTGGATGCAGTGGCTCTACGAATACATCCCGAGCCGAACCAAGGGCGAGTACATGACGCGACGCCCGGCTCAACATCTGAAGACCGACGATTTCCAGATCAGCGAACATGATCGACTCCGGTTGGGAGTCGTCGAGAGGCTCATGGCCGTCAAACGCTTCGATCATTGAAGCGTCCAGATGCTGGAGGCCAGGAGAACATCGCCTGAGGTGAGCAGGAGGAGCCCGGAAGTTTGATGATGTTGGCCTTCCGATTGGCCGTGCCATCCGCCCCGCGAACGCGTGGCCCCTATCCGGCCCGGCCCGGCCCGGTCTTCAAGGAATGCTCCCGTTAACCATCCAGTACCTGAACCTCTCCCATGGACCAGGGGCAACGGGGTCCCCGCCGCATACACGACAGAAATCGGTGCCCACTGAGACCGTCCACAATCGCTCTTCTCTTGGACTCACAGAGCAATCATCGCCGCATAACGGATCAAACGCTACAAGCGGACCGACGTTCCTCCAGAGACCGCGCCAGATCTACACTTCCTGCTCGGTCCATTGGTTGCGCTACGAAACCGTCGAGTTGCCTTCTCTATGATGCGAAGAGGATTCGCGATTGCTCTGTATGTCCTCGCTCATCAGGTCTGCCTCGCATGCAACTCCAATTGCACACCTGTCCTCCCTCAGAACTTTCCTGAGCGAGAGGCGACTCTTAGCGCTAATCGGATCGCTGTGATCTGCGATCTCGTCAATGGTTTAGATGAGGATTTTCGCGGGTGGAGCTGAGGGGATTTGAACCCCTGACCCCTTGACTGCCAGTCCAAAGCCCCCCATACCAACCTGTCCCAACCCGTCACACCCAGTCATTGGAACTGGTCTTCTACCAGGGTTTGTCGTCCCATGTGAGTCCCAACCTGTCCCAACCAGTCCCGCCTGGTTTCGCGAGTGATAGTGGACAAATAGGGGACACGTCCAGCGCGTGGCTAGGACCACGCCACGACGCGCCCATAAGTGCGGATATCGAGGGATCCGCCCCTTTTGGGTCTCCGGAATCCCGAAAACGATCCGTCCGCCCTCTTCCGTCGCTGCCTCCTCGACCCGCACACGGCGGCGACCAGCGTCGACCTTGGATTTGCTTGTGGAGCTGAGGGGATTTGAACCCCTGACCCCTTGACTGCCAGTTACCGCCGGTACCCGAAATCATCAATCACTAGCTGACGACTCGACCCCTAAATGTGTTATGAAACCTGACTGTTGCGGACTTGCAGGCTGATTCACCCGATGGGGCTTGGCTCCCGAAAACCACCTCTGGGGTGTCCCCCGACCAATAAGGACCAATAATCCTGGTGTGGTCACGAGCCACGCATAATGCCGGTTATGGGCGCTGGTACGGAGCGTCTGCGTTTTCAGCCATCTAGGCGGGCGTATCGGCCGATGACGTGACGCCGTTCGTGAGTACTGATCCGTCGTGTGCGATGAGAACGAGGCAAGCCACAATCAGCCAGAGGAACAAGGCGAGACCGCCAACACCAAGACCAGTCGGGATGAGCGCCACAGTGGCCGCGACAAGTACGACGCCCACCCAGGCAAACGGCTTGGGGAGCAATCCCACGACCAACGAGCTGACGCTCATAGTGGCGGCGACACCCAGAGCACCAAACATGAACAGGGCAATGATGTGTTCTTTCAGGATCGATAACGGAAGCACCGCGTCGGTGAGCATGTTCGGAACGATCGGTGCGCTAATCGCCATGCGATATGACGCATGAACGAAAGCGCCGATCGTCATGACAACCCCAAATGCATAGGCCACAAGAGCCAACAGTTCACCTTTAGAGCCTTCCCGGGCGAGGCGCATCCGCAGCGAGGCAACAAACCCGACCAAGGCAAACGCTCCGACAATGCCGACCGTGTTTCCAGCGACAGTTCTCGTCCTGTTGTCAGTGATCTCAGCCGCCAGCTCACTGACCGGACTGTCAGGCCCCAACCAACCGCCATGGTCGATAATAAAGAACCCCACGAACATCAATACCAATCCCGCCAGACCCAACAACCACCCAACCAGATCAAGTCCACCCGAACGACCCGTAGACATGTGCCAGCCCTCTCTTTTCAAGTTTCGCCACCGATGCAGCCTGAGTACATGAGAACAGACGAACCAAACTCAAGAACCGGTGACACAAAAGGCACATATCGACACATATTGCTTGGGCAGCCACTCGGGATTGCCGGTTATGGGCGCCCTTGGTTCAACAGCCGACAGCTCGACGGGAGGGTGATCAGCCATTACAGCCCTGCTAGAAGGCACAAGTAAATGTAGCAGGGGCGGCATAGGCATCCGGGGTGTAGCGAGTGAGGTTGGACCCTCGCGATGAGGAGGCTGAATCTGCTGGCAACCGATCTGTGGTCAGGGACGGTCCCCTCGGCAGAAGGCATAGGATGCGTCTATGACGATCGACACGGCTTTTGACTTTAGATCTGATACGTCTCTTGGGAAAGATCCCGATTCACACAGCCCCACCCTCCGCAAGTATCACAAGCTCCTCTGGAGCAAGACCCTGCCGGGCGGCGCTCCGTTCGATCTGACCGACACCCAACCGGGTGTCTACTTGCATCACAAGTCAGACGCCGGCGAGTTCTTTCTAGCGAGCGACGCAGTCATGGCAACGTTGAGATTGCGAGCCTGGGCGATTGTTATCCAGCTTCCCGAACACGAGGTCGAGGCGTTCAACGCGATCGGCTACACCATCGGCGGAATGATGGTATTCCCGGGAAACAGGATCGGTCGCAAACAGACCATCAACCAAGCTCGCGGGTTCCACCCACGCATCTCGGACCGGTTCGACCTGACGCTCGAATGCATCCGTCGCCACTACCTCGATGAGGCGAACCCACTCGGCGAGGTCCTAGATCGGTACGGCGACTTCTTCGGCCTGTTCGGCGACTTTCGAGGATACGTGGACTTCTTCCTACTACCGGACCTCGTCACTGATGACCACACTACGGTGAGGTTCTTCACGCCGTTCGACAGCTTTAAGTCGTCTGCGATACCCAAGGACGTTGACACCTACAAGGAGTATCGACGCCGGAGCATCGAGTTCATCCAGGCAAGGAACAGACGAATCGAGGCCATGTCACTTTGAGTCCACAGGTCCCCAAGTGAGGTCGGTCGACGGGCGACAAAACGACGCCGGCCATTGATGTGATTCAACGGCCATCAGTGGCAAGATAATGCGGCCGAAGACAAAGAGTGGCGCGGGGATTTGGTGGCAGAGTTGTGTCCACCTCACTATTCGGTCAACACTATTCCACCGGGCAACGCAATAGTGGACATCGACGGCCCCCGCTACTGTGCAAGAGATGCGACAATCCCTCTGACCAGGGGTTTCCTTAGTGGAGCTGAGGGGATTTGAACCCCTGACCCCTTGACTGCCAGTCCAAAGCCCCCCATAACAACCTGTCCCAACCCGTCACACCCAGTTACCGAAACTCGCCATCGACCAGGAGGTTTGCTCCGCTGTGGTCCCAACCCGTCGCAACCTGTCACGTCTGGTTTCGCGAGTGATAGTGGTCAAATAGGGGACATAAGCTCTCGTGAAGCGCAGGATAGAAAGCTGGGACCAACCTCCTTTGGTTATCGATCGATCTCGTCGGTTACGGCTTTGAATATGCCTCGATTGAGTACCCGATGCTGAGTTCGACAGTCCAGTTGGCTTCAATGTCGGCCTGGGAGTAGACCGGACATTCTCGCCCGCGATCTCGACGGAGTAGAAGTCGGGGTCTCACCGTTCGACCGGGTTGCATTTCAGGATGTCGGGGGTGTTTGGAGGTGTCCCACAAAGTGATGGATTCATGTCGGCGAACGGCCCCCTTCGATTGGTTGAGCCCGGCACAAGCCACGCGTGAAGCATCCATAAGTCCGAACCATCGATCCACGTATCGGCGCAATCGCCGCGTACCTCGAGGTTCTCGGACCGGAGCCACCCGTCGATAAAACACATCCCGTGGTGCGCATGCCACTTGTCGTTCGGGCCGGCGAACCCCTCTGGTTCCGCTGCCGATGCCACCAAGTACGAGAAGCCGACGAGTTCGGGTGGTTCGCCATACCTCCGTTCTTTGAACAGCAGCATCGACGGTTTTACTGGATCGAAGGGCTTGTCGACGAGGGACCACTTGACCCAATGAGCTCCGAGTCCAGGTGCGTCCGTGGACGCTTGCCTGTAGCCGGCAGCCTCGGCAGCTTCGAGGGTCGAAAGGGCCTGCGCAGCGCTTGACGCTTCAGCCCACTGTTGCTCGAATTCGGCGCGCTCTGCATCATCAAGAGGATCGAGAGGCAGGGGCTCTTCGAACCCCCTGCCGTGACCGCCAACGGATCCATGGCTGTGATCGCTCGAGCCGGGCAACGGGGATCGCGCCGAGAGAGCGAGAAGAGCCGTAGCCTCGTCATTGGGAAGACGGTCGGAGACCTGGCCAGCCTCGGCGACTGGCACAGCTTGATCCGGGTGGGCGTGGTGATGGGGGAAAAAGACTCCGATCAAAGTCAACCCTGCAGCCACCGTCGCCGTGACCCATAAGCTGAGGGACCTTTCTCTAATCGGTTGTTTGAGCGCAGCAAATGCGAAGGCTGCTGCTCCGGATCCCAATACCGCGGCCATGACATCCTGCATGCCAAGCGACTGGACTTCGCCGACCTCTCCAGGGAGGGGCAAACCGACTGTTCGACTCAGTCCCCAGGCAAGCACGGCCAAACCATGGACTACTGCGACGATTTGAAGACCACGTGCATTGGGTGCAATCAGGATGAGGACACCAAGCGTCAGCTGCGCCACCCCGGTCAACCCGAGAAGCACGCCTAGCGGTCCGATGTCCATGTGGCTGTTCGACGCTGCGACGTGCACCGCTCCAGCCGCAATCGAGAGTATCGCCGCACTCGCGATCCTCGGAGATGGCAATTTAGAAGTTACGGTCGGGCCACCTTACTTATGGACGACTGGGACCACACCCGAAGCCTTATCTGCTGTCGGGAAAAACATGTCATCGGCGGGCGAATCGGACCAACGACACAAGGTCGGTGACGACTCGCCCGCCCGCTCCGTGAACTCGATCCTTCTCCAGCAGCTGATAGGCCGCCCACAGCTTCTCAGGTGTCCAGGACCGGGGAAGTCGACCTATGGCTGCCGATCCTCCTCTGATCTCTTCGAAGGTTGGCTTCTCACGGAATGGGATGTAGTAGAACATCTGGAGGGCAGTGATTTCATCCTTGTTCCTCGATGAAGCGGCTGAAGGAAATGATGAGTCGATAGTGAACAGATAGTGGACACCAATCCGCCGACGATCCAAGCGGAAGCTGAAAAAACCCCTGTCATCCAGGGTTTTCCTTGTGGAGCTGAGGGGATTTGAACCCCTGACCACTGATTGCACCAGTCAAGGCTTTAGGGGGTTTCCTTATCCCCAGATCCGCTCGGCTACCCGCCCGACGGAGGCCAGTTTTTCCCATTGCACGTCATCACCGATCTCGTTGCCGTCGATGACCGAGGCGAAGCCGCACTGCGGCGAGATCGCCATCTGGTCTAGATCGAGCAACCGGCCGGCCTCTTCGACACGTTTCACAAGTTCGTCGTCGCTTTGGACTTCGGGCGTCTTGGTGCCGACCACACCAAGAACCAGCGTCTTTCCGGGCGGGACGAATCGGGCCGATGAGAGGTCGCCCATGCGCTCGGGGTCCTCCCACTCAACGAGGAAGACGTCATAGTCGAGATCATTGAAAATCCGCTCGGCAAGCGGCTTCAGCGAACCTTCGCAGAGGTAGCGCGACCGGTAGTTGCCCCGACAGATGTGTAGACCGGAGGTGACACCCTCCGGGATCCCCTCAAGAACAGCCTGGTCAGCTGCTATCGCCTCTTCGAGGACCATATCGAGATCGAATCCGTTTTCGATCATTTGAGCTCGCCACCGATCGTCGACCAGGAACGGATACATGGGGAAGTCAAATTGGATGTAGGTCGCTCCTGCAGAAACGGCATCGGCTACCAGCTGCCGCTCAATGGTCACAGCATGATCGGTCAGTTCCTGTCTCGAGCTATAAACATGGTCGTTTACGCCTGGTTTCCATGTGTAGGGGTTGGAGAAGATCGAACCGGCGGGCAACGTGACCTTGAACGGGTGATTGGTGGTAGCTGACATGTAGGCGGCCTCTCGGGCCACCGGGCTATCCACCTTCTCCAATCTATCCACCACCTTATGGACGTGCCAGACCACGGTGTCACCGTCATTGTTTCGGAATTCGACCGGGTTGTCGTCCGTGGAGAAACCGCGCACCGCGTCCCAGAATGAGTTGAGGAACATGTACCTGCGGAACTCGCCGTCGGTCACGACATCCAGACCGAGGTCGACCTGCCGCCTCACCACCTCGGTGACGGCGTCGTCTTCGAGCTGTCGCAGATCCTCGGCACCACGCTGCCTTTCATCATCCAGGATGGCGCGGTGACCTTCCCCGTAGAACTCTTTTACCGCACGCTTGAGAGGCTCCGGTCGGAGCAGACTGCCGACTACTTCGGCACGCGCTGGTCGACGGGCCACGCCGGAAGCTTAGATGTTTCGCCCCAGGATAGAATCGAGCAAGTACTCGACTTGGGAGAGCGGTGACGACGACCGAAGTGCAGCTTGGTGATCCCCACGCCAACATCGTGGATCACGACAGCTACCTCAACGATGTTCCCCACGCTACGTTCGCTCGGCTCAGAAGAGAGAGTCCCGTGGCGTGGATCGACGAGAAGGCTCCCAACTCCGGTTTTTGGGCGGTGACCAAGTACGACGATGTCGGCCAGGTGAGCCGTGACCACCAGACGTTCACCACCACGAGAGGCATCCGGCTCGAGGAGATGGCGCCCGATGAGCTAGAGGCCCGCCGCACAATGATGGAATTCGACCCACCGGAACACACCCGGCTCCGCAGGCTCGTCTCACAAGGCTTCACACCGCGGGTTATCGCTACCTACGAGAGTGCGTTCCGCTCCCTGGTACAACAGGTCCTCGAAGAAGTGCTGCCGCTCGGCGAGTTCGACTTCGTGACGGAAATTGCCAGAGACCTTCCGATCCGCCTGCTTTGTCGTCTCCTCGGGGTACCTGAATCGGATGCAGACCGGCTTGTGACCTGGGGCGACCAGATGATCAGCCACACCGACCCCGAGTACACCCAGTTCGTGGTCGATCTGGTCGATACCGAAGAGTACCGGCTACTTCCGTTCCGCAGCCCGGCTGCGCTCGAAGTCTTCGCGTTCGCCGAAGAGATGGCACAGGAGAGAAGAAAGAACCCCCAGGACGACATCATCACGACGCTCCTGAACGCCGAGCCTGATGGGATCCCACTGACCGATCTCGAGTTCAAGAACTTCTTTTCATTGCTAATGGTTGCCGGTAACGAGACGACGCGCCACACCCTGAGCCACGGGCTGACCTTCCTCATTGACCACCCCGATCAGATGGACGAGCTGCGGGACCGTCCCGACCTTCTGCAATCGGCCACAGAGGAAATCCTCCGCTACTCATCGGTGACCATGCATTTCCGGCGTACCGCCACGCGAGACACCGAGCTCCGGGGAGTCCCCATCCGGGAAGGTGACAAGCTGGTCATGTACTACATCTCGGCCAACTTCGACGAAGACCATTACCCTGACCCGTTCCAGTTCAATATTCACCGCAACCCGACAGACCAGCTCGCATTCGGAACCGGAAGACACCTTTGCCTCGGTGCGTGGCTCGCCCGCCTCGAGGTGAGGGTCACGCTTGAGGAACTGCTGCCGAGACTGGCCGGAATAGACGTCGGCGGCCCGGTGCAGCGTCTTCGCTCCAACTTCATCCGCGGCATCAAGCACCTCCCCGTAAAAGTGACGCTGGCATGACCAAGACGTAGCACATGGCCAACCTCGAACCTCTGCGTCGTGAAGACCTCCCCGAACTCGAAGATCTTTTCGAGCACTACGACCGCACACTCAGCTTCGTGCCCAACAGTCTCTTCACCATGGCGAGAAGGCCCGAGATTCTTCGTGCGTTTTCGGCGCTCATCACCCAGATTTGGCGATCCGGAACCCTCCCCATTGAATTGAAGCCATTGATCGCGATCATCTCGAGCCAGGCCGCAGGCTGTCGCTACTGCCAGGCGCACGAAGCGGTCGACGCCCGGGAGCGTGGGGTGGCTGCGGAAAAAATTGCCTCGGTTTGGGAGTTCGAGAACAGCCCGCTCTACTCAGACGCAGAGCGGTGTGCACTCCGGTTGGCGCGTGACGCCTCCCTACAGCCAAATCGGGTGACGAACCAGCACTTCGATGCCTTACGTGAACATTACGGTGAGGGTGAGATCGTAGAGATAATGGCCGTCATCTCTCTCTTCGGATTCCTCAACCGCTGGAACGATTCGATCGCCACTGATCTGGAATCCGAGCCACACACCTATGCCTCGGACACTTACGCTGCTGAGCACTGGGATCCTGGCAAACACCGACAAAACCACGAAATTTGAGAATCAATTACCAATCGCCCGCGCGACTCGGCTGACCGCCTCGATCCCGGAGATCATTGCTTTGCGCTGATCGGGATAGAGATGGACATATGAACGAATTGGGGGCAGGGCGATCCCAACGTGACTTGCTCCCATCAGCTCCACCTCACAACGACATCCGTCGGGCCCACTGAACAGTTGGAACCTCGTGAAATCGAGCGGCATGAGAGCCTGTACCAACCTTGAGTCTGATGACAGCGCACTGGCCAACCGATGGCCAGCCTCTCCGCCCTCTTCGACAACAGCGCTCACACCAGTCCGTTTCAGACCACCGGTGTGCTTGATCGCTAGGATCGACTCGTCTCGGGCCGCGCGGTCGAGGTCGACGAGGAATACCGCTACCTCGGTGCGGCCCAGGAATCGCCTTTCGATCCTTGAGCCCAGTTCGAGCACCGGTCCGCCCCCAACCGGGACGAAGCGGACCTGGCCAACGGCCATCGTATCGCGCTCGTGGCCCGAAAGATCTCCCGCGACCAGGCCGGCAAGGCGTGGGGAGGGTCGTCCGGGTCTTGTGACCCGCATGCCCACTAAACCTCGACGCCCTCGTTTGCAATCAAGTGCTCTGGCTCGACCGGCTTCCACGGGTTGACCTTTTGCACCCCGTAGGTCCAGATCAGCGCATACAGCGCACACACACCGAGCATGATGAAGAACGGCGTGTATATGTCCGATCGGGTCATGCCAGGAGGCGTGATATACCACGCGGAAACGAGCATCCCAACCGACGCCACTATCTGAGGCAACGGATACAAGGGAGTCTTATACGGCCTGTCCAGGTCGGGGCGTCTGGACCGGAGCACCATCACCGAGATGTTGACCAGGATGTAACTGAAGATCCACGCCATGACTGCGGCGAGAATCAGGTTGAGAATCGAGGGGACATCACCGTCGAGGATGATTGCTCCCACTATCGCGACTAGCGCTACGAGGAAGATCCCGACCCACGGCTCTTTGAATCTCGGATGCAAGTAAGCAAACGCCTTAGGCAGGGTGCCGTCCTTAGCCATCCCATAGAAGATCCTGGACACACCGGCAATAACGGTGTTCAAAGTGGCAGCTGATGCCAACAGGACCGCCAAACCGAGCCAGGCCTGGCCAAAGTCACCCATCACCGCCTGGGCAAATTCGGGTATAGCCAGCGGCGTGTCGAGGATGAACGTTCCATCGCCAAGGTCGACATTTTCGACCTGGCGGGCGACGGCCGCCCCGTAGAGGAACATGGCGAGGGCCACAGCGGTAACCCCGATATACATCGCTTTGGGGATGGTTCGCACCGGGTCTCTGAGCTCAGCGGCCAACGGGGTCACATACTCAACACCAACAAATAGGAAAAGCGCCAGACCCACCATGGTCAAAATCGAGGTGAAGTCGGTACCGACGAAAGACTCACCGAAGAAACCAGTGATACTCGATTTCTTCTCACCGAACAATCCAGCGAGTCCGAAAATGATCAGTGTTACCCACATGAAGGCGGTCATGACGATCTCAGCCGAAGCGTAAGGCCTGATCCCGAGCATGTTCACGATGCTCAAGATCACCACGAGGGCCACGCCCACCCACCACGAGCCTGACTCCTGAACTCCTTCGAGAAAGCCGAAGTTGAACGATGCGAATACACCGGCCGTAGCTGTCTCCGCGACTCCGGCGAACACGTGCACCAACAGATACGCGGCGAGGCTCGCGGTGATGGCAAAGAATCGGCCCAGGCCTGCTGCCACGTAGTCGTAGACTGACCCGGCCGTCGGGAGGATTCCGGCAGCCTCTGAAAAGCTCGCCGATTGCGCCAGCATCAACACATAGGCGATGAGGATCGCCCATGCAAAAATGTATCCTCCAGCCCCGAATCCGGTCTGCGCCGTGAGAAGAACCGACCCGGCAATAATCAATCCAACTGCGGTCGCTAGGGCGGTAGGGAAGCCGACCGCTGCGGCTTCCAGCCTGACACCACTTCCGTCCTGGCTGGCCATGTCTCCTCCTTGTCGCCAGACAGGCAGAATCTAACTCCGTAGTCGATGTCGATGCGGACGAAACTGCATACAACTTGGTAGGCCGACTTACTCCCAGTCGTTGAGCCACCAGTCGATCATTCGCTCCAGGGCCGGTTGCGTGACATGGGCGAGGCGGTCGGTCTCCTCGATCAGCCCGTCAGGGTCGATGCCCGATTCGAGTAGCTTCTTGTCCCCGCCTACTTCACACCAGGACGCAATCAGCGGGGCCGTGACTTCAGGGTGGAACTGAACGGCGAGGCTGGATCCAATCGAGAAGGCCTGGAGACCGGACTCGTTGTGGGCGAGCGGCGTGGCCCCCTCCGGCAGAGTGAACTCGTCGCCGTGATATTGGAACCATGGCCCAGAGGAGATCGCCGGCACGGCCGACTCGATTGTCCCCCAGCCATACTCGGGACGCTGCGATGGTGTAACGGTTCCTCCCAGGCTCGAGGAGATGATCTGGGCGCCGAAACAGACCCCGAGAATTGGTGTTCCTCTGGCGAGGTGGGCGGCAACGAAATCCACTTCGGGGCGAACCCATCCCTGGATCTTTGGATCGTAGGCAGACCAGGGCGCGCCCATGAGCACGATGAAGTCATACCCAAGGCGATCCGGGAATGTCACAGATATTTCCGGGTCGTCGATGTCTTCGACAACAACGAATGGTTCCGGCTTGACGCCCCTCGATTCGAGCAGGTCTCCTATCCGGTCTGGCGTCGAATAGGGATCATGTTCGATTACTAGAGCTCGCACCTGCGCAGAGTATCAAAACCACGCCTCGACCCCCTCGCAACGCAGGACCATACTTCCCCTTGGTACTGTCCGGTTCGACCTACCGGGGAAAAGCCCTGCCTTTGCCGAGGAGAACCGAGAAGTTGACGCAGACCACATATGACCGAGTTCGGTTCCTGTGGCCCGACCACCTCGGGCTGGCGCGGGGTAAATATCTCTCCGCGGCTCGCGCTGAGGAGGGCAGCAATCACTGTGTCGCTTTATTCTCGTTGCAGCTGAACCGAGTAATGGAGCCGTTCCCGGGGGCGCATCATGAGAGCTTCCCTGATGTCGAGGCCCGGTTCCCGTTGGAATCAATCCGGCCCGGATGGGAAAAGGGCACGGGCGTAGTGGTCGCATCCGTTTCCAAGGACGGTCAACCGATTGAACTTGCTCCTCGGTCCATCCTGGAGAGAGTGGTCGCCGACTGGAGGCAGATGGGCTACCGCCCTCAGGTTGGTATCGAGCTCGAGGCATTTCTCTTCGAGTCCGATGGCAACCGCGGGTGGCAGCCGATCCACACTCCTGGCTCGTATGTGTATGGCACCGGAACGTCAGCCGACCCCTCGGGCACGATCGAAGAGATCATGAATACTGCACTTGCCATGGGCATTGAACTCGAGTCGGTCAATTCCGAATACGACGACGGCCAGTTCGAGCTCACACTTCGCTACGACGATGCAATGAAGGCTGCGGACGACGCCTTCCTATTCAAAGTCATGGCCAAGGAGGTCGCTACCAAACGGGGTTATCTCCTTGCCTTCATGGGCAAGCCGATAACCGACCGGGGCGGCAGCGGAATCCACGTCAACCTCTCGATGCTCGACGAGAAGGAGAACAACGCCTTTGCTGACGACTCCGACCCTGACGGCATCAGCACGCTTGCCCGACATTGCATTGCAGGCCTGGTCAACGACCACGTGTCCATGGCTGCATTGGTAGCGCCAACCGTCAATGCCTACAAGCGGCTCCAGCCGGCAAGCCTCAACGGCTACTACGCGAACTGGGGGTTTGATCATCGTGGGGTTGCGGTCCGGGTCCCACCATCGCGTGGCCCCGGCACCAGGCTGGAGCATCGAGTCGCCGATGGAGCAACCTCGGTCCATCTGGCTGCAGCAGTAACCCTTGTCAGTGCGCTGCGGGGTGTTCAGTTGGAAATGGAATGTCCTCCAGCCGAGACCCAAGACTGCATCACGGGAGTTGACACCGACGTCTGCATGCCCGAGAGTCTCGGGGCGGCCCTCGATGCTCTGGAGGCCGACCCTGATTTCATCGCTGCATTCTCACCAGGATATGTCGAGGGCCTGTTGGCCGTGAAGCGTGCCGAATGGCAGAGATTTCTCACGACAACCACTGATTGGGAAATCGCCGAGTATCTCGAGTACTACTGATCCCAAGCGACGGGAAGCGAGACCGGACCGCGGAACTCGAAACCGTGAAGCTCCACATCCCCATCGAGACGTAACCCCGGCATCCGATCGAGGAGCCTCTCAACACCGATCCTGACTTGCTGACGCGCCATCCACTCCCCGAGACAGCGGTGCTCTCCCGTACTGAACGCCAGATGTGGCCCTTCACCGCGGTCAACTCTGAAGACGTCGGGATCTGACCATCGTCGAGGATCGCGGTTCGCCGCAGTCAGGACGGCCGCCACCAACGCACCTTTAGGGATAGTGACCTCATCGAAGTCAATATCCTGCTTGCTTTGCCGGGTTGCGGTGCCCACCGGAGAATGGAAGCGGAAGGTCTCCTCGATGACTCTGCGAATGATCGAGCGATCAGCCCTGGCCTTTTCATGAAGCTGAGGATCCCTCAGAATCTCGTACATGACCAGTCCGAGGCCATCGCGCGGCTCGTTGATTCCGCCGGAGATCATCAACCGGACGTTGTTAGTTATCTCGTCCCGATTGAAACCAGCCGCGACGTATGAGGAAAGAGCCAAGGGGTCGCCGGTCGTGGTAACCGTATCGAGCTGAACCCCGAGGACATCGCCCAGCTCGGAATGTGCTCGGGCTGCGATAGATGCCTTTTCGGGATCGTTATCGAAGTTGGCGAGGCCGGTAATAACTCCGTGACACCATCCGGCGAGCTGTTCCCACGTCACGTTGACGACGCCAAGCGCCTCGAGCAAGGTGAGGTTCGCCAGCGGCTCTGCGTAGACGGGCATCAGGTCGGCACTGCCTGAGTCGATGAAGTCATCGATCAACTCGTCGAGCATTTCGTGGAGCCTCCCCGCTATGGCCCGACCCTGCGGTGTCCCCGCGAAAGGGGGCCTCATACCGTTGGCGAGCCGATTGTGTACCTCGCCGTCGACGGTGAGCATGTTCTCGCCGAGACAGTCACGTAGCCAACTCGGCTCGGTGTTCGCTGTGAAAAGCTCAGGGTTCTCACACACGAACACCACATCGTCCCACCGGGTGACCAGCCACATTTCGATGCTCGGCACGTAGACCGCGCGGGCGAATTCGCGCAGTTCGGCCAGTATCGGATGAGGGTCCGCTTCGAGATCGGCAAGGGTTATGGAGCCAGGGTCGATCATGCCCGATCAACCTACAGAAGCCGACCCTTTCTTGCGCCGTAGGGTTGTTGTATGAGAGTGACACTAGATGAGGTCATATGCCCCGCCACCGGGCAATGTGGAATTGTCTGTCCAGAGGTGTTCGAGGTCCAGATGGTCTCCATGGTGAGGATGGAGTACCCCGACCCATTGCTCCATTCCCGAGTGCAGGATGCCGCCGACTCATGTCCGACCGGGGCGATTCTCGTCCACGATGACCGACCGAATGCGATCAAAGAGAATGCAGTGGTTTCTTGGCTGGCACATCGGAGACGATATGCAACCTAGCGATGTGACGACGAGATTTCGGAGTGGAGCTGAGGGGATTTGAACCCCTGACCCCTTGACTGCCAGTC
>JBGSYD010000038.1:0-6923 GCA_041751055.1 Acidimicrobiia bacterium | reverse complement strand
ACCAAAACGACGTCGAGCCCGTCATATTCGGGCTCGGGTGGGGACGATCTCGACATCCCCTCATTCGTCCAGGGATGATCAGGCCGCCGGCTATCGCCGGTGTGGCCTTTAGCGAGGCAAGAGATGGAGACCTGCGCCCCGATGGGCCGGAACGGGCTCGGTTCAGCACTGATCTCGGTCTGAAACGGGAATGGGCAACCGTTAGGCAGGTCCACGGTGCCAACGTCGTCGAAGCCAACGGCTCGGGAGAGGTGGGCGAGGCAGACGCACTTTGGACGACTGTGCCCGGGCTGCCCCTTGCCGTTTTCACTGCGGATTGCATTGGTGTTGCCCTTCGGGCACGCACTGCCGTCGGCGTTGCCCATGCTGGATGGAGGGGTGCGGCCAATGGCGTGGTTGCCAACTTGTACGATGCGATGCTCGCGGCCGGCCACGAGCCGGAGTCCGCTGCGATCGGCCCGGGCATCGGGCCGTGTTGTTTCGAGGTAGGAGAAGATGTGGCCGTGTTCTTTGGCGACGATCTGGCAACCACGAGTTGGGGCGCCAGGTCAGTCGATCTGCCAGGCTACGTTGACGCCAGCCTCCAAATGGACGATATCTGGTTCGCAGGTGCCTGTACCAGACACGACGAGCGATGGTTCAGCCACCGCAGAGACGGGACCAAGAGTCGGATGGTGACCCTGGCATGGATGTGAGCCAGTACGAGGATGTCCGCCGGAGATCCAGGGTCGCGGCCAAACAGGCGGGACGAGAGTTGAGTTCAATCACACTGGTCGCAGTTTCCAAAGGGCAAGGGATCGACGCCATTGGTGCGTTATACGATCATGGACACCGCGACTTCGGCGAGAATAGGGCCCAGGAGATGTCGGAGAAATCCGCAGCCCTGCCGTCTGACATCCGATGGCATTTTGTCGGCTCGCTTCAGTCCAACAAAGTCCGGATGGTTCGACAATCGACATTCCTGCTCCACTCCCTGGATCGCAAGTCACTGGCAACGGCGTGGGTCAAAGGCATTGGCAAGCCGCCACCGGCCATGGTTCAGGTCAACGTGGGACTGGAAGATCAGAAAGGCGGCGTTGCACCTGCCGATCTCCTGCACCTCGTCGAGGCGGCCGCCGGATTTGGTATCGAAATACAGGGCCTGATGGCGATTCCGCCAGTGGGTAAAGCGCCAGAGGACAGTCGCGCCTACTTCGGCAAGCTCCGCGAACTACGCGACGGGATCATCACGGACCACCCCGGGATAAAGCAGTTGTCGATGGGCATGACCGATGACTTCGAAATAGGAATCGCCGAAGGTGCTTCGTTCATACGCGTGGGACGGGCTATCTTTGGCCCCCGACATTGACAGGATTGAGGGATGTCTTCACTTTTTTCTAAAGCATTGGTCTATCTGGGATTGGTAGACGAGGACCAGGGTGATGGTGGTGTGGCCGATGTTTCGGGTAACCATGCTCAGAAGGACTCAAACGACACCAGGCGTGTAGAGCCCCTGGAAGTCGAGAGGCGAGTTGAGCCACCTGCAACGGCGCGGGCCGCAACTGTCCCACAACGCCGTACGCAGGCAACCCCGGCAAATCGGCCTGCTCCCACCTCATCGATGGTCAGACCGGTAGAGATCCAATCGGATGTCCTGTTCGTCGAGGAGTTTTCGGATGCAAGAGCACTCGCCGACAGAGTCAGGGACCGGGTTCCTGTCGTGCTCGATATGCGTTCGATCGACTCCGATCTGGTGCGACGGATCGTCGATTTCTCGTCCGGGTTGATCTACGCTCTCGATGGTTCGATGCGCAAGGTTGGGGAAGGCTTAGTCCTGGTCCTGCCGCCCCGGGTGACCCTCAGCCGTGACGAGAAGCGCAGGCTGGCCAGCCTCGGCGCCTACGAACTCGACGATTCAGACGACTGAATTGATCGACGTAGTCGTATTTCTTCTGCAGGTTTATTGGTTCGCCGTCATTGCGTGGATCATCCTGTCCTGGATACCTGTTTCCTCCGACCACCCCCTTGGCAGACTCTCTGTCATGCTCGATCGAATCACTTATCCCATCATCTTGCCGCTGCGCAGGGTCATCCCACCGCTACGACTTGGCGGCGCTCTCCTCGACCTTTCGCCGATTGTGCTGCTGATCGGTCTTCAGATCCTGATCAGCGTCCTCAGCTAATGGCGTGTCACGAGCGACCAGCGAATCCGATGCGTTCTGCAAATAACAGCAGGACAATCCTCGATTCCCGGGGTATCGCTCCTTATTGTTCCCCACTAGAAGCAAGGAGCCTGGAGAGATGACCCTCACACCTTCAGATGTTGAACAGAAGACCTTTTCGACTGCACTGCGGGGCTACAACCTCGACGAGGTAGACGATTTTCTCGACGAGATCGTACGCACCATGCGCGACCTCCATCGCCAATTGGACGAAGCCAAATCCGGTGCTCCCGAACCGGTGGCCCCTGCGGAACCGGCCGCCGCTGCCGAACCGGTCGCCCCTGTTCTCGCTCCAGCGCCGCCCCCTCCGCAGCCGATTGACGAATCGGCTGTCGGAAAAGCACTGGTAGCCGCTCAGGAGACCGCTGACCGCATCCTCACTAAGGCCAAAATCGATGCCGACCAACTTGTTCAAGACGCCCAGGCTCAAGCTGACTCTTTCGCGGAGACTCGCGAGAAACGCCGCGTTGAAGTGGAGGAGGACATCTCCAAACTCGATGCATTGGTGACGCGGGTCAAATCGGAGCTTGCGGTTCTCTCCACATCGGTCAGCAGCGAGCTTGACGAGATGACAGGCGCCATCGACGAGGCAATGGGCGAGCTCGATAGCGTCGGTGTCGTCAGTGAGGTTGAGGGCGACGCTGACGATTCGCAAGAACCGGCTGCGGAGTTGTACGACGAAGATGACGAGTATGAGTTCGAGGATGTCGACGGGGTCGATGAAGGGGACAAGGACGAGTCGATCGAGTCCGTCGACTCCTCAGATTCTCCCGATTCTTCGGACTCCGTTGATGACGATGACGATGACGATGACGATGACGATGACTATTTCCACTACCCGGCCGATAGCGACGACCCGGAACGGGACTGACCGGAATTCTCTTGACTTCTGACCTTGGCTTCAGTTGGACGCGGCGAAAATCCGGCGATGTCGTGATCGAGCGGCACGGGACACAGGTGACAACGTTGCGTGGCCCTGCAGCCCTCAGGTTTATCGCCCGGATAGCCGAGGGTGACCCTCAGCAGCTGATGGCGCGGGCGACGGGCAACTACAAACGGGGCAACGAACGCGGTTAGCCCTCAGGTCGAAGAAACGGCGACACGCATCGATCGACCCTCGATGTCGAGGTCTTCACCTGCCTCCTCGGTAGTTTCCGACATGGTGCTAGCAAGCGTCTCTGCCTGGATTCTCTCGCCAAACTCTGTCATCGCCTTCTGGATGTAACCGTCCGATGACTTCCATAGGAGAACAATGCGGTCGGACACCTCGAGACCGGCCTCACGTCGCATCCTCTGAATGTGGCTTATGACTTCTCGGGCAAGCCCTTCGAGTAAGAGCTGATCGGTGATTTCGGTATCGAGGGCAACAGCGAAGCCATCACCGGTCTCGACGAGTGTGTTCTCCCTTGGCGTTCGTTCAATGATCACGTCTTCTATGGTGAATTGACGCCCGTCGAGTTGAACCGCCCCTCCCTCGCGCATGGCCTCGAGTTGCCCCGGCGTCAACCCGGCAATGAGGGCTGCGTAGCGACGCATGTCGGCTCCGAGTGTGGGGCCCAGCCTGCGGAAGTCGGCCTTCGCCGAAATCGTCACGAGCTCCGACTCGTCGGGACTTGTCGGGACTTCCTTGACGTTGAGCTCCTCGATGATCATGTCGGCGTGTGACTCCACGGCTTTCTCGACACTTCGATCTCTCGTGAGGACGGTCAGCCTGGCCAGTGGTTGGCGCACCCGGTGGCCCTCTTTCTTGCGCAGGTTGCGTCCCAGTCGCACGACTTCTCTGACAATCGCCATTGACGATTCCAGCTCCGCGTCGATCAGGGCATCTTTGGATTCCGGATAGTCGCGGTGATGCACGCTTCGGACAGCCGAGTTGTCCTGTCGACCGATCAGATCTTGATACAGATGCTCGGTTATGAACGGGAGCACCGGGGCCAGCACATCGTTGAAAGTCGTCAGGACTTCGTACAGCGTTGCGAATGCAGCCAGTTTGTCCGCGTCTCCCTCTCCCGACTCGCCGCGGGCGCTCCAGAATCGGCGCCGGGAGCGGCGAACGTACCAGTTGGTCAGGTGGTCTATGAAGCCCAGGATCGGTGGGACCACGTTGTAGAGGTAGTAGCCCTCCATTTCTCTGTTGACGTCGCCGATGAGACTCTGCAACATCGAGAGGATCCAACGGTCCATCTCCGGCCTATTGGCCGTTGCGGGGGCATTCGACAGGTCTTCCATCGTGATCCCATCCGCTTCGGCATAGGTGGTGAAGAAGACGTAGGTGTTCCACAACGGGAGGAGGACAGTGCGCACGACTTCGGCGACACCGTCCTCGGAGAAGCGCAGGGGTTCTGCCTTCAGGACCGGGGAATTGATGAGGAACGCCCGGAGGGCGTCGGCACCGAACTTGTCGAACACCACAGTCGGATCGGGATAGTTCTTCAAGCTCTTTGACATCTTGCGACCGTCTTCGGCAAGAATCAGACCGTTCACCACGCAGTTCTCGAACGCTGGCTTGTCGAATAGAGCGGTCGAGAGGATCATCAAGGTGTAGAACCAGCCTCGAGTCTGGTCGAGGCCCTCGGCGATGAATTTGGCCGGGAATGTCGCCTCGAATCTGTCCTTGTTCTCGAAGGGGTAGTGCTTCTGCCCGTATGGCATCGAACCACTCTCGAACCAGCAATCCAGGACCTCGGGGACTCTTATCATCGAGCCCCCGCACTCGGCGCACTCCCACCCGATGTCGTCCAGGAAATGGGTATGCAGGTCGGTGGGACGTTGCCCGCTCAACTCCTCGAGCTCATCAAGGGACCCGACGGCGACCTGATGGCCACATTCTGAGCACTCCCACACGGGGATTCCCGACCCCCAATAGCGATTGCGGCTGATCGCCCAATCCCGGGCACCCGCCAGCCAGTTGCCAAACCGTTTTTCGCCGACGTAGTCCGGGACCCAGTGAATGCCACGATTGAGTTCGACCATACGGTCGCGGAAGCTCTCAACAGCGACGAACCAGGTAGGGATTGCCTTGTAAATCAGCGGAGTGCCGGTTCGGTAACAGTATGGGTACGAGTGTGTGATGCGACCCGACCTGAGTAGCTTCCCGGAGTCCTTGAGGAGCCTGATCAGCGTCGCGTCAGCCTCCTTGATATTCATCCCGGATACTTCAGGCACCTCCGAAGTGAATCGGCCCGAGGCGTCTACGGGGTCCAGGAGGACTGTGATTCCGGCCTCCTGTAACGCAAAGAAGTCTGCTTCTCCGTAGGCGGGAGCCATGTGAACCAGACCTGTGCCTTCGTCCACTGCGGTATCCGGGGAGGGCACGATCCTGAAAGCCCCGCGATCGCGTTCCTCGCCGAAATAGTCATACGGAGGCTCGTAGGAGATTCCCAAAAGCTGGGTGCCGCCCACAGTCGCCATGACTGGAGCGTCTTCAAAGAGGAAGCTGATTCGCTCCGAGGCGATCCAATAATGCTCACCCTCGTGAGACACCCTGGAGTACTCGATGTCCTCGCCAATTGCAATGGCGAGGTTGGACGGCAGAGTCCATGGCGTGGTCGTCCAAATCAGGAAGTAATCGCCTTCAATAACAGGTCCTTTCGATTCGACGGCCCGGAGTCGGACCGTTATCGAGGGATCTTCGACGTCTCGATAGTCGAGGCCGGCTTCGAAGTTGGAGAGCGGGGTCGTGGCACCCCAGGAGTAGGGCAGGACCTTGACGTCTCGATAGATGAGGCCCTTGTCCCAGAGTTGTTTGAAAACCCACCAGACGGTCTCCATGAAGTCGGGGTCCATAGTCTTGTAGTCGTTTTCGAAGTCGACCCAACGCCCGATTCGCTCAGTCAGAACTTCCCAATTCTCGGTATTGGCCTGTACTTCGATTCGACAGGCTTCGTTGAATCGATCGACTCCGAACTCGCGGATCTGTTTGGGCCCCGAAATTCCGAGTTTCTTCTCGACTTCCATCTCGACAGGGAGACCGTGGGTGTCCCACCCGAATCGTCTTTCGACCCGATATCCTCGCATCGTCCAGTAGCGGGGCACCATGTCCTTGATGACACCGGCCAGCAAATTGCCATAATGAGGGCTACCGGTCGGAAATGGGGGCCCGTCGTAGAACACGTACTCTTTGTCGGCCGGGCGTCTCCTTACGGACTCGGCGAAGGCGTCGGTCGAGCGCCAAAGTGCGAGTACATCTCGCTCGAGAGCGGGGATATCGACCGACGGCTGGACTCGTTTGAAAGATGAATTCTTAGGTGTCAATTGGGTTTCTCTGGAGTTTCGAAAGTGGAATGGTAGGCGCGCAACGACGATTGTCTTCGATACGGTCGGGCTGAACTCATGAGTGAAGCCATATACAGCGCAAAGGGGGGCGTGCGTGCCCACATCTGGGTCGTACCTGCGAGTTCGAGCGATGAGATCGTCGGCATGCACGGGGACCGGCTAAAGATCAAAACCGCGTCCCCGGCCGAGGGCGGGAGGGCCAACGAGTCGGTGCGTCGCCTGCTCCAAGAGCTTTTCGGTTGCCCCGTGAGCCTCGCCGGGGGAAGGACTTCCCGAGCCAAGATATTTCTGATAGAAGGTATCGATGTGGAGACGGCCTTGCGGAATCTTGACCGATAGCCAGTGGTTGTTGGTAGGGTTCCTGTCCTTTTCGAGAGGCAAAAGGTGGCGAGAAAACTAGCCAAGTCAACGGTTGAGAAATTCAAGAAGCGTCTGGTCGATGAGCGG
>JBGSYD010000037.1:0-66112 GCA_041751055.1 Acidimicrobiia bacterium | reverse complement strand
GGAGTCGATCTCCTTGGGGGCCAAAATCGATGTCACCTGGTTCGACATTCTCAGCCAGGCAGTGTGGCGACACGTCATCGGAGCCAAGTCCGTAGAGACGGCCCCGGACCACGACTGTCGCCTCTCCACCATCCGGCACTCCAAACCATTCACACGGTCCGTCGGCCGGCAGCTCAACGTTCGGGAAACCGGGTGTGCTCGTTCCATTGGCTGTAGTGGTGATGACCGGTGGGGTCGTTGTAGTCGTGCTGCCGTCGACGGTGCTGCTCGTAGGATCGCCGTCAGTAGATGTGGCGACAGTGTCCCCAGCGCAGGCCGTGACGAGAACCGCCAGGACAACGAAGGATGCGAGCCGCTTTACTCCAGGAGCCGACATTTCAGATGTCTTCGGGGGGAGGCACGTACCGGCCCACGGTGAACTTGCCCTGATCTATGTCGATTTCCCACATCGAGCCCTTTGAGCAGTAGAACCGAGACTGAAGTTCCAGGCCCAGCCACATGAGTCTGTTGATGGTCGCAGGGATCACGTCGCCATGGGAGCAGACGACAGCATTGGCGCCGGCGAGGTCATGGATTAGCTGATATGAGGCATCGACATCAGGGCCTTCGGCTAGGGCATCTGATATCTCAACTTTGGCACCGGTAAGGGCGGCGATTGGCTCGACCGTGTCGATACACCTCTGATAGGGGCTCGTAATGATGCGCTCGATACCGCGGTCCGCCAGATTGGTGGCGATCGACTGGGCTTGCTTTCGGCCCTTCTTCGTGAGTGGGCGGAGCCGATCGTCTTTTTTCCAATTATCTCTGTTACCGGCGGATCCGTGACGAAGGAAGAATATGGTCCCGGTTTCCGCGATCTTCTTGAGGTCGGTATCGATTATCAGCTCCCGATCACGTTCGTAATTGAGAATGTCTGCAGCGGACTTTCGGCCCAACCACTTGATCTTGTCGACTTCCGGGTTCTTCTTGAATCCAGGGCTGTTGGGGAGGGGCCGCATGGCGAACCATGTCACTTCTTTGATTCCCCGGCCGACCCGGTATCTGGTGGTTCCGAGAGGGGCGACGACCCGGCAGTTGTATCCAGTTTCTTCAAGCACCTCTCTGACGGCGGTCTGCTCGGAAGTTTCACCCTTGTCCGCTTTGCCTTTCGGAAGCGACCAATCGTCGTAGCGGGGGCGATGCGCAACGAGAATTCGGAGACTGCCCTTTTGCGTCTTTCGGAGGACGACGCCGCCTGCAGCTCGAACTGTCTCTGTCACCGGCGGCAGACTAATTGAATCAAGAAGGATCGCGGATCGCGTTATCGACGGTTTGTGTTCAAGAACTGACGTCTTATGCGGACCAGGGGGGCCGTGAGCGACTCAGCTTTGGTGAGGTCGATACTCACCGACCCGCAAATATCGCAAACCTGGCGCCCGATCCCGGCCCCGATGTCCTGAGAAACCCCGTAGGAGTGGCGACCGCGACGACAGGACGACATCTTATGACGAAGTTTCTCGTCGGGGCGTAGGTGGCTCACAGCAAAACCAGACTACGTGACGATCGATCGAGAGGAAGGATCTATTTGAGCCAGGAGCCAGGATGCCGCTTCGGCTCCCGTGTCCACCCAAACGATGTCCTCGTCGAATGCCCCAAGACGGCCAACAACGGTGGCTCGCAGGTCAGCCCAATTGGGTCCGACGGCGACAGATGGGTATCGGGGGAGGCCGCTTTTGCGAAATATGTGATTGGTATTCCAAGCGATGAGCAATTCTGCTGCAGTTCCGATTTCCCCCGGCATTGCAACGCAGCCTTCGCTTATCAGGACCATGCGTCCAATTCGATCGGCGAGAGAGTCGGCTTCGATCAGTTCGGTGACATACCGGTTTGCGCCGCTTCTTCCGGGGAAGAGACTTGGAGCGGTCACTCCGATAGTTGCGCCGCCAGCTTCCATCGCACCTTTTGAGACCGCCTCCATGGTCCCGCCGTATCCGCCTGTCACTACGGAGTGGCCGGCAGTCGCAAAAATGCGCCCGATCTCTTCGGCTTCTGCCCACTCGGAGCTAGTGGAGCTGGTCTCGCTCGACCCGAAAACGGCGATTGTTGCCATGTCAGCCAGTCATCGCGTCTTTGATCCCGGCCACGACCCGGTCAACGTCGATGAGAGCATGCTTTTCAATGGCGAACTGTGGCCAGGGAATATCGAAACCCGTCACCCGGACAATCGGGGACTTCAGGTCGTACAACGCCTTCTCTGCTACCACCGCCGCAACCTCGGCGGCGACTCCTGCAGAACCCTGCGGCTCCTGAACAAGTAGGAGGCGACCGGTCTTTAGAACCGACTCCAGGACGGTTTCACGGTCCCACGGAAAGAGGGTGCGCAGGTCGATGACTTCTACCGAGACGTCAGACTGTGCGGCAGCCTTCAAAGCAACGGGGACCATCCCGCCGTAGGTGACCAGTGTCAGATCCAATCCCTCTGCCCGAATCCGGGCTGATCCGATGGGGATGGTGTAGTGCCCCGTCGGTACGTCCTCGCGCCCGGAGCGGTAGAGGACCTTGGGTTCGAGGAAGATCACGGGATCGTCGCCCTCCAGTGCAGATGCAAGTAGTCCCTTGGCATCTCGGGCCGATGACGGGCAGATCACTACGAGGCCGGGGGCATGAACGAAATATGCCTCCGGCGAGTCGCAATGGTGTTCATGAGCACCTATGCCCGCTCCATTGGGGAAGCGAACCACAACTGGCACCTTGACATGCCCGCGACTCCTGAAACGAAATCGACCAAGGTGGCTGACGATCTGATCAAACCCCGGATAGACAAATCCATCGAATTGAATCTCTGCGACCGGTCGCGCCCCGGCCAAGGCCATTCCTATTGCCGTCCCTACGATCCCGGACTCGTTCAATGGTGTGTCGATTACCCGGTCTTCGCCGTATGCGGCCAACAAACCCTCGGTAATCCTGAAAACGCCCCCGGCGACGGCTACGTCCTCCCCGAGTACGACAATATTCGGGTCTCGCTCCATTTCCTGGTGCAGTGCTGCATTGATAGCCTCGGCCATCGTGAGTGACTTCGTGTCACCCGTAACCTCGGGATCGGACATCCGGCGCCAGACCTCATCGTCCTGAAACTCAGTGAGGTCCTCACCATGGGCGGCCTGCATGCCGTGAAGCTGTTCGACGACGTGTTCGGGAATTTTCGAGAATCCGTGGCGAATGGCGTCGTCTCGCCCCGGCAATGGTTCGGCCTCTATGGCAGTGATGGCCGCATTGACCGAATCGGCCACCTCCATTGCCACCTTCTCTCCTACCTGGCTGTCCCACTGGCCCCGGTCCTCGAGAAAGCGGCGAAGCCTCTCGATAGGATCCTTGCGCTTCCATTGTTCGACCTCGTCGTCGGAGCGATACAAGGTCGGATCGTCGGCCGTGGCGTGGGGGCCATAGCGATAGGTCATGGCCTCGATCAACGTGGGACCCTTGCCCTCTCGGGCCCGGTGGGCAGCCAGCAGTGTCGCCATATACATGGCGACCGGGTCCATGCCGTCCACACGAATTCCTTCAAACCCATAGGCCTCGGCTTTTTGCGCAATGGTCTTGGAGGCAGTTTGTTTTTCGTATGGCACGGAAATGGCATAGAGGTTGTTGGCGCAGATGAAGACGGTGGGTGTCTTCCAGACGCCAGCAAAATTCATCCCGGAGTGGAAATCGACCTCTGAAGTGGCACCATCGCCGAAATAGGCGACGGACACCGTGTCTTCACCCCGCATCTTCGTGATGTACGAGTAGCCGACGGCATGAGGGAGCTGGCTTGCAATTGGAACGGTCACTATGCCGGTTCGATATTTTTCGATGTCCCAGTTGGCGTTGGGCAGTCCTTTCCAATATGCCAGTAGGACTTCGAGAGGTAGCCCTCTCGATACCTGGACACCGTGTTCCCGATAGCTGGGAAAAACGAAGTCGTTGGGTTTGAGGGCCATAGCCGAGCCGATTTGGACGGCCTCCTGGCCTTCGAGCATGGCGTAGGTACCGATGCGTCCTTGACGTTGCAGAGCGAGCATTCGCCTGTCGAGCTCACGCGCCAGAACCATGTTCTTGTACATGGTCCGGTAAATCTCGGGGTCGAGGCCAGGATCGTCATCGACGAGTTGGCCCTCGGCGTCGATGACCTGGAGCATTTCGTAGTCGCCCATGTATCGAGTCTGCCACATTTTCAAAACCTGGCCCCCCCGAAAACCGCTGGTGCCAGGCACAGGAGTCACAAGACAGTTCGACGAGTAACCGGGGGATCGGGGTGGCATCGGTTGCTGTAGCCCCGAACGTCAGGTTTTGTCGTGGAGCGGCAGCCCCGGCCGACCGGCGTCTGTTTGGCTGGCCATTCCACTTCTGGCGAGTCGTGAGTGTGTTGTCCCCTCATGTGGTTCGTCGTCTGGCGGGTGGAGGCATCAGCCAAAGTCGGCCGGCATTCGGCTTCGTCTTTGAAGTGGCCGGGTTGCTGGGGTACAGATCTTGGTGGGGCGCATCGGTTGCTGTAGCCCCGAACGTCAGGTTTTGTCGTGGAGCGGCAGCCCCGGCCGACCGGCGTCTGTTTGGCTGGCCATTCCACTTCTGGCGAGTCGTGCGTGTGTTGTCCCCTCATGTGGTTCGTCGTCTGGCGGGTGGAGGCATCAGCCAAAGTCGGCCGGCAGTTAGATTGTGTTGCGTCATGCCAACGTTTCGGCCCGATTTAGCGCGACTCGTCACATACACACCAGGTAAACGGATCGACGAAGTGGCACGTGAATTCGACCTGGACCCGGCGAACTTCGTCAAACTGGCGTCGAATGAGAGCCCGGAGGGGCCATTCCCTGGCGTTGCCGAGGCAGTCAATGCGGCATTGGCTGAAAGCAACAGGTATCCCGACACCGAGGCGTTCGACCTGGCTGGAAAGCTGGCAGATTGGCTTAGAGTCGACCGTAGTGAGGTGTGGTTGGGCGCCGGTAGCACCGGACTACTCACCCACATCGCATATGGAGTTGGCGGCCCCGGAACGTCGGCAGTTTTCGCCTGGCCGAGTTTTATCATGTACCGGATCATCTCCAAGTGGGCGATGGCGGAGGCGATTGAAGTTCCTCTCACCGCCGATCGGGCACATGATCTCGAAGCGATGGGCTCAGCTATAAGGGATGACACAACTGCGGTGTATGTTTGTAATCCGAACAATCCGACGGGCACCATCGTTGGCGGCGATGACCTGGCCGCATTTGTGGAATCCGTACCCGACTCAGTCCTGATCGTCGTCGACGAGGCTTATCACGAATTCGCGTCGAACCCGTCGTATCGGACTGCACTCCCTCTGTCGAGATCCCATGCGAACGTCATCGTTTTGCGGACCTTCTCCAAGATCTATGGCCTGGCAGCCCACCGCATCGGCTACGCCATCGGCAAGCCGGACACGTTGGCCGAACTACAACGCACCCAGGCCCCGTTCACGGTCAGCAGCGTGGCGCAGGCCGCGGCGATGGCATCGCTCGACCAGCCGGCAGAGGTAGCACGTCGGGTCGAGGCCAATGCGGCCGGAAGGCACCACTTGATTGGAGCCCTCACTGAGAGGGGCCTCACTCATACCAAGACCGAGACAAATTTCGTCTACTTCTGTTTGGAAGGCTTATCAGGCTCGGCAGGAGACGAATTCATGAAGCGGGGGGTAATCGTCAGGCCCATGTCAAAGGGATGGATTCGAGTGACGGTTGGAAACCCGTCCGAGAACGAGCGCTTCGTCATCGCCCTCGACGACGTTCTTTCCGGGGTCGGCGCCTGATTGCCGATTCTCGATTTGGTTTCAATTCAGATTGAAACGATAATCCCCGCCAGTCGCCACCGGAGCGGCCGCCGTATCCAGCCTCCCGCTTCTAACTCAGTTTTCCTAACCACTACCCAAATGGAATAAACACGTGAAACCAATCATCCGCTTTATGGCCAGATCAGTCGGCACGCGACCGGGAGCCGTGATCGCTGTCACCGCGGTTCTGAGCGTCGGCTTCTTCTTGCTGACGTTTTTCGTAGCCGAGTCGAGTACGGGAGGACAGGAAGGCTTCTCACCTGACAATCCGGAGATTCTGGCTTCGACGCGCATTGGTGAGCTGTTTGGTGACGATGCCACACAGTCCGTGATGCAGGTAGTGGTTTCCTCCGAATCTGGTGATGTAGTCACTTCCGAAGGGCTTCAGGCGGCCAATGCGGTGGTCGAGCGGATTCAGGCCAGTGAGTATTCCTCTGTCGTTTCAGGCGACGCCCAACAGCCCGGGATTGTCACCTACCTGGCCCCGGTGCAGCAGGCAGCCGCTGAACAGGGACTTGACATGGCCACTTTCGACGACGGCGAGGTAGCACAGGTCTATTCCGATGCTCTTGCCAATGCCGGAAACGAGCTCGGCTTTGTGACCCAACTCGTGTCCGAGGACCAGGCCACTGGATTGATCCTGGTTTTTATCGACACCACCGAGGACGCCGACGACCAGTCCGCTCGCGAAATAGCCATCGCCGACCTCATAACGGGCCTCGAGACCGGGAGTGATATTCGGCTTCGCCCATTCAGTTTCGGTCTGTTGTTCTCAGACGATGGGGGTTTTGAGCAGGAGATCGGTCGACTGTTCGGCACGGCGTTCTTGATCATCATCGCCATCCTGTTGTTTGTTTACTGGCTCCGGCCGCTTGGAGACAACGCCAGCCGTCGCCGGTCGATCCGACGCACCTTTGCCGATATGGGTCTGACGATGTTGACCATCGTTCTGGCCATATTCTGGATGAACGGGATCGGAGCCCTTCTCCAGCAGATAGGGCTCATCGGTGAGTTCAATGAAATCAGTCAGATCGTCCCTATTCTCCTGATCGGGCTCGGTGTTGACTACGGGATTCACCTCACATCTCGATACCGCGAGGAGGTTGGTGAGGGCCAGGATGTGGACGGGGGGATCCGCTCGGCGATCGGCACTGTCGGCGTGGCGCTGGCACTGGCGACGCTGACAACCATGATCGGCTTTCTGACCAACGCGTTCAACCCGATCCCTGCACTGAAGGACTTCGGCATTCTCGCGGCGATAGGGATAGGGGCCTCCTTCATTCTCATGTTGAGCTTCGTGCCCGCCGTCCGCGAATTGATGGACCGAAAGGCTGAAGCGCGAGGGGAGCTCCCACGTGAGGCTATGGCTGCGACGAGCGACCGACTGCTTCCGCAATTGATGGAGAAGACGGCCGTTCTGGCCGAAAGGGCGCCCGTGTTGACCCTGGTCGCAACTGTAGGACTTGGTGTTCTTGGCTTCCTCGGGCTGATCAACATCTCGACAGAGTTCTCTTTCACTGATTTTCTTCCTGACGACTCCCCGGTCGTCGAGACCTTTCAGATCCTGAATGACGAGTTCGGGGGCGGCTTCGGCGAGACCACGCAGGTCCTTCTCGAGGGTGACATCGCCGATCCGGGTGTTTTCAATGCGATCGCCGAATCGACGACGAACATGGCCGACACCCCGGACGTGCTTACCTTTCCGACCCCGGCCGGGAATCAGCCGGCGGTGAACTCGCCGGTTTCGGTGGTTCAACAACTGTTGCTACCCGGCCCGGACGGCACGCCTCTCAACCCGGACTTCGCCCAGGTCGCAACAGAGAACGGCTTGGACCCTGCTACCGGAACCGTCAACCCGGAAGCTGACGTGGCCGCGATCTTCGCGGCCGCCGGTGAAGTCGCCCCTGAGCAGATGAAGGCGGTCTTGTTTTCGGAGAACGGCTCGGCGACGGCCGCGTTGATGGAGGTGAGCACTCAGGCAGGCGAAAACCGGGCTCTAGACCTTCGTGATGCGATGGTCGAAGATCTTGTGCCGCTCGAAGCCATCGGTGCCGACGCTACGCCCACCTCCCAGAACATCATCGGAGGCGTGATCATCAACTCCTTGTCGTCATCGCAGGTGACGTCCTTGCTGATCACTCTGGTCGCCGCGACCGTCGTGCTGGTAATCAACTTCTGGTTCGAGAATCGGCGTCCGTTCCTGGGCGTCATAACGATGGTCCCGGTTGCACTGGTAGTCCTTTGGACATTCGGGCTGATGTATCTCAGTGGGATACCTTTTGGTCCCGTAACGGCGACTCTCACCGGGTTGGCGGTTGGGATCGGGGTTCCATATACGATCCACATGGCTCGACGCTTCGAAGAAGATCGCGCTCGATTCGAGAGCATCGACGAGGCGATCAGGTCGACTACACGGCATACCGGTGGCGCTTTGGCCGGATCTGCCTTCACAACAGCGGCCGGATTTGGCATCCTGATCACATCGACCTTGACGCCGTTTCAACAGATGGGACAGGTCACGGCATATGCGATATTGCTCAGCCTTATCGGCGCCGTTTTGGTGCTGCCGTCGATGCTGGTCCTCTGGGAAGGCTGGCACCGCAGACGCGGGGACGCCGGGACGGAGCGGCACACAGCTTCTGTCGTCTGACCGGCTCCGACGCACTTCACCTCGATTTTTGCTTCACTGTTCGCTGCAGAGATGACACAATGAGGGCCGTCTAGCCGTCCAGTTTGTCGATTGTTGATATGCATCCATCACATGTTGTCGCCGAAGCCGCCCGCCTCCAGCCCCTGGCTGCCGAGGTTCTGACCCGGTACGACATCATGTTCAAGGAGATATCGCATCTGGCGACGCACTCCAACGTCCTCTATCGAGTTGTCTCGAATAACGGGCGGCAGCTGGTCATGCGAGTGGCGAGCCCCGAAGCGAATACACGGGCCAACATTCAATATGAGGTGGACTGGCTGGTCGCACTGAACCGTGACACCTCCCTCGACGTCGTTGCGCCTATCCCGACCGCGAGTGGGCGTTTGGTCACCGAAATCATCGACCCTTTGACCGGACGGCTTCGGCCGTGCGTCCTCTTCACCTGGGTTCCGGGTGCCCCCGTCGGGACCGGCGCCGGGACGTTTGCGTATCGGCTGCTCGGGCGAATGTCGGCGGCTCTGCAGACTCACGGCAAAACTTGGCTTCCCGAGGATCCAAAGGAGCTGCGGCACTGGAATCAGGTTTTCTACTACGGAGAGGATCTCGATCCGGTTGTGATATTTGACGCCAGATTCGAGCACCTCTTCACTCATTCCCGGCGCGCAACGATCGACAAAGCCATACCGGTCGTGGAGAAGATCCTCGACGAGACCTGGAAGGCCGAGAACCTTCAGATCGTTCATGGTGACCTCCACGAATGGAATGTTCATATGGTGGGAACGCGCCTATATGCGTTCGACTTCGAGGACGTAATGATCGCCACACCGGCGCAAGATGTCTCCGTCAGCCTCTATTCATCGCGGTCATCGCCGCGCGCTAAGGACATCATGCGGGCGTTCAGGGAGGGATTCGAAGAGCAGTGCCCGTGGCCGATTCAGAGCGACGAGCAGCTCGATGGGCTCCATGCGGCCCGACAGATCACCCTGATGAACTTCGCCGCCCGGACGCTGCCGATGGTGGAATCAGCCGACTACTTGGATCGGGTGATGCCGTGGTTGGATGCGTATCTGGCCCGATACGGTTGAGGCTGGATTCCACGCTAGCGTTGCGCTCCTGGTCAAACGAGCGAGGGTTTTGAATGCCACAGTTGGAGAAATTCTGTGAGATCACCGCTGATCTCGATATGAAGATCATCGGGGATACGCCCGCGGGAATGCGAATCGACTTTCCGTTTTCAGGTTCGGCAACCTCGGAACATTGGGAGGGCGAACGTCCGGTATCCGGTATCGACTACGTGACAGTCCGCAGCGACGGCAACATGGATCTCGACATTCACGGCGTGATCGGCGAGAAACGCGATTCGGTTTCCTACCGGGCGACCGGAGTGTCGATCGCGAATCCTGACCGATCGGCCAACCCGCGCGAGTTGTTGGTATTCGAGACGGGAAACGAAGATTTGAATTGGCTCAATAACGAGATAGGCGTTGCCCTCGGCAAAGGCGACTCGGGTCGTTTGACACTTGAGGTCTACATCGTCCGTAACTGACGCCTCTCAGCCTCGAGGATTCCGATAGTCGGGCTTTCTCTTCTGCAGAAAGGCGGCGACTCCCTCGGCATGTTCAGGGGTTTGACCCAAGCGGTGTTGCTCGTCGCGTTCTGCCCGCAAGGCATTCGAGAAGGTGCTCGCTGACGCCTCTCTGATCAATCGTCGAGTGGCAACAAGCGAGCCCGGCACGAGATCAGCCAATGCCATTGCCCGACCCCTCGCAGTGCTCATCAGATCGCCGGCTGTGACCGCCTCGATCGCCAAACCGAGGCGCACTGCCTCTTCGGCTGGGACCTTCGAGTTGGTCATGGTGATCTCCAGCGCCTTGGAGATTCCAACGTGGTGGGGGAGCCACCAGGTGGTCCCGCTGTCCGGGGCCAGCCCGATTGCGGCGAAAGCCGAAACCAGGAAGGCGTCATGACTGATGACCCTGAGATCACACGCAAGGGCGAGGCCGAGGCCGGCACCCGCCGCCACACCGTTGATCGCTGCGATCGTCGGAACCGAGGCTTCTATCAGGGCATTTACCGCAGGGTGAAAGTGATGGTCCAGCACGGCACCGAGGTTTGGGCCGCCATGGGCGTACCCCTCCGCGATCTCACCGAGGTCTGCTCCGGCGCAGAAAGCCTTACCGGCCCCGGTGATGATGGCCGCGCGGGATTCGGAGCCCGCACGGCGCAAAGATCCGACCAGACTGGCCGCCAGATCGGCAGTGATTGCATTGAAGGAGTCCGGCCGATTCAGGGTGATGATGGCCAGGTCGCCGTCGAGTTCATAGGTGACGCTCATGTTGCTCCAGTTGCTTGCTCCTACATTACGGCCGGAATGTCAAGGAATCCCTTGCCTTTCGCCTATTGTTGAATCATCGTCGCCAACCGACGACGCTAATCGTCGACCCTAAGGAGGGGCCGTGAACAAGTCTGAAATGGCTGACAAGCTGGCCAAGAAGGCAGACATCTCCAAGGCCAAGGCCGCAGAGATCGTTGAGCACATCTTTTCTACGAAGGACGGCGATGGAATCATCGCTGTTGAGCTCGATGCCGGCCGCAAGGTCAACATCACCGGCTTCGGCAACTTCACGCTGAAGCACCGTTCGGAGCGCCAGGGACGCAATCCGGCCACAGGAGCCACGATCACCATTCCCGCCAAGAAGTACGCCCACTTCTCGGCAGCGAAAGGTCTCAAGGACCGAGTAGCTCAGTAACAAAGCACAAATCGTGACGTGGTGGGCCCCGTAGAAATACGGGGCCCACTACTTTTTACCTGTGAAACTCGACACCTCCCTCTGGCGCCCACCAACAGTCATCGCCCACAGGGGAAGTCGGCAATTGTGGCCCGAAAACACAATGATGGCTTTCGAATCGGCCATCTCTCTAGGGGTCGAACACGTTGAAACCGACATCCGCGTCTCTGCCGACGGCACCGTGTTCTGTCTTCACGACCACACCGTCAACCGGACCACCGACGGTTTTGGCGCGCTTTCCTCCTTTTCGGCGGACGAGGTCGCCCGGTTCGATGCCGGGTACCGGCATCGGCAAGGGAGCCAGTACCCCTACCGGGGCGAAGGCAACAAGGTTCCGACATTCGAGGAGGTGGCCTTCAGCTTCCCGCAGGTCGCGATCGTGGTCGACATGAAAGAGGACTCGGTCGTTGCACCGTTCGCAGCCCTCGTGCGGAAGACCGGGCTTGGGCCGCGCCTGATCGTGGGTTCTTTTTCCGATGATCGGATTGAGCGATTCCGGGCGTTGACCGATGGCGAGGTAGCGACCTCGACCGGTGCCGACCTGTCGAGGCGATGGCTGATGAAATCACGAATAGGCATGCCGGGCGGCGGCGGGCCGAGCGCTCTCCAATTGCCATTGCAGATGCGGGGATTGCGGCTGGTTGATCAAAAGTTGGTCGATGTGGCCCACGCTGCCGGCCTCCAGGTCCATGTGTGGACGGTCAACGACGTTGACCAGGCCCGGCGATTGTTTGGCATGGGAGTGGACGCCATTGTGACCGATCGGCCCGACCTGATGCTCGGTATTGGCTGACTACTTCCCGGGAACGAGCTTTCCCCGCGTCAGATCGAGGATGCGATCGGCGTATTCGAATCCATCGGGATCGTGAGTCGCCGCGATGACCGCCGTCCCTGAGGCTGCAGTCTCCGAGATCATTCGCCACACAAGATGGAGCCTCTCCAGATCTTGATGTGAGGACGGTTCGTCGGCGAGGAGCAGCGAGGGCCTCCGGATCAGGGCTCGTGCGATGGCAGCACGCTGCTGTTCGCCCAGTGAGGCACCGGTCGTCGGCCGATCGAGTAGATGCGATATCTCGAGGCGGCCGGCGATTGCGGCTACGTCGCTTGGTTCATCAGCAAGGCGGCCGGGCAAAGCGATATTCTCACCGAGGGTCAGTTCGGGCAGAAGACCAAGTGATTGGGGCACAACGGCGACGTTCTCCCATAGCTCTGGCGATGGAATCGACCATTTGAGTTCGCCGGAATCGGGTACCTGCCAGCCGGCGAGAAGGTTCAACAGCGTGGTTTTGCCCGAACCCGACCGACCCCTAATGATGACGACTTCTCCCGGCTGAACTGAGGCGACCAATTGGTCCAGGACCACAATTCGAGTGTCTCCGCGTTGGAAGGTCTTCGTTACCTGATCAATCGCTATCACGGGATTCACGAGACGATCACACCTCTTTCGATGCGGATCACTTCGTCGGCCACCGCAACCACCTCCGGGTCGTGGCTGGTGACGACAAGCGTGGTTCCCAGTTGGCGGAGCCGGCTGAGAGTTTCGACGGCAAGGCCTGCCGATTGGGTGTCGAGCTCAGCCGTAGGCTCATCTGCGAGGACGACATCAGGGTTGCCTGTGACGGCGGCTGCCAGAGCGACCCGTTGTTGCTGGCCCGCAGAAAGGTGTGCGGGGAGCTCCTGGGCGAGTTCGGAGATCTCCAGATGTTCGAGAAGAGAGACGTCGGTTCGTCGACCACGGAGCTTGCCGGCCATTTCCATGTGCTCCAGCACCGTCATGTATCCAAGAAGGTTGGCTGCCGGATCCTGGAACACGAATCCCAGGTGAACCTTGCGGAAACGCCGTCTTTGCGCCGGCCGCATTGCTGTGATCTCCGAGCCCGCGATAGACACAGATCCCTGATCGGGCTGATCGATGCCGGCCATGACCCTGAGCAGAGTTGATTTTCCCGAGCCCGAAGGTCCGGCAAGGACGGTGATCTTTCCTGACGGAGCAACAATATTGACGTCCCACAGGGCCCAGACCAGATCTCCGTCTGTTTGATAGGCACGCCTGATATCGGTGCAGATCAATGGTTCATTCGCCATGTCTCAGTAACTCCGATGTGTCGGCCCCGTCGGCGGTGCGTTGTGCAAGGAAGGCAGCCAGGACAGACACTATCCCTGCGACGATAACTGCGATGATTGCAACATTCATGGCTCCCACCCACCGTGGAGCGGGAGGCGTCTCCTGAACGGCATCAAGTATCAGGTATAGCTGTCGGGCCGGGATCCGTCCGGCCACGATGCCCACCAGTGCACCGAGAACTGTCAGTGACCCCACCTCGATAACCCCTGCCAGGAGATGCTCCCTCCTGGTCAAGCCCATTCTCCGGGCCAACGCGTACGACAGGTTGCGGGCACGTTGTCGCGTGTCAATGTATAGGAGCACTGCGCCAATGGCGATGAGCCCGGCGAGTGCGGAATAGATCTCCAGGAAGTCGAAGGTCCAAACCAGGGCAGCAAATCGCAGCTGGTCGAGGGTGGTCGTCGCTGCAGTTGTGAATGCATATCCGAACCCGGCCTGGGCGAGCTCGGTCTCGACTTCCGTCTCAGTTCGATCCAGAGTCCATAGCAAATAGCGACTTCCGAGCAGCCGGCCCTCCGAGTCGGCAAATGTGTTGACGAACCGATCCCGGTCGACGATCAGCAGAGGGCGACTCCGCCGTGAGCCGGGAAAGGTGTCGAGTTCACCGACGATTCGAATGCTTGCCGTTCCCCTCGCGGCCTCGAGGTCACCATTGGAGGCTTGTCCATTGGCGATGTACGCATCCAGTGGTGGTCCGTCGCTATCTCCATGGACTCCGTCGAGGATGGTCTGCAAGGGCACGGATGCGAATTCTTCCTCCCAGAATGCCCCAAGTCCGAACGTGTCGTGGTCGATAGCCAGAACGTCGACCGTCTCGCCGTTCAGCTCGGCCCGCTCGGTCTTGATAACGACGGTGGAGACGGGAGCCAGGGTCCCCGGAGGCTCGATCAGGTCGAAAACGGGCGTTGCGATGTCGGCTCCGATGAATGTCTTGCCTTTGGCATCGATGGTCGACGT
The DNA here is from genome assembly GCA_041751055.1 of Acidimicrobiia bacterium. Lineage (GTDB taxonomy): Bacteria > Actinomycetota > Acidimicrobiia > Spongiisociales > ZC4RG35 > MA-ANB-1. Next base: position 51,791 of record JBGSYD010000037.1, on the reverse strand, counting down.
TGCCGATCTAGTCAAGGACGATGCGTAAATGAGCGTGGCCACGGGCAATGCCGCTCCAGCGATCAGGGCGATAACCAGGGTCGGTGCGCTGACAATCCGGCGTGAGGCGAGGAACGCGGCGTGCCCTCTTGCGCCGCCTCTGCGGATAAGAGGAAAGAGACGGATAACCAGCTCGGCCACAATCAAGACGGCGGCAATGAATGTCAGCAACGGCAGGAACAGCACCAGAGGGTCAACGGATCCGACTAGCTGGTTTTCCTCGGTGACCACCGCCGATTCACCGATCGCGCGTCGCACCAAAACGGCTCCGGCCACGGCGAGAACCGCCAGTGGGATTCGCCATCGCATGCTGGCCCTCGAATGCGGGGCGTGATCGAGAAGAGTGCGAGACCTCATTCCGACAACGGCCGCGACTGCCACCAGTGCCACGAGGAGAGCACCACCGGTCACCCAGATCGAAGCGATCCGGGACGAAACCTCGACATCGGTCGAAGGCCCAATGAGCGGAATCACGACGTTGGCCAGACCACAGCCCAGGACGCCGCCGATGAGAGTCGGGAACAAGAACTCGAGGACTGCCTTTGAGGCGATGGCGGAAGACCCGGCTCCCCACGTGGACAGATATTGAAGTTCGATTTTTCGACGATCCACCCAATAGGAGCCGGCGCCGCCAACGAGTGCGATGGCGGCGAGCAGGACGACTGCAGCGAGTGGCAGAATTGATGACTGCAGGGCTTCACCGAGAGCTTGAACTCGTTTTGTGACCAGAGGAAGGTCAGATCCGATGGAGAGACCTTCTCCAAATCTGGAGTTGTCGACATGCTCGTCGGCGTTCGGGGCTTCCATGACGGCCACAGCAGCGTTTGCGGCCGTGACAGTCAGACCATGGATCTGGACCGGAAGTTCCCATATTCCATGGCGCATGGCAAAGACTCGTCTGAAGACATCGCTTTCTTCGTTGAAGTAGTCGAAATCCACCAGCACCAGGGGCGGCTGGAGATCGCCCATGATGGTGACAGCCAGTACGTCTTCGAGGAGGCACCAGTAGGGATCTGCCAGCCGGTCATAAAGTCCTCGGTAGACGGCCTGGACTTCGAATTCGTATGTATCTCCCTGGGCGAAGAACTGGACCGTGTCGCCGGGATGAGCATCGAGGTCTCGTGCCGTGACGTCGTCGATGTACGGGTTTTCTCCGTGCTCACCCTCGATCAGCTCTATGTGTTCTCTGAATTCGTCGCGTCCTGTAAACCGAATCGGGATGCTGAGTCCCCCACCATCAGTATTCGACGCGGTTACCAACCCACCTTCGAGATAGATTCTCGGAGCCGAAAAGCTCGGGTCTCCGCTCGTCAGATCCGTCAATGTCTCTCTGGCCTCGGGTATTGGGGCGAAGTTCGCAGTGTGCCCGGCAAATGAAGCCGGGCACCGACCTTCGAGCTCACGTTGCAGAGCTGCACTGGATGCAGATGAGAGGAAGAGAGGAGTTAGCGCGGCAACCATGCCGAGAATCGCGGTTGCTCCGATCACGGCGATAAGGACTGCAGGCCGCGAGAACAGGAGACGAGGAGCTTTACGGAAGGGCGGCGTCCTCAGCAAGGCCACCCTCCTGCGTTAACGTCGAAGCGTTCTCTCAGCGATCTGGCGCGTGACCCTCCCAATGCTCGGCGAATCGTAGGTGGTCTACCCTCAATTGCAATGCTAAAGCCCCTGGCAGTAGTTCTACTCGCGCTTGAACTCGGTGCCGGGTTTGGCGCCGCCTCCGCTGAATTGTTCTCCACGTCTACTAATGCCATGGAAATCGAATTGCGTGTCGAAGTCCGTCAATCGGCGGAAACAGTGGTTGCCCATCTCGCATTTGACGGCAACGATCCGATCACTTTGCCCATGGTGCAGCGAGAGTCGGGCGTTTTCGGCATTCGCACCGAGGTATCACGGATCAACTATCGGGTGGTCTTCGAGATCGTTGGCGCTGAATCCGTTCGATCCGCCCCGCACACGCTGGCAGAGTTGGGTTTGACGTTGCCGTCCGACGCTGTGTCCACGACGTCTTCAACTCCTGAGTCAGGAGGTCTGTCCGACAACACGTCTGGTTGGGGATGGATGGCGCTCGGGCTGGCTGCAGCAGCGCTATCGGCCCTGGCTTTTTGGGTGCTCGGAGGCGAAGAACCGGGCGATCAGGTCTCGTCTGAGAGCTCCTCCATGGCCGGTTCGGATGAATCGCCAGCCATTTGACGGGCTTGGGCAATACGGCTGCTGTTGAGCCGCGGCAACATGTAGACGAAAAGAAATGCATGTACGACGGCGGCTACCAAGAAAGGTATCCGGAGGGCCCATTCGCGGCCGAACAGAGGTTCCATGGCGATAACCAGCACGCCGCCAAGTATTGCGCCGATCGGCATCATTCCCCACCCCAGAAATCGGTATACCGAGTTGACGCGACCGAGGAGGTTGTCAGGAATCAGGGCCTGGCGCAACGAAACCGTGATGATGTTCCACAGAACGATGAAAACGGATTGAATGGCGAACATGACCCAAACCACGGTTGCCGACGACGTGAGGCCGGTCACAGTCAAAGTGAGCCCGGAAACCAGGATGGAAAGGAACAGCGATGCTCCCTGCCCGATTCTCGCTGAGATCTTCGAGGCGACGAGCGAGCCGAGGACCCCTCCGGCAGCCCCTGCCGTCATCAAGAGCCCAAATTGCGCCGCGTCCAGCTCGAGGATTTCTTGAACGAATAGGACATACGTAGACCCCGCCATCATGAAGAGTGCGTTGATGATCCCAAGTGCGATGGCCATTGGTTTGAAAAGGGGGTGGCCCCATAGCCAGCGCACGCCTTCTTTGAGCTCGCCAGTGAAGGATCGTTTGCCGGTGGTGGACTGCGCCGGATCCAGTTTTGGCTTGAAGTCACCAGAAATCGTGAAAAGGAGTGCAGCCGCCACGGCAAACGTTCCGGCATCCACGAAGAACGGGAGGGAGAAGGCCACAGCGATAAGGAAGCCGCTTGCCGGTGGGCCGGCGAAGGAGTTCATGACCATTTCGGCACCCCAGAGCCTGCCGTTGGCCTTCTCCAAGTTGGACTTGGAGACGATGGCGGGCAATAACGTCTGAGCCGAGTTGTCACGCAGAACTTCGGCGACTCCGAGCAGCAATGCAGCTGCATAGATGACAATCAACAGAAGGGTGGCGTTGCCGGGAACGGTCGCTGTGCCCGCGGCGATGTCGTCCACTGAAGCCAGTTGGCCCTGGGATAGCAGCACCACAAAACCGACGCCGAATGTGAGGATGAACCGGATAACATCCATCGATCCGACCAGTCTGCGGCGGTCGACTCGATCGGTGATGACACCGGCCGGAAGCGAAAAGATGAGCCAGGGGAGTCGGGTGGCAACACCAACCATGGCGATGTGGAACGGATTCCTCGTTACCGCTGAGGCCAGCCACGGATAGGCGATCAACGCAACCCCATCTCCAAAGTTCGAAATCACCGAAGCGGTCCACAGCTTCCAGTAGTTAGCGCCGAGCTTTTCCTTCATTCGCCGACTCCTTCATCCGGAAGATGGGGACGATCGGTCGGATATAACGCCACAAGCAGACCATAAGTCGTCTCGCCGCCCCTGAGTTCCGAGGCGAACTCCTGAGTCAGCTCCGACAATCTCATCACCCACTCGTGGGAACGTTCCTTGGGGATCCGGGCGTAGCGGAGGGTGCTCATCATGGGCTGTTCTCCGTCAACCTTGAACTGAGCGGCCGCTTTGCCATATTCGGCGGCGGCTGATGTGAGAAAGAAGTCGGGGCTTGCTTCGACGTCGACGTCGAGTTTGGACTCGAGGAGGAAGGTTCGGGCGACTCGACCGTAGTATTTGGCCTCGATGGCCCGTACCTTTTTAGTCCGGACCACATGGATCAGACCGGCTTCTTCCATCACAGTCATGTGGTGTCCGATCGTGCCTTTAGGTTTGGAAAGTGTCTCAGCGATCTCCGAGGTGGTTGCCGCCCGTTCCAGCAGCAGGTCGGCAATCTGCAACCGCGTTTCGGCGAAAAGAGCCTTGAACTGCTCGATCGTCTCAAGCGGCATCGTCTCCTCGAGTTCATAGTCTGGTGACGAACGGTCGGCCATTCCCGTATGGTCGACTATTCCCGACCATTTGTCAAGGATGGTTTCTCGCCCGCCTGCGGCGCGGGTGTGGAGGTAGCGTCCCCACGCGAGCCTTGCTGTTGGGACCTTTCCACCCTCCCCCTCGCTGGCGCTCGGGTACTCGGGAACCCCAAGGGTTTCCTTGCCGCAAGCGGAGGGAGAGCGGAGGGAGAGCGGAGGGAGAGCGGAGGGAGAGCGGAGGGAGAGCGGAGGGAGAGCGGAGGGAGAGCGGAGGGAAAGGTTTTGGCGCTATTGGACGAAGAGCGTGTTGGCGAAGCTCCGGTTATCCGCCGCCGAGGCGGTCCAATACGAGTTGGAGATCTTCGGGGTAGGTCACCTTGATGTTGGCCGGATCACCCTCAACCATCACGATCTCGAGGTTGGTGAAGTTGTGTGCCACTTCAGCCGTGTCCTGCCCTTCAAATCCCTGCTTGGCGGCGGCGAGATATGCCGCTCTCAGCTCCGGTCCCCAGAAAACCTGGGGAGTCTGAACTCGTACCACGCCCCCGAGCCGGCCGAGATCGCGACGGTCCACAAAGATCCCACGCGTGGGCAATCCCGGAACGGCGCCGCCAAACTCTGCGGCGGCGTCGAAGAGCCTTTCCATCATGGGTTGGGCAGGCACCGGCCTGGCGCCATCGTGGATCCCGATCAGCGCGCTCGGAGACGCAGCCATCAAGCCTGCAATCTCGCTCTGGGTCCTGGTTGATCCGCCAACCACGACGTTCACACCGGCGTCCAGGCCGCTGAGTTTGTCTACCTGATCCTCCCGGATGACCAACGTGCATTCGTCGACGAGCGGGCCGATTGTGGCGAGGGTGTGTGCGATCAGAGGCCGCCCGTTGACCTCGACCATCAGTTTGTCGCTGCCGAAGCGGTGGGAGGATCCACCGGCGACGACGATCATCGAGCGGGCATTCATCACAGCAGGCTACTTTTGTCCTGTGGATCAGCGCGACCAACTCGAAAGCTTCGCTGCGAGCAACGCTCCTCGTTTTGAGGTAGGGCCCGATGGGCAATCCGTCGATATCGATCCTGTCGCGGCGAACGCCGATGCAGTGCTGGTCGTCGCAGCGCCCACTGACGCGTTGAAGCAAATGGCCGTCGGACGAATACAGGAGTCACTCAATCGCGACGGCGTGTGGGAAGTGCTGGCCTATTCATTGTCCCGTGAGGCGGTACTCGCCTTACTGGCCAGGTCGAATCCGATCTCCGATTTGCTGAACGACGTCCCATCTGCGGGATTCGATTGGACCGTTATCGAGAGCTCCTACGACCGCGGAGAGCCCAATAGGTGACCAGCGCGGCAACTCCACCTGCGAATGCTGCGCCCGGAACCTTGTTCTCGCTGATGCGATCCCTGATAGAGATCGGTGAGTCGAATTTTCTGATTTCCCAGCCTCTCTCCTCCGCCACTTCTCGCAGGCCCGAATCGGGGTTGACAGCAACGGGGTGACCCACCAGTTCCAACATCGGAACATCGGTGACCGAATCGCTGTACGCGTAACTAGCGGCGAGGTCGATGCCGTCGTCGTTCGCCATCTCCCGAATCGCGCCGGCTTTACCCGGGCCATAGGCATACAGACTGATCTCGCCGGTGTATTTCCCATCTGGCCCGATCTCGGAACGCGTTGCGATCACATCATCGATTGCAAGGTATCGACACAAAGGTCTGACGATCTCATCGGGGCTCGACGAAACGACAACCACTCTTCGACCCTTGCCTCGATGATCGTCGATGATGGCGAGGGCTTCGGCGAAGACGAGTGGTGGAACGATTGACGCCACGGTTTCCTCGACCAGGCTGACTACCTCGGCCTGATCCCAGCCGCTGGTCAGACTCGACAATTCGGACTTGACCTTCTCGAGTTGGTCGTGGTCGGCGCCGAAGACCTGGTAATACGCCTGGGCTATTCCCGCCTTAGCCAGGGTCCGCCGGTTCAGAAGACCTGCCTTGTACAAAGGTCTCGTGAAGGCCAGGGTCGACGACTTGGCGATGATCGTCTTGTCGAGGTCGAAAAAGGCGGCTTCGGTCATCTCCATGGCAAGTTAGCGAAAAGGGCACTCAACCCTCTTGTTAACGAACCCGTCCGCTCGTAGGTTCCGAAAGATGGGGAGTGGGAGAGCACTTATGCTCGGATTGGATTCAGAGGACCCGGTTCTGTCCTGGATAGGGGCGATGGGGCTGGCCCTGGTTGCCGGCACCGCACTCGTAATCGACTTTGTTGGACCCTCCCGCCATGGGGAGCGCTCTTTGTCGGAGCTTTTCACCGATGGCCCACGGCTTCGCGACCTCAGTCCGACGAGGACCGGTGTTGCGATCATTTCGGGAGGCGAGCTGACTCCAGCAGAAGTCCAATCGGTAGTCGGGGTTCTGGAGAGGAGCTGGCCGGCGCTGGTTCTTAGGGGCGAGCGATCGTCCAGGACGGCGGCCACCGTAACCTACCGGCCGCTCTACCCCGGTGTGTTGGCATATAACGACGATTCGCCTGCTGTTTGGCAACCGTTGCATTCGTGGTCTCGTCCACCCGGTCCCGGTCCCGTCCTGCCCCGAATATCTGCGCTGGCAGTTCGCCAGTTGCTCCATCTTCGGCGGCCAGTGGCCCGGTCCTGGATTCGATCCTGGAAGGCTGTTTGGGAGATGCCGTGGGCGTGACCGACCGGGTTGCCCGTCTCGTGGCAGAGCAAGGAACGATCGCGCACCCTGCAGCGGTACGCTCCGAGGCTCGTCGCCTGTTGGCCCTCGAGGCGCCCCTTGCACCGGGCAACACCGTCGACCTCGTTGTAGATCGTGTCATGGGGCTTGGGCCGATTGGGTCCCTCATCGGCGACGATGATGTGACGGATATCCTGATAAACGGACCAACCGAAGTCTGGGTCGAGCGGCGAGGAAATCTCGAACTGACCGCAATTTGCTTCGACGATTCGTCCGACCTGCTCGCCACGATCGACCGGGTAATTTCGCTTCAGGGCCTTCGGGTCGACAGATCGTCGCCAATGGTGGACGCACGTCTACCTGACGGGTCTCGGTTCCACGCAGCGATTCCGCCCGCCGCCGTCGATCATCCAGTGGTTGCGATCAGACGATTCACCAGGGCGATCCATTCGTTCGATCAGCTCGTAGATTCTGGCTGTGCCACGTCGAGTCAGGTGGACTTCCTGACACGGGCGATCCAGGATCGTAAGACGGTAGTCGTGTCGGGCGGTACAGGCGCAGGCAAGACCACGCTCTTGAACCTTTTGGCCGAGCTCATTCCGGGTGAGGAGCGCATCGTTACCGTCGAAGATGCCGCTGAGCTCAGCTTCGTCGGTCATGTGGTGCGCCTCGAGGCCCGGCCGCCCAACGCGGAAGGGGCCGGTGCGATAACGATTCGCCAATTGCTGCGATCGGCTCTGAGGTTGAGACCCGATCGGATCATTCTCGGTGAGGTTCGGGGTCCGGAAGCTTTGGACCTCCTGACCGCGCTGAACACCGGTCACCGGGGGTCCCTGTCGACCATTCATGCCAACTCGCCCCAGGAGGCGATGTGGCGCCTTGAGACTCTGGCCCTGTTGGACGGGGCCGCTTCGCCTGCAGCGGTCACCCGTCAGCTCTACTCCGCGATCGATCTAGTCGTGCAGATGACTCGAGTGGAGGGACAACGCTCAATCACGGCGATCAGCTCGGTCAAACCCGACCAAGCTGTGGCGGAGGTCGACCTTGACTGAGGCGATACTGGTTTCTCTCGCAATCGTCGTCGGCCTCGACTGGCGGGTTGTGGCAATTCTGACCGGCTCAGTCCTTTTTCCGTTCGTCGCCCTGGGCGCGTTTGCAATGCATGCGGTGAGAAGTCGATCGGGCACCAACACCAGGAGTGCGGTTTTCTGCCAGTCCGTGGCGCGTGGCTTGCGTGTTGGATCCTCGTTGCGGTCTGCGATCGGCGATGCCGCCATCGTTGTAGGAGAAAACGAACTAGCCGCCATGGTCGAATCAGGGTGCCGGTGGGATGACGCCCTTCCCTCATTCCACCGGTCGTTCCCCGAGGTTGGGTCGGAGTTGGCGGTATTGATCGCATCGGTCGCCGAGTCCGGCGCCGATTCGAGCGCCTTGTTCGAGGAGGTGGGCGACCTGGCCCTGGCCCAGGTCGAAGCTGAGGAGGAGGTGCGGGTCGCGACGGCGTCGGCACGCGCATCAGCCATGGTGTTGATCGGACTTCCGGTCATCTTTGTCGGATACCAGATTCGAAGCGGCAACCTGGCGACGTTGTTGAGTCAGCCCGGGTCGGGTCTCATGGCAGGGGCGGGCCTCACAGTCATGAGCCTCGGAATAGTGATCTCGATTGTCATGGTGAGGCGATCGCGATGACATTGCTCGGAGCCGCCGCTGCGGCCTGGATCGTGATCGGACCTGTTGGCGCTGGCCTCGTGGTCATCGTCAGCGTTGGCAAACGGATGAAGCGTCGCAAGCCACACTCCACCCCGCTCAGACCTCTGTTGATGCTGCTCCTTGTGGAGTTGCGGGCCGGACAGTCGGTTCTTTCCGCATTGCGGTTGGTATCGGACTATTTCGACGACGACACCGATCTGCAACGTGTGGTGAATGTCGCAACAGTTTCGGGTATCCATCGGGCGCTTGATGTCTGTTCGGGGAATCTTCTCATTCTGATGACACAACTTGCCCGGGCCCAGCTTTCCGGTTCGTCTGCGGCTGAAGCGGTACGGCGGATGCTCGAATCTGATTTGGCGAGAGAAAGGGCAAGACGTCTGGCAAGCACGAAAGCGCTCCCGGTGCGACTGATGATTCCGCTAACGCTCCTGATCCTGCCGGGTGTCGTGCTCTTCGGATACGGGCCCACATTGGTTTCCCTACTCAACGATGTAGTGGTGCCTTTTGACTGATCCAACACTTCCCCCCGTTACCGGCCGGTCGTCGGCTTTGAAAGGAGTGTGCGATGAGCATTTGGATGAAACTAGTGACAGGTATGTCTCGAGAGGAGGGCCAGGGGACAGTGGAATACTTTCTGGTGATTCTCGCCGCAACGGCGTTGGCGATCATTGGGCTGAACTGGCTCCAGTCCGGAAGTGGCGGTGGGCTGCTCGGCGGCCTCTTCGGAAAAGTGATCTCCTGGGTAGTCGGCAAGTTCTGAGTGACAAAGGAACGGTCACAGTGGAGTTCTTCCTCATGCTCCCGATCGTTTTCATCGTGCTGCTTGCCGGCCTTCAAGTTGTAGCGGCGGTCCAGGTCAGAGTTGAGCTGCAGGGTGCGGTTCGCGAAGGTGTACGGGTGGCCGCGACGACGCCAGATCCGGCATTGGCGGTAGCGGCGGTTGAGGCCGCGCTCGATCCAGAAAAGGCGGCACTGACTTCGATCAGTGTCACCCGTCCCGCTCTTCCCGGCCAGGTGACATCCGTGACTGCGTCGATACGTCACACCGTGAGGTTGTTGATGCTCCCGGATCTGGCGTTTGACATCACAGCACGCGCCGTCATGCGCACAGAGAAGTGAGGTCCGATCGAGGAGGCGCCGCAGTGGTGATCATGGCGTTGGCGGTCTTGGTAGGAGTCGCCATGATCGCCCTTGGTGCACTGGCATCTCTCTACGGTGCCCGCGTCCACGCCAGCACTGCGGCAGATGCGGCTGCACTGGCAGCGGCCGTCGGCACCTATCCCGCAGCGGGGGCCGGCGACCCTGTCTCCGAGGCAAAGCGCTATGCCCGAATGAATGGTGCCACATTGACCGAATGTCATTGCCCCATCGACCGCACATTGTCAGTCAGGCAAGTCAGGGTGATCGTCGAGATGAAGGTGCCGGTCCCGGTCTTTGGAGTGATTCCGATATGGGCCGGTGCCAATGCTGAATTTGATCCCGCTCTGTGGCTAGGTCGATGACGGAGCCATATACCATCGGGATTAATGGTCACCCGTTCAGAGATAATCCGCACTCTCGCCGAGTTGGCACGACTTACTGCCCTGGAAGAAGGCAGTCCGCAGGCGTTCCGGGTTCGGGCGTATGAGTCGGCGATCCACGGGATCGAGGGTTACAAGGGCGACCTGTCAGCAGCAGGTAAGAACGAGCTTGTCTCCATCAAAGGCGTCGGGGGATCAACCGCTGACAAGATTCTCGAGTTCGTCGTCTCAGGGAAGATCGGCAAGCTGGAAACTCTCCGGGAGAAGTATCCGCCGTCGTTTGTCGAACTGACAAAGATCCCCGGCCTCGGTCCCAAAACCCTGAAGACCATTCGGAGCGAGCTAGGTGTTGAGAGCCTCGACGATCTCAAAGAGGCCATCGACAACGAGCGGCTGAGAGATCTACCCGGTCTCGGGCGCATCTCCGAAGACAAGATCAAGAAGGCAATCGAGCGTCTCGGACTTCATGGGAAAGACCGTCGAACGCCCCTGTATGAAGCGATGCCTCTGGCGCGTCTATTTGTGGCCCGGCTCAACGGGGTGGTTGGTGTCACTGAGGTCGTGCCCTGTGGTTCGGTTCGTCGATTCGCCGAATCAATCGGGGATATCGACCTCGTTGTCGCGACGACAAAACCGGTCCTTGTCCACGATGCTGTGCGCGATTGGTCCGAGGTAAGCGAGGTCGTCGGGTCGGGGGATACCAAGACTTCCATCGTCACGAGGGAGGGACTTCAGGTCGATGTGCGCACGGTTGCGCCCGACCAACTTGGTTCAGCACTTCTCTATTTCACCGGGTCGAAAGCGCACAACATCGCATTGCGCCAACGAGCGATCGATCGGGGGTGGCTGCTGAGCGAATACGGGTTGTTCGATGGCGACAACAAGATTGCCTCGACAACAGAAGCCGAGATTTATTCGAAGTTGGAGATGTCGTGGGTTCCACCAGAAGTCAGAGAAGGCTCAGGTGAGGTCGAATTGGCAGCGGCAGGCGATCTTCCTGAGCTAATCCAGCGTGACCAGATCAAAGGCGACCTGCACTACCACTCTGATCGATCAGGCGACGGCAGGGCAACGCTCGAGGACATGATCGAGGCGGCCATATCCAAGGGATACGAGTACGTGGCGTTTACCGACCATGGACAAGACCTTGCAATCAACGGTTCCACCCGCGCCGAAATGCTTGCACATCGGGATCAGATCAGATCTCTCGAGAAGCGGTATCCAGAAATCCGACTTCTCTTCGGATGCGAGCTCAACATTGGTCCCAACGGGGAACTCGACTACGACACCGAGTTCCGTCGCGAGTTCGACTACACAGTGGCAAGCATTCACTCACACTTCGACATGAGCAAAGACAGACAGACATCTCGGATCCTCATCGCGCTCCAGGATCGCTCCGTCAGCGCAATTGGCCATTTGAGCGGGCGATATGTGGGACGAAGGCCCGGTGTGGAACTGGACATCGACGTTGTGGTCGAGGCTCTGGCGGTGACGGGGGTCGCATTGGAGATCAACGGTGCGCTCGACCGGCTGGACGCCACAGCCGAAGTCGCGCGTCAGGCAATGGCCGCCGACGTGAATTTCGTGATCGACACGGACTCGCACCATCCGAGAGACCTGATTCGGATGGACTACGGCGTCGATTACGCACGGCGCGGTTGGGTTACCACCGACCGGGTCCTCAACGCGCGCTCCTTCGATGACTTCATGACCTGGGTGGAAGCTCGAAAGTAGCTGTCGAGCTAGCAGGCTAGATTCGGGCCATGGCACAGCATTACCAGATGACGCCTGCCCGGAGAGCGGTGAACGGATTCACGATGTGGCTGGCGCGTCGGGGGTTAGGGGCCCAAGTCGTGCTCACCACTACAGGTCGTGTGAGTAGGGAACCTCGGTCGGTGCCGGTATCGCCGCTCGATATCGACGGAGTCGGTTACTTGGTGAGCCCGTACGGTGAGGTTGTGTGGGTCAAGAACGCGCGCGCCGACCCCGTGGTCCGAATCAGACAGGGTCGCCAGGACCGGAGCGTGCGGCTGATGGAGTTGAAGCAGGGACAAGCCGCAAAGCTGCTACTTGCCTACTGGACCCGGGAAAAGATCACGAGGCCCTATTTCGATGTGGGCCCCAAACCGGCTGCTGCTGACTTCAAGGAAGAGGTGCTTCCGCACCCGGTGTTTCGCATCATTGTGTGAGTCAGTCCGTTCGCGCATTCGATACAGGGCCATCCGGAATTCGCACGGTCCCCGTCAGCAAATCTAAATACGATGCTTGTAATTCTTGGTCAGACCAGGGAAGCTGTGTCCCTTGGCGACAGCATCAAAGGAGACCGCACCGGTGTCAAACACCTACGTCCTCGATACATGTGTCCTACTCGCTGACCCACGATCCGCTCTCCGATTTGATGAACACGATGTCGTCATCCCTCTTGTGGTGGTCGAAGAACTGGACCGCAAGAAGACCAGAATGGACGAGGTCGGCGCCAACGCCAGGGCCGCGATCAGGTTGCTTGAGGAACTGGGCGCATCCCGCGATGGTGGCCTTCGTGAACCGGTAAGCCTTCCCGGTGGGGGATCTCTCCGGATCGAGCTCAACGGCATTACATCCGATCGGTTGCCTCAGGCACTGGACCCAAATACCCCAGACCACCGGATACTTGCGACCTGTTTGAACATCCCGGGTGAGCACGCTCCTGTGCTCGTGACCAAAGACGCCGCTCTTCGGATCAAGTGTGCCCAACTCGGCGTGCCGGTCCAGGACTACCGCGCTGACACGGTTCCGGTCGAACAACTCCATTCAGGTGTTGTCGAACATCGCACGAACGGAGCCGTGATTGATCGGCTGTTCGAGGAGGGAAAGATCGAGCTCTCCGGTGTCGAGGCATTGATCAATCAGTTCGTCGTCCTGCGTGAAGGTGCCTCACGGTCGGCCCTGGCTCGTGTGATCCAGTCAGAGCCGACGCTCGTGGTCGAGCGAGTCCCCACCCACGCACGCGCGTTCGGAGTCGAGCCCAAGAATTTGAGACAAACCGTTGCCTTGCACCAACTCCTCGATCCCGACATACCGGCGGTCTCGATGATGGGGATGGCAGGCACCGGCAAGACCTTTCTGGCCCTGGCTGCTGCTCTGGAGCAGGTGCTGGAGCAGGGCAGATACCGCAAGGTCTCTGTCTACCGTCCGCTGGTGGCGGTCGGCCGTCAGGAGGTTGGCTTCCTGCCCGGAGACCTGGGGGAGAAGCTTGCTCCGTGGATGGCGGCGGTCCACGACAACCTCTTTGCGCTGTTTTCGGATGCCGGTGTCGACGGCGCCCGCGATGCAATTGAAGAGTTGCTGGATCGAAACGAACTAGAGATGGCCGCGGTCACCTACCTGCGGGGCCGCTCGATCACCGGAGAGTTCGTGATCATCGATGAGGCCCAGAACCTCGAGTTATCGACCCTCAAGGTCATCCTGACCAGGATGTCCCGTGATTCCAAGGTGGTGTTCTGTGGGGATCTCTCACAGGTCGACAATCCGTACATCTCGCCGTTTGGTGGGATGGCCGCATTGATCGAGAAGTTCAAGGGCTCTCCACTATTTGGCCATGTAACCCTCGTACGTTCGGTGCGATCACCTCTCGCCGAGATGGCGGCGACCATTCTCTAAGGAGTTCTGACCCTTTTCGCACCCAGCTTGGCGAATAGGGCTTCCGATGGCGCGTTCCCGTCGGTAATAAACAGGACCGCAGTCGAGAATCCTGCCGTCTTCAGGCTGTCGAGAGCGGACGATGTGATAGAAGCGGCGAGTCCCTGATTCTTGTGTTTTGGGGCTGTGATCACGTACGGAATGAACGGATTGCGTTCTTGGAAGGAGACCAGTACCGCAGCAAGGATGGAGCCATCTCTCTCCAGCAGGAACGAGTGTCGCAGTAGAGGCTCCGCACCGAAATAGGCCCCAACTTCATCGATAGCGTCCTCGAGAGTCTCTCCTTCGGAGTCGATCGTGCCGGCATAGGCATCGAGCATCAGCTCGGCCAGCTGTCGCAAATCACGGCACTCGAGGTTCCTCACCCCCGGGGAGAGGGGACGAGGGGCGGGGCGGCAAGTCAGGTCGATCTCGTAGCGGTTTTTCTTAATTGAATCCACTACGAGATCCCAAGGACCGGCCAGTATTCAGCCGTTGGCGATCCGCTCGCGCCTTGCTGCGAGCAAATCGGCAGCGCGTTCGAGGGTGATTGCTTCTGGAGAGTCGCCTTGTCGAAGCGAGGCGTTGACGTCACCGTCTGTGACATACGGTCCGTACCGACCGGAACGCACTGTCACCGGCTTTTTGGAGACCGGGTCGTCGCCCAGCTCTTTCAGAGGCCCCTTTGCCGCAGCCCCCCTGCGCCGGGGCGGCTCTGCGAGGAGTTTCATGGCCTCGTCAACCGTCAGTGTGAAAAGCTGTTCTTCGTTCTCGAGACTGCGACGATCGCCAGACCGCTGCAGATACGGGCCATACCTCCCGTTGAGCACCACAATGTCGACCCCTTCGGGATCCTGCCCGATGGTGCGAGGAAGGGAAAGTAGTTTCAACGCGTCGTCGAGGCCCAGTTCGTCGAGCACCATCGACTTGAACAGAGAAGCGCGCTTGGGCTTCTCCTTGCTGCCCTCCTCCTGCTCCCCGAGTTGGACGTAAGGTCCAAAGCGTCCGGTTTTTCCGAGGACTACCAACCCCGAATCGGGGTCGGTCCCGTAGATCTTGTCGCCGGCATTCTGGGTTTCCAGCAGTTCGGCTGCTCTCTCCAGTGACAGCTCATCGGGCGCAACATCCTCGGGGATCGATGCTCGTTCATCGTCTCGCTGGACGTAGGGCCCATATCTCCCGATTCGCGCCACAAGTTCGCGGCCCTGTTCGTCGGTTCCGAGAGGAATCGAGTTGATGATCCTCGGGTCGATGCTGTCGAGCTGATCAGCGACTGTTTGCTTGAGCCCCTCGTCACCAAAGTAGAAGCGGGACAGCCACGGCACGGATTCCTCATCACCCGAAGCGATCCTGTCCAGATCTCCCTCCATGGCAGCGGTGAATTCGTAATCGACGAGGTTGGGGAAGTGAGACTCCAGGAGAGTCACCACGCCAAAGGCCGTGTAGGTAGGTACCAGCGCAGAACCCTTCTTCCATACATACCCGCGGTCCTGAATGGTCGACATGACCGATGCGTATGTGGACGGCCTGCCCACCCCTAGTTCCTCCATCTTCTGGACCAGAGATGCTTCCGTGTATCGGGCCGGTGGCCGGGTCTCGTGACCGGTTGGCTCGAGATGTTGCACCTTCAAGCCGTCGCCTTCGGCAAGCTCGGGCAGGTTTGATTCCTTGTCGTCGCTGTCAAGGGGATCGTCTTTGCCCTGGACGTAGACTTTGAGGAATCCGGGGAAAGTGATGGTACGACCACCAGCTCCGAATATCGTTTCCCTCCCATCGCTGGCTTTGGCGCCAATACGAATCGAGACAGTGAAGCCTTTGGCATCGGCCATCTGGGAAGCGATGGTCCGCTTCCAGATCAATTCGTAGAGCCTCGCCTCGTCGGGACCAACGGCATTGGCGACTTGTTCGGGTGTGGGAAAGCTTTCGCCGGCAGGACGGATGGCCTCGTGGGCCTCCTGGGCACCTTTCACCTTTGACGAATAGACCCTTGGCTTCGGGCTGAGATATTCGTCTCCATACAGCTTTTCGACCTGGGAACGAGCGGATGCCACGGCGGAGCCCGACAGGGAGGTCGAGTCGGTTCTCATGTAGGTGATGTACCCGTTTTCGTAGAGCCGCTGCGCAACTGACATGGCTCGTGATGAAGAAAACCCCAGTTTTCGACCCGCGTCTTGTTGGAGGGTCGAGGTACGAAATGGCGGGTATGGACTCCGCTTGTAAGGCTTCGATTCGACCGAAACCACCCGGAAATCGGATTCCGTGAGATTTGTTGCCAGCTCGGTGGCCGAGTCTTTGTCCAGCACAACGGTGCCTTTCTTGGCCACGCCGTCGCTGTCGAAGTCTTTGCCGGTAGCGACACGGTCCCCGTCGACTTGAAGCAAAGACGCGTCAAACGGCAGGTCGAGATTGTCAGTCTTTGCCAAGGAGGCGTCGATGCTCCAATAGTCGGCCGCGGTGAATGCGATGCGCTCTCGCTCGCGCTCGACGACAATCCGAACTGCCACGCTTTGGACCCGGCCAGCGGAGAGGCCCTGCTGGATTTTGCGCCACAGCACTGGCGACACCTCATACCCGTACAGCCGATCGAGGATGCGACGTGCCTCTTGTGCCTGAACCAATCGATTGTCGAGTTCGCGCGGGTGTAGGAAGGCCTCTTCGATCGCCGATTTGGTGATCTCGTGAAAAACCATGCGGTGCACCGGGATCTTTGGCTTGAGCACCTCGATGAGGTGCCATGCGATCGACTCGCCTTCGCGGTCTTCGTCCGTTGCAAGGTAGAGCTCGTCCACGCCCTTGAGGAGATCCTTCAGTTTCTTGATCCGCTCTTTGCGCTCTTTGGGAACTACGTACAGAGGTTCAAAGTCTTTTTCGACGTTGACGCCGAGCCGGGCCCAGTCTTCCCCTTTGGCTTTGGCCGGTATCTCAGCGGCCGATCTCGGCAAGTCGCGGATGTGCCCCATCGACGATTCAACGATGGATTCACTGCCCAAAAAGGCAGAAATTGTTTTCGCCTTGGTTGGCGATTCGACGATTACGAGACTCTTGGTCATAGGTGTTCCGGTATTGAGTTGACCCCAACCGGTGGCGCTATGTCAACACGGCGCACTGTCTTTGGGTGGGATTACCGTGTCCCTTTCATGACACTGTCGCGACTACATGCCCGTGAAACCACCTCCACCAGAGGCGGGAGTTGAGTCGTTACATCGCCATCGAGGGTGGAGATGGGAGTGGGAAAAGCACCGTGACTTCCGCTCTGGAGGAGCGGCTGGCTGCGGATGGCCACCAGGTCATAGTGGTGCGCGAGCCGGGCAGCACAGAGTTGGGGGAGGCAATCCGGGACCTTCTGTTGGATGGAGCGGATATGGCGCCTTGGACGGAGGCGTATCTTTTTGCCGCGCAGCGCGCCCAATTGACGTTCGAAACCGTCGCCCCGGCATTGGAAGCTGGGACGTGGGTGGTAAGCGATCGAACCTATTACTCGTCGATCGCGTATCAAGGTGGAGCGCGGGGGCTTGGACTCGAAACGGTGAGATCGGTGAACGAGGCGGGACTCAATGGTGTAGAGCCCGATATCGTTTTTGTGCTCGATCTCGACGTCGGCGTTGCCCTCGATCGCCAGGAGAGCCCCGACCGTATTGGGGGAGAGCACTCGCAATTCCATCAGGCCGTGCGCGATGCATACAGGGTTCTTGCCGCGGACGAGCCCGAGCGTGTGATTCTGATCGACAATACGGCGCGGACTCGGGCTGTCATCGACCGGATGATGGGCTACCTCAAATGAGTGATCTCTTTGACGGCTTGATCGGAAACCGTGGCGTTGTCGAACTCCTCGAACGGGAGCTGAACAACCCGATTCAGGCCTATCTGTTCGTTGGCCCGGCTTCAGTTGGAAAAAGCTCCTTCGCCCAGCGCTTCGCCGCAGGGCTGCTTTGTCCGACCCGTGGGCAACACGACGAAGCGTGCCGGTCGTGTCGCCTCGCGCTGCAGGGCCACCACCCTGACCTGACGGTCGTTGAACCTGAAGGCGCAACGAGTCTTGGCGTCGACCAAGCACGGTATTTGGTCGGAAGGGCCTCCCTTGCGCCGGTGGAGGCCACCCGTTCGGTATTCCTAATTCCTGATGCAGGCCTTATGACCGAACAGGCTGCGAATGCTCTCATCAAGACGCTTGAAGAGCCTCTCGCTCAGGTGGCCTTTCTCCTTGTCGCCGAATCCGAAGATGACTTTCCTGCAACCGTTGGATCGCGATGCCGAACGATCCACCTCGGGAGAGTTCCCTTGGTTGAGCTAGTGGAAGCCCTGGTCGACAGGGGAGTTGACCCCGGACAGGCCGAGAACGCGTCGGTGGTTTCCGGCGGGCGTCCTGGGTTGGCGCTTGCACTGATGTCTCAACCAGACGTCGCTCGATTCCGAGAGCTGTGGCTGTCGATCCCGGGGCGTGTGACGCCCCATCCTGGCGACGGCCAACGTCTGGCGATGGTCGTACTGGATGAAATCGGCCCGCTCGTCGAAAAGTCCGTTCCCGATGAGCTTTCAAAAGAGAAACAACAGCGAACCCGACGGCGCGTCGAGCAGTCCTTGCTCGTCACAGGCCTGGAGATCCTGGCTTCCTGGTATGCCGATTCGGCATCTCTGCAAATGGGCGGCCCGATCCGCAATCTCGATCTCGAGTTGACCGATCTGACCGAAGTCACGCCCCGGCAGGCAGTGCGGTCAGCCGAAGGTGCTCTCGACGCTGTTGTCGACATCCAGGCCAATCTGCGTCGTGAATTGGTATTGGCCAACTTGTTCTCCCAGCTCGGGTCGGACTGACGGGGGTTCAACTAGAGCTTCGTATTCCGGGCTTGTACCATTTTGGTTTCGCCGGAGTAGCTCAGTGGTAGAGCAATTCACTCGTAATGAATAGGCCAGGGGTTCGACTCCCCTCTCCGGCTCAGTGTTTATTTGCTGGCCGACTTCGGCCGTCTTGGCTCGCTGGTGGCCACCGAATCTCCTGGTTGAGGAATCACGGCGTTGCCTCGAGTTTCCTCGCAGGAGGAAACTCGCAAGCAACCCGAAGCCGACGGCTTCGGGTTGCCAACTTCCGAATCTCTCTCCCACTCGTTAGCGTCGGGTGAATGGCAGACCAGGCCAACTTCTCTGACGACGCAATGCAGTTCGCCCCCCAGCTGTACAGCGCCGCTATGAGGATGACCCGGAACCCGAGCGACGCAGAAGATCTCGTCCAGGAGACGTTTCTCAAGGCGTACCGCGCCTATGACAGTTTCCAGGCCGGGACCAACCTGAAAGCCTGGCTGTACCGCATACTCACCAACACCTTCATCAACAAATACCGAAAAGACGCGCGCCGGCCCAACGAGGTCGACCTGGGTGTCATAGAGGACCTCTACCTGTATCGCCGGATCGGTTCCGAAGAGTCGATGGAGGCTGCCCGAACCACCGAAGACCGAGTGCTCGACGGACTTGTTGAGTCAGATATCAAGAAGGCAGTTGAGGAGCTTCCCGAAAACTTCAGGATCCCGGTGCTGCTCGCGGATCTCGAGGGATTGTCGTACCAGGAGATCGCCGACATCCTCGACATACCCATTGGTACGGTTATGTCGCGTCTCCATCGCGGAAGAAAAGCAATGCAGAAAACGTTGTGGGAGTTTGCAAGAAGCCGGGGACTGATCCCTGAAGGGGCAGAACGCCCATGAGAGAACCCACCATGAGGAAATCGGTGAGATGAGCGAGCACAACTGCGACGACGCTCTAAAGAATCTATACGTCTATCTCGATCGTGAACTTGACGCCGCTACGTCGGAGGGAATCACCGCTCATTTAGACGAATGCGGTGAGTGCTACCGCGGGTTCGACTTCGAACAGAGGCTGAAGCGAGTGGTTCGTGAACGTCTCTCGGAGGAAGTTCCGCCACAGTTTCTTAAGAAGCTGCGCGACGCTATTGGTGAAGAAGCAAACGTTCGATGAAGTTCGACGCAACCTATGCGTCTGAGTAGTCTGCCGATCAATGACTAGGACAGGCCGCCTCGCAACCGTTCTCAGTGTTCTCGCTGCAGTTCTGATGGTCTTGTCGCTTCCGCTTCTCGCGACCGAGGGTGACGGCGGTGGAACCGAAACCACCACCGAGGACACCACCGTTGTCACAACTGACATCGAACCAGCGGTCGAAGTAACCCTTCCCGCGGAAACAGCTGCAACAGCGGATTGGACATACCGCTATCTGATTCCGACCGGGATTGCGCTGGCCGTTCTCGTGATCCTCGCCACGTCGGGGCAGTACTTTACGAATGTGGTTCGTAAGCGGTATCGAATCGTCGAAGAGTGAGTTCTGATCGGTCCTTCGGTGGCCGACTAGCTGGACGGCTCGCCGGGCAGTATCCCCTTGCTGACACCTACCACTCAGCCGCGCTTTCTGAGGACATGGCCCGGATCACGCCGGTAGTCTCGGGGCTCGTGGGCGAGGCGACCAGACTCGACCTGCCGGGGAATCCTTCAACGATCGTGATCGGTCGGCTCGAATGGGTCGACCGGAACATCGCCAGCTTCCAACACCTCATCGAGCCGGCCGCCAAGAAGCTGTCGAGGTCCGATGACGAGGGCACTGGGGGAGTTGCACAACGCATCGTAGAGCGGGAGAGCAGCGCCCTCCTTGGCGTCTTATCGCGAAGGGTCCTGGGCCAGTACGAGCTCGTTCTGCCGACAGGTGAGGATGGCGACAGCGTGGCTTACGTGGGGCCCAACCTCCTACAGATGGAGCGCACCCATCAGTTTCGCCCCTCGGAGTTTCGGTTCTGGGTGGCATTGCACGAGCTGACCCATCGCGCCCAGTTCCAGGGGGTCCCGTGGTTACGGGGTTACTTCCTCTCCCTGGTCGAAGAATTGGTCGAAGCTTCGGTACCGGAGGCCGGTCGGCTGAGGTCCATAGCTGATGAGATCATCGAGCGGAGAAGGTCAGGAAGTCCCCTCATCGACGAACGCGGGATCTTCGGGCTCATCGCTACCGAAACACAACAAGGCATCGTGGATCGGGTCCAAGCCCTCATGTCGCTCCTCGAAGGACACGGTCATGTGGTTATGGACCGTATCGGCGCCGAGGAGCTGCGCAGTCAAGATCGGATGAGCCGTGTCCTTAAGGGGCGTCGCAAGGACAAACGCACCGCTGCTTTCTTTCGTGTCACCGGTCTCGAGATGAAGGTGCGCCAGTACGAACAGGGCGAAAGGTTCATCAAGAAGGTGGAGCGGCTCAGTGGATGGGAGACCGTGAACCTTGCCTTTCGGGGAGCCAGCTCGCTACCCACTCTCGAGGAGATCGAGCGTCCTGAGTTATGGCTGAGTCGAGTCGCCTGAACCAACTGCAGGGTTCGATCGGGGAGCGCACCAATTTCCCGTCGGGTCCTTTCGTCGTTGCGCTGTCAGGGGGTGCGGACTCGGGTGCGCTTGCATACCTCGCAGTCCAGACTGGCATTCCAGTTTCATGTATCCATGTACATCACAGTTTGCCGGCGTCGGATGTCCTCGCTGATTCAGCATTGGAAATCGCCAGGGCGATCGGAGTGCCATGCTCCGTGTCCAAAGTGTTGGTTCCCGAAGGCCCCTCTGTCGAGAACCAGGCTCGGCTGGTGCGTTATGAGGCCATCGGATCAGCAACCGCACCCGATGTCTCGGTGTTGACCGGCCACACCCGAAACGATCAAGCGGAGACCGTATTGATGAATGTGATTCGGGGAGCCGGCAGCAGAGGCATCTCTGGTATTCCCTACCACCGGCCACCCAACATCTTCAGGCCATTGCTCAACGTCAGCCGGGCTGAGACCCGAGAGTTGGCGGAGCTGGCCGAGCTGCCCTTCAGCGACGACCCCGTCAATGACGATGACAAGATCCGTCGTAATACGATCAGATCCGAAGTGATCCCCGGCCTGGAAAAACTCAACCCGAACCTTGTCGGATCACTTGCCAGGTTGGCAGAGCAAGTTGGGGACGACGACGACTTCTTGCAGAGTCTGGCGAAGTCGGTCCCCATCTCGTGCGACGAGTCAGGAGCATCGGTGCCGATCGGAATGGTATTGGTCCTGCCGGTCCCGCTTCAGGCCCGCGTCCTCCGCCTCCTTGTGGCGGCGGTCCGCTCGCCTGAAGGTGCGACGTCGGCCGAGCTCGAGCGAATGCGGCAGGTCCTGGAGGGGTTTTCTGCCGCGGCTCAACTCGAACACAACTTGCGGGTCAGTCGCGACGGTCCGCTGCTTCGTATTCAGATCGCCGGCCCCGGCGAGGTCAGCTAATCAACTGCGACCGGTTGAGCTCCATGGTCCTTGCCCGTCGAGAGATCCCATTTGGTAACAACGGTGCGATACGGGCTAA
This sequence comes from Acidimicrobiia bacterium, assembly GCA_041751055.1. GTDB lineage: Bacteria > Actinomycetota > Acidimicrobiia > Spongiisociales > ZC4RG35 > MA-ANB-1. The sequence continues at coordinate 29,755 of JBGSYD010000037.1, read as the reverse complement.
CTTTCGCATTCGCCCAGAGTGGAAGACAATTGAACGAAATCAAGCCCCTAATCACTACCGAAGAGATCAAGACCCAGCTAGCCGAGTTGGGTGCCCGGATCACTGAGGATTATCAAGGCAAGGACGTTCTGTTGGTTGGAGTGCTCCGTGGCGCGTTCATGGTCATGGCCGACCTGGCCCGGCACATCAACCTTCCCGTCGAATTCGATTTCATGGCTGTCAGCTCGTATGGGGCATCGACGCAAACGTCGGGTGTGGTCCGGATTCTGAAGGACCTCGATGAGGAGATCGAAGGGCGCCATGTTCTGATTGTCGAAGACATCATCGACTCGGGCTTGACACTCAACTATCTGCTCAAAAGCCTCAAGGTTCGCAAACCTGCATCGCTGGAGATCGCAACACTTCTGCTCAAAGAGGGAATCCAGCGGGTGCCAATCGAGGTAAAATACGTTGCCTTCACGATTGGCCCCGAATTCGTTGTGGGATATGGGCTCGACTACGCAGGGAAGTACCGGAATCTCCCCTATGTGGGAGTCATGGGCCCCGAACTTCTTTGAATTCGGGGTTCGACTATCCGGCGTTTGGCCGTAGCATTACGGTTACTGGATTTTTTCACCTTTGATTTGAGGTAACCCCGTGAACCGAACCCTTCGCACGCTCCTGATCTATGGACTGTCCATAATCATGCTGGCCGTCCTGGCGCAGTGGTGGTTCGATCAGGTCGCCGGTCCCGAAGAAGTGGACCTCTCTGTATTCGTGTCCTCGATGGAGGAAGGCGAATTCAAAACCGTCCAAATCCTCGAGCGATCGAACCAGATTCAGGGCAGAACATCAGACAGCGGGGCCCCCGACGGTGCCTTTGACCAATTCGCCTCATACACCGAGGGTTACGAAGGCACACTCACCGAACTTGCCATAGCGTCGGACGTCCTCGTCTCGAGTGATGCCCAACCGCCCGGCCTGTTCAATATTTTGCTCAGTATCCTCCCGTGGTTGATTCTCATCGGTTTCATGGTCTTCATCTTCATGCAAATGCAGGGTGGTGGGAACCGGGTGATGCAGTTCGGCAAGTCGCGCGCCAAGCTCGTTGGAAAAGAGCAGCCGAAAGTCACATTCGATGATGTCGCCGGGCTCGACGAAGCAAAAGAAGAGCTCGAGGAGATCAAAGACTTCCTGGCCAATCCGGACAAATACCGACAGATGGGTGCCAAGATCCCCAAAGGTGTTCTGTTGTTCGGTCCTCCCGGAACGGGTAAGACCCTTCTCGCCAGAGCCGTCGCAGGTGAAGCCGGGGTTCCCTTTATGACCATCTCTGGTTCCGACTTCGTCGAGATGTTTGTCGGTGTCGGTGCGGCGCGGGTTCGTGACCTTTTCGAGCAGGCCAAACAGACTGCCCCAGCCATCGTCTTCATCGATGAGATCGATGCCGTCGGTCGCCATCGTGGCGCCGGGCTTGGTGGAGGTCATGACGAGCGCGAACAAACGTTAAACCAGCTTCTCGTGGAGCTCGATGGGTTCGAGGGCAACAGCGGTGTGATCGTCATGGCCGCAACGAACCGCCCCGACATACTCGACCCCGCCTTGCTCCGGCCGGGCCGATTTGACCGCCAGATCGTGGTGGATGCGCCCGATCTCGAGGGGCGTGAGGCGATACTCAAAGTTCACTCAAAAGGCAAACCTCTGGCCCCGGAACTGGACCTGGCCGTGCTGGCAAGGCGCACCCCTGGTTTCACCGGTGCCGACCTCGCCAACTTGATCAATGAGGCGGCACTGCTCACCGCTCGCCGCAAGAAGAAAAAGATCACGATGTCCGAGCTCGAGGAGGCGATCGACCGCGTTATCGCCGGCCCCGAGCGTAAGAGTCGGGTCATGTCGGACGAGGAAAAGAAGCTGATCGCGTTCCACGAGACCGGCCATGCGCTGGTGGGCTTTGCCCTCCCCAACTCGGACCCGGTGCACAAGGTGACCATCGTCGCCCGTGGCCGGTCCCTTGGACACACTCTGGCTCTGCCTACACACGACCGCTATCTGATTCGCCGCAGCGAACTGGTTGACCAGCTGGCCATGCTCCTCGGTGGCCGAACGGCTGAGGAGCTCATGTTCGCCGATCCGACCTCGGGCGCGGCCAATGACATCGAGAAGGCGACCCAAATCGCACGCAAGATGGTCATGGAGTACGGGATGAGCGACGAACTCGGGCCGATGCAATATGGGAAGGCCAATGGCGAAGTTTTCCTTGGCCGTGACTACTCACGTCAGCAGGACTATTCCGATGAAGTTGCGGCTTTCATCGACGAAGAGGTGCGTAAGCTGATCACAGCTGCCCATGAGGAAGCGCGAGAGATTCTCAGCACCCATAAGGATGCCATGGAGCGGATGGTCGTCGAGCTCCTCGAGAACGAGACTGTCGATCGTGATCAGGTCGCCGAGATCTTCATTGATGTCCCTAAGTGGGAGCACACTGCCGAGGGTTCGATGCGAATCCGGTACCCGGAGAATCCGGTGTTGCCGCAGCCGCGACAAGATGAGGATTTGAAAGCCGCCGCCAACGAGACTGACGATGCGGATGAAGAAGCTCCGGCCACCCAGCGAGTGACCAAGGGACTTAGGCCGACAACGCGGCCTGCTGACGCCGGGGCATAAGACGGACTAAACCCGGTCGATTCTCAAGTCTCCCGAAACCAGCTTCACCTGGATTCGGGTCGCTCTGATCGAAGCATCGGCCGTGGTCGAAGTCTTGCGATCCGGGAGGTGGATTTTTCCGCTGAGGCTGTTGGCGTCGAGATCGACCCTGGTACCGCGTGGGATGCCGACCCGGACGTTGCCTGACATCGATTTGCACGTGAGGTCTTCGCCCAGAAACTCCGCGATGTGGACGTCACCGGACACGGTTGACACCTGTGCCGGGGCGACGACCTTGTCGACGTGCAAATCGCCCGAGGCAGTCGATACCTCGGCGCGACCATGGATCTCGTCCAGAAAGACGTCGCCCGAAGCACTCACGAAACTGATCCGTTCGTAGACCACACCGCCCCGGAGATCCCCACTGGCCGTCTTTGCGTCCACTTCGACGGCGTTTGCGAAGCGGAGGTCGCCTGAAGCGGATTGAAAGGCAAGATGGCTGACGTCGGTGTCGCAGGTGAGGTCGGCGGATGCCAAGGTTGCCCTGACTTCTGTTCCGCCGGGCACCTCGATCGTTGCATAGACATTCCGGTCGATCATGATGAATCGACCCTGCCGTTTGCTTGTAATCGTGATCGTCGAACCTCGTTGGTCGACGGCCACATCGCCCTCACCGCCTCCTGAGAGTCCGACCTTGACAACGTCCTGCTCGCCGGTGACGACCTCGATTTTCCCCGATGGGATTCGGATGTCGATCGATGCGACTCCATCGATCGCGAACTCGTAGTCGCTCACAGCTCGAATGTTTCCTTGACGTTGTGCCCGGAGCGTCGGGAGGCGGTTGTTGTTCGCAATGTGTCTACCACCCATGAGTTGACGGAATCGCCGGCTATGTCAGCGGCGTCGGCGATGAGGTCTTTCAGGTGCTGAGGGATGCGGAGGGTGATTCGCGCTTCATCGTCGGTGTTCTCGGATCCCGGTGCGTGGGGCGGCGGTGGGGGAGGGGGTACCTTCTGTGCGGACACGACCAGCTCAGGATCCCCGGCAACGAGGCGGACCTCGACCTGCTGGCCGGCAAGCTGTGAGTTGATCTCGGCAGCGGCCATTTCGGTGACCTCGAGCAGAGTCTGTCTGATCGCCGGCTTTAGTGCCTCCAAGACCTGGTTGGCTACTGCAACGATCTCGGGGTCAGCCATCGCCAGTTGGGACTCAATCCGCTGCTCGAGGTTCACCATCGTGTGTGATATCTGCATTGCTCTAGTGACGCACTTTCCGGAGTCGACGAATTCTTTCGTTGAGTTCTGCCTCGAGACTGTCACCGTATTGGAACCAGATCATTTCCGTGTCCTTTGTCCTGACATCTGTGTGATGTCGTGATGATGTCATCGTATAGTCACCCTGACATCGTGTCAAGCGGATAACAACAAAGAAACTCCTGTAACCTTCGGTGATGTCCGAAATCGACCTGGGACGGATCGAAAAAGCCGTTCGCGAGATCATCGAAGCTCTGGGTGAAGACCCCGACCGAGAGGGCCTTCTAGAGACACCGGAACGGGTGGCGCGTTTCTACGCCGAGGTATTCGACGGGATAAATCGCCATCCCGGCGAGACAATCGATGCCTTCTTCGGCGAAGAGCACTATCAGGAAATCGTCATCGTCAGAGAGATTCCGTTCTATTCGATGTGTGAACATCACCTCGTCCCGTTCCATGGCCAGGCACATGTTGGGTATATGCCGCGGGGTCGTGTTACGGGACTCTCCAAACTCGCCAGACTTGTCGATGGCTTCGCCAAAAGGCCCCAGATGCAGGAAAGGCTCACCGCTCAGATTGCGGACACTCTCTGTGATCGGCTCGACCCACTCGGGGTAATCGTCGTGATCGAAGCAGAGCATTTGTGCATGTCGATGCGGGGAGTACGCAAGCCCGGCGCAACAACTGTTACGTCCGCTGTGCGCGGGGTGATGGAGTCGAACGCTTCGACCAGGTCGGAGGCGATGGCGCTGTTGCTTGGCACCGCCAGATAGTGGAGCAACCGGTGACGGTCTGGAAGATCGGTCAGGAGCGAATCGATATTTCAAGGGGGATCTTGATGGGGGTCATCAATGTGACCCCTGATTCCTTCTCCGATGGGGGTGATCATCTCGATACGGGGCGTGCGATAGCAGCGGGCGGCCAGATGGTTTCCGATGGAGCGACCTTGTTGGACGTCGGTGGAGAGTCCACCCGACCCGGCGCCAGCGAAGTGTCGGCAGCCGAGGAGATCGACCGTGTGATTCCAGTTGTGTCGGCATTGGCGGGCTCCGGTTATCGAGTCAGCATCGACACGACAAAGCCCCTGGTCGCCGGGGCCGCAATCGAGGCGGGTGCAACCGTTGTCAACGACGTGTCGGGCTTTCGATCCATGGAGATGGTCAAGCTGGTCGCGGCCGCCGGGGTGGCCGCGGTCGTCATGCACATGAGGGGCAACCCCCGGACCATGCAGGACGATCCCGACTATGACGACGTCGTCAGTGAGGTCGCAGGGTTCCTCGCCGGAAGGGCGGGGGTGCTTGCGGAGGCGGGAACGCTTCCAAGTTCGATTGCAATCGATCCCGGAATCGGCTTCGGCAAGACCCCGCGCCACAACCTGGAATTGCTCAATCGAATGGGGGAAATAGCCGGATTGGGTTATCCCGTCGTGATCGGGACCTCGAGGAAGTCCATCTTCAGGTCGATAACCGGCGAGGGCGATCCCAAGCGCCGTGACGGGCATACCGCTGTCTCGACCGCCCTGGCATTTGAGCGTGGCGCGCGCGTGTTTCGGGTCCATGATGTCCGGTCATCTCGGGATGCGCTCCGGATTGCGGACGCTATCGTTGCCCCTGAAGCATGGGAAGAATGGCAGCTGGATTAAAGCCCCGGGGTTTCACCTGGGTTATCTCGGACAAGCTCGCCGTTTCTGACCGTGTCGGGGGATCGGGGTTCCAACACCGCCGGGTCCGACGCGAGGAAGAGATCACGTGGTTGGTGGAGGAAGCCCACATCAACACCGTGGTTTCCATGCTCCCCGGCAATCAAAACGTCGCTGCCTATCGCGAGGCCGGCATTGCGACATATTCGATTCCTATGGACTCGATCCTTGAGCCGCGCGACCCCATAGTCTTCTTCAAGACCCTGGAGAAGGCCTTATCCCGACCCAAGGCCAGAGTCCTCGTCCACCGGGAAGTTGTCGATGACACCATCGGTGGTCTCTTGGGCGGTTACCTCGTCACGTCGGGGATGGTCGCCGACCCGATCCTGGCGCTGGCAGTGATCCAACAGATATTGGGTCGTGCTCTGGGCCCGGAGGGGCGATCACTGATCCCGGCAGTCGCCGGTTGATGTCGGACCGAATCGAAATCGCCGGGATAGAAGTACTGGCCCGGCACGGCGTCCTCGCATCCGAAAAGACTGAGCCTCAGACCTTTCTGTTGGATATCTCATTGACGATGGATCTGAGCAGCGCCGGAGCCAGCGATGACCTCGATGAGACCATCGACTATGGAACTCTGGCCCAAAGGGCACATGACCTGGCGAAACACAACAGTTTCAACCTGATCGAGCGTCTGGCCGAAGAGCTGGCGTCGATGGTTCTCGAAGACCAACGCGTCGACAAGGTGTTGGTGACGGTCCATAAACCTCAGGCGCCCATCCCGGTCTCCTTTGGCGACGTGTCAGTGACTGTTCAACGGGGCCGATGACCCGCTACGCCATCGCACTTGGATCCAACCTCGGCGATCGGATCCATAACTTGCGCGTGGCGGTCGAGGCCATCGCGGAGAACGGTGAAGTGGAGGCATTGTCCAGGCTCTACGAAACCGAGCCGGTTGGAGGTCCGGTCCAGGATCCCTATCTGAACGCTGTTTTGGTTCTCAGGTCTGATCGAGAGCCCATGAATCTCTTGAGCGAATTGCAGCGGATCGAGGCCGAGCTCGGGAGAGAGCGACTAGAGCGGTGGGGCCCACGCACGCTCGACCTCGACATCGTCGCATCTGACGGACCAGTTGTTGACGATCCACCTAAGCTCGAAGTCCCGCACCCGCGGGCGGCCGAGCGCCGGTTTGTTCTGGCCCCCCTCAACGATGTTTGGCCCGATGCCATGGTCGGGCCTGATGAGACGGCCCGAGAAGCGATCGCAGGTGTTCGGGATCAGAAAGTGGATTCGCTAGGTCCCAACTGGCATCAGAGCGATCGAATGCGTCCGGGCACGCTCTGGGTTGGTGGCCAAATGAGTCTGTTTGCCCTGTTGGCTGTAGCTCTGGTGATCGGAGGGGAACTCCCGAGTTCGATTCTCAAACCGACTGCGCTGGTCGGTCTGATGATGGTTAGTGCCGGAGTGCTCCTGGGTGGCACGGCGTCGGTGAGTCTGGGTCGGGGCCTGACGCCGTTGCCGGAACCCATCGTCGGAGCAACCCTTGTGGTGACAGGCCCGTTTCGTTGGGTTCGTCACCCTATTTACGGGGGCGTGATCCTGATTGGCGGAGGGTCGGCAGTCTTGTTCTCGAGTCGGTTTGGCATGCTGGTAGCAGGTGCGTTGCTGATCTTCTTCTTCCTGAAAACCAATTATGAGGAGCGTCAGTTGCGCATCGCTTACGCTGGTTATTCGGCCTATATGAGCAACGTGAGATACCGGTTTTTTCCATACGTCGTGTAGGGCGATTGATGACCTTTCCTCTTATGAAAGGGCCAATCGTCCCTATGCAGAAATGGACAAACGTGTTAGTTTCCAGACCATGGGAAGTGGCCGCGGTCCACCGAAGGTCCTCGTAGCGAACTGAGAATCAGTGACGACAGGAGGATCCACTAAATGGCCAAACGGTCGCGAAACAACCGCATCGAAATCCCCGGATACGACGAGAGTCGCCCTTCGCGCGACGAGCGCAAGCAGCAACACCGCCAGGTACGCCACGCCGCACATCAGATGTTGCACATGGTCGACGACCCCGAAGAGGTCTCTGCTTTGCCAGAAGTCCGTCGGACCCGTAAACATGACGTTGCGCCGCCCGAAGCTATCGCCGGGCGCAGTCGTTTCAGAGTGTGGAAGACGAAGTTCTGGAAGCGGCGGGACAGTTATCGCGACCTCAAAAGTGAAATCGACGCCAACTGGCCGGTCATCACGTCCGAACAACTGAGACACGACCAGACCTAGGCGCATTCTACGAATCTGCGACGATCGGAGGAGTAGTGGCGTGGGGCATTAGCCTCACCGCTGTGAAAGCCCTCCTATGCGTCTTGTGATCGTCGGCCCCGGTAGGGCCGGTGGTTCGATCGCGCTAGCTGCGGCCCGCGCCGGGCACGAAATTGCAGGAGTGGTCGGCACCGAGTCAACAATCTACGGACCGCCGGTCGCCATCGGCGAGACGTTGCCCGAAGCCGACATCGCTTTGATCTGCGTGCGAGACCACGATATCGAGGGTGTAGTGCACGATCTCGCTGGACTGGCTGCAGACGTATCAGTTGTCGCTCACGTATCGGGTTTTGTGCCTATCGCATCACTCTGGCCGCTGTTGACACAGGATGTTTCCATTGGAGGGTTCCACCCGCTGCAGACCCTTCCCGATCCTGAGGTCGGGTCTGGCTCCTTGCACGGCGCGCATGTCGGTATCGACGGCGACCAACTCGCTGTGGATGCCCTCACCCACCTTGGCCTGTCCCTTGGCATGACTCCCTTCCACCTATCCGACGATGTCCGCCCGCTCTATCACGCCGCAGCCGCGGCAGCGTCCAATTTCGTTGTGACATCCCTGGTCACTTCGGCAGACCTGTTTGCCGCCGCCGGGATCGACCCTTCAGTGGCTCGACCTCTGGTCGAACGAGTCGTCGTCAACGTTTTCGAATCGGGGGCCCGCCATTCTTTGACCGGTCCAATAGCGCGGGGTGACACCGAAACCGTTGTCGGACACCTGGTGGCCGCGCATCAGGTATCGGAGGACCTCGGCCGACAATTTCGCCTCCTCGCCGAAGCGACAGCGGTTGTTGCTCACCAGGAAGATGAAGTCGAGAAATGGACCTAACCAGCACCTTTGCCCGAACGCGATCGCTTTACAAGGGACGAATCGGGCTGTTGCCGACAATGGGCTATTTCCACGAGGGCCATCTCACACTCATGGACCTCTTGCGCGAACAGTGTGACACCCTCGTCGTATCGAATTTCGTCAACCCGACCCAATTCAATGAATCGGCGGATCTCGACGCCTACCCCAGAGATGTGGAGCGCGACTCTCGATTGGCAACCGAACATGGCGTCGATATCCACTTTCTCCCCGAAGTTGACGAGGTCTACCCACCCGGGTCGTCCACCAGCGTCACCGTTGGTGCCGTGGCCTTGGGAATGGAGGGCAAATACCGGCCATCCCACTTTGTGGGCGTCGCCACCGTCGTGGCCAAGCTCTTTGCCGGTTTGCAACCAGACGTCGCCCTCTTTGGCAAAAAGGATGCCCAGCAGATCGCAGTCCTGAAGGGCATGGTTCGAGATCTCAGGTTTCCGGTGGAAATCGTGTCGGCGCCCTTAGTGCGCGAGCCCGACGGCCTTGCCCTCTCGAGCAGAAACGTCAGATTGGACCGCATGGGTCGAGAACAGGCACTCGCTATCAGTAGGGGCTTGTTTCAGGCAGCCGAGCAGATCGACGCCGGCGAGACCAGGGGAGAACGGCTGGAGCGAACGGTTTCTCGCTCCATATCGCGACTCGAAGCCGACTATGTCGAGCTGGTAGCTGACGACACGATGGATCCGATCGAAATCCTCGATCAGCCTGCGGTGCTCGCCGTCGCTGCAACCGTTGGTGATATCCGGCTGATCGACAATCTGTCGATCGAGTTCGACGGGGTGCGTCCCCGGCCCGATCGCGGCCTAATCCTGGAAGAGCCCAGTCGCCTCGGTACGCTTCCCTGACTCTTCCAAGATCGAGGCGAAATGTCTGAGACAACCGAAGCCGAGGATTCCCTCTCGGCCAGTCGTCGTGAACATCACGAGCGTATTCTGGCTGGCGGGGGATATCCGAGCCGCTTTGAGCGGACTGCCTGGGCCAGAGATCTGCACGATTCACATGGTGACCTCGGTCCGGGAGACGTCACCGACATAGAGGTGTCGGTTGCCGGCCGGGTGATGTTGATCCGGTCCTTTGGCAAATTGCAGTTCGCCACCCTGCGCGACATGAGCGGGTCGATCCAGCTGTTTGTTGAACAGGCTCATCTAGGCGAGGCCGCCGCCGAAGCCTTCTCAGACGTGGATTTGGGTGACTGGATCGGAGCGACCGGGACCGTGATGACCACGAAAAAAGGTGAGCTGAGTGTCAAGGTCAGCTCTTTCCAGATCTTGCAGAAGAGCTTGCGCCCGCTTCCGGACAAGTTCCATGGCCTTCAGGATGTCGAGCAGCGCAGCCGGCGCCGGTACCTCGATCTGATGGTCAACGACGAAGCCCGAGAGGTTGCCATCACGCGGTCGAAGATCATCGCAGATCTGCGCAACTCATTTGCCGATCGCGGGTTTGTCGAAGTGGAGACTCCGGTGTTGCTCAGTCAGGCCACCGGAGCTACGGCGCGGCCCTTCCACACGACTCACAACGCCCTCGAAATGGATATGTCGCTGCGCATTGCGACTGAGTTGTACCTCAAGCGACTGGTTGTTGGTGGTCTCGAGCGTGTCTTCGAAATTGGGAGAATCTTTCGCAACGAAGGAATCGATTCCACCCACAATCCTGAGTTCACGATGCTCGAGGCTTATCAAGCGCTGGCCGACTACGAGGACATCATGGATCTACTCGAGGAGGTTTTCGCCTCGGCGGCGCGCGCTGCGACAGGCGGCACCGAAATCAGCTTTCGAGATCGGTCTGTTTCGCTGGAAGGGCCCTACGGGCGGGCATCAGTGGCCGAGCTGGTATCAGAGTCCGTGGGCCAGCACGTCGATCTGGATACACCGATCCACGACCTTGCCTCGTTGGCCTCCGCGGCAGGGGTGGAGGTCATGGAGGGGTGGACTGCCGGCCAGATTCTCTTTGCGATTTACGACAACGTTGTTGAAGAGACCATATGGGACCCAACGTTTGTCACCCATCAGCCAATTGAGGTCTCACCACTGTCGAGACGCAATGCTGAAGACCCGCGATTGGCTGACCGTTTCGAACTGGTGATCGCCGGCGCAGAATATGCGAATGCGTTCAGTGAATTGAATGACGCCGCGGACCAGTTGGCCAGATTCGAAGAGCAAGCTCGAGCCCGGGAGGCGGGCGATGAGGAGGCGCACCCGATTGACCTCGATTACGTGGAGGCGCTCGAGTACGGCCTCCCGCCAACGGGCGGCCTGGGAATCGGAGTCGATCGCCTGGTGATGTTGCTGACCAACCAAACCCATATCCGCGAAGTAATCCTTTTCCCAACCCTGCGGCCCCTTTAGGAGGCGCGAGACGCCTCTCCTCACACTGTCCCTCCGCTCTCCCTCGGCTCTCCCTCCGCGTGCCTGCGCTCTCCCTCCGCTTGCTGAGGGAGTACCCGAGCGCAGCGAGGGGGAGGGTGGCAAGGTCCCAACGGCGGTGCCTGGGACGCGACCCGACCTCTGCGGCAGGCCGGCTAGTCCCTCGCTGCTTCTACGCGGGCGAGCAGATAGCCGCCCAGCGTCTGCAGGATCTCTCTGGCTTCACCTTGAGGAAGGATCTCGAGGGCCTGATCGGCCCGGGCCAGGCGAGCGCTGGCGGCGGCGAGGGCGTTCTCGATATGGCCACCGGCTCGGACCAACTCGATGACTTCCCGTATCACTTCGTCCGGGTAGGGCATTTCGTGGCTGAGTAGCTCTCTGATGCGCTCCCCATCGGGGCCTGCTGCCGCGGTCAAGACCGGCATGGTGAACGTTCCCTCGCGGATATCAGACCCTGCTGGTTTGCCGATCGTCTCTTCGTCAGCGACGAGATCGAGGGCATCGTCGGCGATTTGGAAGACCATGCCCACTTCCCACGCCCAAGTCGAAAGAGCATCGACGACTGGTGGCGTGGCGTCAGCAGCGGCTGCACCGAGTCGAGCTGATGTGCGGACAAGCGAGGCGGTCTTGCCGCCGATGACTTTTTCGTATTCTTCGAGTGAGTGTTTGAAGTCACCCTCGAGTTGCAGCTCGCGGGTCTGACCCTCGACCAATTCGGCGTACGTCGCCGCGAGTAGTCGCACAGACTCCTGACTGAGATAGGTGGCGGCGACCTCAGAAGCGCGGGCCATGAGAAAGTCACCGGCGAGGATGGCGACGGTGTTCGACCAATTGGCATTGGCGGAGGCTGCTCCCCGCCGGATGTCTGACTCGTCGATGACGTCGTCGTGGTAAAGGGATCCGACATGGATCAACTCGACGGACACAGCAGCCTCGATGGGTCGGCGGTCGCCGGACTCACCGAATTCTGCAGCCAACAGAGCTAACAAGGGCCGGAACCTCTTTCCTCCGGCTATCAAAAGGTGTTGAGCGATCTTGGTGAGATACGCGTCATCTGCGGTGGCGGCTTCGAGCAAACGCTCTTCGACTCGCGCCAGCGAATTCCAGATTCGGGGAATACGAATGATGCTTTGGAGGTCTTCCATTCTTGCCGATGGTATTACGACAATGTTCGGAGTGACATTCGGGTAGAGGTTCAAAGAACGGGCCGGTGGTAAACTTGCGTATGCCAGGGTTAGGAGCAGAAGGTGTTTGAACGGTTTACGGACCGTGCCCGACGTGTGGTCGTACTGGCCCAGGAAGAGGCTCGGCTCCTCAATCACAACTACATAGGAACCGAGCACATTCTGCTTGGGTTACTCAACGAAGGCGAAGGAATCGCTGCTCAGGCGCTGGAAAGCCTGGACATCGACCTTGCCTCGGTGCGCGAAGAAGTCGTCAAGATCATCGGTCAGGGCAAGCAGTCGCCTTCTGGCCACATCCCGTTCACACCCCGTGCCAAGAAGGTTCTTGAGCTGAGTCTGCGCGAGGCGCTACAGCTAGGCCATAACTACATCGGAACCGAGCACATCCTCCTCGGGCTGATCCGCGAGGGTGAAGGCGTGGCAGCTCAGGTTCTGCAACAGCTAGGCGCCGAATTGCAGAAGGTCCGCCAAACAGTCATCCAGCTTCTCAGTGGCCCGGGCGGCAGTGAAGAGCAAGGGCCACAAAGCGCTGGCACTGGTGGACGTGGCGAATCGTCGGGCTCGGGTTCGACCGTGCTCGACCAGTTCGGCCGCAACCTCACAGCCCTTGCCCGGGATGGGAAACTCGACCCTGTCATCGGTCGATCCCGTGAGATCGAACGGGTCATGCAGATACTTTCCCGGCGCACCAAGAACAACCCGGTTCTGATCGGTGAGCCCGGCGTCGGCAAGACCGCCATCGTCGAGGGGCTGGCCCAGAAAATAGTTGCCAAGGACGTGCCAGAGAACCTCAACGGTAAGAACCTCTACACCCTTGACCTCGGGGCACTTGTTGCAGGCTCGAGATATCGCGGTGATTTCGAGGAACGTCTCAAGAAAGTCCTGAAAGAGATCAAGACCAGAGGAGATATTGTCCTCTTCATCGACGAGATCCACACTCTTGTCGGTGCCGGCGCGGCCGAAGGCGCCATTGATGCGGCCTCGATCCTCAAGCCGATGCTGGCCCGGGGCGAGTTGCAAACTGTTGGGGCCACAACTCTCGAGGAGTATCGCAAGTACCTCGAGAAGGACTCTGCCCTGGAGCGCAGGTTCCAACCAGTCCAGGTCGAGGAGCCTTCGGTTCCCGACACCATCAAGATATTGATGGGCCTCAAAGACCGCTACGAAGCGCACCACTCGGTTCGTTTCACCGATCAGGCGATTGTGTCGGCCGCCAACCTGGCCGACAGATATCTGGCCGATCGGTTCCTTCCCGACAAGGCCATCGACCTCATCGACGAAGCCGGGTCGCGCACCAGGATCTTCCGAAGCAGCGACGTCCCCGAGATCCTCGAGATCGACACCAAGCTCGCATCCGTCCGCACGGACAAACAGGACGCCGTTGGTGCCGAGAATTACGAGAGGGCTGCCACCCTCCGCGATGAAGAGCGGGGCCTCCTGTCAGATCGCGCCTCCAAAGAGGCCGAGAATCCCGAAGACGGCTGGGTCATCGACGAAGAGGGTATTGCAGAAGTGCTGGCCCAATGGACCGGGATCCCCGTGCACCGTCTCACCGAAGAAGAAACCGCACGTCTCATACAGATGGAATCAGAGCTGCACAAGCGGATCATCGGCCAGGAGGACGCCATCGCAGCCGTGTCCAAGGCCATTCGTCGTACCCGCGCCGGGCTGAAAGATCCCAGGCGCCCGGCGGGCTCGTTCATTTTCTTAGGCCCCTCCGGTGTCGGCAAGACCGAGACGGCAAAGGCTCTCACCGAGTTCCTATTCGGCCAAGAAGACGCACTGATTCAGCTCGACATGTCCGAATACATGGAAAAGCACACAGTGAGCCGGCTGGTCGGCTCGCCACCCGGATACGTCGGTTACGACGAGGGTGGCCAGCTGACCGAGGCTGTGCGGCGCAAGCCGTTTTCGGTGGTCCTTTTCGACGAGATCGAGAAGGCACACCCCGACGTCTTCAACACCCTGCTTCAGATACTCGAAGAGGGACGACTCACTGACGCTCAGGGGCGAACGGTCGACTTCAAGAACACCGTCATCATCATGACCTCCAACCTCGGTACCCGCGATCTGCACAAGAAGGCCGTTGGTTTCCATCTCGACGATGTAGAACAGGACTACGAGTACATGAAGGAGAAGGTCACCGAGGAGCTCAAGCGGCACTTCCGACCCGAGTTCATCAACCGTATCGATGACATCATCGTGTTCCACGAGTTGACCATGGATGAGCTGAAGCAGATCGTCGACCTGATGCTCGAGCGGGTCCGCAAGCAGCTCACCGCACAGCAACTGGACCTGGTTTTGACCGATGAAGCGAAGGAATACCTCGGTACCCAGGGTTATGACCCCGAGTTGGGGGCACGACCGCTCCGCCGGGCCATCCAGCGCCTCCTCGAAGATCCACTATCTGAAAGGGTTCTCCTTGGCGAGTTCAAGGCTGGGAACACGATCCTTGTCGGTTTCGACGGCGACGTCGACGAGCTCACCTTCGAAGCATTCGCCACGCCCGAGACCCCGTCAGTGGAGCTTGCGGGCCAGGAGTAAGCCTCCCTTGGGCCAAGCCCTCAAGTTAAGGCCTGAAAAGCCGATAGTCATTGGGCAAACCTTTTGCTGCCCAAATGAAACTAGCCTCCCTAATACTCACAATCACCCTGATCGGTGCGTCCGCTCAGGCTGACTATGTCCCCCTGGCCAACGAAGCTCTCACAGTTGATCTCGAAATCGACGGCTACGTCAATGGGTTCATGGACACTGCTCGTTTGCTCTCCTTTCGCGGCTGCACGCTCGAACGAGACGCGGCGTACACATATGCGCTGATGGAAGAGGCGGCACACCGCGACGGAGTCGACCTCCAGCCACTTGAGTGTTATCGGACCTATTACCAGCAAAAGGCCGCTTACGAGCGTCGCTGTCCCTACACCGAGGTCCCTGTGTACGAGACCGATCCGATGACCCATGAGAAATTCAAAGTGGGCACGAAATCTGTGCGGGTGTGCAGCGGCCCTCCCACGGCCCGGGCCGGGGAATCCAACCATGGTTGGGGACGCGCGATCGACTTCGGGGCTGGCGAACGCACGCTGGGCTGTCGGGACCGAGCCTTTATCTGGCTGCAGTCCAATGCGTATGAGTTCGGTTGGGTTCATCCATATTGGGCCAAGTGCGGGTTGAAGACGGCTGAGCCATGGCATTGGGAATACGCAAGTCTCGATGGAGCCAACCTGATCCCCCTGTCGAATGTAAACGCCAAGCTTCTCGAAGTCGTCGAATAGCTCACGCTGTTATCTGAGCCCGGCACGGGCTGAGGCACCATTACCGTTGATCCCCATGGAGTTCGACGTTCTGGTTATCGGATCGATCAATTACGACATCACCGTGATGACCCAACACTTTCCCGGACCAGGGGAGACGGTCATGGGCAGCAGTCACTTCGTCGGGCCGGGGGGAAAGGGAGCAAATCAGGCGGTTGCCGCAAGCCGTCTTGGCGCCCGGGTTGGCATGGTGGCCCGTGTTGGCGATGACGAATGGGGCAGGGCGCTTGTCAACGGGTTGGCAGGGGAGGGCGTAGACGTCGCGATGATCGGCATCGACCATGATGTCGCAACTGGTATGGCTTCGATCGTCGTCGACGAAAAAGCCGAAAATACGATCGTGCTCAGCCCCGGCGCCAATATGCGGCTCACGCCGGACCAACTCGCTGAACATGCCGCAGCTATTTCGAAGGCTCGGGTGGTCCTGACACAATTGGAGATTCCCCTGGCAACGGTGGAAGCTTCAGCCGGATATTCGGAGGGATTCTTCTGCCTCAACCCGGCGCCTGCATTGTTGCTGCCGGAATCCCTGCTCAGACAAACCGACCTGCTTATTCCGAACCGCGCCGAACTTGCATTTCTGACGTCGGGGCTCGACATCACAACAGTCGACGACGCCGTCGCTGCTGTTCGGGCCCTCAAACCGCAGCACGCCACAGTCGTCACCCTCGGTGCTGAGGGAGCTCTGCTTGTCGATGGGGCCATCGTTGAGCACTATGCCCCATTCGAGGCCGATGCGGTCGATCCGACGGGTGCCGGTGATACTTTCTGTGGGGCTCTTGCTGCGTCACTGAGTCAAGGCAGTGCGCTCGGTGAGGCTGTCCGTTTCGCGACTGCGGCGGGGGCAATTGCTGTCACTCAAGCTGGGGCACAGTCAGGGATGCCGGTCCGAGCGGACGTTGAGGCCCTCCTGGCGGTTTGATACTCTCCTGTGATCACCACGCCGATCATCATCGACACCGATCCCGGTCAAGACGACGCTGTAGCCATCCTCGTAGCTCTCGCATCTCCTGAGGCATTTGACGTTCTGGCTATTACGGTTGTGGCCGGCAATGTGCCACTTGACCTGACCGTCAGGAACAGTCTCGCTCTGGTGGAGCTTGCTGCTCGCACCGACGTTCCTGTGTTCAGGGGATCGGTTCGTCCCATGGTGCGCGACCTCATTACCGCCGAGTATGTACACGGGCCAACCGGCCTCGATGGCGCGGATCTTCCACTGCCCGATCTGCAACCGAAGCCGGGACACGCTGTCGACAAGATCGTGGAAATCGTCATGTCCCATGAAGGCCCGGTAACCCTGTGCACTCTCGGCCCCCTAACGAACGTCGGGCTCGCCCTGGTACGTGAGCCCCGGATCGTCACCAACATCGAGCAGATCGTGATGATGGGCGGGGGCTTTTTCGAGGGCGGTAATACGACGCCGGCCGCCGAGTTCAACATCTATGTCGACCCCCACGCAGCCCACCTCGTATTCACCAGCGGCATACCGATCGTGATGATGCCCCTCGACGTCACGCACAAAGCTCTCACCACACCGGACCGACTCCAGAAGTTCGAGGAGCTGGGCACAAGAGCTGGTGATGCGGTAGCTGGAATGTTGGGTTTCTATGACCGCTGGGACAAGAACAAATACGACATACCGGGTGGACCCTTGCACGACCCGACCGTCATTGCGTACCTCCTCCAGCCTGACTTATTCACCGGCAGGCATGTGGCAGTTGAGGTCGATATCGCACCCGGGCCAACTCTCGGTATGACAGTTGTGGACTGGTGGGGCGTCACTGATCAGACGCCAAACGCGACGGTCATGAACGAGATTGACTCTGACGGGTTCTTTGGCCTTTTGGTAGACCGGATCTCGCGTCTTTGAGAAATCTGTGGGCGGCCTTAACCGGCCTACGACGGCCCATAGAAAGATTTTGCCCACTATCCTGCCCGGCGGGCGGACGATTCCGTCCGAATTCATAACATCAGGAGGAAATTCAACGTGAAACCTTACGTGAGGTTGATCGCGATTCTCGCGGTACTGGGTCTGGTCCTTGCGGCCTGTGGCTCAGACGACGGGGAAGCGACAACCACAGTCGGGCAGACCACAACCACGGCACCACCCGTCGAGACAACGACCACAGGTGGCGAAACCACCACGACAGAAGTCATGGCGGACGCCGTGTCTGTCTGTTTGGTCACTGACCTTGCAGGTGTCGACGACCGCAGCTTCAACGCCGCGGCGTGGCAAGGCGTGCTCGATGCTGTAGATGCAGGTGCCGCTGCGGCCGATCCGCTCTTGTTGGAGTCGGATGAGCAAGCTGACTACCAGCCGAACATCGACCAGTGCATCAGCCAGGGCGCTCAGCACATCGTGACAGTCGGGTTCGAATTGGGTGACGCAACGGCGACCAACGCCGCTGCCAACCCCGACATCAACTGGACAATCGTCGACTTCGCTTACGACCCGGAGATCCCCAATGTTCGGGGCCTCGTCTATCAGACCGACGAAGCAGCCTTTGCTGCCGGTTATCTCGCGGCTGGCGTGAGCAAGACCGGGATAGTCGGGACCTACGGTGGTCTCAACATTCCGCCCGTATCCATCTTCATGGATGGCTTCGCCAAGGGTGTCGCCCACTACAACGACGTCAAAGGCACCTCGGTGCGCGTCATTGGTTGGGATGTCGACGCTGTGGACGGGACGTTCACGGGTACGTTCGACCCGGCCGATCCGACAGTCCGCTCTACCTGTGAGAGCATCCTCGATGAAGGTGCCGATGTCATGCTGCCGGTTGGTGGCGCCATCAACCTGCCATGTGGGACGGCGATCCAGGACCGCGGCATCGATGCTTCGCTTATCGGTGTCGACCAGGATGCATTCCTGGCCGCTCCCGCCGAGTACCAGGATCTGTGGTTGACCACGATCGAGAAGGGCATCGCCATCCAGGTGATGCGTTCGATCCAGGATCATGCCGCAGGTAGTTGGACTCCAGGTGTCGCCAACGGCACCCTCGAGAATGAAGGTGTCGGTTTGTCCGAATATCACTCGTGGTCTGACCTGGTACCAGCCGAGCTCGCAGGCGAGGTCGATCAGATCCTCGCGGACATTGCTTCTGGGGCCCTCGACTTCCCGAGGTATGCACCCGCACCCGAGTAGTCGATAGAGAATCGCGAATCGTATTTGAGCCCCGGCGTCGCCGGGGCTCAAATCGTTCTAAGGTATCTTCCGAACTCTGGTCGAGCAAGGAGGCGGTTTGTCGCTGGTACTGAGCGGGATTACCAAGCGGTTTCCCGGTGTCCTTGCCAATGACCAGGTGTCACTCTCGGTAGCGCCCGGGGAAGTCGTTGCGCTTCTCGGCGAGAATGGTGCCGGCAAGAGCACCCTGATGAACATCTTGTACGGCCTCTACTCCGCCGACGAAGGCACCATCACGATCGATGGAGAAGTGAGAAACCTGGACTCCTCGGCGGACGCGATCGCGGCCGGGATTGGCATGGTCCACCAGCACTTCATGCTGGTCCCGGTGTTCACCGTCACGGAGAACGTGGTGCTAGGTCAGGAACCCGCAGGTTTTGGCGGAGTCATCGACAGAGACGCCGCACGTAAGACCGTTTTGGACATATCTGAGAGATATAACCTCAGAGTGGATCCCGATGCCATCGTTGAGGACATCTCCGTTGGCGTCCAGCAACGGGTTGAGATAATCAAGGTTCTCGACAGAGAAGCTCGTTTTGTGATTTTCGACGAGCCCACCGCCGTGCTCACCCCGCAAGAAGTAGTCGAGTTTTTTGGCATAGTTGAAGGGTTGAAACGAGACGGCAAGGGCATCATCTTCATCACACACAAGCTTGGTGAGGCCCTCGAATTGGCCGACCGAATCGTTGTCATGCGTGGTGGAAAGGTGGCCGGTGAAGTGCTGCCCACTGAAGTGTCTCAACAAGATCTGGCGGATCTGATGGTTGGTCGTCCGGTCGACCTCAAGGTGCCCAAAGGCCCATCCTCGCCTGGTAAGACCGTTCTGGAGGTGAAGGATCTGGTGGTCCTCGACGGCAGGAACGTAAAGGCCGTCGACGGGGTCAGTTTTGTTGTGAAGACTGGAGAAATCGTCGGTATCGCCGGGGTGCAGGGCAATGGTCAAACCGAGTTGATCGAGGGCATCACAGGACTCACGCCGGTGATGTCCGGCTCGGTGACATTGGGCGGCAAAGACATCACTGATTCCTCCCCACGAGATCTGCACAAACTGGGGGTCTCCCATATCCCCGAGGATCGCCAGGAGAGTGGTTTAGTACTCGATTTCACAGTCGCCGAGAACATGGTTCTGGACTCCTATTACGAAAGGCCATACTCGAAAGGCGTGGTCATGGATTGGGGTTTGACCCACGATATGGCGCGTCGGCTCGTCGAGCAATACGACGTAAGGACACCGGGTATCGAGGTCGCAGTCTCGACTCTCTCTGGTGGAAACCAACAAAAAGTGATCGTCGCCCGCGAATTCGAACGTGAAGTAGAACTGGTCATCGCTGCCCAGCCAACAAGGGGAATCGATGTCGGCTCCATCGAGTACATCCACTCCCAGATCGTCGCCAAACGTGACGCTGGCGCAGCAGTGCTAGTGGTTTCGTCGGAGCTCGACGAGGTATTGGCGCTCGCCGACCGCATCCTCGTGCTCTATCACGGACGGATCGCCGGAGAGTTTGCACCCGACGCCGAGATCACCGATATCGGTCTTGCGATGCTCGGATCGACACCATGAGCGACGTGCCCGACCCGACCGGCGGCGAGTCCAAGGAGCCAGACCGAGGTAGCCAGATGGACCGGGCCACCGGTGTCGGAACGAGCGTCGGCCGCGCCATACTGCTGCCGACTCTGGCCCTGATCACCGCTCTTGTCATCGGGGCGATCATCATTGCCTTCTCAGACATAGATAGCCTCCGACTCCTGTTCGATGACCCCGGGACAGCACTCGGTCAGATGGTCGCTGAGGTCTGGGCGGCCTATCGTGCCCTATTCCGGGGATCTGTAGGTTCGATCAACTCCCTTTCTGAGACACTCTTTGCTGCAACGCCTCTGCTGCTCTCCGGTCTCGGAATCGCTCTCGGCTTCCGCGCCGGGCTTTTCAACATCGGCGCCCAGGGCCAGATGATCATGGGTGGGCTCGCCGCTGCCTACGTCGGTGTCCACCTCGACCTCCCTGCGATCATTCACATACCATTGACTTTGCTCGCGGCGATGGCGGCGGGGATGATCTGGGGCGGTCTCGCCGGGCTGTTGAAAGCGAGAACAGGTGCCCACGAGGTGATCACGACGATCATGGGGAACTTCATCGCCCTTTTCTTCATCCAATGGATCCTGACCACTTCGAGCATCCAAGACCCGGGTCGGAACAACCCGGTTTCGGCGGCACTGGAGGGATCTGCCCAGTTGCCTCGACTCTTTGGCAGCCAATATCGGGTGACTGTCGGTCTGTTGATCGCCATTGCCGCCGTCTTCGTAGTTCAGTGGATCTTGTACAAGTCCTCGATTGGTTTCGAATTTCGAGCGGTCGGCTCCAATCCCAGCGCCGGGAAATACGCCGGCATGAACGTGGCCGTCGTTGTGACTCTGGCCATGGCGATCGCTGGTGGGCTAGCCGGGATTGCTGGGGGAAATCAGGTTATGGGACTCGAGCCCTACAAGGCGTCGCCGGCGTTGGCTGGAGCCGTTGGGTTCGACGCCATAACGGTTGCCCTTCTCGGTAGGTCCAACCCGATAGGGGTGATGTGGGCGGCATTGCTCTTTGGTGCATTGTCAGCTGGAGGTCGCGAGATGCAGGGTGCGGCCCAGGTTCCGATCGACTTGGTGGTGGTGTTGCAGGCACTCATTGTGATCTTTGTTGCCGCCCCGGGCATGATTCGCGCGATCTACAGGATCAAGGGCGGTGGCGATGAAGAGACGACACAACTGAGCACCGGGTGGGGATCATGACTGCCGTGGCAACCAAGGTCGACCACCTGCCGGTTGTTGAGCGCACCAGCGCCAACGAGCGCCGGGCGACGATTATCGGGCTCATACTGCTGGTCCTCGCAGCTGTGGTCCTTGGTGTTTTTGCTTTCGGAGTCACTTCGGACGCGACCTCAACGTTCAACCTGAGCCTGCCGACCGACCGGTTTCAGAACATATCCGTCTCGTTCAACTCCCGGGTCTTTTCGACTGTCGCCGCAGTATTGATCTTTGGGCTCGGGCTCGATCGGTTACGTCGCCGCAATCTGAAGTTGACCAACGTGGCGCTTGGTATCGGTCTGCTTCTATTTGTCCTGGCTTTCCTTGCGTGGGCCGCCGCCGACAGTTCCTTCAGCATGGTGGGGATGCTTCGATCGACAGTGATCTCATCAGTCGTGATCACTCTTGGTGCCTTGACCGGACTAATTGGTGAGCGAGCTGGTGTCATCAACATTGGCATCGAGGGCCAACTGCTTACCGGCGCGTTTGTAGCGGTTGTTTTGTCGAGCGCCTTTGGCACTTGGGCTGGTGTCGCTGGGGCGATGGTCATCGGAGCACTTCTGGGTGCGCTCCTGGCGTGGCTCGCGATCCGATTCCACGTCGACCAGATCATTGCCGGTGTAGTGATAAATATCCTCGCCGTTGGTCTTACATCATTCCTGGCAAGCCGCGTGTTGTCTGAAGCCCAGGATCTCAATGCGCCCGCCAGGGTCTCCTCGATACGGATCCCGGTTCTGGCCGACATCCCGGTGATAGGGCCGATGTTCTTCGACCACACCTTCTTTGTCTATGTGACGTTATTGCTCGTCGTCGGGCTCCACTTCGGTTTTTTCCGAACCCGCTGGGGTCTCCGCGCCCGGGCTGTTGGGGAGCACCCGAAGGCAGCCGACACGTTGGGAATCGATGTTCTCAAGGTCCGTTATCGAAACATGATTGCCGGCGGTCTCATTGCCGGCTTCGGTGGAGCCTTCCTGGCCCTGGCCCAGATCTCCCGATTCGAGGAGAATATGACCGGCGGCATCGGGTTCATCGGCCTGGCGGCAATGATCTTCGGTCGATGGATGCCTTTTGGTGCTCTGGCGGCCGGGCTGGTGTTCGGATTCTCTGGCGCCCTGGCGCAGAAAGTCGCCATTCTGGGGACGGGGATACCCTCGGAGTTCATGCTGATGTTGCCCTATGTTGCCACCGTCATCGTCGTGGCTGGTCTGGTGGGCCATGCCCGGGCACCAGCGGCGGATGGACAGCCTTATATCAAGCAGTAGATAGGTGGCGGGCCGTTGTGTCGCGCCGTTCTACGGTGTGGTTGTGGTCGTCGTTGTGCTGCTGGAGTCAGTCGGTTGCGTCGCCTGAGGGCGGCCGATCGCCGTGATCTCGTCGATGGCGAGCTCCTTGAAGACGTTGCCCTCGGTTACCACGGCGCGATAGGCACTCTGAATCTCGATCTCGATCCAGTTGGCACCTATGGCCGCAAAGGGGATGGTTTGCAATCCGGGATCGTCCGTAAGCTCAAACGGAATATCGCTGATGCCGTCTGATGAGCTGATAACCAGCCCGCGGGCCCGGTAGTTCTGGGCGAACTTCACCGAGTCGGTGATGCCTCTCCACTGAATTTGTTGGATCACCATGGGTTGGCCGAAAGTGAGACGGATGGTGATCTTCTCGCCGTCTGGTAGCTCTTCCCAGTTGACCTGGTACTGATTCTCCGTATCCGAAGTCAGGTTGTTGCAGGAGAAAGTACCAATTCCTTCGACGGAGCATGTGGTGTCAATAGCGGGAAGGGGACCGTTCGCCTCGATGATCGGGGTGGAGCTGGTGGAGTCCGGGGGCGCTGTCGTCGATGCCGGGCTCCCGTCGCCGGTGAATACGTTGAATAACAAGGCAATCATCACAACGCCAAAGAGCAATCCGCTGATCGCGAGGGCGGCGCGCACGCCAGCTGTGGTTTGCACTGCTGGTCGAGGAGCGGTTGGGAGTGGCGCCTGGCTGAGGCGTGCACCGCATTCCTCACAATGCCGGTTATTCGACGGATTGATGGCCCCACAAGAGGGGCATTGGGTCGTCTTGCCCGGGCGCGCCTTGGCACGCTCAGCCGCGATCGGGGACTGTGCGGGGGGTTCGCTCAGGTCGAATTCCTCGAAACCGCTCGAACTCACCGAAATGATATGAGGATGGTGGTCGGGCGCGAGCGGGTCCATGAAATTGCCACAATTCGGGCAAAATTGCTCGTCTGACGCGACGGTCGCGCCGCATTGTTCACATTTGCGTGATGCCACGTCCCTCCTTCATCGGTATTGTGCCACGGTCGTGTTCGTGTTTGCCATCAGAACCTATGAGCCCTGGAGCTTCGGATCTCTACTCATAGCCGCGCTCGTTGCAATCGGAGTTGTGGCATGGTTGATTTTGGTAGCCCGAAGACGTAATGGTTAACCCTGGTAGACAAGTTTATGGCCTTTAGATGTGAAAATTGCGGGCACGACTCACCGAAGTGGATGGGATTTTGCCCACAGTGCGGGACAGACCGGCCCTTGGAGGAGATTGCTGGCTCCAAGATAACCCGTCAGGAGCCTTCCGAGTCGGTGGGTCTGGACGAAGCGCGCGACACCATCGGTGAGCGGTTCGTAACGGGTTGGGGTGAGATTGACCGGGTTCTGGGTGGTGGTCTGGTTTCAGGTTCGGTGATCCTGATTGGCGGAGAGCCGGGCGTCGGGAAATCTACGCTGCTTCTTCAGGTCGCCGGGTTCGTGGCGGAACGTGATGGGACAGTTCTCATTGCCAGTGCCGAGGAGTCCGCACATCAGGTCGCAATGCGCGCCCAACGATTGGGTCTGGGAGGCAATGCCATTCAACTCGTCTCCGATGACGACACAGACGCCATTGTGGCCCTTGCGGAAAAGGTGCGTCCTGACCTCCTGGTGGTCGATTCGATTCAGACTGTCGGGGTCAAAGAGTTGTCTTCGGGCCCTGGAGGGGTAGCCCAAGTCAGGGAATCGGCTGCCCGCCTTGTGCGTCTCGCCAAGACCGTAGGGGTGCCAGTCGTCCTCATAGGGCACGTCACCAAAGACGGTGGCCTGGCCGGGCCGAAGCTACTCGAGCACATGGTTGACGTGGTCCTTTACCTCGAAGGTGATCCGGACCGCGGTTTTCGGGTCTTGCGGTCGATCAAGAATCGGTTTGGCGCAACGCATATCTCGGGGATGTTCGACATGCGTTCTGAGGGTCTGGTCGAAGTCGATGATCCGAGCAAGGCATTTCTCGCAGGTTGGGAGTCAGAGGTTCCCGGGACAGTCGTGTATCCCGCCGTGGAAGGACGACGTTCGATCCTGGTCGAGATCCAGGCTCTGGTGACGAAGACCAATCAGAGCCAGCCGAGGCGATCTATTCGTGGCGTGGATCCGACCCGGGTCAACCAGGTTCTTGCCGTCCTCGATCGCCACGCCGACATGAAGCTGTACGAGCACGAGGTCTATGTGAATGTGGTCGGCGGGTGGCGTCTCGACGAGCCAGGATGTGACCTCCCGGTTGCTCTGGCCATTTCGTCCTCGCGGCTGAATCGACCCCTCGGCCGCCTCGCCGCCTACGGCGAGATGGGCCTGGCCGGCGAAGTCCGTGCTATCCCCTTTGAAATCAGGCGCGTCGAAGAGCTGGATCGCATGGGTGTCACCCGCAGGATCGCCCCCGGTGGTGGCGAGCCAATGCGCCTAACCAGCGCACTCGCGGCCTCCGGTCTGATCGCCACGACGTAGCCGGGCACCCAAGTGATAGCCTGAAGTCGTGGGTGGCCAGACAATCCAAGAAATGTTAGAACGCCTCGCCCCAGGGACACCGATGAGGCGTGCTCTCGAGCGAATCATTCAGCAAGGCAAGGGCGGTCTTGTCGTGCTTGGCGACGGCCCTGAAGTCGTAGAGGCCAGTTCAGGAGGATTCCCGCTTCGGGAGTCGAGTTTCACCCCGGCCCGTCTGGCCGAGCTGTCCAAGATGGACGGCGGAATAGTCCTGGACGATTCATGGGGGCGCATTGTCAACGCGGCCGTTCATTTCATCCCTGACGGCTCCATTCGCACCGACGAGACAGGTGCCCGCCACCGCACGGCGGAACGGATGGCGAGCCAGACCGGCAAGGCCGTCGTCGCGGTGAGCGAGGGCCGTAAGGTGGCCACCCTTTTTTATCAGGGCCAGAAGCTCGAACTGGCAAGCCCAACCGAAGTTACCGCACATGTCAATCAGGAACTGCAGAGCCTCGATCGCTTGAGGCGTCGCCTCGATGACGCCGAAAACCGCCTCACCAGGCTCGAAGTCAGCAATCTGGCGACGTATAGACCTGTGTTGACCGTCATCCAGCGGGCTGAGCTGGTCGATCGTCTTGGCGACATGGTCGCCCAGCGAGCGTCGACGTTGGGTGATGAAGGGCACATTGTCTCGCTGCAGCTGAACGACCTCCTATCCGGCGTGGATGACACCAGGCGACTCGTTCTCCAGGATTACATCAGGCCGCTCAGGTCGGGCGCCGTCGCCCGTACCGTGGAGCATCTCGAGGCCCTTACTGGCACCGACCTCGAGGATGTCACTCGTTTGGGCAAGGTCTTGGATTTCCCCGACATCGATGACCCTGTAAGGCCACGCGGACATCGGATCCTGTCCCGGGCCGGGCGTCTTCCCGAGCCCGTGCGGGTCGACCTGGTGCGTCACTACGGTTCGCTCGATCGAATTCTCAAGGCCACCGAGGAAGATCTCACAACGGTCGAGGGTGTCGGCGACACCAGGGCCAACCAACTCCGAACATATTTTGATCGCCTCGAATCTATGGCCGATGAGTGGGAGCCTTTGCTCGATTGACCGGTCGGGGGCCGGCCGCGTTCGGTCAAATAGGGACAGATCGTGGCTCCATGTACAATCTGCTCTTCTATATGGCTCAGAAAACCTCAAAGTACGCCGTAGGCGACAAAGTTGTCCACCCCCAACACGGTGCGGCAACAATCCACAAGAAGATCAAGCAAGAGTTCAATGGCAAGAAGCAGGATTACTACATCCTCGAAATTGCGACTGAACAGTTGACTGTCATGGTCCCTCTCGACAAAGCCGACGATCTGATTCGACCTGTCATCTCTAAAACACGATCACGTGATGTTCTCCGCTCGCTGAAAGGTGAACCGGAGGAGGCAGGGTCCAACTGGAGCCGCTGGTACAAGGTGCTGACCGAAAAAATGACCTCAGGTGACATCTTCCAAGTAGCCGAGGTCGTCCGTGACCTTTCTTACGCACAGCAGACAAAAGGCATCAGCCCGGCGTTGAAGAGAATGCTTTCGAAGGCTCGGACCACCTTGAGCTCCGAACTCGCGTTCAGTCTTCAGGTAGACGATGAGGAGGCGGTCAAGAAGCTCGACCGCGCTCTTCCCAAGATCGAGGTCGAAGACGACGAATGAGCCTTGACGCCCCTGCGGCTAACGCAAGGGTCGGTTGGGGATTCGACTCTCATGCCTTGGGCGGCGAGCCTCCGCTTGTCCTTGGCGGCGTCGTCGTCTCCGAATCTGAAGGTCTGGCCGCGACCTCGGACGGCGATGTCCTCGCTCACGCCGTGACAGATGCGCTGCTCGGCGCAAGTGTTCTGGGCGACATGGGCGAGCATTTTCCTTCTGACGATCCAGCACTTTCTGGAGCCAACTCGATTTTTCTCCTTCGCCAGGCCACCACCATGGCGATGGCGGCAGGATTCCTTGTTGAGCATGTCGATGCAACGGTGATCGCGGAGTCAATCCGGGTCGCTCCCCATAGGAAGCTGATCCGTGAAAATCTCGCCGAAGCCTTAGGCGTGCCCATTGAGGCGGTCTCTGTCAAGGCAACGACTACGGACGGCCTCGGATTCATCGGCAAGGGACAAGGTGTGGCAGCGGTGGCCGTGGTGACTGTCGGGCCGCTCGCAAAATCGCGAACCTAAGGCTCTCGGCGCCACTATTGGCGTTTATCGCCTAAAGAATGGCCAGAGCCCCCGTAACATCGCCCACACATGCTCCGCATCTACAACACATTGGGTCGTCGCCAAGTCGACTTTGAACCTCGTGACGAGGGCAAGGTGGGTATCTACCTCTGCGGCCCGACCGTTCAATCCGAACCACATGTGGGCCACGGGCGCTCGGCCGTCGCTTTCGATGTGATCCGCCGGTATTTGTCCTGGAGCGGGTATGAGGTCACTTTTGTCCGCAACATCACAGATATCGAGGACAAGATCATCAAGGCCGCCGAAGATTCTGGTGAGTCGGTTCAGGATCTCGCAGTCAAGATGGCTCAGCGATTCCGGGACGGCTACCACTCCGTGGGAGTATTGGAACCTGACTACGAGCCCAAAGCCACTGAGACGATCCCTGAGATCATCGACCTGGTAGCAATTCTCGTGGGACGCGGATTGGCGTACGAATCAGAGGGCGACGTGTACTTCTCAGTCAAGGCCCTTGAGACATACGGGAAGCTCTCAGGTCACGACCCCGACGACCTCAGGGCGGGGCACCGAATAGAGGTCGGAGACGCCAAACAAGACCCGGTCGATTTTGCTCTTTGGAAAGCAGCGAAACCGGGAGAGCCCAATTGGGATTCACCATGGGGCGCCGGTCGCCCGGGTTGGCACATCGAATGTTCGGCGATGGCCGCAAAATACCTCGGTTTAGGCTTCGACATCCACGGTGGGGGCACCGATCTGATCTTCCCCCACCACGAAAACGAGATCGCCCAATCAGAGGGTGCAACCGGAGAGACATTCGCCCGATATTGGCTTCACAATGGGATGGTCAATCTCGATGGGGAGAAAATGGCAAAGTCCACCGGCCAACTGGTCGATCTGGCTTCGTTGGCTGACAAGGTAGGAGGACGAGCCCTCCGCTTCCTCATGGTGCGCGCCCACTACCGGTCGCCGTTGGAGTACTCGGAATCACTTGTGGAAGAAGGGGCGGACGCGCTCGATCGGCTCGATCGTTTTCTGGAGCGTGGCGTGCCTGGCGAACCCGACGTCGGAGTCATGGCCGAATTCACCGAAGCGATGGACGACGATTTTGGGACACCTCAAGCAATATCGATCCTGTTCGATGCGGTGAGGGAAGGGAACAAACTCATCGACAACGGTGAGCGCGCATCAGGATTGCTGGGTGCTGTCGAAGAAATCGTGACAGTGTTGGGCCTTGACGAGGGCTCGCGGCCATTGGACACCAATATCGACATCACCGAGGTTGCCTCCGAGTACGACGTTGCCATCAGTGACCTCGAGGCAACGATTGCTGCTCTGATCGAGAAGAGATCCCAGGCGCGCTCCGAACGCAGATTCGACGATGCTGATGGGATACGTGACGGCCTGGAGGCGGCCGGAGTTCTTCTGGAGGATGGGCCCGATGGCACCCGCTGGCTACGGAAATAGGGTTGAGGGCATCCACGCGGTTACCGCGGCGGTTGCCGCAGGCCGGGTGGAGCATCTCACCGTCGAGCGAAAGGGCAGATCCCGACAAGAGATCTCGAGCCTCATCGCCCAAGTCGGGGAATCCAGAGTCACGACCGTGGAGGATGCCCGCTCCGTTGCAGAGACGGAGGCACCACAGGGGGTGGTTGCCGAGTGCACACCAATCCTCCCGGTTGGCGTGGACGTCCTTGCCGGGGTGACAGGTGCGGCGCTTTTGGTCCTCGATCATCTCGAAGATCCTCAGAATGTGGGGGCTATCGCCCGCAGCGCAGTCGCTGCCGGATGCACCGGGATGGTGATTTCCAACCGGAGGGCCGCCCCCCTGTCAGCATCTGCCTTCAAAGCAGCTGCAGGGGCGCTGGAGCGGCTTCCTGTGGCGGTGGTGGGGTCAATAGCTGAAGCACTGCAGCGAGCCAAGGCGAAGGGCGTGTGGGCGGTCGGTCTCGATGCCGGCGGTAGCCAATCGCTGTTCGGACTGGAATTGCTGGGTGAGCCGGTAGCGGTGGTGATTGGTGCGGAAGGACAAGGACTCAGCCAGCTGGTCTCGAAACGATGTGATGTGTTGGCCTCGATTCCC
Organism: Acidimicrobiia bacterium; assembly: GCA_041751055.1. Classification (GTDB taxonomy): domain Bacteria; phylum Actinomycetota; class Acidimicrobiia; order Spongiisociales; family ZC4RG35; genus MA-ANB-1. The sequence goes on along the minus strand of JBGSYD010000037.1, from coordinate 231 downwards.
ATGGCTCCAGGAAATGAAAGTCTCAACGCATCGGTTTCCGCTGCGTTGGCAATATTTGAGATAATGAGAATTAGGTCATCGTGACCTTCCGCCGGGTTAGCTCAGTTGGTAGAGCAGCTGATTTGTAATCAGCAGGTCATCGGTTCGACTCCGGTACCCGGCTCCAATCACATGCAGGGGTTTTGTGGCCGCTACCAGGGGAAACGGCCCCTGAGCGAATCCATAGATCTC
>JBGSYD010000036.1:0-3933 GCA_041751055.1 Acidimicrobiia bacterium | reverse complement strand
CCAAGACACCACCAGCAGCGTTTATCCGGTCAACCATGATCTGCGCGGCTAGGTCAGCGGGACCGTTGAACGGAGCCATGTCCTGCGACAGGTCGACCGCGGCCCCAAGGATTATCGGGTCTCCGGTGGCCGGCGTCGTCGTGGTCGTCTCGCCAGCATCAGCCGTAGTGGTGGTGTCGGAAGCAACGGTGGTCGTGGTGTCCGCCGAGTCTCCTCCACAGGCCGCAGCTACCAGCGAAAGCACGGCCAGTAGGGTCAGGAGTCGGGTAGATCGCATCATTCTCAATATTCCTCCTATAGAGCGAGCACGCGCCCGCAGAATCACGACATTATCACCCTACGCCTTCACGGTGTTGCTGCGAGTCGTGCTGCTCAGATCTCATGCAGCACAAGAAAAGGTGATCTAGTGTGCGAAGAACGATTCTGCACCCGACTTATGGAGGCCCACGAATGATTGCGACCAAGATTTCCAGGAACAGGAGGCGCTAGACGATGTTGTTGGCAACAGTCGACTACTACCGACCGGATACACTCGACGAGGCGATTGAGGCTTTGAACTCGAATCAAGGCGCCCGCCCTCTCGCTGGTGGGCAGAGTCTGATCAGCATTCTGAAGCTGCGGGCGACCACCGTAGATTTGCTCGTCGATATCAGCAGACTTGAAGAACTGAAGGCCATCGACCTCTCCGACGACGGGTCAATTTCCATCGGGGCCGGAGTCACATATGACGAGATGGCAACGTCGTCCTCACTTCAAGGATCTCATCCCCGGATCAGCCGGGTAGCTGCCCACACAGTCGATGCGCAGGTCCGAAATCGTGGCACTTTCGGTGGGAATCTGTGTCATAACGACCCCATCAACAACTTTCCGCCAATAGCAGTCGTCCTTGATGCTGTGATGCATGTCAAAAGCCAAGGGGCCTCGCGGGACATTCCGGCGACCGAATTCTTTACGGGCTACTTCACGAATGCTTTGGAGCCAGGCGAGGTTCTTACATCGGTGACGCTCCCGTCCCTCGATGGTCGGCAAATGGGTTATCAGGAGATTGCAATCGGTGAGGCGGCAGCCAGGGCTGTCGCCGTCGTGGCAACCGAGGGCGGCAAGATCGACCGAGCTTCAGTTGCCCTGGGCTGTCTGCCCGTTCCCCTCCGGCTCACCGCAGTCGAAAATTCGCTGAGCGGTTCGGACGCGACCGCTGACGCAGTCGCTGAAGCAACATCACAAGCCGGCGAGGGCGTCGATGCACTTTCCGATGCAGATGCCAGCGCTGAATACCGACAGGCTATGGCGCCGGTGGTCGCCAAGAGAGCTGTCATGGAAGCCATTGATGGAGGTCAAAATGTCTAATAGCCCGGGACCAATCCAAGAAATCGAGTTCACGCTGAACGGCGAATCCATGAGCCGAACGGTTGCATCCCGACAGCTTCTCGTCCATTTTCTGCGCGATGAAATCGGCCTGCGTGGCCCGAAGATCGGATGTGACACCGGGCACTGCGGTGCTTGCACGGTTAGTTACAACGGCAAGGTCATCAAGAGTTGCATGACGCTTGCTGTTCAGGCCGACGGTGCTGAAATCGAGACGGTCGAGGCGTTGGCCGGTGAGACTGGCGAGCTTGATGAGCTTCAGGAATCTTTCCGGAAGCATCATGCCTTGCAATGCGGATACTGCACATCCGGTGTCTTGATGAGCTCGAAGTTTCTCCTGGAACGAAACCCGAAGCCAACGGCGAGCGAGATCCGGGAAGCAATTCACGGCAACATCTGTCGGTGCACCGGGTACATGAACATCGTGAAGGCGGTTTCGGCCGTGGCCCATGGTGATTCGGGAGACGCCCTGGAGGAACGTCTCATGAAAGAAGAAGCCCGGGAGGTAGGAGCATGACAACGCAAACAACAGAAAAGGTCACCACACCGACCTGGACCGGTCAGAGCATGCCGAGGAAAGAGGATGCCCGGCTGCTCAAAGCGCAAGGATCTTTCGTCGACGACGAAGGAATGTATCGGCAGGGTTATGCCCAGCTGGTCAGGTCTCCATACGCCCACGCCCGGATCCTGAGCATTGATGTCACCAAGGCCGAGGCATTACCCGGCGTCATCGCCACCCTGACAGGCGACGAAGTTAGGGCGATGACCGAACCCCTATTCCAGTTCGCACCACGGGCCGACGGGAGCCAGGTGAAGGAGTACCTTCTCGGTGTCGACATCGTTCGGTTCGAGGGAGAGGCCGTAGTCGCGGTTCTCGCCGAGACCAGAGCTGCGGCCAGGGACGCCGCCGACCTTGTCGAGGTCGAGTACGAGCCACTCCCGGTCAACGTAGACGGGGTGAAAGCCGCAGATCCTGATTCCTATGTACTTCACGATTCACTGGGAGACAACATCGGATGGAAAGGCGACTTTGACTGGGGCGACATCGACTTGGCTCTAGAGAGTGCAGACCACGTGCTCAAGATCGACAAGCTCCATTTCCATCGCTATTCATCAACGCCAATCGAATGCAACGCGATTTTGGTGAACTGGGATCCGGGTACCGACATGATCAAGGTCGTTTCCAATAACCAGTTCCCCATGTTTGGTGCCCTGGTGATTGCGCCATCAATGGGAGTCGGAGTCGACCAATTCGACTTTGTCTCTCAGGACATCGGTGGTGGCTTTGGGATCAAGATCAACTCTTACACCACCATCGGGTTGCTTGCTCTGCTGTCGCGCAAAGCCGGTCGTCCCGTGAAGTGGACCGAGACCAGGACCGAGCATCATCAGTCGGGCGGCCACGGCAACGAGCGGACCTTTACGGACATCGAGGTGCCGGTTATGGCCGACGGGACGATCCTCGGATTCAAGATGAAGGCATTCGACGATGCAGGGGCGTACCTTCACTACGAGCCACTCGGCGCCGTGATCTGGTCACAAGTGGTACCTGGGCCCTACAAGCTCAAGCACGTCAAAGTTGATTACACGGAGACCCTGACGAACAAATGCCCGGCAACGCCGAACCGGGGTTACTCGCGTATGCAGCACATCTGGTTCGTCGAGCGGATCATCGACCTGGTGGCACAGGAACTCAAGCTCGACCCGGTTGCAGTGAGAAAACTCAACTACGTGAAGCCGGAGGACTACCCGTACACGACCCCCAACGGATGCATCTACGACTCAGGTGATCTGCCGACCGCTCTCGACAAGGTCCTCGATTTGATCGACTACGAGAATGTCAAGAAGCTCAAAGAGGAGAGGGCCGGGTCCGGCAAGCGAATCGGGATCGGGATCGGGACAACACTCGACTCCGGTACCAATAACTTTGGTCAATCGAGAATTCTCAACCCCGATCTTCCCTTTTCGGGGAACGGCGAAGCATGCACCGCATTGCTAGACCTGTATGGGGAGGTAATGCTCAAGCTGGGCACCAACCCCCAGGGCCAGGGTCACGAAACGGCGGCATCGCAAGTGGCAGCCGACATTCTTGGGATGAGCCCGGAAAATATCCGGGTGTGGGTCGGATTCGACAAATCGCACAGTGCTTACATCGGATTCTCGGGGACCTACGCCAGTCAATTCGCGGTGACCGGGATAAATGCCGTCATCGGCGCCGTGGAGAAACTGAAGGCCGAGATTATCGAAGTCGCCGCCCACGCTTTCGGGGTGGGCCAGGATCAAGTGGAGTTGGCGAATGGCGAAGCACGAATGATTAGCAACCCGGAAGCGGCAATCCCGTTTATCGGAATCGCCAACATGGTCTTCGCCAACAATGCCACCCTTCCCCACGACATGGCCGAGCGGGTGTCATTGACCTGCCGGCATGTATACGTGCCACCGTTCGAAGTGCCCGATACCGAGAGGAAATACGGCAACCTCACGCTCACGTACGCGACTCAAACCCATGCGGCAGTTATCGAAGTTGATGAAGAATCCGGGAAGGTGGACATCCTCGATTACGCGGTC
>JBGSYD010000035.1:0-33676 GCA_041751055.1 Acidimicrobiia bacterium | reverse complement strand
GAAGCCACTTCGACGGCCGAGTCACCATCACCAAGGCCTCTCGATCCGTCAGTCGCCTTCTCGAACTCCTTGAAATGGAACAGATCGTCGAAGCATGACGGGACGGTCCCGGGGGCGTGCCATCGCCTAGTCCCAGGAGGGGCAGTCTGTTTGTTCCGCCGTCAGATGCTTACAAGGAACTCTGACGATGATGCGATAGAAAGGGATACGTGCGCGACTAGCTGCTCAACGCCCACGCCTGCTCCAACCGAAGCCGCCGCCGAAAACGATCAGCAAGACGACGATCAGAATGATCCAACCGGTAGTGCTCACGACTCCTCCTTTGATATTGAATCGAAAACAGGGCCACACCATACCACTCCGGCGTGAGCGGCGCGGACCCAGCAGCCGGCCGCTTGAGTTCAGCCCGACGGGTCGGAACAACCAAATGATGCAAGAACGGTCCCGAGAAATGGTCCTACCGTATCGGCGAGATCATGATGTCTGGATGACTGATGCCGACCTCGGTGGCGATCTCCAATCGCTGGATACCGCCTGGATTCTCGAGGGCAGTGCATGAAACATCGCCGACTCCGAATGGCACGGCGCGTCGACACTCGATCGGTGCAGTGCCATAGCGAACTGCATCAGACTACCCACCACCCAGAACGATATCGCGCAGCCACTCGCGCTATGGATCCGGCACTCGGCGCTACCTATGTATTCGAAATGCCTGACCGGCAACGGTACCTTCGCCAGAGCTTCGCCGACCAGCCACTCTTCGTGGTCACTGTTCGGTGCCGGGCAAACCAAAAAACGGTCAACCGGACGCGGGCCCCTCGTGTGGTTGTGACAGGTTGACGACCTCGAAGAGCTCGTCGGTGTCGTCACCCTGTCTCTGACAGCAACGACGACATTGGGAGCTGAGACGGGATCGGATGGTCGAGCGCCATCCGATCCCGCACAGGAAGGTGGCGGCCCGTATCGACTCGTCGTAACGAACGTAGTCAATGGTGGAGCCGGTGGCAGGAATGGAGTTGTAGGGTTAGCCAGGAGGTTTGAGGACCAAGGCCCGGAGACGCCACTTGCCAGTCGCTGATAGAAACGTGGCTAGAGAGATCGGCGGCAGCACGTCGCTGGAGCTACTCGCCCGTGCCGGGTTGACCGCGTACGGGGCCATCCACATCCTGGTCGGGTGGCTGGCGCTGCTTATGGCGTGGGGTGCGGCCGCGGAGAGCTCCGACCTTTCCGGGGCGCTCGGGACCGTGGCTAAACAGCCCCTCGGCAAGGTTGTCCTGTGGTCAGTGGCGGCAGGACTGCTAGCACTGGCGTTGTGGCAGGTCACTGAGTCTATGTGGGGTTATCGCAAGCGAGAGGGCGCCAGGCGCAAACAAGTCGCCAGCTGGACCAAAGCGGTGGTCTACGCCCTGCTGGGAGTCAGCGCGGCCAGGGTCGCACTCGGCTCGGGGACGTCAAGTTCGGAGCAACAGCAGGAGGCCACATCGGGTGTGCTGAGCCTGCCCGCCGGACGGGTGATGGTTGTCGGCGCAGGGGTGATCATTATGAGTGTCGGTGTAACCCATGTGGTCAAGGGCGTGAAGAAGTCCTTTCTCAAAGAGATCGTTACCTCGTCGATGTCCACGTTGGCCCGCCGAGGAGTGACAGGCCTCGGCCAGATCGGGTACATCGCTAAGGGGGTTTCCGTCGGCGGCGTGGGGGGTTTGCTCACGTACGCGACCGTGACTTTCGACCCACAGAGGCAGGGTTTAGACGGCGCGTTGCAGACGCTCCTGGCACAGCCATCCGGAAGGTTCCTGCTCACTGTGCTGGCTCTCGGATTCGTGGCCTTCGGCCTGTTTGCCATGCTCCAGGCGCGCTACCGCAAGATGTAACCGAGCTATGCACCTAGCGGCTCGCAGCCACGACGGTTGAGGGTGGCCATTGACGCTTCCAACTGGCTGATGGTGCCGAGAATCCGACGTCAAGATGAGATCGGCCGTTGAGGCGTGTCTTCACTGGTGGTGATGGGCTTTGTGCGCGTTGACGCTGATCTCTCGGGTCGCTGGGTTGGCCGGTGGGCTGGTTCAGGCTGCGGGTTGGTACTCGTTGATGAGTTCGGGCGCAGGTGGTGTGTCGTTGGATCCGGTGGCCTGGCCTGATCGACGTGACGAGATGATCATCGTCGGGTTGCGCGTTGATCGATCCCGCGATGTGGCCGGTGGTTGTTGTAGTGATCGGCGTACTCGACGAGCAACGCATGCAGCTGGCGTCTGTTCCAGATGATTGGTCGCATCGAGCAGCTCGTGTTCGCAGCGTTCGGACCCACACGGCCGTGATCGCTGCGCTTCGAGGTCGGGGCGGTATCGCGGCTGGGGATGCGATCGGAGCGAATATCACGATGCTCACCCTGGTACTGGGATTGGCCGTGGTGATGAGACCAATCCCTGTTGGCGGCAAGGTAGGACGTTATCTGATCGCTGCTGCTGCCCTTGGCGGTGTGGCCGCGCTGATTCTTCTAGGGGGCGTCGGCCGGCCCGAAGGTCTCATCCTGATCTCGCCATACGTGATCGCGGTCGCGGTCGTGTGGATCACCGAACGAAAACGCTCACCCTCGCCGGTGGATTCTGAGGCATCGCACTACGCGACTTCGGACTACTCCTCGCCGCCCTCGCCCTCGGTCAGCTCGCCCGCGAAAACGCCTGACCCCAATCACCAAGCCAGCCCGGTTTGCGGCCAGCCGCCTAGGGTAAAGTCTGATCCGGCTGCTCGCCGAATCGGGCGACCAGCAGACAAGTTCAACTGGAAGGACAAAGAGAATGTGCTACACGTGCGGGTGCAACCTGCCCTATGAGAGTCACGGCGATCCGGCCAACATCGTCGAAGACGACCTGATTGCGGCCGGCCAGACGGAGACTGTCAAGCACGCGGGAGTCAGAGCAGCCAAGGAAAACATGTTGACGCTGATCAAGTTAGAGAAGGAGGCCGGGGACCTCGAGTCGCCAAGACAGGACTACAACGAGTCCACCTAGCTTGTCAAGCTGACCCTTCAAGTAGAAGGAACGAGGCAATCAGCGACCGAATCCCTGACCCAGGTTGGCTACGACCCAGTAAGCGGATCGTCTGGGACCCGATTACCAAGATCAACTAGCGCTCCTCGCCATCAGGCAGGAATCGCATGGGATCCCTCAGTTACCTCGCTCTTGTGTGCGGCAAAGGCGGCTAGAACCTCCCCCTTCTCCCGCTCGGGCACGCCGACGAAATCAAGCGTACGCCCAAGCTCAGCCGCCACTTCATCGAATTCAGCAGGGGAGATTTTGAGTTCGCGATGGGCTTCCTCCAAGCCGAGAGGTGTCATTCCTGGCTTCGTGCCCGTGTACTCGAAAGGCCCGCCCGCAACGTTGCAGACCCACAGAGTCCGCATGAATTTCAAGCCTGGCAGTCTACCGAGTTGCTCGGTGTGCCACTCCCGTAGCGCGGGATTCTCCGAGCCTTGGCCAACGATGGGATTCTTGACGACCGCATCGCTGAAGTGGTCAACCACCGCGGCGATCGCAAAAACGCCACCGAGCCTTTCGTAGAGACTTTCCTCACTCATAATTGCTGCTCCTTCCATCGTCACGCAGCGACTCCTTCCCTGTCAATACGCAGCACCGGCTATATCGGTTCCAAGTAGTTTCGCCGGCGAACCCGCCGGACCCACCCCGTCTGCGGTCGCGGAGTCGAGTGTCGCCAATAACGTTTCCGGTGACAGCTTCGTATCACGTCGCCCGATGGCAACAACAACGCGTTCATAGCGACGAGCGTAAAGAACGGCTATGGCATTCTTGCGCGTCTTCAAGCGATGAGGAATGCGCGGCGTCCCCTCCACCAATGCGTCAAGGATCGGCTGCGCACTGACTCGACCTATCGACTTCGGCGCGGTATCCCGACCACGTCTGGGAGGACAACCAATGGACCGAGCCGTCAGCCACGACACCGCTCGACCACCAACAGGAACAACGAACACTAGTTCCACGGCCAAACCGGCCAATTCGGCTACAGGTCGCACTAAGACACCCCTAACACTCCTATTACCCTCACCCCAAACGCAAGCCAACAACCCACCAGGAGTTGTCAACCGCGTTTCCAACCCATCCCGCCCTCGTTGCCCTCGTGGGATTGGTTGAAAACTCTGCGATTCACACCGGAGCTGGGCGCATACCCCACGGCTGATTGTGGACCCGGAACGCCAACGAAAGGATCGTGGAACGCGCTAGGTCATCTTCCTGCCCCCAATATGTCCACATTTGTCCACTGGCGGAGGCTTCCGCGATGTGCAAAATCGGTCGTTGAGGTCATACCAGGCGAGTACCGGAGCATCCGAAAAGTGCATGTGCTCCATGGAGTCGACTAGGTCGAGGAGGGAGTCACGTTCGTCATCTTCGAGAATTGGGATGAAATCATCGTCCACTCCACCAGCTTCGACAACCTCTTCGATTTGGGCCTGTAGCGCTCCGTCGGGTGAACTGAAGATGTTGGCCGGGCCAACGTCGAAGGTCGATCTGCCAGTCGGTTCGACGATTATTAGTCAAGGGTAGAGTGCTGATTTTCCAGGTCAAAGGGTCCCCGTAGTCGCCCACTAGCGCTAGACGGACCGGCCCGGCGGGCAAAGCCAGATGCGCGCCAACACTTCAGAGGACAATTACGCCGAGACAGTCTCAGCCTCGACCCAATGGAAGCCGAGCGCCCGGAAGTCCAGGCATCCGTCCTCAAATCTCCTCGGAGGGGATCGGGTGTCCGAGTGTCCGACTTCCACGAAACCCGGACGAGGGATATCAATCGGTTCGAACTGACGGCTAAGCGTAGCCTTCGAGGTGTTCAGCCTTTTGGCCGCCGTGAATACTTGGCGGGCAGCGTCAGCGTTGAGGGCGGCGATTCCAAGACCAACTAGGAGGCGGGCCGGGCCAAACTGAAGATATAGGCAGTCACTGGTGCAGCCGCATTTATCGCAAGTTTCGCGTTGCTGCCTAGAAATCAGGAGTTCCGATCCCGCCATTGCACCGACCTCCCGGTTCGGGGCCGGTAGACGAGGTTGTGAACTCGTTGACGAATTGCTCAAGCCGGATGTCGGCCGCATCGGAGAGAGTCAATTGATTGGCCCACGCTGTGGCGACGATCGGCGATTCCTGATCTGTCACCGGGCTGACGAGAACCTTGTCGATCGGTCCGGTGAATCGACGAAGCATGGCAATCTGGTCTGCGGAAATCGAAGGTGAGTAGGTGATCCACACCGCTCCATGCTCGAGAGAATGCAGGGCGTTCTCAGCCTGAATCGGCATGTCATAGAAACCACAGTTCTGCCAGACCTCAGAATGCTCACCGCCTGCCGGAACTTCGTGATCGTCGTATAGCTCACCTTCGACATGCCGGGGAGGTCCAACCTCGACTTGCTCGGTTCCATCCGGCACGCCCGTAAGGAATTCCTCGGATACGAGCGAAACAGCCAGAAGTACGATCAGGCCCAATCCAACCACCGCCACACCGCCCCACGTCAGTCGGCGCGGCCACAGGTTCCCCTGTTGTTCTTCCTGGGGCTTGCCCGGGCGATTTGCTTGCTTTTTAGCATTCATTTCTTCACACGTACTTTGTTCGAAGAGCCAACCGGACACACAGCCGCTGAATCCTCTTGCTTCGGATCAGTCCGAAACCAGTTGCGCTAGGCGTGAACCTCCCCGACACTCCCGTCGGGGAGGTTCACACGGTCGCTACGACGCGATCGTCAGGGTTCCCTTCATTCCGCCGGCGTAATGCCCCGGCTCATGGCAGCCGATCAGCACGGTCCCACTTTGTGTGAAATGCCACGTGAGTTCTTTCGTCTCGCCTGCTTCGAGACGCACTGAGTTGGGTTCGTCGTGCATCACCGTCTCCCCGCTTTCCATCATTTCCACCATTTCGGCTTCGTGAGCGTCCTGAGTGGCGGCATCACCCAAGGTGAATTCGTGGGGTATTTGGCCTGTATTGGTAATCCTGAATGTCACGATCTGGCCCGCGGCGATCGCCACTTCTGCCGGATCAAATGACAGACTGTCTTTTGCTTCGATTTCAATCGTCATATCGGCATCAGACGCCTCGGCGGGTTCGCCGAACGAAAACTCTTCGTTTTCTCCCATGTCCATGGCACTGGTGTCCGAAGCCTCCGGCGCGGCGCTTGTCTCGGTTGAGCCTGAACCGCCGCACGCAGAAACAACCAGGGCGAGTGCCGCAACGAGCAAGGTAAATCGAGATCTTTTATCAAACATTTTCTTCTCCTCTAGATGCTTTTTGGTTACTTGATCAGGATTCGGATCAAGCTCGCATCACGCAGAGCTCACGAAAAGAAAGATGCACCCTCGGCTTCAGTAAAGAGCGACCAACCACCGGCGTGGAATCCACACGAGTCTTTGCAGGCACCATCGATCGGGGCATGGTTGGCACAAGCAGTGCTAAAGCCAAAACCACCGCCAGGGTGCAAAGCGCCATAGTCGCGTGGCCGGTGGGAACAGCCCGCTCCTGCGCAGATACATGTGTCGTTCGCGACTCTCCATCCCCAAAACAGACTTCGTGCAGCAAGACGCTGGCGGCGAGCAATACGAGCAAAAATGCCGCATAAACGCGGATTTGTAACTTCCTATTCTGCTTAGCCAAGTCGAATACCGCTCCCAGCCACATGCCAGTCAACTCGTTCGTTGATGTCGTCGTTTTGACCGTAGCGTGATTCACTCCCTTGCGACGACGGAGCGAAGAAGATCGCAAGCCCGTTTCTGAAGCTCCCATCGAGGGTCGATTGAAGGCACTCAGTCGACCGAATCCAAGCGAGCCAGCCCCATCCCGATCAGTGTTTTGATTGTCAGGAGGGAGTCCCACGACCGGGCACCGCCATCGCCGGACTCCTAATGACAAATCGAACCGGGTATTAAGAGCTAGGTGCAGGTCCGGAGGCTGACCCACGGACGACGCTACAGCCTCCGCAGCAATCCAACAGCAGATGTCGACAATTCGCCTGCTGGTGGCGGGGGACGACTGGGTGAAATCCACATCAGTCGTCGCGGGAATACCTGGTGTGAACACGGTTCAAAGTCGAGCAACCGGATTTGTTCCCGTTTGGGGACCGTCAACCTCCCTAGAGATCGAGCGTATTCCACGCTTGGAGGAGGGGTTGGGCAACCACGCCCACAGCGATCACCCCAATTGCTGCAAATGCCACTGATGCTCCGGCTAGCCGACCCATCGTCGGTCGTCTGCCACCAGGTTTCTCCTGATATGCCGGACCCAGCACCCTGAAGTAATAGACCAGAGAGACTACCGAATTGATCACGGTGAGCACGGCGAGCCACGTGTAGCCGGCGTCGATCACCGCCCCCATCAGCAGCAGCTTGGCGGCGAACCCTCCGAGGGGAGGAATCCCGATGAATGAGAGGAACCCGATCAGCATCGCTCCCATGAGCCAAGGGTGAGGTCCGGCGAGCCCTCGATATGAAATCCGGTCGGTTAGTCCCCTCAGAGCTACGACGACACCAAAAACGGCGATCGTGCCGAACGAATAGGCCACCAGGAACATGAGTAAGGAGGGAATGGCCAGGTCGCTACGCCCGATGGCCACAATCGCCAATAGCCCGTAACCGGCTTGTGAAACCGCAGACCATCCCAATAGACGTCGGACATCATCCTGGCGTAGTGCAGCCAGGTTGCCCAAGGTCATGGTGACCGCGGCGACCAACGCCACCAGCGGTCTCCACCCCAACTGGGTATCAGGGAGGATGAGGACAAAACGGGCCAGGAATACCAATGCCCCGATCTTCCCAAAAATCATCAGGAACGCCGCGGCTGGTGCAGGCGCACCTTCAGCAACGTCAGGGACCCAGGGATGAACCGGGGCAACGCCCATTTTGAAGGCAACTCCTACCACTACCAGGCCAAAACCCACGACCAAGGCCAAGGGGTCGGCACCCTCAAGGCCGGGTCCAACGTCGGTGAATGTGGTGCTCCCCGACAGCCCGAAGAGCAGGGCAACTCCATAAACCATGGCGCCGTTGGCGAGGGCTCCGAGAAGGAAGTATTTCATGCCGGCCTCTGACGAGCCCCGCGATCGCCGGTGAAAGGCGGCGAGGGTGTAGCCGGCGACCGAAGAGAGCATCATCGCCAGCACCAGTTCCATCAAATCGTTGGCGCCGGCAAGAAGCACCGCGCCGAGCGTTGCAAAGATCAAGATTACGTAATACTCGGCGTGCCGGGCATCGGGCCGGAACCACTCAACCGAGAGGCCAACGACGAGGAGGGCAACAACTGCGAGCAGCAGAGTCGCCCATCGCCCCACGCCGTCGGCGGCAAGCGTGTCGAAGAAAGTGAGCCCCGGAGGGTCAATAAGGTCGAGCCCGGCGAACACGGCAGCACTGAGCAGCACCGCTGCTGCCAGGGCCGCCATCCACGGTTGGAGACGTCGTGGGGTGAACAGCGCAACCATCAAGACGACTATGGCACCGACAGCCAGGATCAGCTCGGGAAGGATGGTCGCCGAGGAAGGCGACCATCTGAGCACCCATTTCAGGCACCTCAGCCTCCCGTGATGGCCCGGCTGGCCGAGTCAATGACGTCGACAAGCCATGCCGGGGCGATACCAATCACGACGACCAGGGCCAACATGGGAACGAGGGCAGCCAGCTCCCATTTACCCAGATCGGTCCAAGCCGACCACCTGTCGGGCAGGGGCCCAAGGAATACACGTTGCACCATCCGGAGGAAGAGGGCTGCGGTGATGACGATGCCGAGCAGGCCGATCCCGGCCAGCCACGGGTACACACCAAGGGTCCCGGCGAAGATCTGGAATTCAGCCACAAACCCGGCAAGGCCCGGCAAGCCCAGAGAGGCGAATGCAGCCAGCAGCATCGCCCCGGTCAACGCCGGCGCCCGGGATGCCAATCCTCCGTACTCGTCCATCTCATAGGTCTCGCCCCGGGCCAGGATCGAACCGGTGAGGAGGAACATCGCGCCGGTGATCAACCCATGAGCAACCATTTCGATGGTGGCGCCGGTGAGCGCTATGGAGCGGGCCGCACCGGGTGCGCCGATGTTGGCAGCGACCGCAACACCAAGAATGACATACCCCATATGGTTGACCGAGGTGTAGGCGACAAGACGTTTGAGGTTGGTCTGGGCCATCGCCACCAGCGCCCCATAAACGATGCTGACCACAGCCAGAACCGCGATCGGGAAGGAAAAGCGGTCAAAGGTTTCCGGCATCATCTGCAGCAGAATGCGGACAAAACCGTAGGTGCCCATCTTCAGCAACACCCCGGCCAGGATGGTGGAGGCGGGTGCCGGGGCGTCGACATGAGCCGGGGGCAGCCAGGTATGAAACGGCGCAAGAGGAGTCTTGATCATGAACCCGAACGCGATCGCCCAGAAAATCAGAACCGAACCTAGCCCGGCGGCGGGGAGCGGTTGGGTTGTGATGATCTCGATCATGTCGAAGGTGCGCGGTTCCCCGGAGTTGAGATAGATACCAAGGATGCCCAGAAGCAGAGCCAGCGAACCGACCAGTGTGTAGATGAAGAACTTGAGGGCAGAACGGTGGGCACTGCCATGCCCCCAGATCGCTATCAGAAAATACATCCCCACGAGTGACAGATCGAAGAACACGAAGAAGAGGATCAGGTCGAGCGCCAGAAAGAGACCCAGGGAGACACCCTCAAGGAAGAGAAAAGCGGCAAAGTACTGTCGGGCCCGACCCCTGAGGTCGACGGGGAACAGGATCGAGGCGCTGAACAAGACTGTGGTCAGTGCAACCAGTGGTAGAGAGAGGCCATCTAGACCCACCTGATACGAGACTCCTATCGACGGAATCCACGAGAGCGATTCGACCATCTCAAACTCGGGGCCCCCTTCGAATCGGGTCCAGGCCACGACAATCAGCGTGAGCGGGACAAGGCTGACGCCGAATGCAACCCACCGCGCCATTTGCGGCCGATCCTTGGGCATCGCTAGCAACACGATGGCCGCCAGTACCGGGACGACGATTGTCAGACTCAGCATTCTCCTACCTCCATATCGCCGCGACTATCAGTACGACCACGCTGCCCGCGACGAGCATCGTGTAGTAGTGGTGAGACATACCGGTCTGGGTTCGCTGACTCTGCTCCCCACCAAATCGGAACCCTTCTGCAATCCCCTCGACTGCAGCGTCGACTCCGTCGTCATCTATCTTTTGTGACACGGTCGCCGTCAAGAGGGTTCTACTGCCCACTCCCATGGCGATCCAGTCAACTGCCGTCTCTACCCGCCGGCGCAACCTGTCACCGAAACCAGCCGCGCTGGCGGCGATACCACGCACCACGGCGTCAACGACCGAGAAATCTGCTGATGCAAGGTCCCTGGACAGACGGATGACAGGGTCAATAATCACTCTGCGGGCCGCGGTTGGGATGCCCCACCAGCCGGCAACAAAGATCCGGAAACGCTGGGGGAATCCGGCTGTCACCAACACCTTCCTCCGCCATAAGAGCCACACGACACCCAGTGCCATGGCGATCGTGAGCAACGAAAGGCCGAGTTCCCACGGTTCGCCCTCAGCGAACGATCCGGAGCTGACCTCGGTTATCAACTCCTTGCTACCCGGTAGCCAGATGACACTCAACACCACGGTGAGCGCGGCCAGCACCGCCAGGGCGAAGACTTCCACGCGATGCGGACGGGACTTCAGCTCGACCGGGGGGCCGGGACCGTACGCAAGAACATGGAGCCGGGAGGCATACAACGCTGACAGAAACCCGGCAACCAACACACCTGAGCCAACCCAGAAACCCGCGTCGAATGCTGCTCCCAGCACTGCCTCTTTGGAGAAGGCGGCCCCCAGGGGCGGAACCGCGGCGAGACCGGCGGCACCGATCCCGAATAACACCGCGATGCGAGGCATCGTTGATCCCAAGCGGAGTTTTCCCAGGTCGAGAGTTCCGGCGGAATGGAGAGCAACTCCGGCACCAAGAAACAGCAGCGCCTTGAAGAATGCATGAGCGGTTAGCTGGCTCATCCCGGCCGCAGTGAACCCGGCACCAGTCGCCACCAGCATCAAACCGTACTGCGCGGACGTGGACCCAGCGAGGGCCCGTTTCAGGTCGGTCTGAGCGAATGCCACCAGACCACCGGCTAAGGCAGTGGCTAATCCGAGTCCGACCACCAGGGGGCCAAACCACGGCACCGCAGAAAGGATCGGCTGGAGCCGGATCAGGGCATACGCGCCGGCGGCGACCATGGTTGCGGAGTGGAGCAAAGCAGAGACCGGAGTCGGGCCGGCCATCGCTGAGAACAGCCAAGGAGAGAAGGGCAACTGGGCAGACTTGGCTGCCGCCGCCAGAACAACACCACCGGCAACAACCCCCAACCAGAGGGGATCGGCACCGCTGGCCAGATCGGAATACGCAAAGCTCCCCGTGGCGGCGAAGGCCGCCCCAGCAGCTATGTAGAGTCCGAGATCTCCAAAACGGGTGGTGACAAAGGCCTCTTTCGCCGAGGTCGGCGCTTTGAGATTCCGCCAGTCATGGCTGATAAGCGCCCAGGAAGCGGCACCCACCAACTCCCATGCGATGAGCAGGGTCAAGAAGTCGGCAGCCACCACCAGTAATTCCATCGCCGCGACAAACCCGGCCAGAAGTGCGAAAAGACGGGGCAGCGCAGGATCGTCGCGCATACTCAAGGCGGCATACAGAACCACGGCGACCGCCACCAGAGGCACCAACACCACCATCACCCGGCCTGCATCGGCCACCTCCAGGCTGAGATCGATCCCCGCCCCCCAACTCCAGGTAGACGTGGCGTCGGAAAATGCCGCCAGCACCGCGCTCACCAGACTGCCCAACAACGCAATCACCGCGATCGGACCCAACCAGGGGCGTCGCCGTCGCATTGCGAGGACAGCAACAGCGCCGGCCAGCGGAAACAGGATCGGAAGCCAGACCATCAGTTGCGCAGCTTTCGCAGCTTCTCGGTGATGTCAGCTTTGCGGACTCGATAAACGTTCGTCACCAGGGCAAATCCGATGGCCGCCTCGATGGCCATCACCGCCATCACCACGATTGCCAGCAGCTGACCTTCGGGATTGCCATTTGTGGTACCCCACCAGAATGCAACTGCGGCCAAAATGGTGGCGTTGAGCATCAGTTCGAGACCCATCATGATCATGACAAACGATTGCTGGCTCAACGCTCCGTAGACACCAATCCCAAACAAGGCGGCCGATACGAAAAGCACTGCTTCGAGGCTCACTGTTCGTCCGTTTCCAGTGCTGGCTCTTCTGAACCCTCCTCGGCTTCTCCAAAACGGCCACGGAACGAAACCAGGGCCACGGCACCGATCATCACCGCAAGCAACGCCACCCCCGCCGACTCGAATACCAGCATCGACTCGCCCAATAGTTCGACACCCAGATCCACAGTTGGATCCGCTCCGGGTTGAACCGGCCGGTCCGGAAAATCTGCGAAGAGCGCGACGATTGCCAGAACTGCAAATGCGCCGGCACCCGACACGATTGAGGTGCGATGCTGATGAACCATCGTCATCGGGTTGAGTCCTGCTGGATTCATCATGAACATCACCATGAAGATCGCCATTATCGTCATCTCGCCGGCCATCATCAGGATGAGGATCAGTCCTAGAAACTGGGCATCGAGGACCATCAAGATTCCCCCAACTGCGACAAATGAGGCCATCAACCAGTACGCTGCCCGCACCATCGAGTCGGTGCGGAACACCAACCATCCGGTCACCACTGCGGCGGCGGAGAAGAACCAGAACAAGATTGCCGCAATCAGGCTCATAATGTCAGAGCGCCAGATACAAAGACGTCGACAAGGGCGATCGGAAGTAGCAAGGTCCACCCGAACAGGACTACCGACTCGATCCGCATCCTGGCGAAGCGATGTCCCGACCAGATCATCAATGTGGCCAAAACCATGGTCTTAACGATCATCCACAACCACCCCGGAAGCCATGGGCCGAGGTAGCCCCCAAGGAAGGCGGCGGCACCCATGGCCGCCAACGCAACCAGAACAGCGACGCGGGCTATGCGCCAAACCAGGAAAGGGATTCCGGAAGCCTCGACGGCGGTTCCTCCGGCAAGGTCACCACCGTCAGGAAGATTCATCGGTCCCCAGAATGAGAATGCCAGCGCCGTAATCAGAAAGACAGGAAGGCCGAGTGGCTGACGCAGTACATTCCACAGACCTTCCTGGGAAGCAATGATCGTGCCTACCGACAGCGATTCAGCGGGGAGGGCGGTGGTGATCAGCACCAATGAGAAAGGAATGCCCATGGACAGACCGGCTGCGGCCATCCGGAAGGCACCGAAGAGGGGAAACACCGAATTCGAGCCCCATCCATGGAGGAAAACGGCCACCATCACCTGCATCATCGCGGCGCCGAACAGAACTATTCCGGCCCTAATGTCGGCAATTCCCACCCCCGGGGCGAGCGGGATGGCCGTCAGAGCCACTGCGGCAAGTCCTGCCAGGAGCGGTGGCGCCAGGGCCCAGGCCTCGCGATCGGGGCGCTCAGTCAAAGAACGGCGTTGCAAGGCGAGCCGAGCCGCGCCGGCGACCGGAACCATCCAGACTCCGGCATAACGTCGTTCGTGCGAAACCCGCAGCCCCAGGGCGGCGTCAATTACGGCTACCAGATATACGGAGACGATCAAGACAATCCCGACGAGAGCCACTGATGCCAGCGGGTTCACGTTTCCATCCCGGCAGGTACTTCGACATCCATCCTGGCGAACGGGTCGATATCGAGACTCCATATCACCGAGGCGGCGTCGCCCCATTCCAAACCGGCGATCAATCCGGGCAGTAATTCCAGGGAGGTCGAGGCATCGGGATTGTCGGCGTGGAGCCGACCCCGGGGACCTTCAACCGAACCCCGGCCAAAGGCGGTCATGTCACCGGCCCGAATCGAGAGATCCAAGGATTGGACGATCTCGGCCATTCGCTGTCGCCACCACGCGGCAGGACCTCCAGTCCCGCCGAGAATCGGCTGAAAATCCAACGCCTGGTAAACCGGGTCGTCGAGCCGGGCGTCATCCTCGAGACCGGCGGCACGCGCCAACGGACCCGATCCTGCTCCCAGCGACCCATCTAAGGCACCGTCGATACGGCTGAGAACCATGGTGATGACCCAACTCCTACGCAGTGACTTCAGAAGATCCTCGACCTCAGTTCGGTCCTGCGGTCCGAGGTCGTGGGCCAGCCGCAGTGCCCATAACCCCAGCGCCGGAAGACCGTGGAATGTCAGCGCGTCTGCCAGCCAACGGAGGTGGTGTCGCGCCCTCTCCAATTCGAGGATGGCCACCGCCGTCGGCGTATGTAGCGCTGCCACGAAAACGTTATCCGGCCGGGTTGACGCGAAGGCGGGCACGACCTCGACCTCCTGGATCACGTCACCCTGGAACTTCACCCTGAGCTGAAGTCCGGGGGGAAGAGCACCCACCCAAGGTCCAATGGTGACGGGCAACTGGTCGAGTTCGATCCCGTCGCGGTCTGGAGCCCTTTCTGCAAGGGGCCGACCAAAAGGAGTGCCGCCGGTCATCCCTTTGCCACCGTGACCATACGGCCCGACCCCTCGCCAATCCACAGGATCAACGTCAGGTAGCGTGGCCGGGTCGGAGAGGCCCGGGGCGACGAGAATCTCACGATCCAATGCAGATAGCTTCTCGACGAGATTCGCCTCATCTCCGCTGACGACCTGTCCGTGGGCGTCATCGGCGATCTCGCCCTTCCAGTGAACAGTGACCCGGGGCAATGGCATCTGGTCGTGCACCAGAGCAAGACCCGGGACCGGATTGACGCCAAAGTTCCCGGCAACCAGCAGAACGCTGGCGTGGCGTGGTGTAGACACCAGTTCAATCTCGGGTCGTAAACGGAGGTCTCTCACCGCATCGATGGCGTCGGCACCCGTAACCGGGAAAACCGGAATCGGTGCTGTATGTGCCAGTCGGGCCAGGATCGCTCTTATGCCCACTCAAACCCGCGTTCCCGCCACGTGTAGACGATCCCGACTACGAGGATGAGTATGAACATCAGCATCTCAACCAGTGATATCAGCCCTTCACGGACGAAAACCACGGCCCACGGGTACATGAAGACCATCTCCATGTCGAAAGCGAGAAAGAGCAGCGCCATGGTGTACCAGCGGATATGGAATCGATTCCATGCGTGGTACTCCGGAGGCGATCCCCCGGCGAATGGGACCCGCTCGGGTACCGTCAACGTCAAGGGGTTGAGTACGTCGCCCACCCACCTCACAACTCCGGCTGCCAACACGGCTGCCAGAAAGACGACGAGAGCGGACCCGAGCGCAGTCATCTATCGCTCAGCTCGCGTAATCAGCTGGGGCTGAGTCGAATTCCTCTTTGCAGTCCATGGAGCAGAAGAAGTAGGTCTTGCCTTCGTACTCACTGGTCCCCACAGCATCACTCTCTTCGATCGTCATCCCACATACAGGGTCTTTAGCGGCCATCTGTGTCTCCTTTGGCTGGTTTCTTACGTTCGGCGAAGCCTTGATGGGGTTCGACGGACCTCGAGAACCCGCGGGATCATACTGAGCTCAACCCAGGCTTTCTCTGGCTAGGTCGTACTCGCGTCCGCTGGAGGCGAATAGGGCGACGCCGGAAACACGGGTCGTTGTCGTTGTAGCTGCTGAGCAGGGTTGAACAACCCGTTCTGTCACAAATCCGACCCCGGTGCGAATCTCTGTGGAGGTCTGCCCCTTGACTCGCTTTGCTCCCAGAAAAGCTCCTATCCTCAAGACATGGCCGCCTCCACGGTGTTGCTCCAATCGGCTCGGGCCAATCGTACACCTTCCAGTAAGATGGAATGTCAAGGACGAATGCGCCGCCGAACTACAAGCTTTACCAAAGCTTGATCTGACCGACAGCACGGTCTTAATGCAGGCGTATCGGAATTGGGGGTAAATAGAAGCCGAATCGTTTGGTGCTTTCCTCGAAGAGCACCGGGAAGGAGTACATCATGATGTGGGGATACGGAGGCTGGGGAGCACTATGGATGCTGCTGTTCTGGGTTGGTGTGATCGTCCTAATCGTCTGGGCGGTCAGAAGAAGTGGGTCAAGTACCCCGCAGCGAAGCCCTCGGGCGATGGAGATCTTGGAGGAACGCTACGCCCGGGGTGAGATCGATCACGACGAGTTCCAGACCCGGCGCGCCGAGTTGGAGGGAAGCTGACATGCGTCAAAGAAGTTTGTTAATCACAGGCATTGCGCTCGTTGTCCTGTCTCCGGGCGGCTCGCTTGTGCAAGCCGGAGCCTCCGATGACCCGTACGACCGGGGTTGGTTCGGTCACATATTCGAGGATGGCCACATGTTCGGCGGATTCGGCCAATCCCGGTCGGAGCCACAGATTGACGGTGCCGAAGAAATCACAGTCGTAGCCACCAATTTCGCCTTTGAGCCACCAACGATAATTGTCACCGCGGGAAGCGCAGTCAACATCAGGCTCGATAACCAAGGGGCGGTGCCTCACGACCTGGCGGTCCCGGAACTAGGACTTCGGGTCGTGGCAAGTCCGGGACATGAAGCCGTGGCAGGGATCACCGACCTGCAGCCCGGCACCTATGAGATGTCGTGCACCTTTCCAGGACACGCCGACGCCGGGATGACAGGCAGTTTCGTCGTCGAACCTGCCGAATCAACCTGATCCACTGGCTCCAATTCGGAACAAAACGACGGTGACAGGATCACAATGACACCGAGGAAGTAAAGGGTATGGGAAATGAACTGTGAGGCGATGACAGGGTCGCTCTGGGGTCGCTGGGATCAACAGCCGTGACCCTACCTGGAGGATCGGACCACGCACGCCAACCGGTCGACGTACCGAGCCGACCGCTCGGTGCCCGGCGGGAGCGGAATAGGCTTGACGATCGTCCGCAGCATTGCCCGTCGTCACGGTGGTGACATCACCGTTTCGTCCCCCGGACCCGACCTGGGGTCGACGTTCGTCGTCATCGTGCCCCTTGCCCGCACGTAAACAGTTTATGTCGCCTCACGTGTGACCACTATGGGTAATGGCATGGAAGGTGGGGATGCTCAGGCTCCCGAGGACGTGGTCGGCAGTCTGACCCTTCTCGGTGCCGTGTCGTTGGGCACCGGCGTGATGATCGGAGCCGGGATCTTCGCCCTGATTGGCCAGGTGGCGGCCTTAGCCGGCGATTTGTTTCCCATCGCCTTTCTCGTAGCGGCGGTAGTTGTGGCATTCAGCGCTTACTCCTACGTAAAGCTGTCCAACGCCTTTCCCTCCTCGGGTGGGGTGGCCATGTTCCTCCGGGAGACGTACGGCCCCGGTACGGCGACCGGCGTCTTCGCCTTGCTGATGTACGTCTCAATGGTTGTGAGCGAGAGCCTCGTAGCCCGAACTTTTGGAGCCTATGTCCTCCAGATCGTCAATCTGGAACCGGCATCTTTTTGGGTCCCGACCCTCGGTGTCGTGCTCCTTGCTATTGCGTACGCGGTCAACATCGCTGGCAACCGAGCTGTACAAGCATCCCAGGGGGTAATGGCCGCCATCAAGGTCGGCGGGCTCGCATTGTTCGGAATCGTCGGCCTCTGGTTCGTCACCTCCACGAATTTCACCAGCGGGTCGGGAGGGACCGAACCGATCATCTCCGGAGGCTTCCTCGCCGGAGTGGCTCTGGCCATCCTTGCCTACAAAGGGTTCACCACCATTACCAACAGCGGCGGAGAGATCATTGACCCGCACCGCAACACCGGAAGGGCGATCGTCGTGGCGATCGCGATCTCCGCCGTCCTCTACATCGGTCTTGCGGTAATGGTGGCGGGTAACCTCAATCTTGCCGAGATAGTCGCCGCCCAGAATTTCGCTCTTGCCGAAGCGGCCCGGCCCGCTTTCGAAGACGCTGGGGTCTGGTTCACCGTCCTCCTGGCTGTGGTGGCCACTTCTTCTGGAGTCATGGCCAGCGTCTTCGCCGCCTCTCGAATGCTGGCGATGCTCACCCGCATGACCCAAGTTCCCCACCGCCACTTCGGAATGCCGGGCACGATTCGGACCCACGCCATGGTGTACACCGTTGCCTTCGCCATGGTTCTCACCGTCCTGTTCGACCTCCAGCGGATCGCCGCGCTAGGCGCCATCTTCTACCTCATCATGGACATCGCCATCCACTTGGGGGGTCCTCCGCCGTCTCCAATCTCGCATCGACGTAAGGCCGGCGATCGTGGTGACCGCTATTTCGCTCGACGTCATCGTCCTCGCCGCATTCCTATGGATCAAGGGATCTCAAGACCCTCTCGTCCTGATGGTCTCCGCCGTCGGCATCATGCTGATTTTTGCCGGGGAACGCCTCTTCATGTGGTCCCACACCGACAGCAACGGCAACATGGATATGTAAGGAGTGGATCGTTGCAGTTTGTGGCGCTCGCGTCAGGCCGGTTCGACCTTTTCGTCGTGACCGCCAAACTGGGATCGCATCGCCGACTGGACCTGGTTGGCAAAGTCGTCCCGGTCACGCGAATCGAACCTCCCGTCGAGGACAGCCGACAGAACCGGGGCAGGTATACCCTCCTCCACGGCACTCAGCACAGTCCATCGGCCCTCACCCGAATCCGAAACGCGACCGGTAAACCCCTCCAGCTCGGGGTCCTCAACGAAAGCCACGGTGGTCAGATCGAGCAACCAGGATGCTATGACGCTGCCCCTGCGCCACACTTCGGCCACCTCTGGGACATCAAGCTCATACTGGTAGTGCTCGGGTCGGCGTAGTGGAGCGGTTTCAGCGTCGAGTTGGTGATCGGAGAGGCCAATCCCGGCATGCTTGAGAATATTGAGACCTTCGGCATTGGCGGCCATGATTCCGTATTCGATTCCGTTGTGAACCATCTTGACAAAATGGCCCGCCCCACTCGGACCCTACCGGCCAAGGTGATAAACGATCGTCCGGGGACCCCTACCCGAATGAGCCCGCCGCATCTCCACGATCCGGGTGCACCGGTGCAGACCGAACCCACTGTCGCCGCCCCGCGAAAACGAAACCAACCTCATAGCTGACGGGCAGGTGCTTGCGCTGATAGGGTCGGATTTAGCAGGCACTGCCGCGCAATTGTCGGCCATGAAGTGCCAGCATTAGCGAGGAGGACACTATGTCCATTCGTAAGATCGGCGTCCTGGGCGCCATCGTTGCAATGCTTGCCGTCCCGATTAGTGCCGGAGGAAACGAAGGCCCGGAGCGTCCGGTAATCGATGAAGTCGTACACGATGTTGCGGCCGTCGCTCGAAGCGCTGCGACCCAGCACCGGCCACCACTCGAAAAGGATCTTTCGCTTGAGGGATTTCTCGATCTCACTGACCACGAATTCGAGGTGAGTGACGTCTGGGCCCTCGGCGATTTTGCCTACGTAGGCGGTTTCGGCCCGGGGACCACGGTGAAAGTCGTCGATATATCCGATAGCAGTAATCCAAAACTGGTAAACGAATTGGCCGCCGCTGGCCCCGATTGCTCCCCTCAAGACGTCAAGGCCGACCGGGTCAGCACCGAGCACTTCAAGGGCGACCTTTTGGTCGTGGGAAATGAGGGGTGTTTGACAGGCTTACAGCTCTATGACGTGAGCGATCCTTTGAACCCGACTTTGCTCAGTGTGAGCGGTCCCGGGTTTGTCCACAACACCTATCTCTACCAGAGAGGTGGCAATGCGTACGTGCAACTGGCAGTGCCGTTCGCTGAGGTGTTCGATGGTTTTGGGGACTTCGTGGTGATGGACATCACAGACCCGGCCAACCCGAACATGATCGCGGACTGGGGAATAGGTGCTGATGGTGGGCTGGCGTTCGGGTCACCTTTCTTCGCCGACATCCCTGATCTTCCTCCGGGGTCGGATTGCACGCCCCCACCAGGGACGCCCGAGCTTTGTCGTGGTGACGATTTCCCGGGTGTACTCCTCCATGATGTGTGGACAAGTCGGGACGGCAAGACTGCATATCTGTCTTACTGGGATGCTGGACTAATCCTCCTCGACATCTCAGATCCGGCGAATCCAACATTCCTTGGCCGGGGCGAGGAGCCAGCGACCTTCGGCAACGACGAGGGCAACGCTCATGTAGCGGTCCCTGCACGAGGCGGCAACCTAGTGTTGGTGGGTGATGAGGACTTCACTCCCGACCCGTGGGGGTTCCTCCGGATCTTCGACACCAGGGATCCGACTGCTCCTGTCGAGGTCGGCGCCTTTGCAACCCCCGGTTCGCTGGGGACGGCGCCCGAAGCCACCATGCACAACATTATCGTGCGTGGAAACCGAGCATACCTGTCGTGGTATCTCGAAGGAATCAGAGTTGTCGACTTCTCACAGCCGACTTCCCCCCGAGAGATCGCAGCGTTTGTGGCGGACCCGGCTGAGACCTCTGGCGGCCTCTTTTGGGGCATCTACGTCGACAGGAACAGGATCCTTGGTAGCGATCTTCTAGGCGGCCTGTTCATTCTCAAACTGGACGGCAACGGATAGCAAACCCAGCTCGACGGGCTTCCCATGGGGCCTGTCGAGCTGGATTGCCCGTAAAGCAAGCGGTTAGGGTGGCGATCTCACCGCCGTGGGGAGTGCGGACAGGGCGCATGGCGTGGTACCTGCCCACAATGGTCCCTGCCCAGACCAACCCATCTCTCCTCACCTCTAATGGGCTGAAATGCCTGCCAATCTCTTGTGGCTTGCCCGTAACCACCGTTCTGGACACTCTTCGCCTCCACGCCAGCAGTACCCGCGATCTGGGTGACGGGATGTAGGAGGAGTATCCGTAAAGGATCGGTAGGCCGGTTTGGGCGCAGATCGACCATTTCCGGGAGGGTCTCGCGGTGGCGAATCTACTTTGGCGCCTGTGACATTTAACTTCTTTTGGGCGTTATGAAGGAGCGGACCTGGACTGGCGCAGAAATGGTCGCGGCTCGACTCCAACAGTTGGCGTTCCCGTCCGATCCTGCCTCTGCGTGGACACGGACCTTGGTATTCATCGCCATCGGCGGAGGGATTATGGTGGCCATAGGCTTGATGATGAACTGGTAATGCACCACCCAACGCGAACTTTTTCCACAAAACGCCGCGGACATCGCACGTCCAGATCGACAAATGCCGCGAAAAGTTTCTGAGGCCCGCCGGTCTGCGGATCGGCCTCTTTTCTACAATTGCTGCAGGTTTGCCCTTTTCTCGGTGCTAGTGCTGGTGGTGGCTGCGTGTTCGGGGATCAATTCAATGCCCGGGACCCTGAACCCTGATGGTGTGACCGCGGCGTCGGTCCCTCCGTTGGATGATGTGCTTGTCAGCTCGGGTGCCGATCTCTATGAGGAGAGCTGCGCTTCATGTCATGGTGCCGACCTGTCCGGCCAGAGCGACTGGAAGAGTCCAAATCCTGACGGCTCGTATCCGGCGCCACCCCACGATTCGTCAGGTCACACCTGGCACCATTCGGATGTTCTTCTGCTTGAAATCGTTCGGGATGGGCTGGATTTGCCTGAATCCAGGATGCCGACGTTCGGCGGCCAACTCAGCGACGATGAGATCCTGGCCATTATCGAGTTCCTAAAGTCGAACTGGGGCGAAGAGGAGCGTGCGTTCCAATGGCGGGTCACCCAGCAGGACCCAAACACTGCCGGTTAATCAGGGCGCGGGGGGCGAGGCTCTCTCCGAGACAAACCAGCTACGCCACCGGGACCTCCGTCCCCACGATGCGGTTCACCTACCTCGTCGTGGTCGTCCTGTTAACCTCCATTCGGTTGCTCGGGATGGCTGACCGTGGCCAGCGCAACTCCATGGCGAGGGTCGGGCTGCTCTGATGAGCAGCCGCTCTGTCGCTTGCACATTCGCAGCGCCTGTCTTCAGCGGATACCCGTGTCGTATTGGACCGACAGCTGGATTCTTTGGCTCGCCGTCGCCGCGACTGTCACCGAATCCGCCGTACCAAGAAAACCTTGGACGGCCTGCGGGATGATCGTGAGCTGACCAGTGGGTACTTCGATGAAGACCGTGCCGTCGGTCCCCGTAATACCACGAGCAACCTCGACTCCTGCAACGTCGAGGATGATGATCACGGCCTTTTCGACTGATCGTGCGGCGCACTCGGGCGACGGGGGGTCGGATTCGACGGGGCATATCGGTCCGGCCACTGCGGTGATCTCAAGTGTGGCCGTTTCTCGAATATCTCCGGGATTGTTCGGGCCGCAAGCGCTAGCGAAGACAATTGACGCGAGAACGAAGGAAGAGAATCTATTCATACATATTTGACGTTGGCGGTTGAGCGATGGGTTCCTCGCTGGCGATGCCGACCTTCGTGCCCGACTTAGCCATTTTCGCGAGTGTGGGGTAGCGGCGATTGCTCTGCATAACTAGGCAACAGCGTTGCGTCCGCAGGGAACCCTTGGGTTAGGCCGGGGAGCGCCAACACACGAACTAACCCAGTGTTTGCGGACTCATCGTGCGATCCGCCGGCCAACAACCAAACGGGCATCCACCGGGAAAGGCTAGATCCGAAACCCGGTGATGATCTCGCAACGTCCCGCCGAAACAGACGACCGGGCTGTTCCCGGCCATTGGGAAAGCGACCTGTTGATGGGTCGCCGGATGACAGCGATCGGCACGCTCGTCGAACGGTGGTCCCGGTATGTGATGCTGTTCCGACTCCCCGACGGGAACACCGCCGAGTCGGTGCGCACAGGTTTAGCCGAGACCATCGGGCGCTCCCTGATCATCTCTGGCAGTCACTCACTTGGGATCAAGGCAAAGAGATGGCCGAACACGCCCAGTTCACTGTCGACACCGGAATCCAGGTTTACTTCTGCGATCCGAAGTCACCGTGGCAGCGAGGTTCCAACTAGAACACCAACGGACTGTTGCGCCAGGTATTTCCCAAGAACCACCGACATGGCCGCACTCACCCAAGACCAGCTCGACCAAGCCGCCTGCTCGCTCAAAACCAGACCTAGACAAACCCTCGACTGGATGACACCATCACAAAAACTCGCCGAAGCGTTGCAATGATCCCCTGAGAACACAGCCGATATCGGGCGGCTTAGACGATGATCGGTGAGGGGAGAATAGCTATGAGTAGGAACCAGATTCCGGTGGCGATCAGTACAAATCCGCTCCATCGTCGGACACCACCACCGACCATGCGAGCAGGTTTGATCCACTCAGCAGAAGAAGAAAGCGTCACCAATACTGATGCGACGACAAGGAGCGTCACAAATACGCCCGCAGCTAATGCGACTGCACCAACGGTGGCAGCGACGCTGATCGTGAGGGACTGGGCTGCCAGACCGGCAAGCAGAGGTCCCGTTCACCCGAATCCCGCAAGCACATAGCCAAACCCATACACGAAGTTCCGTGTCGCCGGGTTCTCGACATTCGCGATGTCAAACGTCCTCCCGGCAGCACCGGCAATGGTGTCGAGCACTCTGAAGCGGGCCTTGATCAGGTGCGCCTGTCTCAGGCCTAGAAACACCAGGAATCCTCCCAGCACGCCACGAAACAGCCTCCCCGTAGTGGTATCGAATCCAACGAACCGTCCAAGCCCCTCCCCCGCAAGCGCCAGGGCGACGGCCAACAGCCCGAAGAACACGACGGCACCAAAACCAACAATCACCGACGACATAACGGCTCTGCGGCGAGACCCAGACCCGTATTGGCGGACCAGGAAGGTCAAAAGGAGCGGGAAGGAACAGGGTGAGAAGAACGCTGCGAATCCCGTGGCCACCGCCAGACCCATCGCACCCGCACGCAACCCACCCACGGAGCCGGTTTCGACGAAAGTAACAAACCCTAGGTATCCGCCAAATCCAACGGCCACCATGCTGACCAGGACAATGATCCATCGAAGACGTGACCGGCGAACCAACAGGACGCTGTTCATGCGCCCACCAACCTAGAACCTTCCACTAGGTAGAAGGCAATCACACAACGGGCAATCCCGATCGACTGCCCGCTGCGTCGGCACCCACATCAAGCCATGTTGAGCCAGATGAAGACAACAGGGTGAGCGCCCGTATGGCAACCGCAAGGCGTGTTGCTCTGGACACTGAATGGGGCGTGGTCGTCGACTCTTGGACCATCCCAGCGTCCGACATATCCGTCGCACCGGGCGGGGACTATCTCGTAACACCGACCGCCGTATTCGATTGATCCCGCTTAGGCTCGTCTAGTCTGCCTCGATGCCCGTCCCCTCCAGTGATCTTGAGAAGCTTCTTGGACCGGATCGGCGGTCGGTTCCCCGGCCAGGGTGGCAGGCATCACTCGTTCTAGTGATGACGGCCTTGGTGGCTGTCGGTATCGCCGTCCTTATTCCAAAGCAAGTAGCTGATTTCGACTTGTCTTCGTTGGGGTTCGCGGACGACGTCGTACTCGCATCCGTGGGAGCAGTGGAGGTCAAGCCTTGCGATTACGATCCGAACCTGGAGTGCACCGTCGTCAACTTCGAGTTGACCGGGGACAGAACGGGCGAGACTTACACGCAGGACTTCTCCGATAGCGACAGCCAACCGTCATTCAGCCGCGGCGATCGAGTGTTCATCGCCGTGAACGATTTTGAGGGGACGCCTTCGTTTCAGTACCTGGACAGGGATCGGAGACCCCTTGTTATCGGAGTGACCCTTCTATTTTCGCTGGCGGTGATAGCGCTCGCCCGCATGAGGGGGCTGTACGCACTGATTGGCCTATTCCTTAGCGTCGTCGTTTTGCTGGGTTTTATCTTCCCTTCAGTCGTTGCAGGCCGCGATTCGGTGCTTGTGGCGCTGGTAGGAGGGGGTGCCATTGCTCTGATATCGCTCTACGTGACGCATGGCCCCAACCGGCTCACTCATGTTTCCGCCATTGGAGCATTCGGTGCCTTATCGGTGACGCTGGTCCTTTCGTGGCTGGTTGTGGAATTGGCCAGGTTCTCCGGATTGGCCGAAGAGGAGTCCTTCTACCTGTTGGCGCTTCCCGACATTGATCTAAAGGGTCTGTTGCTGGCCGGAATTGTCCTCGGCACAATCGGAGCGTTGGACGACGTCACGGTTACCCAAACTTCGGCTGTCTGGGAAATCTCCAAAGCCAATCCGGAGCTTCAGGCCACCGACCTGTTCGCAGCGGGGCTACGTGTCGGACGCGACCATATCGCGTCTACCGTCAACACCCTCTTGCTCGCATACGCGGGTGCTTCGATGCCACTACTCATCCTGTACACCCTCTCGGCGCAGCGAATCGGGTTCGTAGTTAGCAGCGAAGTCATCACTATTGAAATAGTTCGCACTCTCGTCGGTTCGCTCGGCCTCGTTGCAGCGGTGCCATTGACCACCTACATAGCGTCCAAAACAGTTGTAAAGGCCAGAAACAGCAACCAAAACACAGCAAACACTCAACAATCGACCGGGCTTGACTGAAAGGGGTCAGAGGACAGCTTCACCGCAACTGGCCCGTCGTCTCGGTGTTGTCGACACGGGTGATCTTGGGTTTGGATTCGATGATCGGTGCGGGGTGTTCGCCCCTCCGAGCTTCAGCCGAATCCGCCAACCGGTTCATCGACGACCACCACCCCCGCGGGGAGCGCCTCCACCATTACGGGTTCGAAAAGAACAATCTCAGCATGCTCGCCTGGCAGGCCTATCGAAACGCCCAAACCGAACAAGTCTTCATCAACCGAAACGCAGTCGACCCAGCACTCATGGAACGGACCGGGCTAGCCGGGCCCG
Organism: Acidimicrobiia bacterium; assembly: GCA_041751055.1. Taxonomy (GTDB): domain Bacteria; phylum Actinomycetota; class Acidimicrobiia; order Spongiisociales; family ZC4RG35; genus MA-ANB-1. The sequence goes on along the minus strand of JBGSYD010000035.1, from coordinate 7,968 downwards.
AATCGCTCCATAGGAACCAAAACTGACCCAGAGAAGGTTTCCCCGTGGGCCAAACCTGACAAATCGGGTCATCCGACAACATTGCACGGTCCCAAGCCGGGATTACCCTCAACCAGCGCCGGAGGACCAACTCTGAGACGAGTTGTCAACTGCGTTTCCAACCCATCCCGCCCTCGTGCCCTCGTGGGATTGGTTGGAAACTCTGCGATTCACGCCGGAGCTGGGCGTATACCCCACGGCTGAGCGTGGACATGGAACGCCAACGCAGGGATCGTGGAACGCGCTAGGTGAGTGTCCTGCCCCAATATGTCCACTTTTGTCCACTTTTGTCCCCCGGTGGAGGCTTGTGCGACGTGCACAACCGGTCGTTGAGGTCACCCCAGACGAGTACCGGAGCATCCGGGTACATGGACTCCATGGAGTCGACTAGGTCGAGTAGTGAGTCGCGTTCGTCATCTCCGAGAATTGGGATGAGACCATCGGCCAGCCGACCAGCTTCGACATCGTTTGCGATTTGGGCTTGTAGCGTCTTGCGCCCGCGGGTGGACACAAAATGTTGGGCGAGCCAACATCGAAGGTCGGTCTCCCAGAAGGTTCGACGATTCTCAGTCAAGGGCAGAGGGCTGCTCTTCCACGTCAAATGGTCCCGGTAGTCGCCCACCAACGCTCGGGGGACCGTCCCGGCAGGCCAAGCCAGGTGCGCGGCAACACTGGCCGTAAAACCCCGCGTGATAGTGCGTATGAGCTTTTGTCCCTGTTCGTTCTTATCTAACCAATAAGACCTGATCACCCATGCCGACAACATGATGACCACCGCGTGTGGCTTTTCGATCCGCTTGTAGAGCGCCCGCAACTGGGTCTCATTGAGCCACCGGCGGTTTAGCGCCTCCAACAACTCCTCGTCGGAAATGTCCATCTTGGACCGTAATAACGCAGATCGTTCAAGGTTGTGGAGTCGCGCTTCCACCGAACGGGTCATCTCCGGCCCCCTCCGTACTCTTCATCGGATCGGCCCAAGGTTTCCTCGAGGATGGCCAGCCTGTCACTCCATTCCGCTTCCATCACATCTACGCGATACCGGCGGTAAACAAATTCCAAAACGGTCCGTATCGCTTGAAGGCGTACCCGTTCGTCTTCAGAGGACAGCAGGCCGCTCAGTCCGTCGGTCGCTGCTTGACCGAGCTGGAATAGTTTGGCTGTGGTGGCCGCGACATCCGCCTTGCCGCGGCGTCGGACCTCAGCGGCGAACAATGGGTCGCCCACCCTGCGTTGCACAGTCTTCGTCGAACATCCAACCTCTTTGGCCGTCTCATCATGCGTCCAACCCTTGCTAAGCAGCGTGCAGATCAACTCATCCTCGGAACCAAGATCCAAACCTTCCCCGAGTGTCGCCTCACCCGGAACCTCTTCGTTCTGTCCTATCTGCTCGACCGAGGGTCCAACAGGTACGTCATCGATCCAGATATCAATCAATTCAGACGAATCGGGCGCCGCCGACCCTGACGGGGGCGGCAGCAACCCATCGCCCCCAACAGCGTCATCTCGCTCGTTGGCGTTGTGCACACCAGACGTGCCGCCGGCAGGACTCTCGTACCGATCTCCGGTACGGTCGTCGTTCATACTCATACTCATAATGTTCTCCTCGTTTCGGTCCGTATCTTCGAACCCTTTACACGGGTTAGATGCTCTCAGGGCCAGCAAGACAGCATGAAGGACCCCGATTTCTTTTCGGTCCGACAGCCAGTGCGATCTTGACGATCTGACATTTCATGACCTGCGTGATGCCCACGCGGCTCATCTCATCGAGCAAGGCGAGCACGCGAAGCTGATGCATTCACGGCTTCGGCACTCGTCGATAAAGACAACGCTCGATGTCTACGGTCATCTGATGGACGGAATGGACGAAGTCGCAGCCGACAAACTCGACGGCTCCATTCGTCATGTGATCTAGACGACATGTGTCGAAAGAGATTTAGCCCCGACTACGAACGCAGATAGAGGGTGGACCCCTCGGTGCGGGTGACTTGCTGCAAGAGTCTCTCTTGGCCGGTCTGAGGATTGTGCCCGCAGCGGCATTTCACCGAAAGGTTCCCTTCCAACGCTGGCAGATTCGGGTATCGATAACCTGCGTCGACACCTTGCATTCGCTCGATGAACCCGCCATAGGCAAGGCGAATTGGTGGGTTCGGGCGTGAACCTTCCCGTTCTAGGACTCGCTTGATGATCTGCCTTTTCTGACCTCGGGGCATCGCCTCCCACTTGATTCGGGAGTAAGGATGCCCCGCCTTCGCGTGATCAATGGTGAGAGTGCCGTCGGCAGCACACTCGGCGCAGTACCAGACATGGAGCAGGCCTAAGAAGCACGGCGTTTTCGGACTGCAGCGAGCGCCACCAAGCGAAAGCTGGCAGTCTCCGCAGCGTACACGCAGGTACTTTTCCTGGAAACGACGATAGAAGTCTTCCATTTGTTCGATCCATCAATGGTAGGCTCGATCATCAAGTGCTGTGAGTCTCTGACTCGACGGGTGTTCCTCACCGGGAGCGCCGGAGCTAGTTATGTCCAAAGACAAACAGCACACCCTTGAGCTGAAGATCAAACTCACTGTTCAAGGAAATACTCGCTCTCTCGCCGCGGTCGTCGTTGTGACGCTCGCTGTCGTTGGGATTGAGGCACTTCGCTTGATGCTCTGATCTTTGCGCGGTGAGACACAGATGAGAGACAGCGGTGGCATCAGGCGGTCCCTGCGATGAGTCAGAAACAGCAGAATCGTCAGCTGTTCACTGAGGATTCCAGAAGTGGACCTAACGGGACACTATTTGAACACTCCTGTCCGCTGGCGTCTTGGCCTTGCTTGCCGGCCTGCTCATAAGGGGTAGACGTCTCGTCGGCCACACCAGTTGATCCGAGATTCACACACTAGAAATTGCGATTGCCGGTGAGACCGCTAAGACTCCTAGTCGGTTCTCCTCCTTTCCGATTCCGTACAACTTGAAGGTGATTTTGAGCGCATCGCATCCAATACCCTCGAGCTTGCGGCAAGCGTCGAGATCGAACTCATAGGAGAATCGTTCCACATCAGTTCACCACGAAACTGATGAATTAGCTTTGCTCTCGACGACCAAACACTCGACCTCGGAACAATGCCAATGACTGAGCCAAAGACAGCTACCCGCATCAGATCATATCGACTGGTTCGGATTTCTCCGACCGTCTTTTCTGAATCAAGACAACGCTCAGTCATCACCGCGAGCGAAGATGCAGGCGGCCGCATGTTCTCCATTAACTGGCAGCAAAGGCGGGTCGTGGCTGTGACAGATTGATTGTGCTATCGGACAGCGGGGATTGAAACGACACCCCGAAGGGAGGTAGATCGGGCTGGGTGGATCTCCGGTAAGTGACTTGGCCTCTGAGACTCTTCCTGGAACCAGCCGAGGAACAGCACTTAGGAGTGCCCTGGTACACGGGTGCCGCGGGTCTCCGAAGACCTGTTCAGTTACCCCTGATTCGATGATCCGCCCGAGATACATTACCGATACACGCGAGCAGATCTGCCTGACAACAGCGATATTGTGAGAGATGAATAGAAGCGTCAAACCTAGGGTGGCGCTCAACTCGTTGAACAAGTCGAGGATGGCGGCTTGGACGGACACGTCGAGTGCTGACGTGGGCTCGTCGGCTATTGGCATGATCGACGTTCTGTCCGGTCAGCGCATTCTTGATCTCGGCAGTGGCGACCGGGACCCCGTTGAGGAAGAGGCACAGGTCGACGGTCTTGTGCGAGCCGGGTTCGTAAGGGAGCTGGCGGGTGACGGTCAACCGGTTGGCGGCGTACCGTCCGGCCACGAGCGGGTTGAGCCCCGAGGCGGGCCGGAAGTCGGCGAGAGCGAACTCGGCCTTCTCATGTCCGGCATAGACCAGCCCATCGACCTCCAGCGAACCTAGAGAGACCTGACAAGTATCCGCCCAATCCTCCGTAACGGCGCTGGTGCGGCATGTGTGTCGGCCAGCGCCATTACTATGTCGTTTCATATTTGTACTGTCTGAAATGCGACATGTCGGGATTCACCGTCGCGGCTGGAGCGTTGTTTCCGTGTGAGCGCGCCTAAAAAGCCCGCATTTTTCTTCTGCCGCCCATGAGAGCGATGTTCTTTGAAACATTTAGAGATGATTGCGCTGGCTGTGGTAACCGTGTTTGTCGTCGCAGCGTGCGGGGCCTCTGCTGTCAGCGGTGACGGCGGTCCGTCTTCGACGGTTTCGCCGCCCGATGATGCTCCTGCATCGGCAGCATCGCCTGGTGCCGGTGCCTTGCCGGAGGGACCGTCAGCTCTTGATGACAGGTTTGATCCGTCGTTTCCCGACCCGCTCATTGATCCCGACGACATCCTCTCAGGCGGGCCGCCGCCTGACGGAATACCACCAATCGACGACCCCAAATTCGTAACTGTTACGGAGGCTGACGATTGGTTGAACGATGTTGAGCCGGTTTTGGTTGTGGATATCGATGGCGATGTCCGCGCCTACCCAATTCAGATCCTGATGTGGCATGAGATCGTCAACGACACCGTCGGGGGTGTCCCGTTGTCGGTCACTTACTGTCCCCTCTGTAACTCGGCGGTGACTTTTGAACGCACCGTTCGGGGCGTGGAGACGACTTTCGGCACATCAGGGAGTCTGTACTTCGCCAACCTGGTGATGTATGACCGGGCCACCGAATCGCTGTGGAATCAGATCGACGGTCGGGCTGTCGTCGGTGTCCTCACCGGTGATGTCCTCACTCAGGTCCCGTCGACGATGGTGGCGTGGTCCGATTTCAAGGCGGCCCGGCCCGATGCCCAGGTATTGGACCGCAATCGTACCGGCGCCAGCCGCAACTACGGCACCAATCCCTATACCGGTCTCGACGACCCTGACGGGCAGCCGTTCCTGTTCCAGGGCGACGTCGATGTCCGCGCCAAAGCGATGCAGCGCATCGTCGCCATTGAGCGGGAGGGCGCAGCAGCGGCATGGAGCGAAGATGTCATCAGCCACGAGAGTGGCGCCGCGGTGACCGAAGGGGAGATCGCAGATTTGCCATTGGTGATCTTCTGGAAGCAGGGGCAGGCTTCGGCGTTGGATTCCAGCGACGTTGCCGGGGGCCGGGAAGTCGGGACCGTCGGCGTTTTTAGCCCGATTGTTGATGGGCAGACGCTCACGTTCCGGACCGACGGTCTTCTGTTCATCGACGACCAGAGTTCCTCGAAGTGGAATGTTCTCGGCGAGGCAGTTGAGGGTCCTTTTGAGGGGTCAAATTTGAAACCCGTCACCTTTGTTCGCACGTTCTGGTTCTCGTGGGCCGCCTTCCGGCCCGACACCGAACTGGTCGACGAACTGTGATCCAGAATGGCCAAATCGGGCGCGACGAAATGGCCGGTTCTCGCCGTTATTGCCGCCTGGACACCCTCGCGGTGAGCCCGTGGATCTAGGACCGATCAGTCTCGCTCTGGCTGCGGGAGGGCTGGCCACGGTGAATCCATGTGGGTTCGCCATGCTCCCGGCGTTTCTGTCGTTCTACGTCGGGGCCGATGAAGACCAACTCCCCCGTGCGTTCAACCGAACCTTGCAGGGAGTCATGACCGGACTTTTGGTGGCGTCGGGGGTCCTCGTCGTTTTTGGTCTGGTGGCACTTCCCATAACGTATGGAGCAACCCAAGTTGTCCGCGCCATTCCGTGGGCTGGGATCGTACTTGGAGTGTTGTTGATCGCATTTGGAGTTGCCACGACCCTGGGAAAAGCAATGTATCTCCGGTTCGCCAACCCGATTCGACCCGATCGAGAGAAGCAACCCAAAGCAATGTTTGTTTTCGGGGTGGGGTACGGCGTCGCTTCGCTCGGATGCACGCTCCCGGTATTCCTCGCGGTTTTTGGCGCATCTCTAGCCACTCAAAGCACTGCGTCGTCCCTTTTGGTACTCGGGGCTTACGGTCTCGGAATGGCCATAACGCTTGTTTTGCTCTCTATCGGTGCCGCTCTATTACGCGACGGGCTGGCGAGGGCGTTGAAGAAGTTGACGCCATATATGCCCCGAATAACCGGAACCGTCCTGGTCCTCGCCGGGTTATATCTCACCTACTACTGGCTTCGAGTCCAGTTTGGTTCGGCGGCAACGTTGGGAGACGACCCGATCGTCGGTTTCGTCGGCGACTTTACCGCCGCTATCGAACGGTTCGCCGCGGGAAACGGTCAGCTACTGATCTTGGGGGCGGGTCTGATAGTGGTGGCGGTTGTGATCGGCTCACTCTGGAAACGACACACCAGCGGTAGCGAGGCAGCATCGCCCCAAACTGACGACGCTCTGATCACATCGTCATTTGGACCGGTCCGATCTGAGCGCCGGGACAGTGACCAAGGAGAACCTCTATGACTGGTAAAACAGCCAGACAAAAAGCCAAATCGCGCCGGGTCAGATTCTGGACTGTCACCGCCTCGGCCATCGTCGCACTCATCGTGATCGTGACTCTTGCCGCACCCGAACCCGACGCGGGCACAACCGCAGTGGGACAGGCAGCGTCAGGTGAGACCGCACCTCGCGTCGAGATGGTTGACTTCGATGGAGTCCCACTCTCGCTTTCTGAATACCTCGGAACTCCCGTGGTCCTGAACTTCTGGGCTTCCTGGTGTCCGTTCTGCATCGCCGAAATGCCCGATTTCGAACGGGTTAACCAGGACGCCGGAGAAACGGTCGCCTTTGTCGGCGTGAACCTCCAGGATGACCCCGCAGCGGCCACCCGGCTCGTCGGCGAGACCGGAGTCACCTACAGGCTGGCCCGCGACCCCCAAGGAGTGGTCTATCAGGCGTTCGGTGGGATCGGCATGCCTACCACCGTTTTCATCGACGCCGAAGGGCGGGTACGCGAGGTAATAACCGGACAGATGTCAGAAAGCCAGCTCCGCTCCAAAATCGCCGAACACTTCTCGGTCGACGTGTAAACGGTATCGAGCGGGGCATAATCCACCGCCCGGATCGGGATCCGATCCGCAAGGGCATCACTCGTCGGGCCGACTTTGTATCGTTCCGGTTGTTTGGTCCCCGGGCTGACCGCCACGGATTATCTCATCAAGGGTTGAACCCAACAGAACGATTCACCGCTGACCTTTCCTACGATGATGCCGTCGCGGTTGATGAAAAAGGTCTCCGGAATCCCGAATACTCCGAATGAGATGGCGGCTCGTGAACCAGGATCGGTGACGTAGTCGTAGTTCTCTCCCCACCCGATCTCGTCGAGAAACGCAGTAGCGCTCTTCGGGTCGTCCTGGTAGACCACACCCACGATTCTGACACCTCGATCCTCGAACGCTTCAGCCGTCGAAGAACTCCTATTCATAACCGCCTTGGGACAGAGAGTCAGCTAGTTTTCGCGACGGGAATGCCTATCGACCCGGCGCGGCAGTGTCGCTGGTCAGACCATGAGCCCCCACGTCCCAATAACTCGGATCGACCAGCTGGTAGCTCACCGAGCGTGGACGTCACACGTTGCCCCGCTACCGATTCCCGGATCCTTCATCGGGACGGGAGGTGATCCGGGCCGGCGATTCCTCTTCGTCGAGACCGGTGATCTTGCTTCATGAGTTGGGAGGCCTGGCCCAAGCGACGGTCGATTACGCTGCCGCCCGGATCTCGGCGTCGCGTTCGTCACAGGTCGCGAAGAACAACAGGAACCGAGTAGGGGCGAGTCGTGCGAGAGGAGTGAACAGGCTCATGACCGCTGTACGGTACCGACACCTACCGCGGGGTCGAAACGCCTAGAAGCACGGCACCGACGAGTATCCGGCGCCCGCCTACGGCGCTAGATGTTGCAATTACCCCTTGAGCCGGCAGCTGTTATGTGCGGGTTTGTTGCTGATCGGGTGAGCGCACCGCTTCAACTGCGCTGCCTGCGAAGACCGCCATCCCCACCAACATTCCGGTAATCCACAAGAATCCGACGTAG
>JBGSYD010000034.1:0-40285 GCA_041751055.1 Acidimicrobiia bacterium | reverse complement strand
GGACGCACCCGATCGTTTCTCAAGTCCGTCGTGAAGAAGCCGTTGGGTTTTTTAGCGTTCATCTCCCCCGAGATTTGACGGAGTAACAGTGCCATCGGCGGTGTTGGTCTAGTTACGGCACTCCATGAAAGGAATATCCATAAGTCCGTCCGGCACCGCCAAGATTGTCATCACTGCGAGCGTCTTAGTCCTCTTGATTGGCTCGATCGACGCGGGGCTCAGCGCCGAATGGGACCTTCTTGTCTTGTTCGCGTTCCTGATATTCAGCGACTACGCGCGCAACCCGATCCGGTTGTCGGCGCTGATGGAGATCCCCGTGATCCACATCTTTACCCACGACTCGATCGGCGTCGGCGAGGATGGCCTCACCCATCAGCCGGTTGAGCAGATCCTCTCGTTGCGGCGATCCCCAATCTCATCGTTATCCGACCGGCCGACGCCAACGAGGTCGTCGAAGCTTGGAAAGTGACCATTGAACCAGCAGCACCGCCCGGTTGCCTCATCCTGTCCCCACAAGCCCTGGCAACGGTCGATCGGAGCCGATATGGGCCCTTCGCAGGACTCCGCAGAGGCGCCTATGTTCTCGCCGACTGCGAGTCGCATCCCGACGTCATCCTCATCGGCATCGAGGTTGCGCTCGCTCTCGAAGCCTCCGAACGCCTCACCAGGGACGGCGTTGCGGCCCGTGTCGTGTCGATGCCTTCATGGGAGCTATTCGAGGACCAGCCCAAGAGTTACCGCGATACTGTGTTGCCGCCCACGGTGACGGCGCGCATTTCCATCGAGGAAGCCAGCACGCTGGGCTGGGATCGCTACGTCGGATCTGATGGGGTTACTCTCGGAAAGGAGACCTTCGGTGCCTCCGCGCCGCTCCAGGCGCTGGTCGAGCGATTCGGCTTCACCGTCGACCAAGTCGTCGAAACCGCGCAGCGCCTCGCCGAAACCCACGGGTAAACCAGACAACGATCTGCCCGATCGTGCAACCTACAAGACAGGAGTACAGCCATGAGCGCCAACGACACCTTCCAGATCCTTGCCCTCGCAGGCAGCTATCGATCAGGGTCCTACAACCAGGCCCTCATCAGGGCCGCCCGTGAACTGACCCCCCCGGGCGTCGAGATCGTCGATTTCGACCTTCGCAATTTGCCCCACTACGACGGAGACGTCGAAGAAGCCGGCGATCCTGAGCCAGTCACGGCTTTGAAAGCGGCGATACGAAACGCAGACGCACTATTGGTCGTCACGCCCGAATACAACAGCGGAGTGCCCGGAGTCCTCAAGAACGGGATCGATTGGTCGTCACGCGTATACCCCGATGCGCCTATCGCGGGGAAGCTGGTAGCGGTGATCGGGGCCACGCCCGGAAAGAGCGGAACCAAGTTCGCTCAAGAACAGCTCAGGCAAGTGCTCGGCCGCACTGGAGCCGTGCTAATCGGTGGGCCCGAGCTCTTGCTAGCTGGGGCCGGGGACGCCATCGAGGATGGCACGGTCACCTCGTCTGAGGTCAGAGACCAACTCGCCGCCGTCCTCGAATCGATAGTCGAAACGGCCAGGCTCTGCGACGAGACAGGCTCTTCGGCTATCGCCGCCTGAATCGGCGCCCGTCCCATGGAACTTGTCGGCAACATCATCGTCTTCCTCGCAGGGGTCGGGCTCGTCTTCGCCACCGTCGCTTCGGCGATCAGGACCGTCGTGCTCCCCCGAGCTGTCATCGCCCGGCTCACCCGCGCGGTTTTCTTCACGCTGCGTCGGTTACTGGTGTGGCTCTCGAGACGGGCGGGCGAGTATCACAAGCAGGACTCTGTGCTCGCGCTACACGGACCGCTCGGCCTCCTCGCCCTGCCAATCGCATGGGCGCTTGGCGTGTTCAGCGGCTTCGCACTAATGCTATGGGCCAGCGGCGTAGCCGACATAGGCACAGCACTGGTGGTGAGCGGATCGTCATTCACAACCCTCGGCTTCCATCGACCCGATACCGGGCTCCAGCTTGCCCTGTCAATCATCGAGTCGCTGATCGGCCTCGGAGTGGTGGCGATCCTGATCGCCTACCTGCCCTCGATCTACGGTTCGTTCTCACGACGTGAGATCATCGTTGCCGACTTCGCGCTCAAGAGCGGCGGGACCCTTCATGGGCCCCGCCTCATAGAGGAACTGGCTGCCCTGGGCTGTCTCGATCGACTCGACGAAATGTGGAGCGAATGGGAGCGATGGTTCATCGAACTTAGCGAAGGCCACACCTCCGAACCGTCACTCAACTTCTTCCGATCACCGCGGCACGATCGCTCATGGCTGACCACGGCCGCCGCAATCCTCGACGCCGCGATCTTCCGCAACGCCGTCCTGGCGATGCCCATGTCGACGAACGCCCGAACCACCTACCAGGCCGGCGTCCAGATGTTGCAGGACATCGGGTCTTTCTTCAGTATCGCCATCGACCCCGACATCGGCACCACGACGAGCGTCTCACGCAACGAGTTCGATGACGCCGTCGACTCGGTTGCCGCTCAAGGTGCGCCGGTCACCGAGGATCGGGATGCCGCCTGGCAGCGGTTCGTCGTCCAACGCTCCGTCTATGAGATCCAGCTCCTCGAGCTGTGTGGCTTGATCATGCCGCCACCTGCGCCGTGGTCGTCTGACCGACCCAAAGACTACCGGACACCACCAATCTTCCGCCGCCTGCCAACTGGTTGACGATCTATCGTCGGTAGGACGCGGACACTGCGGCGTCATGTAAGCGCCGGTGTCGAGGTCGTTGTTGCCGATTGCATGGGCGGCGTCGAAGGGCGTCGACTCGCTGGTTTCTGCCCGATCTAGTGTATCGCACGGTGGATGCCGCTACCGGTCCTGTGGTACATCACCCCTTGGTCGCCTGCGGAAGCGACCGCTAACCGAAGACGGACGCCGAGGCGCGCTGGCAGCCGTCAGCTTCAAAGGAACAGCCCACATCGCTTCGGGTCAAGCCGCAAAGTCGAAGAAGCTTTCGAAGACCGGACCCATGGCCTTGGAACCAAATCCGGGCCGCAGCACAAAAAGAGTTCAGTGGGGACCGGCCCAACCTGATCCCTCCATTCAGGCCACCATCGCGGAACCAGTTCAACTATGCACTCAAACATTATCTCCCATCCCACACCGCAACCATCACCAGCCTTGTCCGAGACCGTGCCTGTCAACTCGCTACCGCTCTCAACCTGGGCACCACCCACTCCCCCGGGTCGATCTCACGACCCTCCACCGAAAGGGTCGGCTACGGGGATGTGACAGTGATGACAGCAAGAAGCAAGACGCTCCCCAAAAGCGCCACCACGGTCGACAGGGCCACCGGGGAGATCATCACTCACCGCCACGACCCCGACATCGGATTACACACCACCGGAGGCGGAAACGTGGTCCCGGGTCTCCCCTACGCGTTCACACATCTCCGCGGGCAACAACGCAACCAACAGGTCATTCTCGCCATCGACCCTATAACCAATAACGGCAGCAGCGAAGGACATGTAGTCGTTGACCAATACCTCCAAGTAGCCCAACATCTCCCTGGCCTGGTCGGATACGCATATGACCGGGCGCTCAGAGGGATCCACCTCGACCGGCTCCTAAAAGCCGGTCACATCGGACTCGTCGGTGTCCCCAAAACCCGAGGCAAACCATCCGACCGATACCACGGGTACGAAACCCACCACCCCGCCAAAGTCGCACCCCGTCAGATCGAAATCCACCTCATCGGCGGACACCACACATCAGAACCTACGACGTCGACGGCAACCAACACCTACAACCTCTACACCTGCGGCGCATCCTCAAACGATCCAACAAGAAAGACGGGACCGTTCGGCTCTCCACCGAATATGACGTCACCACCGAAGACGGAACTCCCGACGGGTATGTCAGGATCAGACTCGACCAAACCGCTGAGGACAAACTCAACGGATACAACCGGCCAGAACACCTCAGAGCGTTCCCCGAGACCGGCCAACTATTCACCAAAGTCCAGAAACCGCTCCGCGCCTCCGCAGAATCAGCCAACCGGTTCATCGACGACCACCACCCACGGGAACGCCTCCACCACTACGGATTCGAAAAGAACAATCTCAGCATGCTCGCCTGGCAGGCCTACCGAAACGCCCAGACCGAACCGATCTTCACCAACCGAAGCGCAGTCGACCCACCGCACATTAGACAAACCGGCTGAACCAACCGAACCCCCCACTCGACAAACAACACGACGCTTTCATATAAATACCCGCGGCCGAAACACGATCAGAACCCCGATCCGGCAACATTGCTCGACCCCACGCTGTGATTACCCTCACAACAACGCCGGAAGACCAACGCTAAGGGAGTTGTCAACCGCGTTTCCAACCCATCCCGCCCTCGTAGCTCAGTGGATAGAGCACGGGTTTCCTAAACCCGGTGTCGCAGGTTCGATTCCTGCCGAGGGCGCCCAACTATCCTCCCGCCATGAACTACCGGTTTCTCACGCTCATCACTCTGGTCGCCGTGGCCGCATGCTCAAACAGTGATTCAGGTCCGACGACCACGTTCACGGCACCGCCCATCGAAACGACCACTTCCTTCATCCCTAATCCGTTCCTCGATGTCAGCGAGGAACGAAGCAATTTTGCCAACGGAGACCCGGTGGACATCATTGGACTCCCTATGGACGACCCGGCCTGGGTGGGCAGCTTTCCCGCCGAAGACCAAGAGTTCTTCGGGGGCTTGTGGGAGTTTGACCGTCTCGACGCCGGGATGGTATCCACAGGAGAGGCCGCCAGCTATTTGGGCGGTCTCGTCTGGGAGCAGGTGGGCCAGCCCGGTAAGGAGACCGGCTATGTCCTGCAACAGAACACGGGAGTCTTAGGCACGGAGGAGGATCTCACCCCCGTGGTGGCTGAACTCGAGGCAGCGTCTGCGGACGAGCTAATTGAACTAGTGGCTGGCACGATCGCCGCATCCGACGGTTTAGAACCGATTCAGATCACACGACGCGAGTTCGGTGGACGCGAGGTCTACTTCGATCTCATTGGAGCCGACGCGGAAACGACCCGTGGTCGACGAATCCGGGTCGTGGTTGAGGAGGAGGGCGAAGCCTTCCGCGTCGTACTCGTCGAATCGTGGACGATCTGCACCCGCGGAGTCGATGCGACGGGGTTGTGCGTGTGATCAGCCGACAAACATGAAGCTGATGCGATCACGGTCATGCAACCTCAAATCTGTCCCTGCAATAGGCTGGACGGGCAGCCCCAAGAACCCGTCTATCCAGCCATACACGAGTTGAGTTTCGGAGTCATCCGCCAATGGGCGAGGCCGCCAACCGCAACGACCTCGCCTTCAAACTCTCAGCCAAGGTTCATGCCGGCCGATTCCTGACTCGTGGATTCACGGTCACAGTCGTGGAAAACTCAGTGCTGTTTCCACATTCATCTGTTGCAAGATACGTAATGGTGTAGACCCTTGCCTCATTGCGTCCTGACCTCGCCTTGAGCAGGAAGTTGGTGTCATCGAGGACGATGACATCGGTCGGGCGGATCTGTTGATTCGCAGTCACAGATACCAAATCCACCGTGAACGCAGAGTCGTCGGAGACATCGAGGGTCACAGACACCCACACAAAGGAACGACCTGCCTCAACGAAAGCCGGGTCAGCCGTAGCTGATGCGACAGGTGGCACCGTCTCACATTCCCCGCCGTCGGCCGTGAAACCCACCACGATCGGATCGTGGTCCGACGTTCGGAACTCATCCGGCGCATACAAGATGTTGATGTGGTTGTCAGTCTTGAAGTCGGTGTTGTAGTCCAGCACACTCGGCTCGTCGGCGTTGATGTGATAGGGCGCGGCACCGGTCACCTTGGCAACCATGGTCGGTGATGCCAGGGCATAGTCGAGGTAGCCCCACTGCCCGTCGAACACATAGGAATAGGTGTCGGCGCCGTCAAAAGCCCTGCCCAGATCTACGTAGCCCGCTCCGACCAAAACATCGATCGGGTCTTCCAGTGCGTAGGAATTGAGGTCACCGAGGATGATGGCATCTGGATCCCCGGAGTTGGTTGGGTCCGAAGCTATCCAATCGACCATCGCCTCGGCCGCCGATGTGCGGGTCGCGTTGAAACAAGCCTGCCCATCACTTTGGTCCACATTCTCGCCCACCGCATCAGTGCAGCTCTTGGACTTCAAGTGGTTTACGAGAACCGTATAGGTCTCACCCGACGAGGAGAAGGTCTGAGCCAACGTCGGCCGGTTGAGGTCATCGTCGAACCGAGGGTCAACTGACGAATCGAGAAGCACAGAGTTGCCCACAGGAGCGGTCGTAGCCACCTTGTAGATCAGACCAACCTTGATGACATCCGTCCCAATCGTCCCGGTATTGATGTAGTCCCACGTCCCCGCACCTGCCACCGAATTCAGCGATGACACGATATCGGCAAGGGGCTCAACGCCGGCGCTGTTCTCGAGCTCGACGAGCCCGATCACGTCGGTGTCAATCTGCAAGAGGGCCGACACCAGCTTGTCGCGTTGCCGATCGAGTTCGAGAGCGCTGTTCGCACCACGACACTCCTGGGGGAACCCTGTCGGGCCACAGTCGGTGCCACCATCATCGATAGTCAGGAAGTAGTTCAGAACGTTGAAGCTGGCGACAGTGAAATCACCACCAACTGCAGGCGGCCCGGACGGCCTCGGGTTGGCGGCCTCGAAGATCGGGACCACGCCACCGGCCACCAGCCCCGAGTCGCTCAAGTCGCCGACTACCCGCAGTCGAAAAGCGTTGCCGGAAGCAGCATTGCCCGACCACGTGTAGGTCAGGACGCCGACCCCGCCCGCAATGGTGTCTCCACCCCGGAGAGTATTGCTAGCGGTGAGCTCATTTCCCCCGCGCCCGAAATGGATCGGGTCGGGGTTCTGATTGTTGAGTTCGTCATCGATGATGAGGCGATTGAGGTCGTTGGTGGCCTGCAGAGCATTGGCCGGAGCGCCCGGCTCAACGACCGACGTCGGCTGGGCGAGACGATCGCCCGACGAGACGACAACCTGGCCAAACCGCCCGAGCTGGAAGAACTCGGTGACGACCAAGGTCTGGGGGAATGTGACCAGCATGCCCTCATATCGCTCCAGCTGATCGGCCGTTGTGAGCGGAAGCATTGCTTCAGCCGCCGTCACCGTCATCCCCGAATCGAGGATCTCGATCGAATCCGGGAACCCGATCTGTGTTTGGCCTTGGAACTCGGCGACGGTTCCCTGAACTTTGACAACATCACCCAGAGAGACACTGTCGACGTCGCCATGGAAGACGAAGATGCCTTCAGACGTAGCCGGATCGGAGTCCTGGTCGGCATCCTCCTCTTGGACATAGAAGCCCCGGAGAGCAGGAACGGGACCCTCATAGTCGCCCACGACGACGCCTTCGATCGCCACGGTCAGTCCGGCGAAGGGGCTGACATCTGAGGTGCCCTGCACCGAACTGATGAGAGTCACGTCGGCTTCACCCTGGACGGTGACCGTTTGGGTGCAGTCGTCGGCCTGTGGCTCTGCGTCATCGTTGCTAGCGGTGATCGTGACGGTATAGGCGCCAACAGGGACCGAAGCATCGACCTCGAGGTCAGCGGTGGCAGTGCCACCCACGTCACTTGCGGCAACCAGGTTGGCTATCGCTATCGCGCCCGTGGTTGGTACCGGATTTACCGAAGCCGAAATATCGACGACCGTCCCATCGGAATCGCTTGCAGAGATCGAGGCCGAGGCGGCTACGCCCTCATCAGTGAAGAGTGGGGCATCACAAACGGCGGCAACCGGAGCATTGCCACCATCGCAGATAGCGGTGTGCGAGCCGATAAAAGTAAACGTATTGTTTGGCGAACTATCGAACTCATCGGATGCATCGAACGCATTGGTGGCGTCGGTGTCGCCCTGACAGACGGTTGCCCTGCGGATCAGCGTGTCGTCCTGACCACCACCGGGCCATTCCGAACCAGGGTCAAAGCCCACCTGACCAAAGGCATCGACGACCCCCGCAGCTCCCTGCAGCACCACTGCGTCATCCCCGTTGAAATTGGCAACCGAAGGTGATTGAAGGTCGGTGACAGCGACAATGGCAGCGTCGGCGTCAGATCGGGAAACGACGTACACGTCTCCATCAGCCAACGTCCCGCTCAGTGCCACGGATGCACTCACCGTTGCCGAGCCGTTGCTATACAACTCGAGCGTGTATGTCGAGAGGTCGACCGAGCTACCCGTCCCGTTGTAAATCTCGATGGCCTTGTTAAAACCACTCCCTTCGATGTATTCGGATATGAGGAGGTCCGGAGTGGCGGCGGCCGCACGTCTGATGGGTGTTATTGCCAACGTGGAGGCTATCAATACGAAGGCGACAAGAGCCGAAATCCAGCGCCTGTGACGCGATACGGAGACAGTCATATTGTGGGGTTACCTCTCTTGGTCCGGGATTGCAGGGCGCCCGGTTGGCGATCCATATGACCACCTACCGTAGCAAATGAACGCCGAGCGCGAAACGGGCATCCTTTCACTGCATGATCCACGCCACTATCGACGCTGATCAGCCTTAGGCAGGTGCAGAAGAGGGTATGTTCACAACTGCATGACCGACTTTCACTATGAGCCTCTGACCTTTCTGGACTCATCCTTCCTGGCGCTCGAGACTCGGTCACTGCACATGCACGTGGCCGGCGTTGCGGTCTTCGATGCCACGCCGCTCCTCACTGAATCCGGGGGTGTCGACATCGACCAAATTCGACAACACATAGAGTCGAAGCTGCAGTACATCCCCAGATACCGCCAGCGCCTGGAATGGGTTCCCTACGACCGGCGCCCGGTATGGATCGACGACAACCAATTCAATTTCGATTACCACGTCAGGCACACGTCGCTCCCCCGTCCCGGGAGCGAGGATCAGCTCAAGAGGTTGGCGGGGCGGATCATGTCGACGGCCCTGGACAGGGAGAAGCCGTTGTGGGAGCTGTGGGTGATTGAGGGTCTCGACAACGACAGGTTCGCCCTCATCGCCAAGATCCACCACTGCATGATCGATGGTCTTTCCGGCGTAGACCTGACCACGATTCTTCTCAACGTCGTCCCCGGATCAGACGTCGAGGACTCACCAGTATGGGAGCCACGACCCGCGCCGACCTCGAGCCAGCTCGCCGTCGCCGAGGCGGCGCGAGCCACCAGAAGGCTCATCGATCGACTGAGCAACCTCTCGGACACTGTCAAAGACGGAAAGGACGTCGCCGACCGAGCAATGGGCAAGTCGGCGGCGGCCATCAGTTCGCTCAAGTCAGGATGGCTCACGACATCGGACCGGACCCCACTCAACCCCGATATCGGCCCGAACCGAAGATTCAACTGGACGTCGATGTCCCTCGACGACGTCAAAACCATCAAGAAACGGCATGGTGGATCTTTGAACGACACTGTGCTCGCCATCACATCGGGTGCCATCCGCAATTTTCTGATCGAGAATCGGGACTTCGATGTCGCCGGATCCCAATTCCGGGTCATGAATCCGGTGTCAACGCGGGTGGCCAATCAGCGGGGCGCCCTGGGAAACCAGGTGGCTATGTGGCTAATTGAATTACCAATCGACGAGGCGGACCCTGCGAGGCGTTTGGCGTTGATCAAGGAACGCACTTTGAATCTCAAGAAGACCAAACAAGCGTTGGGTGCGGCCACTCTGGTCGAGATGAGTTCCGGCACCCCGATCACCTTGCTTTCGATGGCCAATAGGGTCGCCGGAGCCAGGCTTCGGCCCTTCAACATGACCGTGACCAACATCCCGGGCCCCCAATTTCCTATGTACCTGCTCGAGTCACAGATGCTCGCCAACTACCCCCTGGTGCCGCTGTGGTCCCAACACGGGATTGGTGTGGCATTGTTCTCCTACAACGGAGAGCTGTTGTGGGGTGTCCACGCCGACTTCGACGCCCTGCCCGACTCCGATGACTTTCTCAAGGCGCTGCACTTTTCGTTCGACGAGTTGAGGGACGCCCCCGCCAAGCCTTGATCGAGAAGCGCTTCACATCGTTTCCTCCCGAGTAACGAAGTGACTTTGCTCTCTCCCTCCTCTGGCGGGGGGACCTCGAGCGCATCACCCTCTCCCAAGAACAACCACAGAGCTCCGCCCTTGGGGAAGAGACATACGCTCCGCGCGTAGGGCAACATGTGTGCATACTGGAAACTTGCTGGGGGTCCTAATCTGTCGTCGATGAAGAGCCAGCACCGTCGCCCCGGACTGACTCTTGCCGCAGCACTGGTCGGTGCGGTCGCCATCTCGTTTTCGGCGATCTTCTTTGCGCTCTCGGACGTAGACCCGATTACCGGTGCGGTCTTCCGGGCGGCGTATTCGCTTCCAGTCCTCTTCGTGATCTGGTGGTTCGTGCGGAAACGAGACCATCGCACGGCAAGCCGGCGCTGGATGGCGGTTGGTGCGGGAATGATGCTCGGAATCGACGTCGTTCTCTGGCACAACTCCATCGACCATATTGGAGCAGGACTTGCCACCCTCATTGCCAACACCCAAGTTCTCTGGGTGGCGGTTGGCGCCTGGCTGATTCACACCGAACGGCCAAGTTCGA
The DNA here is from genome assembly GCA_041751055.1 of Acidimicrobiia bacterium. Taxonomy (GTDB): domain Bacteria; phylum Actinomycetota; class Acidimicrobiia; order Spongiisociales; family ZC4RG35; genus MA-ANB-1. The sequence goes on along the minus strand of JBGSYD010000034.1, from coordinate 29,704 downwards.
GAGTTTTGAAGACCGTGCCGATCGTCCTGGTCGGCGTGGCGTTGGTCAGCGGCGTGGGCCAGGACGACGCTTTTGGCGGGAACCCTCTACTCGGGGCTGTCCTGGCGCTGTTCGCCGCTCTCTTCTATTCGGCATTCATCCTGGGGTTCCGGGCATCAAATCAGAGCTTCGCCCCACCTGCCGGCCCATTGATGGAAGCGACCCTCGGCGCGCTGATAACTCCCCTCCTCCTGGGATTGGTCTTGAGTTCAGGTATCGATTTTCGACCGTCGTGGCCCGCTCATGGTTGGCTCATCGCCCTGGCGCTACTCGCCCAGGTCTTCGGGTGGCTGTTGATCGGCTATGCCCTTCCCAGACTTCCCGCCGTTGAAACCGCAACGATCATCTTGATCCAACCGGTTCTGACCATGGTGTGGGGGGCAATCTTCTTTTCTGAAAGCCCCTCAGCGCTCCAGATGCTTGGTGCCGCAATCGTCCTGGGCGGGGTTGGGTTCGTCGCGTTGGCCCGAGACAGGCGCGCTCCCATCCCGACATCGGCCTGAAATCAACCGCCGAGGACAACGACCAACAGCACCCCGGTCGGGCCGTCGACGAGAGCAACGCCAACGCGGTCGAAGTCAGCGGAGAGCAGAAGTGCGCTCGCCTCGGAGTCCTCGAAAAGCGCATCGATGGCCGCCCTCCCGGTTGCTGCCAATGCCAGAGCCTCACCGGCCACCTCCAGCCGCACTCCGGCTTCTTCGAGATCATCCAAAACCGAGCCTCCCTCTGGAGTATCCCGGCTGATCCGGCCCTTCTTGTACATCTTCACGCCACGGTCTTCGGCGACCGATGTCATGGTCATGGTTGACAAAAGCGCCCCAACAACGTCACTGGTGCGGCGTTCGTTGATTCGGTCCAATATCAGGTCGACCTCATCGCGCACCTGACGCAACTCATCACCCTTGGCCGGCGGAATGTTTAGGACTTCGTTGCCCTGAGGCACAACGCGACTCTGGCCAAATGTCGATTGCAGGTTCGAGAGAGCAGCAAGTGCGCCGCTTTTGGCGACTCCGGAGAAAAGGCGCTGTGGGATTGCGTTGTCTCCGGCGATGGTACCCACGACAGCCGACTCGTCGAGGGTCGCTTCCCAATCGTCCGCCCCCGGCAAAGCGCCGACGATGTTGACTGCAACGAGGACCAGAACGACGCCCCACGAAATCGCAACGAGGGCCCCACCGATTCGGTTGACCAGATTGAGCCCCGGCAAGCGCATAACGGTGGAAAGGAAGTGTGCGGCGATGCTCATCGCTACTCCGAAAAGCACGAAGAGCAGGATCCCGGACCCGATTCGGGCAACCTCGGGATTGACATCGAATCGATCGCTCAGGAAGTTGCCCAATGGGCCACTCAATGCGAAGGCGACCCACACTCCGAGAACCAGGCTTACCAGGTCGAGAACCTCACGAACGAAGCCACGAAGCCACCCACGAACGAGGAGGCCGGCCAATCCGATACCGAGGACGAAATCAAACATTGGCCGTTATTGGTACCAAGTTGTGACGGCCAACCCGGGATTTACCGATTTAGACGGCATGGTCACGACGGTTGCGCCCCAAACCACCCTCGATGCGCAAGACATTGATCCCCCTCTCCTCCGATCTCCGATCATGGGTTGCCTGAGAGTCGCTTTTCACTCCACCACGCGAGTTCGCCTCGAGGGAGAGAATGCAATGCGGGGTACGCGTGGAAAGATCCCGACGGTACGTCTCAGCCTTCGACTTCCAGGTCACGCTTCCTCCCGCAAGCGGGAAGACAATCACGAACTCAGCTTGATACGCATCCGCTTATTGGATTTGCCCTTAGATTCGGTCTTTACGACTTCCACATGGCCAACCTCGAGAGTCGACGCAACATGAGTGCCCCCGTCAGCTTGTCGATCCAGGCCCACGATGTCGATGACCCGAATCTCCTCGACCCATTCCGGGATCAGGTTCACCTTTGTACGGATGAGGTCAGGGTCCTTCAGCGCTTCCTCGCGAGCCATGTAGAGGACCTCGGTCGGATATCCCTTGACCAACTCGTCGTTCAACTTCTGTTCGACCTGGCGCCCGAACTCGACTGAAATCCCGTCCAACTCGAAGTCCATTCGGGCCTCACCATCAGGAGTCATGTTGCCGCCGGTGACTTTGGCGTCGAAGTCCCGGAAGACCAGCCCTGAAAGGGCGTGAAGGGCAGTGTGGGTCTTCATAGTCCGATAGCGGCGGGCCCAGTCGATAGCCGACTCAACGGGAACTCCGGGCTCGGGCATCGTGCTGCTTTGTTTCACGATGTGGAATGGCTTCCCATCCCTCCGGACCGTGTCGACGATCTCGACGGATCCGCCATCCCAGCTGATCACGCCGACGTCTCCCGGTTGGCCTCCCCCCTGTGCGTAAAAGACTGTGCGATCCAGAAATAGACCGTCGTCATGAACCTCGAGAACATTGCCCTCGGCGACGCGAGCGTAAGAATCGTTTGCAGCTACCTCGTCGATTGGACCGGATCCTGCCATGAGAGGAGGCTACCGAGAAGTTGTGGGTCCGGGGACAAACGGCGCGCCGTGTCCTGGCACTATCAGGTCGGCCACTTGCAGAACTCGCTCCCGGCCTTCATGCAGAGCTTTGGGATCGGTAGCGAGTGGATCCTCGTGCGGTGCTTCTTCATACCACCAGAGATGAGTGAGGGCGACGACACCGAGAGCCGTGTCGACGATGGTCGTGATGTCCTGAGCCGTGTGGCCCGGTGTTTCCCAGAGAACGACGCCCTCCGCCACCTGATAACCCTCAGCGGGTCGGGAGATCCATAGATCACGCTCGTATATGGCCCAGTGATCGTGAACTCTGGCATTTGGAAAGAGGGCAATATTGATCGTGTGATCTGGGTGATGATGTGATATCACGACGTCAGTGACAGCGTTCGGATCATGGCCGAGATCAGCCAGGGGCCTGAGAATCACCGCAGTCGTGGAAACCATCCCAGGATCGACTATTACCAGCTGTTGGTCAGAGACAACAAGGGAAACAGTGGATGCGACGCGATCTCCGCCATATCCGGCGCTCAGAAGATGGAACTCAGCCACGCCGCGGAGCTTAGGGGGTGCCGATCGGGGCTACAGCGACCGCTCGTGTCGTCTGGTCCTCGAGCAGTGCGAACATGTCACCCGACCGTGTGTCAACGACGGCGATTCCCCGGAAACTGCTCACCAGCAGATATCGGCCATCGGAGGACCAGGCGATACTGTCGCTTCCTGCCCGAATCGGGTATGCGGCATCGGCCTCTTCGACAAGATCTACGACCACGACACCGAGCAACCCGGTGAGTGCCAGCCGATCAGCCTGTGGCGAGAAGGCTGCCCCGAGCGCTATTCCACTCTCCAATTCTCCGGTGTTGATGGCTAACTCGCCGCTGGGCCCGTCAACAAAAACTCGGTCGCCCTCGGATATCGCGAAAATTCCACTCCCATGTGAGGCGATGATCCGGCCGTCGATTGTCCGAGAGAGATCACCGTTTGGGTCCAGAATGTAAGACCGATAAGTGGGGGCTCCGTCGGAGACACCCGTCTGTTCGACCACGGCGAATCCCCAACTCCCCAGGGCCGCGATAGTCCCGGATATATCTTCGGATTGGCTGACCAGGCGTGGCTGGCCAGCATCTTCGCTAGTCCATATCTCTAAAATCCCGTCGCGTTCTTTGGACCACGCGAGATCCGCCGCATTCGAGTCGTGCCAAGCGAAACCGTTTACGTCATCGGTGACGATGCCAAAGGAATTGGGGCGTCCAACCGTGAGGAGGAGCCCATTGCCGGAGTCCACCATGGCTGCCAGGAAGTGGCCCGACGAGTCAAATCGAGGCGTCCCGAATGTGTTCAGGTCACTGAGAGCGACGGATCGAAATGTCGCCTCCCCCTGCACGGGCCACGTTACGACTTCCAGGGCCCTTCCTGCCCCCGGAGAAACGACGACACTCAGATTGTCGGGGAACCCGAGTATCACATCGCCAACACCCAACGTCGCTTCTGAAACGGTTGTAGTGCTGTTGAGCGTGGTTGGGCTTAACGCCCGAGGTCGGAATGACGAACCGCCGACCAGGAACATGACACCGACTCCAAGGCCAAGCCCGATGAACAACCAAACCCAAGGACCCACGCTCTTTCGGGCCTCGGGGACGACGTCTCCACCGTCGGTAACGATTCGATCGTCAGTCATTTGCACACACTACGCGAGCACCAAATTAGTGGTCTGAGAATGCCAGATTCGCAGAATCGGTCTAATGTTCGCCACTAAGACGCGACCCCGGTCGTGTTTTTCCATAAATTGGAGGAAGGAAAATATGAAAACTAAGAGGAGCATGCGATTTATCGCGGCTCTGGGTGCTCTTGCCCTTGTCGCTGCAGCCTGTGGCGGCGGTGGGACGGACTTCGTCGAAGGCGAGCTTGGCTCGGTAACCGTCGACGCTGGAGAGGCCATCCAGATCAGATCGCTCAACGCGATCAGCGGTGAAGTTGCATTCCTTGGTGTCCCCAACGAGAACGCCGTCAGGCTTGCCGTTGCGGACTTCGGGCCGATTGAGGGCCACGAGGTAAATGTCGGAACCGGTCTCGACGACCTGTGCTCGGCAGAGGGTGGCCAGCAGGCCGCTCAGAACATCGTGGCTGACACCGACGTTGTCGGCGTCATCGGAACATCGTGTTCCGGTGCAGCCGCAGCTGCCGCACCTGTGATCAGCGAAGCAGGCCTTGTCATGATCTCCCCGTCTAACACTTCACCAGGACTGACTTCAGACCTTGAAGGCACCGCCGGAGAGAACTACTACGAGGGTTATTACCGCACGGCCCACAACGACCTCTTCCAGGGTCAGGGAGCCGCGAACTTCGTGTTCAACAATCTCCAGCTGACAAAGGTTGGGTTGATTCACGACGGTGACCCCTATACCAACGGTCTGACGACAGCGTTCGAGAACGCGTTCGAAGAGCTTGGTGGCGAAATAGTCATTCACACGGCTGTGACGGTTGGTCAAACGGACATGGTTCCGGTTCTGACTGAAGTCGCAGCGGCTGGTCCCGAGCTGATCTTCATGCCGATCTTCCCGGCCGAAGCCACTTTCATCGTTCAGCAGATCGGTGGAGTGTCTGGCCTCGAAGACATCGTGCTCATGGGTGCTGACGGAATCAGCGTCGAGAACTTCATGAACCTTCCGGAGTCGGAAGGCATGTACTTCTCAGGTCCTGACACCAGGTTCGCCGAGAACACCAACGAGTCGACCGATATCAACGGCGCCGAATTCCTCACCGAATACGATGCTGAATTCGGTGGTGCGCCATCAGCCGACTTCTGGGGTCATGCATATGACGCCACGACGTTGTTGCTCAAGGCAATCCAGACCGTTGCGGTTGTCGATGGTGATGTCCTCCACATCGATCGCCTTGCTCTCCGTGAGGAGCTCAACAAGACGAGCGGTTATGAGGGACTCATCGGATCGATCACTTGTGATGAGTTCGGCGATTGCGGTGCTGCCGTGATCTCGATCTTCCAGCACATCAACCTTGCCGACCACCAAGCCAGCAAGGCGAACATCCTCTACACCTACCCCGAAGGCTAAAGGCCTCCATCAATCGGTAGTTAAGAAAGACCCGGTTCTCGGTAGCGAGGACCGGGTCTTTCGCGTAGTGTTCGCAGGCGTGTCAACTGCTGCTCCCGAAGTCGCTAAGACCCGACGATTCAAATTCAACTGGGTCGACGGTTTCCTCTGGTTCATCCGCGTCGCAGCGATCATCACAATTGTCGTTGGAATCACAGGCTCCATTCAGAAGTTCGCCGGCGGGGGCGGGCCCAGCGTCGAGGCCTGGCGCGACCTGATCATCTCGTCGATCTCTACAGGTTCGATGTATGGGTTGATCGCCCTCGGATATTCGATGGTTTACGGTGTGCTCGGATTCATCAACTTCGCCCATGGTGAAGTCTTCATGTCGGGGACCATGGTGGGATTGATCTCCGCCACCATCCTTTTCAACAATGGATTCTGGGACTCGAACCCTTATGTCTCGATTCTCCTGGTCCTGATCGTGGCCATGATCACATCGATGTTGGTAGCCGTGGTTGTTGAGCGAGTTGCCTATCGACCGCTACGTGGAGCACCGCGACTAATCCCGTTGATCACCTCAATCGGTGTCTCGTTTTTCATTCAATACGCTTTTGCCGGGCTTTTCGGAGTGGCAATCCGGAACTATCCACCGGCGCCGGCATCGCTAGCAAGAGACTTTGACATACTGGGCATCCCGGTTGAGGGCACCAAACTCTTGGTGATTTCCGTGGCAGTACTTTCAATGATCGGGTTGTGGTATTTCGTCACCAAGACCAAAACCGGAAGCGCCATGAGGGCTGTCGCCGAAGACAAGGAAATCGCAGGACTGATGGGCATCGATGTCGACAAAACCATCGTGACCACGTTCGCCGTGGGTGGGGCGATGGCAGGCGTCGCCGGATTGTTATGGGCTCTTCTCTTCCGGGGAGTCGACTTCCTTACCGGATTCCTTCCCGGCATCAAGGCCTTCACAGCCGCGGTCCTGGGCGGGATCGGGAACCTGCCCGGCGCAATGTTGGGTGGCGTCCTGCTCGGGCTTTTCGAGGGTGTTGGTCCTCTTCTGGTCCTGGACGGCCTGGGAATTCCCGCCGTTTCCCAACTCAAGGATGCCGTCGCCTTTGCAGCCTTGGTCCTGGTGCTCATCTTTAGGCCGTCGGGTCTCCTCGGTGAGCGCCTCGGTTCGGAGGAACGAGCATGAGCCGGGACAGTTATGTGACCCGTTGGGGTCTAATCGGTGGACTGGGCATGTCATTCACCGGGGCCATCGGGATGATCAACTCCTTCGACGAGAGAATTCTGATCAATCCGATCCTGAGTATGGGCTATCTGACATTGTTTGGTTTACCCGCGGTTGTCGGATACGTCGCCGCCAAGGGTGAGGTCAATATCTTGGAGGAACCCGTCCACGACATCGCCGACGGGGCCTTGAAAGGTGCCGGTACCGGCCTGATCGCCGGGGTGGCCGTGGCCCTATTTGTTTTGTTTACCAACACGTTCGACGTGACTGACTTCTTCCCAAACATGAGGCAAACAATGGTGGACGTGATGACGCTCCACCTCGACCTCGTAATCGGCTTGATCACTCTGATCGTCCTCAGTGCCGCTGGCGGTGCCGTCGGTGGCCTGATCTACGGCCTTGACGATAAGGCACGAGGCGGAGTTCGGAGAGCGACGTTGTGGGTCATCGTGTTTGCACTCTTCGAGTTGGTCGTCACGGACATAATCGACATCGAGGTCATCACGGACCTCATCTATGCGCGCGGAGGCGGTCTCCAGACCTGGTCTGCACTCATCATCGGCGGGCTGGCATGGTGGCTCGGCGAGAGGTACCAGGGCAAGGTATCCGAATTCACCGCAATGGCCCGTGAATCCGAACAGGGATCCCGACTGCGCTGGTCTTTGATCGGTGTGGCTGCCCTGGGAATAGTCGTGCTCCCGATGCTCGTCGGTGGGATCGTCAACGAGTTGCTCATCAACGTCGCCCTGTTCGTGCTGATGGGCCTGGGCCTCAACATCGTCATCGGGTTGGCCGGTTTGCTCGACCTCGGCTACGTCGCCTTCTTCGCAGTCGGTGCCTACGGAATGGCGGTCTTGACGTCGCCGCTCAGCCCGGCATTCTCCCCTGAGCTCAACTGGTGGGTGGCCCTCCCCGTCGTAATGGTCCTGGCTGCTATTGCCGGACTACTTGTCGGAACTCCGGTCATCGGGATGCGTGGGGACTACCTGGCGATCGTGACTTTGGGATTTGGTGAAATCGTCCGTCTGCTTCTGCTTTCGGACTGGCTCACTCCATTTTTTGGCGGTGCTCAGGGTATGACCCGGATTCCGGGGATCGCTATCGGTCCGTGGACGATCTCAGGGACGTCGCCCGAGTTGTTCATTTACATGACGGCTCTTTTTGTCGGCATCGCCGCCTATATCTCCCATCGAGCCCAAGACTCCCGGGTGGGCCGAGCCTGGGCTGCAATGCGCGAAGACGAGGACGTAGCCGAGGCTATCGGGATCAGCACCGTCCAGGCCAAACTCCTTGCCTTCGTCAGCGGTGCTGTCATCGCCTCCTTTGCCGGAGCCCTTTTCTCCGCCAAAGTCGGCACCGTTTTCACCAACTCGTTCGACGTCGTGGTTTCGCTCATCATCCTCGTCGTCGTGATCGTCGGTGGAATGGGGAGTATCCGGGGCGTCGCTATCGGTGCCCTGGTCTTGATCGGTGTGCTCGGAGGACCCAAGTCCCAGGGGCTCTTGACCGAGTTCGCCGAGTTCAAACTCCTGATCTACGGGGCGATTCTCGTCTACATGATGTTGAAGCGGCCCGAGGGGCTACTGCCGTCGGTCCGTCGCTCCCGCGAGCTACACCTCGAGGAGGCAGAGCAGGACGCCTGGCTCCAGAAGAAGGGGGACTCCAGCGAGGACGAAGAAGTGGAGGCGACAACCTGATGCCGTTGCTGCAGATCGACAAGCTCGCCAAGCAATTCGGCGGCGTCAAGGCCCTGGACGGTGTTGATTTCCACATCGACGAGGGTGAAATCGTCTCGGTGATAGGTCCCAACGGCGCCGGCAAGACATCGTTTTTCAATGTCATCTCCGGGATGTTTGCTCCCGACTCGGGGAGCATCGTCTTCGACGGGGACCACGTGGCTGGACACCTCCCCAACGAGATCACCAAACGAGGAATCGCACGGACCTTTCAAAACGTGCGGCTCTTTCCCAACCTCACCGTTCTCGAAAACGTGATGGTTGGACAACACTGTCGCACCAGTCAGGGCCTCTTTGGGACGATCTTTCAGACCAAAGCGCAAAAGGCCGAAGAGCAGCTCATCGAGGACAATGCCAAGGAAATCCTCTCCTTCTTCGGTACCCGTTTGACCGGCTATAGGCACGACCAGCCCGCTTTTGCTCTCTCCTATGCCAATCGGCGTCGTCTCGAGATCGCGAGGGCCATGGCAACCGAGCCACGCCTGCTACTTCTCGACGAGCCCACCGCCGGCATGAACCCCAAAGAGACGATCGAACTCACCCAACTGATCGAAAAGTTGCGTAGCGAGCGTGGGTTGACGGTGGTCTTGATCGAACACGACATGAAGGTCGTTCGGGACGTCTCAGACCGCGTCGTCGTCTTGGACCACGGCGTGAAACTCACCGAGGGCGATTACGACTCGGTGTCGACAAACGAAGCGGTGATCGAGGCCTACCTGGGTCGACCCACCACTGAGGCATCATCGTGACCGACCGCATTCCCGTACTTTCGTTCAAGGGTGTGAACACCCATTACGGGGCGGTTCACATACTCAAAGATGCCAACGTCGACATCTACGGCGGTGAGATGGTGTGTCTCCTGGGTGGGAACGCGTCAGGGAAGACCACAACGCTCAAGACCATTCTCGGTTACGTGAAACCCTCATCGGGCACCGTGTTCCTGGATGGCGAAGATGTCAACGAGTGGTCGACCGCCGACCGGGTCGCCCACGGCGTGACGATGGTCCCTGAGAATCGCCGGCTTTTCAAACGTATGACGGTGAGAGAGAACCTCGAGATCGGCGCCTATCTACGCCACGGAGAGGATCTGGAATCCGACTACGAGAGGGTCTTCGAGCTGTTCCCGAGGGTCAAGGAGCGTCTTGGCCAAAAAGCCGGTACGTTGTCGGGTGGCGAACAGCAGATGGTGGCGATGGGCCGCGCCCTGATGGCCCGGCCCAAAGTGCTGCTCATGGACGAGCCATCGATGGGGTTGGCACCGATTTTGGTTGCCCAAAACTTCGAGATCATCGACCGGATCAACAAGGCTGGCACCACGGTGTTCATGGTTGAGCAGAACGCCAACATGGCGCTTTCAATCGCAGATCGCGGGTACGTCTTGCAAACCGGGCGGATTGTCCTCGATGACACCGCAGAGGCGCTACTCGCCAACCCCCAGATGCGTGAGGCGTACCTCGGCGATATCTAATTCGGTTCTCCCCAGAGACGAAGCCGACTTGGGGGAGTTTGACGTCGTCAAACTCGACAGGAAGCCGAAGGATTCTCCACTACCTCCGATCGAAGGTCGGAAGGGAGGGGGAATGAAAGCCTGACGAGTTGAGATCAGTCGCGTCCTCCGGCGACCCAGGCTTTCCGTTGGGACCTTCCCACCCTCCCCCTCGCTCGGCTCGGGTACTCGGGAACCCGAGGGGTTCCTTGCCGCCAGCGGAGGGAGAGTTCAGAAGCGCTCCGCTCCTGGGAGGAGCACAACTCAGCCGGGATTACGCAACTAAACTGGTATCTCTTCGTCAACTACCAGGTAGGTCCTGCTTGAACCCCTCGAATCTCCGCGCTGACTTGCGCCGTCTCGCCTCCAACCACAGGTGGACCTGGGACACCGAGTCCGCACAGCTCCTCGGGACACTCCCGGGTTCCGGACCGGGCATGCACCCTGTGTCCGTGGTAGACGCAATGACGGATGACCAAATCGGGGCGTTGGCCGCGGATGAACAATTCTGCAAGGGCTTGGCGCATCAACTTGAGCTTCTGGACGCATTGGCGGCCTCCGCTCCCCCAATCGTGGCGTATTGCTCCCCTGAATTCGGAATCTCTGCTCTCGTACCGCAATATTCGGGAGGGCTCGGCGTGCTGGCAGGCGACCATCTCAAGGCGGCCAGCGACCTTGCGACCCCACTCATCGGTGTGGGTCTGATGTATTCAAACAGTGTCTTTCATCAGGTGATCCAGGAGGGGCATCAGGTTGAGACCCACCGGAGAATCGAGCCAGCCGGCATCGGGGCTGAAGACACGGGCGTCGAGGTACACGTGCCGTTCCCGGGCAGGGACGTCTATGTGCAGGTCTGGTCGATGTGGGTGGGGGCCACCCGACTGCTGCTGTTGAGCACTGACGTCGAGAGGAACTCAGACGATGACAGGGGCATCACCGACTACTTGTACGAAGGCACCTCCCAGCACCGCCTGGAACAAGAGATGATTCTCGGGGTGGGTGGTGCCCGAGCCCTCAGAGCACTGGGCTTCGAAATCAAAGTACACCATCTCAACGAGGGCCATGCGGGGTTCCTCGCCTTGGAACTGATCGACCGCGTAATCGAGAATGGAGACCTTGACGCGGCAGTGAACGGTGCCCGCCAGGGCTTGGTTTTCACGACACACACTCCCGTCCCTGCGGGCATCGACCGCTTCCATCGCGACGTGATTGGCTCATACCTGGACCGTTGGACCACACACTGGGACATCAGCCCCGACGAGCTCTGGGCACTTGGTCGAGACCCCGAGGACGACCACCGATTCAATATGGCTGCTTTCTGCCTCCGCCTCTCCGGAGCCGCCAACGGAGTTTCCCGACTTCACGGAGAGGTGAGCCGTGACATGTTCAGCGGCGTCGGAATCGGGTCGGAGATCCAACACATCACAAACGGTGTCCATGCCAGAACCTGGACCAGCCCCCAGGTCCAAGATCTCTTGGATGACGCGTTGGGGGCTGAGTGGGCGGCCGGTGACCATGAATCCTGGGATCGAGTCGACGCGATAAGTGACGACAGTCTCACTTCCACTCGTCGCATCGGTGCCTTGCGTCTGGCCGACCTGGTGAACTCATCTACCGGCCACAAACTGGATCCAGACGCTCTCATATTCGGGTTTGCGAGGCGCTTCGCTCCCTACAAGCGAGCGACCCTTCTATTCCGCCATATGGACCGCCTCGAAGCTTTGCTGGCGGATAATGAGCGGCCTGTGCACTTCGTCTTTGCCGGGAAAGCCCATCCAGCAGATGAACCGGGCAAGACCTTGGTGGCCCAAGTGGCGGCCTTCGCCGAATCCAGTCTCGCTCGAGACCGGTTCACGTTCCTGCCTGACTACGACATGGATAAAGCTGGCGTACTGGTCCAGGGAAGCGATGTCTGGTTGAACAACCCGATCCGACCCCGCGAAGCATCGGGCACAAGTGGGGAAAAGGTGGCCTTGAACGGCGGGCTCAACTGCTCGATCCTCGACGGATGGTGGGCGGAGATGTTCGATGGCAAAAATGGTTGGGGCGTTCCAGCCAGCCCTCATCAGGACCCCGGGGAGAGGGATCTCGAAGAGTCCAACAATCTCCTCACCGTCATCGACCAAATCGCTGAGGAATATCACCATGGACGGCCAATATTCCTGGGCCGCATCCGTCATGCCTGGCGAACTCTGGGGCCTCAGGTGACAGCCGCGCGTATGGTCCGGGATTATGAAGACCGGATCTATCGACCGGCCCTGGACCGTACTAGTTCATGAACGGTGCGACCTTCTCCATATAGACATCGCGGCCGGTGACTCCGGGGTGATTGGAAAGGACACTGTCGAGCCGCTGGAGAAATCCAGGCTCGAGATCCTGTTGAGTTGCGGTTCTCATCAACGCAATCAATCGACCGGCATGCCGGAGGACAAATACCGTTTCCAGCCCGGTCACGTCGTTGAAAAACCAGCCACAAGACGTGTACATCAGCATCGACCGATGCTGAATCTCCAGGAGCGCCAGAGCCTCATCCTGTTCCGCCGGACTGAGGCCGGGTTCTCCATGTTCGACCACGAATGCCTTGGGGTCTTCTCCCAGCACGACTGCTATATACGAGTCACGGGCAGCCCAGGGGTCGCTGAACAGCCGCCCCGCGGCCGCGACGAAACTGGCGGCTGCCTGGTCCCGGAGCCAATCAAGAGCCTCGCGTAGCGGGCCGCGCCACTTCTGGTTCCAGGTGGGCTCCCCTCCTGTTGAGCAACCGCAGTCTGAGCGCCATCTTTCGACCCCATGAGCACAACTCCAGGACGACCCTTCGACGATCTCGACGCTCCTCCGCGGCGGATATTTGGCAAGAAATGCCTCATAGTTGATCAACTCGACATCGTCGTCTCGACGTAGGACCTCGATTGCGGAGGCAAGGGCCATTTCACCAAACCGGTGATGGTGCCCATAGGTCTCGCCATCGGTGGCGGCGTGGCCCAGGCCGGGTTTGTTGCCCGCCTCACCTGCTGAGTCGACGAGGCGTTTCGCCAGAAGGTGACCGTCCTTGAGCAACCCGTTGAATGCGATCTCCTGAGAAAGCGGCCCGTTGTAAAAGAAGACTGCCATTCGCCGACCTGACCCGAGCTTCACGTAATAGGGCAAGCGGGGATCGACTTCGCCATTACCCAGCTCAATCATCGACCCCTCTTCGCCTTCGACAGCTGCGGCCTGATACGGCGCCAGAACGGTGAACTCGATGCCTTCTTCCGCCATCAATTCCAAAGTGCTCAGGTCAACGGCAGTTTCGGGGAGCCACATGCCTTTCGGGTGCCTCCCGTATCGGTGCCTGAAGTCGGATGTGCCCCACTTGATCTGAGTTCGCCTGTCATAGGTACTACTGAGGGGCAGGATCGTATGGTTGTAGCTCTGTGCCATTGCTGAGCCATGACCGTCAAAATGGGTCATCGACTCCCGATCGGACGCGATTATCCCGTTGTAGATATCGTGCGAATTCAGTTCCAGCCACGAGAGCAGAGTCGGGCCGAAATCAAACGAAATCCAGCTGTAGTTGTTCACCACCTTGTCGTCGACGCCGTTCTCTCCACGAACCCTGGCCGCGAGGTTCGGAGCGTACGACTCGGCGGTTATGCGTTCATTCCAATTCGCGAATGGCGCTGCAGACGGTTGATCGTCAACCAGCCCTGTGAAGGGGTTCTCCCGGGGTGGCTGGTAGAAATGGCCATGGATACATACGAATTTTAAGGACATGGAGTACTCCAGAAGATAGAGCCGAGGGTGCTAAATCAACGTCACTCTTCCTCGTCGAGTTGGGCCGACTTCGGGTCGTAGCGGAACAACACGGAGCCAAGCGGAGGGACCGTGACCTCGACCGAATCCGGGTAACCACGATGTTCGTGAGGAGGATCGGCAGTGTGAAGTGCGCCATAGTTCCCGTACCCCGATCCTCCGTAGATCTCGGCATCTGTGTTGAGGATCTCGGCCCAAATTCCAGGCCCGGGCACTCCCACCCGGTAGCCCACCTGGGGGACCGGTGTCGTGTTGTGTACGACTAGGACAGAGTCTCCGTCCGACGACATTCGGAAGTAGGCGATTACACCTGTGACCGAGTCATTGGGCTCGCCCCATTCGAACCCGGATGGATCACAATCGAGCTCATGGAGGGCGGGAGTTGATGAGTAGAGACGGTTGAGATCTCCCACCAGTCGCGATACACCACCGTGCAAGGGACTTCCCAACTCACCCCATTCCAGTTCCGCCTCGTGATTCCACTCCCCCGCCTGCGCAATCTCGGCGCCCATGAACAGGAGCTTTTTGCCAGGCTCGGCGAACATCATTGCCAGAAGAAGACGGAGGTTGGCAAAGCGCTGCCACTCGTCCCCTGGCATCTTGCCCACCAGCGAGCGCTTGCCATGCACCACTTCGTCGTGGGAAAGCGGCAGTATGAAATTCTCGGTGAACGAATAGATCGCCCGGAAAGTGAGCTCGTGGTGGTGGTAGGTCCGATGAATCGGATCCCGGGCCAAGTAGCGAAGAACGTCGTGCATCCAGCCCATGTCCCATTTCAGACCAAACCCCAACCCTCCGAGGAAGGTAGGCCGGGAAACCATGGGCCACGCAGTCGACTCTTCAGCCATCACCTGGACATCCGGATATTCGCCGTAGGCGACGGCATTCAGATCGCGGAGGAATGCAACGGCCTCGAGGTTCTCCCTGCCTCCATGACGGTTGGGTATCCATGCTCCCTCCTCGCGGGAATAATCCAGGTAGAGCATCGATGCGACAGCATCGACCCGGAGACCGTCGATGTGATACCGATCGAGCCAGAACAACGCGCTGCTGATGAGGAAGGCAGGGATTTCGCTGCGCCCGTAGTTGTAGACGTATGTCAGCCAGTCCGGCTGGAAACCCTGTTTCGGATCAGCGTGCTCGTAGAGATGCGTGCCGTCGAAAAATGCCAGTCCATGCTCGTCACTCGGGAAATGCGATGGCACCCAATCAAGGATGACAGCGATTCCGGCCTCGTGGAATGCGTCTACAAGCGTCATGAAATCCTGCGGCGTGCCGTAGCGCGACGTCGGCGCGAAATATCCCGTTGTCTGATACCCCCAGGAGCCGTAGAACGGGTGCTCCATCACCGGGAGTATCTCGACGTGGGTGAAACCGAGCCCCGCCACATATTGAGGCAGTTCCCTGGCGAGGTCGAGATAGGTCAGATGTTGGCCGTCGGCGTGCCGCTTCCATGAGCCCAAGTGGACCTCATAGACGCTGATTGGGGCCGTGAGGGAGTTGTGAGCACCGCGGCCCGCCATCCAATCGGCGTCTTGCCAGGAATAACTGAGGTCCCAAATCTTCGATCCCGTCGCCGGCGGTGTTTCGTGGTGGAACCCGAACGGGTCGGCCTTGGACACTTCGAAGGCGCCGTTCCTGATCCTATATTTGTAGGTATCCGCAGCTTTCGCCGATGAGACAAAACCTTCCCAGATCCCTGACGACCCGCGTCGCACCAACCGATCGACATCGGGTGCCCAGCCATTCCAGTCACCGACGACCGAAACCGTGTCGGCATTGGGTGCCCAAACTGCGAAGTGTGTCCCGTTCGGCCCAACGTGGGCGCCCAACTTCTCATACAGCCGGTAGTGGCTGCCCTCGTTCCAGAGATAGATGTCATCCTCTGTGAGGAGGCTCTGAGTGGGTGCCGCGGTCATCGGATGGCAAACGAAATGGCAGATTTCACTGCTTCGAGGGTAATCGACGCTTCGGCACCCGAATGAAATGCTCGTTACCCGAGAAGTCGCCAATACTCTGATCTCCTGTGAACACCACATCTGCCGATGTCGTCGACGCGGTTAGCGAAGGTCTCGCCCAGACACCCCTCCTCAACGCTGACGGCGTCACGTTCGTGTACGTCGGTTCGGCCGAGAAGGTAGAGGTCCTGGTCATGGAGGACCGCTTTCCGAGAATCGACCCGATGCAGAGGGTCGACGGCGCAGACATCTGGTTCGCTACCAGCCCTCTCGACTCTGACGGATGCATCGAATACAAGCTTGCGGTCACAACCGGGGGCAAGCGTCGGCTCATTCTCGATCCCGCCAACGATGTACTCTCGACAGCCCCGTTCGGGTCGAACTCAGTGGCATGTGGACCCTCATACGAGCAGCCGACGTGGCTCGATGAAGACAACCCGCAAGGAACCGTCGTTCCGTTTCCGGTCACGAGCAAGCTCTGGGGGCTAACCAAGAATCATCAGCTGTACCTGCCTCCCGATCACGAAGTCGGCCAGTCGCTTCCACTTCTGGTTATGCACGATGGGCCTGAATTCCTGAAGTACGCAGGGTTGTCAGGTTGCCTGGACTCAATGATCGCGGCCGGGCGAATTCCATCAATGGCGGTGCTACTCCACCAACCACACTCACGTAATGCTGAATACGTGGACAACCCGACTCACTCCGCTCACCTGGTGGAGGAGGTGTTACCGGCGCTCTCGTCAGAACTCTCGCTCGGCTCCCTCTTTGCGGCGGGGGCAAGCCTCGGTGCCGTTGCCTCCATGTCAGCAGCATTCGCCAACCCCGGAACGTTCCAAGGCTTGATGCTGCAATCAGGGTCATTCGTGACTGCGTTAGGAGGACCTTTCAAGCGGGGCCGTGTGCTCGAGCCGATTACTCATTCATTGCCGGGAATGCTCGAAAAGCCCGACCGATTTCCCACTCGAATGGTTCTTTCGTGCGGTACGTATGACGGATTGGTCGAAGACCATCGCGAATTGGTGCCGCGTCTTGCCGAGATGCTCCCCGAAACCTTGTATGAGGAGATACACGCAGGTCACCACTGGCGGTGTTGGCGGGACCGTCTCGAACCCGACCTGTTCACCTTGCTGAATTCCGTTTAGTCTTCGGGCGTGAGTCAAACCAGAAGAATCGGGCTGTCTCTCGGTGCGGACCTGTGCTGGCCCGCGTTCTATGAGGACATAGTGTCCGAGATCGGACCGATCACAGTCGGTGGCGAAGAAATCCGTTTTGAAGTCGAACGGGTCACCATCGAACCGTTCAACCTTCGCCAGCCCAGCGAGTACGACCTGGTCATCGACCGTCTTACGCCGTGGTATCACACCTCCCGGGAATGGTTGAAGAAGGCCATCCTCATGGACGATGTCTACGTGCTCAACAGCCCGTTCACACTGCAATCCATGCAAAAGCATACCTCTTATGCCGCCATGCTTCGCCTCGGGCTCCCGATCCCTGAGACCTGGCTGCTTCCGCCCCATGAGTACGCAGAGTCACCCGATCTCGAGTTCACCTTGAGAAGATATGCCAAGATGTTCGACCTCGCCGACATTGGTGACAAGGTGGGTTACCCGGCCTATCTGAAGCCATACGATGGTGGAGCCTGGGAAGGGGTCTCGCGAGTCGACAACGCCGACGATTTGCTGGCCGCCTACAACTCGAGCGGCACCCGCATCATGCATCTCCAACAAGCGGTGGACCCTTACGACCTTTTCGTCCGCGCACTGGGCGTCGGGCCACAGATCAACCTGATGCGGTACAACCCCGAAGCCCCACTTCACGACCGATACATGGTCGATTTCGAGTTCGTCGACGCCGACGAATGGTCTCTCCTCACCGACATGACGCTGACCATCAACTCGTTTTTCGGATGGGATTTCAATTCGTGCGAAACTCTCCGCAGGGATGGGGAGTTCTTTCCCATCGACTTCGCCAATGCGAACCCCGATTCCCAGGTGACATCGCTTCACTTCCATCTCCCCTGGCTGGTCAAGGCAATGATCCGCTGGTCCCTCTTCTGCGCCGCTTATCGACGGCCTATGGACTTCGACTTGAGATGGCGTGACTACTTCGACATCGCCGACTCCGAGCGGACTTACCGGGAAAAGCTCTCTGCTTATGCGGGTCTCGCCAGGCAGCGTTACGAAACCGACAAGTTCGAAGAGTTCTGCTCTCAACAGCTCCCCGATCTCGACGCGATCACACTCCATTACATCGGCACCAACCGGGCACGTGATGCCGTTGCGGCCAAGGTTGCGGCGATGTTCCCCTCCAACGAGGTCGGCACTTTCACCGACCATTTCTGGGGCCTTCTCGAACTGTGGCGGAAAACCGAGTCCGACCGCCTGCTCGACGTGTGAAATCGGTCGACGGCTGGCGATCAGATCGCCTTGGAGAAGACATTCGCCTGGTTCGCTGGGGCGAGATGGGGATACCGGTCCTTATCTTTCCCACCGCGGGCGGAGATGCTGAGGAAATCGAGCGATTCGGATTAGTCGATGCCCTCGGCGGATTGCTGGCATCGGGGCGGATCAAGGTCTATTCCGTCGACAGTATCGCCGGGCGAAGCCTCCTCGAAAGGCAAGACCCCGGTCACACGGCCTGGCTCTTCAACACCTTTTCTGCGGTAGTACGGGAAGAATTTGTCCCTGCAATCAGGATGGATTGCGGGAGCGACTCCATCGAGTTGGTGTCCGCTGGCGCATCGATCGGAGCATTCAACGCCGTCGCCGCTTTGTGCCGGCATCCGGATGTGTTCCGTCTGGCGATAGGAATGAGTGGCACGTACGACCTTTCTGCACAGTTCGGCGGCAACTTCACTGACGATTTCTATTTCACGTCGCCGCTGCACTTTCTCCCCGGTCTCGATGAACCACAACGCGAGCAAATCCGACAGAGGTTCGTCTTACTCGCCACCGGATCTGGCGAATGGGAAACTCCCGAGGAAACGTGGCGAATGGCCGGAATCCTTGGAGAGAGCGGGATACCAAACCGCGTTGACGTCTGGTCGCAGGACCACCGGCACGATTGGGTGACCTGGCGGGAAATGCTCCCCCTTTACCTGGACGATCTGGCCTGATGACGGTCACGCTCCCCGAGACGAGGGCACCATGAGAATCTTGTTCGCAAGCGCTGAACTCGCGCCCTACGTCAAGGTCGGGGGGCTTGGAGACTTCACGGCCGGCTTGGTCCGTTCATTGCGAAGCCAGGGGCTCGAGGTCGATGTTCTGCTGCCCGACTACGGAGGCATGCCCTTCACGTTGGAGTCGGTGTACTCGCTGGACATGCCCGGTTGGTCGGTCCCGGTCGAATTGCGCCACGGTCGTATAGATGACTTTGCAGTCACGCTTGTCTCGGCTCCTGGCTTGAGCCGCCCCCATCCTTATCTGGACTCAGCGGGTGTTGGCTGGGACGACAATGACCGCAGGTTCTTCACATTCTCTGCAGCCATCGCAGCTTGGGCGGAGCAGACCAACCCGGATGTGTTGCATCTCAACGACTGGCATACCAGTCCAACCCTCGGGCTACTCGCCAACCCAACTCCCTCGTTGCTGACGATTCACAACCTCGCCTATCAAGGCATCACGGACAACGACTGGCTGGAGGTTTTCGCCCGACGATCAGAGGCCTACGAATGGTTTGGAGCGACCAACCCTCTCACCGGTGGAATCGCTCTGGCGGATCGGATTGTCACGGTAAGCCCTACCTTTGCGATCGAGTCGCTGCAACCCGAGACGAGTTTTGGCCTGGCCGCGCCACTTGCTGCTCGAGGTGACGCTTTCAAGGGGATCCTGAACGGTATCGACACCGACGTCTGGGATCCCGAAAACGACCCGTACATGGGCCTTACCTACAACGAGGAGATGGTCGGGCCTAAAAGGGAGATGCGACGAAGGCTGATGGCGGAGCTCGGTTGGGATGAGAACAACGAACCACTGATCGGCATGGTGACGAGGCTTACCGGACAGAAGGGGGTCGACATCGCATTGGACCTCGTCAATCTCCTCGATGTGATTGGAGCCCGGATGGTCCTGCTCGGCTCGGGTGAACGAGACCTGGCGCTGGCCGCGAACCAAGCAGCTGCGAACAGCGAGCGTTTTGTATTTCACGAGGGGTACGACGAAGGCTTGTCGCACCGGATTTTTGGAGGGTGCGATCTCTATCTGATGCCGAGCCGGTTCGAGCCGGCGGGCCTTACTCAGATGCAGGCAATGCGATACGGAACGATTCCCGTGGTCACTGACGTTGGTGGGCTGCACGACACCGTCATCGACGCCGACGAGGATCCTGACCTCGGTACCGGATTCGTGGCGGCGGAAGTCAGCAGTATCAGCATGGCTGATGCTCTGCATCGGGCCGTGAAGGCGTGGCGCTCCACCAAGCGCCGGGGCGATATCAGACGCCGGGGAATGAGCATTGATTGGTCTTGGGCCGTCCCCGCAGCTCTCTACGTCGACGAGTACCAGGCAATCAGCTCGGCTCGCTGATCACATCTTGCTTGCCGATCGTCACGATGCCTCCCGGCGAGACGTCGAATCTGGCGCTATCACGTGCAGGATCAACACCAATCGTGGTCCCAGGAGGGACAACGACGTTTTTGTCGATAATGGTGTTGCGAATCACCGAGCCCCGGCCGATTCGAACATCGTCGAGGAAAATGCTCCTCTCTATCGTGGAGGCTCCCTCGACATGAACCCGTCGAGAAAGGACCGACTCACTCACGTTGGAGCCCGAAACGATGGCGCCGGCGCTCAGCATCGAGTTCTCGACCACTCCTGCCAACCCTTCCTCAGCGACGATCTTGGCAGGCGGGGCATTCTGGCTGGCTGTGTAGACGGGCCACTCCTGGTTGTAGAGATTGAAGACCGGCTCCGGCTGGACCAGATCCATGTGCGCGTCGAAATATGCATCGATCGTTCCCACATCGCGCCAGTATCCCTGTTCCCGCTCAGATGCTCCAGGAACATGGTTATCGGCAAAGTCATAGACGTGGGCCTCCCCGGCATCCACCGCCATCGGAATCAGGTTCCCGCCTATGTCGTGTTTTGATTCAGGGTTATCTGCATCGGTCTGAACCAGGTCATAGAGAAACTCAGCCTCGAAAACGTAATTCCCCATGGAGGCGAGAATTGAATTCGGGTCGTCGGGCACCGGCTTGGCGACGTCGGGTTTCTCACGAAATGCGTCGATTTGCGTCGTGGCCCCCCGCTCGATCACCCCGAATTGATTCGCCTGGTCGATGGGCGCCCTTATCGCCGCCACAGTCACGCCGGCTTTGGTGTCGCGGTGCTGCTCGAGCATGTGACTCGGATCCATGCCGTAAATGTGATCGGCACCAAAAACGAAAACGTGCTCGGGACGTTCGTCGTGCAAGATATTCAGGTTCTGGAAAACGGCATCGGCCGACCCCAGGAACCAGCGTTCCCCAACCCGCATCTGTGCGGGTACCGACGTCACGTAGTTCCCCAGCAGAGGCGACAACCTCCACGTCAGGGACAGGTGCCTATTGAGACTGTCACTCTTGTACTGGGTGAGGACGAGGATCCGTCGGTAACCGCCATTGACCAGATTGGAAAGGGCAAAATCAATCAGCCGATATTGACCGCCAAAAGGGACTGCTGGTTTGGCCCGATCCCGGGTGAGAGGCATCAGCCGGGCTCCTACACCGCCGGCGAGTACCATCGATATCACTTTGGAACGGGCTGGGGTCATGCAACCAAGTTACCCGGATTCGACCCAGCAACAACCCCGTACTCTCTGGGGGCGTTAGGTGTCTTCCGGACCTTCATCGCCTTCAGACCACGTTTGCATCTCTTGTGTGTCAAAGAGGCGAGTCTGATTGGCGGGACGACGCCGTATCCCAGCGAATCGCTCAGGCGGTTCTGTCACTTCGATCATCGCCTCGCTGGCTTCCTCCCAAGACTGCCCGAGCACCCGAGTCCTCCACAAGTGCCCGGCCACGATTCGCACAGCCGCTGTCACGGGCACGGCGATCAGGACACCAAGCAATCCGGCTAACGATCCGCCGATTATCAGAGCCAGGACGATCACCAACGGTGAAAGCTTGACCCGGGTTCGCTGAACGAGCGGTGTGATCAAGTGATTGTCGACCTGTTGGATGGCCGTGAAGATCACGATCGCCCACACTGCCTGGGTCACGTCGCCGTTCAGCAGCGCTACTACCGCAGCCAGGGCCCCCCCGACCAAAGGCCCGAGGAACGGGATCAGGTTGAGCAGTCCGGCGATGAGCCCCACCAGTATCCAAAACGGCAGATCGATGGCGGCCATCCCCGCGCTGGAGGCAATGCCGACAATGGCCGCGACAAGAAGTTGACCTCTCACGAACGAGCCTAGAGATGAACCCACTTCCTTGCCGACGTAACTGACCTCTTCCTGATGTTGACCCGGCACCAAATCGATGAAACGTTCCTTGTATTTGGGCATGTCTATGAGCAGGTAGAGGGCCAGGATTGGGGCCAACGTCACCACGATCAATGCCTCGGTAACTCCCCGGATCACGGTGCCTGCGCTCGCCCCAAATCCCAGAAGCAGGTTTTGCACGGTCTCCTGGTTGGCCGGATCGTTGAGCCATTCCTCAATGCCTTGCTGGCTGAAGAAATCGTCGATGCTGAACCCTAGATTGTTCGCAATCTGCCGCATCCAGTCGGTCAATCCGGTGAACAGCTCCGGTAATCGGGCCGCGAAGTCCGTGGCCTGTTCTCGAATGGTCGGCAGCACCAACAGGACAACGGCGAGAACCATTGCCACTAACACAATCAGAGCGAGTATCGAGCTGACAACACGCGGAAGCTTGAGCCTCTCAAAGGCAGCTACAACGGGTTCGAGCAGGAATACCAGACCAGCTGCAAACGCCAGAGGCAGCAAGATGACACGGACCGACTCTGCTATCAGAAGGAAAACCCAAAAGAGGGCGATTGCCCCGACCGCTGTCCAGACAATGAGAGCAGTCCTACGGAGGCGTTCGGCGGGCACACGGCGAGTGTAACTACGAGGTGATCGAACGCACTGCTAGGAGGTTTCGACGATGTTCACGACTGATCCCTCGGAAATCGCGATTACCCAGCCCGGCCCTTCCTGAGGTGACTCGAACCCGTTCTCATTTGTCAGCCACGTCCCCGGCACACTCGCCGGTCCGATGACCCGCACTGGAGTGCCAGCGGGGACCTCGATGGTGAAATCACCGTCGGTCGCTACCGGACTGCTCCCATTAGGCACTCCGAGCCGGACGGTCCCCGAACCTTCGACCTGAAGCGACTCGACGCTGAGCAATCTGAGATCGGCTTCGATCTTCCCTTTGAGGGACAGGGTCCATATCGGCGTCGGAGACACCCCGAGCTCCCAACCGGCAAACTGGTACAAACCGGGATCGGCAGGCTCGGTCAACTCAACCGATGTTGAGCTGTCCTGAGTTCGCTCCAGAGCATCCGGAACACCAACGTCTCCCCCGCTTCTAATCGGGACCACGTCGTACAAGAAGCCCGAGGAATCCACCAACACGTCGAGCCGGCCATCGATTCGGGCCGACAATGCAGCCGTCTCGACCCCCGCATCGGCGGACCCCGTGAGATGCGCAGCTGAAGAGGGCATAACCGGCCAGCCCTGAAGGTGACCGACCATGAAGGCAACGATGCCGCCGACAAGGGCCAGCGAGACCAGCCCGGAGACTCGCATTGCGGCGAGCCTCCTTCCTCTTGTCAAGAAACCAAGAACAAGCAGGCTGATCCAGAGTGGGGACCACGCCACGAAGTCGACAAGAATCGACCTGCTCAGGAACCTCATTGAAGTGGCCGCCACAATCAGGGCAACCGCAAGAGCAGGGATGAGCCATATCTTCGGAACTCGAACCTGGCGCCGCGGGGCGGCGTGCGTCATTCCTGGTATCCGGTACCCAGAACCACGATCACGTCAGCGCCTGGCTCGAGGGTCTCATCGGGCAACTCTTCGACGAGAGTCTGCGTGCCCGAATCTTCGAGCATGAAGCTCGCGATCTCGTTGGCCTCGGCCGAGAAACCTTCCCTGAACCAGATTCGGGTCGGATTCTGCTCCGGTCGATAATCCCCGGCCTGCAGTGTCTGATAACCCAAATCAGCAAGCACGGCAGTAAAATCTCCGGCGGCACCAGCAATCCCCACCGAATTCAGCACGACGACCCGCACGTCCTCGGGGGGTCGAACAGGCACATCGGTGGTGGTCGTTCCCAGCGTTGTCGTGGTTGTTGCGGTGGTCGATGAAGTCGTCGCCAGGGTCGAGGTCGTCGTCGAAGAGGTGGTCGTGGTTTCCACGGCCTCCGGCTCCTCGGTCGTGTCGCCGGCAAGCGCAAATAGAAGCAAGAAAACAATCGCACCCACGCCGAGGATCCCACCAACCATGATGGTGAGATCGCGGTAGAAGTTTCCCCCATCCCCTGCGTGACGCCCCTTGTTCGTCATCAGCCCGCGACCTCCACAGGTCGGAAGTCCTCGATCAGAACCGCAATGCGACGCGTCGTGAACCCGTCGTAAACAGACGCGTCATTATCGGACACCAGGTCACGCAGTCGTTTGTAATAGAGATCAGCGGAGAGGCCTAAGACATTTTCGATGTTCCAGTCCTTGGGCCCGGCCATGCTGATCGAACACCGCTCGAAATCGAGTAGCGCCCGGTCGTCTGGCTTCAACATCGCCCGCAGAGTATTGGCGAACCCCTACTTACCGGAGGATTTCGCACTCCCGGCCGGACCAATCAGCGATCGCATCCGATCAGAATCCACTGGAACGAGTTACCCAGTCGGCGAGTCGATCGTCCGGCGTGAACGCCCGCATCCCGATCACCGTCACCACAGCCACCACCGCGATGGCGACCGAACCCAAAACCAGGTACATGATCACCATCTGAACCAAAACTGCGGTTACCGGCTCGGCGCCGGCCAGGAGCATCCCGGTCATCGCCCCGGGAAGTGCGATTAGGCCCACCACCTTCATCCTCTCGATTTGGGGGATCAGGGCTGTCCGAACCGCATCCGGCGTCACCAGGCGGTTTACCGCTTCGCTGTCCATTCCGAGTGCAAGAGCCGCCTCGATCCGTCCCGGACTGTCTGTGAAGGCCTTGGCGGCGGTGTCGACCGCGAGCACCGCCGATGGCATGGTGTTGCCCAGGGTTATTCCGGAGATCACGACAAGGGTGACCGGTTCGAGATCGAAGACACGGAAGCCAAAAAGTATCCCTAGAGAGACAGCGAGCGCACCTCCGAGCGAGAGGTAGGCGCCAAACCGGACCGAGGGGATGTCGGGCGTTCGCCGGTTGACGATCTCCGCCGAAACGATCGTCATGGCGACAATCCATAAGACTGCCCACGCCATCGCCGTTGAGGACTCGAAGATGAGGCGAAAAAGAACTCCGACGCCGAGCAACTGAGCGGCCGCCCGTCCCGACGCCAGGATGATCGATCTCTCGGTCCTCAGGCCCTTCCAATAAGAAAGCCCTATAGCGACCACGATCAGGACAGAGGATGCCAGTACTTCGACCCAGCCAATTTCCATAGAGATTCATCCATCTATTTGAGCCTCATTGAAGCATGACATCAGGGACGGGTCCTGCTGAGGAGGAAGCCAGCGCGGTCACGGACTGTTCAGCAATAGCACCGGGCATCGCGCATTATGGAGGATGGCTTCAACCTGGGGTCCCAGATGTAGGCGCACCGAACCGGGTCGGAGACTTGTTCCCAACACGAGGAGATCGGCGTCGATCTCGTTGGCTTTGGCGACAATAGCCTCGGCCACAAAAGCCGACGTCTCCACATGTTTGGTGATCTGGAGGCCGTAAGCCTGCGCCAATTCAGCAGTGTCGTCCATGATGTCCTGGGCCTGAGCCAGCCGCGTTGCGAAGGCGGGTTGTGGAGCATCCGGTCGAGCGTATTGCGTCTTGTTGAGGATGTGCAGCAACGAGATCTTGGCGCCGTCCGCAATTGTGAAGACCATCTGCGCAGCCTTACGGGCGGCAGGAGTTCCATCGGTGGGAACCAGAATTCGCGCGGGGGGCCACTCCACGCGCTCAGCCCCCACGCCGGCAACGATCAGGACCGGGCAGGGCGCCAGACGAGCCACTGCATCGATTACCGGGCTGAAGAGAGAATCGTCGCCCGTGGTCGGTTCGTGTGCTCCCAAAATAATGAAATCGTGATCGGCTGCGGCAGCGTCCAGGATGGCCGTGACCGGGTCCTTAGACACAGCTGTCCGCAACGTCGGCCGCCCCGGAAACACTGCGGAAATCTCGCGCAGGAATTGATCGGCGTTTTGCTTTTGTTCCCGCTCTACAGCCGACATAAGCGTTACTGAGGGTGAACTCCCCACTCGGGCGACGATTTCAGCTGCCACATGATGTACGGGAGCGATCGACGATCGCGGCCGCACTGGAACGAGTATGCGCCGGGGCTTACGGAAGCCTGCCACCTCGGCCGATTCGAGTTCGAGGCGAAGATCATCAGCTGGGTCAGATGGCACTTTGGACAGAAAAAACCTAACCAGGCTCGGGGTCATCACCGAAGTCAGAACAGCGGTAAGTACAACAATGGAGTACAGCTCCACCGAGAGGATCCCCAAAGAGAGGCCAATCGACGCGATGATGATCTCAACTGCTCCCCGCGCATTCAAAGCCGACCCGTATGCCGCCGCGGTCCAGGAGTCAATTCCAACCAGCCGTGCCCCGATGAACGCCCCCAACATCTTGCCCGCGATGGCTATGCCCAGGATCAGGAGGCTGAGAGCGATCAATCTTGGAGAACGCAGCGCCGCCACATCCACTTTCAATCCTGCGATAGCGAAGAATATCGGTGCGAATACCGCAAGAGCCATCGTGTGCAACCGGCGCACGACATCCGGCGGTAAGCGGGGATTCTGTCCGAATAGGATCCCCGCCACAAAGGCGCCGAGCAGCGCCTCGATGCCGAGAGCTTGAGCTACGGCTCCAAACGCAAAAGCCATAGCAACGACAGTTGTGAAGATCCTGTCAGGGCTGCGCCCGCGATCCTGAACTACTGCAAGGGTTTTGTTGACCAGAAGGCGACCGAGGCTCGCTGCGAGCAAAAGGAACACGACGATCCTTCCAGCGCTGAGGATCGTTCCCAGCCCCGTGCCGGCATCGGAGGAGAGGGCAAGCACGATGGACAGGAGAATCCATGCCACGGTGTCATCGATCATCCCGGCCGCAAGAACAGTTTGCCCAAACCGTTTACGGATCAACCCCAAATCCAGAAGCACCTTCGCCACCACCGGTATCGCTGAAACTGCCATTGCAGTTGCCAGGAACAGGGAGAAGATGTGGCGTCGGCTTGGATCACCCAGAAGGTCATCGGGTATGAATTCGGCGACCATGAAACCGAGCGAGAAGGGCAAGATAAGGCCACCAGCGGCTATCCCGGCGGCAACTCGGATATTGCGCCGGATCAACGGAAGGTCTGTCTCGATTCCGGTGATGATTAGCAGGAACATCGCCCCGAACATGCCAACGAGCTCGAGTAGGTTGCCTGCCACTACGGATTGAGGAACTATCCACGAACCGAGCTCAGGAAAGGCGCCCGAAATCAGGCTGGGTCCGAGAAGAAGTCCCGCCCCGATTTCGCCAACCACAGGGGGCTGCCCGATCCATGTGGCAAGCTCAGCGAGCCCGCGCGCGACAACAAGCAGCACGACCAGACTCACTAGAAGATGCAGGATGTCGTCGTGGGATGCTGGCACCAACGCAAACATCACGGCGTTGTTCATGAGGTTCGCTGAAAATCGACGAGCGTGCCTCTCTCGTCGCACGAAATGCCGACAACCGACTCCATTTGAACCACTCCCTTCCTCAGGCCTACGGGGTTAGCTGACGGGCTCGAGCTGGAAGGTGCTCTACCTGGCTACATACCAGGATTCGCCCCGGTTCTACGGGTCCCCCGCCCCGGCTTCGAACCGGGCTCGGCGTAGCGCGGGACTATAACGTGGACCCGAAGTATTGGATATCACTTCGAGATCTACCGACACTCAACGTCACCCGGGAGATAGATTCACCCAGCTGAATCGGTGGAGGATATGAAGACACTCCGTTTCGGAACGTTCCTGGCTCCAAACATAATGCCGGTGTATCGAGCAATCGCCGACGCCGTCACAGAGACTCTCGCTATTCGCACCGAATTAGTCGTCGAGACTTCATACGACAACTGTAGGAACGACGTAAACGATGTCTGCTTCGTGTGCAGCCTCCCTTACGTGATGTTCGAACGGCAAGGGATCCAACCCGCGATTCCTGTTGCAGCGCCAGTGTTGCAAGGCGTTCGCTACGAGAACCGGCCCATCTACTTCTCGGATGTGATCGTCAATGCCAATAGTGACATCTACCGTTTCGACGATCTGCGAGGACGGTCGTGGGCCTTCAACGAGCCGTTGTCTCATTCGGGTTATGGGGTCACCAGGCACCATCTGGTGACGCTGGGTGAGACCTCCGGATTCTTCGGAGAGGCGGTGGAGGCAGGGTTTCACGAGACGGCAATCGAAATGGTGAGGGACGGGTTGGTCGACGGCTCCGCAATCGACTCCCAGGTCCTCGCGGTCGCCATACGCGACATTCCCGGCTTGGCCAACTCGATCCGGATTATCGATACGTTGGGCCCGTCGACGATTCAGCCGATTGCCATCTCGAAGCGTATAGAGCCGGAATTACGCAAGGCCATAGTCGACGTGATCCTGAAAATGCACTTGGTTCGTGGTGCCAGATCCGCCCTCGATGTGGGATTGGTCGATCACTTCGTGGCGGTGGCGCCCGACTCTTACCAGGACATCAGGAGAATGGTGGATGTCTGCGAGGCGGCCAACTTCATGGTGCTCAGATAGTGAGTCATCTGAACCGGACGTAACTGATCAGGCTTCTGCTTGCGAGACCTTTCAGTGGTCCCCGATTTGCCAGCCGGATACCGGGTTCGGGCCGATGAACCCGGTAGATACAACTCCGACAGCGGCGATTATGAACCCACAGATATGGTGCCTTTCATCCCGGATGCGTAATGGCCCGCCTGATGGCAACCCATCAGAATGTTCATCGCCTCCGAGAAGTGCCAGGTGATCTCCTTGGTCTCGCCGGCTGCCAATACAACTGCGTTGACCTCGTCATGCATCGACATCTGGCCACTTTCCATCATTTCCACCATCTCGGCCTCATGAACGTCCTGGGTGGCTTGGTCTCCTAAGGTGAAATCATGGGGCACGACGCCCGCATTCGTGATACGAAAGGTCACGATCTCACCTGAGGACACCGTGACCTCCGACGGGTCAAATGAGAAGTCGTCGTTTGCGGTGATTTCAATGACCCGTGAGGCGTCGGCAGCATCAGCGGGCTCTCCAAAATCAAACTCTCCTCCATGCTCGTCACTCTCATCGTCGTCATGATTTGCAGTTGTGGTTGTCGATGCCGGGTTAGATGAGTTTGCAGTTGAAGATCCGCCGCATGAGGACGCAACCAGCGCGAGCACTACCAAAATCAGTATTGCTCGTAGATTTCTGGTCAACATTCGTTTACTCCTTAGTGGACGCCGAAACGTGTCGCCTTTTTAACTAACTTTCCCCGTTGACCTGCCCCCTGCCAGAGTCGAAAGTCCCGCGCCGAATCGGCGAAAGTCCCCCGATGTGCCAGGGCATGCAAGTCATCCCCAAGTCGAAGTCTTCTGATTGGCTCGGAGCCGGGTACCGGAGTCGAACCGATGACCTGCTGATTACAAATCAGTACGTCAGATCGCTGCTACCTGGGGAAATGCACGACATTGTCGTCGCTGGGCCTTGTGTGGGCCACATCAGCCTCACGGAAACGGGCATCGAGACGGTCCGCGAGATCCTCC
>JBGSYD010000033.1:0-2393 GCA_041751055.1 Acidimicrobiia bacterium | reverse complement strand
TGATCGGACGAAGAACACTGTCATTGCCGACCAGGTATCGCGATTCGTCTCATTGGCGGGCGAAGTCGTGGACCTTGCCGATTCCGGCTCGCCCGACGATGCCGAGGCCCTCCGACTCGATCAGTTGGAACCGGCCTATGCGGGTATAGAGGCGTCTCTCAAGGATGAGCAAGCCCAACTCGCGGGTCTGATCGCAGAGACCGGTAACTCTGCAGATCGCGTTTCGAGGATTACCCAACTCGCGATCACTTTCCTCATCCCCGGTATCACGCTTCTGATCTTCTGGTGGATTTTGCGTCGCCGGATGCGAGAGCGGGAGATCGATTTCCAGGTCCGCATTGAAGCCGAGAAGGTGTTGAGCTCTGCGAAGGACGAGTTCATCGCCGGGCTGTCACACGAGTTGCGGACGCCATTGACGACGATTCATGGCTTCTCCGAGCTTCTTTTGGAGAACGACTATGACCCGGATACGACGGAGATGCTGACGATCATCAACTCAGGATCAGCAGACCTCTCGCGTATGGTGGCCGACTTGTTGGTGGCCGCGCGTATCGATGCCGAAGCGCTGACCTGGCAACCCCAGACCATCGACCTTGACCGAGAGGTGCAGACGATTCTATCGCCCCATCAGCGGGAAGGCGCCGGCATTAGGGTTTCGGTCCCCGAGTTGACCGCCTATGCCGACCCGGTGCATTTTCGACAGATTGTTCACAATCTCGTCTCTAACGCTCGCCGACATGGAGGTGAGCAGATAGTTGTCTCCGCACGGCAGACGGGCGGCAATGTGGCGCTGGTCGTAGCCGACAACGGCCCCGGTATGACGGCGGAAATCGAAGAGCGCCTGTTCCGACGGTTCACGCACCGCGGTCGTCAGGCGCTGATAGCCGGCAGTGTCGGTCTTGGACTCGCCGTTTCCAAAGAGTTGGCGATGCGAATGGGTGGAACCATCACATATCGACGTCTCGACGGATGGACCACATTCACCGCCATATTCCCGGACTATCACCGCTCGCGACAGCAGAAACAGTCGGAGGTTCTGTCCGACGAGTTGGTGACAACGTGAAAGGGCGTATCACCAGAGTCGGTCTGGTGCTGATTGCCATTTCGATCGGGTTCAACGTTGCGACCCTAACGGCGGCGCTGGCCGGTACCGACACTGTCACGTACTACTTAAAGGGAACTGCTCTGCCCGTGGCCGGAATGTCGACCACTCCGGTAAGTGGCCCCCTCTCCACCTTCAAGGCCTTGGGCGATGACGATGACCCCGGTAGGACCCTCGACGACACCGACGAGGGCATTTCGGAGGACAACAAGGACAAATATCAGCAGTGGGAAGTCCCTGCCAGCGGTCTCCAAATCGATGGCCCGTCCACCTTCATCATCTGGATCGCATCCGACGAATTCGACGATGAAGAAACCGTAAGTGCTCAGATCTTTCTTCTCGATTGCCCGGGATCCCCTTGCACCCAGCTGGCCACTGCCCTCAAGACGGATTTCCTTCCAGGGAACAACTTTGCCAAGATCACGATGACGTTCCCATCGGTGGACCACACGTTTGGGCCCGGGAGGACTCTCGCCGTTCGCATCGTCTATCCTGAAGACTTCAAGGGAGATGCTCCCAAAATCCACTTGGCCTACGCCGCGACCGCCTACCCCTCGAGTCTTACCGTCACCGTGCCCGGATCTACCGCCACGACGACAACCACTGTTCCATCCTCGACAACTACCAAGCCTCCGACCGGATCCACAACATCGACAACGACCACGACGTTGCCATGGGGGACGACGACAACGTCCTCAACCACCTTGCCGTGGGGGACGACGACAACCTCCTCCACGACGCTGCCCTGGGGAACAACCACAACGTCAACCACGTTTCCAGGCGAGACGACCACGACTCTTGCGAACAACGAGACCACGACGACCCTGGTGAGTGGGGGACAGGGGCTCGTGACAACGACGACCCTTCCAGCTTCCCCTGACGCCCGGCCGGTGAGTTCGGCAACCGAGAAATCGAGTTTGGTGATCGCCGCATCTTCAGCCGGCGTCGCCGCCGACGTCTTCAACACCGAGCGTCGGCTCTCGCCCCAGGAAGGCTTGGAGGTCTCATTCCTTTCCGCGGCTGAAGCGATCAGGAGCCAGTTCCTCGCCTCCACGGGTCTGGGCCTGCTCGGCGGGTTATTGGTAGTCGTAGGAATGAGACGAAAGCTGGAAGAAGACGAGGAACAGTCGGAAATGGTCGGCGGGATCGGTCAGTGACCAGCTGCCTGAGGTCAGTCGGTCGACTCCCGCATGCCACGCATGACGATCTCGTCTGAGACGACTGGCCCCGCCCCCTCTTCTTGCAAAGTGATCCATATCCACGGGTAGGCATCGACGTCGACCCCTGCCCA
>JBGSYD010000032.1:0-119235 GCA_041751055.1 Acidimicrobiia bacterium | reverse complement strand
CGGGGCGCAGGTCTCCATCTCTTGCCTCGCTAAAGGCCACACCGGCGATAGCCGGCGGCCTGATCATCCCTGGACGAATGAGGGGATGTCGAGATCGTCCCCACCCGAGCCCGAATATGACGGGCTCGACGTCGTTTTGGTTCCTGCCGGGCGGTTAGGACGTCTTCGGTCGAAACCGGCAGCGATCACGGTGACCTTCATCTCCTCGCCGAGATCATCGTCGACGATTGCGCCGAATATGAACTCGGCTTCAGCGTCCGCATGATCCGAGACGATACGGGCCGCCTCCGTGGCCTCGTGCAGAGTCATCGACGATGGGCCCGAGACCGACAGCAAGACGCCTTTGGCACCCTCCATCGAACTTTCGAGCATTGGCGACGAGATGGCACGTTCGGCGGCCTGCGCAGCGCGGTTTTCACCGGTCGCCCTTCCGATACCCATCACCGCCGAACCTGCGTCCGCCATGATCGTCCGCACGTCGGCGAAGTCGACGTTGATGAGCCCGGTCGTCGTGATCAGATCTGTGATGCCGGTAACGCCACTCATCAGCACCTCGTCGGCGAGACGGAACGTGTCCGACATAGGGGCCTTCGGGTCCCCAACCTCGAGGAGTCGATCGTTTGGAATCACTATGAGCGTGTCGACTGAGTCCTGGAGAGCCTCGATTCCTTGTTCGGCGTGAACCGCACGGCGACGTCCTTCGAACCCGAACGGCCGGGTAACCACGCCCACGGTCAAAGCCCCGACGGAACGGGCGACCTCGGCTACGACTGGTGCGCCGCCGGTCCCGGTGCCGCCGCCTTCGCCGGCTGTGATGAAGACCATGTCCGAGCCCTTGAGGACCTCCTCGAGTTCCGAACGATGCTCTTCGGCGGCCGCGCGACCGATCTCAGGGTTGGCGCCTGCACCCAGTCCACGTGTCACCTCACGCCCGATATCGAGTTTCACATCGGCGTCACTCAAGAGGAGCGCTTGTGCATCAGTGTTGAGGGCGATGAACTCAACTCCGCGAACTCCGGCGTCAACCATCCTGTTGATGGCGTTGACACCGCCACCTCCAATACCTATCACTTTGATGACGGCCAGATAGCCGCCGCTCGAAGAACTCATTGAGTAACCTCCACTTGCATCGAACGTTGAACTAGAGGTTTACACTTGTTGGGCAAGTTAGTAAACCCCAAAACTCTAAGGTATTACTTGAGGTTTAGACTTGGCTCCAAACATCGGGTCGGACCAGACCACACCGATCCCGCCACCAGTTCACCCGTCACCGCTGTCCTTTTTCTCTGAATCTGGTGTCGAAACAGCCGGATTGGTTGGTGCTATGACGTTGAGTATCGAACCGGGGGCCAGATCTTCCTGAAGCAAAGCCGAGATGCTGAGCGCCTTGGCGGTCATGTCCACCGGTCTGCCCAAGCGAGCGTCAAAACCCCCCACGTTTGCCCACAACTCCCCTTCCCTGACAACCAATCGCGCCTCGACGCTCAATGCAACCGGGAGGGCGTCGATGAATTCGAGTGCCCCGAGTAGCTCCGCCGAGCTCAACGCCTCTTCGTTGGTGAGCTGTGGCATTCGTATCGAGCCCATAGAGTTATCAGGCCCCTCGAGGCCCGGCAAGATCACACCGTCAACGGCCCGACCCGCCCAACCGTCGGCCGTCTTGACCCATGCCGCAGGGGTCCGCTCCCCGACGACCACTTCGACACGTGCGGGCCAATCGACATCGACCTTGGCTGTCTTGATCCAGGGGTCCTCGAGCAGGGTCGACTCCACCTCGCCCGAGCGAATCAACACCAGGGGTCGGCCTTCGACCACATTCTCGTCTTTGAGAATCTCGGTCGCGTGACTTGATTGGACTCCTGAGATTTCCAACTCCCTGATGCTGAAGGTCGGAGACAACAGCAACCAGACAACGGCCGAGAGCGCCGCAACCACACCGATGAATCGGAGCAAACGCTTGAAGTTGCGTCGCGCGCGGTCCTCGGCAACTACTTTCCGCCGATCTGCAAGGCGCGGGTCAATTGTCACGATCAAACCCCACGAGCTGAATCTCGGGCTCCAGCCTTACCCCGGTGCTCTCATGCACCTTGCGTTGCACCTCGAGGATCAGCGATCTGATGTCGGTGCTCGATGCCGTCCGCCCGGCCACAAAGAAGTTGGCATGTTTCTCCGAAACTGCAACAGCGCCGATGGCAAATCCCTTGAGACCAGCTTGATCGATGAGAAATCCGGCAGAAGTCCCGGGGGGGTTTTTGAAGACGCTACCCGCATTCAGGGTTCCCCCCGGCTGGTTGGCCTTACGCCAGCGAGTTATCTCCTTCAGACGATCAGTGCCCTCGGAGACGTCGGATGAGATTCCCCGAACTAGAGCGGAGACCACAACTTGTGACGACCGGAGGTTGCTATACCGGTAACTCATCTCAAGGTCATCCGGGCCTAGCGTTGCATCGGTTCCGGTTGCAAGGTCGAAGACCCTGGTCGAGATCATCCGGTCTCGAGTCTCAACGCCAAAACAACCAGCATTTTGCCGCACCGCTCCTCCCACCGATCCGGGGACGCCGACAAAGAACTCCAGACCCGAGATCCCGGCTTCGACGCTCGCCCGGGCCAATCTCGGTAGCGGGGTACCCGAACCGGCCGTGACCTCGAGCCCGTCGAAGTGCATCTCAGAGAAAGGTTCCGCCATATGAACCACCAACCCATCGAATCCGGAGTCAGCCACGAGCAGGTTTGATCCCCTTCCGATG
The DNA here is from genome assembly GCA_041751055.1 of Acidimicrobiia bacterium. GTDB lineage: Bacteria > Actinomycetota > Acidimicrobiia > Spongiisociales > ZC4RG35 > MA-ANB-1. The sequence continues at coordinate 116,488 of JBGSYD010000032.1, read as the reverse complement.
ACAAGCACTGACACCGAGGTCTCATTGAGAAACGCGGCTAACCGTTCGAGGTCGGCGATGTCCCCCGGTCGAGCGTAGAACCGGGCGGGCCCGCCGGTCTTGTATGTCGTCAGGGGTGCGAGATCTCGATTCGAGACCACCAAGCTCGAGTTGATCGGGTCGCCAAGCATATTCAGGTTCGGCTTGCGAGTAGTGGCGCCAACTCGGTGGCCACAAGTGTGATGTCTCCAGCACCCATCGTTATGACGAGATCGCCGGCCTCCACGTGATCGGCGAGGAACGTGGCGAGATCGATTCGGTGAGGGACGTAGTCAACATGTCCACCATGGGCGATCACGGCATCGGCTACAAGTTCTCCGGTTATCCCGGGAATTGGGGTCTCCCGTGAGCCATAGACGTCGGTCACGACGGCGCGATCGGCGATTGCGAGAGCGGCGCCAAATTCGTCAGAGAACCTTTGAGTTCGGCTGTAGAGGTGTGGCTGAAAAACCGCCCAAACCCGACCTGAATGCGACTCTCGGGCCGCCCTGAGGTTTACTGCCACCTCAGTCGGGTGGTGGGCATAGTCGTCGATGAGCACCACGTCGTCGATGGTTCCTTTGTGTTCCCATCTACGCGCTACGCCGCTGAATGCCGAGAGGCCAGTGGCTGCCGATTCGACATCCAGCCCCAATTCGCCGACAAGGGCAAGGACACCTGTCGCATTCGTGGCCACATGACGGCCGGGCCGCGCAAGGTTCACCTCACAGCGGATGCTCGGGCCGCTGAACACGAAAGATGTGTGCTCTTTGACAGAGCGAACGTCCGACATCCTCCATTTTGCCGATTCATCGGAGCCGTAGGTTTGGGCGCCGGTCTTTCTGGCTAGATCCGCCGCGCCAGGATCATCGATACAGGCAACAACGCGGCCATCGACAGCGGCGGCAACAGTGACGAAGGAGCGCCGCATCTCAGCTTCAGACCCGAAGTGCTCCAGGTGCTCGGGCTCGACATTGGTCACGATGAGACCGCCAAGCGAAAGGTATTCGAATGTGCGGAAGGCCTCGTCCGCCTCGATTATGAGGAGGTCATCGGAGCCGTGGAACCCGTTAGTTCCGAGACCACCGATTTCGCCGCCCAGGATGAACGAAGGGTCCTTGCCAAGAGCGCGAAATGCGACGACTAGCAAAGCGGTTGTTGTCGTCTTTCCGTGAGTGCCGGTGGCTCCAATCGTCGGAACCGTTGATGTGATGGCGCCGAGAAGGCGCGGCCGGCGCCACACCGGGATCCCTGCGGTTGCTGCTGCCAATAATTCCGCATCTCGTTCGGGTACGGCTGAAGATGCGACCACGAGGTCGGCCGCACGGGCGATATCGGGATTCGACCCCGAATATGTGGTGACGCCGAAGTCGGCGAGACGATCGAGCGTCGTATCGTGTCGCAGGTCGGACCCGGTGACTTCATGTCCCATTCCGACAAGGACTTTGGCGATAGCACTCATGCCGGCTCCGCCGGCGCCCACTATGTGGACCTTCTGATAATCGAGCTTCATTGTGCGGCCCCAATCATGGCCCGGGCGATTGTCTTTGCGGCATCGGGGCGAGCAATGGCCAAGCTGGCGCCGTGCATCTTCTCAAGTTGATCCTGGTCTCCGAGCATCGCCGAAACGGTGGCGCCCAGCGAGTCCAGTTCGGCCTGTGCCACGATTACCGCGGCCCCGGACCGCTCCAAATAGGCGGCGTTGGCTGCCTGATGGCCCGACGACCCAAAGTCGCCAGGTATGAGCACTGCTGGCGAACCGGTTGCAGTTACCTCGGCGACCGCTCCCCCGGCTCGTGCTACAACCAGATCACATGCTGCAAAAAACAGCTCCATGCGATCTTCGAATCCCTTTCGGATCCATTTGACGCCTCTCGGAGCGTCAATGGCCCGGATTGCCTCGTAGTTGGCCGCTCCGGTGATGTGCACCACCTGGATTGGAGAGGTTCGCCATCCATCGAGCATCCCAACGATTGCATCATTGATTGCGGCCGCTCCGAGTGAGCCACCAAAGACACCCAGGGTCCGCGTTTTCTCATCTATCCCGTAATGATCGAGTGCGATCGATCGAAGCTTGTTCCTGTCGAAATCGGCAATTTCGGACCGGACAGGGTTTCCCACCCACTCGGCCTGAGGTAGGCCTGCGGTCTCGGGGAATGACGAAAAGACCCGTGAGGCCCAGCGGCTGGCGACACGGTTCGCCAAACCCGCACCGGCATTCTGCTCGGCGATCATGAGTGTCGAGTTGCCACGGCGCGGCGTCGCCAGGGCTGCCGGGATGGTCACGTATCCTCCCATCCCCAGGACACAGCGAACGTTGCGTTCCACAATCGACGCCTTGATTCGATTCCGGGCCCGCATGACAAGCTCCGGTAGGCCGAGATTCGAGAGACTGAGGCTGCGCCGCAGCCCCCGGAGGTCCAGCTGCAGGAAGTCATACCCGCTCTGCGGATACACGTCGGCCTCGAGGCGATCACCGCCCACAAACAGGACATCGCCGCGGTTCACTCCTTCTGCGAGCAGGGCCTCGCCAACCGCCAGCCCCGGGAACACGTGGCCCCCCGTGCCGGCGGCGGCGATCATGAAACTCATTTCTTGGCCGGAACACCCTGCTGAGCGATGTTCACGAGGATTCCCAACGCTCCCATGGAGACGATGAGCGCTGCACTTCCGAAGGAAACAAATGGCAACGCAATCCCGGTTACTGGCATCAGTCCCAAGACCCCACCGATGTTGACCAGCGCCTGGAACGAGAGCCAGACGGTGATGCCGGCCGCCACCATTCGACCAAAACTGTCCGGTGCGCGCAACGCCACGATCCATCCTGCCAACGCGAGGACAGCGAAGAGCCCAACGACAGTCATAGCGCCGATCACACCCGTCTCCTCACCGATGATCGCAAAAATGAAGTCAGTGTGAGCATTGGGCAGATAGCTCCATCGGGCCCGACTCGCTCCCAGGCCCACCCCGAAGATCCCACCATTGGAGAGGGCGTAGTAGCCCTGCACCAATTGGTAGCCCTCATCCGACGCAGTCCCCCATGGGTCGAGAAACCCGTCGAACCTCCTGAGCCGGTAGCTCGCGCTGAATGCCAGCATGATGGCGGCGCCCACCGCCGACGCCGTGACAGCCATGACATAGCGAAATGGCGTCGTGCTCGTAAGGACCACGGCCATTGCCGCTGCCGCGATGACGATCATCGTGCCGAGGTCGGGTTGTTTCATCATCAGAAAGCCGACCGATCCAAGGATGGCGACGACAGGAACGACAAAATGACCGAATCTCGAAAGTAGCTTCGCCTTGCGGTCGAGCACCAGGGCCAGGCACAGAATCACCGCCAGTTTTGCGATCTCGGAAGGTTGGAGATTGAATCCGGGAAGGGGGATCCAGCGTCGGGCCCCACCGATCTCCGGGCTCACATACGGGACCGCTGCCAGCATGGCGATCGACAACACGAATAGTGGTGCTGCGATCTTTCGGTAGAAGCGATAGTCGATTCTGCTGGCGACGAGCAGCGCCACGATTCCGCCTCCCACACCAATGAGTTGGCGTTTGAAGTAGTACCAGCCGTCTGCAGCTTGCTCCCAACCTAGAACTGAGCTCGCCGATCGCGTGGAGCCCAAACCGATCACCACCAGCACGACCACAACCACCAGAAGTCCGGTGGCGGCCCTGTTGTTGGTTCGGATCCGCTCGGCTTTGTCCCGTGCGTCGGCCCGAACCCCGCTGATCGAAGTCACATTTGCCGTCATTTGACCTGAGCCTCCCTGGACATCGCCCTTACCATTTCTTGGAACTGGTCGCCTCGCTCTTCGTAGGAGGCAAATTGATCGAAACTGGCACATCCCGGTGCCAGAAGCACGGTGTCACCGGGCTCGGCGAGTTGGGCAGCGACACCGATTGCGTTCTGCAAAGTTTCCACGTACCGGCCAAGCTCCCCTGCCGCGGTGGCAATCCGGCCCCCCGACTCCCCAATTCCCAGAACCGCTTTGAGATTGGCCTCATCGGTGATGGACTCGACATCGGTCCCTTTGGCCAGTCCACCGGCGATCAAAATCACCGACTTGTGCCCTCGTATCGAACTGATGGCAGCGTGGGGGTTAGTGGCCTTGGAGTCGTCGACCCAGTCCACCCCGGCGCGGTTCAGGACCACCTCCCGGCGATGACGGCCGGGTCGGAATTCCAAAGCGGCCTCCCCCACCGCCGTGGGATCGGCTCCCATCCTGAGGGCAAGGGCCGCCGAAATTGCGAGATTGGTGAGATGAGCCGGATCTGAGATTGCGAGTTTTCCCACATCGACGGTCACGTCGCCGACTATGAGCCGGTCGTTATGCACGCCGCCGCCGCCGTCAGGCAAACGGCTCCCCGACACTGGAAAACGATGGCCGGGAGCGTCGGCGGCGACATACATGGCGCCTGGATCATCGGCGTCATACACCAACAGATCATCTTCAGTCTGATTGAGGAAGATCCGCCGCTTGGCGTCTGTGTACGCACCGACGGAGCCGTGCCAATCGAGGTGGTCGACGGCGATGTTTGTGATAGCGGCCGCCACGGGATGAAACGATTCGATAAACCTGAGCTGGAAACTCGACGTCTCAACGACGAGAACATCATTGCCCTTCTCTCCCGCAAAATCAGAAAGCGGTTCACCGATGTTGCCGGCGGCCGGTGCCTTGAGACCCGAGGTTGTGAGCATCATCGAGGTCGCTTCGGTGACCGTCGTCTTACCGTTCGTTCCTGTGATGGCCACCATCGGCTCCGAGATGAACCTCGCCGCGAACTCGATCTCGCTCCAAATAGGAACGCCAAACTCGAGTGTCTCGACGATCGGCAACGATCGTTCGGGAAATCCGGGGGATGCGACGACAAGGTCTACTCCGGTCAGCAGGAGGTGATCCCATGGACCGCTGGCCATCCCAAGACCCGATGCCAGAGCTTCCGGAGTCGGTTTGGTGTCGAAGATCGTGACGCTCAAACCCTGCGCCATGGCAAGCCTGGCGGCAGCCATACCGGAAACGCCCGCGCCGAGTATCAATACCCGATTCACAACAAGCCCTCGAGACGCAAGAAGTCGGCATAAAAGAGCCCAAGTCCCAGAGCTACACCGATACCGGTCAGAATCCAGAACCTGATAACAACTGTGGTTTCCGGCCAACCGCCCAGGGAGTAATGGAAGTGGAGAGGCGACATCCTGAAAATGCGCCTTCCGGTGGATTTGAAACTTGCAACCTGGAGTATCACCGAGAGAGTCTCGGCGACGTAGATCGCACCCAGCACCACCAACAGCAGGTGCGTGTTGGTGAGCAGGGCAAGCGCCGCTAGTAGTCCGCCAATCCCCTGCGAACCGACATCACCCATGATGATTTTGGCCGGCGGAGCGTTCCACCACAGAAACCCAAGAATTGCACCGAACATTGCTGCGGAGACCACGGCCAATTCGAGTGGATCGACTGCCTGGTAGACGTCGGGATTTCGAAACTGCCAGAAGGCAATCAACGTATAGGAGGCAAAAACAAGGACCGAAGAGCCCCCGGCCAGACCATCCATTCCATCGGCGAGGTTCACCCCGTTGGCAGCCCCGGTCAACATGATCAGCACCCATGCGACAAAAAACACTCCGAGGTCGATGCCCAGTGGACGGACGAAGGAGACCTCGGTAACGACGCCGGCGGCGGTTGCACCCCATGCGAAGAGGGCGGCTATACCTAACTGGCCACCAAACTTCGCCGCCTTGGAGAGACCGAGGCTGCGCTTATTGCTGTATTTGACCCAGTCATCCAGGAGACCGACTATCGCCATGCCTGACAGCGCAAAGATGGCGAGCAGACCACCAGAGGAGAACTCCCTCCACTCAATAACTATCCCGCTTGACGGCAGGAACACTCTGAAGTGAGACAGGACATAACCGATGATTGCCGCGAAGACGAAGACGATGCCGCCCATCGTCGGAGTCCCCTGTTTGTGGGCATGCATTCCTGCGATCTCTTCTTGGATGAATTGACCTATCGACCGGCGCCGAAAGTACGTGATGGCGTACCGGGTCCCGAATATCGAGACAGAAAGACTTACCGCCGCACCGATGAGCAAGGAGATCACAGGCTTATGCTCCCTGAATTGGGCCCGGATTTGGTGGACTTCCGCAAACGATTCAGTGAATCCGTAGCGACTTCCCTGTCATCGAAGGGCAAGACTTTGCCTCCGATTTCCTGACCCTGCTCATGTCCCTTCCCGAGTACCAGAACCAGGTCGTCGGGACTCGCCACCGATATCGCCTCGGTGATGGCCTCCCGCCGGTCGACCTCCCGGATCAGAGGCGCCGTGACCCCTGCTGAAACCTGGGCGACGATCGACTCCGGGTCCTCTGAACGTGGATTGTCGCTGGTTACAACGACCAGGTCGGCACCCGACGCAGCCTCACCCATTAGGGGGCGTTTGGCCCGATCCCGATCTCCACCGGCGCCGATGACAACGATCACGTTGCCGGTTCCTATCAGCCGGGCGGCCTCGACGGCCCGCGCGACGCCGGCGGGCGTGTGGGCATAGTCCACAATCACCGCTGGCATCGAGTCGACGTCGGGAACTCGTTCAAAACGACCGGGGACGACGCCGATCGCAGAAATGTGATTCAGGAGAGGCTCAATATCGACACCCGCGCAAAAGCAGCACGCTATGGCTACAACCAGGTTGGACACGTTGAAGTCGCCATAAACGGGCGCCAGGACTCGTTGCCTGCCTGCCGGAGATTCCAAGGTGAACTCGGTGCCTCCCGGTTCGTGGCCCAAACTCGAAAACTCAAAGTCGCCACCCGTCCCTACCTTGATGACCGGCGCCCGGACCCGATTGGCGAGATCCGCTCCAACCTCGTCGTCGATGTTGATCACCGCGGCACCAATGTCGTAGTCGGTGAATAGCCGCTCTTTCGCGGCGCGGTAGTCCGCCATGGTTCCGTGGAAGTCGAGGTGGTCCTGGCTCAGGTTCGTGAATGCCGCCACGCGGAAGGAGGTTCCGACGACACGGCCCAATTCCAATGCGTGGGATGAGACTTCCACCGCAACGTTCTCGACACCCTCGTCGCGCATGAGCGCCAGCAACCTTTGGAAGTCTGACGCCTCGGGCGTCGTCCTGACCGATTTCTGTGACTTGCCTGCGATTCGCGTCGCAATCGTCCCGATGACCCCCGTTTTCAGGCCGATGGCCGAAAGCAAAGATTCGATGTAATGGGTGGCCGTGGTCTTCCCATTGGTGCCGGTGACACCAATGACGTCCACCGACCGGGAGGGCCAGTCATGTACCTCGGCAGCTAGCTGGCCAAGTACTCCTCGGGGGTCTGCGACGACAAGTTGGGGGACGGAGACATCCTGCTCCTCGGTGACACAAACCGCGACGGCACCAGCTTCAATGGCCGCTCCAACAAATTGATGCCCGTCATACGAGCGACCCTTGATGGCGACAAAAAGCGTGCCCGTGCCAATTTGCCGAGAGTCGTGGGTGACATCAGCAATAGCAATTTGATCAGATCCAAGGACATTCCCTCCTACCGATTTGGCTAGTTCACCGAGGCTTTTACTCGATTCCATCGGGGGTCACTCCCAGACGGTGGAGAGCCTGCTCCATTACCTCAGCAAAAACCGGAGCGGCCGAAGCACCACCGGTGCGATACTTGAACGATGGGGAGTCGATGAGCACTGCAACGACTACTTTCGGGTCATCGATGGGAGCCATACCCACGAAGCTGGCACGTGTGGCATCGGTGTATCGACCGTCGCTGCCGAGGATGTTTGCAGTGCCCGTCTTGCCACCAACTCGATACCCCTCGACTTGGGCGTTCGTCCCGGTACCGACATCGACAACACCAGCGAGCAACTCCCTCATCAACCGGGCTGTCTCCTCTGAAACCACCTGACGGGTCACGGGGCCCGCCATCTGGGTGGTGCCGTCGGCGTCAGTCTGGGAGGCGACGAGGTGGGGGGTGATCCAGGTGCCATCATTGGCGATGGCGGCATACGCCGCAGCCATTTGCAGCGGGGTCGCCGCCACCGAGTAGCCGATCGCCGCAGATGCCCAACATGTCTCGCAGCCGGCAGCGAAGTTGAGGATGCCGGGGGCCTCTGCCGTGTAATCCACTCCGGTTGGCGACCCGAGACCGAATGCCTTGATGTAATCGATCAGACGAGACTGCCCCAAGGTCTCCGCCACTTTGATGGTGCCCACATTTGACGACAGAACGAAGATATCTCTCACCGTCATGTCCCGGGTCTCGTGCTCATCGAAATCGCGGTAGCAGCCGTAAAGGTCATCGTCAGCGGAACGACAGGCGTCCTCTCGCAGTTCCAGGACATCCGCGATATTCGGCAGCACGCTCGAGACGGACACGGTCTTCTCTTCGAGAGCTGCAGCCACGGTGATGAGTTTTTCGGTCGAACCTGGCTCGTAAACGCCCCGAACAGCGAAATTGGAGAACGGCTCGCCGTCCGATGTCTGCTTGGTTACCGGATCGAAAGTTGGAGCACCGGTCATCGCGAGTATCTCGCCGGTTTCGACTTCGAGGACGACAACCCAACACGAGGCAGCATTCACCGGCTTCTTGATTGCCTTCATACAGGCCTGCTGCGCCTGATACTGGAGCGGCAAATCGATGGTCGTGTTGAGGTCAAACCCCGGGACAGCCGGGACGATGTTGTTCTCACCTTGAGGGATGACTCGGCCGGCGAGGTCTCTCTCGAATTTTGCCCGCCCGGGAACCCCCCGCAACGCCTCTTCGTAGACAATCTCGAGCCCTTCCTGGCCGATGCCATCGATATCAACGAAACCGGTGATGTGGCTTGCCACATCACCGGCCGGATACACGCGGGCTGGCTCCGGAAGCGAATAGACCCCGAGGACCTCGAGCGCAAGAAGCTCCTCAGCAGTTGCGGAATCGACCTGTCTTTTTATATATACGAAGTCCTTATCGGAGGTGAGTCGCTCGTAGAGAAGGTCCGGGTCGACACCCAGGAAACTTCCGAACTGTTGAGCAACATACAGCGGCTCTTCAACTTGCGCGGGAACTGCGTAGAGGCTCTGTGACTCCACCGTCATCGCCAAAAGGTCCCCGTTGCGATCGAAGATCTTTCCACGCTGGGGTGGAAGGTCACGGATTACGAGGCGTTGCTCCAGACCCTTGTCGGCGACCTCTGGTGCGGTGATGATCTGCACATCCACGAGCCGCCAGGCGACAACTCCCCATGCCATCAACAGCACGACACCCATCAGGGCGAGCCGGGCACGGGACGGGTCCCATTTTTTTCCGGCGGTTATTGCCGCCACGGTTACAACCTCGGCCGGAGCTCCTCACATCCGGGAACAAAAGTCCCGTGTGTGAGCCCGGCTCCGGCGCAAGCCAGGGTCGTCACTGGGTCCCCTCCCCATCGTCAGCCCTGACGATCCGGGGAGAGGTTGGGTCGAGGTCTACAAGCAGCTGGCGGGTCTCGCGTGGGATGACCAGACCCATCTCTTCGGCAAGCGGGGCTATGTGGGCCGGATTTTCGAGCTGGGCGATCTCCAGTCGAAGCTCCCTGTTGATGTCAGTCTGTTCGGCGATGGCCCGGTCAAGCTCAGCAAGGTCAAAAGCAGATTTGTCGAGAGACGTTCGGGCGAAACCGAGCCCGAGGAACGCGGTGATCCCGACAAGCGCCATGATCATCCATGGCGCGACGGCCGGACGTTTGCTGCGGCTGCGTCCTTTGACGACGCGCAGGCCCTGTCCACCCGTGATGGCGCGTTGGGGTCGGGCACTCACGCGGCCACCTTCTCAGCGGCCCTGAGCAATGCGGAGCGGGCCTTCTTGTTGGATCTGATCTCCTCTTCGCTTGGCCTGATTGGCTTGCGAGTGAGAATTCGCAGCTCGGCCACGTTGCCGCACCCACAGACCGGAAGCTCCGGGGGGCATGTGCAACCACGAGACCCGGCGGCAAAACGCTGCTTGACGATGCGGTCTTCCAACGAGTGATAGCTGATCGCCACGACTCGTCCCCCGGGGGCCACCGAACTCAGAGCCGAGTCAAGCCCTGCCTTCAACGCCTCGAGCTCCTCGTTGACTGCGATCCGAATTGCCTGGAACGTGCGCCGGGCGGGATGTCCTACCCGGCGCCTCGAGGCAGGGAAAGCCCCGGCAATGACGGTGGCTAGCTGGCTGGTGGTCTCGATAGTCCTGGCGGCGACGATCGACCGGGCGATTCGCATCGCCAACGGCTCTTCGCCGTATTTCCGGATAATCGTCGCCAATTCATGGAGGGGCCACTCGTTTACAACGGAGTAGGCGGTGTGGGAAGCGTCAGGCCCCATCCGCATGTCGAGCGGACCTTCATTTCGATACGAGAAGCCCCGGTAAGGCTGATCGAGTTGATGGGAGGAAACTCCGAAATCGAACAGGACCGCAACAGGGGGGTGATCCGCCAAGGTCTTGGCGATTTCGGCTACTTCAGAGAAGTTGGCTTCAACAACTTCGACGCCAAGGGCGGCACCGTTGGCCACGGCCTCAGGGTCTCTGTCTAATCCGACAACTCTCACATCTTCTCCGAACTCTTCCAACAGTCTTCGGGTGTGGCCACCGCCACCAAACGTGGCATCGATCACGAGCCCCGGGACCACCGGCCTGATTAGCTCGACCACTTCGTCCACCAGAACCGGACGGTGATACTCCCGTCCTTCATCTTGTTGGTTCTGGCTCATCGCCAGCCCCCCGGGCGCTGGTACCAAATGGGAAGCGGGCGGAGTCAGGGGCCTTCCATAAGGTGTCCGGGGGGCTGGCGATAAGCCAGCCAGAACTTGATGTTTGATCAGTCCTCCTCATCTTCTTCCAGGTAGACCTGATCTCCGGCCGCACGGTCGGAGAGATATTTGTCCTTGTTCCACACCTCGATGTGGTCGAGTACCCCGAGCAGAACCACCTCGGTGTTGGTTTCGAGCTCTGCAAAGCGGCGCAAATCTGGTTTCAGATTGACCCGACCGCCGGCAGTGACGTCGATGGCGTCGGCACCAGCGAACACCGTTCGAGCAAACCGTCTCCCCGACTTGGTCTTGGGGCGCTCTGAAACGACCTCAGTGGCACGACGTGAGAACTCCTCCGGGGCATAGATGAGAAGCTGGCCGTCCTGACCTTTGATCACCACGCAACCCGCTTTGAGGGAATCGCGAAAAGAGGAGGGCATAACCACCCTTCCCTTCTCATCCAGGCTGTGGAAGTACTCGCCAAGGAACACTTCATAACTCTTCTCGTTCGTCCGTCCTGTCCTCGATGCCCTTTCAGGCACCGTGCACGACACTATGGCCCACTTTGCCCCACATGTCAACTCTTTGCGACCCCTGGTCCCTCCTCAGACCAACAGCAGCTCAGGGACAGGGTGTCGTGGGTCTTGACGGTCAGCGACCGTCAGGCCGATTCAGGAAGCAGGTAGGGGTGCCAGGCAGGATCGACCTGGTAGCCGGTCGAAGCGTAAATCCAGGCAAAGCGCCGGGGCGGGCCGGGTTCGGTGGCAAGGACAAACCCTGCCTCCCTTGGCGTGCGGTCGGCCTTGCGAAGGTTGCACGACCGACAGCAGGCAACCACGTTCTCCCACGTGTGGTCGCCACCTTTCGACTTGGGCAACACATGGTCGATGGACTCGGCAGGACCGCCACAGTATTGACACCGGTGACCGTCACGACCGAAAACCGCACGTCGTGAAACTGGAGCCGACCGTCGGTAAGGGACTTTGACATAGCGAGTGAGCTTCACAACAGAGGGGACGTCGAACAGCTGGTTCGCCGATGACCACAGTTCGTCGCGGCCGGCAACGACAGTTGCCTTGTCGCGAAGGACGAGCACGACCGCCCGTCGGGTGCTCACTACCGACAGAGGCTCATAACTCGCGTTTAGTACCAGGACTCTTGCCATCGGTTCACGCCTTTGCGTTCACCTGAGACGTTACCAAGCAGTCGGAACCAACTTGGTCTGGTCAAGGCCCTCGTTGTCGAAAAATCCCAGTGCCGACCCCACTGCAACGCCAATCGCCTGAGTCCAGCCGGACGCCACCTCAGCCGATCCTCTGCGAAACTTCTGCCCGTCCGAGACTGTGACTACCAAAACACCGTCGTCGGACACAGAGACCGATGACACTTCTTTCGGTACCCGTCCGAGGACCTGACACCAAGCGTCGGCAAGCCCCTGGGCTATGGCCTTGGGGGTCGATGCGACCTGGCGTGCGGATTCGATGGCCCCTCCCGAAACTTGGATGCGGGCTCCCTCCCCCATCTGAGTGATGGAGATGTCGACGCCGAGGTCGATGCTCGTCTCCGGGTTCCGACCCAGTCGGACTCTCGGCTTGAACAGCCCCCTCGCCCCGTAGGCGACGAGGAGCTCGTGGACCTGTCGCATGACCTCACGCTCGTCTGCATAGGAAGCGATACGGAGATTGATGCCGCCCGACTCCTCTCCAAGATCCACCGCCACGGCCTCGACACCGGGGATGTCCTGAAGCCTGGTTACCAATCCCGGCGTCATCGCGAAATCCTCATCTGACGGCGCCATTCCAGGAACTTGATGAAGTCACGCGCCGTTGTCTTCGACATGTCATTGCCGTAGGCGGTATGAACTCTCCATTGGAGATACTGAGCGGAAGGACGCAAGCGACCATGACCACGGACAGCAAGAGCAGCCCGGAGAGCTTCCCAAAACAGGAGAGGCCGCCTCAGCAAGGCAGCAGTAGCCCAACCCATTCCAACGCCCCAATCAATCAGTCGATAGCCATTCCCCGGCCTCAGTCTAGCTCCCACAATGGTCACGTGGATGTAGAGTCAGCAAAAATTCGCGAGATACGGGAGTTTTCCTTGATTGAGGCCAGCCCGCAGCAGATCGAAACCTTCGGCGACCGTTTCGATCGGATTGCCAGCAACGTAGAGACCGTAATTCAGGGCAAGCGAGATGTGGTCGAACTGGTCGTCCTCGCGTTGGTGGCCGAAGGACATGTCCTAATCGAAGATGTGCCTGGAGTCGGAAAGACACAGCTGGCGAAGTCTGTCGCTCGCAGCATCGACGGTGCTTTCAACAGGATCCAGTTCACTCCGGACCTTCTTCCCTCGGACGTCACCGGCGTGTCGGTCTGGGACCGCAACCGAAGTGAGTTTGAATTCAAACCAGGGCCCATCTTCGCCAACATCGTCGTAGGTGACGAGATAAACCGGGCCAGCCCCAAGACGCAGTCCGCGCTGTTGGAAGCCATGGAGGAGCGACAGGTTACCTCTGACGGGATGACACGTGAGCTCGACATGCCTTTCATGGTTGTGGCAACCCAGAACCCATTGGAGCACGAGGGCACTTACCCTCTGCCGGAGGCGCAGCTCGACAGGTTCATGATGCGTGTCGTGATCGGATATCCCAGCCGGCAAAAGGAACTCGAAATCCTCGACACCCATGGCGTCCGATCCACTTTTCATGATCTGAAGTCGGTCCTGACGACCGCTGATGTCGAGGAGATGATCGCGATCGCGCGGGGTGTCAAGGTCTCACAATCGGTCAAGACCTACATTGTCGACCTGGTCGAAGGCACCCGAAACCACAGTGACATCCTCCTAGGAGCGTCGCCTCGCTCGGCTCTGTTCCTACAACGTCTCGCGAGGGCACGTGCTGCCTCACAGGGCCGCGAATACGTCACCCCCGACGACATCAAGGCTCTGGCCGTACCGGTTCTCGAGCACCGAATGTCACTGCGCCCCGAAGCGCAGATGCGGGGCGAGACCCTCGCCGAGATCGTCGAGGAAGTCATGACAAGGCTTCGGGTGCCCGGAACCACCTCACGCCTGGCAACCTGATGCCAACTCTCCGAGGCTGGGCGTTGACCGGTGGTGGCGTCGCTCTGCTGATGCTCTGGTACTCCTTCGGCGATTCCGAGCTGCTGCTAGCCGCAATCTTCGCGTTCCTCCTCCAGGGGGCCGCCGTGATCTACGTGCGGAGCAGGCGCCCGCAACTGGATATAGCGCGGCGTCTGGGCTCGGCGACGGTGCACGATGGTGACACGACAACCATCACTCTCCTGATCAACAATGAGTCCAAGCATTCCGCCGGCTATCTCACGATAAACGACAACATCAACAGTCTCGGCACTGCGACCTTCGAATGCGCCCGTCTGGTGGGCGGCGGCATGACCACCGCCACCTACCGAGTCACTTGTCGACCTCGTGGCGTCTATCGGGTGGGGCCAACCGAGGTACGGAATGGTGATCCTTTTGGACTTGCCCAACTCCGAATCGGGACCGGACCTGTCGACCGCATCGTTGTGTACCCGGCCATCGAGTCTCTGTCGGGTTTTCCCATCGTTCGGGGGCAGGATCCAGCCATGCAGGCCTCGCGGCCTGAGCACGCCCGACGTGGCGGCGAGGACTTTTACACCCTCAGGGAGTATCAGAGGGGTGACGATCTCCGCCGGGTCCATTGGCCGTCTTCGGCCAGGACCGACGAGCTGATGATCAGGCAGTTGGAAACCCCCTGGCAGTCCCGCGCTCTGGTTCTACTCGACGTGAGGTCCGGGAGTTACGAATCGACTGCTGCGTTCGAGAAAGCGGTATCCGGTGCCGCGACCATTGTCACCCACCTCGTGTCGGCAGGATTCGACGCAGATCTCTGGGCGGGCGACGCCGAGCCCATAGACGCTTCACGTTACGGCTCGGCAATGGAACGCCTGGCGATGGTGAAGCCAGACACGGGGATAGACATAGCAGCCGTTGCTTCGCGTATCCGACAGAAGGGTGGTGGTGGCGCCCTCGTAATCGTCACGGGGCTTGCTGACCGTGCGTTGCTATCGGTGCAACAACTCCTTGCCCGTGACTACCCAACGACTGTTCTCATGAGTGCATCGGACTCGACTTCGCAAACCCTGGTCGGCTTCCATCGACTCGGGGTCACCACCGTTTCGATCACGCCCGATGAGGTCTGGGCGCCGGCATGGATGAAAGGAATGAACTCCACGTGGTCAACAACACCCTCGGCCGTGTAGCGGGCATCGCCGCCTTCGCTTTGATGATTTCCCGGCTCGGGCGGCTGCTCGAGACCTCCGGCGAGGCGCCGGCGTGGCATCTAATCCTTATTGCTTCGGCTTTCCTCGGCGGCGTCATCTGGTGGTTGGTAAAACAGACAGTCACATCGAATCGCGTTGCCCTGGCGATTTTTGGGATCGCGGCCGGGATCCTCTTCCTTCGCATCGCAGTCCCTCAGAGCCTCATCGCCGGTTTCTTCCCGGGCCCGGATACTCCCGGGGCACTGATCACCGAACTGAGTGAGTCCTTCGACATATTCCGGTTCGGAGTGTCTCCCGTATTCCCAAGCTCGGGAATCGTTGCTTTCCTCGCCATAATCATGTGGGCGGTTGGGGGAATATTCGTGTGGGGCAGTTCGACTGGTCCGGCAATGGCGATGAGCCTCCCCTCAATCGCCATGTACCTCCAGTTCGCGGTCATGGACCGACGTCCCGCGGGTCGCGGTTGGATGTTTACAGCTGTCGCAGTCTTCGCCCTCGCAGTTACTGCAATCGCCAATGACCAGCGCAGCACAGCCGGGCGGGTTCGAGATCAGGACGGCAGGCCACTGCAGCGCAAAGGTGGGAGCATGGCCCTGATCATGGCCTCTTTGATCGCCATCAGCTCGGTGGCCGTTGCCAGCGTCGCATCGTCGATCGTCCCGGAGGACGGCAACGTGTCGTGGCGGACCGGAGGCGGATACGGCGACGGTTTCGGCGGTGTCGCCTTCAACCGGCTGGTCGGGCTGCAGAAGCGAGTGATCTCGCGCTCCAATGCAGAGCTTTTCCGGGCAACCGTAGACCAAAACGCACCACCTGCGAGCCAGATCTACTGGAGGATGGAGACTCTCGACAGGTACGACGGCAGTTCCTGGCTGCCGACATCAGATTCTCTACAGCGCTACTCGCCGGCAACTGCCGGTGGCGACCCGGCCCATGCCTATCAAGGCACGATCGCCACTTTCGCCCAGCGGATTCAGATCACCGAGTTGCGTGGCCCACTTGCTCCCAGCGCCGGCATCGCAACGGCCCTTCAAAGCGACACTGAAGACATCAACCAGTTCCAGGTGGCGCCGGATGGTTCGCTGGTAATTCAATCGCAGCTCGATGAGGGGATGACCTACCAGGTCGAAGCGCTGTTCCCGCTCGAACGCGAAGACATTAGTGCTCTTGCCACGGGCCCCAACGGACAGCTCACTCCCCTATTCGCCGAAGCCAGCAGAGTCGGGGCTTACAACCTCTCGGCAAACCCCCTGGAGCGACCTGTGGAACGGCCCACCGATCTGGATCGATTCAAGGTTCTCCCCGACGACACTCCAACCGAAATAGGTGCGATTGCCCGGGAGAAAACCGCCGGCGCCCAGTCCGATTTCGAACGCGCCACGCTTCTCCAGCATTGGTTCCGGGACAGCGGCGATTTCACGTACTCAACCGATGTGACCCCCGGTCATACCGATCTCAAACTAGCCGACTGGCTGTCAGATGAGACCAGCGTCGACTACAGGACCGGGTACTGCGAGCAGTTCGCCGCATCGATGGCAGTCCTGGGCAGAAGCCTCGGTATACCTTCCCGTGTCGTCTGGGGTTTCACTCCTGGTGAGGTCATCGACCAGTCCGACGGAACAAAGGCCATTGTCGTCCGCGACCGGAATGCTCATTCTTGGGTGGAGATGTGGATGGACGGCTTTGGATGGGTCAAGTTCGACCCGACGCCGAGGTCGGACGGTGCTCTGCCGGAGAGCTTTACGGCGGGATTCAACCCGGAGGATTATGTGGCAGACCCGGGTACCGGATCACAGACCATCGATCAGCCTGGAATCTTCGGTGAGGACCCTCTGTTAGGGATCGACACAAGCGACAACCCGATCGGAGATGGGACGAGCGCAGGATTCTCCATCAGCTGGTGGATACTCGTAGTCCCCCTGATCATCGTCGTGGCCCTGGCTATTCCACTGATCAAAGGTTTGCGCCGCCGCAGGCGACTACGCATAATCCGCACAGGTGATGTAACCGCAGCGTGGGATGAGATCGTCGACCAGCTCACCGACCTTGGCCATGACGTTCCTGCCTATCAGACTCCCATTGAGTTTGCCCGCTCAACAGACCGTTCGCTGGTTCCACTGGCCACGGCATACGGGGCATCTGTCTATGGAGGCTACGCCAACACAGGAAAGGTCGACGATTTCGAGGCAGTCGAACGCTGGATGAAACTCAGGTACGAGGGTGGGCAACGGGTACGTGCGTCGTTCAACCCGACTTCTTTGCTGAGGAAGCGATCCGAGTCCGACTAACTCCCCGAGGCGCGCTCTTCTTCGATATCGTCTTCGACCCGCCGCAACATTGACAGAAACCGCTCGCGATCGAGCTCGAATCTGGTGACGTCTTCTTCGACTTCACGTGCGATTTGGTCGATGGCGACGAAGAAAGAAAGCTGGCCCTCCCGGAGCGCGTCGAGGATCTCGCCTTCGTCCGAACTCACCCGGAATATCGTCTGACCATCGGTCACCAGCTTGACCTCGGACAGGTGGTTGTCCATCTGGCCCTCCCGCCGCAGGTAGTCCCACGCCCGGCGAACCCGCTGCAGAGACATCCCGTTGTCGAGCAAGCTTCGGACGACTCTCAGGGCGACAAGATCGCGAAAGGAGTAGAGACGCCTAACTCCGGGGCGTCCCCCACTTTTCTGAATCGAAGGTTTGACGAGTCCTACTCGGTCCCAATATCGCAACTGGTGGTGTGTGCAGTTGGTCAGCCGGCATGCTTGCTCGGCTGTGAATGACTGATCCACTCTTCCCTTCCTAAAAATACCTCACCCACTCGTTGAGCAGGATCCCAAATCTTCTCGCCAATGGCAGCTGTGAGTCCCGTGCCAGCGCCACTGGGGACGCAACCTTAGCTGGTTCTGATCACTGACGCCGGAACGGATTCTGCCGGCCGATGTCGTCTCCGCCATCGTCGACTTTCGTCTCCACATCGACCGTGAAGCGATCTCGAATTGCGGGTACCAGCACCGTGGCAGAACCTACGAGGATTCCAAAACCGCCCAGTGCCAGCAGGGTGTTGTCGGCGAAAAAGAAGATCACTATGGCCAAGCCGGCAACAACGCCGAGAAGGGCCAAACGGATCCGGGCCTGGGATGGCTTGGTGATGTTCTGAACCTTGCGGACGAGTTCCGGGTCTTCCTCAGAAAGCTGGCGCTCTATCTCTGCAAGGATCTTTTGTTCGTGATCATCCAAGGGCATTTATCGAGTCCTCATGCCGATGCTGTTGGTACTGCCAACTCTACACCTGCTCACAAATCAGTTGATCGGTTGTTGGGATCCCCAAACTTGAGGTCCAACAAGCGCGCAGGCTCGACCGAACCCGAGCCGAACCGATCTTCCACATCGGCGACGGCCTCGGCCACCCGGTGCCAGGCATCGTCGGATTCGAACGACGTTTGGCGGGGCGAGGCATCGGGATCGAACGACGAACCGGCCAAGCCCAGGAGCCGCACCGATTGCGAGGATTCAATCTGATCGAGAAGAGACAAGCTCGCCTTATACAACTCCCTCGGCTCATTGAGCGCAGAGCGGTAAGTGTGAGAACGAGTGACTGTCGTGAAATCTGAGAACCGCAGCTTCAACGTCACCGTCCTTCCGGCGAGGCCGGCACGTCTCAACCTGGTGGAGAGGCGCTGCGCATGCGCCATTAAGGCAGCTTCAACGAGATCCCTACCCACGAGGTCGGTCGAATAGGTTTCTTCAACCGAGATCGACTTTGCGTCAGATTGGGGCACAACCGGTCGCGTGTCGATTCCATTGGCCAGGGCCAACAGATGGGATCCTTGCATGGGCCCCATGGTCGACCGCAACGTCGATTCGGGCACCGCGGCCAGGTCACCGACGGTCACTACACCCAGACGTTGCAGCCCGGCGAGTGTCGCAGGCCCCACGCCCCATAACGATTCAACTGGTAGAGCGTGGAGGAACTCGAGCTGGGAGGTCTGATGGATGTGCCGTAGACCGTCGGGCTTTGCTGCCTCAGAGGCAAGTTTCGCCAGGAATTTCGAGGACGCTACGCCGACGGAGGCAGGTAGCCCCACTGAATCCTTGATCTCGTTCCGGATAGCCCGTCCAATCTCAACGGGTGACTCGTAATGTCTTCGGAGGCCCGATACATCCAGGAAGGCCTCATCGAGGCTTAGCCCCTCCACCTCTGGAGTGAAGGCATGGAATATGTCGAACACTTTGCTGGATGTGTCGGCATACTTGCCGTGGCTCGGCAAAACGACGACGAGCTCGCGGCAAAGACCCAACGCCATCGAGGTTGGCTGGGCTGACCTGACTCCAAATGCTCGAGCCTCGTACGAAGCACTGGCCACGACTCCCCTGGCGCCAGTGCCGCCAACCGCTACCGGTCGCCCTCTCAGGGCGGGGTCGGCGAGACGCTCAACCTCAACGAAGAAGGCATCCATATCGACGTGAAGAATTGGCTCAGTCCACACAGCACTACGAAGTTACCCGACACAGCCCCGGGAACGGGCCAAACTAGGCGGCCATGGCAGCATTGGTTCACCTCGTTCGACACGGAGAAGTCACCAATCCCGACAACCTCGTCTATGGATCTTTACCCGGGTTTGGCCTGTCGACTTTGGGTTTGGAACAGGCGCGAAAGGTGGGTCGTTATCTTGGCCCGCGGCCGCTGGTGGCAATCTGGTCGTCCCCTCTCGAGCGGTCGCTTCGCACGGCCGAGGAGATAGCCGCAAGGTCGGGCGTGCCGGTCCGGGTTGATTCCAATCTCACCGAGTGGGCGTTGAGCGATCGTTGGAAAGGTCACTCCTGGGCCTCGCTCTCCACGTCGTTTCCTGGTGAGCTAGAGGCATATCTCGATCATCCCGGGCATCTTGGCTTCTCACCTGAATCTCTCGAAGAACTTGCGGATCGAATGTCCGCCGTCTCGAAACGGCTCGACCTGGAGCACCCTCACGGTGATGTGGTCCTGGTTTCGCACCAGGACCCTATCCAGGCTGCTCGCCTGAAGTTGACGGGCTCGTCCCTCGAAGGTATCCACACCGATAAGCCCGGCCATGGTGCTGTCGTGACGCTACGACCTGGTGACACCTGGCGCGAGGAGACCATCTGGAATCCGGGCGACACGCCGGGATTCGGTGACAAAGCCGAGCTTCGTGCCGTTGGCAGCGAGGGCAATCCGCGGCCCCCAACTTCGGCTTGAAGGTTGGCCCTGCGAAACTAGGCAGGTGAAGATGATCGTCCTGGCCAGCCTTCCCATGTTGGCCATCCTTACGTGGCTCGTTGCCCTCATGATCGACCCCGGTCAGTTCGAGGGATGGTCGGTTGTCTTGCTGGGTGGCGGTTGGATCGTCATGGCTTCGATTACCACGGTGGGACTGGTCCTCGTCGGGGGGCAATGGGCTCTCAGGACGCTGCTAATCGCAACGGCCACAGGCCTATATGTCGGTTTGTTCCGCCCCAGTGACCCGCTAACGGTTACCGCGACGGCTCTCACGGCCGCTGCAATGATCGCACTGCTCTCGCCTCAAATGAGCAGAGAAGTCAGAAAGCTCCCCTCCGCAAGCGGCCCTCCGCCGGTGGCGGTGATGGCCACTCTGATCCCGTTGAGCCTGCCCTTGTTACTCGGACTGATTCCGGTCCCCGCCAACGGGTGGAGTGTCGTGGTCGCGCTGGGCGCTTTGGTGGCGG
Organism: Acidimicrobiia bacterium; assembly: GCA_041751055.1. Taxonomy (GTDB): domain Bacteria; phylum Actinomycetota; class Acidimicrobiia; order Spongiisociales; family ZC4RG35; genus MA-ANB-1. The sequence goes on along the minus strand of JBGSYD010000032.1, from coordinate 95,742 downwards.
CGTTTCTCTATAGCCGAACGATTACCGGCGGCCTGGTGGCGATCAGGTTCGGCCTGCCGGTGCTGACAATTGCGTTTGCGACCCCAATGGGGATTCCACACGGCGTTGTGTCGTTGGCACTCGTCGGTGCTGGAACTGCTGTGGCGTGGGCACCCCAGGTGGCGGCGGCGTTTCATCCTCTGATCGAGAAGGGGTCCACATACGCTATACCACCGGAGCTGGCCCCTCCCGACATTCTCGAACGCGCCCGGATCGACGAAAGCGGCAACCGGCTTTGAGGAGACCGAACCCCTGGATCACTGTGCCCTCACTCGTCGTCGGATTTCTTGCTGGGATCCTCGGTTGGTTCGTGACCGATCTGAGCTGCACCACTTCAGATCCCGTTGACGCGGTTACGGCGTGCCCTGGATGGTCGGCGGCCATATCCGCGGGTGCTTTTCTGGCCGTGACCATGGGAATGGCGATGGTCCTGGTGTTGGTCTTCCGCAGCCTTGCCGAGTGGCGAGAGGCACAGGAAAGAAATCAAGAACCACCCGGGCCGGGATGTGAGGTCTAGCTGCTATCAGCTAGAGGGCTAAGAGTTGAGTTTGCCGTGGACCATGTCGATGGCCTGGCCGACAGTCATGATGGACTCGGCCTCTTCGTCCGGGATCTTGACACCGAACTCATCCTCGAGTGCCATCAAAAGCTCGACAACTCCGAGGCTGTCTACATCGAGGTCCTCTTCGAAGTGAGCTTCGTCGTTGATCTTGGAGGCGTCTAGCCCGAGTTCGCTGACGAGCACACCTCCCAACCGTTCTGAGACTTGTTCGCGTTCCATTCCTTCTCCTGTTCTGTGCTTGTTTTTCTGGACCTTAAAGGGTGATGCCGCCGTCTACTGCCAATACCTGCCCCGTTATGTATCCGGCGTCGTCGGAGGCCAGGAATTGCACCGCGGCTGCGATCTCGTCGGGCTGGCCGAATCGTCCCAGAGATATCGAACCCGAGGCGGCGGTCTTCACTTCTTCACCGAGGGCATCGGTCATGTCGGTCTCGACAAAACCCGGAGCGACCACATTCGACGTAATGCCACGTGAGCCGACCTCCTTGGCGACAGACTTGGCGAACCCGATCATTCCGGCCTTGGAAGCCGAGTAATTGGCCTGCCCGGGATTCCCGGAGATTCCGGCAACCGAGGCTATGGAAATTATCCGTCCCCATTTGGCCCGGAGCATATTCCGTAGGGCCGCACGTGTGCAGACATAAACCGATCGGAGATTTGTGTTGAGAACAGAGTCGAACTCTTCAGCGCTCATCCTGAGCAACAGGTTGTCCCGGGTTATCCCCGCATTGTTCACCAGCACGTGCACTGGCCCGAGCTCGGTCTCAACCGATTTGAACATCTCCTCGACATCGGAGACGTTGGCGACATCGGCCTGGATGGCCATCGCTGAGCCTCCGGCCCCCTTGACAGATTTCACAACGTCTTGGGCCGCGTTTTCGTTCGAGGAGTAATTGACTGCCACCGCATGTCCCGAACTCGCAAGTCTCAGCGCAATTGCTCGACCAATCCCCCGTGACCCTCCGGTGACGAGGGCCACGCGCTGCCCGGCTTCGGTCACTTGAGCCTCTCGGGGAGCCCGAAGAAGTCAAAGTTGGGTTGCAGCAGCTGCATGGTGTCACGGTCGGTGGGCGGCAGCTCAGCGTCGCTTTCGCCAACCGGCTCGACGCGGCTCCCCCACCGGTAGATAGCGGACCCCCAGGTGAGACCGCCACCGAATGCGGTGAAGGCAACCACGGACCCGGGTTCGATCCGACCCTGTTCCAGCGCCTCCGTGAGGGCGACGGGGATGGTCGCGGCCGACGTGTTGCCGTAAGAATGTATGTTCACGAATACTTTGCTGCTGTCCACTCCGAGGCGTCGCGCCGTGGCGTCGATAATGCGGACGTTGGCCTGGTGTGGGATGAGAAGGTCGACATCTTCAAGATCGAGGCCAGCCCTCTCTAGGGCGATGACCGAGCTCTCCCCCATCATTGTGACAGCACGTCGGAAAATCTCCTGGCCTTCCATGGCGATTCCACATACCTCGGGTGGACGATGGTCCCTATCACCTTGTGTGCCGTCGGCTGGAACCTCGAGGTATTTCCCAGCGGTTCCGTCCATTCCCAATTCTGAGCCAAGAACGCCGATGTCATCGTCGCTCGGTTCGAGAATGACAGCACCGGCACCGTCACCGAAGAGGACGCACGTAGTGCGGTCGGTGAAGTCCATCAGATAGTGGAGCTTCTCGGCGCCAACCAGTAGAACGGTTTTGTTGGTTCCACCCCTGATCATGTTGGTTCCCACGACCAGGCCGTAGACGAAACCGGAACAAGCGGCATTGAGGTCCATGGCGGCAGCGTTGACCGCCCCCATCTTCTCCTGAACCCGTGCGGCCGTTGAAGGGATAATCGAGTCGCCCGAGCAGGTGGCGACAATGATGAGGTCCAGGTCTTCAGCTGTCTTGCCGGCTGCGGCCAGTGCGCGCTGACCCGCAACTGCTGCCAGATCCGAGGCTTCGACGTGACTGATTCGACGTTCCTTGATCCCCGTGCGACTCGTGATCCAGTCATCGTTCGTGTCGATGATCTGCTCCAGATCCGTATTGGTAAGGACGTTGGGGGGCATGCATTTGCCCCATCCGGTTATCTCAGCGTTCATAAAAGCTCCTCAAGCTCCTCACATCGTACCCAGCGCAGCCAACGCAGGCGGGATGTCCTTGAGACTTGAGACCACGAGCACCTTGGCGCCGGGCACCGTCTTCCTGGCGAGGCCGGCCGTGACATCGCCTGGTCCGACATGAACGAAAGTCGAGATGCCGCCATCGTGCATTCCGGTGAGTGTGTCGGAGAAGCGGACGGGCGACGTGACCTGCTCGATCAGGCCATTGGCGATCCGGGTTGGGTCGTACGGAGTGGCGGAGACATTCGACCAGACTTCGAAATCAGGATGCTCGAAGATGGCGGAATTGACCTGTCCCTCTAATACGTCGGCGGCCGGTTGCATGAACGATGAATGGAATGCGCCCGCCACCTTGAGGGGGATTGAACGTCGAATCCCGAGGTCTCTCCCGTGTTCGATTAGCCAATCGATGTCTGCGGACCCGCCGGCAACCACGACCTGGCCAGGTGCATTGATATTCGCGATTTGGAGCCTGCCGCCTATTTCCTGTCGGGCGGCAACAACACTCACTGCTGTGTTGAGGTCAGCGCCAAGGACGGCTGCCATACCTGATGGCTCGCGGTCAGCCGCCGCAGCCATCGCCCGACCTCGTTCTGCAACGAGTCGTAACCCGTCTTCGAAGTCGAGAACACCAGCGGCAAATAGTGCCGAGTATTCGCCGAGCGAGTGGCCCGCAGCTGCGGTCGGGGAAGTTGAGGCCAACACCCGCCACGACGCCCAAAGAGCACATGAGAGTGCGTACAGGGCTGGCTGCGCATGCTCGGTTCGAGTAAGTTTGTCTTCGGGACCGTTGAGGCAGATCTCTTGGAGCGACCATCCCAGGATGTCGTCAGCGGGTTTCCCGAGCATCGCGGGATGTTCAAGGAACAGGTCTTCACCCATACCGACGAACTGACTTCCCTGCCCGGGGAAAAGGGCCGCATAACTCACTGTCGTACTTCGACTTCCAATACCAGCTCTTGGTTACGCCAGGGCCTCGATGAGCCGATCGACGTCGGCGGCATCAACATTCCTATGGGTGACAAGACGCCAACCCACCGCCCGGGCCGGGTTGACCTTGATGGAGGCGGCATCCAGTCGGCTTTTGACCTCAGGCCACTCCATGCCCAAATGTTCGATGTCAATTTTCACCATGTTCGTTTCAACCGTCCCCGGATCCACCGAGCCGGGAAATCGTTCCGCCAGCCCCAGGGCGAGTTTCCCTGCGAGGACGTGGTCCTCGACCAGACGTGCCCGGTTTGCCAACCCGACCCGGGCCGCCGCCGCGATCACACCAGCCTGGCGCATGCCACCTCCAAGCCTTTGCCGAAGGTACCGCATCTCGTCGATCATGTCTTTCGGTCCGCAGACAATCGAGCCGATGGGAGCCCCGAGCCCCTTCGAGAAACAAAACTGGATCGTGTCCGCCGTTGCGGCGAATTCTGACGGGGAGACACCCGTGGCGGCAACGGCGTTGAATATGCGCGCCCCGTCGATGTGAATCGCCAAACCGTGGGATCGTGCCAAGTCGGAGGTCTGCTGCATCAGCGACAGCGGCACGACTCTGCCCCCAGAAAGGTTGTGGGTGTTCTCCCAGAGCAGGAGCCCGATCCTCGGAAAGAACCCGACCATCTCCATCGCTGCTTCGACGTCCCGAGGGGTGATCTGACCACCCGGACCGTCGACCGTCCGAAATCCGACGCCGGACAAGGCCTGAGGGGCGCCGGCCTCGACGCTGCGAACGTGGCTTCCTTCATGGGCGAGAACTTCCTCACCAGGGTTGGTGTGCAACATGACGGCCAGCTGGTTGCCCATGGTGCCCGTCGGCACAAACACAGCTGACTCCTTGCCGACTACATCTGCGGATTCTGCTTCGAGGAGGTTGACGGTTGGATCATCGGAGTAGACATCGTCTCCGAGCGGGGCGTTTGCCATGGCCGCCAACATCTCGTCGGTGGGTCGGGTGACGGTGTCCGAGCGAAAGTCGGCGGTGCCGTCCTCAAAAGCCATGAACAGCAGAGTAACGAATCGGTTCGGAAGTTTTGGAGTGCCTGGCCGGCCGATACCAGCGGAGCTAGTTAGAGAACATGGCCAATGCGGACGGTGGCATCGCTGATCCGTTCCACATCCTCAACAAGGGCGAATCTGACGAACCCCTCCCCCGACTCGCCAAATCCGACACCCGGGCTGACGGCGACTCCCGCCATATCGAGGAGTCGAATCGAAAATTCAAGTGATCCCAACTCGCGGTGCTCGTCGGGAATCGGGGCCCACACAAACATCGTTCCTTTGGGTTTCTCTATCTCCCAACCGATGCGGCCCAGCCCTTCAATCAGGACGTCCCGCCTCTCCTGATATACCTTGTTGACACCAGCGACGAAGGAATCGCCTTCGTTTAGCGCCGCGGCGGCAGCCACCTGGATGGGCTGAAACGTCCCGTAGTCCAGGTAGCTCTTCAACTTGGCAAGCGCTGCGACCACTTCGGCGTTACCCGCGAGAAACCCGACTCTCCAACCGGCCATCGAATGGCCTTTGGTCATTGAGTACAACTCGACACCTACCTCTTTGGCACCATCGACTTCGAGCAACGATGGGGGCTGATAGCCGTCGAAGGAGACATCTGCATAGGCGAAGTCGTGGACGATGACGACGTCGTGCTCGTGGGCAAAAGCAACCAGTCGTTCGAAAAAGGAGATATCAACCGTTTTGGTGGTCGGGTTGTGCGGGAAGCTCACGATTATCACGCGTGGTCGGGGCCAGGAGTTGATACACATCCGATTGACGACCTCGAAGTAATCCTCTTCAGACCCAATGGGAGCTTTTCGCACCTCAGCACCGGCAATGGCAGGCGCGTAGATATGGATCGGGTACGACGGCTCCGGCACGATTGCGGCGTCGCCAGGTTGGAGCAACGTCCACATCAGATGCGAAAGGCCTTCCTTGGCTCCAATGGTGGCGATCACTTCCGATTCCGGATCGAGCTTGACGCCGAACCGACGCTGGTAGCGATCAGCAAGGGCGATTCTCAAATCGTCGATCCCCCGCGAAACCGAATAACGGTGGTTGCCGGGATCAGTGGCCTCGGCGCGGAGTGTCTCCACGGCAATCTCCGGGGAAGGGATATCAGGATTGCCGAACCCGAGGTCGACGACGTCAACTCCTGAGCTCCGCACTTCCATTTTGCGACGATTCACTTCGGCAAATGCGTACGGCGGTAGCGAACCGATTCGGCGAAAGTCCATGACGATGAGACAAACTAGCCCCGACGAGCTTCAGATCGTGGTCAACCGCTCAGTCTGTCGAAGAGAGACCGAATCCGCTTGGGGACGATCGATCGTGCCAGTCCGAGCACGTCTTCAACGAGGCTCAACAAATCGCCGGGCCCATCCCAGTGCTCCTCGACGATCTCGGTTCCGGACCTATCTATCAGGCTGTCGAGGGCCATCATGAGGAAGATGAGGTCGTCGGCCCAGCCGACAACCGGAACGATGTCCGGAATGAGGTCGATTGGGCTCGCCACGTAAGCGGCGGCCGCTCCGAGTGCGATTTTCGATCGGCGCGGCACCCTGGGATCTGACAGAAGCCTGCTGACCAGTTTGACGATGTTGGGCAACAAAAGGACCGCATCACCTACGAGCCTTCGGGCCTGAACGGATCCAGATGGAGGCACGACCTCATCGGGTCGTACCGACTGATCCTTGTCGGATGGCTGGCTGTTGCTACTCATTCGATGTCAATTCGCTCGGACTTCGGTTTGGTTTCGCGCTCATTCTCCCCGATCTTGCCCATTTCGTCTAAAACGGCCTCAATTGCCTTCACACTCTCGATCAGAGCTTGGAGGAGGTGGAAACCGGCCCGCCGACCGGCACGCGCCATCGTCACCGCAAGATCCTCTCGAGTTCTCAACTGCGACCGTCTGGGTCCGCGAATGACACAGCCAGTGTTCCCTCATCGAGTTTGGCCCTGGTGACCTCACGGCGATGGAGGGCGTCAGGCAAGACGAAGGAACGCCGGTAGGGTCCGAGCTGGATGTACAGCTCGTTACCGCGCCGGAAGACATCGAGGTCAGATTTCTCGACGAACGGAACCTCCAACTGCATGGTGATGCCGTCTGCTCCGTCCACGATCTTGAAGGGGCTGGTGGCATGAAAATCAGCGATCGGATCTCTGTCGCCATATAGCTCTTGAGCCATATAGCGGAGTCTGTCCACCCCCACCATTTCATCATCGAAGAGTCGAAGCGGGAGCCGTGGCAGATCCGCAAAAGCTTCGTCGATCACGTCGAGATGACCTTTCTGGATCGATCGCCAACGGTCGAAGTAAGGGTCGGTCACGTTATCGGGAAGAATCCGGTTGATCACCACACCGTCGACGCCGTACCCGAATAAGGCCAGGTAGCTGTAGGTCCGCCGCGCTTCGTCGATGACCATTTTCTCCGGGTTCACCACGAGCCGGGCTGAGGTGATTTCTGACGATGCCATCAGCTCCTTGACGCCTTCGACAGATTCGAATACAGACTGGGCGGCTGTGAAGACTTCGTCTTGAGGCAGAGGCAAGTCAGTGAAGCGCGACAGGATCGGACGTGCCGCCCTCATGATTCTCCGCTCTGTCGGCAGCACCCGGTCGAAATACCACGACAACACCTCGGGCAATGACAGGAGCCGCAGGGTTTCTGCAGTGGGTGCGCAATCAACGACGATGGTGTCGTACTCGCCGGACCGGGCATGATGGTTTACTTCGAGAAGCGCAAAGAGCTCATCCATGCCTGGGAAGACCAGAAATTCCTCAGCCTCGATCCCGCCGACACCGCCCCAGTCGAGAACGTCCATCAGTTGGCTGCGGATCGAGCCCCAATGCTTGTCCAACGCTCGCTGGGTGTCGATCTGTTGACCCTTGAGGCCGGGAACTATCTCGGTCGGCTCACTACCAAGCCGGACAGCAAGTGCGTCCGACAACGAATGGGCGGGGTCCGTCGAAGTTACGAGGGTGCGATGATCGCGGTCTGCCGCAGCCAGGGCAGTTGATGCGGCGACGGTCGTCTTCCCGACGCCCCCTTTGCCGGTGACGAGGACGATCCTCACTATTGGACCGACTCGGAAACCCTCTTCCTGAGGCCTTTGAGTGCTGTGGTGACGATCTGGCGTTCGGCCTGTCGACGAATGAAGCCCGGGATGGTGAATTTGGGCTCCACACTCAGCGCATAAATGACTTCGGTCGCTCCATCGGATGGATTGAAGGTGTATGACCCCTCCATCATCTTCAGGTCGTCGCTCTCTTCAGAAGTCCAACTCAGGGATTTGGGGCGGTCGTGATGGTATCGCAGCACGTATTTGATCTCTTTGATGAAACCTTCGAGCACGAAGCGTGCCCTGACAACGCGACCTTGGTCATCGGTCTCGAGAACCTCTGCCTCTTTGACTCCGGTGGCCCATTCCGCATATCGGCCGACGTCGGCGACCACGTCATACAAGGCTTCAGCGGGGGCATCGATTTCGAGGGTTTGAAAGGTTCCTTCAGTCATGTTTCTTTCACTGACGTTAGTAGATATCCGGTCTCTAGAGGTCGGCGATGTCGAGGCGGAAGGGCCTGCCTGTTGCCCGAAAGTAGCCGACATTGACACACCGGGTCGAGCCGATGCGCCACGTCGAGGCTTTGGGTTGGTGAACGTCGCCAAACAGGTGGATCCGAGGTTGATGATCGAATATGTAGCGGAGAATCGGCTCCGAACTACGTTCCGGCCGACCTGTGATCACGTCAATGCGCAAAGGGTCCAGAGCGGGGGCAACATGGGTGCAAAGTACGTCGACGGGTCCAACAGATGCGAGGAGGCCTTCCATGTCGATATCTGACACCTCTCCCGCCGCGTGGAGCGGTGTGGTGACCCCTCCACCCACGAACCCAAAGGTAAGACCGCCGATTTCGACCCGGGCGCCGTGCACATAGCGGAAAGCTTCGGGAAGGGCCTTCTTCAATGCCTCCGGACGGTCGACGTTGCCGTGAGTGACGTAGCCTGATCCCACTGACAGCGCCTTGCGAACCTCTCCGTATTGAGCGTCGATCGCCTTGCCGAGATTGGCGCGTAGAGCGTCGGCATCATCAGATGCGTGCTCACGCCAGATTCGGCGCATCTCTTCGAAGTCACCTTCTCCACGAGCTGAAGCTGTCTTGCGGGCGAAATCGAGGCCAAGGGCGGAGGCGACGGCGCCCTCACCTGTCCGATAGTCGGTCAGATTGGCGAGATCACCCAATATCAGGACAGTTTCTCCCGAGGCTGCAACTCGTGCCAGCGCATCAAATGCACCGTGAATATCGGAGACGACGAGCATCAACCGTCAGCCGCGACTCGATCCGAGTACCTCACCCAGAAACCCCCGATTACGGCACCTGCTATTGCTAGCAACAAAGCGACCGGCCAGGAGAAATCCATTGGACTGAACTCTCCCGCCATACCCCCCATTCCAAAGCCCAGCACAACGCCGACCAGCGCCCTTCCTGTTGATCCGATTCTCAGATTCGGGTCTCGGTCGGGTTTATCGACGTTACCGGCAAGAGTCCCGCCCATGAGGATGATTACGAGGGACACGAACCCCAATCCCAGGACAACTGCGTAGATCTTGACCATAGGCCCAGGATAACTCCAGCTGACCACTTCGCCTTGGGCAGTAGAAAGCCGTTGCGGCGAACAGCCGCGTGATGAACCCTCCCGGCTCGTCCGGGTGGCGAACCCGCCGTTACGAGACACGTCTCTCAGTAGGTACCAACCTGAGCCTCGGTACCAGACCCTGTTCTGCCAGATTGTCCAATGCGGCAACCTCCTGGTCGCTCAGATCGACCGGGCCTATTTGAAACAGAACAGTCACGACACAGTCGTCGCACGCGCTGGTGTGTTGCATTGCACATTGGTCACAGTCGATAAGCATCATTTGACCTCCTCCCACAAACCTACGGGTCAGGTGTGACATTTTTTCCCTGGCGACCTTGCCCCGGACGGACAGCTACGATGCCCGGACGTGAATCTCGAGGTTCTGTCCTATTAGTACCCCTGCCGGCCTGGCACTTGTCGCGCTCCTGATTCTCATCAACGCCTTCTTCGTGGCAGGCGAGTTTGCCCTGGTCACAGTCGACCGCAACCGGGTATCCCGGCTCGCATCCGAAGGGGATCGAAACGCACGTCGAATACTCGGGGGCCTCGAGAAGCTGTCATTCCATCTCTCAGGAGCACAGCTCGGCATCACCGTTTCGTCTCTTCTGCTGGGCCTGGTGGCAGAGCCCGCGCTCGGCCCATTGATCGAGCCGCTGCTTGAGAGATTCGGGATCTCTGACGCCACGATTCCGGCGGTAGCCGTCGCCTTCGCACTGTCGATGGGCACTGCCCTGCAATTGGTTTTCGGGGAAGTGATGCCGAAGACCGTTGCGATCTCTAGTTCCTACCGAACCGCCGAACGTATCGGTGTTCCAATGCTCGTGGTCAACAACCTACTGGCTCCCATCACCCGCGTTTTGAACTCGTCGGCAAACTGGACGGTTCGATTGCTGGGCATCGAGCCCCGCGAAGAACTTCAGGGCGTGCGCTCAATGGAGGAAATCGAGCTGATAATCCGATCCTCGAGCAAAGACGGCCAGCTCGACTCCAATGAACTGACCCTCTTGACAAGGACGATTGCTTTTGCGGAGAACTTCGCTGCGGACGTCATGATTCCGCGTGTGCAGATCGTCGGGCTCCGGGCGGACGTAACGGTTTCCGAAATGCTCGGCGCCGCTGTCGAGTCTGGCCACAGCCGATTCCCGGTGTTCGGGAACGATCTCGACGAAATCCTTGGAGTCGTGCATGTCAAAGACATCTTCAGGGTCCCTCACGAGCGACGTTCGACCGAAAAAGTGAGCGATCACGTGCGTCCGGCCCTCGTTGTCCCGGAGACCAAACCCTTGGATACGTTGCTCGTCGACCTACGCACCAAAGGCTCTGGCCTGGCAATCGTGACCGATGAGTATGGGGGCACCGCCGGGATCGTCACGATGGAAGATCTTCTCGAGGAGATCCTCGGCGAGATCGAAGACGAATATGACGTCAAACCTACGGCTTCCGACGATGGCACACTGTCAGGTCTCCTGCACCGACATGCCGTGGAGGAGATCACAGGCTATGAGTGGCCCGAAGGTCGCTATGAGACGCTTGGCGGTCTTGTGACCGCGAATCTGGGTCGAATAGCCGAAGCAGGAGATGCCATTGAATTGGACGGCTGGCAGTTTGAGGTAGTGGCGGTCGACGGGTTCAGGGTTGAAGCGGTCAGGATGACGTTCATGGAACCCGAAGGCAGCGAAGGCGAAGGCGAATGATCTTCGTCCTCGCTTTCGGACTCATCCTCATCAACGGGTTCTTCGTCTCGGTTGAATTTGCGTACACGGCTTCTCGTCGCCATGTGCTCGAGGATTACGCGCAGAACGGAAGCAGATTCGCCCGCTATGCCCTGCAGTCAATGGATGAATTGCCTATCACCTTTGCCGGTGCCCAACTCGGGGTGGCGGCGGCCTCGCTGGCCCTCGGAAGCGTCTTGGAGCCAAGCATTGGACATGTTCTGGAGGACATACTCGGTTCGGCTGGATTGCCGGAAGGAGTATCGGCGGCGGTGGCAGTAACCATCGCCCTGCTGATCGCCTCCTTCTTCCACAACGTGATCGGCGAGATGGCTCCCAAAAACGCCACTATCACAGCCCCCGAGCGTGCGGCCCTAATCGTTGCTGGCCCGTTCAAGATCTTCATGACGATTCTCCGACCCATCGTGGCGTTGCTGACTGCAATTGCGCTAGGCATCCTGCGGCTATTCGGCGTGAAGTCTTCCCAGACTCTCGAAATCAGGCATTCCGTAGAAGACATTGCCAATCTCGTAGAAGCTGTCGGCGCGTCGGGTGTCATCGACGCAAGCTCATCGCGATTGTTATCCGCGGCGGTTTCGTTCTCTGAGACGACGGTCGCCGAGGTCATGGCACCTCGACCTGACCTGGTCACGGTGCCGATCTCTTCGTTGGCCTCAGAAGTCGAGCGCACCATGATGGCAACCGGGCACAGCAGGCTTCCGGTTCATGGGGAGGACATCGACGACATACTCGGCTTCGTACACGCCAAAGATCTCTTGACGGTACAGGGCTCGCATCGGGATCAGCCACTTGCGCGCGATCTGATACGCAAAGTCCCCATTGTTCCCGAAACCATGTCTATTTCACCGGTCATGGAGTTGATGCGGGAGAACCGCACTCACATCGCCGTCGCCATCGACGAACACGGATCAACAGCCGGCCTCATCACGCTAGAGGACATCGCTGAGGAGCTCGTCGGAGAGATTCGAGACGAGCACGACCTGCGTCAGGTGACCGAGATCAGGCCGGCGGGTCGACATAAGTACCTCGTGGCGGGAAGCTGCCGGACCGATCGTCTCGCGGACGTCGAGGTCCGAATCGACGACGGCCCCTACGAGACGGTTGGCGGATACATCATGTCCGAGCTCGGGCGGATCCCCAAACACGGCGATGTCGTCACCGGGAACAACTTCAAGATGACAGTGCGACGCATGGATCAGCGGCGGGTTCGGGAAGTCCACCTCGAGCTCATCCAAGGGAAAAGCCGCCCCTGAGGGCGGCCTTTCCCGTCGATCCAGAGGGTTTACTCCTTGATGAACCCGTTGGCCTCGAGCCACTCAGCGGCCAGAACTGCAGGATCTTCCTGATCCAGATCGGCACGCTTGTTCAACTCGGTCAGGTCCTCAGTCGTCAACGCGCGAGACACTCGCTCGAGCAAGTCCTTGAGGTCATCCCCGTAGGCGTCGAGAACCTCGGTGCGGATTGCGGGAACCAGGTTTTCGGCCGGGTTGAGCCCCTTGTCATCCTCCAGTGCGACCCATCCCTTTTCGGCGATGATGCCCTGGGTGCTGAATAGCAGAGCGACGTCGATCTCTCCACTGTCGAGGGCTGCAATCGTAATTGCTCCCGCAGCGTCGAGCGGTTTGAACTCAGCGAAATTCAATCCGTAGACCTCGATCAAACCCTTCAGACAGAGATCCCGCTCGGGACATTCGGGCGGGCCGCCAAAGATCAGGTCGGGAGCATGCGCTTCGAGGTCTGAGACTGTAGTCAACCCGAGGGATGACGCCGTCTCGGCAGTAACGACATAGGCATTGCTGTCCTGTGCCGGGCTATACCTGAGCAACGTCACGCCTAGAGGCAGAAAGGCTTCCGAGGCGTTGTTCCATGTTTCATCAGGGTCTGCCGACTCTTCGGCTCCGAGGAACCCGGCCAAGGTTCCGATGTACTCGGGGACCAGGTCGATTTCACCGTTTTCGAGTGCAGGCTTTACAACCTCACGGTTACCGAGGTTGAGCTTGCGCACCACCTCGTAGCCGTTTTCCTCTAGAGCCTGGGCGTACATCTCCGCCACGATTACCGATTCATTAAAGCCGAATGATGCCACCGTTATCGGCTCGCCATCCCCGGCACCATCACCCGATCCACAGGCTGCCGCTACAAGCGACATCGCCAGGATCGCCCCAATAGTGCGTTTGCGGACTCTCCGCATGGGTTTCTCCTTTTCGTATATGTGTAATGCCCTCGAACGGTCCATGAGGACCCTTCGGGGGCACTGGTCTAACAACAACCCTATGCCCCTACTGAAGATTCCCGGTCATCGCGCTAATTTCAGGCCACGGGGTGTGACAGCCTTCTCAATTCTCGAGAAGGCAAGCTCGGCACCGATGGCCAGTAACCCGACAGCGAGGGCTCCAAAGATGATTTGCCCCGTGTCGCGTTGTGCGAAACCATCGATTATGTATCGGCCCAGTCCGCCCCAGGCGACGATTGCACCCAGGGTTGCGGTTGCGACCACTTGAACGAAGGCAATTCGCACCCCCTCCATGATGAGCGGCATGGCCAGCGGCAACTCGATTTCACGCAGAACCTCACGTTCAGTCAGCCCCATACCCAGTGCCGCTTCGATAGTGGAAGGTCGAACACTTTGTATACCCACGATTGTGTTGGTGAACACGGGCGGTGCCGCCAGAGCAATGAGCGCTACCAGGATTGGCCACGGCGACAGAATGTTGATTCCCACCTCGACGAATGCCAGGACGGCTATTGCCAGGATCCCGAACGAGGGAAGTGCCCGCCCAATATTCACGACGGCCGACGCGGCCTGCGACCCCTTGCGAATATGACCGAGCCACAACGCCAACGGAAAAATCAGAATGATTGCGATAGCCGTTGCTGCCAATGAAACCCATATGTGCTCGAACATCCTGCTCCAAAACGATCCGGTACCGGACCAGGTCGTTGGATCGGACACGAACTCCACGAAGCTCTCCCAGGCATTCATCAGCGGCCACTCCTCGCCCACGGGCTCAACCATCGTTCAAGGGCAAAAAAGCCGAAGTCGAATAACACGGCGAGAAGCACCGAGAGCACCACCCCTACGATGATCTGGGTGGCAAATAACGTGTTGAGGCCTCGAAGAATGAAGAACCCATAACCGCCAAGGCCGAAAATTGACGTAATGGTGACCAGGCCGATCGTCGTGACCGTCGCAATACGGATCCCGGCGATGATGGCGGGTAACGCCAGCGGAACCTCCATCCGCCAGAATCTGGCTCGCCGCGTGTATCCCATTCCGTCGGCTGCCTCGAGGACAGCGGCTGGAACTCCCTCGATGCCAGCCACGATGTTCCTGATCAGAATCAAGAGGGTGTATGAGGTGAGTGCGATCAACGCGTTTGCCTGACTGAGGCCAACCAGGGGCACGAGCAGCGAAAAAAGAGCCAGGGAAGGAATCGAATAGAGAAAGCCTGTGAACCATGTGATCGGGCCGAGGCTCCAGCGCCATCTCATCGCGACAATCGCCAGGGCAACCGATATCACCAACCCTAGGGCTACAGAGATCCCGGTCAGTGTCAGATGTTCGAGTGTCCGATCCCAAATCTGACCCGAGTTGCGCTCAATCCACGCCCAGTCGATCAACGCATCAGCCTGGGCCAGCACGTTCACTCCGTGATCTCCTCGGAAATCGCCTCGAGATCCAGCATCCCGAGGTAGGCCCCATCTTCACCGACGACTACCGCCGTTCGTGCATGGCCGGTCACGACTGCGTCGAGAGCTTCACGAAGCGACGAATTACTCATTAGGGATACTGCAAAAGGCTTAGGCACCACCGATGAGGGAGCCGCCCCGTCCAGCTCTGTGGCATCGACCCAACCCAACAGATGGTCGCCATCGAGTATCCCCACCCAGTCCACGCCATGTTCCGACATAGTGCGTTGCGCATCATCTGCCGACGCCGTCCTGTCAACCACCGGACCGCGCACCATTTCCGCCGAGCTGATCGGCAACAGCCCCAGCCGCCTCAGCCCTCTCTCACCTCCCAGGAAGTCCTCACCGAACTGATTGGCCGGTTGGCTCAGGATGACCTCGGGCCGGTCGTACTGTTCGAGCACCCCCCCGACGTTCAATATTGCGATCCTCGTGCCCAGCAAAATGGCTTCGTCTATGTCGTGTGTCACGAACACAACCGTTTTTCCGAGCTCTCGCTGCAATTCGAGAAACTCTTGTTGCAGATTGCCGCGGACGATAGGGTCGACCGCTCCAAACGGCTCGTCCATGAGCAAAACCGGTGGGTCCGCGGCTAGGGCACGCGCCACGCCCACCCTTTGCTGTTGGCCGCCAGATAACTCGCTTGGATAGCGGTTCAACATCTCCGCCTCGAGGCCCACGACGTCGATCAGGTCCGAAATGCGGTCATCAATACGTGAGTCTTCCCAGCCGATCAGTCGAGGGACGGTCGCAATGTTCTGGGCGATAGTGCGGTGCGGGAACAGGCCTATCTGCTGGATGACATATCCAATCGACCGGCGCAACTCATGAACGGGCACTGACATGGCGTCCATCCCGTCGATCTCGATCGAACCGCCGGTCGGCTCGATTATCCGATTGATCATCTTCAGTGTGGTTGTCTTGCCACATCCGGACGGGCCGACCAACGTGACGAATTCACCACGTTCGACCTCGAGGCTCAGGTTGCCCACCGCCGGCGAGGAAGCACCGGGGTACTGCTTGGAGACACCCTCCAACCGAATCATGATGTCGCTCAAAGAGCCTCCAGTTCAATAAACCGGAACCCTAGAGGCTTGTTGGGTTTCTATCCGAGGTTCTGCAGGAACGCCATCACCGAGTCCACATAAGCCCCGGGATCGGAATCGTATGATTCCATATGACCGGCGCCATCGACCGGTATGAGTCTGATGAGGGACGGGTTTATCTCAGCGAAGTCGTAGCTTTCCTCAATCGGGACGGTCAGGTCGGCCGTGCCGTGGTGGACCAGGATCGGTTTTCTGAGACTGTCCTTGGCGGTCTCGATGTAATCGATCGAACGCCAGCTGACCCCGATACGAAGAGATGTGAAGAATTTTGCCACTTCGGCGAGGCTCGACGGCACACTGATAGGGATTACAGGTAGGTCACGTTGGGAGGCTTTGTAGTTCACGGTCTGGCTGAAGTCGATGTTTGGTGCGTCGAAGTGGGCACCGATTACCCGGTCCCTTGCCTCCCTGAACATGAACCCGAGGGTATGCGCAGCACCAGTCGAGTATGAGTTGAAAAAAATCATCTCAGCACCTGAATTGAATGCGTATTCGACCGCTCCGCTGACGTCCTCATACTCGGTCGCTCCGTACTGGTAGTACCCGGACGGGTCCTCGGGCTGTCCCTCGTCGTTTCTATACGTGATGGCGAGTTGGGGATAACCGGCGTCTTGCAGCGGTTGGAATAGCGGCTCGGCCTCGGCCGGCGTGGCTCCCAACCCATGCACGTGGATCACCCATGTCGTTCCATCCGCGGGCAAGTACCAGGCGTCCATTGGCCCGAGTGTGGTTTCGTAGACGACCTCTTCGATCTCATAGTCACCGCTGGTGAGGACGATCGGCTCCGGATCCAGCACGAAAGCGTCGTCGATCAACTCCCCTGAGAAGTACCACCCACCCGCCGCGTAGAACACGAGAGCTACTGCGACAAGGGTCCAGAAGGCGTTACGAAAGAAGGATCCTGAGTTCACAGGGATTGATTCTGCCCGAAGTTACGCCGCTGGCAACGACAAACCACCAACTAAATGATCTTCGTGATCGGTGACTGGAATCGGGTCGGCACCGAATGTCTCCTCGAGATGCCGGGATTCCTCGATCGTGGCGTCGACTCGAGTGGATATCGGTTCGTCCATTACAGAAGCCACGGACTGGCTTCCAACTGAGACCAACGCGTCCCTCCGGACCACACCGACGAGCATCCCCTCCTCCGCGACCGCTATCACCTTTTCGTGCCGGAGCAGGAGCGTGTCGTCGGCCTGTAACAACGGGGCGACATATACCGGTTCGCCCATGAAGCGGAAGACCCGCTCAGGAGCAGACCTAACCATCACAGCCCCGGCCCGTGCCGAAGACTTGAGCCTGGCACCAGGTCCAAAACGCGAGCGTCGTAACCAGCTTCCCCCGGGGGCGCCCACAACCATCAGCGAGCCCTCATCTGCGGTCTCGGCGAGTTCGGCCATATCCTGGGCCTGGACCACCCGGCGCTCTGCCTCGGGGAAGAAGGCACCATATTGCTCGACGACCTTCATGGCATTGCCGAGGTCCTCTGCCGTTTGGTGCGCGGACACGATTTCGAGCGACACGCCGAGCCGGGCGGCAATTCTGTGAGCGGTGATAACAGCCAGTTCGGAGTGAGGACCACCTGCAACTGTCGCCGAGACCTTCGTCACCTTGTCCGGTTCGAAGTCGACCGGAACCGCGACATTTGCAAGATCGAATGCCCCGGGCATCTTGCGCGCAACAACCAGATCAGCCTTGGTCGAGATGCAACCGGCGACGAGATCGCCTTGCATCTTTTGCGGTATGCCGTCTACTAAAAGCTGAGCAAGCTCCAAACAGCCCTTGCCACTTGTCCACACGACACTTCGGTAATCGCGGTCAGATAGCATGTCCCTGCCGATTGTGCCAGATGTGAGATCCAACCGTCCGGGATTGTTTTTCATATCCGAATTATTGCCCGACGGTGTGACATGATTGTTCGGCATGGAATTCAAAGACGTCCTCGCATCACGGCGCATGATCCGGAACTATCGGTCTGCGCCAATCGATCTCGATGCCCTCGATCGGATCGCCCGGGCAGCGCTCAGAGCACCATCGGCGGGATTCTCCCAGGGCTTAACCGTCGTGGTCGTGACAGATCCGGCCACTCGCCAGGAAATCGCCTCACTTGCAGACGAGGCTGACTATGTAGCACTCGGATTCGACCCATGGATCTCCCGTGCCCCGGCACACATTGTCATTTCGATCAGTGAGAAGGCCTATCACGATCGCTACAACGAGCCCGACAAGCTGGACGATTCCGGCCAGGAAATGGAATGGCCCATTCCGTATTGGTGGGTCGACGCCGGAGCAGCACTCATGGCGGTCCTCATGGCCGCTGTGGATGAGGGCCTGGCCGCAGGGTTCCTCGGAGTTCACTCCGTCCCCGACCTCAAGGGCCTGCTCGAACTACCCGACGAGATGTCGCCGATCGGAGTGGTGACTATCGGCCATCCAGCGCCGGACCGGAGATCTGGCTCGTTGCAGCGAGGACATCGGTCAGATTTTGAAACCATCCATCATGGAAAGTACCGACATCCCTAGGCGCTGAAATCGCGAATATGGCAATTTCAAGCCCATCACCCCAAGGCTCAAAGACGTCTTTGTCTCAAAGACTCATAAGCTAGAAGCGCAGCTGAAACCGACACATTCAACGAGTCGACCACTCCGGCCATTGGAATCGCGACCGCGACATCGGCGATCGCCCGTGCGTCTGAAGAAAGACCGTCCGCTTCAGATCCAACCCAAATTGCAATAGCTCCGGAAAGATCGGCATCCCACAAGGAGGTATCTCCCGTGGGCGTTGCAGCTACCGAGCGGATCGAGTTGGCTGCCAGCCAGTCTGCGGCTTGAGAGGGCGCACCGACAATGGCCACAGGGACGGTGAAGACGGCGCCGGTCGAGGCTCGAACGGTATTGGGGTTGAAGACGTCAGTTTCTGACCCGACGACTATCACACCATCGATACCCGATCCGTCAGCGATCCGAAGCAACGCACCAAGGTTCCCCGGTTTCTCCACTCCTTCTGCAACGAGGATCAGTGCACCTTTCGGGGTCTTCAGGTTCGCCAGGCCGGTCGCAAAGAACTGAAGTACTGCGAAGACGCCGGTCGAGGTGGAACGATAAGATGCCCGATTTGCGGCCTCCACGCTCATAGTCACCGGTTCCAGATCGACACCGTCCGGCTTCGGACCAAGATCCGGCGCCCAATACAACTCGAGCGGGATGTGTCCCGAGGCGAGGGCGCGCTGTAGGACACGGTGCTCCTCGACAACGAAAACCTGCTCCCGGTCGCGATATCGTCGATCCCTGAGATTGACAAGGTGTTTGACCCGCCCGTTCGAAGGAGAGGAAACGTCGTAGGACATCAGCGTTCTGTGTCAGGAATCAGTTTGGCTCGGAAGCATCCGCTCCAACACCTCGAGCGCCTCGGCCATATCTTCCGCCCTCACGAACACGCGTACGCCCGAATAGGCTTCGAGTTGAGGAACTGCGCCAGAGGCTGAGTCGGCCTGAATCATCGCCTCTATCCCATTGAACTCGAGTCGGGCTTTGACCAGATTGGCCTCCGCTGTGGAGCTATAGATACCGATCTGGCTAAGTGGCATGTCAACACGTTAACCGGGCACCGGAAAACAGAAGCCAGCCGACAGTGGAGCGGCAGCCCCGGCCGACCGGCGTCTGTCTGCCCGCAGACCAACCGAAACCACCACCCACCCACCAGTCAGTCCCCCAACAACAAACTGCCGCTCGACGCGGGAGACAATCGGGCAAAGTCCACCTGCATGTGACCACACCAGCAAAAACCGGGCCAGCCGACAGTGGAGCGGCAGCCCCGGCCGACCGGCGTCTGTTTGCCCGCAGACCAACCGAAACCACCACCCACCCACCAGTGAGTCCCCCAACAACAAACCGCCGCTCGACGCGGGAGGCAATCGGGCAAAGTCGGCCGGTATATCATTGACATCGAACATATGTTCGATACTCTGACCAGGGCATTGGCACTCCCTTTTCAACCCAGCTTCGACCATCTCTCGACTCCGCTTTTCGACGTCACGTTCTGCGTCCTCGATCTGGAGACCACCGGTGGTTCACCGAAGGATTGCGAGATCACCGAGATGGGAGCAGTGAAATTCCGGAGCGGAGACGAGATCGGCTCATTCCAAACCCTGGTCGACCCGGGTGCACCAATTCCGCCGATGATCACAATCCTCACCGGAATCACACATGCCATGCTCGTTGACGCTCCACGTATCGAAACCGCACTTCCGAATTTCCTGGAGTTCATCGGCGACGCCGTGATCGTGGGTCACAACGTGCGCTTTGATATGTCATTCCTGAACGCAGCGGCGCGCCGCCTCGGGTACCCCGAGCTGAAAAACGATCGGGTTGACACGGCCGCCCTGGCCCGCAGATTGGTCAGGTCCGAAGTACGCAACCTCAAGTTGCGATCGCTAGCTGCCCATTTCCGCAGTCCGGTTGTTCCCAACCATCGGGCCCTTGAAGATGCCAAGGCCACGGCCCATGTTCTCCATGCGCTACTAGAACGGATCGGAAGCCTCGGTGTAACCAATCTCGATGACTTGCTAGCGCTCCCCCGTGCCCAAGGATCTCCGTACTACTCGAAAATTCGCATGACGGAGCACCTACCCCGGTCCCCGGGCGTCTATCTGTTCAAGGACCGGCACGGCAACGTCATCTACGTAGGCAAGGCCACCAACCTCAGGCAAAGGGTTCGTCAGTATTTCTATGGGGACAAACGCAAGACCATCGGAAACATGATGCGGGAACTCAACAGTATCGACCATCAGGTCTGTGCCACGACGATCGAAGCTGAGATAACGGAGCTGAGGCTGATTCACACCCATCGCCCCCGACACAACCGCAGGAGCCGTCCACCGAAATCGTCTCATTTCATCCGGCTCACCAGCGAGGCTTTCCCCCGGTTGTCCGTCGTGCGAACAGTCAAGGAGAATGGCCTTGCCCAGATCGGCCCCTTTCGCTCCAAACGCACGGCTGACCTGGTGGTGGCAGCGATTTGGGATGCTGTGCCGATTCGGCGTTGCACCAACAAGCCCGGGTCGCGGCACGGTCCGTGTGCCCCAGCTCAACTCGGTGTGGCCCTTTGCCCCTGCGATGGCACTCTCAGCGCCCATGATTATGCGGCGGCCGTCCAGCTCCTAGTCAGAGGTATCGAATCGGAGCCTGGCCTGCTCCTCGAGCCGCTTATTGCGAAGATGGAGCATCACGCCAACCTGCAACGTTTCGAAGAAGCGGGTTGGATTAGGGACCGCCACGACGCACTCGCACGGGCCCTCGATCATCGGAGACGATGGCAGGCTCTTCAAAGAACCGGCGCCTTCGAGGCCCAGAATGGCGACGGTGATTTTGTGCTCGTTGACCACGGGTTTCTCGTGACGTCCTGGGCCGAAGGCGGAAATCCGCCGCTCCGACCAACAGGGCCACCGGTTGACTCGTTTCAGGAGGTTGCAAGCTCGGTCCTCACGGCGGAGGAGGCCAACCTGGTTTGGCGGTGGTTGGAGCGAGACGAAGTACGGCTGCGGGAAGCGAGTGGAAACCTCGCCCTCCCGGCGCTTCCGATCCGCCTACTCGCCGGGCGGAAGAGGTAGGTCGGCGACTTCTACCCAAATAGCGCTTGATGAGGCCAACAATTCGCCTTCTGTTGTGAAGATTGCTGTGCCATTCCGATGTTTTCGACCCGAGTGATCGACTTCCCAGCCCATGACAACCAGATCTTGACCCGGCTCCGGGCGACGCAAGATGCGCCCCGTCAAACGCCCCAACAACGCCATTGGTGAATTCTCGATCGCGAAATAGGAAGGGCAATCCAGGGCCGACCACACGATCCGGTTGTCGACGAGCCCGTCGGCGCTCGAAAAGCTCTCATGAGGCGTCCACACCCCCGCTACCAGTCCAGGCCCAGTCCAACCGGGGAATATGCGGAGGCCGTCGCCGACCTCTCTTTCCGGTCCACACACAAAACAGCCAGGAAAGATGTGATAGTCGAAACCGCTGAATCGATCGGCTGCCTCGGACGCCTCTTCAAGAGAGACCGGAGTCGGTAACTCGACGTTCCCGTGCCGGTCCCTGATTTGGCCCTCACCGACGAGCACATCACCGTCGAACAATTGGCTGCTCATGCCGTCACTTCGCCGGGTCAATGGTCGACCGATCGGCGGTGGGACCCGGAGCGTGACCTCGGCGGCACCATCGACACCCTCAGCAACTATCCCGGCCGCGTATCCCCCGTTGCCGCTCCGCGGCGGCCCCCGGAATTGCGCGTCGATGATGACATGATCGGTCCGCATCGAGCCACAATAGCCGCAGCCCAATGAGACAATCTTGAGATGAAGCGCGCCATTGCAGCCGTCCTGCTCGTCATCACAGCGTGTGGGCCGGTGGTAACAGGCGATCTCCAACAGCCTGACCTCCCTGCGATCGACGGAGTCGGCCTGGCCGCCCTCCTGTCCGATCTGGGAAAGCCGGCAGTCATCAACGTTTGGGCATCGTGGTGCCACCCTTGCCGATCCGAAGCCCCGCTGCTTGCTGCCGCACATTCTCAGTTCGGGGATTCCATCGAGTTCATAGGAATCGACGTTCAGGACAATCAAAACGACGCCAAGGCATTCATCGCCCAGTTTGGGCTCGAGTTCGACCACTACTTCGACCGGGACCGCTCCGTGCCGAACCAGTACGGGGCGATCGGCACGCCCGTGACTATGTTTTTCAACGCCGATGGAGAATGGGTGAGCACACACCTGGGGGTAATCGACGACCGTAGCCTGGCCCTGGGGATCGACGAGATAGCCAACGGATAGTCGATGGAATTCACTTTGCTCTGGGCTGCGTTGACGGCCGCGGCCGGACTCTGGCTGGGAGTGCGCATTTTTCGAAACACTTCAGAGACGGCTTTCGACAATCTGTTGGCCGCAACCGTTGCCGGCCTGGCTGGCGGGCGCGTGGTCGCCATGATCTCACAGGGCCTCAACCCGTTGGCCAACCCGGTCGATCTCCTCATCGTACGGGGCGGCGTAAACACTGCGGCCGCTACGTCCATTGCCATCGCGGTCTTCTACCTAGTTTCGGGGCGGAAGATCAGCACAATGGATACAGCGGCACCTGCCGCACTTTTGGGATTGGCCAGCTGGCACCTCGGGTGCTTGTGGAGAGGAGCTTGTCTGGGCGTTGCCTCCGATGTCCCCTGGGCGTGGTCCGAAGCCGGTAGCTCCATAACAAGACACCCTGTGGAGATCTACGCAGGCGTTGGCCTCGTCATAATCGCCCTGCTTATCACGAGACTCCCCCAGCGTGTCGGCGTCTGGTCGAGTGCGGGGCTCTTGGGTGCTTCGGGGCTGCGCCTGGCAACTGAACCGCTGCGCCTGACCATCTCAGGTGGTCCCGTGTTCTGGTATGCGATCGGGATCCTCATCGGTGCGATCGGCATGGCAGCTTCGTTGCGATTGGCAGATCGGTCCGACTTGAGTGTTGTGAGCTAGGCGGGGAGACTCCATGATGTGCAGCCACTAGTTGAACTACGGTCCATCGGGGTGAGCCTCGGCGGACAGCCCATTCTGCGCGATGTCGATCTCGAGATCTCGGCCGGCCAGTCGGTTGGAATCGTCGGTCCGAACGGCAGTGGCAAGACGACATTGCTCAGGCTGATCGCAACGCTGGTTCGCCCGTCGTCAGGCGTCGGATCTGTGCTCGGAGAGGATTTGAGTTCGCCAGCGGTGCGGGTGAATCGTCGGGCGATCGGCCTTATCTCACATCAACCGTCACTGATCGATGAGCTCAGTCTCGAGGAGAACCTGACGCATTTCGTGAAACTCACCGGATTCTCCATGGAGGGAGTGGACAAATCCTTCTCTGTAGTCGGGTTGGAGAAGGCCCGGCATCTACGGGTGAGCGCAGCCAGCTACGGAATGAAACGTCGTCTGGAAGTGGCATGGCTTCTTATCGCCAAGCCGCAATTACTTCTCCTCGATGAGGCCAAGTCGGGGCTTGACGATACAGCTCAGGAATTAATCGATGCCCTGGTGACTCTGACGATCGAGCGGGGCGGCTCAGTGGTCTCGGTTTCGCACAACCCACAGCATCTGGCCGGCAGTCAGTTTGGGCCCGTCCGACGCCTCGAGCAGGGTCGAATTCAGGCCGTGACATGAGCCTCTGGAAACAATCGGTCGAGATTGCCCGGGTGGATCTGCTTGTCGAGAGCCGCCTGGGTGACTCGCTGAAGATAATCCTGCCGTTTGCGATCATCGCCCTGATGATCTTCTCCCTGGCATTCGGGTCTGATCTGATATCGATCGGCAACGCTGGACCAGGGGTCTTCTGGACGATTGCCATCCTGTTCGGCATGCAGATCGCCCTCCGTGCCGCTGCTCTAGAAACGGAACCAAGACGAGATCTGACCGCTCTGTTGGGGTTGGATCCGGCAGCCCGGTTCCTGGGCCGATCGCTGTCGGCTTCGCTTCTGCTGGGTGGCTTTATGTCCGTCCTTTTCGCCGCGATGTTGCTCCTCTTCAATCCCGTCTTGCCGACGGGATGGCTGTGGCCTGTGGCCACATCGCTCGTTCTTTCGACCATCGGGCTAGCGATGCTTTCGACCCTTGCCGGCGAAGTGACCGTTGGGTTGCGCAACCGCACTTCCCTCGCTTCGTTGATTGTCGCCCCGTTGGTCATACCGATTGTGGTTGGGGCGTCCCAGGTGCGGGAAGCTATGGATCGCAGTAGCGGTATCCTGATTTGGATACTGCTACTGACCACGACGGACCTGGTTTTGTTGGTTGCAGGGGTTGGATTGTCGAGACCGCTAGAGGAAGCCTCACGATGAGACGAGTTCAAGTATTGCTCGCAGTCGCAGCCGCGGCGCTGGGGTACGGCGCCTACCTTGCTTTCACCGCTCCCCTGGATGTCTTGCAGGGCGAATACACCCGCATGATCAACATCCATGTCCCTACCTTGTGGCTCGCCTTTCTCGCGTTCGGAATCACGGCATTGGGCTCGGTCATGTACCTGATTCGGAGAACTGCAAGGTGGGACCGCCTGGCCGCCTCTTCGGCGGAGATTGGAGTGCTATTCGCGGTGGTTGGAGTGTTCACCGGAATGGTTTGGGGCCAGGCCGTGTGGGGCCAGGCGTGGGATTGGGGTGACGCCCGCCTGGCGACAACGGCAGTCATGATCTTCGTCTATGTGGCGTACCTGGTACTCAGACAGTCGATCGCTGATCCAGAGAAGAGGGCCAAGCGTTCTGCGATTCTCGGGATCATTGCTGTAATCCAGGTTCCCCTGGTCTATTTCTCGGTCTACTTGGTGCGGACTCTGCATCAGACCCCTTCCATAAGACCCGACGGAGCCACGATGCCGACCGAAATCCTCGTGGCGATGCTGGTCAATGTGGGCGCCTTCACCGTTCTATATGTCGCGCTGCTCACCGGGCGGATGTACGTGGCCCGCCTCGAAAGTGAAAGGGCCTCGGAACGAGCCCTGGCCGGTGAAGCTGTTTCGAATCCAAGGCTTTCGGAGATCCAGGATGTCTAACCAGGTGATCGTCATCGGAAGTTTCGCCTTGGTCTATGCCGCTTCGATCGGATACGCCATCTTCTTACATCGGAGACTGAAGCGGGCTGCCGAGTAGATATGGAACATCGGCGCTTTGTACTTTTCGGCATTGGCGGGATCATCGCCCTCGTGATTGCCATGTCGCTTGCCAGCCTCGACAGCAACCTCACCTATTACCTATATCCGTCTGAGGCTGTGGATCAGCGCTCGGAGTTTCCCGATGGTGAACGATTCCGTCTCGCCGGGACCGTGGTCGCCGGGTCCCTCGTCGAGTCTGGCGACGATCTCGAGTTTGACATCACCGACGGTGGGCCGGTCATCCATGTCCAACTGATAAACACGCCTCCGCCTCTGTTCTCCGACACCGTGCCCGTACTTCTCGATGGTTCCTGGTCGGGTCAGACGTTCATAGCGACCAAGGCTCTCATCCGACACGACGAAAACTACGAGATCCCCGAACAGGGGACGGCCGTCGACGACAGCTGATGCTGTCGATACTGGGCACGGCAGGAATCGCCGCCGGGCTGGCGGGTGCGGTCTTGTTATTGGTTCGCTCGATCCAGTCCGCTCGATCCGATGGCACCGGGGAACTCCGATCTTCTGCTCAGCTCATTGTTGGTGGCGCAGTGGTCTCAATGGTCGCACTGCAGCTAGCCCTGCTCACCAACGACTTCAGCGTGACCTATGTTGCCAATCATCACGCATCAACCACCCCGTTCCCATTCAATGTTGCCAGCGCTTGGGGGGCTCTGGAAGGCTCAATAGTCCTGTGGGGTCTGGTCCTGGCAGGATTTGTGTGGGTGGTCCTCCGCAAATACGAACGCGAGCCCGACCGTCTCGGCGCCGGCGCCCTCGGATTTCTCGCCGCAATAGCCGTCTTCTTCTTTGGCCTGATGATCACGGTGGCCAACCCGTTTGAAGTCTGCATCCAGGCCGCGCAACAAGGATGTTCGATATCGAGTGCATGGCCCTTTGCGTCGGCTACGGCGCCCTTGGAAGGGTCAGGCCCCAACCCATTGCTACAGAACCACATCCTCATGGCAGTTCACCCCCCACTCCTCTACATAGGGTATGTGGGCCTCTCTGTACCGTTCGCCTATGCGATGAGCGCCCTCTCTCTGCGGGTGCCCGGACCCGAATGGCTGCGGCGCTCGCACCGTTCCACCCTCGTCGCCTGGAGCTTCCTCACCATCGGGATCGTCCTCGGCGGTTGGTGGGCCTACGAGGTCTTGTCGTGGGGCGGCTACTGGGCCTGGGATCCCGTGGAGAATGCTTCGTTTATGCCCTGGCTGATGGCGACGGCGTTCCTGCATTCAGGGATCGTGCAGCAAAGACGAAACATGTTGCAGGCCTGGAACTTCATATTGGTGATCTCAGCGTTCTCTTTGACGATTCTGGGCACGTTCCTGACGAGATCCGGCACCATCAACTCGGTTCATTCCTTCACCCAATCGGCGATCGGACCAGCCCTGCTCGGCTTCCTCGCTCTCACGCTCGTAGGTTCCTTCACCCTTTTCGCTACCAGATCGCACCTGGTGAGCTCTACGTCCAGGATCCAATCGTTGGTAAGCCGCGAAGGTACGTTCCTTGCCAACAACCTGCTGCTGACCCTTTATGCATTCGTCGTCTTGATCGGAACCACATACCCGTTGATTCTTGAAGCTTTCACCGGGACTCAGGTAGGGGTAGGCGAGCCCTTCTACAACCGGCTTGCCGTTCCGTTGACTTTTGGCCTACTCCTCGTCATGGGATTTGGCCCTGTCACCCCGTGGACTTCGGCAGGTCCCGGTGTCATCTGGCGGCGGACGCGGGTACCGGCTCTCGCCTCGGTCACGGTTGGCCTCCTGATTGCCGTTTTCGTGACCCGGGTCGGTTGGGTGGTCCTCGCAACGATCCTGGCCACATTCGTCATTGGCTCGATCATGGGGCTCTTGATGGAACAGGCTAGACAACGCTCGGTCAAAGATGGGGCATCAACAGTCAGATCCGTGAAAGCGGTGCTCAACGGTGACACTCCGTTTTGGGCCGGTCAGTTGAGCCATATAGGTGTTGTGCTCATCGCGGTAGGTATTGCATTTGCCGCCAATCTTGCGGTTCACTCCGTGGCTGAGTTGGAGCCCGGAGAGTCCATCGAATTCGCCGGGTATGTCGTCGCGTATGAATCCCCTTTCCAGTATCAGGAGCCACAACGCACGGTTCGAGGGGCCCGGGTCACCGTCTTACGGGACGGCCGATTTGTCGCCACAATGCAACCCACGGCCAATTTCTACGGCGGTTCCGGCTCCTCGGGGATAGTGACACCGGCGGTTCTCAGCCAACCGTCCGGTGACCTATACCTGACGATCCGAAACCTCGATTCGGAATCGGTCACGCTGTCGTTGGATACATCGCCTCTGATTTGGCTCTTGTGGTTTGGCGGATTCATTGCTTCTGGCGGCGGCTTTTGGGCTCTCTTCGCAAGACGACGAACCCGCCAACGTGCGCTCGAGCCGGTTTCAGCCGATGCCTGAGAAGGCCAAGAATCGCCTCTTTACCATTCTCATCGGGGTGCTGGCGGCGGCGATACTGGCCCTGACCCTGTCGTACGAGTCGCCGGATGATCGGGTGGAGCGCCTCGGGAGTTCGATAAAGTGCCCTGTCTGCCAGGGAGAGTCCATCGCCAACTCGCCGGCGGACATGGCCACGGACATGTTGGATCTCGTGGAGGCACGCGTCGCGGAAGGCATCTCCGACGATGCCATCGTCAACGAGTTACTCGCTTCCTTCAGTGGTGCGGTTCTTCTCGACCCCCCGGCGTCAGGCCCAACCCTCTTCCTCTGGCTCGCCCCATTTGCGGCAGCCGCCCTGGGAGTCAGTGTGATTTGGTGGTGGCGACGCCATCCGGGCGGGCCGGCGACTAATTCTGAAAGCGCTGCTGCCCTAACCGTGCCGACCCGGCGACGGCTTATCGGAGGCCTGATACTCATCGGCGGGTTTGCCCTTGTGGTTGTGGTGGCAAATGCCTTGGTGCAGGACCGGGCTGGAACCACCAGCGGCGCTGCCGACGTCGGCATCGCCAACCTCGACGACGTGAGCAATGAGACAATGGAAGCCGTGATAGCGGCCAATCTCGACGACCCGCAGATCAACAGCATGAGACTTGCCCTCGCTGAGCGCTATTTCGAGGTCGGCGACTATCGATCGGCCTTTCCCCACTACTTGAATGTTGCCGAGAGTGAGCTCGTCACTGCTTCGGAAGCTTCGACGGCCCTGATTCGGCTCGGGTGGATGGCATACGACGGTAACGGAGAGGTAGAAGCAGCCACCAGCCTGTTTGACCAAGCTCTCGCCATCACCCCGAACTCGTCAATCGCCCTCTATTTGAAAGGGCAGGTCCTCTGGTGTGGAGCCGGTGATACCGACACCGCAACCGACCTCTTCAAAGCTGTCCTCCAGCTGCCCGATCTCCCCGATGAGACCCGGTCCCAGGTGGAGCAGGATCTCGACAGGGCGGTCTCCGGAGAAGCCTGCACATGAAGAGAAACCTGCTGCGATGGGTCGGTCTTGGAGTTGCCGGAGCCGCCGTGATCTTCTCGGTCGTGCTGGCGAGTCGCTTCGGCTCCGATCCTGGACTCGTCGAGTCGCCACTTATCGGAAAACCGGCCCCAAGTCTGGTGTTGGACATGCTCGATGGAACGGGCCAATTCGACATGGCCGAATTGGGCGGTGAGATCACCGTCGTCAATTTCTTCGCATCATGGTGCCTGGAATGTCGCAACGAGCATGCCGATCTGGTTGCCACAGCCAACGCCTTCGCCGGGAGAAATGTCCACTTCGTCCAGATCTCATATCAAGAGGACCCGGAATCCACGCTGATATATCTCGATGAGGCCGGCCGTTCGGAACACGCCACATACGTGACCGACGAAGGCAGCCGGGCAGCCATCGCATTCGGAGTCTTTGGAATCCCGGAGACCTTTTTCATCAACGAATCCGGGATTGTCGTCGGAAAGATCATCGGAGAGGCCGACGCATTCATCCTCGGAGCCACCCTCGACTCGATTATCGCTGGCGAGACTCCGGGGCAACAGAACGCCGGAGACACCCAGCAACGACCAGACAGCTAAACGAGGCGGCGGCGTGGCCCTTCAGCCGTTTCCCAGGACTTCGAGGCTCACTTCGTCGAAAGTGACCGTGTCGATCGATGCCGACCCGGTTCCCAGCAGAAACACGTCGAAGAACCCCAGCAGATACTGATTGATGATTGGGAGCAAGCGCCCGGCTGGGATAGGCCCGGTTAACCCGACGTCGTCAGCCAGCGGCGACAGGAGCGGCATCATCACAAAGTCGTTGTGTGCAGTCCCATCGATGCCAATCCAATACGTTACGTTCTCAGCACGTTCGGCGATGCCTCGGAGAACAGCATCGTTTTCCTTGGTCTCCCACTCGACAGACCGCAGATACATCGACGGTTTGGTCGCTGACTGAGCGAGGATCTGGTTAGGCAGTGGCTCGACCCAGGGGTCCATTCCGAGGACGGCATCGCATCTATCATCGGTGAGGCAAAGCCGCACGGCGGCGCCACCGCCGGTCGAGTGTCCGTATGCCCCGACCCTGGTGAGATCTGCACTATCGGCAATGGCCCCAAATGGCCCATCGGCACCCTCATCGAGAGCATCGAGGATGGTTACGAGGTCCTCGGTAAACACCTCGACCAGGGTCATGGCTGCTTCGTCGTACTCATCCGCCGTGACCGTCTCTTCGTCAGGTAGTGCTCTGAGGTCTACCGGGACAACCTCGCCGTCCTCGAACTCGGTGACGATCGATCCGTAGGTGTGATCCGCCGCGATCACGATGTATCCATTGGACACGAGTGTTTCGATCTGGTTCAGAGCTATCGACCGATAGCCAGTCCAACCATGGCTGTACAGGATGATTGGAAACGTTCCTCCGCTGATCGGCGCCGATCCGTATGCGTGCGATTTCACATATTGGATGTGATTGAGGAACCAGCCGGGGAACCCGATGTTCCGGCTTAATGCCGGGCCCATCAGTCCCCAATCCGGATAGATCGGCTCCGGTTCCCGATCAGGCGGAGAAATAGCCGGATACCAGACCTGCACTACAAGGTGCCGCGGACCACCAGGATTGTCCCCATACAGCTCATCGCGGTCCCGGTCGATCACCTCGAAAGTTGCGGTGCCGATGGTTTCCTGTCCGGACGGGACGGGCAAGTCGGGAACCGGGAGGATGAGGGGCAGGGCTGCGATGAGCGCCAACCCTGCAGTGCCAAAAAGGCCGCGAGCTACCCGGTTGGACCACTCCAGATGGCGATCCAAAAAGACAATGTCCCCGATTATCAATCCCACCGAGACCAGGTACAGCGGGAGCATCTGCCATCGGAAGCCTTCGACTCGGAAGTGAGCGATCATGACCACGAAGATCAGTCCTGAGGCAATCCCCCGTCGCGGGCGCACTCCGAAAAGGACCGGCCAGAAAATTGCAAACAGCGCCGCAAACGTTAGGAAATACTCGAATCGTCTCAACGCTGGGGGTTCACAAGGCTTGGGTGAGGGGTGGTGGCCGGCACTTTGAAATCAGTCGGTCGACCACCGGTCGCGTATCCGCGTTCCCTGATGGAAGACCATCCGCCATCCCTCCTCGCGCTTGACCCAGATCGAGCTCCGGAATGCTTCAGCACCACCTTGGCCTATCGATCGATATGTACACACATAGACATCGGGTGAAAGCCGCCTCGCCTCAAACTCGTGAATAAACACCGACGCCGGGTTCTGGTGCAGCATCTGCATGATCATCGACTTCTTGTCGTACCGCTTCCCGCTACTTCCGATTTCCACGAAAGTCTCATCGAGCAGCTCCCGGGCAACTTCGCCTCCAGCGCGGGCTGCCGGATCCAGCAGTGCCTTTTCAAGTTGTTCGAGAAGGACGGAAGGTCGAAGCCCCCGCCTGCTGGCTCTGTGAGTCATATCCGGTAAGAGCGTAGAGCCTCGATCAGCCTGAGAGAGATATGAGTTCGTCGAGTGCTACGCGGATTTCAGCTTCGTCACGAATACCGGGCCAGGCCTGGACCACTGTGTCGTCGGCTGCGATCAACACTGTCACCGGCTGGTAGGGCACGCCGTAAAGCCCAAAAATCTCTTCGCTCTCATCGAGACCCCAGAGGATTTGCCCCGATTTGAAGAGCTCTTCGGCTCGTGACTGCGTCAGCTCGAAACTCGACTTCCAAGCAGGTGCAACGAAGTCGACCCGGTCTGAGTATTCGGCAGCCAGACTGTCTATGACGGGCAACTCCCGTCGACAAGTTGGTCACCATTCCGCCCAGAAGATCAGGTATACAGGTTTGGCACCCTCGGACAGGGTGTAGGTTCCGCCATCTCCCAGTTGCAGAGTGAAATCGGGAGCAACCTGACGGTCACTTAGCGTCGAGGTCGCACCTGGTTCGCTAGTAGTGGTCTCACCAGGAAGGGTGGTGCCATCGACCAATGTGGTATTGGATGAAGTGGGACTGGTCGTTTCTCCGCCGACCGTCGCTCCCCCACATGAGACGAGGAGCCCGAGAGCGGCAATCGCTAGCAATTTCACCCTGACGACGGTAGACGCCTGCAGGTTTATTGCGCGTAAATGCCACAAGTACGCAGGGCTCACCGAAATCGAAGTACACTTTGCTCCCCGTGTCTAATTCGCAGTTGTATTTCGCCTACGCAGGCTTTCTTGACCCTGATCGAATCGCCGAAACCGTGCCGGGGGCTGAATTTCGATTCACGGCTCACTATCCAGAGACCAGGCTGGCTTTTGTGAAGAACGGGGGGCAACCCGTAGCGACTCTCACAAGCGATGTGAATCACACCGTATGGGGGGCGGTCTTCGAGATTCCTGCTCAGCAGGTGGCAAAGCTGATCGAAGCGGAAGGATCCGAGGGTCGTATTCCCGGCTGGGAGATGCGAGCCATCGACCGCGAGGGCAACAAGTACGAATGCCTGACCTTTGTCAGCCCTCACTTGGTCAATGGCCACCATCTTCCCGACCCTGAGTACTTGCGATCGATGATTGCCGGCGCCCGCCACTGGAAACTCCCAGCAGGTTGGGTTGTAGGACTCGAGGATTTGGCCGAAGACCCATTGTTGGGATAGCCGGCCCAGACCAATGACCCCGGCTCGAGCCGGGGTCATTGTCATTTTGATGGAACGTGTGGTCAGGCCTCGTCAGCCACCGGGAACAACCGGTATAGACCCCAGGCCACGACACCGCCGATCATTGGGAAGATCAAGTAGACCCACAACCCGCTGAACTCGCCGGATACCACGGCCGGGCCGAACGACCTCGCCGGGTTGACCGATGCACCGGAAAATGGAATACCGGCGAGGTGTATCCCGACAAGGGTCAATGAGATAGCTAGTGGCGCAGCATGCCCGCCCTGGCGAACAGCGAGTATCACCCAAACAAAGATGGTGGTTAGCGCGAGTTCCATGAGGATCGCAGTACCTCGATCCTGGAAGGTCGTCATGGTCCCTCCGACGATCTCGGTGCTAGACGCCCCGGCAACGAGCAACGAGGCCACCGCTGCTCCGGCGAATTGACCTATCCAGTATCCAACCGCGTCACTAAGCGACACCCGGCCATCGAGGAGCATGCCCAAAGTCACCGCTGGATTGAAGTGTGCGCCGGATACGTGGCCTACGGCCCATATCCCGGCCAGAAGGGCGAAACCGAAAGCCAAACCGATTGCGAGAATCTCGGCGGCACCGGTGGCCCCGCCCACAGCCAAAATTCCCATCGACCCGACGAACACCAGGATCAGGGTCCCCATGAATTCAGCCAAATATTTGTTGATGACCAAGACAACTCCTCCTTACGAGCCACACATACGACTCGCACACTGACGTAAAGGTTTCCGGACTGCCTCAGGCTATGCGAGCCGCGGCCAGATTTGCGGATTTGGGATCGTCGACGTAAAAGAGCCCCGGTTTGGGGCTCTTTTGAGAAGTTGCGAGCCCGTCTGTAAGCCGGATTCTGTCGAGGACGGCCATCCATCTAGGCGTATTGTTGCCAATCCGCTCATGCGGCCTACCCGGGATCTACAACGGGCCGTTGAATCCCTGCTTGGCCTTGCTCCTGGTGGGGTTTACAAGCCACCCCGGTCACCCGGGATGCTGGTGGGCTCTTACCCCACCTTTTCACCCTTGCCTGTTTCTTACGATCATCGGCGGTCTGGTTTCTGCTGCACTTTCCGTCGGGTTGCCCCGCCTGGGAGTTACCCAGCACCATGCCCTGCGGAGTCCGGACGTGCCTCACCGCCCCTGAGAACAGGATCGGCGCGGCCGTCCGACAGGCTCGCCCCACCATTCTATTGAGCAGAAATTCGTTTGTAGCCGCCCCACCATCCGCCGATTCCACCGATCACAACAGAAAGCAGGGCCAGCCATAGGACCATCAGGATCGATGTCTGGGCCTCGCCGAAGCCGGCCAACATGATCAATAGGCCGGCAAAGAGCAACCCGACAACGGACCCGTGGAACCGATGAGAGTGGAGGGACAACTTCCCGGCGACAAACCCGGCCACCAGCATTCCAGACACCACACCGAGCACGAGTCCAACGTCTGCACCACCTTCGACCCCGAATACGGTCAGCCCGCCCCCGACGACCAGGGCAACGAATGTCGCAGAGAGACCTCCGCCTGCAAGACCGAGTCCAATCGCAGTCAGGTTGAGAGCGAACAGCATTTTGGGACAAACGATTCGGACATCACTCGCAACTTAACCGGGCACTCCTCACCTGCATTCTGCAAAAGCGGGCCGAATTGGGATAATCGCGTGTGCAGCCCGCCTCACCCAGCTCGACCGCCCATCCCTGGGGTAACGCCGACACCCCGTATGTAGAACTGGGTGGCGAATCTGAGGTGCGAATTCTCGTGGAGACTTTCTACGACATTGTCGAAGCCGAGTCCCCTGTCCTGCACGCAATGTTGCCGGCCAACACTTCGAATTCTCGAGTCAAGCTTTTCGATTTTCTCTCGGGTTGGCTGGGCGGCCCGCAGCTCTACATAGAAAAGCGGGGGCACCCCCGACTGCGAATGCGGCACTTTCCCTTCAAAATTGGCGATGACGAGGCCGCAGAGTGGATGCGATGCATGGAGAAGTCGATGGATTCGCTCGGTGTCGAGGGTCGTCTGCGCTCGTTCCTCGTCGAGAAACTCAATGAATCCGCCCTCCACCTGCGCAATCAAATATAGCTTCGCCTCATGTGTGGACGTTTCTCGATAACCGGCGACCTCGATTTCTACGCCGAATACTTCGGTGTCGATGAAGTCTCGGCTGACCGATTGGAGCCGAGTTGGAACGTCGCTCCCACCGACCCCGTCTATGTTGTCGCCGAACACGACAACACGCGCCGCCTCGGGACAATGAAGTGGGGACTCGTCCCGCATTGGGCCAAAGACACGAAGAGCATCCACATCAACGCCCGTGCCGAGACCGTCGCAACCACTGCCGCGTTCAGGGACTCTTTCTCACGCAAGCGATGCTTGATCCCGGCTGACGGTTTCTACGAATGGGAGCCACCAGACAAGGGTCGTTCACCGCACTGGGTTTACCGAGCAGACGGGTATCCGATGGTGTTCGCCGGAATATGGGCGTCTCGTCGCGACGTAGAATCCGGAGAATGGTCGAGGACGTGTTCGATCATCACCACCGATGCGGCCGGCGTCATTTCCAAGATTCACGACCGAATGCCCATCGCTCTCCCATCCGGCGTTTGGGATGCCTGGCTCGATCGCGAACTTACGGATGCGGAAACGGCCCTTGGACTCCTGCAACAGGTCGACGTGGACCTCCTCATGGAACACCCCGTTTCGAAGCAGGTGAACTCTGTGCGTAACAACGGACCAGACTTGCGGGTTCCCGCCGAACCCGAAACACTGTTCTAGGCGACGTTGTCAACGGATTCGAGTGTGCCGAAAGGCCGTATTCACTTGTTTCCGGCCGGTACTGTCCTCATCAACCCCCAATCATGAAGACAACAGCGCGCCTTCTCGCCCTAACCCTTGTGGTCATCGCTTGCTCCCCGGGAGATACCAACGAAACAGTCGCGGGCTCGTCCTCTACTTCACCCGGAGGTTCGACAACCTCAACCGACTCAGAACGCGATTGTGTTCGGATAACGGGAGGGACCAACTCGATTTCGACCGGTTCCGCGGCAGGTGACGCCCTGTTCCTCTCGGGCGAGCTATTCATCTGCGCCGACGAAGTCGTCGTTGCGTCCGAGTCGGACATCAACGAGTTGGCGGCTGGGGCCCAACTCGCGGCGGCATTGGGGGGACCGCTTTTGCTCCCACACCCACAACTCGCTGCTGAGATCGGGCGGCTCAAGCCCAAACACGTTCATATCATCGGCGAGCTCGACGTTGCATTGCCGCCAGGATCCGACGTGTCACGACACAGTCTGTCACAAGCAGTCGATGAAGCGATGGCGGTGTTGGGCACGGCCGAATTGGTCCGGCTCCCCGCTCAAGCCGATGCCACCACGATCATCGAGACGGTTGGTGCTATCACGTCCGGAAACCGGGTCGTCTTTCCGCAGACCTCCCCCGGCGGGACATTGCCTGACCCCTCATTCGATACTCCGGCAATCGTGGCTGGGCTCGCCGTCGAGACCGGCGCACGGTCGGTGTGGCTGGTGGATGCGACCGATCCGGTAACCATCCTCACCGCGGCCGCAACGGGCCACGCCGTCGGCGCACAGGTCGTAGGAGTGGACGCTGCAGACATTCTGGGCTATCCCGAGGTCGGAGCGGCCCTGACCAGCCAGACCCCCGAAACCTTGCGCTTCATCGGTGCGGTTCCCGAGACCGGAGCCTGGGAGCTGGCTCAACTCGTCAACGGGGTTCAACTCCCGGGAGGCGGCTACACCATCCTCGGAGATGACAAACCCAAGCGATACGTGGCATTTTATGGACACCCCAGCACGTCAGCGTTGGGCGTTCTCGGCGAACAGGGGCCAAAAGCCACCTTGAATCGGATGGCCCCGTTTCTCGAGGACTACAGCGCCGACGGCTACCAGACCATCCCCACGTTCGAGATCATGGCCAGCGTGGCAGCGGCAGCGGCCACCGACGATGGGGATTACAGCTTTGAATGGCCCATTTCGACGTTCGACAAATGGATCGAAACCGCTGCCAAAAATGACGTCTACGTGATCCTTGACCTGCAGAGCGGTCGCGAGGATTTCTTATCTCAAGCCAAGCTATACAAGGAGCTTTTGTTGTTGCCTTACGTTGGTTTGGCGCTCGACCCCGAATGGCGTCTCAAACCCGACGAGATCCACTTGCGTCAGATCGGACGAGTAGACGCTGCCGAAGTCAACAAGGTCGTCGACTGGCTTGCTGACCTCGTCAGGGACAACGGTCTGCCCCAGAAGATGCTCATCGTCCACCAGTTTCGAGAATTCATGATCCAGGACCGGTCTACTCTCAAAGAGCGACCGGAGCTCCAGATGATCCTGCAAATGGATGGACAGGGGCCCATCGCGACCAAAGACACAACCTGGGCAGTGCTGACCAAAGGAACCGAAGACAAACACTGGAGATGGGGCTGGAAGAACTTCTTTGACGAGGACTCCCCCACTCCCTCCCCCGAACACACGTTGGGAAAAACACCCACACCTGTTTTCGTCAGCTATCAGTAGGGCCCATGAAGGGACAAATCCAATGACCAAGTTCGCTTATTTCTGCGGTCACGAGCAATGGCATCCGGAGGAATTGGTGGAGCACGCAATTCGGGCAGAAGCCGCCGGTTTTGACATGGTCGTCGTCTCCGAGCACTTTCACCCTTGGGTCGATGACAAATCGGCTTCCGGCTTTGCCTTTTCGACTATCGGGGCCATGGCCCAAGCGACCGAAACCATCGAGTTCGCAACGGGCGTTACCACACCACTGTTCCGCTATCACCCGGCGGTTGTTGCACAAGCGGCTGCAACGCTGGATCGCCTTTCTGGAGGTCGATTCATCCTTGGTGTTGGAACGGGTGAAAACATCAATGAAGGTCCGTTGGGCTACGTCTTTCCTGCATACGCAGAACGAAATGCTCGCATGAGAGAAGCGCTCGAGATTATGAGAAGGCTTCTCGATGGCGAGAAGCTGACATTCGAAGGCACCTACTACCAGACCGACCGCGCCAAGCTGTACTCCCCGCCAGTCGGACCTGTCCCGATATTGATGGCCGCCGGAGGCCCGAAGTCAGCGACTCTCGCCGGAGAGATGGCCCAAGGAGTCATCACTTCTGTCAAGGACCCGGCCGAGACCCAAGAAAAGGTCATCGACCCTTTACGGGCAGCTTCGGTTGGGGCCGACCCGATCGTCCTCGCAACAAGGTGGTCACTATTCGCTGCCGACGAACAGGAAGCATGGGAATCGCTCTTCTCGTGGCGAGGATTGCGAGCTCCGGGACGTCTCGAGGCGGTCGATCCGATGACCCTGCGAGAGCGGGCCGACGAACTGCCACGGGAGGAAGTACTTGGTCGCTATACCCTGGTGAACAGTCCCTCCGACATCGTCGATACCTACCTGCCCCTGGTGGACGAATTGGGTGCCGATATCGTCACGTTCCAGATGGCATCGCTCGACCAGACCGCCCTCATCGATCTCATCGGGCGCGAGGTGTTGCCTCAACTCAGGTCCAGTGCCGGCTAGCTGACCCGGGAGATCAGCTCGATTAGGCGCAGGACATCCTGCACTGCGGTTGAAGCAAGACCGGGCGTTTGCGCCGCCATGTGCAGCGAGGGGATCTGATCCCTCATGCTCGACAGCACCATAGTGGCGTCTTCCACTGGCGAGCTGAGCAGCCGTTCGACTGGTGAATAGAGCTTGCCTGCTAGCGATGGTCCAAATGTCGCGAAGAGGTCGACCCTGTGCCCGCCCATATCACGTGTTATCAGCTGACGCGATCCCCCGGTGACGGTGGCAACGTCAACGATTGCGAAGTCGACCCCCACGGCGCTCGTGTTCGTTGAGCCTGTCACCGACAGACCAGCGCTGAGGACATTGCCGACACTTTGGGCAAAGCCCGACCAGAAGTTAGCCGCGATGATGGCATCACCCTCCCGGAGGGCATTGGCGACTTCGGCGACAGTCGCTCCCTCCGCCAACGATGCGAGAGCCGCTTGGTCGGGAATCGCCAGCGAGGCAGCCGAAGTGAAATCTCCCCCATCCAGGTATTGGATCAATAGCTCGATCGTGGCCTCGGGTGTTTCCCCACCATTGCCCCTGTCAATGGTTGACTCGCCCACCGGCCCTTCCGAACAGGCCGCGAGTGATACCAAAACCGTCAGCAGTAGCCAGGTTCTACGACTCATCAGCCACATATCCTGGCAGCCGCCCCGTCGAAATGAGCTCTCTGCGCCGGTCCCGACGTCCTAGCCCAACTGCAATCCAAAGCCAGATGAGGTAACCGACGCCGATGAGCTCCTGAGCCCATCTCCAGGGGTCCGAGATGGCCCGATCCCAGGCCAAGGGCCAGAACGGTGATTGCCCTACCGGGAGATCCAGCCCGAAGAAGGGCCAAAAGAAGATCTCCGGGTCGGCCCACATTCCGTCCAGAAGAAGATGAAAGAGCCAGGCAACTCCAACCGCCATGAATGCGCGCCGTCGACGCCCCCGACGAGTCGCCAGAAGCACAAGTGCCATATAGACACTCGGCAAAAGGAGCGAATGAGCCCACAGCTCGGACGCCGCATATCGATCCTCCAGAATCAGGGTGCCGATCGGCATGTCGATCAAATCAGGAACCACCGCACCGAAAAGGAGAAAGCGTAGGTCCACCTTGGGATCTTTGAATATCCAACGAAACAGCCACAAGATGGCCCCGAGACGCCACAAAACCATCTGGCGGTGCCCTGGCTAGCCGACCAGGAGGCGCCGACAATGAACGCAGCGCGGCGGGTCGGCGCTCAATGCCTCTGCTTGTTCAGCGCTGGAAAGTGCCATGTTGCATCCACCACACACACCATTCTCGAGCCTCCCGACCGCGACGCCCTCTTTCGACATTCGCAGCTGCTCGTACATCTCCAGCAGGTCTCCTGGAACCGGGCCCACCGCGTCCTTCTTGCGATCCTCCTTGCGAGCGAGTTCCGCATCGATCTTTTTCCACTCCGCTTTGATCACGACTTCAAGGGCCTCTTTGCGCGCGCTCAGCATCGTCTTCCTGTCGTCGAGTTGTTGGACGACTTCACGAGCCGGGTCGACCGTGTCGAGAAGCCGAAGCACCTTCTCCTCCATCGCATCCTTTTGACCCTTGAGACTTTGTACTTCGAGCCTCATGTGCTCCGTTTCGCGCCCACTCATGCCTCCGGCAAAGAGCCTCGTTTCATGTTCGTTCAGCTTGGCCTCGAGCATCTCGAGTTCGCCTTCGGATTTGTCAAAGTCGAGCTCGTGCGCCTTCAAGGTTGCACCAGCAATAACCAATTCGGCCTCCACGGCCGTCAGATCATCATGTGTCGACTTGTAGTCGGCGAGTTCGGGGAGATTCTGACGCTGATTGAGCAGGCGATCGATCTGAAGATCCAGATCTTGGACGTCGAGAAGGTCGGAAAGGCTGGTCAGCTCCATGAGATGGTGACGTTAGTGGCGTGAGCCAACCTCAGCTCCAGGTCTCCGGGTCGAGATCGGTCAGGTCGACGATCTCAACGTCTGAGATAGTGGCTGCGAGGGCCATCAGTTTGACCATCCCGGGTCTTTCCGTGGCGATGTGACCCGGATCGACAATTGCTAACCCCAGATCCAATGCTTTGACTACTCGATGATGAGAAACATCACCGGTGACCAGTGCATCGGCAACCCCCGCGGCCGATTCGATGAAGTCGCTTCCTGAGCCCGGGATCACAGCAACCCTCTCCAGCAGGCGGTCGCGATCGCCTGAGATCCGAAGCCCTGACGTGCCGAAGAGATCTGTGGTCCGAGCGTCGAGAACATCCAGCGTTCCCTGAAACACACCAACGCGACCAATGGCGGGCATCCCCGCTTCTACGTCCGCGCCGAAAGGTTCGATGTCCCGCAAGGTGAAGGCTGAGGCAAGGGCGTCAGCGGTTCCCCCGGGAGCCCGGTCGAAGTCCGTGTGCGTGACCAGGAGGCTCACCCCGATCCGGATCAGCCGGTGGGCCCGCGACTCAGCTGAGCGACCGGCGACGATCCGATTGACCGGGGCGAATAGAAGCGGGTGGTAGGTGATCAACAGGTCGACGGGAGAAGTTTCAAGCGCGGCCACAACTGCTTCGGTTACTTCGTGGCAGACAGCAATCGTGCTGACAGGAGCATCGGGATCGCCAAGCTGGAGTCCCACCGGGTCCCAGCTTGCGGCCGTCTCCGGGAGGGTCCGTTTAGCCAGTTGGTCTGTGATGACTTCGACGGTGGGCACGAACACGAGCGTACTTCAGATCCTTTGGATACCCTCAAGTCGCATGGACCTGTCGCCCGCACGTAATTGGGAACCACCGGCTCACTGGATCTCGATGACGGTGATCGACTCTCACACCGGCGGGGAGCCCTTCCGGCTCGTAATCGATGGCCTCCCCGAGATTCCCGGCGAAACGGTCCTGGCTAAACGTCGCTACGCCATCGACCACCTCGACGACCTACGACGAATGTTGATGTGGGAGCCCAGGGGCCATGCTGACATGTATGGGGGCTGGCTCGGCGACCCTGTGGAAGACGACTCAGACCTATCAATCCTCTTTCTCCACAACCAAGGCTTCTCCACCATGTGCGGGCATGGCATCATCGCACTGGCAACAATCGTGTTCGAGACAGGGATCATCGAAGTCTCAGACGGCACGGCCATTCTACGAATCGACACACCCGCCGGTCAGGTCAGCGCTTGGGCCACTGTCATGAACGGGTCAGTTGGCGAGGTTCGTTTTCGAAATGTCGCCTCTTTTGTCGACAGCCTCGACAATTCGGTCGACGTACCCGGGATCGGAGACGTCGGCTACGACCTCGCCTTCGGAGGTGCCTATTACGCCTATGTAGACGCCGCATCGATCGGTCTTTCTTGGCCACCGCGAGGTCAGACCGACCTTGTCGAAGCAGGGCGACGCATCAAAGAATCGATCATGGACAAGACCTCGATCCGACATCCTGAACACCTCGATCTCGGGTTTCTCTATGGAGTGATATTCACTGGCGCACCAAGCGACCCCCAGAACCACTACCGGAACATTTGTGTCTTCGCCGACGGTGAAGTGGACCGCTCGCCGACCGGGACCGGGGTGAGCGGCCGAGTTGCCATAGATGTCGCACGACGACGTCTTTCCCTGGGAGAATCCATTCGGGTCGAGAGCATCATCGGGAGTGTGTTCACCGGGCTCGTCGCCGGTGAGATCGCCTATTTCGGGCTTTCAGCCGTACTTCCGGAGATTTCCGGGACTGCACACATCATGGGCCGGTCAACCTTCTGGCTTGACCCCGATGACCCCATTCGGCCCGGCTTCATATTGCGGTAAACCGGATTCATGCCACCGGGGCAGGCATTTCTCGATGCTCCACGCGACCGTCGGCATGAATGGCGAATCTTCCCTCGGTTCGGGCGTGGGTAGGGCTCGGGCCGCTCCATGGCCAGCCTCCGAATTGTGTGCGGTGATAGTCGTTGACGGCCTGACGCAGTTCCTCGGGCGAGTTCATCACGAATGGCCCGAGCTGGAAAACCGGTGCTCCAATCGGGCGACCCTGGAGCAGAAGGAACTCTGCAGGCCCACCACGATTCTCCAGCCGGACCGCAATGTCCGAATGGACCTGAACTCCCGTCTTCTCCGTAATCCGAAGACCGGCAACCGCAACGTCATCGCCAACGAAACAGTGGAGCATCCGGTTGAGGCCAGGAATGGTGGCGGGAAGATCCCATGTGGCCCCGGGCTCCATCCGCACCAACCATATGGCTAAGTGGGAATCGGGCTGAGATGCCCATGAATCGGGTGGAGGACTTGGAGCATTGTGGTTCTGCAATGCCCCCGCGATCACATCAACGCTGACACCATGAGTGGGCACGAAGGTTGGGATCTCTTCGCCCCACAGCATCGCGAAATGGGCAGGGACCATTTTGGATTCCGGGGGAAGGTTCAGCCAGATCTGGAAGAGTTCCAGAGTGTTAGCTGCATCGTCGCGAATCAACGGAAACATTTCGGCGTGCATTACGCCCGACCCCGTAGTCAGCCACTGAACATCTCCCTCTCCATACCGACCCGTTGCACCCAGCGAATCGGAGTGATCGACGAAGCCCTGCCTTACGACGGTGACGGTCTCAAAGCCTCGATGCGGGTGTTGTGGAAATCCTGGTACGACGTCACCGTGGTACATGCTCCAACCGTCCCGATAGGAGAAGTCCGACCCGATCTGACGCCCATGCAAGGAGACCGCGGGCCCCATCACATCGTTGCCGGCCGGGTATCGGTCGAGATGGTGGACCGTCATGATGAAGGGGTCGAGGCCCGTCCACGGCATTCCCAGTTCAACGACGTCAAGGATCGCTTCGTTCATCCTCCAATCCTACGACACATGGTGATTTCGTCAGCCGATCCGGATCAATATGCCCCGCGTCCCGAGATCACCGCAGGGATCGTCTTGGCCAGGATCTCAATGTCGGTACGAAGACACCAGTTCCTGATGTAGTCGACATCGAGGCTCACCCAGGTATCGAAGTCCAGATCCGACCGTCCGCTCACCTGCCATATACAGGTAATGCCCGGTTTGACCAATAGCCGCTGCCTTTCCCATGGGCCGTAGGTTGCGACCTCGTCAGGGAGTGGCGGCCGGGGACCGACAAGACTCATTTGTCCCCTCAGCACGTGAAGGAGCTGCGGCAGCTCGTCGACGCTCAGCTTGCGAAGTAGACGTCCCGCCGGAGTGATCCTGGGGTCGTGCCTTATCTTGAATATCGGCCCTTCGCACTCGTTGACATCGGCCAACTCGTCACGCTGAGCGTCGGCGCCAACTTTCATGGTTCTGAACTTGAGGAATGAGAACACCTTGCCGTCTTTCCCGACTCTGTCCTGTACATACAGGATCGGACCCGGTGAGCCGATGCGGATCAGAACTGCAGCAGCGACAAAGACAGGTGCGAGAAGAATCACAGCAATCGTGCCGACGACGAGGTCCAAGACCCGTTTGCCGATGCGTGCCGACACGGATGCGCCGAGTAACCCTTCTTCGGGATCCAGCAATCCCGGACGATCCCGGAGGTCGACACTCAGGCGGCTTTCCGGATCGGAGACATCAACGATCAGCCCGGCACCCGGGGCCAATCTCGAATCGGGCGAAAGCGCACTCGGGGTGAGTTCGAACCCTGTTCCGTATAGGGTATCTGAGCTCGTTTGGGCCATATCGGCTGCCTCCTCGGCTGCCTCCCGGCCCATGCCCCGTCACTTTTCAGTCGGTCGTCCAAACTTGGACGAGCGGATGTAAGCACACCTCGGCGAGCAACGCAACGGAGCGTCACCCTTGCCCACTTTTCGTGGTGCTCCCCAGGTAGAGACCGGGCTTGGCGTGGCACACAGCGCTGCTACTGTTTCCCCGGATCGGGCTTTGCCATGGGAGGCTTCCCTGCACCGCATGCAAGAA
The DNA here is from genome assembly GCA_041751055.1 of Acidimicrobiia bacterium. GTDB lineage: Bacteria > Actinomycetota > Acidimicrobiia > Spongiisociales > ZC4RG35 > MA-ANB-1. The sequence goes on along the minus strand of JBGSYD010000032.1, from coordinate 51,732 downwards.
ATGCGAGGAAGCGGCAAGCCCCAAATGACCCAATCCCCCAATGCAACACCCGGTCGCCGAACCCAAGCCGTAGTCGTGTCATTGCTCTTGGCCGGGGCACTTGCCGCCGTCGCGGTGAGCCTGATCACCTCGATCGCCCGGCCGGAGACTTCGCCGCCCGCCGCGGACACGACGCAGCAATCGACGACTACAGCTGCAAGTTCGACAACATCGACAACCCTGCTCCAGACAGGACCCGCTGACCTGTTTGTAGCGCCAGCGGCACAGGGAACAGGTGACGGTTCGAGTTCAGCCAACGCAGCCGCCATCGATGATTTGGACGACCTCATTGCCGCTGCGGGGCCGGGCGGCATCATCGAGGTGATCCAATCCGGCGGCGATTATTCGACTCCCTCCCCCATCTTCATTCGCAACGGCGGAGAGCCGGGAGATCCGGTCACGATCCGTGGGCCGCTCACCGGTATCAGGCCCACGTTTGTAGGCGATCGAACGGATCCCTATAGCCCGGGAGGTAATCCGGGTAAGCCCTTGTTCCGGCTCGAGCAGGGAGCAGATCACTTGCGATTTGCCAACCTTCACTGCGCTCACGTTGGAAATGGCTGTTTTCTGGTCAACGCCCCGGTTGTCGATCTGACCATCGCCTCGGTTACGGCCGAGAATGTCCAGAGGTTCTTCGAAACCGGGACAGCAGAAAACGGTAAGAACTCGACCGTGTCCGGCCTTGAGATCTCACAAGTCACCGTCGAAGGATTCTCGAAAGGGGCGATTCGGCTTGGCCACGACACGAGCGACGTGGTCATCTCTGACGTGGCTGGTGATTCACTTTCCCAAGACGGTGACAATTTCGCAATCGGGGTTCACCTCGTTGACACGGTCCACAATGTCCTCCTTGAGCGAGTGACGATGAAAAACGCGCTGGACACGCTTCACCCCTATTGGAATGGCGATGGTTTCGCCGCTGAGGTGCACGTTTACGACATCACGATGATCGACACCACCGCGTCAGGAAACAGTGATGCCGGCTACGACATCAAGGCAAGCAACGTCGAGATGTCCGGGGTCACGGCCCACGACAACAAGCGGAATTACCGCTTCAGCGGCCAGGTCATTGTTCTTGAGGATTGCGTCGGAACGGCACCGAACCGAAGGGGTGGCACAGGAACTCAAGTTCAGGTACACGCCAGCGGCGGGGCTGAGGTCGAAGTGATCGGGTGCGAGTTTCTCGACAGCGATGGAGAGACGATCGTCTTCGACATCGATGAGCAAGCTGTGGTGAGCGTTTCAGGTGGCGAGGTCTCCTTTGCCGAGAGCGCAATGCTCTCGACGGTGGAGCCCGATGCACTTCTCGAAATCGCGGACACCGTGGGGGGCGAACAATGACCGGTTTAGATCATCTCAACTTGAGAGAGAAGGCCAGGGCGCCCTTGATTCTGGGATCAGCCTCGCTGGGTGTTCTCGTTGCTGCGATCACCATTTCCATGATCCCTGAGTTAGCGATCGGTACGATCGCGTTGGTTCTCACAGGCGGACTCACGTACTTCGCCTATCGCGATTTTGAAAAGTTCACCCTCCTGATGATCGCTGCCCGCACCTGGGTTGAAATCACCCATACGAGTGGCGACGCGGGAGTACTACGTGTCGCAGTCATTGCAACCGGCGGATACACCTTGATTGCAGCAATCTGGCTCACCCGGCGTTTCCTGGATCGTAAGCTACGCATCTCGGGTCTTGGTGCGACAGTCGCCGCCTTTACCGCGGCCGCGATCATAAGCGCCTCCTTCTCTCAGTTGAAGGAGCAAGCTTTTTGGGGGGCGTCCAAGTGGGTATTCCTGACCATATTCGTCGTCGCGATAGACAACCTCGTCGTCGACAAGAGGGCGATCCGCCGGCTCGTAACAGCTGTTGCGATTTCAAGCGTGCTCCCGTTGTCTTTGGGTATCTGGCAGTTCATCTCCGGGAATGTCGATACTTCGGATGGTTTCGCGCGTATCCAAGGCTCATTCTCTCATCCAAACACCTACGGGTTCTATTTGGCAGTGATAGGCCTTATGTTCGTGTCCACCTATAGGCATCTCGGCCGAAAGCAAAAACTTGCTGTTGCAGTCCTACTCCCTGCCGTGCTTGTGAGCCTTCTCGCAACTTACTCACGGACCAGCTATGCCGCCTTTTTGGTGGGATTGGTGGTCCTTTCGATAGTCGGCCGGCGATACACGCTCATGGCGCTGGGTGCCGTGGCCATTGCTGGGGCTCTGCTCTTTCCAGGAGTCTCCGAGCGCATAGATGAAGTCGGGACCGCAACGACCGTCCGCGGGACCGCCGGAGACACATTGACCTGGAGGTTGGACTATTGGAAGGTGATCATCGATGCTGGCGAAGGCCACCGCGTCACTGGTCTGGGACTCGGGGTAGCGAGTCAAAGCACCGCGCAGGAACGCGAACCACACAACGATTATCTCCGGGCGCTGGTGGAGGTCGGCTGGATCGGCCTCATCTCGTTTGGGGCCTTCATCGTTGCTCTGGCTATGAGGGTGTTCAGGTCGCTGCGTATGACGCAGCGCACCCAAGGCGTCGACGGCCTGCCGCGGGGGCTGGCCGAAGGGTTTGCCGCCATCTTCGTTGCCTACCTAGTCGGAAGCCTGACTGGCAACCTGATGACGCAGCTGATTCTTCTTTGGTATGTGCTTGCTATTGCAGGAGCGGCCACCGTTCCCCACAGCAAGGGCCGCCGTATCAGTGCCAAGCCGCAGGCGGAGGCCATTCATGTCTAAGCAAATTCGTGTCCTTTTCGTCGCCGGCACCGGGAGGACCGGAAGCACGCTGGTGGGAAATCTCCTCGGGTCGATCGACGGCTCCGTTTCGGTTGGAGAACTGCGACATATCTGGAATCGTGGGTACGGCGAGAACTGGTCGTGTGGGTGCGGAAAGCCATTCGGCCAGTGCACCTTCTGGGCAGACGTAACCGCGAGAGCCTTTGGCGGGACCAATGACCTCAACCTCGATGTGCTCCGCTCCTCCGAACGCGAGCTTCTGCGGCTGCGCAACAGCTGGCTCTGGACTCATTGGGTGAACAGTGCCGAGTACCTATATTCGATGCACGGTCACTATCTGGAGATGACCGAGAGGCTCTATCGAACAATTGCTGATGTTTCGCAGGCTGAGGTCATCGTGGACAGCTCGAAGACCCCATCGTATGGAGGGCTGCTCAACGTGCTGCCTGCAATTGATCTAAGCGTGCTCCATCTGGTTCGAGACCCACGTGCGACCACCTATTCGTGGATGAACCCGAAGGCATCACCGGATCGAGGCCTGGAAGGGACAATGGACCATCTAGGTGCGAGGAAAAGTGCGTTCCTGTGGGCCTGGTGGAATGACTTAGCCGAAAAGCTGTGGCCCGAAGACGGGGAGGTCCCGTCGGCCCGACTTCAATACGAGGAGTTCGCACGAGAACCTGAGTCATCCATCCGCCGAATCCTCGGGGTCGTCGCACCAGAGCTCACAGGTAAACACCTGGACATCCAGGGACCGATGGCCACCATCTCGATTTCACATTCGGTCTCCGGCAATCCCGATCGGATGAGTCACGGCCCCATCAAGATTCATCACGATCAGCGCTGGCAGGCCGACCTCGCCCGTCGTGATCGAGCAATCGTCAACCTGGTGGCTGGCAGCGTCATGAAACATTACGGGTATGAGCGGCCCTGATTTGGCTGCGTCAGCCCCCGCGCCGACCACCAGCCTCCTCAAGGAGAGTCGTGCAGGAGGGGCCGGATCCGCCGTTGCGCTGGTCGCAGGATTAGCCCTCGACCTCAGCCTGGCCATCTTTCTCGGGGCCGGCGCTGAGACCGACGCTCTCTTTGTGGCGCTCCGAATCCCGCTCGGCATTGCTGTCTTCTTTCCTCCAACCGCCATCCAAGTCCTGGTACCGGCAATCTCGAGGTGGGTTGAGGTGGATGTCGAATCGGCCAATTCAAACACAAGCAGCATTCTGAGAGCCACATTTTTGTTCAGCGGTTTAGTGACCCTGATCGGTGTTTTGCTATCTCACCATTTGGTGCAGCTCCTGGCTCCTGGGCTCAACGATTCTTCGCTCAGCCTCGCTGCGAATCTATCTCGCATTGCCTTTTTGACGATCCCGGCTGCAGCTCTTTCTCAAGTGTTTCGGTCATACCGGCACGCAAGACGTCAACATGGCCTCGCGTCGGCAGCTCAGGCAATCCTCTCGCTGACGATCGTGACATTTCTCGTCGTCAGTCCGGGTGCCATCAATGTCACCATCGTCGTTTGGGCCTACCTAGTCGGGAACGTTGCTCAACTGATGTTGACGTGGCTCCTGGCGCGGACGCAAGGATTTCGTTTCGAATGGGGGGTCAAGGCCAACAGTGAGGTCAAGGGTTTGGGCGTCAGTTCCCTTAGGCCCCTCGCAGCGTCAGCAATACAGCTTGGCCTCCGCCTGGTCGAGCAGATGGTGGCTTCATTTCTCGCACCAGGTTCGATAACGATCCTGACATACGCCAACCGATTGATTGGCGCAGTCGGAGGCACCCTTTTCTTCAGACCGATCGTCACGGCATTCCTAGTGCCGATGAGCAAGCAGCATGCTCTCAATGGCCAGGACGAGGAAGAGAAGCTCGTCCGCGATGGCGTACATATTTTGGTGTTCGTATCTTTTGCACTCACAGCCTTGGTGGCAATCGCTGGCTCTTCATTCGTCTCAGGATTGTTTTCCCTTGGCGACATGAGTCGCCATCAAGCTGTCTTGCTAGGTTTGATAGTCGCGGCTTATAGCGCGAGTCTGCCATCCGCAGCCCTTCAACGAATCCTGCTAGCCGTCAGCTTCGCCAGGCTGGATACCAGGCCCTACCTTCGCAACACCGTATACGGCGCCATGGCAAACCTCTTGTTACTCGCAGTTTTGATGATGTCGTGGGAATTCTCCAACAAGGTTCTAATTGTTCCGATCGCCTACGGAGCGGCTCAACTAGTGAATACATGGCACGCCTATCGAGTTACCCGCCTACAGATCGGAGTGCCAGTTATCAATGTCAGGCGGCTCTACCGACCCTTGGCTGCGATCGCCATTTCGGCCGCGGCAATGATCCTGTCAATCACGTTCGCCCCCGAGATATGGTCGCAGTCGCCGTCCGGATTGATTGCACAAGGAACATCGGTGGCTTTTGTTGGCCTGGTTGTCTTGGCTTTATCAAGCCAGACGTTGTTGAAGGGCGGATTGCGATCGCTGGTTCCCCTCGACTCAGTGGTCCCCACCGAAAGTAATGTTTGACCACAGTCGGTGGTTGTCGTAATGTCGGGTCAAACCGAGTGCCAACTCGGAATGCGGGACGACGCTGGGAGCTTCGTAAGGAGGTTTTCAGCTATGAAGAACCGTAGACGGGTCCCGATGGTCGCCCTTTTTGGAGGGTTGACTCTTCTCTTTCTGTCCGGCTTGGCGGCGGGAGTAGTCGCACAAAACTGTAAGGGTCTCGAACTCACTCAACCTCTAGGAACAGTCGGTGACGATGCGATCACTGGGACCGCAGGCAATGACGTCATCAATTCCTGGAAAGGCAACGATGTTGTCACACCGCTTAGCGGAGACGACGTTATCTGTGCCAACGATGGCGATGACAAGGTCGTTCACAGCCCAGGAAATGATCTCATCAACGGCGGGGCAGGAAACGACGACCTCGAAGGAGGTTCAGGCAACGACACCCTCGAAGGCAATAGCGGCAACGACCATCTCCAGGGTGGCAAGGGCATGGACAAGCTCACAGGTGGGCCAGGCGAAGACGTCTTGCACGGAGCCGACGGAGACGATCTCCTTATTGGGGGGAATGATGACGATCGGCTGATCGGCGGTATGGGCCAGGACGTCCTCAATGGCGGCAACGGTTTCGACACTTGCTATGACGAGGGGGCAGACACCACGTTCCGCAACTGCGAAGTAATACTTCCTTAGTGGACCGAATCTGACTCAATCGACGATGCGGATCGCCATGATCGGCCAGCGCGGCCTCCCTGCCACCTATGGAGGAGTCGAACGCCACGTTGAGGAACTGAGCGTTCGACTTGCCAGCCGAGGTCATGAGGTCGTCGTCTACTGCAGGCGAAACTATACGGGTACAGATGAGATCGACTTTCGGGGCGTACGGTTGAAGTACGTCCCGACTGTCGAGTCCAAACATTTAGAAGCGGCTGTACACAGTGGGCTGGCATCGCTGAACACAATCGGAGCCAAATTCGATGTGGTGCACTATCACTCGCTAGGCCCTGGCTTATGGTCGTTTATTCCCCGCGGGCTTACGAACGCCTCAGTCGTTCAAACAATTCACGGTCTGGCCGTCCAAAATCGCGACCGGCTCGATCAGGATCGAGCCAAGTGGGGAAGCTTTGCAACTCGGGTTCTTCGGATTGGCGACTGGCTGAGCAAACGAGTTCCCGATGGGGTCATCGTCGTTGGCGATTATCTGCTCGACCACTACAGGGACAGGAGAGGGACGACCGAGCACATTCCTAACGGAGTCGCGATATCGACCGACAGCGACGATACGGCGCTGGGTCGACTCGGAATCCGTCAGGGTGGATATGTGCTTTTTGTGGGACGTCTCATCCCAGAGAAGGCCGTAGATCAGCTCATCCGGGCTTTTGCAAGGCTGGATGTGGATCAGCAGCTGGTCATTGTTGGAGGATCAAGCTTCACCGACGACTACGAAATCGAACTAAAGGAGCTCGCTCTCCAGGACGAGCGAGTTGTGCTCCCCGGATATGTCTATGGCCGGGAGCTGGCGGCGTTGTATGCCAATGCCACGCTCTATGTCCAGCCTTCGTTGCTAGAAGGGCTGCCGTTGACGGTTCTGGAGGCGGCGGCGCACGGTGTGCCGCTGATCTTGAGCGACATTCCGGCTCACCGAGAAGTAATTCCACAAAGCCGGCCGGGCGCTCGCCTCTATGCCGCGGGTGATATCGACGCCCTAACCCACGCCATTCGCGACGGTCTCTCCCGTGGCCAAGCTGATCGTGACGTGGCGGCGACGACAGGTCGGGCGGTAGTTGCAAAGTATTCCTGGGACGCAGTCACCGACGCAACCGAGCAGCTTTATCGGAGGGTCAGCTCATGATCCGGGTCCTTCACGTCATGACCCGCATGGCACCTGGTGGCACCGAAGTCCAGCTCCTGGGAATGCTCAAGGCCGCCCACCAGAAACATTGGGATGCAACGTTGTGCGTCCTCTCCGATGGCTGGCCGCTGACCGACGAAGTCGCATCTGCCGGCATACCGGTCATAACTCTCAGCGGGACGACGCGTTTCGACCCGAGACGGCCTCTCGCATTCAGGAAACTTGCTCGAAATTTCGACGTGGTGCACTCTTCCCTGCCCGGAGCCAACGCCTTCACGAGAATCAGCACAATCGCGCGTACCCAGCCCGCGATCGTCGTTTCCGAACGGGGCGTCGACGATCTCCGAACCCCCACCCGACGCGTCGCCGACCGGGTGCTGGCAGGATCGACAGACGCCTACATCGGCAACTCCACTGACGTCACTGACTTCATCCGATCGGCCCATCGAATCGACGCCCAGGACCCCAGAGTCTTCGAGGTGGGCAACGGCATGGATCTCGACACTTTCACTCCCGCCACCAGGCAAACCCCCGGTCAACGACCTCGATTGATCATGGCGAGCCGCCTGGTTGCAAGCAAGAGGGTCGACATGGCGATCGAAGTGTTCCGGAAGCTGACGAACACCGCCGACGTAGAAATGGTGATCGTGGGAGACGGACCTGAACGGGACTCACTGGAACGGCAAGCCGCCGGGCTCTCCATCACTTTTCTCGGACACGTGTCAGATCGCAAAGCTCTCGCCGAGAGCTTGAGGCTCGCCGACGTGTTCTTGATGACTTCGGCAACCGAGGGGCTGCCAAATGCCCTCCTCGAAGCACTGGCATCCGGAGTGCCAGTAGTCGCTGCCAACGTGCCCGGAATCCGCTCAGCGGCCGGACCTGGCGTCACATTGGTCGATGGGAGCCCCGATGCATGGTGCCACGCAATCCTCGATGCCATCAGGCAAGGAAAGCCAGGCGTATCGCTGGTAGGAGACAGGGTGTCTTCATTTGACGCGGTGGCTGTGCGGCACCTCGAGGTCTTCAACTGGGCCCTCGAAAGGAGTCAAGACTTCGGCCAAAAACGTCGACATCAATTAGGACATCCCACATCGTCGGAGGTTTTGTGGCCGATTCAATCGACACTGGCAGACGACTAGGCCGTCTCGGCTTGGTCTGGCTGCTGCCGTTGGTGCTGGCAGGTGTTGCCGGCCTCACCGTATTCCTCACGAGCCCTGAGCCGCCGACACTCTACGAAGCGACCATCACGGTGAGACCGCCCACAACTGCCCTGGAGTCTGCTGCAGCCGCAAACCTTTTCGTCAGCGATCTGGGTCAACAGGCCGAGTCTGACCTGATGACGTTGTACGTGCTCGACCAAGTCGACGACCTCGACCCGGGCTCCTATCCCGCAGACCTTTCGGTAGAGCGCCAGGGAGCCACGTCTTGGGTGCAGCTGAAGTTTGTGGATGAAGAAAGGGAAGTGGCGCGAGCGGCCGTTGAGGTCCTGGCGACACGACTACTCGACGACGCGGCCAGACAGGACAGAGACCGAGCCATCTTCCTCGTAGAACAGGCCGAGACACGTCTTGTCGCAGCTGAGGAGGCGCTTGATGACTTCGCTCGGTCCGAAGAGGTTTTCGATCCCGAAGTCGAGTACCGCATTTTGCTGGACGAGATCTCGCGCCTCAACGCCGAGATCGTCGCAACGTCACAGTCGGAATTCATCGATGAGGCCTATCTCGAAGCCCTTACCGTCGAGCGCAACCGACTCGTGGCCACACGGCGCGGAATGGGTGAGGCGCTACTTGCCTTTGACCGGCTTGCCACCGATGTCGGGAACGCCCAGAGCGCGTTGGATCAGGCACAGTCGGAGTTTGAGCAAGCGGAATTCGACTATCTCGGAGTAAATGCCCCCAACAGCCTCATCGGCACCAGGGAAGTCAGCTCGTTCACCGACAACACAGCCCGCCTTCAGCGGTCCGCTCTCGCTGCGGCCGTCTCGTTGGTTCTGGCACTGGCGATCGTCCTGCCGATCGCATGGTTCCTCGACAAAAGACGAGTCCAGGGCCGACACATAGATTTGATCTCCGAGAGTCTCGCTGGTGCGCGGGAACCAACCGGATTCCGATCAGACGATTCCGACGCCAAGCTGCGTGAACTTCTGGAACGCCACTAGTGACGGCCATGGCAACCGGGTCCGTCGAGCCCCCGCCCATAACCAGCCAGAATCCAGAAGGCGCTCCTCCCGACCGTGTCGACACAGCTGCAGTGCCTGAGGTGGTTTACATCATGGGAGCCAGCAGGTCAGGAAGCACCATTCTCGGGGTCGTGCTGGATCAGGCCAAAGGAACGTTCTACGCAGGCGAACTGTGCGACTGGCCGGAGCGAGACGGCATGAGCACCGTCCCACATTCCCAAGAATTCTGGGACGCCGTGCGATCTCGTTTCGGCCCGATGCCGGCAGATGCCAAGCGATACAAGATGCTATTCGAGCACCCGACCGGAATTGCCTGCCCATCCGCACATAGGAAGGCTCTGCGGCACGAGTACGAAGTTGTCACCAGGTCGGTGCTCGACGCTGTCAAGGACCAGGCAGGCTGCGAGACCGTGGTGGATAGCTCCCATTACCCGAGGCGTGCGCGTACCCTCAGACGAATCCTCGGCAAAGGTAGGGTGCGACTCGTATTCATCGTTCGCCGACCCAGCTCGGTGGCAAGGTCCTTCCGAAAAACAGGAGACAAAGGTTGGCTGAAGGTCAACGCATACCTCGCCGTCGTCGGGATGTTGGCATGGTTCACCTATCTGACTCATCCCAAAAGGGATCGGGTGCGCATCAGCTATGAGAGCCTCACCAACTCGCCGGTCGGCACCGGTGCCCGGGCTCTCGGCCGGGCTCTCGAAGACGTCGATCCAACGAACATGACCCCGCCAAAGGTCCTAATTGGAAACCGCTTCGTCCAATCCGGAGAACACATCGCGATCCGACCGGTCGAAGCGGTTACGCGGCTATCGCTCACGGAGCGGCTGACAGATATCTTCCAATGGCCATATCGGGTCGCTGGATCGTATGCGGCTCACATGATGCCTCAGACGGGTCGGGACCCCGGGCCAGGCTGACCATCCAGCCCGTCAGCTGACCCTAATAATGACTACTATGGGCGCGAATAGGTTGCGGTCTGGGAGGACAAATGAAACGCTCAATAACTGGTGGGATTCTCGCGGTGGCGCTCCTGATCTCCATGACGGCGGCCGGTGCCGACGTCGGCTCACTTCCTGGAGGGACATCGATATCGGTTGACATCACCACGCCCGCAGCCGGAGGGTTTGGCGAAGCAGCCGGAGTAACGCTTTCAGGAGAAGCGTCGATAGGTATGGGAGCAGCCGTCAAAGACACCAGCGTGGTCTATATCCTCGACGTTTCCGGGAGCACAAACGGCTCTGCAAATGTGGACTGCGACGGCGACGAAGTCGATGATTCCATCCTGGACTGTGAGAAAGAGGCGGTCAGCGTCGTCAATGCGGACGCATCCTCGATGAATTCACCTGTACTGAACTCAGGGCTTGGAGTGTTCCAAAGTTTCGGTACGGTCATTCAAGGCCTGACAGCCCCAGGGCTTGCGATCGAAACGGCATTAGGAGCCGTTCCGCCGCCAGGTGGAGGGACTAGTTTCGGAGCCGGCCTTTCGGCCGCCAATTCGATACTGACAACGGGTCCTGCCGCGGCAAACAAAATTGTCGTGTTTCTCACAGACGGGGCCGGCACCGGCAGCTCCCCATTGCCTGCGGGAACAGTCGTCAAAGCGTTTGCCTTTGGGGCGGCAACTTGCAGCGGGAACCTGGTTGCCATTAGCGATACCTGCGCGGTGGTGGAGGATCTGTCCGATCTCGGCGATGTGATCAATGAATCGATCGGCGCCACACTTGACTCGCTCAGCTACTCGATCGACGGCGGAGCAGCAATTCCCCTTACCAGCAGTCCAGCGACCCCGATAGCAGGCCCAGCAGACGTCACCTTTGAAGAGAATGTTGGAACGCTGGCAATGGGTCCGCATCAGATTTGCGTCGAGGCGACGGGAACCGACTCTGGTGGCTCCAGTTCAACGGCCGACTGCGTCGAATTCGAGGTCGTTCAATCCATGGTCGATTGCTCGGATCCCGAGACCGAATGTGTGGCGACCGCTAACGACGGCGACGTGTCACAAGCGACTGTCGTCGGCACTCCTAGCTTCACCAAGATGCTGGGAATTCTGCCGGTCCCCACTGACCCCGGTGAGTGTGCCGGCGACGATTGTGTCACGGGATACGACGTACTGTTTGCAGGTGCTGGCAACGAGGGTGTGGTCGAACTGACGGTTGTGGCCTCCAAGGAGAACTCGACACCACCTGGTCAGGCCGCCGTGTATATCGATGGAATCGAGGTCACGGCAAAGTGCCATAAGACTGCCAGTAAGTCGCCGATCCCGTGCGCCAATATAACCAAGAGCAAGGGCGGTCAAACCCAGTATTTCGTCCGCTTCAACGCCGACCCCGGGTTCCGCTTCAAATAGAAATCTATGGCCGGATGCCGAGGCGTTCCATTAGCGCCGCGGCATCCCCGATCCGATCCGCGTCGGGCTCGTAGCCCTCATCGCGGGCAAGGTCGATGTCCAGCCGCAGGAGTAGAGCTTCGTCGTATGGGAGCCCCTGGCGGCGGGCTTCTTCGAGGCCGGCGGTCACGACCCGACGCGCTTCAGACACTCTTCCGGCGGCAGCCAGGGCCGTGGCCCGCTCCCGGGCGAGCGCAGCAGCGAAAACAACAGCGTCTCCCCCGGCTTCTCTCTCGGCCTTATCCAGAAGATCCAGGGCGTCCGACGGGTCACCTCCCAACACGCTGAGCCGCGCCATATAGATGCCGGTTTCCAGCTCGTTGACTGTTTGGCCAAGGCGACTTGCCTCTGTATTGAGACGACGCAGCAGATCCGCCGCCTGGGCGTGTTCACCGCACTCGACGAGGAGGCGTGCAAGTTGGATCTCTGCAAATGGCGCATCGTCTTCGGCGCTGGTTGCGCGCAGCACCCGGACCGCGTCCTGCAACACCTTCTCGGCTTCGGCAAGTCGATTCTGGCTGACGAGAACCTCGCCGATGTTGGCTCCGACAAAGGCCGCCCCTGCGTCGTTCCCGGCCTTTCGGAAGGCCCCTTGGCTCTTCTCATAGAAGTCAACGGCGTCATCCCATCGGCCGTCGTAATAGGCCATCCCTCCGAGGTTGTTCATGATGTGGGCAGCCTCATCGATTTTTCCGAGCCGCTGATAGATCTCAAGGGCTTTCAACCCGTACACCGCCTGTTGCGGCTGCCCGAGAACGAGATACGCCCAGTCGAGGACGGTATAAACCCGCGCCAACGACTCTTCCTCGCCAACAGCTTCTGCCATCGCAAAAGCCTCGAGTGCAGTCTTGAGGGTCTCCCGGGGCCTCTGCTGAGCGGCACGTAACACGGCTCGATACGCGACCAGACGAGCGCGGGCCCGCTCACCAGCTTCCCCCGCGAGATCTTTGACGAGGCTCAAGCCGCGGGCGGTCTCGCTCAGAGCCTGCGAATGTTCGCCCGACCTCATTCGGGCCAGAGCCCGCTTCAGCATCAGTTCGGAACGGGCCACCAGGTCCTCACCAACCAGCCGTGAGGCTCTTTTGAAAGCATCCAGGGATGCCTGGTAGAACCCGGCCTGCTCACGAACATCACCTAGGGCCTCCCAGACTTCTGCCCTCTCGCCTGATGGCACCCCTCGTAGCCGGGCGGCCGCTTCGAGTGCACGCTCATACTGAGTGGCTGCGTCTATGTTGGCATAGGCATCCCTGGCTTCGTCGCCGGCGACCCTGGCATATTTCCAGGTCGGCCCGTAATCTCGGGCCAGGGAGTAATGCAGGGCGAGGAGGTCGGCGACGGAACGGGTTTCATCGCCTGCAAGAGTTTCAATCGCATGGGCGGCTTTGGAATGCAGTTCACGGCGTCGTCGATAAGAAAGCCCTTCATACGCAACATCGTGCAGGAGGCCATGACGAAATCGCATGCGGTCGGGGCCTTCTGATGACAGGAAACCCGTCAATGCATCTCGGGCCGCCTGATCCATCGTGAGGACCTCATCGCTGAGAATCTCGTCGAGCACCGACAGTCGGAAACTACGGCCGAGCACGCTGGCGTATCGGAGAAGCCGTTTGGGATGTGGAGGCAGCGCATCTATCTGAGCGCTCACCAATGCGTCCAGCGAGTCCGGAAGGTCAGCCACCGAGCCCTTCTCGCTGACTACGGCGAGCAACTCTTCCAAGAACAGCGGGTTGCCACCGGACCGATGCACGATGGTTTCGATGTCATGAGGTCGTAGGGGGTGATCCCTCGTGGCGGCCTTGACCACGCTTGCCGCATGCCCCGGGTCGAGTGGTTCGAGTTCGAGAACGAGAGAATCCTCGGGTTCGAACCCCCCGTCGGGTGCAATCCGTGTCGTTAGCACCAGCCAGGGGTGATCAGCGGTCGATCGGCTCAGTTTGGCGGACAGCTCGGTGGAAGCCTCATCCATCAGATGCCCCTCTTCGAGGATCATCAACAGGGGCCCGGGGTGAACGATTTCGAAGAGCCTGGTGATGACATCAGCCACCCGATCGCGTCGGAACTGAGGATCGATCGCATCTACCTCGGGTGTCGAATCCACCTCCACGTTTGCGACATCTCCGATCATTGGCAGATAGGGCACAAGGTCGGGGTCGAGCTGGCGGACCGATCTCGCCATGGCCCTCGCCATCGTGCGCTGCTCTCCGCGCTCTATGCCGAGTGCCTTCCGGATCGGGTCTCGGAACGGCCGATATGGCGAAGCGGTCCCATAAGGCTCGGCGCGGATTGTCAGAATCGGCAGTTCGGGCTCCAAAGCCGCCACTTCCTTGATGAGGCGGGTCTTGCCCAATCCCCTGTCTCCCACCACGGCCACTACCCCACCCGAACCAACCATTACCTCTTCGAGGGCTTCAGATAGAAGTGCCATCTCCTCACGCCTCCCCCGGAATGGCAACTCCTCCCTGGTGCTGATGGACCTGGTTCCGGATTCTTCGCCCACTGCGTATGCCTGGACGGGCTCTGTCTTGCCCTTGACCGATAGGGGCTCCAGCGGGGTGGTCGCGAACAACGTCCTTGAGTTCTCCAGGACAATCGGAGTTGCATATATTTGATGACTTCCGGCCGAAGACATCAACCGGGCAGCGAGGTTCACGTCATCACCCATGATCGTGTAGGTCTTCCGATAGCCTGGGCCGACATCGCCGGAAAAGACATGACCCCTGTTCACGCCGATCTGTATCGACAACGCAGGTTGGGCCGCGATTATCTCGTTGAGGGCCAGCAGCATGCGCTCGGAGTCGTTGCCCGTGGCGGTTGGCGCGCCTGCTGACAGGATTATCTTTCCGCCGTCTTCGTATACGTCGGTTGCCAGGAAGGCGATACGCCGGGGATCGACGGCGGTCTGGACAGTCCCGACCAACTCGGTGAGCGCTGACCAGACGGCATCTGGCCCTTGCGCTGTCATAAGACTGTCGACGCCCGAGAACTGGATAAACGCCACGGTCACCTGGCGATGTTCTGGCTCGTTGGTTCCAACCTTCAGGGCATCTCGCAAAGCCAACGGGATGTATTGCTCGAGGTGTGCCGGCGCCGGTCGAACGTCGACGCTGAGTTCGTCGGACCCTGCCAGGCCTTGGGAAACCACGAAGCCTGGCCCCTTCGTGGCACCGATCGCCGAACCCGGAACGGCACCGGCGGTTGCCGGGGAAACCACTATCTCACCGGCTTCAGCAACGGCCTCCATCCTCACTGTTTGGGTGACTGCCGGACCGGTGAGCACCAATTCCCGATGTGACTTCCCGACCATGAAGAAGTTGAACGGCCCGGAATGCACACCGATGGACATCTGGAGGCTCACCATGCCGGCCGACGTTTTGACCTTGCCGATTCTTGCCATGGTCTCCTGCATACCGACCGCGGCGTTGACTGCCCGCCGCTCATGATGTGCGCCATCGAAGAGGATGAGAAGAGCGTCGCCGCCAAATTTGATGAGCCTTCCCCCCAGCGAGTAGGCAACGGCCAGCAAACCCTTGAAACACTCTCCCAGGACGTCGGTCACCTCCTCCGCACCCAGTTTCCCGAACCTGGCCAATCGCTCCGACATTGCGGTAAAACCCGAGATGTCGGCGAAGACCATCGTTCCGTCGATCTGACGGTGGGTGGCGTCAGGGCCGTCTTCTTCCCAATGGAGAACGAGCCGCGGCAAATAGAACTGATAACGGTCGGCGCCAGTATCTATGCCTTTGTCCATGTCGAGGGCCACCGAACCTCCTGTTAGGGGCCACCACAGGACACTCTATATTGAATCCGCCTGAGACTGACTTCCGGGCCTGGGCGGCCAGACTGGATGGTCTAGATGTAGGCGTCTATCTTGATTTCGGAGCGCTCGTCGGCGACGACGCACCCCGGAAGGACAATCGAGAAACAGGCGCCCCCCAGTCTCTCTGAGCGCCGATACGACGCCGATCCGCCGTGGGATACCGCGATGGCTTCAACGATTGCCAACCCGATTCCGAGACCCGGGTTCGACGCATTGAGACGGTTGGCGCCACGTTCGAAACGCTGCCAGATCATCGTCTCGTACCGCGTCGGGACTCCACCACCGTTGTCATGCATCTCGAATATGAGATCTGACCCAACAACGCTTGCCGTGAGCAATCCTTGGTCCCCGCCATATCGGATTGCGTTGGTGAGGAAATTTGTCAGCGCCTGCTGGACTCTCACGGGGTCAACTCGAACATGAGAGTCGGTGTCGAGTTCGACTTCGATCTTGGTCTGTTCCGAGTCGACATTGCGCAGCGCCGATGTGACGATCGACGCGACGGATACTTCAGTGATCTCAAGAGGCAGGTTGCGGTGGACGCCCCGGGCGAGCATTACGAGGTCGGAGACCAACCGCGCCATGTGTTTGGCTTGTGCGTTCGCCTCAGCGATCATCTCACGTCGTGCGTCCTCTGGGAAGCTATCCCCCTCGTCGTCGAGCAAGTTCAAGTAACCCACGATCGCTGTCAACGGAGTCCGAAGTTCGTGGCTGACTGAGGCAACCAGCTCGGATCGCTGTCTCTCGACTCGAACCTGATTACGCCGTATTGCGAGAATCTGCCTTATGAAGATCAAGACACCAACCGCCAGAACAGCATCGAGGATCAAGACGGCGTCAGAAGCCGGGTTCAACGTGCGGTATGTGGAGACATGAACCAGGACCAGCGAGATACCGAACACGTATGGCCAAACCAGAGCCCAGATCGGCACGTCGGTTTCGGGGTATTCCCTCTTCTTCGGAGCCCGATCGACGATCGCAGAACCGGCAGTAAACATCAGTGCCATCAACAGAAGCGTCAACCACGATGGCTCGGCTTCAGCAAAGCTCTTCCCCACGCCCCTCGTGAAGAAGATCACGTCGCTGATCACCTGACTGCTGAGGGCCAGAACAACGAACATGAGTCTGAAGTCGAGGTGGAAATGGCTTCGGCGGATCACCATGATGATCAGTCCGACGACAACGGCAACATCGAAAATGGGGTACGAGGCCGCAATTGCGGTCTCCCACCATGCCTCCCCTTCGAGGCTCGAGATCAGGTCTTTGAAGAGATAGGTCCAAATGAGGACTGATAGCGAGATGCCTCCGACGAGGGCATCGAGAATGGTCGGTAGCCACTCCCGTCCTCCTCCTTCGAGACGGGCCATCTGGATGAGACCGACAACCAGGGCCACATAGCCACACAGGAAAAAAGCATCTAGTGGACCGAAGGCCGGTAAATCGAAGCCCATCTCCGTGAGCACGCCAACCACGGCGACTCCGATAGCAGCGAGTCCGGTTGCCGTGCCTATGAGACGCCAAACCCGACGTTCTTTCAATTCGAGTTTGCGCGAGCGTCGAAAATACATCACACCCGCTGTGAACATCCCGACCACGAGACCGATAAAGCCGAACGTCTCCTTGGATTCGGGGACGAACAGAACCGCGCCGATGCACACCAATACCAATGCGATGACCGGACCAGGTACAAGCCAACGTCTGACGCCAGTCCACGGATTTACGGCCGAAACCATATACCCTTATCGGTAAGGAAATGCGGACTATTTAGCTTTGGCCATCGGGTATCTGCAGACCCGACACTTCGACGCCTGAGTCCGCTCGGTCAGTAAGGTCGACCATGACCTCCGTTTCCCCGCCCAGTTCCAGGCGCACCTTGTTCAGACATGTCAACATGTCTTCGATCTGACCCGGCGAGTTGTAGTTGGTGACGGTGAATCGAATGCCACCACGAGCGCGCGGAACCACGGGAAACACGGCCGGATTCAGGTAAAACCCCAACTCGCGCATCCGTTGCGCAATTGCGAACGTCCTCTTGAATGGTCCGACCTCCATGAACCAAAGTGGATTGTGCTCGCGGATCATGAGCGGGAGCCCGATCTCAACAGAGAAATCGTTGACGTGACTGATTCTCGAGTTCAATTCAGCTTGGAGGATTTCGTGCTCTGGCGACAGATGGATATCCGCCGAAGCGATGCTCGCTCCAAGTATCGGCGGGGGAATCGGGCCACCAAACACGAGAGGCGAGCCGGTGAGCTTTATCAAATCGATGAAGTCTTGATTGGGTGTGGCGACGATCCCTCCCATCGTGCCGAAAGACTTCGCCATCCCGGCAGATATCACAACACGGTCGTGCCAGCCCACCCGATTCAGATAGCTCCCCATCCCGTTACGGCCATCCCATCCGAAACCGTGGGCATCATCGCAATACAGGTGGAAATTCGGGTACCTGGCCAGCAAGGCATGGATTTGCTCGGCAGGCGTCGAGTCTCCGTGCATCGAAAAGACTCCATCGGTGAGGTACCAGACCGACGCACCGTCGGTGGCGTCAGCCAGTTGACGTTCGAGTGCAGCCATGTCGTTGTGCGGAATCGTCCTCACGATGGCACCGTTTGCAAGCAGGGACGGTTTGACCGCGAGGAGCGAAGCATGGGCCTGGCCGTCGACAAGGGCGAGGTCACCCCGGTTGATCAGGACCGGGAGGGCCGCCAGGTGCCCGAGCGTCGTGGTACCGGCGAGAATCACAGGAGCGCCCAACATGGTGGCCAAGCGTTCGCTCAGATCTCCGTAGAGACCGAGCGCGGTGTATGCGATCGAAGAGGAGTAGGAAGTGCCAAAGCGTCGTGTGGCGTCGATGGCGCCCTCGATTAGCCGATCGTCAGTACCGAGCCCGAGATAGGAGCAGAGGCCAAAGTTAAGGACCTTTTCACCAAACAGAACGATCGAATCGCCAACAAAATGTTCATCTTCGATCTGCTGGCCGCCGACCCCGGCGTTGGCGGCGGCGAGGGCGGCGGCGCGGAGCATTTCGATGGATCTCTTCGCCGCAGTTTTCGTGGCCGATCTGGTCATTGACTCAATCTCTCCACCACCGTATCCAGGGCTTATGGAAGCTCCTGGGATTTACTGCCAATTGATGTCAATTGTGCAGTTGTCGCGACATCTCTTTAGAGAACCAGATTCCGCACCGGAGAACTGACCCAAGACTTGGTACCCGAGACCAACCTGGCTGAGGAATGGGCAGAATCCGGATCTATTCCTGCGAGGGGCGAGAGCGGGCCATTATTCAACAAGCCTTCCGGCGGCTTATTCCACCCAGAAAAAACAGCACCATCAGGAGTGACAGGCCGGGAATGTCAACTTCGGGCTTTCCACCCAATCCCAGCCCGATGAGATGCGAGACAACGTGGGCCAACGCTCCAAACCCGACGCCAATCAGAGCAGCACTGAGTGCGTCAGATGTCCACACGGCAGCCAGGAGGAGGGTGGCTCCGAGTCCGATCTGAAATGCGCCGACATCCTGAATGAGGTGTTCGTTGTACGGATCGAATTGGGCGATGGAATCGAAGAAAGACCGAGGACCAACCATGGCCCAAAAACCGAGTGCGAAAAGCAAGACGCCGCCAACCAGAGCCACGTTTCGAGGAAAGCTGGATCGAGCCTCGGGCATGGCGGAAACAATACTCCCGCCGCTCAGTGGCCCAATTCGGCACCCAGGGCGACGGCGCGCTGAGCTAGAGCCAGGTTTTCGAGAAAGCTTGCGTAAAGCGGCATTCGATCTGGGGCGCAACACCCCACCTGCAGCCGTCCTATCTGGGCTCCAGCGTCCTCGAGGTTACTGATTGCCCTGCCCGCAGACCCGATCTCGTCGGCGGTCAAGTCGATTCTGGCCCTGCCAAGGGCCTCATCAACCAGGATCATCGACGGGCTCCTGCCGGGCTCGCAGCACTTCTCATGAAGCTCGGCCAAGACCTCCGCGCTCCGATCCAGGTGTTGGATTGCAGTTGCGATACCGGTGTTATCTGACAAGCGGCAACAGTACCCGCCGCCCCGGGTTGACACACACGGCAGTGAGGTGATCACCCCATTCATACGAGCCAATACCTCATTGCGCATCCAACGTCTAGCGGGGACACTGGCATGAGGGATAAGGGGTTCTAGGAGGAATCGATGACTACAGATGTTCTTGAATTAGACAAGTCGGGTTTGATCCAGGATCGACTGCGTCGCCGCACGATCTGGTTCAGCTTGGCTGCAGGCTTTCTTCTCACAGTGATCTGGTCGTACCAGTTCGTAGACACCGTCATCGGCGGAACCATTGCCGACACATTGCTCGGACAGGATGCGGCATCTGCAACACTCACCGGCCCCGTGATGGGTGTGATATTTGCTTTCGTCTCCGGCCTCGCCGGAACATTCACGGCGTGCAATATCGCCGGAATGAGTGCAGTCGCACCGATGATCGCCCAGGGCGACAAAGTCACCGCACAAAGCACGTTTAAGGCGATGGTGCGCCCCCTCGGTTGGCTGACTGTGGGCATGTGCTCGGTTGCGGCCGTTTACGGCGCTCTCGGTGTGGCATTCGCAGACTCGATACCTCAGTTGTCGACAGACGTCACGGCCGCCGGAATGCCGATTCGTCTTCTTCAGTCCACAGTTGTGTTCGGAGTCGTTGGCCTGGCTTTCCTCTACTTGGGGTTGGCTGCATTGAACGTAGTGCCGGACGTGCTGGCCCGATTCAGGGCGAAGCACCCTCGCACCGACGTCGTCGTCATGGGCGTACTGATCGGTGCTTTCCTAATCGGTCGGCCGTTTCCTCTGTTCCACAAGATGTTCGAATACGCCGCTTCAACCGGTAACCCTCTACTGGGATCGGCGACCTTCGTCCTTCAGGCAGTGGGCAACATCGTCTTCATGACATTGCTGTTCATCCTGTTGTTCAGCTTCCGACAGGGAAAGTTCGCATCCTGGCTTGGCGCCCGCGAAGGCCGCCTGCAGCGCTTCACCGGTGGAGCCCTGCTCCTCGCCGGATCGTTCACTTTCCTCTACTGGGTCCTCAGAGTTCCGTCGATTTTCGGTTACGGGTGGTGGCCAATGGCTCCTTGGAGCTAACGGCCAACGAAGGGAGGCAGGAAGACCCGCTTCGGCGGGTCTTTCTGATTCTGGAATCAATTCTGCAGGAAGTAGAACTCCCGAAATTCTTCGCATGCCCCGTCCTCGTCGAAACGTAGGAGGTACGCGTTGTGATAAAACCGCGCTCCGTCGTCACCCTCTGGTTCGTAGCTACTCCAACCGATCGCCACCGCTTTATTTCCTTCGACGGCGTACGGCTCATAGTGGGCGTCCCACGTGGAGGGATCTTCCGGGGTCTCCAGCCAACTTGCAACAATTCGGTCACGACCGGTTAAGGAGTGCTCCTCCTCGATCCAGGGTCGGAAGCTATAGACCGCCTCACGTGAAAAAAGGGCGCCGATCTCGCCGGCGTCGTTCGATCTCCAAGCAGCGACATACGAGTCGAGCCACTCTTGCACGTCGTCTCTTGTCATCGACAGGAAGCTAGCGACTCAGTTCGAGTGCTGTCGCAAAGCAGGACCGCATCGAACGATCTGTCACCCGAAACGGAGGTCTGTTCGTCTGTCTGTACGTAGCTATGGAAGCGAACACGGTGGACTCAGTGGAAGGGCACGAGCCGCCGCCTAAGGCCAGGGAGAAAATCAGCTTGCGGGAAGCTGGGTTTCGGATATCGGCCTGGGCGATGGTTTCAATCTTGGTGCTGCTCTCACCCGCCAACCTGGTGATTTTGGGATGGTTTACCGAGGCCTACCAGGACACCAGTGCGTCGTCGGAAGTTTCGCACCGCCTACACGAGGTCGTATTCGGGATATTCTTCACAATCGCGTTGGTTGGCGCTATCGCCCAGATCACGAGTTCGACTCGCCACCTTGCCGGAATGCTCCAACTCACAGTCACTTTGCTCGCCCTGTCCGTGATGGTGACAGTCACGGTGCGCCGCGACTACAGCCTGCTGCTCTTTCTGATACCGCTTGCCGGAATGCTCTTCTTCGGGCGAACTCCGGAGGTCGGCAAGGACCGCAGGTTGCGGTGGTGGGCCCTGACTCTGACTGCGCTGGCCACCCCAGCGCTCCTGACCGACATCGTGGGACATGTGAATCGGGCCCAGACTGGGGCCCAAAACCACACGACCCATTGGTCAGTGATAGCTGGCTTTGGAGTCGTCCTGTTGCTTCTCGGGTTGATCGTCACCATTGGTTTCAACGGCTACAGATTGGTCGGATGGAGCCTGGCGGGGGCCTCGATTGGCTATGGCGTCGCCAGCCTTGCCTACCCGTTTGATGCGTCCTCACACCGAACGGCGTACTCGATCGCTTTCATCGTTTGGGGTTTCGCGTGGAGTCTCGGTATCCGATTGGAGAAACCAAGAGAGAAAAGACCAGGACGGCGCCGGGCTAGCGGCGTGGCAGCGCGGGTCCTGGCATTCCCAATTCTGTTGGGATTGGCGCTGATCCTCCCCACTCTCGACACTCCGGCCAACGTTCCCCATCGACCCGATCCCAACCAGCCGCAACTGATTGCAGCCGAGGTCGACCGAACAACGTGTCTCTCCTGTCACGTGACAGGCTCCAACGGTGCACCGACCCTTCCTTTGGGACACGAGCCCGATCGCACATGCGGCGACGACGGAGAGCTCTGCTGGGGAGGCCGTACCGACTGTGCCGGATGTCACAGCATCGACCCCGATCTCGGAGGCCCCGAAGGGCGGCTGAGCGTCACCGCTCCGCTGGACAGCCTGCACCTCGCTCAGGCGACGCCATCCGGTGGGAAGGCACTTGGTCGCGATGAAATCTCGACTCTCCAGATGCTCGGGGCAGCACCGTGATTGACATAGTGAACGCACGGCGGTTGCCCCGCTGGTTGGGAATCGTGGCCGTTGGTCTCATCGCTCTGGCCGCATTGGCCTCCATCGGTCCACTCCTGGCTGCAAGTTCCGACGGTCTGATTCTCCAAGGGCCCGCCGCCGTAGATCCCGACATCGAGTCTGAACTGTCCGTTCTTTTCGACCCTGCGGCGGTGTTGGTCATACAACGAGTCCTGCATCTGCTCGGCTTGCTGGTGTTTGTCGGCCTCGCTGTCCTGGTCATGTTCAGGGCACGGGTCTCACGTATCGCGCCTGTGGCCGCCGTGACACTGGCTGCCGTCGGAGTGAGTCTGTTTGCACCCCTTTCAAAAATTCCTGCGGGGACGACGTTTGTGAAAGTCATCGGGTCGATCAACCCTGATTCTCTTCCCCGATTTTGGGGGTCCGTCGCCGGCCTGAGCTTGCTTGCCTTCATGTCGGTGTTTCCCGACGGAATCTGGACACCACGTTGGACCCGGTGGTTCGTTTACGCAGCCGCCGCGCAAGGCATCGGAACCGTCCTACTCCCGATGAGTTTTCTTGACCCCGCTAGCTGGCCGTCGGAATTGCAGGCACTCTGGTTGGTGGCGTTGCCCGGATCAGTTGTGGGTGCTCAGTTGATCCGGTGGAGGGCGGTCGGATTTGCTCCTGCGACTCGACCGGTTGTCATTTCATTGATTGCCACGCTCGTAGCATTCGTTCTGCTGTGGGCGATCCAGCCGGAGCTCTCACCTGGCACCCTCGAGCTAGTGGTTGTAACGCCTCGGCTGCGAGCCGTCTACGCCCTGAACTTGCTGGTGTTGCTTTCGCTAGCGGTGTTCCTGTTTCCGGTCGCAGTTTCGTTTTCGATCGTCCGCTACCGACTTTTTGACGTCGACCTGCTCGTCAACCGGGCCATTGTCTATGGCGCGGCCACCGGACTGGTCGGAGCTTCGTTTCTCCTGCTCGCTTTCCTGGTGTCTTCTCTGGCAAACGGCCGTCTCTCCTCCACCGTTACGGGACGACTGGCAGTGCCCGCCGGGATAGCGCTGGGCGTTGCCGTAGTGCTCGTTTTCCAGCCCATGCGCCGTCGCGTCCAGAGGGCTGTCGATCGCCGCTTCTACCGCGAAAGGTATGACGCTCAACAAATCATTGATCGGTTCACCAGCGAAATGACCCGAGTGGTCAGCCCGGATCAGTTGGAAATAGGTCTGATCGACGTGATCACCGCCGCAGTCCTTCCGAGGACCGTTCATCTACACACGGGACCGTTTACCGACCTGGTGTCTTCGGTGTTGGGCCGGGGAGGGGCCATCGACAAGGCCAATCTAGAAGATGGCGCACTACCCGAGCCATTTACACCGACGAGATCAGGGGTCCTCGTGCCGCTGCTAGCTGGTGGAGTGCTCACCGGAGTAGTGGAGCTAGGGGAACGATCCTCGGGCTCCCGTTACTCCAAGCTCGACTTGAACCTGCTCGACCGGATGGCCCGCACCGCCGGGCCGGCCTTGCAGCTTGCACATGAAGTGGCCATGAGAGAGAAGACAGCCAAGGATAAGGAGCGAGCGGCTAACGAGCTGGACCTCGCCAGGAAAATACAACAAGGCCTCCTCCCCAAAGAGTTTCCCGAACTCGAGGGATGGTCTTTCGACGCTTTCTACAAGCCGGCGCGTGAAGTTGGTGGCGACTTCTATGACTGGATAGGGCTCGCCGATGGTCGGTTGGGGGTTGTGATCGGCGATGTCAGCGATAAGGGGATTCCCGCGGCCCTGGTGATGGCCACATGCCGCGCTCTCCTGCGATCGACGGCAGGCAATGGGTTGTCTCCCGGCGGCCTTCTGGCCGAGGTCAACAATCGAATCCAGCCCGACATCCCGTCCGGGATGTTCGTCACATGCCTGGTGGTGGCTTTCCTCGACCCAAGAACCGGAGAGGTTGAAATGGCGAACGCTGGCCACAATCTGCCGTTCCTGTGCGACTCAGGTGGAACGGACCAGATCATGGTTCGCGGAATGCCGTTGGGTCTGATTCCAGATATGGATTATGAAGAGGTTGCAACAGTCATCCCGGTGGCGGGCAGCCTTGTGTTGAGTAGCGATGGAATCGCAGAGTCACACGATCCCGCAGGCGAAATGTTCGGCACACAGCGCCTGGCAGAGGTGTTGTCCGGGGAGGATGAATATGTCGTCGACGTGGCACTCAACCAACTTCGTGACTTCGTCGGCAGCGACTGGGAGCAGGAAGATGACATCACATTGGTCACGGTGAGGCGTTCCCCGGCAGTAGATAAGTCATCGAATCATCCGGGTACTCACCCAATACTCGACGGCCAATTGTCACCAGTCCGGTTCTGACTACGAGCTGATTCGACTCGACTTACAGGGCGTGCGACGGTCCTGGGCTGGATCAGCAGATCGTTCCCGGCTCACAAAAGAGTGCTTCTCCCGTTTCGGTGTAGCGGTTGAGCAACCAGTCCGAGAGGGCCGGCAACAGCTTGTCGGCTGCCATATATCCACGAGTCACAATTCCCATTTCGTCCCCGTCACGGACGACCAGTGTCGGGAATCCGGCGATTCCCATCGAACGGGCCTCAGCAAAATCGGCCCATGCCCGCTGTTTCATTTCAGGCGAGGCCAACAATTCGACAAACTTGTCCGAATCGATGTCGAAGTCCGCGATGAGCGCGGGGAAGACGGTTGGATCGGTGATGTCGACTCCCTCTGCGTAGAACGCTTGCTGGAGGCGGGAATGGAAGGGTAGGGCAAGGGCCGGATCCAGCTCTCGCATCGTCACAACTGCAATGGCGGGCAACTCGGTGTCGTATGCCCATCCATCGCGTCGATCGAGGAATTCGAGGTCGAACGGCTGACCCGACGCCTTGGCGACCTGCTCCCAGTGATGGCCCAGCGTATTTGCGAGAGAATCATCGAGGGTTTGAGCGTCGGGCCCGGGCCGCAATCCCCCAACCACGACCCGGATCGGTATGTCGTAGACCTCTTCCATCCGCTCCAGGACCGGGGCGAAACCCCAACACCACGAGCACATCGGGTCACCAACATATACGAACTCGATATCCATACAGGTTCCAAGGATAAGAAACGGCTCTGCATTCCCCTGCCCCACGCCACAACTACCCCATACCGGCCGACGACGGCCTGTCATGATCGCCTATCAGGGCTTCGGAGGTCCAGCGACGTAATCGGTTCCAGGTCAACGCTTCTCCAGCCGGTTTCGAAAACCTGTCAGCCTTGACAACATCCAAGATCGGGCTGCCTTGGGTCGGGGGGCGGCACAGGCTTACGCTCTCCTCGTCATATCATCAGCCGAGTTCTTCGGGTTGGAAGCCGAAGCCGTGGCTATCCGGCAGACGTTTGTAGCTTGGTCAGAACGATTCAGACAAGAGTTCGACCTAACCCAGATGCTTTGATTTTTCCTCATCTCTTGCCCCCCGGGTGCCCCCCAAGAACCGCCGAGGTGGCCACGCTTAAGCCCTCGAGCAGCAAAAAAAGCCCGTCGTGACGGGGCCTTTCCGATTGTGGGCGTTGACGGACTCGAACCGCCGACCCCTGCCCTGTAAGGGCAGTGCTCCCCCGCCGGATTTCCGTTGTACTTCCTCGGTTTCTTGATGCCTAAAGAGCCAGAGTGTCCACAATGTGTCCACTTGAGGGCGCTGGAAGGTCTTCCGAGAAGACGTGCGTGTAGACCCTCAGAGTGATAGTCGGATCGACATGACCGAGCATCGCCTGCACTTGGGGAACGGTCCATCGGTCGATCACGAACAGCCGAGTTGCAAGTGTGTGGCGAAGGTCATGGGCCATGACCTCACCCACATCGGCCTGTTCAGCAATCTTGGCCCAAGTCCTAGCTCGCCAGTTGTTGTACCGAACCCGCCCGCCCATCGGCGCAGTGAATAGCCAGCCCTCGATCGAAGCCACAGTCCGACTGAGATGGTCCCGCAGTCGATCCGTCAGATCCTCCGACATAGGAGCGTTGAGTTAGATCCCTTCCGGCGTCGTTGCGACTCTAAATCTTGTTGAAGATGACTCCGAATACGAGAAGCACCGCGCCGCCTGCCAGGGACCAGAACGAGAGATCGGGGTATCCGGATATAAGAGCGATCTGGTCGCTGGTGACTATCCCTATGACGATCCCGAGAAGCGACAGACCGAAGGTTCCCTTGGCTGGAGGCGTAAGTCTCATCACAACATTATGTCATGGCTTGATCGGCGATGCCCGACATGGCCAACAACGTCGCCATCGCGGCTGCCAACAATCAAGCAAGTCGGTTGGTCATTATCTTTCCAAACATCCTCTGTCTCCTTGTCATTGCGGGTGACAGGCTGCCGACAACGGTTGGAGATTTGCTGCCTGGCTGGCCAGGCTCAAGGTGTTGGCGGGCCGGTTATGGGCGGCTGGTGGACGCATGGTCGACAAGTTGGCCACCGCAGGCAACGCATGCTCCAGAGTCCGTGATCAAGGCATGTTCGCACGTCGCTTGGTCAGCTGTGCCGGGTCGAGTTACTCGTCTGAGCCACCACCTGACCAGAAATACGGCAACAAAAGCTGCGATGGCGGCGAGACCCGGCTGTCCTGTCGCCCTGTCGACGGCTCCGTATGTCATCATCGCACCAAACAGTGCGAACCCTCGAAAGATGAGTCTGTGCACTCTCCTTCATCGGCCGATGAAGCGCGGGGCTGAAGGTCCGCCCCGGCAAATGTGTCCGGGGGGTTCCCGAAGACTAGAAAACGTCCGACCCTTCCTCGGTGTCGGGTCGTTTCTGTGCCCACGTGAACGAGTCATAGCCCTTCGGCCCGATGTCTTCGGGTTCGGGGGCGGGTTTGGTCTGCTTGAGCTTCGGGGCCGGGGGCTGCCACGGGGTGATTTGTTGGACAACATCGCCGTAGAACCTCTCGACAAGATTTAGGACTGTGTCGATAAACCCGGGGCTGAGGGTTCCGGTCTTGCGGCCCATCCCCATCTCGGCGCGCATGATCACTTTGAAACGGAAGGGCTCTTTGTTTCCGTCGAGTACGGAGTGGCGCTCCTCGCGGATTTGTTCCAACGTCGCCGTTGTCCCGGTTCTGGCACCCTTGGGGTAAGCCTCCACGACTAAATCACGTGGCGCGTCGCTGAGTTGCTTAGCAAGCCACGAGACCCGGCCCACTGCACCCTTGTCCTGTGGAGCGTCGATGTCGATCGAGGCTGTGACCTGACGGGCTCTCAAGTCCGCGTCAATCGAGAGGTTCCCGGCAGTGTTGGGGATGCGGAGCCCACCGGAAAGGGTTCCGGCCGTGGAGAGCGATTCCACGAGGGCGGCGTTACGCTGCCGGGCTTCGTTTTGACCGCGCGGGATCACGACCGAAACATCCTCGCCTATCTCTGCGCTGAGCCTGAGTGCCGCGAACCTGATGAGTTGGTCCCATCGGTCGGTGACATCGTCGATCCCTTCGCTTCGCTTGGAGAGGCTTCCCTCCCGGGCACCGTCCCGGACCGCCACCCAAAACTGGCCCATGTCGGAGAAGTCGAGAGCACCGGACTTATTGTGTTGCAGGTACCGGATGAGTTCATCGAGTATCCAAGCCTGCTCCGGATCGGTAACCCCTTTGTGCTGTCTGATCCGGATCGCAGCCGCGACGATTGCGCTCCACGAAATGTGTGAAACCTGAACCTTGCTCGACGTCCGCGCCTTGAGGCCGTCGGTAGGGTGAACCCCATCCTTTGGGGCGATCTCGTTGGAAATTGTAAGGACATGGTCGACGTCCCAGTCGCGAGCAAGGTCCCAATACGCATTGATCTGATCGGCCGTTAACGCGTTATCTCCAGTCTTGACCTCCACGAAGCAAGACCATGACACCTTCCCATACTCGACTCTTATCAGCCCGTCCGGCCTGATCTTGGTCTTGGGCATATGGACCTCGATAAAAGTTTCCACTAGCGCTCTTTGCGCTCGGGAGGCACCCAATGGGGTAAGAAGTTCCATGGAGAGATCGCGAACGACGGACAACACCGCGAGTAGCGCCGAAGTCGCCCTTTGTTCGGCTTCTTGCACCGATCCGATTCCGGAGACGGGGATTAGCCGTGCTTTGGTGAATGTGGGTTCTGGCATAGCACTACAAGCTAACTTGCAGACGGTAAACGTTGACGCGAAGAAGTAACGAAACCGACGCCACCTCTGACCCCTCGAAAGGGATTCGGGCTCTCTTTGACTTTCCTTTGGCGGTGGAACCTCCCGCAAACGTCGTCAGTCGCCGAACCACGATTCTCTTACGTCCTTTTGGTCCGCGCGTCTTCCAATACCTTGACGCCGCCGACAACCCCAACGAAACTTCCCAGGCCAGCTACGACTAACCCAGTGCCGATGCTCTCAGGCGTGTCCACAAAGTTGCTGAAGACATTTCCGACGATCAGAAGTGACAGTGCCGACACCACGATCGCAACAACACCAGGAAAGGCCGACGAAGGACGTATAAGCCCTATAACGCCAACTATTACCCCGGCGATCAGTGTCAACGCGCCATCGCCCTGTGTTCCTGAGAAACTGAAGATGCCGGCCTGCGCCCAGGGCATGAAGCTCCCGAGGATCATAAGAGCCGCGGCGCCGAGCAACCAGCCCTTGGACACGTGACGTTCAGTCGACTCATCGGCTGTGAGCGTTCCTTGAAGCTTGCGCGTGTCTCCAGACCACTTCTCGCCGTCCCAATATGCCTCGTGGCTGAGCTTCCCGGACGGGTCGGAGTACCAACCAGGGTTTCGAATAGGCATCGACTCCTGGGACGAGTCAGACCCGAGCAATTCCTTTTTCGCTCGATCGAATTCTTCCTGACTTAACTTGCCCTCATCCAGAAGTCTCGCCAACTGAGCCAAGTCTTCGTACTTAGTCACCAGGCGCGCAATCTACTCCGATATTTGGTTTCGAGGCTGATCTGCAGTTTGGAGACCCTGCATTCGGTGTCCGTGGGGTGTCCGCAAGACCACGCTACCTCACGCGATAGCGGACTATCACAATCTACGAACAAGTCACAGTGTCAAGTGTCAGAAAACCCCCTTGATCGTTGGCGTTTCCGCCGTGACTAGGGGGTTCTCAATTGTGGGCGTTGACGGACTCGAACCGCCGACCCCTGCCTTGTAAGGGCAGTGCTCTAGCCAACTGAGCTAAACGCCCGGGGAAGCGGGAATTCTACGACTAAAACCAGCGCTCGGCCCACTCTTCACCCCTCGGGCCAGGTGTCTAGACCATTTGCGCAACCCGAATTGATTCGCTCAGCCCATTCAACTTTTGGACATTTCCGACCGATAACCAGCCTGTTGATAAATCCTCAGAAGTGGCACAGCGTGTTCCTACGCTGGCCTCCCCAGAACCATTATGTCTAAAGGCGCATCTATCAAACGAGAAATAAGCGACGAGGCGATCCGCCAGTATCTGGACGGGATCGGTACCTACGATCTGCTCACGGCCGAGGACGAAGTCCGTCTTGCCAAGGCCATCGAAACCGGCAGAAAAGCAGAAGCTGCCTTGGATAATGAGAAGGATCCCGCCAAGCGACGCAAGCTTGTTCGAATGGTTCATGCCGGTGAAGAAGCCCGTCAGACCTTCATTCGGGCCAACCTCCGACTCGTCGTCTCCATCGCCAAGCGATATGGACACGCCCGCCTTCCATTCCTCGACCTGGTTCAAGAGGGCAATCTCGGGCTGATCAGGGCTGTGGAAAAGTTCGAGTATCGCAAAGGTTTCAAGTTCTCCACCTACGCCACGTGGTGGATCCGCCAGGCCATCACACGGGCCATCGCCGATAAGAGTCGGACGATCAGGGTGCCGGTCCACATGATGGACACCATCACCCAAATGCAGACGGCGGAATCAAACCTCACCAAGAAACTGGGGCGCAAGCCAACTGATGCCGAGCTTGCAGAAGAGTCTGGCTTGACCGAGCAGAAGTTGCGAGATGCTCGCAAGGTGGCACCGGAGCCTGTGTCGATCTTCGAGCCTGTTGGCGAAGACAACGCAACTCTCGGTGACTTCATCGAAGACCACGACGCATCGACACCTTTCGAGCTGATCGTGTCAAAGCTCAACATCGAAGACTTACGTCAGATCCTGGACCGCCTCAACGACCGGGAACGCACCATCATCGAGATGCGCTACGGGCTCGGGGGCCAGGTTCCGGCGACTCTCGACGAGGTCGGGCGTCACTTCGAAGTCACTCGTGAGCGGATTCGCCAGATCGAGGCCAAAGCATTGGCCAAGATGCGACATCCCTCAACACCGGGCAGTCTCAGACAGCTCGCAGTTTCCTAGCGGCCACCCGCTACAGGACACCCCTCCCCCACACCGCAGAAGCGCAATCAAGTGGCTCCATGGCCGGTTGATTGCGCTTCTTACGTTCTTCGGAATCCACAGGGCTCCCTAATGGCCGGCCAGACCCTAACGGGAAATCGCAGGCAAAACCCCTGCTGGTAGCGGGGAGCAGGCCAGGTCATGCAGACTTGACCTGCTCCCAAAGCTCTCGGCGATTGGCCTCGAGTGGCAAGTCCGATTCGGCGTGGCGAGGTCGTCCCCGACCCCGACGTCGATGGAACGGCTGGCCATCCCAGAAGATGACACCACCCCACACTCCCCAGTCGTGCCCCTCACTCAAGGCCACTTCGAGGCACACGACGCGCACCTCACAGCCCGCACAGATCTGCTGGGCCTGGACCAACTCCGAGGGACGATCGGAGAAGAACCAGTTGTGTTGGCCTTCAGACCTACATCGGCCGTTTTCTTGTAATTGTTTTAGATCTTCACTCACTGTCGAATCCTTTAGTTTTGATGCGGCCATCAAAAAAGCCGCCGGAGTTATCGGCGGCCTGCTGAAAAGGGTGGATGTATGGATCTACATCATGTATCAGAGGTCGCCTGGAAGGCATCTGCTGCACCGCCTGGGGCCGTCGAAACGGGCGCGTTGAAGCACTGACCGATCGGGGTCGCGGAAATTCGCAGCTTCACCATTTGTACCTCTGTATTTTCGACGACGTAAGAATGGCGCGCCAAGAATCATTCGTCAAGGTAATTACGAAATTGTTCACGGCCGACATAGGTTCCCCACAACACACGTATGAGCCAGACCCTTGAACTCCTCGACTATCGACGCCAGGTCAGCGAGCAATATGCCCGGACCCGCTCAGGTGGTGACGGCCAGGGACCGTGGCAGGCCTGGCGAGACGACCGGGACCGCCTCTTCGCCACTCACCCCCAATCCCCCATCGAGGATCGGGCGGCGTTCACCGCTTTGCCCTATTTCGAATACGACCCGGCATGGCGGGTGATCGGTGCGTTTACTCCCGCTGATGACGAAGAGGTGGTGATCTCCCATTCCGATGAGGGCAGCACGAGTTTCCGACGTGCCGGCCAGGTGAGCTTTGAGATAATCGACCAGACCAGAACCCTGAACGTCATGTGGCTGAATGCATACGGCGGCGGCGTGTTTCTCCCCTTCCGCGATGGCACCAACGGCCACTTGACCTACGGCGGCGGCAGATACCTCTTGGATACGGTCAAAGGGGCCGACCTGGGCCATTCCGGTGACGGCATGGTCCTCGACTTCAACTACGCCTACCACCCCAGCTGTGTTCACTCGCCCCGATGGTCATGCCCTTTGGCGCCACCGGGAAACACGCTCGACATCGAGGTCACCGCCGGGGAACGATTGTCGAAGTGAATCAATGCACCGCCCTCAACGCAATGGCTCCCCCACCCACGAGCAAAAGGCCGACCACTATGAGCCTTGCTTCGGTGTGGCTACGGAATCTCCAAATGAACACCGAGCCCAATAACACCAGCATGGTGAGCTGCGCCAGCACACCGGCATCGGTTGTTGGGAGCAAAAGGTCCAACGGCTTCATCGGCATGTACAACCCTTTAGGAGCCAAATGACTTCCGAATCACATCACCTCGAGACCGCGTTTGCGACGTCTCTCAAACTGCTTCTATGGATCGGCGTTCCATTTTCGATAGTGGCGCTGGCGTTTCGGGCACCCGGCCCCGGAGACGGCCTCCTGGCGTACAACCTGGTTCACCTTTTGCTGCTACAACTCGCCGCATTGGCCCTGGCTCATGTTCTGGCACCATTAGCCGACTTTCCCTGGTTCCACACCGTCGGCAAGCCATGGCTGACATCAGCCGCCTCCCTTGTGGCTCTCGTCACCGGATTCGCCGCACTGCTGACCCTGGCCACTTCGGCGGCATCTCGATTTGACCCGTCGTTGCAGTTCCTACAGCTGTTGTCTTCGCTTGACATCGCCTGGGCAACTGCAGCCCTCTACGTTGGAGCCCGAGCACTCTGGGGCAAAGGCGTGGCGATAGCCATGGGTTTGGGCCTCGTTATCGCCTGCGTCGGCTCGATTGCCGCCTATTTGGCTGTGGTCGGATTCACCGCAGCCGGAGGCTGGTTAGTGGACGGTGGTGAGATGATGCGGCTCGTCATCCCCGCAGATATGGTCGCCGCAGCCGTCGCCGTTGGCGTGTTGTTACTGGCGAGCCATCGTCAGGAATCGCCTACCGAGCATCTCAGTCCCCAGTCGTAACTCTGAAACTCGACGGCGGTCACTGCATCAGCGGGATGCTCGAGCCACGGCACCAGCGCATCGACAACCTTGTCCTTTGCCGAAGGCACGAGGGTGGGCATGCGCTTGGGGCGAACGAAGTCTGACCCGTACCAAAGGAAGACCCGACTCAGCTCCAGAGTCCCGTCGGTTCGCAATTGACTTGCCCCATTGGCGAGAAACGACACCATTTGGCGATCTAGCTGCTCATCGAGATTGGTGCCGGTGTACGGCTCTGACCGGAGGGTAGGGCAAGAAACCGATCCGCAAACCAGGGCAGCATGGATACGTGGATCTTTGAACCGGCGGATCTTGGCATGTTCGATTGCGTCGAGGGACACCGTCTCTCCGGTAACAGCGACGAAGGGTCGGCTGAAGCCGCCGGGGATGCGAAGGACCGACCCGGTGCCCTTTCGTTGGGCTTCGGCTGCGAGAGAGAGCGCACCGGCGTTATACAGATTGATCCAGAAAGCCAGTGCCTCGTCGCGGGTCAACTGTGCTGTGTCGACATCTCCCAGTTTTTTGGCGTAGGAGCGCAGTTCACCCTCATGGTCCGCGAGATCGACTCCCCCGCTGGACTCCAATTCTTTGAGGATGACCGCGAATTCGGAATGGTCGACCATCCCGTTGCCCCCGAACACCGGCCGCTTGATGGTCAACAACACCTTGAAGATGCTCCACAAGGCTTGAAAAATCCCGGGTTGGTCCATAGCTAACGCAACACATTCGAGGACCGGGAACTTCCCCCTCGCATTTCCGATATCGTTAGGGGGTGTTCAAATTCATCTTCAAACTGCTCCGCCTGGCATTCGTAGGCGCCATTGGCGTCGCTCTCGCCGCCAAGTTCATGCTCAAATCCAATGCCACTGAGACCACGCAAGAGGTTGACATGGTGGCCATCTTCGGAGGTGAGGATCTGGCATCGACCGCTGACCCTTTCTATGGCGGAAAGGTGCTCACCATGTTTGGTGGCACCCGCCTCGACTTGCGAAAGGCGACGCCGGCGCCCACCGGGATGTACATCGATATCGCCATCGTTTGCGGTGGTCTGGAATTAGTGCTCCCTCAGGGGTGGAGAGTTGATTTCACGGGTCAGGTTTACGCCGGGGGTTTCGACGACGCCACGGCGACATCTGCGGACACGAGTGCGCCGGTGGTTCACATCGGAGGTTTCATCGTGGCCGGAGGAGTGCGCACGATGAACCGGTCAGGTGAAGAGATGGCGGCATCTGCGTGACAATCCGGATAGACGCACAGAATCTCATCCCCGGACGCGGCGAGCCCCTTGATAATGCCAGCGTTGTAATGGATGAGGGCAAGATCACATACGTCGGACCGACCGATGCCGCACCCTCGGCGAACTCCGACCTCACCACCGAAACCGTCATGCCCGGAATGTGGGAATGCCACGGTCATTTCATCGGGATGCTTTCGGCCAACTTCGATGAGCTGTCCGGGCTGCGACCGCAACTGGCTTCGATGCGTGTCACCCATGACGCTAAGGCGGCCCTCCACGCCGGGTTCACATCTGTCAGGGAGATGGGTGGATTGGGGACGTTTCTCTCGAGGGCGGTGAACGAAGGCTGGGTCGAAGGGCCCAACATCTACGCCAGCGGAGGCATGCTTTCACAAACCGGGGGTCACGGCGACTTCCACGGAGCCGCGCTCGACGTCGGCAGGGAGCTGACCCGCGCCCACTGGGGCGAAGACCATATCTGCGACGGACCTGATGAGTGCCGAGCCGCCGTGCGCCGCATGCTGCGCCTCGGTGCCAAAGTGATCAAGATTCATGCATCGGGGGGTGTGCTCAGTGAGTTGGACGATCCGATGCTCCCCCAGTTCTCAGCCGAGGAGCTGAAAGCAATCGTCGACGAAGCCACGCGCATGGAGCGTCTCGTCGGGGCCCACTGTCACGGAAGCCGGGGAATCATCGCCGCCCTCGAGGCAGGAGTGAAGACGATCGAACACGGCACCTACCTGAACGAGGAAGCGGCGGACATGATGAAGGAGAATGACGCCACACTCGTGCCGACCCGTTTCATAGTCGAGTATCTGATGGCCGAAGGCGCCAAGGCCGGAATGCCGGAGTACGCACGGATCAAGGGCGAAGCAGCGTCCCGACACCACGAGAAGGCTCTGGCCCTGGCTATCGACAAGGGAGTCCGGGTGGCACTTGGAACTGACATCTTCTCCAGCCCACTTTGGGGTCGCAACGGCGAGGAGCTGGCTCTGATGGTCAAAGCCGGCATGAGCAACCTGCAGGCACTCGAAGCGGCCACCGCCAACGGTCCGAAGACTCTCGGCCCTCAGGCACCCAAGTCAGGGCAACTGTTGCAGGGATACGACGCCGACGTGATCTGTGTAAATGGCGACCCCACCGCCGATGTCAGCCTGCTGGCAGACTCCGCCAACGTCACACACGTGTTCAAAGGCGGAATCGCCTACAAGACCCCGGCTTAGCGGGCAGACGCTGTGATCAGCGTCGGTTCCATAGTGATCCGGGTTGAGGACCTCGACCTCCAGGCTACGTTCTGGGAGAAAGCACTCGGATACGAGAGGCGGATCGATCGTCCCGACGACTTTGTACTACTGGGCGACAGAAACGGCACGGGGCCAAGCATCTCACTCGACAGGGTCGCTTCGGATCGAGCACTCCCCCCACGCATCCACCTCGACCTATATACCGATGACCAGATAGGCGAGGTCAAGCGGCTCGTTGGGTTGGGTGCTTCAGAGGTCGCATGGGACCAAAGGCCCGAAGACGCCGATTACGTGATCTTGGAAGATCCGGAAGGCAACCGGTTCTGCGTGGTCGATACTGCCCGCTGACGCCTGCGCCTCAAACGATCCGTCGCTTCGACGCCCAGCGCGCCAATTCGTGCCGGTTGGTCAGTTGGAGCTTGCGCAAAACCGATGAGACATGAGTTTCCACCGTTTTGATCGAGATATTGAGCTTGCGAGCAACCTGTTTGTAGGCGAATCCACGCGCAATCAGCCTCAGCACATCCTTCTCCCGAGTGGTGAGTTGGTCCATCTCCGGGTCGTCATCGGTCGGGATCGCCCCGGCGAAGGCGTCTAGGACAAAACCTGCCAACCGAGGTGAGAACACAGCATCACCAGTGTTGATGCGGCGGATCGCGTCAGCCAGATCTTCTGGTGCAATCGTTTTCGTCACATATCCTCGAGCCCCGGCGCGGATCATTGCGATCACATCCTCGGCGCTGTCGGAAACCGATAACGCCAGGAATTTGATATCCGGGTTGGTCTCTTCGACCCCGACGACAACGGCGACGCCCCCTCCATCGGGCATGTGGACATCGATCAGCACCACATCGGGTTTTAGATTCCGGATCTCGTCAATCGCGGTGTCGACGTCGTAGGCAGTGCCGACGATCGAGAACTCCTCATCCAATTCGGCTTTCACGCCCGCCAGAAAGAGCCGGTGATCGTCGACGAGGAAAACTTTGATGCTCATGGGGTCTCCAGGTCGAGGCTGATCAATACTTCTGTTCCTTCGCCGGGCTCGGATTCAATGTTCACTCTGGCACCCGTGCGCTCGGCCCGCGCCACTATCGATTGCTCGATGCCCTTCCGATCCTCAGCGACCTCGCTGAGAACAAACCCCTTGCCCTGGTCGGTGACATAGATCTCGAGGAGCTCATCGGTCACCTCCATATAGACCGACAGTCGTGCGGCGCCAGAATGCTTGGCAGCATTGACCAGCGCTTCGCTGGCGGCACCGAGAATCGCCCTAGATCGATCGTCGAGGGGTAAGTCACCAACCGTCACAACCTCAACGGGAACCTGGTGGTCACTCTCCACCTTGGCGACCATCGCTCGAAGGGCTGTCGAAAGAAGGTCGATACCGTCGAGCGGGACGTTTCCATATAGCCAATCGCGTAACTCCCCTTCCTGGTGTCGGGCCAGCATGGACATGCGACCCGGATCATCGGTTCTCTGGATGAGTGCGAGCGTCTGCAGCACCGAGTCGTGAAGATGGGCAGCCATCTCACCACGCTCCTCCTGACGAATTCGCTCACGTCGCTCCTCACCAAGGTCGTTAGCCAGACGACGGACCCACGGCCCGAACGCAACAAGTAGCCCAACCCCGGTCAGGGCAACAGCGAGAATCACTGCGCCGAGCTCTGCAACCGGCCCGATGGAGTTGGCCATTACGGCAAGGCCGCCGATCAGCAAAAGGACCCCAATAACCGTCCGCACTCGTCCGGGGTGGTCAACGGCTGGATCGATCAATGCCGATAGCGGACCCGGAACGTTTCGATCAGTTAGGGCAGCAGTCCCAAAGGCCAGGGCGGTCACGATCCAAACGAGGGCAGTGTCGGGCCACCAACCCCAAACCCTCAGGAGAAGCAGCAACCCGAGAAAGGCCAGTCCGAGGCCAATGCCCTGCTGCCCGCTCACGGGTTCGGGCTCTCCGTCCTGGACACTGTCGAAGCTGGCGAGCCAGAACGCCACATAGACCAGAATGCCCAGTCCCCAGATAGTGGAAAGACTTATGAACGCCGCCCTGACAAATGTATCGCTGACTCCGAGGATGTCCGCAATACCTCCAGCTACGCCGCCAAGGACGCGATCGGAGCGCCGCCGGTGGAGTTCAAATCGTCGTCGCATCGTGACAATCTTCGCTGTTTGCAGCTCCGACCTCAATCGGGGACTTCCCTGAGTCACTAGGGGCACAATCAGGGTCGTCCCCGATTGATGAATCAGCTGCGAACCCTGAAGATTGATCACATGGAAGAACAAACAACAACTGAGGCCCCGCCTCTCGACTACCGCGGTTTGGAACTGACTAGATCAGCGACCAGCCGGGTGTTGGGTGGCGTTGCCACCGGATTCGCTAGACGCACCGGTTTGCCGGTGTGGTTCGTGCGAGCCCTTTTCATCGTGTTCACCTTCACCGGTGGGCTTGGTCTCGCCGTGTACGCGGCAGGCTGGTTCCTGATCCGCGCAGAAGATGAACCAGACAGCATCGCAGAACGCTTCTTTGCAAGAACGACCAATTCGGGCGCCTGGATCGGCATTGCTCTGATTTTCATCGCTGTGCTTGTGCTGCTCGACAACGTGGCTTTCCTCTCCGGAGGAGTCATCTGGGCCGTTGGTCTGCTTGTGATCGGCGTCCTGCTCTACTCGGGCGACCTCCCGCGCCTGGTCAAGGAGTCCGAGCCCAAGGAGGGAGTTCAACAAATGACAACACCGACTTCAACACTGGACACCGACAAGCCTGAGGTCGAAGCAAATGTAGGTGGGGGCGACAACGCAATCACTCCTCCCCCGCCCCCACCCACACCAACTCCCCCGATCTTGCCGCCGGCGACTCGCAAGCCAGTGGAGCGCTCCCCATTGGGACGGCTCACCTTCGGGGTGATGCTGTTGGCGCTGGCCGGTCTGGCGATACTCGACAACACCACCACGGCGGTCTCGCCTGACCCACGCCATTATGTGGCACTGGGCATGACGATTCTCGGAGGCGGGCTCCTGGTTGGTGCCTTTGCCGGCCGGGCACGCTGGCTGATTCTCGTGGGGATCCTGGCGCTGCCGGTGCTATTCACGTCGCCTGCCCTGGAGTACAACTTCGCGGATTGGGACCAGGGCACCGTCTTCGTCACACCTACCGAGTTCGACCAGCTCGACACCAACATCTCTCAAGGCCTTGGTGAACTCGTCATCGATCTCACCGAATTGGACTGGAATGGAGAGGCAGTGAGCCTGGACGCTTCGCTTCAGATCGGGGAGTTGAGAATCATCGTCCCCGACGACGTCGCCATTGGCGGCGTAGCTGAAGGGTCAATAGGCCAGATTGAATACGGTGGTTTGGAGTCATCCGGCTTTGGACCAGACCTCGGTCTCGGTTCGGACGGCCCCAACGGGAGCCTTCACCTCAACGCGTCGATCGGCATCGGTCACCTCGTCATCGACCGAGTTCCCGCCAACGGTTAGGAGCCAAAATGAAAACTCACAAATTCGACGCAATCTCATTTCTCTCAGGTCTCGTTTTCACGGGCTTCGGATTGATGTTTCTCATACCAAATACGACTGAGGACCTAATCAATACCGTTGTCGATATGGGCAGCTGGGCATGGCCGTTGATCTTGCTCGGAATCGGGCTCGCACTGGTTGTGCCGATGTTCATCAAGGCCGCTTCAACCGATGAAGTAGAGGCAGAACCCGAGTCGGTTCAGGTCGACTGAGCCGGACGGCGATAGACCCGGTAAAGGGTTCGTAGCGCCACGAAAAATACGAGGACACCAAACGCCAAGGCGAGGGTGTCCTCGTTTGTGCCCAGGGCAAGCTGACTCCCTAGCAACGAGCCAACCGCTCCCCCGCCGCCCACGAGGAGTCCTTCTGTTGGGATCACATGCTCATTCCGAAAATTGGCGATCGTGCCGGCGGTAGCTGTCAGGACGATGGCGACGAGGGAGGTGCCCTGAGCCTCGTGCTGAGCGAGGCCGAGAAAGAAAACGGCAGCTGGGACGTTCACTACCCCGCCGCCAACGCCGGCCATACCGGCAAATATCCCGCCCACGAGTCCGATTCCCAGGCCGAGAAGGATCTGGATGAGCTGTGACTGCGACCCGGTGCCAGAGACCGGATTGCCCCCGAAGATCATTCTCAATCCTGCAACGAGTAGCACGATTCCGAACACGACGGTGAGTGTCCGGGGACTCATCCGGTTCATGGCGGTGGCACCTATCACCGAACCCACAACGCCACCGATGCCGATCGTCAGTCCAACGTCGAGGAGGATCTCACCGGAGAAGCCGAAGCTCGCCGCTCCGAACAGGGCAATGAGGATGATCCCGGCGAGCGACGTTGCGTGGGCGCGATGACGATCCACCCCGACAAACACCAGGAGCGGAACAATGACGATACCGCCACCGACCCCGAATCCTCCTCCGAGAATCCCAGCCACGAGCCCAATTAGAAGCAACTTCCAAATGGCGATTCGCCGCGTCTCTTGCACCTGGGATTCGATGTCAGAAACCTAATCGGTGGATGGCTCATCGAGAAGCGCACCAAACATTCCTCAAAGACGCCGATCTACCGCCAACTTGGCACATACGAGGCCAAGGTCTTCATGTAGTTAGAGCGCTCGAAGGCTTCGGGATCGGAAACAGAGCTCTGACTCAGACTTCCTCGAGCTTGGGCGACTGATTCATACTGGTTCTGCACTAACCATTCTTCGAGCCCTTGACGCACCACCGCGAGATGACCCGGACCGTTCTTCAACAACGCTGACGCCATCATCATCACCGTCGACCCAGCCAGAAGAGCTTTCACGGCGTCTTCCGATTGATGGATTCCGCTGGTCGCAGCCAGATCGGGGCTGATCCGCCCGTATAGAATCGCAATCCACCTGAGGACAAGACGGAGCTCATACGAGCTCGAAAGGACAAGATTTGGCGCGACCGTCATTGTTTCTAGCTCGATATCAGGCTGATAGAAGCGGTTGAACAGAACGAGGCCATCGGCCCCGGCATCTCCGATTCGGCGAGCCATGGAACCCATCGCCGAGAAATACGGTCCGACTTTGACAGCTAGCGGGATGTCGATGGCCGCCCGCACTGTCTCTACAAGATGGAGATACTCCGTCTCCACATGTGAAGAAGACTCGTCGATACCGGCGGCAATTCGATAGACGTTTAGCTCGAGGGCATCAACGCCGTGATCGGCGAGTAGCCGCGCATATAGGGTCCATCCACCTGAGGAAACACCATTGAGGCTGGCGATGATGGGTATGCCGGTCTCTTCTTTCGCCCTCGTGACCAGATCCAGATATTGCTGAGGTCCGGTGTTGTAATCGTTCAGCTCTGGCAAGTACCCCGAAGCGGCTTCACCGAACGTCCCGGCGCCGAGTTCAAATCCATGTTGAACCGAAAGGGCGTCGTGCTCTATCTGCTCTTCGAACAAACTCGGCATGACAAGTGCGGGCGCTCCGGCCGCCACCAACGCATGGATCTGATCGATGTCACCGCTCAGCGGGGAGGCGGACGGGACCAACGGGTTTGCCAGCGACAAACCCAGGTAGCTGGTCGAGAGGTCGACGCTCATTCCTCAACCTCCGCATACTCGGCTGTTCGATGGATGGCCACCATCTGCTCGTAGAAGTGCCAGCGATCATCGATATCCTGTTGGGCCCTCGCCATCAGCTCATCGGCTCGTTCCGGATTGGCGCGACCCAGCATGGCGAACCGAGTCTCTTTGGAGGCAAACTCCTTGAATGACACGGTCGGTCTGCGGCTGTCGAGGCGCAACCCGGGTTCACCGCTCGCTTCTCGGGCGGGGTCGAATCGGTACAGGGGCCAGTACCCCGACGATGAAGCTTCTTTCTGATGGGTCATCTGCGTTGACATGTCGATGCCGTGCGCAATGCAAGGGCTATAGGCGATTATCAAAGAGACGCCTTGATGTTGCTCAGCTTCGGCGAACGCCCGTACGGTCTGAGTTGGGTTAGCGCCCATCGCCACCTGAGCGACGTATACATTTCCGTAGGACATCGCAATTTGGCCGAGATCCTTCTTGGCGGTGGCCTTGCCACCCGCCGCATATTTGGCAATTGCGCCCCGTGGTGTGGCTTTCGACGCTTGCCCGCCGGTGTTGGAGTAGACCTCGGTATCCAAGACCAGGACGTTGACGTTCCTCCCTGAGGCAAAGACGTGGTCCAGCCCTCCAAAACCGATGTCGTACGCCCAGCCGTCGCCACCAACGATCCAAACACTGGTGTCGATCAAAGCGTCCGCCACACCCTCGAGTCGCCTTGGGAGCGGACCGTCCATATCTGCAAGCCGGACTTTGAGCGAACCGACCAAATCACGTTGTTGAGAGACCAATGTGTCGAGATCAGATCGATCGGGATTCTCGGCAAGATCGAGAATCTCCACAGCCAGGTCTCCGAGGTCCATTGCGAGAGCGGTAACCAGCAGGATGGCGTCGTCGCGCTGTGCCTCTTGCGCCAATCGCATACCCAAGCCGAATTCTGCGTTGTCCTCGAACAAACTGTTCGACCATGCGGGACCGCGACCGTCCCGATTTACAGTCCATGGAGTTGTTGGGAGATTGCCTCCATAAATGGAGGAGCACCCCGTCGCATTGGCGACCATGGTTCGATCTCCGAACAGCTGGGTCACAAGTTTCAGGTACGGCGTCTCACCGCAACCTGCACAAGCCCCGGAAAACTCAAACAATGGCTGGAGAAACTGCGAACCTTTGACGGTGGCCACGTTGACTTCATCTCGGTTGATCTCCGGTATCTCTAGGAAGTAGGTGAAGTTCTTTCGTTCCCGATCTACATGAAGCGCCTTGGCTTTCATATTGATGGCTCGATGCTTGATCACTTCCTTGGAATGGGCCGGACAGATGTCAACACATACGCCGCAGCCGGTGCAGTCGTCCGGGGCAACCTGGACCACGATCCGTTTTCCTTCAAAGTCTTTGTTGGTCGATCCCTTCGAGTGGAAACCCGAGGGCTCATTGCCGGTGGGGACGAATGCTTTCAGTCGGATTGCGGCATGCGGACATGCGAGAGCACACCTGCCGCAATCGATGCAGAGATCGGGATCCCAGATCGGAATCTCATTTGCTATCGATCGCTTTTCCCACTGCGCGGTGCCGGTAGGGAAGGTGCCATCTACTGGAAGCGCGGAGACCGGGAGCATGTCTCCATTGCCTGCCATCAGGAGTGCGGTGACTCGACGGACAAAATCGGGAGCAAATTCTGGTAAGCCGGCTGCGCTCGGTTGCGACGAGTCAACGTCGCCTTTGGCTACCTCATACAGTCCGTCCACCGCTCGGTCTACTGCATTGCTGTTCCGATGGACAACCACATCACCGAGCTTCCCGTAG
Organism: Acidimicrobiia bacterium; assembly: GCA_041751055.1. Taxonomy (GTDB): domain Bacteria; phylum Actinomycetota; class Acidimicrobiia; order Spongiisociales; family ZC4RG35; genus MA-ANB-1. The sequence goes on along the minus strand of JBGSYD010000032.1, from coordinate 8,897 downwards.
GTCTTCCGGATGTGACCCTTAATCGCCTCCACCGCCTCATCGAACGGCAGAATGTCTGTGAGTTTGAAGAAGCAGGTTTGGAGCACGGTGTTCGTCCGTCCCCCCAAACCGGCTTCGCGCGCGATCGCCAGGGCGTCTACCCCAAATAACTGAAGATCTTTCTCCAGAATAAGTTGCTGGGCACCTGAAGGCAATCGGTGCCAGGTCTCTTCGGCTGGATGCGGATTGTTTATGAGAACGATGGCGCCGTAGGCCGCACGTTCCAAAGCATCGGTTGTCCCGATCAGGTCGAACTGGTGAACTCCGACGAAATCCGCGTCCGTAATGAGGTAGGTCGACTCGATCGGATGCGGAGAGATTCGCAGATGAGAAACAGTTCTCGAGCCGGACTTTTTCGAGTCGTAGACGAAATAGCCTTGGGCAAACAATCCGGTCGATTCGCCAATGACCTTCGCCGAGTTCTTGTTTGCCCCAACCGTGCCATCCGACCCGAGACCGTAGAACAAAGCTCGGGTCACCCCTTTCGCCTCCTGATACCAGTCTTTGTCATAGATAACAGACAAGTGGCTCACGTCGTCGTTGATCCCAACGGTGAAATGTCGCCGCGGGGATTCCTTGGCGATTTCATCGAATACCCCGGAGGCCATCGATGGGGTGAACTCCTTTGATGAAAGGCCATAGCGCCCACCGAAGACTTCGGCTTGCCGACCCTCCTCAGCCAGCGCGGCGACCACGTCTACGTAGAGGGGCTCGCCGACCGCACCGGGCTCCTTGGTTCGATCGAGCACCGCGATCCGGCGGGTGCTTTCGGGGAGAGCACTCACAAACGCAGTTGTATCGAATGGTCGATACAACTTCACGACCACCAGACCGACCTTTTGACCTTGGGAGATGAGAGTATCAACGGCTTGCTTCACCGCTCCCGACGCCGATCCCATCAGAACTAGTACTCGCTCTGCATCAGCTATTCCGTGGTATTCGAATAGGCCATGTTGCCGCCCCGTCAGATCGCCAAGCCGTTCCATTGTTCGAGATACGGTCGGCGCGACTTCCGAATAAAACGGGTTGGCAGCTTCGCGCGCCTGGAAAAAGACATCTGGGTTCTGGGCACTACCCCTCAGGACCGGTCGGTTCGGATTCAGTGCCCGTAGCCGGTGTTGGGCGATCAGGTCCTCATCAACCAGATCGCGCAATATCGAATCGTCGATGAGATCGATCTTGGCAATTTCATGCGAGGTGCGAAACCCGTCGAAGAAGTGAAGGAACGGCACCCGCGATTCCAATGTCGCCAGGTGTGCCACTGCCGCCAGATCGTGAGCTTCCTGTACCGAAGACGCCGAGAGCATCGCAAAACCCGTTTGCCGTGCCGACATCACATCGGAGTGATCGCCAAAGATGGAGAGGGCGTGGGTCGCTACTGACCTGGCGGCAACGTGGATTACGGCAGCAGTCAGTTCGCCGGCGATCTTGAACATGTTGGGCAGCATGAGCAAGAGACCCTGGGACGCGGTGAACGTCGTCGTCAGCGCACCGGCCTGGAGCGACCCGTGGACAGCACCTGCTGCGCCGGCCTCGGACTGCATCTCGACAACCTCCGGGACAACACCCCATAAGTTGGGTTGTCCCTTCAAAGACCAAGTATCAGCCAGTTCTCCCATCGGCGATGCAGGCGTGATCGGATAGACGGCGATGACTTCGCTGAGTTTGTGGGCGATTCGTGCTGCAGCCTCATTGCCGTCAATGGTCGCTGCAACCGCGTCTTTGGTAACCACATGAATCAGCGTACGGGTGAACTCCGAATCGATTTAGAGACAAATGGCCCCGATCCTGAGGCCAAAGGACCTGCGATGTAGACCAGTCGTCGACGTTCAGCTCGGTAACCATCCCCGATTGATAATGCCCGGGAAGGTTGCAGAGAATCACATAGGTGCCGGGTTCGAGATTGAGACTCAGCTCGACCGTTGATTCGTAGCGACTATCGGAAAAGTTCGGGCTCGAACGGGTTGACGCCGCCTCCCGCAGAAGTGCCGCGCAGTTCGACGGGTAGCGCCCTGTCAGGAATGACGATGCCTGACAGTTGGATCAAGGACCAATTACCACCTGCGGAGAACGTACCGGACTCGCCGGGATGGAACACCGTTTTCGTGCCACCCTTTTTCCACCATGTCGCCTGCAGCCAAGTTGCCTTGAACGCCTTGATGTGTCTCCAACCGTTGCCAGACGGCCAGGCCGCTTCGAAGAATTTGGGGACATAGGCAAAACGTGGCGAATCGCTCAAAGTCGGAAGGAAGAGCTCGTCTGTATACGGGGCCGGGTGACTGGTCCCATTGCCATTGGCGTAGGTGAGCAGACAAGCGCTGACATGCTCCCACGACTCGGGACGATCCAGCGTCCCGTCCCCATCCCAGTCGGAATCCGGATGGATGCTGTTATTAAATGTCGACCGCTCACATCCGATTGGAATGTCGTCACCACTCAGGGGTGAAAGAGATGGATCGATATATTCCCACAGAGGCTTGTTATCTAAGTTGGTCCCGTAAATCGATCGCTTCGGATTGGAGCCCTGCTGGAGTCGAGGCGTGTAACCACCGGGAACCGGGCCGGTGGCCAGGCCTTCGACTAGCCCATTCGACAGTCCCTGGAATGTGTTGAGAGTATCGGGAGAATTGCCCCCATTCATAACCGTGCAGATGTCACGCTTCTCGTTCCCGACCAATCCGTCACTGTCGAGAATCACGCGATGGTCCAATCCAATGGCGATATTCACCGCCAAGACATCCTTCTTCGGGACTCCGTTGCAGTTCTGCGCCGGTCCACCCGGCTGGGTTCCGTAATGCGGAGATTCGATAGCGCCAAAGTTCCCGGCGTCGGGTCCGTCGCAAGGCTCCTCGGCATGTCCGCCGGATCCGTCACGCAAACACACGTGGGTCCCGTCTCCGGTGCCCGCCAGCAGACCGAAGGGCAGAACTCCCCCGCCTCCGCGATTGGCGATTCGGGCGATGGCGTCGGCGTTGGTTTCGAGCTCGGACACCCCGAGAACACGCCCAAAGGTGGTGGCGAACTCAAGCTCCGGAAGATTCACGCGAACAAAACCTCCGGCATCGATCGAAATGCAGTCGATCCTCGCCACGCTCCATCCGGCAGGTGCAGCTACGGGTACGAAGTTGTGCCCCGAACTGTTCAACCCAGCGCGCTCGTTGTCAACGCAGCCCTCCCACCGCGCTTGCCAATCCGCTGCCGTGTAGGTCGCTATCACGTTGCGTTTGGTGAAGTTGAGGATTTGATCTCGAATGAGCGTGTTCGGCCCGAGAGTCTCAATCGCTCCAGCCATCACGCCTACATCGGCCGCCGTCTGATCCTGGCGCTTTTGGTTGAAGCCAACTGCGAGATCGATGGCTATGGCCGCAAAACCGATCAGAACGAAGAGCGTAAGGGCGATCACCAGGGCACTGGCCCCCTTGTCTACCGGCGCGTCATGCTTCAACATGAAAAAGTCGAACCGTCAGTACTCCATAGAGCGGAGGGTTGTTCGAGTCTGAATTCGACTTTGGACGAGATGTTTGAAGGGAGAAATATCTCGATTAGCCCCAGCCCGGAGAGAGATCCGGGGTTGGCCTGGACCTCAACCGTTCCCACATCGCCGATATTTCCAGCGGCACCATCGGTGAATTTGATATCGACGTTTGTGGTCAGGTCCATCTTGCCGCAGGTTTCGTTGTGCAAGAAGGTGTTGTCACCGGCGTTTACCGCGGCCAATCGAGCCCCTTCACGAGCTCCGTGACGTACGTCGTTGAACTCGCCGAAGAGGTAACCAAATTCGATGATCCCGAGAAGCAGAAGGATCAGAAATGGCGTTATTAGGGCGAATTCGACAAGACTCGCACCGCTTTCACTTTTACTACCGAAGAGCCTCACGGCGTAACCATCCCTCAACGATGCTGGAGTTCGACCTGGCGGAACTCTCTGTGAGGGTTATCGTCCGATGCTGCTGCAAGTAAAGGGGAAATCCGCCTGATTCGTGCCACAAGCTCGGTGGACACTCACTCCCAAATGCTTTTTTTGAGAACACAGGCCTGGTAATGGAAAACATCTCGTAAGCTTCTCATACGTCACAACCCGGCCTACGGTGTTGTTGCCTGGCTCTGAGCTACAAAACCACGTGTCTGAGGTTTTAAATGTTCCCCCGAAGTTCCCCTCTCATCATTGCGATCGTCCTGACTGCAGCGGCCTGCTCACCGGCGGCCCCGGCAGCTCAAATAACACGCCCGTCCACATCAGCCCCCACTACGACCACTGCGCCGCCGACCACTACGACGACCATTCCTTTCACCGTCGAAGGGGCCCCCAAGGGCCTGACAGCGCTGGTCGAAGACTTCTACGGCTACGCCGCCGCTGAACTAGAAAAGCCTCCCCGCATGGCGGGAACTGTGCTCGATTCGATAGTCCCGAAGGAGCAAAGCACACCTAGGACCGGGGTTGCGTCTGTTGGAACCTTCAAGGATGTGAAAGTCGCGACAGTCGAAGTTGGGGACGACCTGTTTCTTGCCGTGAAGCAGAAGGAAGGCTGGAGGGTTGTCGGCGGTAGTTGGCCAAGTCTTTCGATCCCTGATTACTTCGGTTATGGACCTCGATTGATCGCCGTGGTCGGCTCGGATGCTCGGCCGGGCGAGAACGTTGAGAGGACACGGGCCGACAGCATTCACTTCGTGGGCCTGGACGGCAAAGGCAAAGGGGCCGTTGTCGGTTTGCCACGTGACTCCTACGTGCCCATCCCAGGTTACGGGACGGGCAAGATCACCGGATCTCTTGCGCTTGGAGGCCCCGACGTGATGATGAAGGCCTTCCGCGACCTCACTGATCTGGAGTTCGAGGGCTACATCTTGACCGGCTTCAGCGGATTCAAGAATGTCGTAAACGAGGTCCTCGATGGAATCCAAGTGAAGGTCCCGTTCGCAATCAACGATGTCAAGGCCCTGGCGACCCTCAAGGCGGGAAAGCAAATACTTGATGGATTCGACGCTCTGGCATTCGCCCGGGCGAGAAAGACCCTGCCCGGTGGTGACTTCGCGCGATCCAAACACCAAGGAGACTTACTCATCGGTGCAGCAATGGGTGTGAAGACGATGGGCGCAAGCGCGATCCCCGGGTTCATGGAAGCAGCCGAACCCTATGTGATCACCGACCTGACCCCAACCGAACTGCTGACCTTTCTAACGATGACCATCAACATGAAGTTGAAAGACGTGCCCAACATTGTGGCGCCGGGAAGTGCCGGATGGGCTGGCAGCGCCAGCGTCGTTTATCTGTCGAGTTCGGCACAGGACCTCTTCAAAGACCTCGCCAATGGTCGCCTCGACAAGTGGGGCCAATAAGTCCTCTATATCTATGGATATGGCGGTTCACCTGCTCGAACTCGGGTCCAGTTTTCGGAAACCCAGGAATTCCGACCACTAGCCTGCGCGGATGAGCGTGATCGATTGGCTGCTCGACTCTGACCCCGCCATTCGCTGGCAGGTACTGAGCGATCTCACCGACGCATCAAAAGAAGAGATTGCAGTCGAGCGGACGCGGGTAGCAAGAGAGGGTTGGGGGGCTGAGCTCCTTGCGATGCAGGGAACCAACGGCAGCTGGGATGGTGGAACCTACCGGCCGGGTTGGGTCGATGACTCCAAGCCGTTCTTCGATGCATGGACGGCGACGCACTTCTCTCTACAACTGCTCCGCGAATTTGGCCTAGATCCCGAAAGCTCCGAGGCGCGACAGGCTCTCAGCCTGGTTCGCGAAAACGTCCGATGGGATGCCAACGGCGCTCCGTACTTCGAGGGCGAGACCGAGCCTTGTATCAATGGAGTTGCGCTTGCGATCGGTTCCTATTTCGGTGAGGCGGTCGACGGCATATTGGATCGACTTGTTGACCAGCAGTTAGGTGATGGGGGCTGGAATTGCTGGGCGGAGTATGGAGCGCGTGTGGCCTCATTCCACACCACGATCTGCGTGCTCGAAGGACTTCTCGCTTGGGAACACGCCGGAGGGGCATCAGACGCGGTCTCGGCTGTGCGTTCCAGAGGTGAGGAGTATCTTCTCGAGCGAGGACTGTTTCGCAGCCGGTCAAAGGGGCAGATTATTGACCCAAGGTTCACGATGGTCTCGTACCCGACCTACTGGTATTACGACGTGCTGCGGGGTTTGGATTATTTTCACTCGGCCGGTACACCCTTCGACGATCGCTCCGCCGAGGCGATCGACTTGGTCGAAAGCAAGCGCGACACCGCGGGCCGCTGGCCAGTGGAGAACACCCACCAGGGTCCGACCCACTTTGAAATGGAGGAACCCGAAGGTTTCTCCGGTCGTTGGACCACTCTTCGAGCGATGCGGGTTCTGAAATGGGCCGAACGCGACTGAACACCGCCTAGGGGATCACGGCCGTCCAGATCACAACGTTCGGCGCTGTTGGGACGCGGGAGAATCGGCTCGAGCGTTCGGTCACGACAGCAATCACCTGGTTGTCGGTCACATACAAGGTTTCGACCAGGGCGTCGTCTCCAAATGTCTCGGCCACACTTTCCACGGTCCACGTTTTCCCATCGGCGGTAAACGCTACAAGCTGCTCTTCTTGCATGAAGGCCCCAACTTCGTGCGCACCAGCCTCAGCTTGCTCGATCTCATCGAAAGTGAAGCTGACTAATGGATCGAGCGACTCGGGGTGCAAGAAAGTGACTGTCCGTGCTCGAAAATCGACCATCACCTCCTGATAAACCTGGTTCGAGTAGGTGCTCAAACGCAGGAGCACGTCAACTCCAGATCTAAGGACTACTGATCCGTCGTTCGCCCCAATGGTGAGCGTGTACACGTCTTTTTCAATGACAACCGGCGTGGGAACCTCGTTGACGAACCCCGTCTCGTCATATCCTGTGACCACCGTGGCGAGCCCTCCTTCGCCAGCAGCCAATGTCTGGAACCACCATGAAAACCCATCGGCCAAATATTCGTTCACTCCGAAGGGCTCCCAGCTGATGCGATCCTCCGAATAGGCGATGTCAAGCGCCGGGCCTTGCTGCCTCATCGCCACAAACCCATTTCGCCATGGGTTCAGAAACTCGAGTCCTCCTCCCACTCCGGCGACCCGCTCCCAATCCAGGCCATCGGGAGAAATCCATGTCTCGTTGCCAGCTCCGTAACCGTTGACTATCAGATCGCCGCCAACCTCGAAGATGTTGCTGACATACCCAATCCCCACTTCGGCCGGAGTCCAGGCCTGACCGTCAATTGAGGTCCAGACCGTGGTCGGACCCGGTCCCGCACCTCCTAACAGTGCCCGGACCTCCTCTTCGGTCAACCCGAGATCCTCGGATGTCGCCGAAAAAACGGTCAGACCAAGCGGCCCATAGACGTTTACGGCCCACGGCGGCCCACCCCATGAAATATCGAGCGGCGCATCGCCGTCCTCGCTTTTGAGGCCAGCCGGTAGGGCTTCTCGGACCAGGGCACCGATGTCAGGATATATCGAGCCGAATACGACAGTTACGTCGGCCGTCCCTCCGACCGCCTGGATCCACGTGCGGAAATGATCCGAGACAGAAGGCACCCCGGGCAGATCGGACTCGTGCCACTGTTCGGCGTCGATGGATGACCAAAGGTGGAGCGTGTTCTCGTCGGTGGAGCCGGCGGCGACCAACCCTCGAGGGGTAGCGGACACCGTATGGATCTGGTTCGGTGGCGCGATGACGGTACCGAGCGACTTCCATGTCACCCCATCGACAAGTAGCCACGCGTCGAGCCCACTACCCGCCTCGAGCGGAGTTGGAATACCAGAAGTTGCGAAGAAGTAGAGACTCCCTTCGAACTCCACAAGTCGTTGAGGCCACGTACCCCCTATCTGGTCCGCCTGCCAGTCGAGAGGTTCGTTCAGTTGCGGCACCGTGGAGACCGCCGCCGCTTCGGCCAGAGTTGTGCTTGCTTGTTCGGCGGGCTGCCTGCTGAGAGCTCCAACAACGAACGACACGACAAGCACCAAACCGACAGCAGTGAGAACCGCGCGGGGACCCGGCTTCGAATCGTCACCACTGTGTCCAGTTCCCAATGTATCGGGAATCTCGACGCTCATGAATGCAAGCTAATCCGATTGAACCGATATCGGTCATGTGCGCCAGTCTGTTCGACCGATCGAGGTCTTCTCCTACCGAACCCACCTACAGCCATAGGGTTCTCAGCCCCACCAATTCCGCAAAGAACTCGACTTCCTCGAGTTCCCGCTGAGCAATCTAAGACCCTCTCCCTTGAGCAACTAGGCGTAGAAACCACTCTCGAGTCTGAAAGGGGACGCCGTCAAGGCGTTCCGGGTCGGCGCGTTTTAGCTCTTCTGTTCCAGCTCTCCTTCGTCGCCCCGGTAGCGGTGCAATGAGAAAACTATTGGAAACCCAGCAACTCAAGAAATGGAGTCGTTCCAACGACTCCATTGAGCCACCAGCCCAATAGGACGAGGGCTGTCGTGATGGCACCGAATCATTTGATTCTGACTGTGGCAATTCCGAAGCGCTTTCTTGCTGCCTCTGATTCATCGTCCGACCCGAGGTGACCGAATCGAGGGCCCTGAAGGCGTTATAGAGATATAGAGTGACACCGACACCGAGCCCTACCGCTGCGAACACGACATGTCTCTAAGGTTTAGGGCCATTACCTAATCGTCCCGATTGTTCTGTCCCCGAATTGGATGTCATGTATGTGCCCGATCGATTGGCCGATGACCAGCCGCTTCGCTTGTGGGCCCGGCAGGACTTGAACCTGCAACCAACGGATTATGAGTCCGCTGCTCTGACCTGGTTGAGCTACGGGCCCTAGATTGTCAGGCGCTACAAGGGTTTTTGACTCTCATCGTCTTCTGTCAATGCTTGCTTAAC
>JBGSYD010000031.1:0-31381 GCA_041751055.1 Acidimicrobiia bacterium | reverse complement strand
TAACACCCCATGCCTTTACCGTTCCGGCCTCTTTCAGCTTTCGGAAGCCTTCGATGAATATCGACGAGTTTGGCTCCGGATGGTCGATGTGACACTGGATGACGTCGATGTGGTCAGCGCTCAGTCGGCGCAAGGATTGTTTGACACCTGCGACGAGCTTGTCGACACTGTCGTACTGCGAACGGTCCGCCTGCCGGTCAAAGTCAATCCAGCCGATCTTGGTGGCCATAACGAATGATTCTCGGCGCGTCTCCATGGCCTGGCCGAGTAGCTCCTCTGAGTGACCATCTCCGTAAACGTCGGCGGTGTCAAAGAAATTGACGCCTAACTCCAATGCCGCCTCAATCGCCTCAAGACTGTCTTCGTCGTCGGCTGGACCCCATTCGCTGGCCGAAACCGCCCAAAGGCCGACGCCGACCTCGGACACGTCAATACCGCTCCGTATGCCAAGGGGTCTTCGGTTCATTCGTTTGTCAGCCAGGCCGGTCACCATTCGACCAACTCTAGGTAGCGCAGTGCGGATGCTTCATCGTTTGACCACCCGGTCGTATCAGCGGTTGAAGATTGAGGGCCCGAAGAGAGGGACGATGCAAATACATATGTCGTGTTGCCATGAGGAGATGGTCCGGGCCGGTGCTCCCCGAGGGGACGCCAGATGTTCTTGGACGTCAACGAGTTCCGGTTTCGTTACTCGAACCTCAGCTCGATGGGGGAGGTGAGACGGTCCAACAATGGCGCAAAGGCAGCCCAAACCAGGAAACCCAACAAGACGGTGGCCAAATAGACGGTGCTGATGGTCGACCAGGGGACTTCGGGGTCGGTTCCCGCTGAGAAGGCCACGGGAGAGCTCGTGGCTATCACTGGGCCGAGTGGGTCGGGAAAGTCGACGCTTCTCCATTGTCTGGCCGGGATCCAAAAGCCAGAATCGGGCGAGGTGTCATTCAATGGTGTTCGCGTCGACGATCTTGATGCAAATGCTCGCACGCTGCTTCGGCGGCGGGAGTTCGGCTTCGTGTTCCAGTTCGGTGAGCTAATCCCGGAGCTGACCGCGGTCGAGAACGTGGCGTTGCCTTTGCTCTTGGAAGGTGAGTCGCGCTCGAGCTCATTCGACCGTAGCCGGGGTTGGCTGGACCGGGTTGGGGTGCCCGAGCTGGCCGATCGGGTGCCTGGTGAGTTGTCCGGCGGACAGCGTCAGCGGATTGCAGCTGCCCGTGCCCTCGTACATGACCCGGCGGTGCTTTTCGCCGACGAGCCAACCGGGGCACTCGACTCCCTCGCTGCGGAAATATTGCTCGAGCTGTTGGTTGGTCTCGCAGAAAGTTCTGACCTGACTCTGCTCATCGTCACTCACGACCCCCGAGTCGCCGCCTACGGTCATCGCGAGATCGTCATCAGAGATGGACGGTCGACGAAGCCAAGCACATTGGGCTAGGCGGGCGCTCCACCTGGGCGTCCTGGAAGTAGGTGCCTGCAAGCCCCAGGGTTGACGGCGGATGACGAGTCACCGACCGAGCGCGACTGGAACTCGGGATTTCTGAGCGACTCACCATCTTGGGTCCGAATTGATCACCCTGGCTAGAAGCAGCTGGCGACCTTGACTTGTCGATTTCCTCGATCGGAACCAGTACCATCGCACGTTGTGGAAGCACAGCCGTTCTTCACCACGGTCGCCGGTCTTTCTGTCAGCCTTGCCGGCTTCGGTGCGGTCATCGGCTGGCTGCGGGACGACCCTTCAGGATGGGACCCAATAAACCTCTGGCGCGTCAAGACCATCGTTCGTCACGCGTTTTCAATCGCCTTTCTGTGCCTCTCTCTAGTTCCGATCCACAGCTTCTCCCAAAACGACACCATCACGATCCGCGTCGGTTCAGCCTTCGCAGTTCTGTTTGCTTTCTCTGACGTGTGGCGGGTCCGACATCCCGACCCCGCCGTGTGGGACGCTTCGTCGTGGCGGGTCTTCATTTCTATGAGCGGCGGTCTCGCCATAGTGGCCTTCGGGAACATCTTCTGGAGCTCGCTTGGCGTGCTCCAGGTCGTGGTCCTCGTGTTTCTCACGTCGCCCGCGGGCATCTTCGGCAACTTCGTAAGGGAGATGGGCGGAAGCTCCCGGATGGTGGCAGAGGGCCCTGGAGAGTGAGTGAGGGGCCCCCTTGCCGGACTCTAAGACACTGCTAGGTCCGCTGCTCGGTCTCGAATACGACGGGTTGTGCGGCTGATCCCCGATATGGCTGACGGGCCTGATCAAACCTGGACATGGTTCCCTGGCAGGAGAGCCGTCTTCGTTGAGAGAATCGCGTCGTTGGTCGAATCGAATCACGGGAGAAAAACCCCATTCAAAAGCGCTGACCCGACCGCAGGTGTTGAGTCGCATACAATCTGTTGAGTGAGTTCAACAGGAGAAGCCAGCGCTGTCGGCGAGGGTCAGGGACTTGTGAGGTCAAAAGCAATCGTTGGTGAAGTGTGGTTGCGCCGCGTCGGGTTCTTCAGGTTTCCGGTTTGGGAGCTGGTCAACGACGGGAAGACGCTGGCCCGGCTGGGACGGAGTAGTGGGTGGAGCATCTATTTCGGTTTCGGTCAGAAGGTCCAATTCGTGGATGGGACGCTGTGGAGGGTTCGGTCCGTCGAGTCAAGCGGAATTATCTCGGCGGTAGTCCTCAACTCCGCTGGCCTCAAGGTGGCGCTTGGCTCGATCGGTCCGTCTGGGTACTTGATCGTTGGGAAAGACTTCTCCTATAGGTTGCTCCATGACCGCCCCGACACGGTCTTCCTTCCCAATAAGTGGACCTTGAGCTCGGATGGTGTGATTTGTGCAAACGTTCGACGTAACCCGCTGAGGATCACAACCGCCGCGCCCATTCCGGCAGCGGCCGTTGTAATTTCGATAGCGCTGGTGCGTGTAGGCATCCTCGGAGGGAAGAAGATGGGGTTCCCTTCGGTCCAGTGGACCAAGAGTAGGTAGACCAGCCGTACCAAAGAAGGCTCAGGCTCGAAGACGTCGATCTTTCGTGCGGGTATGGCGAGCCAGGATTCCAGACGGGAAAAGCCTGCGGCAATGTGGGTTACGCCTCCTCCCGCTGGACGGGCTACGTTTGCCATCGACGAATGAGCCGGACCAATCCAACGCCAACTCTTTTGAAACGACTTCCGTATCTGCTTGATGTTCCGGTGATCGGAATTATCCGCGGTTATGACACCCAGGCTGCGGTGACTGCGGCCCGTGTCGTTGGTGATCGTGGAATTCGGGTTCTAGAGGTCACGCTCGGGACGGAGAATGCGTTAGAGACGATCTACAAACTTTCAGATCTCGGGGGGCTGGTCATAGGGGTGGGGACTGTGACGATACCAAGCGAGGTGACCGAGGCCGCTGCTGCTGGAGCAGAGTTCGTCGTAACCCCAATCTTCGATCGTGAAGTCGTCGAGGCGTCACTGGCCCAGGGTCTCCCAATCATTTGTGGCGCGGCTACTCCTACCGAAATTCATCGTGCACTTTCGGCCGGTGCTACCGCAGCCAAGGTCTTTCCCGTCAAACAGCTTGGCGGTCCCGAGTACGTCCGGGCAGTGCTCGCCCCTTTGAGCCAGGCACCCTTGATTCCTACGGGTGGCGTCGATACCTCCAACGCATCAGCGTATCTCGACGCAGGCGCCATCGCCTTGGCGGCGGGGGGGACTCTGTTCCCGGCTCGAATCGCCCGGGAGAATGATTGGTCAGCACTCGACGACATCGCCCGAAACTGGATGGAATCGGTCTCATGATCGACGTCTACACGTTCGGCGAGGCAATGCTAAGGCTCTCCGTGCGCCCCGGAACTACGCTTGGAGACAGTGCCGGCTACGAGGTCCACGTCGCCGGGGCCGAAGCCAACGTTGCCACCGCATTGTCTTCGTTAGGTAGGCAGGTCGTGTGGGCCTCGCGATTGCCTGATAACCCGCTCGGCAGACGTGTGCTGGGCACTCTGACTGGCGCTGGGGTCGACTGTTCGGGGGTCCGTATGGTCAACGATGCTCGCCTGGGCACCTATTTCGTTGACCTGCACCATCCACCAAGGCCGACAACGGTGGTCTATGACCGGGCGGATTCGGCGGTTTGTCAGATTAGTCGCGATGACCTGGATTGGGGGGTAGTCGAACAAGCCCGCATCGTCCATCTCACTGGCATAACGCCAGCTCTCTCGCCCGCCTGTGCCGAGGCGATCTCGATGCTTGTGGATGCTGCGGGAGGGATCGTTTCATTCGACGTCAACTACCGGAGCAAACTCTGGACGCCCGAGGAAGCCGCCGCCTCCCTCCACCCTATCCTGCAGGATGTCGATCTGATCATCTGCCCGATAGCGGACGCCGGCCAACTCTTCGGGACGAGCTCCGATCCGGCCCGAGCCACGCAGGATCTCGCTCAGAAGTTCGGGGCATCCCGAGTCGTAGTTACCTCGGGAAGCGAGGGTGTGTTCTGGGTCGATGGTGATTTGGACGGTCACCTACCAGCTGTTCCAGTCGACGTGGTCGACCGCCTGGGCGCCGGAGATGCCTTGACAGCCGGCATACTCGACGGAGTGCTCGATGGGGACTTGTCGGATGGCGTCCGGCGAGGGGCAATGATGGCGGCGGTCGCTCTGACCACTCACGGAGATGCGATCGGTCTGACCAGGTCCGAGCTCGACTCCCTGCTCAGTGGAGACCTTCGAGGTGTGAACCGCTAAGGAGTGTGCGCCGCTTGAAGGGCCGTCACCAATCTGTTCGTTCCTTCGTTGAGGAGCCCGGCCGCGCTCGCTAGCGAGACTCGTACGAACCCGTCGCTGTCCGGGCCGAAGGCACCGCCGGGAGTCACTGCTACGTGATGGTCCTCAAGGAGCCGCCTGGCAAAATCGGTTGCGTTCATGCCGGATCCACCGATGTCGATCCACAAGTAGAAAGCCCCGGATGGGCGGACATAGGGGACACCGGCACGATCGAGGATTTCCATCACACCGTTCCTTCGCGACTCATACGCTTCGCGCATCTCGTTGACACAGTCCTGCGGCCCTCGTAGGGCAGCAACTGCAGCCATCTGAGCGGGGGCATTCACGCAGGCGGTGACCGGCTCCTGTGTCTTAATGAGATAGGGCGCAAGCTCGGGCGGTGCGACTGCGTATCCGACCCGCCATCCTGTCATCGCGTAGGTCTTCGAGAAGCTGTAGATCGAGATGATGCGATCGTGATTACCAAGTGTTGCCGGGCTGACGGCGGTTCCACCGTCGAACACCATCTCGTCGTAGACCTCGTCAGAGATCAGCCACAGGTCGTGCTCGTCGGCCAATTGGAGCAGATCGCGCATGTGCTGTCGATCGACGACGGTACCGGTGGGGTTGCAGGGAGAATTGATTAGGAGAATGCGGGTCTTGGCCGTGATGGAAGGCTCGATTAGATCCGCCCGGGGCTGCATGGCGTCTTTGGGGCGCATGGGATATCGCCCCACACGAACGTCCTGAAGCCCGGCGAGCATCGCATAGTTAGGCCAGGATGGGTCCGAGATGAGGATCTCATCGCCTCGGTTGCATAAGGCCATCACAGTGCCGTAGAGGGCGGCGATGGCGCCCGGCGTAATCACGACCTGATTAGGTGTGGCTTCGACCCCGTTGCGGCGCACCACCTTGTCGGCGGCGGCCTCCCGTAGCTCAGTGATCCCGGCGTTGGGCGTGTACTTGGTATGGCCCTCGTTAGCCGCTCTGGCGGCCGCGTCGCGGATGTGTTGGGGCGTGGGGAAGTCAGGCTCGCCCATCTCCAGGTGGATAGCGTCGGGAATCTGGTTGGCCCGGTCGAAGATCTCACGGATACCCGAGCGCTTCATCCTGACTATGGCGTTTGACGGCTCTCTCACATACTCTCCATTTGGATCTGAAGTACGTGGAATACCTTATAACATCGCTATCGAGGCAGGACAAAGGAGGCGACATGACTGCTGAGCTCCAACCCTCCCTGCTTTTGATCAGCAACTCGACCAATCCCGGTGAGGGCTACCTAGAGCACTGTTCCGGTCTCCTGGCTGCCCACTTCACAGCGCGCTCCAGCGTGGCGTTCGTGCCTTACGCCCTTGCCGACGTAGAGGGCTATGCCAGTCGGGCCGAGAGCCGTTTCGCCGAGTTTGGCGTGGAGTTGCGTTCGGTCCATCGGAATCCCTATCCGGCGCAGGCGGTGCGAGTATGTGACGGAGTCTTCGTTGGGGGTGGCAACACATTCCGCCTTCTTGAGCGATGTCGATCACTCGGCCTGCTCGCCGCCATCAAAGAGTTGGTGCTCTCCGGCTCCCCGTATGCGGGGGCAAGCGCGGGATCGAATCTCGCCTGCCCGACCATCAAGACAACCAACGACATGCCGATCGTCGATCCGGGCGGGTTCGACGCACTCGACCTCTTCCCGTTCCAGGTCAACCCGCACTACGTCGACCGGGATCCGGACGCCGCTCACGGCGGCGAGACGAGAGAGCAAAGGATTGCCGAGTTCCATGAAGAGAACACAACGCCGGTAATCGGCATCAGAGAGGGCTCTGTACTCGAGCACAGAGCCGGAAGGACCCAACTTCTCGGCCCAAATAGCGCGCGTCTCTTCCTCTCCGGGGAGGACCCGCAGGAGCTGAATTCCGGCTCGTTGATTGAGGATTTCGTCACTTCTACATAGAAGTTTGCACGCGACGACGTCAAACCTTATAAGATCCTGACCACGCCGGATTGGCTGGCGAACAAACCTGAGAGGAACGAGATATGAGGCACAAGCTGATGAGACACCGCTTTGTGGTGTTGATCGCCGTCCTTGCCCTCGTAGCTGCGGCCTGTGTCGACGACCCCGCGAGTGACACGACCACGACTGCGGCCGATGGTGGCGAAACCACGACCACGAGTGGTGGAGGAGGTGACGGCGATGGTAACGGCGGAACGGCTGACAAGCCGGAGATAATCGTTGCCCTCGGTGACACTGCAAACCTCGTAGAGCCCCACACCTTCCGGACCACGGCGGCGTATGCCGTGACCAAGGCACTCTACGAGCCACTGATCACCCAGGAATTGACCGCAGAATCCGACGGTCTCCTCATCGGGAGCAGGGAGAACCATGTCGGTGCTGGAGCGTCGTCCTACGAGATCACGGAGACTGACAGCGGTCTGATCGGGACGTTCACCATCCGAGACGATCTGACCTTCTCCGATGGCACGTCGGTGACAGCGGAGGACTACAAGTACGCGTTCGACCGGTCCATGCTCGCCGAGCACAGCTACATCACGCTGTTGCTCCCATTGATCGGGATCGACTCGCCGGATCAGGTGCGAGTGATCGATGAGAAGACATTAGAAGTCGAGACCAACGTGAAGAGCCCGCTCTTCGAGCGATTCATGACGTTCCAGGTCTTCGGAGCGATCAACCAAGAAGACGTCGAGGCGAACGCGACCGACGAAGACCCCTGGGGCGCCACCTATCTCACGGACGCGGCCGCCGGCTCGGGTGCCTACGTCCTGGAGAGCTTCAACCCGGACAGTCAGGTCGTCCTGGCTCCCAACCCCAATTACTGGGACGCGCAGAACGTGGCTAACTCCGGAGTGACCATCCGCACTGTGCCCGACGCCAACCAGCGAGCCCTGCTCGTTCAGTCGGGTGAGATTGACATTGCGGCGGGTATCCCGCCGAAGCTCCTCGCAGAACTCGAGGGCGATCCTAATGTGCAGATCTTCTCCCGGCCGACGACCGGTGTGCACTATCTGGGAATGAACCAGGACATCGAGCCTCTGGATAATGTCGACCTTCGGAGCGCCATCGTCCACGCCGTTCCGTACGACGCGCTGATCGATCAGGTGATGTTCGGTTTCGCCTCGCCGGCCCAGGGTGTTGTCACGTCGACCATGGAGACATTCGACGCTTCGATCGGCGCAAACTACGCCCAGGATCTCGAGGCTGCACAGGGCTTCCTTGACGACTCCGGTTTGGAGAACGTGAGCCTGGTGCTTGGCGTTCGCGAGTCGGCAGGCAGCGACCAGGAAGCGGCTGTCCTGATCCAGGATGCTCTTCGTCAGATCGGCATCGACGTAGATGTGCAGATCCTTCCCGATGCGGACTATTCGACGAAGCTCAACGCGGGTGAGCTGCCGCTGTTCATCCACGACTGGTTCAGCTGGGGCGAGGACCCGTTCTATCAGATGTCGTTCTTGACTATCTGTGGTTCTTTCGTGAACTACGCCCGATTCTGCAACGAGGACTACGACGCTCTCGTCGAAGAAGGTAAGTTCAGCATCGACCCGGAACAGCGTCAGACGATCTCGTCGGAGACACAGCAAATCTTCTACGACAACGCTGTGTGGGCCCCGCTGTGGTCGACCGACCGGACTGTTGTCGCAGGAAAATGCGTCACCGGCCTTGATCGGGACTACACGCTGGTTCCAGGATTCCAGTTCGTGACCAAGTCCGACAGCTGCTGACAGGGATGTATGGGATCATGGGGCCAGCCGCATTGCGGCTGGCCCCATATTCCATCTCGTTAGCGGGGAAGGACGGACATGTGGAGATACTTGGGTAAGCGACTGCTGATTTCCCTGGGCACCATCCTCGGGATCATCATTCTTGTCTTCTTCATAGTTCGAATCCTGCCCGGCGATGCAGCCGTGGTTCGGGCGGGGCCCTACGCCAACGAGGAGAAGATCGAACAGATTCGGGAGCGGTACGGGCTGTCCGATCCGATCGTCGAGCAGTTCACCCGCTACGTAGGGAACGTCGTAACCGGTGATCTCGGAACCTCGATCCGCACTGAGGCCTCGGTCACCGACGAGCTGATGGCGCGGTTGCCGGCGTCTCTCGAGCTGGCGTTCTACTCGGTCTTGGTCGCTTCGATGATCGGAATCCCCCTTGGGATTGCCGCAGCTGCCTATCAGGGGACCTGGATCGACAAATCCGCCCGCGTGTTTGCCGTCTTCGGGTCATCAATGGCACTCTTCTGGCTGGGTCTCCTCCTCATCTACTTTTTCTTCTTCCGCTTCGGGTGGTTTCCAGGCCCGATCGACAGACTTGCGGTGACCACTCTTGCGCCCTTGCACATCACCGGGTTTTACACGATCGATGCCGCTCTGACCGGGCGATTCCACGTCATGTGGGAGGCCTTCCGTTACCTCGCCCTCCCGGTCATCACTCTCGCGTTCGTCCTCGCCGCTCCAATTCTCAAGATGGTCCGAGCAGCTATGGTCGACACACTTTCGGCTGACCATGTCCGCACGGCGCGCGCCGTGGGAGTGCCCTGGCGCAGAATCCTTCTCCGCGACGGGTTCCGCAATGCACTAATACCGGTCGCGACTGCGATCGGGATCGTCTTCGGCTACATGCTCGGTGGGAATATCATCGTCGAGTTCCTGTTCGCCTGGCCCGGGGTCGGCCGCTACGCCTACACCGCCATCCAGAACAACGACCTGGAAGCACTGCAGGGGTTCGTAGTCATGGTCGGTGTCCTGTATGTGGTCCTCAACGTCGTCATCGATCTGTTCTACGCCTGGATCGACCCGAGGATTCGACTCGGCCAAAAGGTGGCGGCATGAGTGCAATACCGGCCGACGACTTTCACGAGCACGAAGGCGGCGGGCCGTTCATACCACCCGAGATAGATGCCACGGCACAACGGGCGTCTTTCGTACGTCGCAAGCCCCTGGCGGCGATCGGGATCGTCATCCTATCCGTGTACGTATTGGTCGCCGTCCTAGGCCCCTTCTTCGTTGTCGACCCCCTCACGACCGATCCCTCGAACGCATTGCTGCCCCCATCAGCTGAGCACTGGTTCGGCACTGACAAGTTCGGACGCGACGTGTTCGCCCGGGCCGTTTACTCGGCGCGACTCGATCTGTCAGTGGGTGTGGCAATCGCAATGGCCGCCACGGCCATCGGGTCAGTCATCGGAGTGATCGCTGGCTACTGGGGTGGCTGGGTAGACGAAGTGATGATGCGTCTCACTGATGTGGTCCTCGCCTTCCCCGGATTCGTGCTTGCCCTTGTCCTGGTGGCGGTGCTGGGCAACTCGATACCCAACGTGATGATCGCCGTGGGCGCTGCCTACATCCCCTACTTCATCCGCCTCACCCGGGCCGAGGTGCTCACTCAGCGCGAGTTGGAGTATGTCGATGGCGCGCGGCTGGCAGGGAACAGCCGATGGAGGATCGCTTTCCGCCATGTCCTGCCCAACTCATTGCGACCCTCACTGGTACAAGCGACTCTGGTCGCTGGATGGTCGATCCTGACCGTTGCGGGCCTTGCCTTCCTGGGCGTCGGCATCAGGCCACCTACTCCCGAATGGGGTGTGATGGTTGCCGAGGGAGCCCCCGACATCATCACCGGACAGTGGTGGACCGCACTGTTCCCAGGTGGCCTGATTGTCCTCGCTGTGATGGCCTTCCACTTCATCGGCGACGAGTTCGGAGGCGAGCCGTTGTGAGCCTTCTCGAGGTGACCGACCTGACGGTGGGAGTGAAGGGGAGCCAGGCCTCCCTACTTCGGAATGTGTCGTTCTCGGTGGAACCGGGACGCATCGCCGGTCTTGTCGGCGAGTCGGGCTCAGGGAAGACCGTGGCGTCACTCTCGATCATGGGCCTCCTTCCAAACACTCTTGAGCTGCGTAGCGGCAGCCTCCAGGTCAATGGGAGAGAGATGATCGACTGCGAGACCGGTCGGGTCGAGAGGACCTCGGATGAGTTGGCAATGATCTTCCAGCAACCCCGGTCGGCCCTCAACCCCACTATGAAGGTGGGGCGTCAGATCGCAAGGGTGCTGCGCATCAACCAGGGCATGGAGCGAAAGGAGTCGCGCGACGAAGCCGTTGGCATGCTCTCCCGGGTGGGGATTCCTGGTGCATCACGCGTGGCGGAGGCTTATCCACACCAGCTGTCAGGAGGGATGTGCCAGCGGGTGATGATCGCCATGGCGCTCTCTTGCAAGCCGAGGATCCTCATTGCAGACGAGCCGACCACGGCACTCGACGTCACGATCCAGGCCCAGATCTTCGACCTCATCCTCGACCTGGTCGCAGACACCGGGAGCGGCGTTGTCTTCATTACCCACGATCTCGCAGCGGTGTCCGAGATGTGCGACGACGTGGTCGTCCTTTACGGTGGCCAGGTCATGGAGACCGGGAGCAAGGTCGAGGTCCTCGACAACCCGGCCCATCCGTACACGAAGTTCCTCCTGGATGCCATCGAGCGCGAAGTCGATCCTCGTATCGAGGAGAAGGATGTGAACTTCGGCCTCACCGGGTGCAGGTTCGGCCACCGATGTCCCCACGCCTTCTCAGCCTGCGCCAACCTCCCACCCCTGTACGAGGTAACCCCGGGCCATGCGGCATCCTGTTTTCTTCTCGACGAGGAACTGACTCGTGGCGCTGCTGCAACTGACTGACATTCAGAAGTCATACGGCCGCGGGCCCAAGGCAGTACCCGCCGTCCGAGGCGTCGACTTGGTCATCGACCGCGGTGAGACCGTGGGCCTCGTTGGCGAGTCCGGGTGTGGGAAAACGTCGCTTGGTCGGGTCGTTGTCGGACTGCAAAGCGCTACGGACGGTGAGATCTTGTTCGACGGCGAGGCAATCGACCGCGGGCAGTTGAGCCAACCTGGCTATCGGCGTCGTGTTCAGATGGTGTTCCAGCATCCAGACCAATCGCTCAACCCTCGTCTGCGCGTCAAGCAGATGCTCGCTGAGCCGCTGCGGCTCCTCACCGACGTCCCCTCAGAAGAAATCACGGATCGCATCGAACGCACGCTCACTCTCGTCGGCCTCGGGCCGGGATACATGGAGCGTCGATCCAGGCAGCTCTCGGGCGGCCAACAGCAGCGCGTGGCCATCGCCAGGGCACTGATCTGTGAGCCGGATCTCGTTGTACTCGACGAGCCGACCTCCAGTCTCGACCAGTCGGTGAGAGCGAGGATCCTCGCTCTACTGCGTGACATACAACAGGAGCGACAGGTCGCCTACCTATTCATCAGTCACGACCTATCGACGGTTCGGAAGATCGCCGATCGTGTCGCCGTGATGTACCTGGGGAGGGTGGTCGAGCTTGCCGACACCGAGACCATCTTCGAATCACCGCAGCATCCGTATACGAGGGCGCTTCTGTCCGCGGTGCCGCGGATGGACCCTCACCGAAAGAGAGAGCGCATCATGATTCCGGGGGAGACTCCCAACCCTTCAGCTCTCCCTTCCGGTTGCTCGTTTCAGGACCGATGCCCATTGGTCCATGATCGGTGCACCAGAGAGGCGGTCTATCCGCTTGCGGTGGCCGCAGGCCACTTGGTCGAGTGCTTCGCCGTGGAAGATCGTGTCGCCGGGGCTCCATAGCCTCTACTCGCCGACTGCGATTGCCTTCACGTCGTCGGGATCGAGGTAGGTCTTGATCTCGGAGAATCTGCCATTCGAGATCTCCAGCACCTCGGTGAACTGGATCTCGTATGGTTCCCCCGCTCTGTCTGTACCGGAAGACGTGACCTCAATGACGGTCGCCTCGCCGTCTGTCACCAGGGTGTCCACAGTCATCAACTCGTCGGGAAGGGATCCGAAGAGCTCGTCGATGTGTTCCAAAACTTCATCGCGACCTCTCAATTCGGCGCCGAGTGCGCTCCACAATGAGATGTCTTCGGCATAGAGACCGGCGAGACCGGCTCTGTCCTTGGAGTTGTACGCCGCAACCAACCGCTCGACCAGCGACCTCGCCTCGTCTTTCGTCATTCTGGTGTCCACATCGGATACTCATGTTATAAGATCGAGACTTCGGATGCATGGAGCGTGATGGCGGGAAACCTTGGACTTGTTATCGGAAGCTCGGTCGGGCCGGAACGCCTCGGCGATTCAGCCCGGTTGGCCGAGGAGGCTGGATTCGACGAGCTCTGGTTGGCGGAGGACTTCTTCTTCACAGGTGGGCTGTCAGGTGCCAACATCGCACTGGGCGCCACCGAGAGGATCCAGGTCGGGCTCGGTGTTGTGTCCGCTGTCGTTCGCCATCCCGCCCTCCTGGCCATGGAGATCGCTACAACGGCTCGTGCGCATCCGGGCCGGTTTCAACCGGGTATCGGTCTTGGGGTGCCGGCGTGGATGCGGCAGATGAACCTGTTGCCGCCGTCGCCGCTGTCAGCTGTGCGAGAGTGCGTGACCGCCGTACGGTCACTTCTCGACGGCGAGACCATGAATAGAGAAGGGGGCGTGTTCGAATTTCACGATGTGAAACTGGTGTATCCGCAGACCGATCGAGTTCCGCTTCATCTCGGTGTGATCGGACCCAAGATGCTTCAGCTCTCGGGTGAGGTGGCCGATGGTTCGATCTTGTCTGTCGCCGCTGGCGAGGCGTACACCAAATGGGCTCGGGAGCGGATCAATGAGGGCAGAGAGCGAGCCGGAAATAAAGGCGACCATCGGCTGACTGTCTTTGCCATTTATGCGGTCGATGACGACGTTGCCTCGGCGAAGCAGTTGGCGCGGGAGACTCTGGCCTTCTACAAGGCCGCAGGCGGTCGCAACGCTTTGACCGATGTCGCAGGCATCTCTGACAGGCTGGTGGAGATGGCGGCACGTGGAGGGGTCGCGACGGTGGCCAAGGAGATGCCCGAATTCTGGGTCGAGGATCTCACAGTGTCTGGGTCGCCCAATGAGGTGGCGGCCAAGATCGACGCACTTTTCGAGGCGGGGGCGGATTCGGTGTCCCTGTTCCCGGCCAACGGCGTCGACGTTGCTCGTACGATCGAGCTGACCGCCGAGCGTGTCATCCCGGCCCTCTGAGTTCAGTTCTCCCGTCGGTCGAAGTGGGAGCGGTGGACGTTTATGTCGTTGTTCTCGTGGACCGACACTATCTCACTGTTTCGCACCTCGAAGATGTCGACGCCGTGGTTTTGGTACTCGTACCCATGAATGGTTCGAGCGGTCTCCGACCAAAGGGCGGCGGCGTGGAACCCGTCGATGATGAGCTTGCTGACCCGGAAGTCGAGGTCTTCGAGCATCGGTGTGTTCTGAGTGAAGAACCGCCTGGCTTCGTCCTTGCCCCGGAAGTCGGCGCGACCGAGAAAGCGAATCCACACGTCCTCCGACATGAGATCGACCATGGCGTGGGAGTCACCGTCGAAGTACGCCTCGTAGAGCGACAAAACTGTCCTCTTGGTCATCTCGTCGGGCTGGCTCATCGGCTAATCGTACACCGTGAACGCGGATCTTATAAACTTCGACCGAACAGCCACTATTGGAGCGAAACGTGGAGAAGCCGGACATAACAACATCGGTTCATGGAGTCGGGGTTACTCCCGTTACGCCATTTAGCGACGATCTGTTGTCGGTAGACGTCGGGGCCTTCGGGTCCAACCTCGAGTTTCTCGTCAACTCCGGCGTCGGTCTGCTTTATCCGGCCGGCAACACCGGTGAGGTGATGTCCCTCTCCGGGGATGAGTGGACCAAGGTCGTCGAAGTGGCCGTTGACGTGGCGGCCTCAACTGCCGTGGTGGTCCCCGGCATCTCACACGAGTTGCCGATTGCGCTGGAATTGGCACGACGAGCCTCTGACATCGGAGCCGACGGCCTCCTACTCATGCCGCGAACCCAGCCCTATGTGTCGTCGCAGGGCATGATGCATTATTGGGAGGCGGTGAGAGAAGTTTCCGGCCTGCCCGTCGTGTTGTACTTACGAGGTCTCCCGGAAGTCGTCGACTTGGTCGGAGTGCTGGGCGACGACGATGTGGTCGCATGCAAGTACGCAGACAAGGATGTTTCACGGTTCGCTTCGGTCGTCGCCAACGACACTTCGGGCGTTGCGTGGACGTGTGGCACCGCCGAGCGATACGCCGCCTACTTCTCCCGAGCCGGTTCGGTGGGGTTCACATCGGGTCTAGCCAACTTCGCCCCAGCCCTCTCGCTGGGCATCCAGGATGCCCTGGAAGGCGGCCGGCAGAAAGAGTCTGATGAGCTCAGCCTCCTATGTTTCCCTTTCGAAGAGATCAGAGCCCGCAACCGCGACAGTTTCAACGTGGCGGCGGTGAAGGCGGCCATGGACAGGTCTGGTCTGGCCGGGGGCGGCGTCAGGCCCCCTCTGGTCGACCTCGACGAGACTGCCTTGCGTGATCTCGAACGGGTCCTTCCCGAGCTCCAGGAGGTGATGGTCTGATGTCGGGCGACGACGGCATTCGCACACTCGAAGACGGCCAGGCCCTGGTTCTCGGCCTGGGTTTGTTCGCGACCGGCGGAGGGGGACTGGCCGAGAGGGGAATGGGCTACATCCGAAAGCTCGTGAGCGATGGCATCGAGATCAACTGGGTCTCTCACGGATCGCTCGATCCAGAGATGCTCACCTGCTCGGTTTATGGCATGGGCTCGATAGCCCCGCAGCCCGGGATGTCGCTGGATGAGAGGGAGGCTCTCGGCATCGGCGGAGAGCGCTACGAGCGGCCATGGGAGCGCGCCGTCAACCGACTCGAGGACTACTTGGGCGAAAGAGTCGGTGCGGTGATCCCCTTCGAACTCGGTCCGTCGAACACGCTCGTTGCCGTAGATACCGCCGCGCGCACCGGGCGCGCCCTGATCGACGGCGACTACATCGGCCGGGCTCTGCCCAAGATGAGCCAGGCTCTTCCTGCGGTCCTCGGGCTCAAGACCTGGCCTCTTACCATCTGTGACCCATGGGGCAACAGCATCATCCTCGATGACTGCCCGAGCCCTGAAGTCGCCGAACGGATCGGGAAGATGGTGTCGAAGGTGACCAAGTCCGTCGACATGGGGGCATCTTGCTCCCACGCGGCATTCCCCAATCGAGTAGGTGACATCGGAGGGGCGATGATCCCGGGCACCCTTTCCCGCTCGCTTCGAGTCGGCCAGACCGTTATGGACGCGAGAGGCGACGGCTCAGATCCCGTTCGAGCAGCCGTCCAGTCCGCTGACGGCGCGGTGCTGTTCACCGGCACTGTGACGGACAGGACCTGGACCGACACCCCGGATGGGTATATGGAGGGAGTGACCCACGTAGTGGGATCAGGTGACCACGAGGGCTCGAACGCTCGGGTCTGGTTTCAGAACGAACATCATCTCGCCTGGGTGGATGAGGTGCCAGTCGCTCTGAGCCCCGACCTCATCGCCATCGTTGAGTCGGCCTCCGCCGAGCCGATCTCGAACACCATGCTCGAACGGGGCATGGAGGTAAGCATCCTCGGCTTTCCCGCTCCGGAACAGTATCGGAAAGGCCCTGCCCTGGATGCAACCGCGCCGAGGCACTACGGCTTCGACGTCGATTGGGTCTCCATCGAGCGGCTCAACCCTGAGATGTTCGCCTAATCCTCGCCCATCGTCTGAAATCGGTGCAGGTCGCCGTACCGGCGCTTGGCCTCGCCAAATTGGTCCCTGTCGTAAAACTCCAACGTCCCTGATCCGAACCGCTTCGCCACTTCGATTGCGTACGAAGCGGCGAGGGCGATGTCGTTCGGGTGACTGGCGCCGGTGGCGCTGCCGGGAACGGCGGTTTCGGCAGTGATGGCGATGCCGACCACCGGTTGAGTCGAAGCGACGGCAGGCTGGAGAATCGAGTTGACGTGATATAGCGCATTGCCGTAGGGCGTTATGTCATAGGTGGACAAGGGCAGTACCCGGGCAGGGTGCCCGCAGACCTGCTCATAGAGTTGCACCAGATCAGGTGCCACAGGGAGAATCCAGCCCTCTAACACCGTGGACGTGATCGCTATCCCCTTCCAGTTGAGAATCCTGTTTCCCTTCGTTGTGTCAATCGAGAGGATGGCGTCCATGTCGGGATGGACTTCCCATTGGTTCATCACCTCCATCGACACCGGCGTCCCCATGAAGGGCACCGGGTCGTGGGGTTCTGTGGGAGCCTCCGGGCAGATGTGTGTCGCCATCATCACATCCCCGTCGAGACGTTCTCCTCGTTCGACGGACCTGGCGAGAGCGAGGGCCGTCGCAACGGCTGCAACGGCACCGTCCCCGTCTGAGACCAGGCCGACAGAGCCAGGCCGTGCCCCGATCCCGCCCAGGCGTCCGACGACGCCCAACGTCGGTGCTTCTCCGCCACTCGACTTACCTCTTGTCCCGGGAATCGAAACGGATAAGAACTCGGTTCGTCCCCGGTTTCCGTCGACCGGGGTCACGTCCACTTCGAGCCCGCGCCGACGCAGCTCCGCCGCCACCTCTTCACCCCAAACCGGGGCGTCGAGGAGATCGATCGCTTCAAGCACTTGTGACAACGTCATTGGCACCTTCCTGGAACAGCTTTCTGCAGCGATCTTATAATCTCGCCATGGATCCGGCCATGGAAAACGCAGCGACTCTCGTCCTCCACCCTGTCCACGGCTCGGGACTTATCGAGTCCTTGGGCGAGTACGCACATGTTTCCCTGGTTTCGCCTGCAGATACATCAGACGTCGGGCCCTCGCTTCGTCGGTCGGGCGCCTTGGTCACATTCGCCTGGGACGACGACTTCCTGGTCCCCGAGCTCCGTTGGGTGCAGGCAATATCCGCAGGATTCGAACAGTTCCCCTCCGAAAAGCTCGAACAGGCCGGCGTCATACTCACAACGGCGAGGGGAGTTCACACTCCATCTGTCACCGAGCACGCCCTCGCCCTGATATGGGCTCTGGTCCGACGTCTCGGCCCCGCGATCCGGCGGATGGGGTCGCGGGAGTGGAAGCCCGAGATGTCGACGGAGCTGCGCCAACTCAAAGTGGCGGTCCTCGGAGTCGGCTCGATCGGTTCAGAGATTGCGTCACTGCTTCAGGCTCTCGGCGTCGACGTCGTGGGCGTCAACACCAGCGGTAAGCACCAGAAGCTGAGCCGGGTCGTCGCCCAGTCCGAGTTGCTGAGTATCTGCCGGGAGGTTGATGTGATCGTCTGCGCCCTTCCAGATGATCCCGACACTCGCCACGTCATCGACCGAGCCCACCTCGAAGCGCTAGGGGGTTGGGTAGTCAATGTTGGGCGTGGGTCGACGATCGACGAGTCAGCGTTGGTCCGTGCTCTAGAAAGCGGTGTGATTCGCGGCGCCGGCCTCGATGTAACTGAAGCGGAACCGCTCCCGGAGGAGTCTGCCCTGTGGGAGATGGAGAATGTCATCATCACCCCTCACACGGCCTGGGCCACAGATCATCTGGCCTCCCGGCTTGCCGAGCTCATCGCACACAACGCCCGGGCCTTTCTGGGATACGGAGATTGGGAGAACCGGGTCATATGATGTTCTTCTCACATCGGGGAAGCCCCCGTCGATCTCACGAGATGAACCTCGTAACCGGTCTCCATCTCGAGCGCCTTCGACTTCATGCCACCAAGCCACGCTTCGCTGCCATAGAAGACCTCCGTGAGATGTTCTCTTTCGGCTTCGTCGCGGAACGAGCGCAGGTAGTAGAAGGAGTCAGGATCGTCCACGCCTGTGAAGATCCCCAGGACTTTCATTCCCGCATGCGCCATGGCCGGGAGAACTTTTGCTTCGAACCACGCTACGAACTCGTCTCGGTGACCCGGCGTGATGGTGTAGTGACGGATCTCGACCAGCATCTGAACTCCTCATGAGCATCGGCGTTTCTCCTCTACATGGTAAGAAGGCGTTAGTCACCGCCGGGGCTGGAAAGCTCGGCGCCGAGATTTGCCTCGCTTTCGCAGTGGCGGGTGCGAGCGTCGCTGTCAATTACCGGAACTCTCGGGACGAGGCCCTGGAACTGGTCGATCGCATTACTGAGCTGTTCGGAGGGAGCCATGTCGCGGTTGGAGCTGATGTCAGTTCGACCCAGGACGTAGCCCGGATGGTGGACGAGACCCGTACCGCTCTCGGGTGCTTGGACATCCTCGTCAACAACACCGGACCATTCTCAAAGAAGCCGTTCGTGGACCTGGCCCAAGACGAATGGGACACGGTGTTCGAGTCGAACGTGACAGCTACTTACGCGTGTTCTGCGGCTGTGGCTCCCGGGATGCGGCAGGCTGGCTGGGGACGGATCATCAACGTTTCAGCGGTGTCTGCCTATGTTAGGAATAGATCGATCTACGGTTTGTCGAAGGCAACGATCCACACGCTGACTGAATCGCTAGCCCTGGAATTGGGCCCGGAGATAACGGTCAACGCTGTAGCGCCAGGGCAGATCGCTGAGAGCCTCGATGAGATGGCGGGGATCGATAAAGAGTGGGCCGAGTCGGTGGTCGCCTTCACTCCGGCCGGACGACTGGTGACTCGAGCAGAGGTGGCGGATCTTGTCGTGTCCTTCTGTTTCCCAGCTTTCGACATGGTCACAGGTCAGGTAGTGGCAATCGACGGGGGACTTCGCCTGCCTCGTTTCTGATCATTCGTCGACCCGGTCGTCCTCGTAGGCGGTGAACATGAGCTTGGCGGTGCGCTTCAGATCAGACTGCAGCGCCTCTTCGGCGGCTTCGTGGTCATCGGCCCGTATCGCATCGATGATCTTGCCGTGGAGGTCGCCTCCCTCGTCGACAAACGTGTCCAGCTTCGCCGCCAGACGTCTGTAACGCTCGGTGTGACTCCAGAGGATCTCGATCAAATGGACGAGCCAGGGGCTATTCGACCTCTCATAGATCCCGAAGTGAACGCTGCGGTGCAAGTCATAGAAGAGCGTGTCGTCCTTGCGGACGCGGTCGACCATCTGCTCCCTCGTCGCCGAGATCTCGTCGAGTGTCTCAGCCGTCAGATTTGGCCAGGCCCTCCTCAGGGCCTCTGTTTCGAGAGCGATCCTCGTCTGATAGACGTCGTTGACGTCTTCGAGCGATATGGGGGCGACCCGGGCGCCTTTGTTGGGGATACTGTCGACCAGCCGCTCCACCTCGAGCTTCCTCAACGCTTCGCGGATAGGGATGAGGCTCACTCCGAAGGCATCGGTTAGCTCATGGTGCCGTAGCGGTGAGCCAGGCGGATATTCGCCTTCGATGATCGCCTCTCGAATCCTGAGGTAAGCGCCCTCTACTCGGCTTATTGGAGTGGGTTCAGTTCCGGTAGATGCCAAGGGCACCTCTTGTATTCGACAGTGGAAGTAGCGTTTGCCAGGCTATCACAGGGCCCTGGCTCCTCCAGAGCGGGAAGTTGGGACCATGTCATTGATGTTATAAGATCGGGCTGATGTTGGTCAAGGGAACTAGCTGAAGATGCGATTCCACTCCGCCGAGTCCATTCCGGAGGCATTGGGGCTCCTCGCCGACCATGGAAACGAGATCCAACTACTCGCCGGTGGAACCGACGTGATGATTCAGTTGCAACGGGGTGAGATCGCATCGGACTTCTTGCTCCACCTCGAGCGGATCGATTCGCTCAAGTCACTGTCAAGCCAGAACGGCCACATCAATCTCGGTGCCCTGATCACACACCGACGGCTGAGCGCCGACAAAGACCTGAGCGAGAAGTTGAAGGCCTTGACAGAGGCTTCACGCACGGTCGGCGGCTGGCAGACTCAGGAAGTGGGCACCATCGTCGGCAACATCGCCAACGCTTCGCCCGCGGCCGACACCATCCCGCCCCTGCTGGTTGGGAACACGGTGGTGCACCTGGCTTCGAGTTCCGGAGAGCGAGCCCAGGCTCTGGAAAAGTTCATCGTCGGGCGGAGGCAAACAACGAGAGGTCCAGACGAGCTGATCACGTCACTCGATGTCGAACCGTTGAGCGATGGGAGCGGAGAGATCTATCTGAAAGTGGGGCCAAGGAGCGCCATGGAGGTAGCCCTTGTCGGCCTCGCGGTCCGTCTCTCGTTGAACTCAGATGACACCGTCACCGACGCCCGGATAGCGGTCTGCTCGGTGGCCCCAGTGGCATACCGCTGCGGCGAAGCTGAACAAGCCCTCATCGGGTCCGATCTCGGCGATCAGGCGGTCGGTGAGGCCGGCCACTTACTGACCAATTCAGCCGAGCCAATCGACGATGCACGAGCTAGCGCGAGATATCGAACGAGAGTCCTGGCTCCCTTGTTGGGTAGGGCCATAGGCATATGCCGGGAAAGGGCGAGAGCGGCCCAATCATGATTCTGAGCCTCGTTGTCAACGGGCGGCATGTGGAAACCGAGTTCCCTGCCGGAAGGACTCTTCTCGAGTTCCTTCGCGAACAGATGTCGCTCACGGGCACAAAGGAAGGCTGTGTAGAAGGGGAATGCGGCGCATGCACGGTCCTTATCGACGGGCGTCCCATCGATTCGTGTCTCTACGCCGCACATGCTGCCGCCGGTAGGGAGGTCACCACAGTCGAGGCAGTCGGCGGAATGTATGGGCTGATGACGCCGCTCCAGAAGGCGCTGGTTGAAGCAGGAGGCGTTCAATGCGGATTCTGCACACCCGGGTTTGTGATGACTCTCACAGCGTTACTCGACGAGTCACCTCAGCCAACCCGAACCGAAGTTCAACGGGCGCTGGCGGGCAACATCTGTCGCTGCACCGGATACAGCCAGATCGTACAAGCCGTTGAAGAGGCAATCGGGGCCGGAGAATGAGCGCAGTCGGGACACGAGCCAAACGGAGCGATGGTGAGGCGAAGGTCACCGGGTCGGCGGTCTACACCGTTGACTTCGCCCTTCCCGGTGAACTGACAGCGCGTGTCCTCCGTTCGCCGGTGGCTCGCGGCCGGATCGTGAAGTTGGATGTCACGGCCGCTCGGGAGATTGAAGGCGTGTGGGCAGTACTCACAGCCGAGGATGCTCCAAGGCACCGCAACGGGCTTGCCATCAAGGATCAGGTGCTGTTCGCGTCGGATCGGGTTCTCTACGAAGGCGAGCCGATAGCAGTCGTCGCAGCAGACAATATAGAGATCGCGGATAGGGCAATTGACGCCATCGTGTTGGAGATCGAAGAAGAGGAGCCAGTCGTCGACCTGGATCGGGCGGTTGAAGACGACGCCCCACTGGTTCACCCGGGTTGGGAGGCATTCGAGCCGGCGCACACTGATTTTCCCCGCTATCGCAATGTATGTGCGGAGATGACGTCAGATCCGGAAGGCGTCGACGACGCATTCGAGGCAGCCCATATCGTAGTGGAGGGTGAGTATCGAGCGGGTCGTCAGTACCAGGCCTACCTGGAACCGCGGGGGGTGGTCGCCGAGTACGAGTCCGGCCGCTACACGGTTCATGTTTCTCACCAGTTCCCGTTCAACGTCAGGGACCGGATGGCATCCGCACTTGGTATCAAACCTTCATCAATTCGGGTCGTAGGCCACCACATCGGTGGTGGGTTTGGTGCGAAACTCGATCTTGGCATCGAGCCTTATGCCGCCCTCGCCGCCCGCGCCACCGGACGGCCGGTCAAGCTGGTGAACGACCGCACCGAGGACATGCTCATCTGTCAGTGCCGCGAAGGTGCCATCGTCCGCATCCGCACCGCGGTAGATGAGGAGGGGAACCTCCTTGCACGCGACATGGATGTCCTCCTCGACTCGGGCGCCGCTGGAACCGATGGGCCCTATCTGATATCAATCCCGCTGATCCTCGCCGGGGCCGGTTATCGGGTAGGCCCGACCCGGGTCAGAGCACGCACTGTCTACACCAACACCGCACCTACTGGAGCGTTCCGCGGGGTGAGCGGCACCCACTTAGTCTTCGCTATGGAGCGGCATCTCGACGAAATCGCCAACCAGCTTGGGATGGATCGACGTGAGCTCCGCCTGAGGAACCTCCAGGAAGACGGCGACCTCCTTCTCAACGGACAGGAGCTTCCCGACGCCTCCATCCTCCGCGAGGCGTTCGACGCGGTCGAGGAGATAGCCCCATGGAGCCAGGCAGGAAAAGGGGAGAACCGCGGGGTTGGCATCGCCTCCTGTGTCTGGCTCACCAACCCTTTGTCCGGCTCGGTAGTCATGAAAGTCAATGAAGACGGAACCGTTGGTCTGGTCACAGGAGCCACGGAGAATGGGTCGGGAGCAGTGGCCATGGGTGTGACCCAGATCGCCGCGGCAGAACTCGGCGTAACGGCTGAAGATGTGATCGTGTCCTTCCCCGACACCGACAGCTCTCCCTACGACGCCGGGTCTCAGGGCTCCCGAACCACTCACATCGTGGGACGGGCAGTCACTGAAGCTGCGGCAGAGCTGCGGGAGAAGATCTACGAGGTGGCAGGCAGGATGATGGAGACGTCTCCCGCCGACTTGGAGATAATCGAAGGAGGCCATGTAGGAGTCAAAGGATCACCCGGGTCTCAGATCACCCTTGCCGAGGTGGCTACGGAGGCAACCGCGGCCGGCCAAGTCCTTAGCGCCACCGGCTCCTATCGCACCGCCTCTCCGAAGTTCGACCCGACCTGTGCAACAGGTCTTCTCTTCCCGGTTTTTCCGACGCCCACCTATCACGTCCACCAGGCTGAGGTAGAGGTCGACCCGGTCACCGGGAAAGTCACAGTTCTTCGCTATGTGGTTGCGCAAGAAGTGGGCAAGGTGATCAACCCCGACGGTGTCATGGGACAAGTCCAGGGCGGCGTCGCTCAGGGTATCGGCTATGCGCTCTATGAGAACCTGAGTATCGGCAAGGACGGGAGATATCGTCAACGGACGCTCGAGGCGTACCGTTTGCCATTGGCCCAAGACATGCCGGATGTGGAGGCAGTGCTCCTGGAGCACCCCGACCCGGCCGGTCCATATGGCGCCAAAGGAGTGGCCGAGCCACCGATCGTCCCGGTGGCGGCAGCCATCGTCAACGCGATCGTCGACGCTATCGGGGCGCCCATCGACTCCATCCCCGTCCTTCCTGAGCATGTTCTCGACGCTATGGATCAAGCGTCGAAGCGGGCCGAAGTCCGGTCGTGAGCGGGCGAGGCTCTTCACAGCTACAAGTCGGTATCGATGTCGGAGGAACCAATACCGATGCCGTGGCCGTGATCGCAGGTGAAGTTGTCGCAGCCATCAAGTCGCCAACGACCGCCGACGTGACCTCGGGGATTGTGCACAGCCTGGAAAGACTTCTCGACGATTCGGCCATCGACCGCGGAAAGGTGAGCGCTGTCATGGTTGGAACCACTCATTTCACCAACGCCTTCGTCGAAGCCGCGCGACTGGTTCCTACTGCCATTGTGCGGCTATGTGGGTCGGCGACACGTGCCGTGCCACCGTTGACCGATTGGCCACCGACGCTACGCAAAGCCGTCGAGGGCAAGGTATTCATGGTGAGCGGAGGAACAGAATTCGACGGACGGGAGATCGCCCCCTTGGACGAGGTCGAACTGAAAGAGGTAGCCGCTGAGATCCAGAAGGAGGGCATCGCGTCTATCGCCATCACGGCTGTCTTCTCTCCGGTGAGGAACGACCAGGAGTTGGAAGCGGTCCGCATCCTGGCGGAAGCGCTGGGTGATGTCTCATTCAGCATCTCGTCCGAAATCGGGAGCATTGGGCTGCTGGAGCGAGAGAACGCCACCGTGATGAATGCCTCACTGCGCGGAGTGGCCGACCACATCGTGGCCGGTCTGGAGAAGGCGATGCGCGACCTCGGCCTCGAAGCGCCCCTCCTTGTCAGCCAGAACGACGGCACTCTGATGGACACCAGCTACACAAGGCGCTACCCAATCGCCACTTTTGCATCCGGGCCGACCAACTCGATGCGCGGTGCCGCTCGGCTCTCGGGCTCGATGGATTGTGTGGTTCTCGACATCGGTGGGACCACGTCGGACCTCGGTGTCCTCTCCGACGGCTTCCCGCGAGAAGCAGGTGTCGCGGTCGACATCGCCGGGGTCAGGACCAATTTCCGCATGCCCGATGTCCATTCGATCGGTATTGGCGGGGGATCGCTGGTCACGACCGACGGAGATGTCTCCGTTGGGCCAAGGTCGGTCGGCTTCCGTATCACCGACGAGGCCCTGGTCTTTGGTGGCAGCACCTTCACGGCCACGGACCTGGCGGTGGCAGCGGGTATGGCGGAAGTGGGAGATCCCGAGCTCGTGGCACGATTGGACAAAGGCGTCATCCGAGAGGGACTCGAGGTCATCCGAACCAGCGTTGCCGTGGCGCTGGACCGGATGAAGACCAGCGCAGAACCCGTGCCCGTGGTGGTCGTCGGTGGGGGAAGCATTGTCGTCGGTGATGACATACCAGGAGCGTCAGAGGTGATTCGACCGCCGCACCACGCCGTCGCCAACGCTGTCGGGGCTGCCATCGCCGATGTGAGCGGCCAGGTGGACCGGATCGTGTCCCTCGACGAGATCACCCGGGAAGCAGCGCTCGAAAGCGCCAAACAGGAAGCCATCGACCGTGCCATCGCAGCAGGAGCTGCTCGAAACACGATTCGCATTCTTGATGTCGAAGAGGTCCCGCTTGCATACCTGCCGTCGAACGCGGTGAGGCTGAAAGTGAAGGCGGTTGGGGAGTTGGGAAACCGCGATGCGTGAGTTCGGCGTAGAGAATCTCGACGCACTCGCCCTTGGCGCCGCCCTATTGGGAACCGGTGGGGGAGGCGACCCTTATGTAGGCAGATTGATGGCCCACCAAGCCCTGACCGAGCATGGTCCTGTCCAGGTTCTCGATCCGTCGGAAGTCCCCGACGATGCCGTGTGCGCCATGTCTGCGGTCATGGGCGCCCCCACCGTCCTGGTCGAGAAGCTCCCCGGCAGGGGCGAACAGATCGCTGCATTTCGTGCGCTCGAGCAGCACATTGGGCGGGAGATCACCCACGTAATTTGTGCCGAGATAGGAGGGCTCAACTCAACTCTTCCGATTGTCACCGCGGCGCGCACCGGGCTCCCAATAGTCGACTGTGACGCCATGGGCCGGGCTTTCCCCGAGATCCAGATGAGCACGCCCACACTCCACGACATCGGCGCCAGCCCGATCGCCATCGCTGACGACAAGGGAAATGTCGTCGTCATCGACGCAAAGAACAACCACTGGGCTGAGACGTTCGCCCGGTCGATCACGGTCGATATGGGTGCCGCAGCTTTCATTGCGCTTTTCGTGCAGACAGGTGCGCAGATAAAAGAAGCAATGATCCCCAACACCCTCGACCTCGCCGAACGGATTGGCTCGGCCATTCTCGGCGCTCGACAGCGGGGCGACGATCCGATTGCAGCGGCGATTGAGGTTGCCGGGGGGTTCCGGTTGTTCGAGGGCAAGGTCACAGACGTCGAGCGGAAAACCTCGGCCGGCTTCGCCAGGGGAAAGATGACGATCGCCGGTTTGGCCAAGGATGCCGGGGCGAACCTGACGGTGGAGTTCCAAAACGAGAACCTAATCGCAACCAGGTCCGGTACCGTTCTGGCCTCGGTGCCGGACCTGATCACGGTTGTTGACGCCGATACCGGTGAGCCGATTACGACAGAAGAGCTCAAGTACGGCCTGCGGGTCGAGGTCGTCGGAATCCCGTGCCATGAGATGTGGCGCACACCGGAAGGGTTGGAACTGGTCGGACCTAGGTATTTCGGGTACAACGTCGAGTTCGTGCCCATCGAGAAAATATGGGAGAGATGAAGTGCCCGATAAAACTCTGACCGGCAAGACAGCTTTGGTGACGGGTTCGTCGCGAAATCTCGGGGCCGAGATCGCCCGGGAGCTGGCCCGACGTGGTTGTCGGGTTGCCGTTAACTACTCCAGATCTGCCGATGAGGCCGCTTCGGTGGTGGAGCACCTCAACGACATCTCCGCCATCGACCACCGTTCCTTCCAAGCTGATCTCTCAGACGCGAAGCAGGCCGTTTCGCTTTGCAAAAATGTGTCCGAGTCGCTGGGACAAGTGGACATCCTCGTGAACAACGCCGGGCCGTTCTCGATGGAGCCTTTCGTAGAACTTGATCGGGCCGACTGGGATCGGGTGTGGGACACAAACGTGAAGGCTGCATATTTGTGCACCAAGCATCTGGCTCCGACAATGAAGGAGAAAGGGTGGGGCCGAATTGTCAATATCTCGGCCGGATCGGCCTACATCCGAAACCATTCCATCTACACCCTGTCCAAAGAAGCCTTGATCACGCTCACCGAGGAGCTGGCGCTGGAGCTCGGCCCGGAGATCAATGTCAACGCGGTCGCTCCCGGTCAGATCGCCGAGTCGGCCGACGACATCGCTGAGTTCGACCCTACGTTCGTAGAACGGTCAATCGAGTGGACGCCGGTAGGCCGTCTCCCCACCCGGTCCGAGGTGGCGACCATCGTTGTAGAGCTGTGTGGTCCCACTTTCGACATCGTCTCAGGGGTCACGATTCCGATAGATGGAGGCTGGCGATTAGCCCGATTCTGATTCCAGGGCTCGACGACATCACGATCAAGGATGCAGTGTCATTGCCGGTGAGCCGAGCAACACTGGCGCCGATATCTTCAGATCTGCCAAACCTCTAGCGCTGGACGACGCAAACGCGTGGACGCTGCGCCCGCCGGCTCGACTGCGAGGATCAGAGCTTTCGGGCGGCGGTCTTTGATTGGAGAGCAATCGAAAGCTGGTTGCGCTACAACCTGGAGGAGTCGCCAAATCAAACCTGGGACTAGATCGGAGTGGCTCTAAATCGTACGCTGAAATGCCGGAGAATCGTCTCCCAAACCGAATCTGCTCAGTCGCCGAACCTGACTCTTCCTCGCAACCCATGCTTCGTCGACCTCGCCAGCCGCGATTGCAGACATTGCTTCTTCGGCTTGGTCAACATTTGGCGGTTCCGGTTCTCAGTGGCCGCTGTTGAGCTCGATGGCGATGGTGTCGCATTGGATCGTTCCGTACTGGACCCGACGTCGGATACGCCGACCTGCCGCCCGTCTGGTCGCTTCCGTAGTCCGACTCGAGCGGTTCAGCATCCACGTCACCAGCCTGTGCGCGTGGAGTAGGTTGGGAAGACTCTGTCGACGGCCGGGGAGCAAGGAGGTGAGCGATGCCGACATTTGTAACGTTGGCCAACTTCACCGATCAAGGTATCCGTAATTACTCGGACACTGTCAAGCGAGCCAAGCAATTCTCGGATCTGGTCGAACAAATGGGAGGTCAGGTGAACAACATCGTATGGACGCTTGGTACCTACGACGTGGTCGCCATCCTCGAGTTGCCTGATGACGAGACCGCGACCGCAGCGGCGCTCAAGATCTCGTCGATGGGAAATGTCCGAACCACAACCCTGCGCGCTTTCAAGATGGAGGAGGTGCAATCGATCATCAACAAGGCATGATGATCAAGATACGACAGGCCTAAACCACCAAATCGAAGTCCCCCGGCCGTTGACAGCCGTGGTTGGTTCGAAGCCGAGTCGAGATCTCGTCGAGCAATTCTTCGGGTTCGTTGCCATCCGATTCATCTTGTGGCGTCACGGTCATTTGGTCTGGTGACGATGAAGTTGCATCGAGGATCATTCGACCCAACTGTGATGACATCACTGGCGTGACTTCCCTCTTCTTTGGTAGGGAACTCATCGGCAGTCATCACGCGATTCTGAACCGACCCGGAGCGGCGGTCCGTTTCGCCTTCCTTGCTTGAGGCCGGTCGTTCACATACGGCGCCGCTCTCAGCTTGAGGCAAGAATCGAGTCGATCACTTCCAATACGCCATCGAGGTCATCCAGGAAGATCTCATGCCCGGCGTCGATGCCAATGACGGTGCCATCCGGCCAAGATCCTGCCAGGTCTTGCATGATGGTGGTGACGACTGGTGTTGTGCGACCACAGATGTCGTCGGGGCTCCCACATTGGGCCAAACCCGAAATCAAAATGACAAACGGTATGTCGGGTGGGCTCGGAGATTCCGCGATCTGACTACTC
Source organism: Acidimicrobiia bacterium (assembly GCA_041751055.1). Lineage (GTDB taxonomy): Bacteria > Actinomycetota > Acidimicrobiia > Spongiisociales > ZC4RG35 > MA-ANB-1. The sequence continues at coordinate 2,759 of JBGSYD010000031.1, read as the reverse complement.
GATGTTTCGTAGTCCAGCGATTCGCCGTTCTGTCCTCCGTAGTAGGCGCGCTCACCGGCTTGCTCCTCGGGGGTCATGACCGCGAAACCCTGTTCTGACCATGGTCCAAAGGGAGGCACCGGGTTCATCGCGACGACTCCAATCAGTCCTTCGGGATGCGTTCTGGCATACATCTGGACAAACATCCCTCCAGCCGAGTGACCTACGAGAAGATATGGGCCATCGACGCCGGCCGCTGAAAGCAGTGCCTCGAGGTCACTTGCCAGATCCTCCGCTGTTCTCGGGGTCGGAGCAGGACCGCTCTGCCCGACGTTGGCGCGATCGTAGGAACAGACGGTGCCCCGCGACGCGAGGGCATCGGCCAGGACTCCGAGCCCCCCCAACCCCTGCCCCTCTCCATGGTCGAGGACAAAGGTCGGTTCGCCTGCTCCAAGACAGGAGAGGTAGAGATCGTGACCGTTGATGTTGAAAGTTCCCGACGGCGGAGGCGACGCCCCACCGGTCGTCGTTGTCGTCGCCTCGGTGGTCGTAGTGGTAAAACTGGTCTCATTGGTGCATGAGACTATGACCACGGCGAGTACCGCGGCCCAAATGGAAACGCGACCCATATCGCGAACCCATCCTTTCTGAAACGGATGGCGCCGTCGCCATTCAAACCGTCAGCGGTCGCGAGGCACGGAGCCGCTACAGCATGTTGGTCCGGCCAGCCATTTTCAGGAGGGTCCGCAGCCAACGCCTCTGCTGAAACTGTATCTCACGGGGTCAAAAACGGAAACTCTCGCCAGGGGACGTTCGCCGCCCGCCACCCGGAACGGATTTGGCCTAGCCCGGGCACACTTTATCGAGGCGTTGAAATCGACCGGGACGACAAGGTCTGCCGATGAGTTGGCTTGGTACATCGACTTGTCGATTGTTCTTGAGATGATCCAAGGCCCTGAGCACTCAGGCATGGAATTAGGTGTTGTGTTGATCATGATCCAGCATGATGTATCATGATTGCGATGACAGTCCAGAAGTTCTCGTCGCAGGCTCGCCCGGAATTGCTTGAGGAGGTGCGGGCCATCGCTGCGGCCGAGGGTCGTCAGTTCCAGTCGGTTCTCGATGAGGCGCTGTCTCAATGGGTTGAGAGGAAGAAAGGCGTGCACCCTCGACCTGAGACTATCGCCCATCTGAAGGCGTCAATTGCCCGACATCGGACCCTTTACGAAGAGTTGGCCAAGTAGTTGTCGGACTATCTGAGCTTGGTTGAAGTTCTGACGATCCACTCCATCGTCATCGATGAATTCGGAGGTTCGGACGGCATCCGAGACCTCGGAGCCCTGGAATCGGCCGTCTTTAGACCTCAAACTGGCTACTACGAAGACTCGATTGCCGAGGCTGCAGCGCTATTCGAAAGTCTCATTCAGAACCACCCGTTTATCGACGGCAATAAGCGAACAGCCCTAGGTGCGATGGATGTGCATCTGAGGATGAATGGGGTCGAACTGGGGGGTGCTTCGGGCGCTCACCACAAGTACATCATTGACCTCATGGAACAGGGCGATCTGGATTGGAGATCGATCGATGGTTGGTTGCGTGACAACGTGGAGTCTGCAACCTTCGGCGCTACGCCGAGTTTCGCCGTTCCTTCAATAGGCGAGTGGTCTGACAGAAGGCTGCGCCAGCGTCGAGCGGGACAAGAGTTGAAGTCGACGTTGACCGAAGAGGAGTCGGATTGGCTCGATAGCGATCTTGACGCCTGAGCTTGGAACTAGGGCGGAGCCAAGGGGTTGACGCTGGTTGCCTGATGTGCTACTTGTAACACTATGACTCGTATAGGTATCAGAGAACTCCGTCAAAGGGCCAGCGACTACCTGCGCAGGGTTGAGGCGGGAGAGACAATCGAAGTCACCGATCGCGGGCGTCCGATTGCCCTACTGACTCCGATCCCTTCAGCGCCGCCCATCGAAAGGCTGCGAGCATCAGGAGACATTGAGAGTGCATCGGCAGAATGGGACGATCTACCTCCACCCTTGAAGTTGGATCGAGACCAGGAGGCTCCGTCCGCCGTTCTGGCGAGAATGCGTTCTGATGAGCGTTGAAGGCGTCTGGTATATCGATTCGTCGGCGATAGTCAAACTTGTTGCCGAAGAGCCGGAAAGCGAAGCGTTGACACGGTTTCTTAAGCCTCGAGAGTCTTTGGTTAGCAGTGCACTAGCAACTACCGAAGTCACACGGGCAGTCGTGGCCCTAGGCGAGAAGTTTGTTGCCCGGGCAAATGAGGTCCTTCGCCGAATCGACCTCGTTCGGATCAGCAACGAACTCCTAAAAGCCGCCGGACTTCTCCAGCCGGAAAGCCTGCGGTCCCTCGACGCAATTCACCTCTCGACCGCGGCCCTCTTCGGCGACACTCTGAGCGGTTTGGTCACGTACGACGGCCGAATGCATCAAGTCGCGGGTTCCTTCGGCTGGAACGTTCAAGCGCCGACGTAGCGCGACCTGGAACTAGGTGCGGTGATGACCGGTTCGTCTTCCTCATCCCTTGGACAATGGGTAGTGGATCATGGCCAGGGACTCGGTAGGGAGTGCTCGGGATCCGGTGTTGCAGCTTGAGCACGCTAGAAACACCCCAAGCCGCCAACTACATAGAGATGCCGGCGACGTCGATGAGGCAGCGATCATCGGAGTCGGCGGACTCAACCGCCGGAAGATGCGACGTTGGCAGGTGCGTGCGCCTCGGGAGATATCAAGTGTCCCGATGTTTCTTGCCACTCGAGCTC
>JBGSYD010000030.1:0-7583 GCA_041751055.1 Acidimicrobiia bacterium | reverse complement strand
CAATGGCCGATCCCAGGGATCCCAGAAAAGCCGAAAACCCTTGCGGTGCAAGGGTTTTCGTTCGTAGCGGGGGCGGGATTTGAACCCGCGACCTTCGGGTTATGAGCCCGACGAGCTACCAGACTGCTCCACCCCGCGTCGCTTGAACCCCTAGTTTATGGCCCAACGCCCGAAATGCCAATAGCGGCCGTATGGGCACTCAAACTGAGATCGATGCGGCTATTCGGTCTTCGAGCCGACCTGATTCGATCTCCTGGGAGCTGATGGCATGGCTGCCCACGTGAAATGTGTCGACCAGCTCCCCTCCCCTGCTGTCGAGCTTCGCCAACCGTATCTCTAGCCCACAGTCGAAAAGGACGCCCAGGATCTCGGCCAACCTTCCAATTCGATCAGCGCACTGGATCGTCACTACCACATCACCAGTTGCCTGATCGGTGGAGACGCGCGCCATCGGACGCCTCCCCTCCCCGGGCCTTTGGTAGGCCTCCATCCTGGCCACGACCTTCGACTCCGTATCGAGTTCGCCGGCGAGTGCCGATTCGGTGTCGAGCCTCGTCCGATCCCACTTGGCCCGTGAGACAGGTCGATTCGTCATGTCGTCTCTGACGATGAAAGTGTCGATGATGAGACCGTCCCCGCGGGTAACCAACCTGGCTTCGAGAACGTCGATGCCATTGGCGGCAAAGGCCTCGGCAACGACCCGGCGAAACCGGGGCTGATCACGCCCGATCACAACGGCTACATCAGCGGCCCCGCCACGACGAGTCCCGATCGCAGACCTCACTTCCTCGCAAAGACCCTCGATCAGATCGACATGCCAAACAACGTCGTCGACCGAGCTAGAGCGAACATAGTCGTCAGGCATCTGATCGAGGTGCGATTCGACGACCGCCCGTCGCTCCGGGACTGTTTTTGCCAGAACCTGCGACTCGGCTTCGATTCGATCGAAGCCCAATGGTCGTTCGGCTCCGAAATGAGCTGCGCTACGAATAAACAGAGACTTGACCAGTTGCGCTTTCCATACGCTCCACATAGTCGAACCGGTCGCTGTGGAATCGGCAGCCGTCAGAAGGTAGAGCACCTGGAGGACCCTCAGATCACCGACGAGACCAACAACTTCGTCGATCACCGCCGGATCGTCGAGATCTCGACGCGTGGCCGTCTCGCTGAGCAGGAGGTGGCACCTGACTGCTTTCTCGATGAGAGTCGTTGCTTCTTCGGAACAGCCGAGATCTCCGCAGAATCGCCTGGCGATGTCGGCGCCGATCGTGGAGTGGTCACCCCCCTGACCCTTGCCAATGTCGTGGAGGAATGCCGTCAGAAGCAAGACGTCATCCGAGTCGAGCTCCCCCGCAATCGCCGAATAGTGCCCGTCGGCGCCATTGATCAACCTCAGCATCTCGACGACGGTTCGTCTCAAATGGGCGTCGACTGGATGCTCATGAAAAGGTGCAAGTTGCGGAAGTCCCCGAATAACGTCCCATTCGGGCAGGTTTCCCGACAACAGCCCTTCCTGGTGGAGACGCTCTATGTCCAACCACCCCTTCTCGCCGGTCACAAGAAGGCCCAGAAACTCGTCTTTGGACTGTTGGGCAGATTCTTCCGAAGACCCGGGTCTTCCCAGAAATCGCCGCCATACCTTGCCCGGTTTTTGAGCCGGGGCATCGATTTCGAGTATCTCGGGCCAACTCCGGCTGGCACGAAAGTCGACTGTTCGCAACGCGTCCATCAAGGAACGGCTGATGTCGAAAACGTCGATGCCAAGCCAGCTTGCGACAGACTCCCTCAGGTCAACCGAGTATGTGTCGTATTGGCGACCTGCAGCGGCATGGAGACCGTTGCGGACCATGAGCAGAACCTCGTGTGCGTCTCCCATTTCTGGGCCTAACTCTTCGGTGAACCTGCCGATCAGAGCCTCGCGCCGACGCTCCCAGTCAAACCCTTGCAGCGTGCGCAAACCGCCACGTCCATTCTTCACCTCTGCTGCCATGACGAGGAAAGGCGATTCTCGACGTCGTTGCGCCTCCTCCCTAACCAGATGCCGTCGCAAGGGCCGGGCGCGAGTCACGGAGGCCATCTCCTCGGTGAACCCGGCGAACAGATCTTCCCTGCCGGCGACCAGTCTCGAGGTCAGCAACGTGGTCTGAGTATCAAATCGCTCTCGGGCTGCGCGGCCGGCCTCCTCGACCGTCCGAACAGCGTGGCCCAATCGAAGGTTGGCATCCCAGAGCGGCCGGAACAATGAGCTCGCCGTCTCTGCCGGATCGTCGAGATCGTGAAGCAGCATCAGATCCACGTCGGAGTACAGACACAACTCCGATCTCCCGTATCCGCCGATGGCCACAACCGAGTAGTTGCCGCGGTGCCCGGTCTCCTCAACCAGGCTGCTGATCACCGAGTCGAGCGAGGAGGTGAGCGCGAGACAGACATCGCGCCCTCCTCCACCGATCCGAAGGGTCCTTGCTGCTTCGCGAATGTCGAGGAACTCCTTGACGATTGTCACGAGTAATCAGACTGCGTCAGCGCCTCGCTCGCCGGTCCGGATCCGGACCACGTTGTCCAGGGAGACGACAGCAATCTTGCCGTCACCGATCTCACCGGTGCGAGCGCTCTCCTCGATTGCCTCCACGACCGGGGAAACCAGATCGTCGGGGACCAACACCTCTAGCCTCACTTTCGGTACAAAGTCGACTTCGTACTCCGCCCCGCGGTACACCTCCTTTTGGCCGGCCTGTCGACCGAAACCGGAAATGTCACTTACCGACATGCCCGAGACTCCCACTGCCTTGAGAGCGTCCCCGACCTCCTGCAGCTTGAACGGCTTGATGAAAGCGATTATCAGCTTCATTCAATGATCCTTTCGATAAGGGCGCTCAGGCGCCCGAGCCGGGGACAGTCGTGGACAATGATGTCGGCAGCCCTGGGTCGTGTCCGTATCCCGGTGAACCATGTTCCTCCACATCGAGCCCGGCTCGTTCCTCTGCCTCGCTGACCCGCAACCCTAGCGTTGCCTTTATTGCCAGAAACAGAGCTCCGGCAGTGATCGTGACGAACAAGAAGTGGACAACGACAAACATGAGCTGGGTCCAGAGTTGGCCCAGACCTCCTCCATAGAACAGTCCCGCGTTTTCCCGACCCAAGAATGCATCGTCGTATCGGGCGAACAACGATATCGAAAGAGTCCCGAAGGTACCTGCTACTCCGTGAACCGAAATGGCGCCTACCGGGTCGTCGATCTTGAGCTTGTCGAAGAAAGCTACCGAGAAGATGACTATCAAGCCCCCGGTTGCGCCGATCACTACAGCAGCCCACGTCTCGACAGCCCCCACTGGCGCCGTTACGGCGACCAGACCGGCCAGTAAGCCATTGGCCGCCATCGACACGTCGGGCTTGCCAGCCCGGGACCAGTTAGTCAACATGGCAACAACTGCTCCGGCACAGCCGGCGAGGAGAGTCTTGGTGGCGATCTGCATCACGAACTCGTCAGCGATCAACTCCGAGCCCGGGTTGAAGCCGAACCATCCCACGAAAAGGATCAGCGCACCGATGACCACGAACGGCATCGAATGTCCCGGAATGGCGCGGGGCCGGCCATCCTTGGTGAATCGTCCGAGGCGCGGACCGAGAATTATCGCTCCCATCAGCGCCGCCCATCCGCCGGTCGCATGGACGATTGTCGACCCGGCGAAGTCAGAAAAGGGAACCTCGAGTTGTGCCAGCCAGCCACCGCCCCAGGTCCAACGCAACACCACCGGATAGATCAGGGCGGTGATAAAGAAGCTATAGATGAAATAGCTCTTGAATTTGGTCCGTTCCGCCATAGCCCCAGAAACGATCGTTGCGGCGGTTGCGGCGAAAGCCGCCTGAAAGAAGAAGAAGGTCGAGGGCAACAAGCCTTCGGCCACCGTGTCTTCGATACCGGGGATAAACCAACCGAATCCAAACCAGCCGCCTAGCAACTCGTTTCCCCCAAAACCGATGGCAAATCCGACCAGGGCGAACGCCAAGACGCCGGCAGCCATGTCCATCAGATTCTTCATCATGATATTGGCGACGTTTTTCGACCGGGTAAGCCCGGCCTCGACCAAGGCGAAACCGGCCTGCATGAAGAAAACCAGGACACCCGCGATGAAAACCCAAAGGTTGTCAAGAATGAACTGAGTGGCCGGAGCCAGCTCTTCCTGAGCCAGCGCGGGGCTGGCCAACACCGTCAGCATGACCATCGCAAGTACGGAGCCCGTGATCAATTTGCGCCTGGCTTTCTTGAGCAGCAGTCTTCTCATACGTTCTCCTCGTCTCTCATAGCCGGATGCTTCCTTCGGTGTTCGAAGCCGGATTTCAAGTCGAGAAGGATGAGCCACCGGAATTTCGGGGCTGTAACGCGATTGTTAAGACGGAAAAACAGACATCTGACAGAAATCTGACATCAGGTCATCCGAACCCGGCCGAGCGCTTCAGCTCAGCAGGCCGTCATCCCGAAATGGCGACCGCGTTTCCGGCAGTGAGCAGGTATCCGCGCGAACGAACGGTTCGCAGAGTCAGACCAACACAACCGACTCGCTGGCGGAGCCGAAACATATGAGCGTCGAGGGTATTCCGGTGGATGTCGACACCTTTCCATCCCTCTCGAGCAAGTTCTCCCCGGGTAACCACTCGACCGAAGTGATCAACCATCGGCCGCACGAGCAGAGCCTGAAGCGGTGAGATCTCCGTCCGACTGGCTCGGAACTCGAGAACGCCCTCGTCATGAAGATGTGGCGCGGTCCTGTCCTGGATATTCTCCCAGCGCGCAGCCAATGCGTCGATCCTGGTTTTGGCGTCACGATCGTGGTCGGCCGTGCGAACCCAATCCTCGAGAACTTCGACACAGAGAGGCGGTGCAACACCGCTGGCGACTATGAGCAATCGCGGAATCCCGGCTTCAGCCAGGTCCCTCCGTCTCGGTTCTTCTTCCGGCCAATTGACCTTCTGCACATTCATGCTCGACGAAGGTAAGACGCCAAGGTTTCGGTCTTGTTTCCACCGGGTTAAGCACCGTTGAAACCCTGACACGTGCTGGACGGCCCCGCTATCGGTCAACCGGCGAGTGGAACAGTTAGCTCGAAGGTGGCTCCAGCCTCAGGTGCTGTCACCAATTCGAGTCTTCCGGAATGAGATTGTGCGATGTGTCTGGCTATTGCGAGCCCGAGTCCGGCGCCTCCCGAATCTGGATTCCGGGAGTCGTCGAGCCGACCAAACCTCTCGAACACTCGATCGGCATGTTCTGGGGCGATCCCGACCCCATCGTCGGATACGAGAAAGTGTGCCAGTTCGCCACTTTCGAATAGACGGAGAGTCACGGTTGACGAGGCGTGGCGCTCGGCGTTTTCGACAAGATTTCGAATCAACCGAGACAGTTGCCCAGGGTCACCCATGACGTGTGCCCCCGAAACGTGTTTGAGGTCCAAATCGACCCGGCCCCGGGCCCCGATGCGCTTCGCCTCCCTCATGACCAGGTCATCGAGGTCGACGCGTTCGAATGTGGCGAATGCACTTCCCGCATCGGCCTTGGCCAGGTACAGCAAATCCTCGACGAGGTGCTGCATGCCGAGAATCTCTCCTAGCAATTCAGCGAGAACTCCATCACCCTGGCCTCTGTCTGCCAATTCGACCTCCAACTGGGTGCGCAACCGGGTAAGCGGGCTTCGCAACTCATGTGAGGCGTCGGCCACAAACCTTTGTTGGCGCTCAGTGGAGGCCTCGACTCGCTGCAACATCTCATTCATAGTTCCCGCAAGGCGATCGATCTCATCTTCGGTTCCGGGGCGCGGAACCCTCCTATGAAGTTCCGACGCACCAATCTCGGAAACCTCCCTGCGGATGGCTTCAACCGGCTGGAGGGTGCGGCCGACCATCCACCAAATCAGTGCCCCAAACGAGATGACCAGAATCGGGACGATGACGCTCATGGACGCCGCCAGGGAGGAGACGCTCTCGATGACCGCGTCATAAGTGGTTCCCACATGGAGAACACCCGCGTCCTCGGTGGCACGTGAGAGCATGCGGAACTCATCATCGTCGACAGGAAGACCTTCGACATTCTGGATGAAGTCCCCACGTGACACCTCGACAGCCACGGACAACGCCGGTTCCTCTGCCAAATTTGGAGTCGCTGCAATGACGGTCCCGTCAGCTGCAACCAGCTGGACGAATCCCTCGTTGATGGTGCCGGGGAAGGCCTCTGGTGTTACCGCCTCATCGACCAACGACATGATGTCGTCGGCACGCTGTTTCAGCGTTGAGTCGAGGCTCGATGTCAACGAGTTCCGTTGCAGGACTAGCAAGGCAAAGGCGGCGGCGACGAGGCTCAAGGCGACCACCGCGGTGGCCAGAGCAGTGATCCGGAAACGGACGGTACGACGTCTCAGGTCAGCCCCCGGCCTCAGATAGCCGGTACCCGGCTCCTCGAATCGTCTCGATCGCATGACGCTCGAACGGCTCGTCAATTCTGGTTCGAAGCCGGCGGATGTAGACCTCGACGATATTGGGGTCACCGTCAAACTCGTATTCCCATACACCGTCGAGTATCTCCAGCTTCGATACCACCTGCCCCGCTCGGCGCATCAGAAACTCGAGGACATCGAATTGCCGGGTGGTCAGCTCAACTTCGGTATCGGAGCGCCACACCCGACGTTGGCCGGGGTCCATGCGCAGGTCTCCAACTTCAATGGGTACCGGGTTTCGGCCTCCGGCGCGCCGTAATAGTGCTCGCACCCGCGCCACCAGAACCGCGAATGAAAACGGTTTGGTCAAATAGTCATCGGCGCCCGTGTCCAGGGCCTCGGCTTCGTCGAGATCTCCATCTTTCGCTGTAAGCATCAGGATCGGAGTCCAATCGCCGGCTTCTCTCAGGTCAGCGCAAACCTGAAACCCATTCCGACCAGGCAACATGATGTCGAGAATGATCAGGTCATAGGTGCCTTCGGTTGCCTGCCACAAGCCGTCGGTTCCATCAAATGCGACATCAACCGTGAAGCTTTCCGCCTCCAGACCGCGTTTGACCATGGTTGCGATCTTCTTGTCGTCTTCAACCAGCAACAGCTTCACTTCTCCATTCTCCCACCCCCAGCTGACTCCTGGCTGACAAGACCGCCTGACCAGAGTCAGCACTGGGTCAGCAGCGATCCCATACGTTCACATCGAACAACGAAAGGAGTCATGGTGCAGAATCGCACGAAGGCATTACTCATCGGAGCAGCGTTTGCCGGAGCGGCAGCGCTGCCGGCCATTGCCCAAGCCGGAGGCGGCAGCACTGACGGCAACGAAGTTGATGTCCCAATCAGCGGGCCCAACCTCGAGAAAGCCACCGCTGCTGCCCTCGACTATCTCGGCGAAGGCAAGGTAACGGAGACCGAAATAGACGACGAGGAAAGCTACTACGAGGTTGAAGTAACGCTCGACAACGGGCGCCAGGTAGATGTCCAACTCGACGAAGAGTTCAACATCGTTGGATCGGAACAAGACGGCACGGGAGCAGACGACTAAGGATCTCATCGTTCCTCCTCCAAGGGAAGCGGGGGCCCCCCCGCCGCCCCGGCCCAGGG
>JBGSYD010000029.1:0-76705 GCA_041751055.1 Acidimicrobiia bacterium | reverse complement strand
CCGATACCGCGCAGCCGTCGAGGGGCGTTGCGAAATGCCAGGCGGCACACCGGTTCTGCCAACCCAACAACCTCGAACAGTTCGGATCCCCGATAGGCGGAGAGGGTGCAGATGCCCATCTTGGACATGATCTTCAACAGGCCGGTTTCCAGACCGGTGCGATAATTCTCCTGCGCTGTCACGGGATCGACCTCGATCATCCCCGAACGCGCCAGGTCGATCACTTGATCTATGGCCAGATATGGATTCACCGCGGACGCACCGAAGCCGATCAACGCCGCTATGTCGTGTGAGTCCCTGGGCTCCCCTGAAACAGCTATCAACGAGACGTTGCCCCGGATGCCATGGTCGATCAGGTAGTGATGAACAGCCCCGATCACCAGGAGGACTGGCATCGGAGCGTCATCGGCACTGGTCTCGCGATCAGACAGAACGAGTATCGATGCCCCGAGCCGCACCGAGTCGGCAGCCTCGACACAAATCTCATCAAGCCGCCGTTTCATCCCCACGGCTCCGTCCGCAACCGGCCACGTGGCTGCGATCCAGTGAGAGAAGAACCGGCGATCCCCCGAGCGGACAATCGACTCCAGCTCGGCGTCGGAGAGTATCGGACTGGCGAGCTCGATCAAATGCGCCTGGCTCGGCGAGTCTTCAAGAATGGGACCACGTCGGCCGAGCTGAATCCGAAGCGACATGACGAGCCGTTCCCTGATCGGGTCGATCGGAGGGTTGGTGACCTGTGCGAATAATTGATGGAAGTACCGAGTCAATCGACGTGGCCTCGGCGCCAGGACCGCCAACCCGGTGTCGTCGCCCATGGATCCGGTCGGAGTCGTGCCCATTGCCAGCGGGCCGAGCATGAGTCGCTTTTCTTCTGCGGTGTAGGCAAAGGTCCTGCTCAGCGCGCCGGCGTCGAAGCGGTCGTCGTTGAGGGGATCAAAAGGGGCCTGAATGTGGACCGACTCGGAGTCGACCCAGTCCACATAAGGCAGCTGGGTCGCCAGACGTCGTTTCACCTCGTCGGAGTGAACGATTTCCCCGGTCTCGCATTCGAAGACGAGGACCTCGCCCGGACCGAGTTGTCCGGTCTCGATAGCCGACGATTCCTCTTCAGGACACACTCCGGCTTCTGATGCCACTATCACGATATCAGGGGTCAAGGTCCATCGAGCCGGACGGAGGCCGTTGCGGTCCATTCCGGCCAAAAGATGAATCCCATCGGTGGCGGCAATGGCTGCCGGGCCATCCCATGGTTCGGTGAGGTACCCGTGGTATTCGTAGAAGGCGGCGAGTTCAGGATCAAGATCCGGGATGTTCTCCCAGGCGGCCGGGATCAGCATCTCCTTGACATGAGGAAGAGATCGACCGCTCCTAAGCAACAGATCAAAGACGTTGTCGAGGCTGGCGGAGTCCGAGAGGTCGGGTTGAAGGAAAGGGAACACGTCCGGGAGCCGGTCGCCCCATACCCCGGGCGTGGCAGCCCGCTCCCTGGCCTCCATCCATGATCGGTTGGAGTTGATTGTGTTGATCTCCCCGTTGTGTGCCAGAACACGAAACGGCTGGGCGTTGTCCCAGGATGGGAAGGTGTTGGTCGAGAAGCGCTGGTGAAAGATGGCGTATGACGTCTCGAAGTCCGAGTCCCGCAAATCCCAATAGAACCGTGCGACTCGACTGGCCGTGAACAGACCCTTATAGACCACGGTCCGCGTCGAGGCCGACGGCACTGAGAACCCTGGTATAGCGTCGCGTTCCATTCGCTTTCGAGCCAGATACAGAGCAGATTCGAACTCGTCTTGTTCCATATCACTTGTGACCAATGCCTGCTCGATCAGGGGTAGCGCCTCCCTGGCATGCTGACCCAAGACTGCGGGATCGATCGGCACCGATCGCCACAAGATGAGCCGGATTCCTTCCGACTCGAGAGCATCGCTCACATTCGACCGCGCCTTCGCAGCGTCCATCGGAGGAAGGAAACACATGACCACGCCGAGGTGGTCGGGTGCGATCTCCAGTCCGTGAGCCTCGAGTTCTCGGGCCATGAGCCGGCGCGGGATCTGCGTGAGGAGGCCAGCACCATCGCCCGTACCATCCGCGGCACGTGCGCCGCGGTGGTCGAGCCGTTGCAGACACTCGACTGCCAACCGGGTCATATGAAACGAGGGGACCAGGCTCCGTGCAGCGATGAATCCCACACCACACGCGTCGTGATCAGGCGACTGCTGCGACAACGGAAGGGGGGTGCTCATGGGTAAGCGACCCATCTTATGCGTGTCCGACCGTCCGGAAATCGGGAATCGCCTCTCGGATACTTCGCCGTTTCATCGCTGCCACGCCGCAATCCGAAACCCGGGCTTGTGACAGTCTCCTAGTGAGGACTGAGAAGTGCGCGCAGACTATCGAATCGCAGATCGCATTGGGCCCTTTTCCTCAAGGGGATGCGCGAGTATCCAGCCGGTTTGGCAAGAACTCCATCGATCCGTTTCCCTGCCTTCCAGACCCACCCCCGAGGAAGGTCTCAGGCAACACTGCAAATGCCGACTCGTCTGCGCAGGTGTGCAGCCTTGAACAACTCGCGCGCCACGAACGAGCCGATATTCTCAGCCTCAATGCTCTGGCCTCCGCCGGCTGGCATCTTGTTGTCGGCGACTAGGTACTCAACAGTGGCTTTGCTATCCAGGATCCTCGGGCAGCACACCATGGTCCAATCCAACTCGCCTTCTTGCAGACGCGGGTATACGTCCAACATGTCCTGATTGACGTGTTTGAAGATTGGCGGGTACGACGGAAGTTCGTGGACCCTCGACGTGTCGTCAGCCTGAAGTATTCCTGCCCCACCGATGACGATCACGCGTCGAACGTCGAGCTCGATCGCGCTGAGCCAATCGCTCACCAATGCAGTCGGTGCGTCCAAGTAGCGCGGGCCGAGAGCCGACACGACGGCTTCCTGCCCCTCGATTGCATGTCGTAGATCGTCAGCATCTCGTGTGTCGCCGTGACGTACGACGAGGTTTGGGGCTGGCTCAATACCACCCCCGCGTGTGAAAGCAGTCGCCTGAAGGCCCTTGTCCAGGCACCTTCGCACCGTGAAGCCTCCGGCCGTTCCCGTTGCCCCGAAAACGACGATGCGTTCCATCGAGTTAACCCTAAGTGTTTAGGAAGTAGGCCGGCCGGGCTAAGCCTCCCCCCGGGCTGCCCAGGCACGTCCGGATATGACGAAGGGTGTAGTCGGGAACCTGGCACGGCAAGCGTCCGCAAGTTCGGATTGCTGTTTCGCGTCCAATTGCGCGACGAACGCACCTGCTGGTCCAACCCCGTTGGTGAACGGCTCCCACCACTCCTCGAAGCTCTGGTATTCCACTCCGACCGTCAAGCTCGAGTCGACCACGTTGCGCAGACCGCCATCTTCAAAGATCTCTCGAAGGTGGCCCGCTCGAGTGCCAGGAAGGTCGGACTCGTCGTGGACGTGGCCATGGAGTTGTCGTGCCGCATCCCAGAATATTGCGAGAGGTCCCTCACCCCCTGCGTGATCCCAAACGCAGGCTGCGACGACACCACCCGGACGCGTTACCCGGGCCATCTCCACAACTCCGGCTATCGGATCTTTCATGAAGTGAACGACCAGTTGCGCCAGAGCTGCGTCGAATGAATCCCTCGAGAAAGGGAGCTCCTCGGCTGATGCCTGACGGACGTCGACACCTGGATGTCGCCGGGATGCTGCTTCACAGAAGGTCAGAGACGGATCAACGGCGGCAACCGACGAAGCGCCTAAGCGCCTGGCCAGCTCACCGGTGAGAGAGCCCGGTCCGCATCCAACGTCCAACACGGTCTGACCGCGTTGTATCGAGGCAAAATCGGCGAACTGGGGCGCCAGAACACTGGAAAAACGGCCCATGAACCGGTCATAGGCGTCGGCATCAACGGAGAAAGACATAGCCAAACATTAGGGGACGGATCCCGACGCCAGCACCGCGCACCAAACCCGTAGCGCATCGCCGGGCGCCGTGTGACTAGGGTCAAAATCCATGTTTTCCACAGGGTCTGCCACACAAACGTCGACTGGGTTCAACCTGTTCCGCGTCATTCGCCGTCTCACTGTCTTCTTGTTCGCGTTGATACAAGCCATCCTCGTGGCCCGCATCCTCGTTGATCTCGGGATCATCCCAATCGACAACGGGTTCAGCGATTTCGTGGTCACTTGGAGCAACATCCTCGCCGCGCCTGTCCAGGGGATCGGGAGCGGTGTTGGAGCCCTGTTCGGCGGGAATGAAATCGACATGATTGCCGGAGAGGGGATCGACCCAGTCATCGTGATCGCACTTATCGGATGGTCAGTGATCGAACCCTGGGTTATGCGGGTGGTCAGGAAGTTCGAAGAGGTCTGAGCCTCGAGGTTGTCGAGCCTCTTCTTCGGCAGCATGCGGGCAAGGCCAGGGTCGGATACCCCACATCGACAGACCCGGATTCTGGGACGCCGACTTTCCGAAGAAGAGAAGAGCCTTGTAACATTGTGCCTTCGTGGGGCCCATAGCTCAGCCCGGTTAGAGCGCATCCCTGATAAGGATGAGGTCCGTGGTTCAAGTCCACGTGGGCCCACAATTCCTACACTTGGGGAAACACAGAGAAACGGCCTTTTCACCAGGGAAGGCACCGCATGGATGGTCTGACCTCGTCTCACGCATCTACACGGCGCCGCCAAAAGCACCGCAAGTCGAGGATTTCGATTTCCAGTTCTTCGACGCCAACGGCGTCGGACTCGCTGAGTTCACTCACTCATCACCGGCTGAGCAACAAGAGGGGCGGCCCACCTGTGAGGCGGACCGCCCTCCCTTTCGTCAGAGAGTCGAATTAGTAGTCGTCTTCGTCGGAGGTCCAATCGTTGAACTTGCGCTCAATGGCCTCAGACGCTTCGCCGGTCTTCTCTTTGACGGTCCCGACGAACTGGTCCCAGTTCCCTCGGGCCTGCTCGAGTTCCTGATCAGTGAGGTCACCCCAAGCTTCGCGGGCCTTGCCCTTGAAACGCTGCCAGGTGCCCTCGTCTTGGAGTCTCTGACTCGTGTCCGTGTTCTCCATGCTTGCTCCTTTCTAATGAGCTTGCCTCGCAGATACCCGGACACCGAACCATATAAACCCTCGTCAAGGGGGTTTTGACTTCCCAAACGATGGGTAAAGCTCGTGGCTTTATCGGCGCTGGCTCACCCAAGACGCCCGATCTGAACCTGGTCCTCTTCGATGGAGGGCGTCAGGCCGTATTTCGTCGTCTGATCAGGACTTGGTGGATCGAATCTTGAATGCTGACAAGATCACTAAGGCCACGGCAATCAGGACCAGGCCGATAGCTGTCTTGGAAACGCCGAACTCGTCCTCGTCGGTACCACGGGCTACTCGGTTGTCAGCGGGCGATGATTTGCGCATTGCATTTGTCACGTTCGGACCTTTCAATAGTTACTGAAGTAGCGAACTACCCGTTGTGGTCCTGCTCCAAACGAAAACTGGGGCTCCCCAGCCCCCTTCAAGGGGGTGTCTGGCCCCATAAGGCAGACGGACTCGCTCCGTTTTATGGTGTCGCCATGACGGAATTTGCCCGGGACACTGAGCTCACAGTCCGCACTGCCCTCCCTGAGGACGATGGCTCCCTTGCCGAGTTGTTCAACCGCGCCCATAGCCACCTCGCAGGGGTCATCCGTCGTTCGAAGACCGACATCGCATGGAGGTGTCGACGGCAGCCGGGCATGTCTGCCGAAGGGGCGATCGTCGTACAAGGAGACAACAACCGAGTTCTCGCATATGCGTTCGTCAAGGACAACGGGGACATCATCGAATTCGCCATCGACCCGGATGGTCCACGGAAACAAGCCGCGTCCATTCTCATCACGGCGTGTGAACAGCACGCTGTCCTCGCCGGGGCGGAGCGCATCCGGGTCAACGTTCCGACCGTCAGCGTCGAGGTCGAGAAGTCGATGAGAGACGCTGGGCTAATACCCTCCGAGCCCGAGGCCCGACACTATGTGTCCAGCACCCAGCCGACGCGCTTCGTGGCGTCTATGGCATCCCAAGCTGTGCGGATACCTACGTTTGACCTCAGAATCACAGACCCTTACCCATGGCAACATCAAGAGATGAAGGTCGGTTCCGAACCGACTGCCTTGCTGCGGATTGAAGCCGACCAGCGAACGGTTAATCGCTTGATTCTCGGCCGAGAATCTCCGACACGCGCTGCCCTGACCAGACAACTTAGAGTGAGACCTTTCCGGAAAACGATCGAGGGGATCCGTATAATTCGCCAGGTCCAATTGCAGTCGTCCTGGTTCTACTCGCTTGGTGACGTCCTGTGAACTACCGCCAGATTCAGCCCACCGACCCAGAGGCATCATCTGTTGCCGCCATGATCGATAGGGCCTTCGGCTACTACGGCGGCCCGTACTGGACCTGGAAGTATGCCGATACCGAAGGTGCTCGGTCGGTAATCGTGATCGCCGAGGAAGATCAGCAGGTGGTCGGCTGCTGTCATTATCTGAGGGTGGACTACCACCTTGGTGACCGGGGACCGGTCCCGGCATTGTTTGGGGGCGACCTGTTGGTAGAGCCCGGCGTCAGGCGTCGGCACATCTCAACAGAGCTTTCGCTCACGGGGCGCCAGATCGTCGCTGAAGTTCATCCCGAGGCTGAACTCGTGGCGCTTTATACGTGGCGCGAACTTGGTGCTCATTACGAAAGGCTGCTCGGATACGCTCGTGTCAAACCCGCCTTCAACCAATGGTCCAAACGGCTCACCTGGAAATCCCAACTCGAGCGTCTCAAGGAATACAACAAGGATCTGCTTTTGCGTAACCCGGATCTGGCCCATGTCGATCACGTTTTGCAACTGAAGCTCGATGGTGCACCTGAACTCATCCTGGAGGTCGGGCCGCGCGGTTTCAGACCTGTGTGTGCTTCGGAGCGACCAATGATCTCCATTGTTGCGCGGTCGGTAAAGGACCTACCGACCGGCTTCTCGGTCTCGACTCTCGTTTCGATCCTGCTTGCCCTGATCTCCAGACGCCTCAGGTTTCGTGGATCCTTTTCCGCCTTCCGAGAGGCGTACGCCGTGCGAGGTGCCTATGTAAATCTGGCCAAAACGCTTACTCGCGAGTAGCCAGTCGGGCTTGGACCGCTCGCGTTAGACCCTTTCCAATCGAGAGCGCTTACCTCATGAGGCGCGTCCGCCATCGCCGAGCGCAAACACGGCTGGGGTCTACTCAGCACACAGCGAGGGGGGGCGTTACCAGACGGGTAGGGTCGCCCGATGCCGATCGGCGAAAAGACTCCCAATCGCGTGGCCTTTACCACCTTGCTCGCCGCGGCGATGGCCGCCGCTACCTTCGCCGGGCCGGCGTTCGCGGTGCTGGCGAGGTTCATCATTGACGATTTGTCGCTGACGAGAGCTGAGCTGGGATGGGCGGTTGCCGCTTTTTCAGCGATGGGTGCATTGGCTTCTCCCGCTATCGGACGGCTGACTGACGTAATCGGAGGTCGGAAGGCTGTGGCGGCCATTTTTGCCTTCAGTGGTGTTGGCATTCTTGCCATCTCATCAGCTACTACCTATGTATGGCTGATAGCCGCTGCAGCTCTGACAGGGCTAGGTCAGGCTTCAGGCAATCCGGGCACCAACAAGCTGATCTCAGTTCACGTTCCGGAGGGACGGCGCGGTGCCGTCACGGGACTTAAGCAATCTGGGGTTCAGGCAGGGGTCTTTCTCGCCGGGATTCTGCTCCCGGCCGGTGCGGTAGCTTGGGGCTGGCGGCCGACACTAGCGGTCGCCGGAGCACTTTCGTTGCTCACCTTTGGCATCGTAGGAGTTGTTGTCCCTCCCGATCCGGCTCCCACCCCGCGTAGCCACAGAACAACCGGGGTCGTGTGGACATCGTCGATCGTGTGGCTGATGTTCTACGGCTTCCTGATGGGCGCCGCCGGCGGAGCGGTAAACACATACATTCCGTTGTACGGGGAGGAAGGCCTCGGGCTGTCGGTGACTGTCGCAGGGCTGGTCGCCGGACTGTCAGGTGCGGTCGCGTTCGTCGCCAGGGTGGTATGGGCTCGTCATGCCGAACGAGAGTCGAGCTACATCAGGTCCCTGACCCAGATCGCTTCCTTTGCTGTCGTGTTTGTCGGCGCCCTGCTTCTAGCCCCCGTTTGGGGCACATGGCTGCTGTGGGTCGGGGCCTTGGGTCTGGGGGCTTCGGCAACCTCATGGAACTCGGTCGGCATGCTCGCAGTAATGGTCTACGCGGGCCGAGGGCAAGCCGGTGGTGCCTCAGGGGTCGTGTTGCTCGGTTTTCTCGGCGGCCTGGGCGTGGGGCCGCCTGCTTTCGGTTGGTCGGTCGACAATTTCGGTAGCTACGGACCGGGATTATGGGGTGCGCTGGCAATTTTCCTGGTTACCACCATGCTCGGCCTCGTCAGACAACGCTCGCCGACGGCTGAGGTCGTATCGGCCTAGTTGTCTTTTGCGAACACCAATCTCTGGGCTGGGCCGTATGGACTTTCGATCAGGTCGTGCCATGATTCTGAGGTGGCCACCCCCACAACTAATCCAGTTGTCTCTGATCCCGCAGTGCCGGCCCTGGAGATCCTGATCGGTGCAGGCGCGGAGCCGTTTCTGGCGTCTGCCTTGGAAACCGTCGGCTCCCGACTCCGATCGCACCAGGTGTCCCAAGTCAGGTACGTCCCCTCACGATCCGTCACGGTGCAATACCGAGCTGATGTAACGGCGGCATCTGGTAAGCCAGAAAAAGCCACATTTGTCGCCATGTCGGGTCGAAAAGTCCCTGATGGTGTCCCGATTTTCGGCGCCGATGGTCTCGAGGTGGCTTTCTGGCAATACCCGAATGACCCCTTCCTCCCGGGTCTGGCGCTGGCGGCGGATGAAAGCCGGGTGAGCAATCTGTTGGAGCGGCTGGGTGCTGCCAGGGAGCCCGTCGAGCTACGCCAACGGGCCTACCGCGCAGGGAGGCGAGCTGTGATCGAAGCCAGTGGGAAATCGCAGCGCATCTTCTTGAAGGTTGTCCGACCCACGGCGGCCGCTCATCTCCAACAAGCTCACGCCGAGCTCGCCCAACACATCCCGGTCCCTCACAGCTTGGGTTGGTCGGAGGACCAGGGAATCGTCGCCATGCAAGCCATGGCGGGTCGAACCCTCCGGGCAGCCCTGACCGGGCGATCCACCAAGGTCCCGTCAGGAACAGACATCTTGGGCCTGTTGTCGCTCCTTCCGGCTCCCGATAGCCAATCCAAGACAGTTCGTGGGCCACACCAGCGAGCCGCTGAGCATGCTGTGCTTCTCGGGGCAGTTGCTCCCACCCTGGCAGGGCGCCTATCAGCCCTCGTGGAACGTCTCGAACAGGTCGGTCCCGAATCGGCGGCTCCAGTACACGGAGATTTTCATTCGTCACAGATCCTGATCGATGGCAGCAAGATTGTGGGCGTCGTCGACGTGGACACCGCTGGGGTCGGGGAACGGGCGAATGACCTCGCAGGTTTGCTCGGGCACCTGAGCACCATGGCCCTCGACCTACCAGCCAAGAGAGATATCGAACGATATGGCGCAACTCTGATCCGACAGTTCGACCAGGTGGTGGATCCTGTAGGGCTGCGACTCCGCGTGGCGAGCGTGGTTCTCGGCCTTGCCACGGGGCCATTCCGCGTTCAAGAACGCAGGTGGCATGACAACACCGAACGCCGCGTCTCGCTTGCCGAATCGTGGATCGCTTCCGCCGATGCCATCCAATGACCTTCTGAATTGTCTGTAACGGTTTGTGCCGCCACTTCGGTTACTCCCTCGACGGGGCCATTTCGATGACCGGTAGCAAATCGGTTCTTGAAGCTCCATAGGCCGCTACCCAAAGGACGAACATGCCGATTCCGACAAAATGGAAACTTGTAGCCGGGTCCGTAACCGCTGTGATCGGAGTATCCGGAGCTTCCGCTCTTGCGTCTCCAGCAGCAGACGAGATCGATCTGGACAATGTTGTCGCTGTTACCGAGTTGACCAGCGCCCCAGCGATCAATTCGATAGAACTCGTCATCGCCTCGAGCCACATGGATGACTCGTTGGCGTCGCCGTTCGACGACGCCGACGACAACGACGACGATGTGGACGCGTACGACGTAGAAGACGAGGACGATGGCAACGTCGAAGACGCTACGGCCGATGTTGACGACAACGACGAAGGCGACGTCGATGACGTGTCCGACGATGTCGACGATCAGGAAAGCACCGACTCGACTGACACCGCAGACGATCAGGACTCGGACGACAGTGCAGACTCGGACGACAGTGCAGACTCGGACGACAGTGCAGACTCGGACGACAGTGCAGACTCGGACGACAGTCCAGACTCGGACGACAGTGCAGACTCGGACGACAGCCCGGACAGCAACGACTCTGATGATGATGACGACGACGACGACGACGACCAGGGCGATGACGACTCGGGCGACAGCAACGACACTCCCTGATCTCAGATCCCCAACGAGTCTCGTTTCCCAAGACGAGACCTCCACTGAACGAGACCCCAGCCCATGGGGTCTCGCTCGTGTCTGATCATCGACAAGTACTAAAGACCGAGTCCTCCTAACGTCTAGGCGGGAAATGACCGATACAGCCGTATGACCACCGACAGTGCGCTTAGAGCTCCCGCCTGACGAATCGTGACGCTAGCGTTTCCTGAAGTTTTGGCTGCTGCTCGAGGCGGCGACGAAGCCGCCTGGGCGAGGCTTTATGACAGCGTCGCCGGCCAGATGCTCGGATATCTGAGGGGTCGTGGCGCCCATGATCCCGAGGGTCTGGTTGGTGATGCTTTTGTACAGATCGCACGCAATTTGCGCAGTTTTCATGGAGATGAGGCCGGATTCCGTTCCTGGGCTTTTACCGTTGCCCATCATCGGCTCATCGACGAGCGCCGCCGATTGAATCGACGCCCCAAGGAAACGACGATCCCTAATGATCGACTTGAAGATCTCAAGGCTCATGACGACGTGGCTTTCGAGGCGATCGAGGCTGTCGATCGGTCTGCGGTAATCGACTTACTGAACACTCTGAGTGAGGATCAGCGCAACGTCGTCCTATTACGTGTACTGGGTGGTCTGAGCACGCAGGAGACGGCGGCGGCGATCGGAAAGAGCGAGGGTTCGGTGCGGGTCCTTTTGCATCGAGCTTTGAATGCCCTCAGAGAGCACATGAACAAGGGTGTAACACTATGAAAGGCGCCATCGGTTACATGGTCGGGATGGCTTTTCAAACGGAGTTGGAGTACTAAGACGAGAACTCAAGACGCTTTTGACGGGGACACCGCGGAGTTCGGCGACATCGTCGAGCTGCTGGGGAGGCTCGTATCTGTCCCAAGTTCGGGTGCCCGCGCAAGGCATATCGAGAATGCCGTGGCAGCGACCACCAATATCAACGTCATTCCGATGCGGATGGCGCAACGCACTTCGGTGACGACGATTCTCACCCGGGCGGCGGCCGTCTTTCTGGCTGTGGTCCTCAGCATCACCGGCCTCGCGGCCGAAGCGATGTTGCCAACTCCGATTCAGAGCGCGGTTTCCAAAGTCGCGAACGTGTTTGGGATCAATTTCCCCAGCGAGAATCGCAACCATCAAGGTTCGACTCTCTGTCCTGAGGACGACCAAAGAGAGGATTCCAACGGCCCCGCCCAGTCGGAATTGGCGAGTGATCAGTGTGACGATGAATCGGCCAGCACTGACGATTCGGCCAACACCTTTCCCATCGAACCCGATGACGACAGCGCCGACGAAGACCAGACCAAGGTTGAACCGCCGAATAGCAACGACGGTGGCGAGGGTCCGATCGACGATGAGGATTCGGGCGACAATGAGGGCAATTCCGCTGACCCTGACGAAGACGACTCCAAGAGCGGCGGCGGAAGCGACGACGACGGTGGGGATGATGACGACGACGACTCCAAGAGCGGCGGCGGAAACGATGATGACGACGACGACGACGACGACGACGACGACGAAGACGAAGACGAAGACGAAGACGACGACGACGACGAAGACGACGACGATGACGACGACGAAGACGAAGACGAAGACGAAGACGATTGATTGGTACCGAAGCGGCAATCTGAGCCGCAATCCGGGCGGATATTCAGGAGAACAGTGCCAATTCGCCTGGTTTCATGCCCACAAGGGTGTACCGGGTCGGGTCGGGTCGACGGCCGCTACACAATCTCACGAAGGTCTCCATATCGGTTTGCAGCGCTCCAATCGCTTCCCCGGCGGACCCAAACCGTGCCGCCTTCCCGTCGACCTCGACGTCGATCGCAGGTCGGTTTCTCGCACTGCGCAGCAAAAGGAGGTCGTAAGCAAGATCCACGCCGGGGCTCACGTACGGTTCCGCAGCGCCAACAGGCTCTCTGACGTCGCCGCCATGGATCCACTCGCCCAGCCCAACACCGTCGAGCCGGCCTCCGGCCCGGTCGATTTCAGCAGCGGCTTTCTCGTAACCGCGAAACAGCTCCTCTAGGACGCTGCCCATGGGCCATTGCCGTCGCTCGTCGACATCGGCTTGATTCTCCTCAGGAGAGAACCCGTGGAGGTCATCGGCCACGACTCTGGATAACGCCGCGCCACAGTGACCCAGAACGTCACGCACCGACCACCCGGTACAGACGGTGGGCAGGTCGAACTGCTCGTCGCTGAGCCCATCGAGGATTGGCTTGATAGCCCTCGATTCGATCAAGAGGAGCTCCGCTGCGGGGCGCATAGGGAGAATGTACCCGCTCGATTTCAACAGACATCGACCGGTCCGGCTATCAGCCTTCCCACCAACGGGCGACCCTGAGGGCACGCATGGTGTTCCATCTGCTGGGCTGCCTGCCGGACTCCATTTGAAACCAAACCTCCCCTGAGTATCCGGCGTGCAGCGGCCATTTGCCGTCCTTACGCCGATGACCTCTTAGGACTGCAACAGCATCATCGAGCCGTGGGCCCGGCATGGCACCGGAAGCTCGAAAGTAATCCAGCCCGCGAAGAATATCGTGGTGCCAGCGGGGAGGGAAAGGGAGGCGCGCCATACGGGGATCGGGCACCTTGCCTGTGCGATGAGATCTGTAGAGGTGGTGTTGGCAAAGGAATTCGCGGGCGGCTTCTTCACATTTCTCAACATCATCACGCCGCTTTCCATCCAGAAGACAGTATTCGCGCAGTCCCTCCAAGACATTGATCGTTGTGTGAAACGAGCTATGCGTCGCCCCCTTGGGGCTTCGACAGTTCCAACCGCCGTCTTCTAGCTGAGCACAAAGGATCTCATTGAGGAGCGATTCTCTCCCCTCCTCTCCATCGAACCACGATGACAACGCCAGACTGAAGCCCGCCACACAGGCCTCCCAGTAAGGCTCCTTGGGGCTTCCAAAGACCCACACCGGCTTCTCCAGCAAGAGGCGGGTAGATGATCGGGCAAAGGGGTTTTCCGTGGCAGACCCATCCTCCACAGAAGCAAAAGCGAGTAGGTGGTCGATTTCCACTTGGGGGAATACAGGCCACGGGTCCATTTCCCGTTACTGCTCCGCTCAGCCAACAACCGAGCGCCCCACTCGACCTCGGCGATTTCTTGCTGGTCGGCCGCATGCTTTGCATGGCTGATGTCGAGCAGATACCGCTTGGTCTGCCAGCGGATAGCCGGATCTCCGGCGAGCAGCCATTCGAGTATGGGACCGTCGAGCTCGAACATTTCAGCAATATACGAATCGGACTGTGTGCACGGGTGAAAATCCTTCGATTTTGTATGGAAAATGCTTCATATTCAACCCTTTTTGGCCGATTTCTAGAAGACACGAATGAGTCTTGTTTGAAACCTCGCTATCTGGCCACAATCGTCTTTGTGGTGATCCTTGCTGCCACGGGCATCACTGACGCTTTTGCCCGAGATGCGTTTCAATCCGACGTCCGGGCGGAAATAGGTGCCGAAGCGGACGCATTGGCTCGGGATATCAGTGACGTCATGGCTCGTGAAACCGCGGCGGTCGACACACTTGCCGCTTTCGTTGAGATAGCCCGGGAAAGCCCGACCCAGATGATCGTCGAGTTTCCGGTTTTTGCCGAGGCGCTCCTCCAGGCGGCCGAGACGATCCGCTCGGTTCAATTGGCGCCCGATTCGATAATCCGATTCGTTCATCCGTTGGATGGAAACGAGGCGGCCTTTGGGCTCGACCTCATGGCCGATCCCGATCGAAAGGCCCTGCTCGAACCGGCTATCAACAACGGCACGACGGTGGTGCAAGGACCGGTCGAACTGGTTCAGGGCGGGCTCGGAGTCCTTGTCCGACGGCCCATCTACAACGATGACGGCTCCTTCTGGGGCTTTGCTGCGATCGTCCTCGATTGGCCGGCCGTGGCTGCCCATACTCAGTTCAGCACCATGTCCGAAGACGTACTTGCCGGAGCCCGCATACTCGAATTAGGAAAAGTGGTCGCTGGCGACTCCACAGCCTTCGATGGGAACCCGATCATCAAGACTGTGAAAATCGGCGCAACAGACACCATATGGGAGATTGCGGTGCGTCCCGCCGGTGGGTGGCCGGGAGCTTCGGGGGCCACCCCAACAATCTGGATTACTGGTCTGCTGTTCGCGGCTGTTGCAGCCTTTGCCGGGCACGGTTTGGCCGTCCGCCCCGAGGCCCTGAGAAGGGAGCGGGAAAGAGCCGTTGCCGAGTTGGCTATCGCCGAGGCGAGATATCAGGCGACATTCCAACACGCGGGTGTCGGCATCTCAATTACCGACCCTGCAGGAACGATTATCTCGGCGAACCCAGCGATGAACCGACTGGCAGGATTCCCTGTCGACGCTTCCCTCGAGGGAATGCGGGGACGCGATCTGATTTACCCCGCCGATCGCAGCGCCCACGACGCCCAGATGCAAAAGCTTCTCGATGGCGCGTCGATGGTTCAAACCGAAGTCCGCGCCAACGGCCCGGGTGATCGATGGGTCCGAACCAGCGTAACGATGATCGACGGGCACGGTGAGGGCCAGCATTTCGTCGCCATTGTCGAAGACGTGACAGTCCGTCGGGCTGCCGAACTAGCCCTGGCAAAGAGTGAAAATCGATTCCGACAGCTCTATGAACAGGCTCCGATCGCCATCCAACGCGAAGACCACTCGTCGGTGGTGGAGGCGTTCGGAGGTCTCCGCGAAGCAGGTCTGACCGATCTCAGAGAGTATTTGTCCGACTCACCGGAACGGCTTCGTGACCTCCTGGCAAACGTTCGGATTATCGACGCCAACCCGGCCGCCCTCGAGCTTCAGAGACACCTCGAACGCGGCCACATCCAACTCACTCTCCTCGACCGGCTGACTGACCCGTCCGCTCCCGCATTCATCGAAACGCTTGTCGCCATATGGGAAGGCCAAGTCACACTGGAGCAATCGGTTGAGAGCACGGGACCCGACGGAGAACCACGCTTCCTCGACCTCAGATGGCACGCTCCGCTGGTCGGGGACACTCCGGACTACTCGAATGTGATGGTGACGATTGCTGACATCACAGAACTCCGGGAGACGCAGCAACGACTCGAAGATCTGATTGAATCTAAAGACAGATTCCTCGCGTCCGTCGCTCACGAATTGCGTACTCCGCTCACCGCCGTTGTGGGATTCGCCCAAGAGCTGAAAGACGAGCTAGGCCTTTACGCGGAACCAGAGAAAGAGGAGTTCCGTGACCTCATCGCGTTCCATAGCGCGGAGTTGTCACACATCATCGAAGACCTCCTGGTCTGGGCACGAGGCGATATCGGGGAGGTCCGCATAAACGCAGAGCGCATCGACTTGGGCGCTGGAGTGCGACAGACGCTCAAAACGATCAAAGGGATGTCACTAGATGTGACTGAACCAGATGGCTCGGTCGAGGCTTATGCCGACCCGGCGCGACTCCGCCAGATCGTCCGAAATCTCACTACCAACGCCCTGCGCTACGGCGGAAGCGAGGTGTCTGTGCGGGTGCGTCGCTCAAACGGCCATGCCGTCGTCGAGGTCAGCGATAACGGCCCAAAGATGGGATCGGGGGATATGAGCCGGATATTCGAGCCGTATACGAGGGCGGACTCGGCCGCGGTCGCTCCGGGCTCGATCGGTCTCGGTTTGACGGTGTCCCGGTCGCTGGCTCGTCTCCAGGGTGGCGATCTCGTGTGTGTTCGTGAGGGTTCCCACAACGTGTTTCGGGTCTCACTTCCCGTGGCACCCGAACAGATGTTGGTGGAGGCACGGAACTAAACCCAGCTCCACGACAACCCAGCGTGCACTGGCACTGGGTCGGGCGATAACATCTTCGACATGCAGGCATGGTGCATAGTCGGCAGATGTTGATTCGAGAACGCATGGGTTCTTTCAAATGACGAAACAAGAAGATCCCGGTGGGTTGACCCTCCTGGCGTTCCTCGGGGCGGTGGTCATTGGCGGGGCCAATTTCATAGGCGTTCGTTTCAGCAACAGAGAACTGGAGCCGTTCTGGGGGGCCGGACTGAGATTCTCGCTTGCGGCTGTGATTTTCTTTTTGATCGCGACAGTACTCAAGCTGCGATACCCCAGAGGGCGTCTTCTCGGGCTGACAATCCTGTACGGACTTTTGAGTTTCGCGATCTCGTACGCCTTGATGTATTGGGCGCTGGTGAGGGTCAACGCCGGGCTGGCCGCGGTTGTCCTGGCGGTGGTCCCCTTGGTCACCGTCCTACTCGCAGCAGCTCACGGCATAGAAAAACTGACCCTACGGGCCATGGTTGGATCTCTCCTTGCTATCGCCGGAATCGTGTGGATGACGGTCGGACCGGAGGAAGTGATCCTTCCCCTGACGGCCTTGGTCGCCATGCTGCTGGCGGTTCTGTCGATTAGCGAAAGCGTCATTGTGTCAAAGAAGGTTTCTGCAAATCATCCGGCGATGACCAATGCCGTCGGCATGAGTGCAGGTGCCTTGGTTTTGTTGGCTATCTCAGCGATTGCCGGCGACGTCTGGGCCCTGCCGACCGAGGCCGAGGTAGTTTGGGCAGTCCTCTACCTGGCCACGCTTGGCTCGGCCGGGCTATTTGTTTTGACGCTGCTCGTGGTGCGTCACTGGACGGCCTCAGCCACGTCATACGCTTTCGTGTTGTTTCCGGTGGTGACGATGCTGTTAGGTGCGCTGATCGCCGAGGAGCCGTTGACTCTCCAGGGTGTGATTGGAGCCGCTCTCGTCATGTCGGGCGTCTGGTTCGGCGCCTTGTCTCCTCAGGCGAGACGGGCTGCCGATTCAGAGGCGGCGACCCAACAGGCGGCCACCAGCACGGATGCATGATTAGCCCGGTCGACATCAAAACTGGGTCGTGCGGACCAGGTCAGGACCTCAAGTCGCCCGACGGTTTCTACCGAT
Source organism: Acidimicrobiia bacterium (assembly GCA_041751055.1). Lineage (GTDB taxonomy): Bacteria > Actinomycetota > Acidimicrobiia > Spongiisociales > ZC4RG35 > MA-ANB-1. The sequence continues at coordinate 59,309 of JBGSYD010000029.1, read as the reverse complement.
CAGAAGGGTATGTACTCACCCGCCACCATCGACGCCGCCCGCAATGCCGCCCGGGCCGAGATGATCAAAGGATTCATCTGGGTCGTCGCCGGTGGACTTGTGACGGGTGTGACATACCTGTCGGCCGAAACGGGTGGCTCTTACTTCGTCTTCTGGGGCGCCATGGCTTATGGGGGGTTCCGCCTCATTCGAGCGGCCTATTTCTGGATCAGACCCCACGCATTGATCAAGAGAGCCTGACCCGCAGGCTACGAGCCGGGATGCTCGACCTCCTTATAAGCGGTGACCTTGCGCCGCACCCATTCACGCACCGTCGCAGCGAACAGATCCGGGTCATCCATCATCGGGAAGTGATTGCCGTTGCTGATCACGAGGCTCTCATGATCTGCAAACGTGGCGCGGTGGCGTTCCTGGAAGTCGAACGGATCGTTTTTCTCCCCAAAGATGGTGAGAACCGGCCGCGATGACAGAACGCCTGAAGTAGCGGATTCCAGGCGGGTATAGAGATCGTCGGCTTGCAAGGCGTCACGAAGCATTGAATGAAATCGAGTGATACGAAGTCGATCTCGAAACGGGCCCAGAAACGCCTTCCTGCCGGATTTGGTCAGACGCAAACCGACCCCAGATTTGCCCGCTGTGAGTCTCGGAATAAGGCGAGTGCCCGAATCGAGCACCGTGATCGGCTTCCTGGAGGCCATTGCGAGCATCCGGGTCAGCTTCTTGCTATCCGGCTTCCATACAAAGGTATTCGACATCACGAACGCAGCGATCAGATCCGGGCGTGACGCGGCGAACCCGGTGCCAACGACACCTCCCAGGTCATGCATTATCAGGGTGAGGTCGTCGAGTCCGAGCTTGATTACGAATCGTTCAAGCAACTGTGCTTGGGCCTCGAGTCCGAGGTCGTCTCCGGCCGGGTCGGGTGATAGCCCGAAACCGGGAAAGTCGAGGGTGATGCATCTGAAATCGTCCCGGAGCCGAAGGATTACGTCTCTAAAGATGAAGGACCACATCCCGGTATGCACAAAGAGAAGCGTTGATCCCTTCCCTTCGTCCACGTAGGCAACGGACTGCTCCCCCAATTTCATGTTGCGAATTTGAAAGGGATATTCGGCTTCGGGCAACCAATCGGGTCGAACCGAAGGTGGGTTATTTGATTGGGCTGTCAAGGTATTCTCCCGTGATCGTCACACGACCAAGTCGTGTGGAGGTAGCAGCCCGTCCTCGTTGTTGTCGAAATCGGTAGCGGGGGCGGGCCTCTTTTATGGAATCAAGACTCTGTGTTGTTGGCCTCCTCGGGGGCTCGATGGGTCACTTCGTGCAACCGGGGCACGAAGACCTGCGGTGAGAAATGTCACCAGTCGCCCCAGCAGGGCTTCCGCCGACTTCGCGTCCATTCCCTCTTCCGGCCACGTGGCAAATGTTTGAACGATGACGGCCACGACCAGCGAAATTCTCCAGCCCAACTCTGTCGGGTTGAGGTGCGGCAAGGCATTGAGGAAGGCCGGCAGCAGACCACTGGCAGGCGAGAACTGCTCCAGAGCCATCTCCTGGATCCACGCAGTTTGGTCCGAGTACGTACGCCCCAAGAATCGGGCCACGGCGGTGCCACGTCCCTGCAACTCGAGGAGGATCTCGATATCTGCCCGGATGAAGGCGTCTAGCAAGTCCTCCAATTCAGGAACAGCTTCTCCGGACGTTACTTTTCGCAATAGCTCTTCACGTCGATCGTTGATCGGACCGGCCACGCGATCGGTTACACCCCGGAGCACCGCCTCCTTGGATCCAAAGTGATAGTGGACCGCGGCAACATTCACACCAGCCGCTTTCGTGATTTGCCGAATCGATACGCCATCAAAACCGTGGACCGCGAAGAGCCCTTCGGCTGCGTCAAGGATTTCGTCTTTCGTCCTGTCTGTCGGCATAGTCTCATCTATTCAAGCGTTTGATTGAATCATACGTTTGAAACTGCACGATGTCAAGCGGTGTGGCGAGCCGCTGCTCGGTTGAGCTTGAACACTTACAATCGGCAGCCATGAAGGGCATAGAGCTACCACCTCTCACCGAGGACTTCACCGCAGATCCCGTTGAGCTCTTCTTCGATCTGGCTTACGTGTTTGCTTTCTCTCAGCTGGTCGGGGTGTTGATTCATGACCCGACCTGGGCAGGAGTTGGTCGCGTCGCTCTGTTGTTTGGGCTCCTCTGGCTGCCCTGGCAACAGTTGACCTGGGCCGGTAACGCCATATCCGGCAATGACAGACCGGTCCGACTGCTATTCCTGCTGGCCACGGTTCTGAGCATCCCGATGGCAGCTTCAACGTCGACTGCTTTGGAAGGTGGCGGTGAGGTCTTTGCCATCGCCCTAGCAGGGATCATGCTCATCGGTTTCGGGATGCAGACCCTCGCCAGAGTTGGTGAAGTCGACTACACCGATGTCATCTACGGGTGGATTACGCCCAACCTCATCGCGATTGCGGTGCTGGTTGTGGGCTCTTTCTACGACGGCAACACCAGGTTGCTGTTGTGGCTCATCAGCACCGGCATCGTCATCTGGGCGATGATCCGTGCGGGACGAGGTGAATGGCCGGTGCGCTCGGGTCACTTCGCAGAGCGGCACGGGCTCATCGTCATAATCGCGTTGGGTGAGGTCATAGTGGCGGTCGGTATACCGGTGGTTGCAGCCCTCGAGGCCGGCGCCGGCCTGTCGGGTGCGACCATTGCCGCCTTGGTGGCTTCGGGCGGCTTCGCTGGACTGCTCTGGTGGGCATACTTCGACCGACCCGGTCCCGGACTCGAATACAAGAGCTCCCAGCTATCTGGGATGGATCTGGGTCACTATGTCCGCGACGTCTACACGTGGGCCCACGCTCCGATTGTGGCCGGGATCATTATGGCGGCCGCCGCTCTCGAGGAGATCACTCTCCATCCCCGAGAGGTTGTCGGGATCGAGTTCAGGGCAATGCTGGCAGGTGGTCTGGGCCTGTTCTTGCTCGGTGTGTTCCTCGCGGTATGGCGGGCGTTTCGAGCTCGGGCGACCGAGCGGTTCATTGGTGCGGTTTCGATTTCAGCGATCGTCTTTCTTGCAGGCTCCCTCAACGGCGTGATCCTGCTGGGCCTCGTCGTTGCAGTCATGGGGGTCGTTCTGCTGACCGAGCACCGGCGTATCGAACGACTGGGTCTTGATGCAAAAGTGAAGGGCGGGCATGAAGGAGCTGGCGGTTCGAGCGCTGGTTCACCAAACGCTATTTGACGTGGGCGCTGATCCGGCCGCAGTTGCCCGGGCCAGCGAGATAACCAAACCTCGGCTACAGGAGCTAATCAAGCTTGCATGCACCGAGACGACTGCCCTTCGATCACCAATGGAACGCTTCAATATGGCGCATCGAGCCGTGTGGTTAGCTTCTCCCACACGTCGTAGCCGGCTTCGTTCTCCAGGAATCCCTGGGGATAGAGAGGTATTCCCGGCGCCGAGATCCGATCGAGCAATACCATTTCCTCATCTGTCAGGTCCCAGTCGAGGGCTCCGAGATTGTCCTCGAGTTGGCCAACATTGCGACAGCCGAGCAGGACTGAACTAATCCCCTGACGTTGCCGAACCCAGTTGAGTGCAACCTGAGTCATCGTCACTCCCCGGTCTGCAGCAACCTGTCCGGCCGCATCGAGAATGCGCCAGGTGTTGTCGGTGTTTTTCAAGTCATACGCCTCGATACCGCGTGTGGGATCCTCGCCGAGGCGACTAGCGCCGGCGGGTTGCTCTTCCCGGGAGTACTTTCCGGTGAGCCATCCTCCGCCGAGCGGCGACCAAGGCAGTATGCCAACATTTCTGTCGAGACATAGGGGCAGAGCGTCCAACTCGATTTCGCGCGACAACAGGTTGTACTGCGGTTGCAACGACACGGGCGTTGCCCACCCTTCATACCGGGCGGTCACTACAGCGCGCTCCAACTGCCAGCCGAGGAAGTTGGACACTCCAACTGCTCGGATCTTCCCGGACCGGACGAATCCGTCCAGGGTCTCCAACGTCTCCGAGATCGGCGTATTCGGATCCCATGCGTGGATCTGATAGAGGTCGATCACGTCAACGCCGAGGCGTGAAAGACTGGCATCAACGGCCCTGGTCAGGTGGGCTTTGCCAGCTCCACGATCCGCAGGGTCGGCGCTCATGCTGAACCGACCTTTGGTGGCGATGGTTAAACCGGACCGATTTCGACGCTTTGCCAGCCAATTTCCGATGATCTTCTCCGAGACACCATGGGTGTAGACGTCAGCCGTGTCAATGAACGAGCCACCCGCCTCTAGATATCGATCGAGGATGTCGTGGGAGGTGGCCTCGTCTGACTCGTCGCCAAAGGTCATCGTCCCTAAACCGAAGACACTGACGTGTAGATCCGAACTTCCAAGCTGACGACGTTCCATGGCCGCAGCCTAGAGCCTGCGGTGTTAGCAAACTCCAGCACCTGGGTACCGTTTCCGGAGTGCAGGAACCGATCGAAGGCCGCTACGAGCTCTTAGAAGTCATCGCGTCGGGCGGAATGGCAACTGTTTGGCGTGCTCGGGACCTCAGGCTTCGCCGGGAGGTTGCGATAAAACGGCCGCACCCCTCCTCCGTCGATGATCCGAACCGACCCCGGCTGGTCCGTGAAGCCCATGCCGCGGCATCTATCTCCCATCCCCACCTGGTCACGGTTTTCGATGTGGGTGAGGACGACGATGGCGTGTATCTCGTGATGGAGTTGGTCGACGGACAATCCCTTGACCGGACATCGACCGATCTCGGCGAGGCGCAGGTTATCGACATCGGGGCCGACATCGCCGATGCTCTTGCGGTGGTGCACGCCGCCGGAATCGTCCACCGAGACGTCAAGCCGGCAAATATCATCCTGTCCTCGCGCGGGGCGCAGCTGACCGATTTTGGCGTTGCTCTCGACGACTCCGTTTCGGAGCGTTTGACTCAGCCCGGGACTGTCTACGCCACGCCGGCCTACGCCGCACCAGAAGTTCTTGCAGGGGAACAGCCGACGTCAAAAAGTGATGTGTTCTCCCTGGCAGTCGTTGTCTACGAGCTGCTCACCGGAAATCTACCGGTCAGCGATCCCCCTGGCACGGCCGCACAACCAGTCGGCGACAGGTTCCTGGATGCCACGCTCGGGGAGGCCATGGCCGCCGATCCTGAAGCCCGACCCGATGCCGCAACATTCGCTTCCAAGCTCAGAGGCTCCACCCGCACTCGTGCCATTGTCGGTGTGGCGGGCTCGACGATCCCGATACCAGTACCCCCCCTTGAAGCCTCAACGTCATCGGGCCCCTCGCAGCCGAACGTCGAGCATAGAAGCCGCCGAGTGGTGTGGATTGCCTCAGTGGCAATTGTCGGTCTCGCTCTCGTCGCGCTTGGTGCAGCCCTCAATGACGGTCCCCCGGTGTCTGCGACAGCGAGCACCTCAACCACAACCGAAGCATCCACAACCACCGCGCCCACGACAACAACGCTACCGAATACCACTTCAGCCGTCGAAGAACCAGACGTTGAGTCGGCCCGGGCCCAACTCGAGAGCGTCCTGGGAGCCATATCGCCATCCGACCTGAAACCGAAGGATCTCAAATCGATGTTGGAAAAGGTCGATGAAGCCATCGATCTCGTCGCCGAAGGAGGACTCGACGAGGCGACTAAGAAGCTCAGCGAGGTCGACAAAGACATCGAAAAGAAACTGAGCGACAACGACGAGCTAAATGCGGCGGCGGCCCTGGAACAGTTGGCCGAAGCACTAGGAGTCTCTTTGGATTAGAGACCTAACCGCCGACAGGCTCAACAAACGATTCCTGAGCCCTTTCTGCCGGCCCAGGAACGTTTCGAATCAAGGTCGGAAGGCGATCTCCTCCATGAGCCGGGTATTCACTGTTGGTGCTGTGGGCAACCAGGTCCAGGTCCGCCTCGTTGGGCTGGTCGTTCTGGCCGACGTATGGCTCGCATCGGAAAACGCTCGCAACCCCAAACTGCTCACCGTCGATCGTGATGCTTCCCGCAACCGTTGCCGGTTGCGACTGGCCCGATGAGGCCACTTCCTCGGATGGTTCTTGAGTGGTCGTGGACCCTTGATCAGGTGACTCCGCTTGGCTGGCTCCCGAGGGTGAAGTTGTTGAGACCGTTCCTCCGCTTTCGGCGCCTCCACAGGCCGCGGCCGTCAAGGCCAACACCGCGGGGCGATCGTCAATTTGGTTCGCATATACATCCTTCCGTTACCTTGGAGAGAGCGACGCAACCACCGTGAAAGCCCGGCTGCCCGCCAAGGCGGTCGGCGGTAGGAATCCATGGCCACCCCGCGTAGGGTTCGATCAACTGAGGAGGCACAGAATGGACATCATCGATCGTCATTTCGCGGCGGAAAACGCCCATGACGTCGAGGCGACGTTGGCCACCTATACCGACGACATCGTGTGGGACGATGTGACCCATCCCGACTCACCATTCAGCGGCAAGCAGGCGGTCGGGGCAATCTACTCAACCATCATCGACGCCGTACCCGACGTGCATCTCGAGTCGGTGAAGCGTTTTGTCGGCGAAGGAGGCCGCTTCGTTGTGGACGAATCGAAGCTCACGGGCCATGTCCAGGGCGAATGGGCGGGTCGGAACGGCGGAGGGGCATACGTCGAGGTGCGCATGCTCCACATCTTCGAGATCACCGACGGACTGATCAGCTACGAAAATGCCTGGTTTGACGCTGCTGCAGTTCAACGTCAGATCGATGCTTGGGGAGATTGAGCGACGGGTCTCAGCCAGGAGAAGGCTCGCGCAGGTCGGCGAATCGTTATTGGTCCCGCCGGTCGGGGAACTAGTTCTCAATCGGTGATTGCAGGTCAGGCCCCGCCGAACGGTTGTGTCGAACTCACTGCGAGATGTGGATTAGGGGTCGGGGCTGACCGGCAATGCGTGACCCCCGCCCGCACACTTTTGGTTGGTCGACAAAGAGCCATGCTTCTGGAGGCTGCAGGCAAGGGGTCCGATTTGGGCGCAACCAGAACTGACCGTATGGATCGGCTCGAGTCCGAGAATTACCCGGCCGATCTGACAGTGGCAAGGTGGTCGCGGGCGATTTTGATCGTCGCGGTCGGGATGCTGGGCTGAGCACCGTTGGTTGTCGGCGCCTCTTATTCGGTCCTGGAGCACACCCTCTCGGAGTCCGGAGGCCAGGGCGTGGAATATGCATGGGCCTTTCGAACTGCGGTGCTGATCACCGCACTTTCGGTGATGTTGTTGACAAGATCGCTGCTGATAAGTGGCCGATGCGGTCTCGTTGGTGGCTACGGGTCTACGCCATGGGATTGGTGCTGCTGGTCATGCTGCCTGAATCGCCTTGGGACGGGAGCGACTACAACGCCGCCACGGCCTCACTGCACACCGTTGTAGGCGCAATCAGCGTGGCCGCTTTCGTCTTCGGTGCCGCCGAGGTGTCAAGCACTCGGGCCAGGGGAATGGCGGCAAACCATGGGTTCGATTGGCTGGTGATTGCCGGGTTGGCGGTGATACCCCAGGTCATGCTGCTGGCCGTGCACATCGACGGCCTCTTTCAGAGAATCATGGTTTCCCCCGGGTACATCTGGCTGATCACTGAGTCCACCCGCCTCGTAAAGCACCTGCGCTCGCCGCGTGCTCACCCCGACAGAACTCCTGTTGACCAATCATTGGATAGTCGCCGAACGAATTGAGCCTCTACCTTGGGTCCATGCACAGGCCCATCGAACCCCCTATGCCGTAGCCGATGCCTGCACAGACTCGGTTCCTGTGGAAAGTCTCGCTTCCCGTTATCCGCGGACTGGGTAGGGCGTTCTTCTCCCTGCAGGTCGAACGTGAGGGCGACCTTCCAACGCCACCTTTCGTCGTGGCGGCCAATCACTATTCGCACTTTGATTCGGCGGTGATCGGGGCCGCCTTGGACATGCCTATCCGCTACCTGGCGTTGGAAGACTTGTTCGGGGTCAACCGGCTGCTCGACTGGCTGATCGAAGGCTATGAAGCGATCCCGACGCCACGGGAGCGCCGGGCGATTCGAGCAGTCCGCACGGCACTGAACGCCCTCGAAGCTGGTGAAGTTGTCGGGTTGTTCCCCGAGGCGACGCGGGTCTCGCATTGGGGAACACTGGTGCCGAAGCGAGGCGCTGCCTGGCTGGCGACCCGGGCAGGAGTTCCGCTCGTTCCTGTCGCTGCCGTGGGCACCGGAAAGGCATTCGGGTTGGAGAACCGTCTGAGTCGCGAGCCGATTCGGGTAGTTGTTGGCGCAGCCATGATGCCGGACGGGGATCATTTCGCTCTCAGCGACCGATGGGCCGAGTGGATGACGTCCCAGATCAGCAGGTACCCGGGCTCAGAAGTATCCGGGCCTCGCCGGTCTCACCACACGGGTCCGTGACGAAGGCCTCCAGCCGACGACCACGCTCTGGCAACCCGGTGTGGTTGATCGTCCGACGTTGTGTCTAACTCCTCGCAGGCGACGCCCAGCCGAGCGGTTGGCGTTAAAGGTCGACGTGGCAACCTTGGCGCCGGATTGGGTCTCGGACGATCCCTTTTAGGATGTCTCCATCACCGACCAAACGACCAAAGCCACGATCGGAACCACTACAGCAATCGTCATCGGTGCCGTGGTCTCATGGGCAGGAAGCGATGGAAGCGTCCGGGTCGGATCGATTGCCGTGTTCGCTTTGTGCGGACTCCTGGCCTTCGCCATCAACTGGCTCGTGTTCATCCCCTCCAATGTGGGTCAAACAGAGAAGTATTACGACCTCACCGGAAGCGTCACCTACGTCACTGTCACCGTGGTGGCGGTCTCGCTGTCCAGTGAGCTGGATGCCCGAGCCTACGTCGCAGCAGCGATGGTCATCGTTTGGGCGGCACGACTCGGCACTTTCTTGTTCCGCAGAATCCGTCGGGAAGGCAAGGACTCACGCTTCGATGAGATCAAGGCCAGCAGCCTTCGCTTTTTCATGTCGTGGACGATTCAGGGGCTTTGGGTTCTGCTCACGGCTGCCGCCGCTCTGGCCATAATCACCACAACCGAGCGTCAGGAACTGGGCTGGGTGTCCCTGCTGGGAGTCGCAGTCTGGTTGGCAGGATTCACCATCGAGGCGACGGCCGATTGGCAGAAATCCCAATTCAAACAAGACTCTGACAACGAGGGCCGCTTCATCGCTTCGGGGCTGTGGGCGTGGTCGAGACATCCCAACTACTTCGGCGAGATCACTTTGTGGACTGGAATGGCGATTCTCGCTATCCCAATACTGTCTGGCTGGCAACGGGCGGTGCTGATCTCGCCGATATTCGTGACCATCCTTCTCACCAGGATCAGTGGCGTCCCCATGCTGGAAAAGAAGGCCGACGAGCGTTGGGGAGGCGAGAAGGCCTACCAGACCTACAAGGACACCACCCCTGTACTGATTCCCTGGCCTCCCAACGACGGGAACTGATATGACCGCGGTGTACCCCGACGAACCCATCGGCACCGCGCCCGGACTCGGCCCCGACCGTCTTGCCAAACTTACTTCAAAGTTCGTTTCGATTCCTTCGGTCAACGGGGAACATTCCGAAGCTGACCTCGCCATCGAGATAAGCGGTGAACTCGAAGCCAGTGGATTCGAGACGTCGCTCGTCGGGGACCAGAGCCGTCCCAGCCTCGGTGCTCGGGGTGGGGAAACGCCTCTTGTGGTTCTAAACGGGCACCTGGACACGGTCCCCGTAGAAGATCCCGATAAATGGCGGCATGACCCCTTTGGAGGGGTCATAAGTGACGGGGCAGTCCACGGTCGAGGGGCGTGTGACATGAAAGGGGGTTTGGCAGTCCAGGTCGCAGTCGCCCAGTGGCTGGCGTCTCAGGGGCTGGGTGGACGCATGGTCTTCCATTTCGCCATGGGCGAGGAGCGGGGCGAGCCAGGGACCGAGAGTTTGATTGCTGCAGGCTTCGTCGCTCCGTTGGGGGTGGTCCTGGAACCGACCGACTTGCAGCTCGGAATCGCCCAGAGAGGAATGTTCACCGTGCGAATAGTCATTGGCGGGAGGGCCGGCCACGCTTCTCGCCCCGATCTGGCACGCAACCCGATCGAGCATGTGCCTTCAGTGTTGGCGGTGGTCGAGCGGCTCCAGCAGGACAGGGTGGAATCCCACCCATTGCTCGGCACAGCACATTGGACCCCGACGATGATCCATTCCGGTGTGATCCCGAGCATGATTCCTGGATCCTGTGAGATTCATGTCGACAGGCGGATGATCCCCGGCGAGTCGGTCGACGGCGTGTTGGCCGCTCTTCGGAATGCATTGACCGAAGCAGTTCCCGGCGCTGACATCGAGGTGTCAGTGGCCGAGGAGGAAGGCAGGTACCAACCGGCCGAGATCAACGCTGAGAGCAAGACCGTGGCGTACATGAGGCACGCGATCGAGTCTGAGGGTAAAGAGGTCCGCGTCTTCGGAACCCCTTATTCGAGTGACATCCGCCATCTCATCAACTCTGCCGGCATCGAGGCGGTGACTTACGGTCCTGGTCGGGCTCAGGAGATGCACGCCAGGGACGAACATGTAATGGTCGAACACCTGGCAATCGCAGCACGGGTGACGGCTTCGTTTTGTATCCAGGCCTTACGAGGAGAGTAAGAGTCAGCCCGAATCATCATGGGGTTTTAGCCGGTCACGATGCGAACGATTCATGGCGCCGGGTCCGAGGGCGGTGTAACCACCGTCCACTGCGATATCGGTGCCGGTGATAAAGGAGGCGGCATCCGAGGCTAGGAACACCACCACCTGTGCCACTTCTTCGGGGTCCGCAATCCTGCCCAGGACATGAAGCTCGCCGCCTACCTCGTCGGCAAGCGCGCGATTGTCCCCGGACATTTCGATCACCGGATTGCTCCAAACCCAGGCGGGTGATACCGAGTTGACCCGGATGCCACGTTCGGCGAGCTGGACGGCCTCACTACGGGTCACACCCAGGATCGCCGCCTTGGCGGCGGCGTAAACGAACGAGAAGTATGTCGCACGTTTGCCCGATGTCGAGGCGAAATTGATGATGGCGCCGCCACCTCGCTTCTCCATATGAGGAGCGACCCTGGCAGCGAGCATCGCCCCGGATACAAGATTGACATCGAGGGCCGCCAGCCAATTCGCCCGGGTGGTTTCCAGGCCATCGTCGAGATAGGTGGCCGCCAGGTTGACCAGGATGTCAATCCCACCAAACGAGTCCACGCAGAGCTCGACCAGCCCGTCGAGCTGTAGATCGTCGGTTACGTCGGTATGCGAAAACACCACATCGGCGCCGTATTGATCTACACACCGCCGCCCCGCTTCGGCGTCTATGTCGGCCGACACAACTTTGGCCCCTGCCTCAACGAGCTCAGAGACCACCTTGTCACCGATGAGCGTTGCTCCACCGGTCACAATCGCCACTTTTCCATTCAGATCGATCTTCATGCTCGAACTCTAGGACGGCGCTTGCGTCGGCCTTCTGGAGTTGGGCATATCCCAGATGCGCTCGACGAAACGTGGCGAGATGACCTCCATCGTCATGAAGGGCGACTGGGTGCGCGGGTATATCTGATCGGCCAGGCGATGGACTAGCGAGGTTGGCTCACTCGCTCAGCCATGGATTGGCTTCGCCTCCTTCGGTGACGAGCAGGACCACCGTGGCATCAGCGAAGAGTCCAGTAATACGCCGGCCGTTGCCCTGATCCGCTTTCTGCAAGACCCTGGCGGCGGCGAGAGAAGCAGCACCACAGGGGCCGGCGTCCACTCCCAGTTCTGCCAGGTTTTGTACGGCAGTTGTTGTATCACCGTCTGAGACGGCGACCGCAGCGTCGAGCCCATGGACGACGTAGGGCCACGCCAACAGGGACATGGTCCCGGTGTTTAGCCCTGCCATGATCGTATGGCCGGTTTTAACCGTGACCGGGCCGCCTTCGGCAACGCTTTCGAGAACACAAGCTGCGTTGGTCGGCTCAACGGAGACGATGACGGAACCGTGGCGAGAAGTGTCACTCCGATAGTGGGTAATTGCGGCTTGCAGCAGTGAACCGACTCCGGTCGGAACCACGACGAGGTCGGGACCGTCGATTCCATGCTCGGCGAGTTGGTCATCGATCTCGGCGAAAAGGGTGGAGTAGCCGGCCACGATCCAATCGGCGACATCTTTATGGCCTTCCAGGGCAGTGTCCTGCATCAGCAGCCTTTCGGCGCCCTCCTCTGCCGAGTTGGCAACGTGTCGGACGGCAGCGGCCACCGCATCGTCGTAGTCGCCGGCAACCAGGGTGACGGTGGCTCCTTCATCCCTGATGGCTTGTGCTGCCTTCGGATGCACACCGTGGGGGAGAAAGATGTCGGCGCCGTGCCCAAGCTGACGGGCAAGATGCGCGACAGCGCGGCCATGGTTACCGTCAGAAGCAGTGACCATCGTGACCGGATGTCGGGCGGTTGCATCGTCGGATCGATCGCGCAAGGCCCGGCGAATGGCCCACGACGCACCTAACGCTTTGAAGGATGGCAGTCCGAGACGACTGGACTCATCCTTGGCAAACACCCGACATACACCGAGCTCACCTGCCAGTTGTGGCAGGTCGATCAGCGGGGTGGGAGCGTAGCCCTTCAGTGAGCGATGGAAGTCCCGGACCTCCGAAGGGGCCGACGGGCAAGTCCACTCGTGGTTCCTTCCCTCGTTCTGGATGTACGCCGAGGAGCGGTCAGCGGGGCGTTCCATTCGATTCGGCTCGTAGCTCGATGACGACACGGTCGGAGCTTACGTGCATCGCCCGTCACCCGGCAGGCCTCCTACCTCATACTTCTAGGTGTTTCAGTTCTAGAGTTGCGGTATGCCCGACTCTGACTCCAAGACACTTCACCAGCCGGAAGTACGAACCAGCCAGGGCGACTCCGACGAGGTGGCGCACATCGTCATGAAAAACGACCAGATGCGTGGCTACGTGGCAGGAGAACCGATCAAAGCTTTATGCGGAAAGGTTTGGGTGCCGACGCGTGACTATGCAGGCTTACCACTCTGTGAGCGCTGCAGCGCGGCCCGGGACCGAATTGTCTCGGGGATGAGGAATCTCAACTAGCCGGGTTGCGGATCAGCTCGATACCGAATAAGAGCCGACCAGGGGATTTCCATCAGGATCGAAGAAGAAGCACTGGATCAGGCGGTCGCCGTGAGTCCAGGTGTCAGTGTCCGGTCCGACCCAGAAGAAGTCCACTGCGGGCAGGGTGCTGCCCGGGAATGCGGCGAAGAACCCTTCGGCGCTGAAATCGTCTGCGGTGGATTCGATGACTTCGTCGCCCGGAAAAGCGGCCAGTTCGACATCGGCAAACTTGTCAGTTGCATAGAGCTCCAACGTGTGGGCCTCGTCACAATCGAGGTTGGTGAAGAACACATAGAGATCGGTCTCGGTGTAGTCGTAGCACGAACCGACCTCGAGCCCTCCGAAGCCGAGAAGTCCTTGGCCCTTTTGCGAACCGGTTAGCTTTTCGCCACCCCAGGCCTCCAATAGACAGTCAAGGCTTCGATCGCCGGCGCTCCAACCCTCGGTGCTGGGATAGGCAACCGAGTAGATCAGCCGCGCCTCGTGCGCTACTGGAAGACCTACATAACTCTCGAATGAGTCCTCACATTTCGGATAGCCGAATTCGAACAGGGCGTCTTCACCTGGATAGAGCCCGACCGGGCCGGGAACCCTCCCGAAAACCTCCATGTCGTGGGGTTCCGAGCACGGGACTGCTTTCAGGGATTCGAATTGAAATGATCCGTCCTCGCCCTTCTCCGGGGAGAGGACGCAGTCCCCCTGAAGCTCGTCGGAGGCGACGTCACCCGCGCCAACTACGGCTCCGGTGTCGTCTCGATCGGCAGAGGTGAACGATTGATAGATCGACCCGCCGGCGAAAACCAGACCGACGATCAGCCACCCCACAGGCACCCGTCGCAGCCATGCAAAACGGGACGGTTGGCTTGTGGGAGGTGGCAGATACGGAAGTGTTGCGCCGCGGGACGGCTCGGATCGGGGTGTTACGGGAGTTCTCGTGAAGGTCGGGAGTGGGGGCGCCGCGTCCTCGGTGGGTGGCAGGTCTGAGGGGTCGATTTCCTCGGGAACCGGCGATTGGTGGCCCACCGACGACGACTCCGAATCCGCTCTCGGTGTGTAAGTCGAGTTGGCGGCATCGGAGCCAGCGGCCGCTGTCCGGGCGCGGGCGCGGCGAATCATTTCCCCGCTGGTGGGCTTGTTTCGGGGCTCGTCCGTCAATCCCGTTCCTTTTTCCGACCAAAGAGTCCACCGTATTCATCGGACGGTCGGCAAAGAAAGTGAAATCAGTGACCGCAGTGTGCCTAAATTCGCATGCAGTAGCTGGGGATTTCGGCCGCGAAGCCGCCGGTCTGCCTGGGGCCGGACCGATTCAGGAATAAGTGGGTTTGGACTTGCGGACCGTCAGTGAGCCATCGAGAGAGCGAAGATGTTGCCTTCGCTGTCCTTGAACCAAGCCGCTTTCTGCCCATCGGGAGTGGCTATGACGCCGTCGACAGTGGCTCCCATTTCGCCGAAATCGACGTGCTCGAACTTCACGCCGTTGGATCGGAGCTGTTCAACAACCTCATCGAAGTTGTCCAGGCTGAAGCCCGCAGCGGTCGCCGGGTTGGCTCCGGCGAGGTCGGTTTGATAGACCAGGAAGTCCACTCCACCCGATCGGTACTCGAGGTCGCCGAAAGGGCTGGTTGAAACCGGGTCCAAGCCGAGCTTTTCTGAGTACCACCGTCGCGCTCGTTCGATATCAGATGCGGGCAGCACGGCATGCATCGGCAAGTTTGCAATCAAGACAGACCTCCTCGGTCTAACGATCTGGAGACGGTTGTCCGTTGTCGACCAATGGTGGTGCGTCCAGAAACGTCCCCCACGAGATCAGGTTAACCCGGGCTGGGGCGAGGGTTCTCAGGATCAGCGTGCCGTTCTCTCGGTGAAGGGGCCGCGGGCCGGGCTTGGCCACCTACCGCCCTCGTAAACGACGGAGGGCCTGGAAGGATTACGGCGCGAAAGAACCGAGCCTCATCCCAACGACCATTACCGCATTTTGCCCGATCAAACCGGCAGTAGATAGACCGCCCTCGAGCCCTCCCTCTTCGAAGCTCACACTGAGCATTTCAAGTGACTGCTCGATCTCCGCTGGGGTGCATGCAGCTGTCAGCGCGCTGAGGGCGAGGAGGGTTCCAGCCATCAACCGGCGGAAGTGGAAGGCCCTCCGACCTGCCAAAGGTTCACCTTTTTCGATCAAAGGGAGTCCCCCATTCGGCCTGTTCCGACGACCACTCGTGCTCATGTTCGTGATCCCTTGACGGTTCCGGTAAGGACGGAGCCATCGTCCGAGACGACAAGACAGATGCCCTGTAGGGCACCATCCGCCCACATCTCCTCCGTTGGCAAGAGCCAGTCGACATCATACGCTGACTGCTCCGGCGTAACTCCTACGTACCGCTCGAAGGCGGCCAGACAGGTGTCAGCAGCCGTGCTCGTCAGATATTCGTCTCCCGGAAACGGTCCTTCGTCGAAAGCCGCCGCGAAAGACACCTCTACCTGACGCGGACCGCTGCACGACACCTCGGTCCACCCGGTCAGGAAACCGTCCTGGGTCTCGAGGTCATGGCAGGGTCCGGGTGGAGCCTCGGAGAAACTGGTGACGTCGTCGACGGCACCCTGAATACCGGGCAGGACCTCGTCAGTGAAGTATCGCCAAACAAAGAAACCGCCTACGACAAGGACGACGAGTGCAACGACTCCAATAATGAGGCAGCCGCTACGACAGCCCGACCGCTTAGCCGATGGCTGGCCGGCTAACAGAGGCGGAGTCGACATAGGCGGAGTCGACACAGGCGGAGTCGGAGGGGTTGCGGGCCCCGGGTCGACGGGGTCGGATGCGCCTCTGTCGGCCAGTCGAGCACCGCAATGCTGACAGAACGCGCCAGCGCCTGGGTCAGCTCCACAGGAGTCACAAATCCGCTCCACCAATTCGATCCTATCAACCCGACGAGGCCGATGGCTGGGGGCGCTCAACGGGTTCGCTATATCAGACCCGAAGACGGGGCCTATCGAGTGTCCCCTAGGCTGCGATCGTGCTTGAGGTCGAAGGTGTTTGGGCGAGATACGCCGAGGGAACAGCGGGACGAAGTCCTATGGGGTTCCTCGACCGGGCAGTCGAGGTCACCGACGGCGATAACGGGCGGGGCCGCCTGGCAATCGATCTCGGATGCGGCGCAGGCAACGAGACTCTGGCGCTCCTCGAGCGCGGCTGGCGCGTGCATGCGGTTGACGGCGAGCCAAGGGCGATTGAGATACTCACCGGGCGAGTGCCCAAAGAACTGGCGGAGATGTTGACGACTGAAGTCAGCCTTTTCCACGATGCCAACCTCCCGGAGGCTGACCTCGTGTTCGCTTCCCTGTCCTTGCCCTTTGCCGGCGTTCACCGAAGAGACTCCGTTGACGTTGCGGCGACGGCAGTCCGAAAAGGCGGTTGGTTCGTTGCGGTGTTCTTCGGGCACAATGATACGTGGGCCTCCGAAGCCGACGTCGTCACGGTCGACAATGAGGAGATAGAGGCGATGCTCAACGGCCTCGAGATGATCAGTATCGAAGAATCAGAGTTCGATGGACCATCGGGGGCAGGGCCCAAACACTGGCATTGGTATGTTGCCAGCGCCCGCCGCCCCGGCTAGGTGGAGCGGAAGGCGCGCAATTCCCGACACGGCATCGCCTGCCGCGCTGAAGACCAGAAAATGACTGTCGCCCTCTCCACGAGGTTTGACGACATATCCCCCTGATTCGGTCACGGTCGACTCGACGAGCCCATCGAGGACGTGCATGGCTTCTTCCATCGCCCGCGGGTCATCTTCCCAAAGCCGGGTGCTGCCCTCCACGTCGGTGAAAGCGAAGGTAACGACGCCGTCAGGAAGTTCTGGCATGTTCCCACGGCGAGGCACGTTCGGAAACAATCCTGACAAGCCCACTACCGGCAGTGGCCCCAACATTCACGACGAGAGCAATCTCTGGTGGCGACATACAAACTCCTCGCTCCGCCCACACGTCGAAGCTACACATCAACCGGCTGCAAATGCTTGTGGGTGGATTATCCGGCCACCATGGCCGTCTCGGCGATTTTGAAAGCCAAGGCCTATCAGTTGGTGATTGCTGACCAGGACGGCTCACCCGCTCTTGGGGGGCCGGGCCCGAGGATGCTCGCACATCTCGTAGTAGTTTCCGTCGGGCGCTTTGAAGTAGAACCAGCTGTGCCCATCGGTACCGGTCTCCAACGCTGTGACCGCCCCCGCTCCAGCAGCGATCAACTCCCGTCGCGCTGATTCGGCGTGGTCTACCCAGAGGCCCGCTACCGGTCCCGTGTCCAAATGGTCGTGCTCAATCGAGTCAGGACCGAAGAACTCGATGCGGTCACCGTTAGACGCCGCCAACCGGGAGAAGCCAGGGAGGTCGGTTACGACTTGCATCTTCAGTACCTCTGCGAAGAAGCGGGTGGCTGCGGCTTGATCATCGGTTGCCGAGCCGACCCAGATGATGCCTTTGACTTCCATCGATCCATATGTAGCAGACGATGGTCTAGGTTTGCGAGAGCAAACCATGCCGATCGATACCCCCGACGACCTCCGCCAGCACATCGAGGTGGCCATTAAGGTCGAGATGACGACGATTCCGCCGTATCTCTTCGCGATGTATTCGATCGCAGACCCCGACTCGGAGGCCGCGCTGCTGATCCGGAGCATCGTGGCCGAAGAGATGCTCCACGCAGCCCTGGCTACCAACCTCCTCCTGGCAGTGGGAGGGAAACCTGACTTCGCCGGCACCAGATATATGCCCACCTATCCGATGGACCTTCCCCATCACCAGCCCTCACTTCAGATCGACCTTGCTCGTTGCAGCCTCGACCTGATCGAAGGTCTCTTTATGAGCATCGAACAGCCCGAGACACACAAAGCCCCGCCAGCGCCGGATGAGTTCGAAAGCCTGGGCCAGTTCTATCACGCACTCGAACAGGGTCTGACTGACATGTCTCGGAGGTTCGATCTTTTTTCCGCTCCACGAGAAGCGGCCCAAATGTCCGATTCTTCCTTCTATCGCCCGGTCCAGATGGATGCAGAGGACAGCGGCGGGTTGATGCTTATCAACGACCTCGACTCGGCAATAGGAGCGATCGAAATCATCATCCACCAGGGGGAGGGCCTCAGTCATGAGAAGTGGGCCGATCCCGGCCACCAAGAGCTCACCCACTATCACAAATTGTTAAGGATTAGCGACGGCTTCATCCCGCTGGGAGATGTGATTCCACTCAGAACCAACCCCCGGGCAGCCGATTACCCGAGCGACATTGCGCTTGTTGCCGACCTGTTCAACGCCCTCTACAGGGCGGTATATATGGTCATGGGCCGAATCTTCCTTGGTGGCGAAGAACAACCGAAGGCGGTAGGTGCCCTGTATCTGCTCATGAGTGGTCTGCTGTCTCCGGTTGCACGTTTTCTCACCGAATGTGAGCTCGAGAACGGTGAGCACGCAGCACCAACTTTCGAGATACACCATTTCGGGGATGCCGGTCCGATCGAGGAGTTGACCGAATTGGCGGGTCAGGCCGCATTGGCTTTCCCCCAGCTATCGCCGGTCCACGAGACCATCCACGGTCTCGGCCTCATCCTCTGAGTTCGTCGAGTCGGCTAGGGGCGGCTCGAAATGAGCCGGTATGTCGTGCCCAGAACGGCTCCGTATACGAGATGGGCGCTCAGGTCCTGCCAGAGAACGTCGCGGTCGTACTCGGCCATGGGTTTGTACACCCCGAGTTTCGGCAGCACGGCATAGCTGGCGGCCCAGGCGACGACCGCTGTGCCAATGCCCAAAACCGGACTGACCGTACCGGCTACGCGGGCCGCGACTCCGTGGCCCTTACCCCAAGCCACACCGGTCACCCAGTGGACGACGTTGTTTGCCATTCGGGCTGATGAATCGGGCAAGTCGATTCCGATCATGCCGGCAACAGCTTTTGCGGTCCGGGCCGGAGCACCTGCGTCCTCATAGCCTTCGGTGCCATCTGAGGTTTCCCAATCGATGAATGGCTGTGAGCCGCCACCTTGGCGAAACCGGCGGTACCAGACCAGGTCCATGGCCAACGTGCCTGCGGCGCCAGCGATCGCGCCCTTTGCTACCGAGGTGATCAAGGAGGTCATGGCACAACACTACGGCTTCCGTGGCGGTTCGTAACCTTGTGCGTTTGGTGAGTCGTCGAGTGGTATGCCCTGCACGGTCATAACCTCGGGAGGTGAGCATCAGCCAGGATTCCGACACCTCCCCGACAGACCGAGAGCATCTTGCTGATTGGCATGCGGTGGGATACCTGGTCGGCGTCACCACCGAACGTGTTACTTCGCCGGTCGAAGGCATGCACCGAGCGATTGTTGATCGCTGGTTCACCTTGGGCGGTCCCAGGCTCGAGCCTGCCCGGCAGTTGGCAGACGGACTGACTGCCTCGACGTATAAGACCATCCGGCTTGGTGGAACGGCCGTCGGATTGGCTATCGCCAGCGGAGCCGCGTTGACGGGTCGATACAGGAACTTGCGCCCTGTCTGGGAAACACGCAGAGGCAGATATGTCCAGTCGGTCTTCAACGGATTATGGGGCGACCGATTCGCCGAAGACAGGAGCCCGCTTGGCATCGAACTAGGGCTACGCGATTCCGACGGAAAACCCTTGCCGGCCACCACTGCCGCTTTGCGCCGTGCCTACCCCAACCCGCAGCGGCGGCTGGTGGTGATGGTTCATGGATTTGCTGAAACGGAGAGAAGTTGGCGATCTGGTGACGACTCGAACATGACTCGAGGGCTAGAAGCTGATGGGTTCTCGGTGCTTCACCTGCGTTACAACACCGGGCGGGCGATCGCTGCCAATGGTTTGGACCTGGCCGACCTCCTCGAAAAGATCCATCTCGCATGGCCGGTTCCTATCTCAAACATTGCCGTGATTGGTCATTCGATGGGCGGCCTGGTGGCCAGGAGCGCGGTCGTGACAGCAATCTCGTCGGGTCACAGATGGGTCGAATTGGCCAGGGATCTCGTCGCCATTGGGGCACCGCATTTCGGTTCACCCATCGAAAAGGGAGTCGAGATAATCAGCAAGGGTCTCGGGTTTTTCAAGGAGAGCCAACCCCTCAGCGCCTTCCTGGATCAGAGGAGCGCCGGAATCAAAAACCTCCGCCACGGCATCGAAGGTGCCGACGACTCCACCGGCGCATTGAATTATTTTGTTGTGGCCGGTGCCGTAACCGCAGGGCCAGCCAATCCGCTCGGCAAGATGGTGGGCGATCTCGTGGTGAGGGTCGGCAGTGCCACCGGCCGGAGTCGGCGTCTGAACGTGGGATCGTCAGATGCGCTAATCGTGGGAGGTCGCAACCATGCCGACCTGGTTCACGACCCCGAAGTCATCACCCAGGTCCGGACTTGGCTCACGCCGGCTCGAAGGCGGGGACCAAAGGAAAGTTGACCGGCCGGAGAGAAGATCCTCATCACCCCACCTCGCAGGCTCCGCAGGCTTCCGTTACACACCAGCCGGTGATCTCTGAGGGAAGGGAAAGGTGCCCACAAACTCGAAGTGGGATCGCTGTTGAGTGGCCAAAACACCCCGGCGGCACGCCTCAAGGGCCACGACCGCGATGACGACGACGGCAGATGTGAAACCGCGTGTTTTTTGGACCAAACGACACTTGGGTTGCCAGGAGAACGTGGCCACCGTCGATGCCTACGAAATGGGAGTGATGTTCGACGAACTCGAGATGATCGGTATCGAGGAGTCAGAGTTCGACGGGCCATCCGGAGCCGAACCGAAGCACTGGCACTCGTACGAGGTGAGCGCCAACCCATCGGGCCATTTCTCGGACAAGGACTGGCCACTTTCACTCCATCAGGAATCGGGGCACCTGAGCCGCCGAACTGGGTGACGACTTTGGACCTACCCCAGGGCGGACTTGTCACATCGGGCTGGGCACGTCACTCAGGCGGGTCGCAATACACGCAGCCGTGTTTGAGGTTCACCTCCTTCTTCGAATTGGCCCTCGAGTACAAAGCCCAGCCTTGCCAAGAGGCCAAGAGATCGATCGTTCAACGAATGGGTTACGGCGATGATCGCGTCGATGGCAAGGGTATCCCATCCCCATGCCATGACAGCCCCAGCGGCTTCAAAGGCGTAACCGTGGCCCCAGAATTCGGGCAGCAGTTGATAAGAGAGCTCGGTGTCGACTCGCTCGTTCTCCAAGGAGAATGTGCCAATGACCCGCCCACTCGCGCTGAGCCTCGCGGTGAACAATCCCCACTGCTCACCGAGCGGATGTGATTCGAACCACCGCAAGGTCTCATCGGAGACCGGCCCTCCCAGAAACCTTCGTACCTCGAGGTCCGTGAGGATCCTCTTGAAAGCCGGCCGATCCCTATCGGTTGGGCAGTGGAGCGTCAGCCGCTCCGTCGCGATGACATGGGTTGTCCAGGGCATTTCGTCATTGTGGTCGGAGGACCGAATTCCGGCGACGGGGTCCTCGCCGCTGATAATCCCGCTCGCTCGGATGTGGTCAGGCTCTTACTCAGGCAAGAACAGCCCATCGTCCGGGGTACCCGATGACGAGAGGTGTCTGCCAGGCCCCATATCGGCGAGATCGACTAGTTCGCTGACGGTGACGTCGTGTTGGGGCCGGGCAAAGTTCTCCCGTCTGGCATTTCCTGTGATCGACGATTCGTACCTGACTGAGACATGCCCGCACTCCTCGCAGACCGCTCGCTCGAGGCCCCCTCCGATAACCGAGATCGTTGAAGTGTGTTGGCACGTCGCGATTTTCTGGAACCAACGCCCCTTCATTATCAGCCCACCTTCGGTGTCTTCCCACGCAGCAAGGGTCAGGTTGCCACAGCGTTGCCCGTTCACAAGAGCCACCTCGTGTACCCCACCGTCGCGCTAGTCACTTCCTCAAACGCGTTTGAAGGCAGCTGAACGACCAACGTTCAACGCCTCCGCCGGGGGTTCCGGAAACCGGCGTCGTTGTCCGAGTATTAGAATCCGGCATTGAATTCTGGCGCCCATGCAAAGGCGACCGAACTTTGGAACTCTTAGGTGCAACAAGAGCGCGTTGACGCTAATACCCGGCCATGGAGGGACGAATGCTTAGTTCGCAGGCGGTGCGGGATGCTTACCCGGAGGCAGTGCTAGGGCGCACTAGTCAAGGTCATCCAAAATGTGACTTCTCGATCGGGGTTCGGGTCGGGTTTCCCTCGACGTTGCACCCTTCGGGTGAGATCTCTTTGTTGGTTCATCCCGCTCAGCAGGAAGCCTGGATGGCGTTTGCGGCCGTAATGAGAATTGTGGGCTATGACATTCGTGAGTCGGCAAGTGGCACCGCTAATTGTCGCAACATCGACCAGAAACCGTTTGGGACAACCAGCCTGCATGCTCACATGTCAGCAATCGACCTGAACCCATCAAAAAACAAGGGGGCCAACACCGATCAGCCTCCCGAGTTGGTGGCCCGGTTAGGGGCGATCCGAACCAAGCGCGGCGATCACGCCTTCAGGAATCTGTCCGATGACCGTATGCACTGGCAGATCAACTGCACACCCGCTTCGCTTGCCACCGGGATCGACCGATCAACGATACCGGGAGGGACTGTTGGGGTTGAGTTCGTATCAGGGATGTCGGTATTTCGCTCAACAATCGAAAGCGAGGAAGCGATGGATAAGGAAACATGGAAACGGGTACAGACCGCCCTCCAAGCGCTGGCGCCGCCGCTTTACAAGGGAAAGTCGATCGATGGGATACCCGGCGCAAATACCAACACGGCAGTGCGCGCTTTTGAGAAGCGAATGAATCTGACGGAACGTGGCGTTATGGGCACACTACGAAAACCCGAATCTGGGATGTGGCCGGCGACTCGAGAACTCCTATTCATAACCGCCTTGGGAAAGAAAGCCAGCTAGTTTTCGAGGCGGGAATGCTTTCCGACCCGGCGCAAGCGTCGCTGGTCAGACCATGAGCCTCCAGGTCCTCATATCTCGGATAGACCAGCTGGTAGTTCATCGAGGGAGACCTCAACACGTTGCCCCGCTACCGATTCCCGGATCTTCCGTCGGGACGAGGTGTAGTCCGGTTGCCTATTCGACGTAGAGGGTCTTGTCTCGTTCCACGACCCGGCCGCGGCCCAGCGGCAGAACCACGGTAAGAGCTTTGAGAGCGCTTTGCAGCCCTGGGATCCTGGCAAAGATACCTTGGGGTCCCGCCACCATCCTGCCCGTCTCGACATCGTATTTGGAGCCATGCCATGGGCAGACGAGACACCCGGCCTCGTCGATGCTGCCATTGGCCAGGTCGGCGTAAAGATGGCGACAGCGCCGGGTCAATGCAAAGACTTCGCCGTCGGAGTTGCCGACGGCGTAACGGCCGGCTCCGGTCACGGTCCCGGGAGTCAACTCAGACGCCGGTCCCACTTCGATTTCGCCTGACATCGGAACGCACCTCCTTGGCTTCCTCCCACGTGCTCTAGCCTAACCCCCGGTGGGTCGACCCGGCACAGAAGCCTGTGCTCGGCGGCATCGTGATTTGCACTGCGAATGGCCGCCTACCTCCCTGGATTAACACGAGGGGGTGGGTCCAGAGTCGGCCCCACCGACTCCGCCCACAGCGCAGGCCGTTACCGGCTTGGTCGCAACAATTGCCACCGTGAACCGAGGGAATAGGTCAGCGGTGATAGACCGCTTTCCCCGAGTTGACGGCACGCTTCCGTGGACCTCAACACGTTTCATGAAGTTGTAGAGTCGTGAGCAATGACACCCATGGACGCTCGTGTTGTCCGGTTCCAGCGCCTCCATACGGATAGATGTTTTGTGATGCCCAATCCGTGGGATGTGGGAAGTGCTGTTGCTCTTGCAGATATGGGATTTTCGGCGCTGGCCACGACTAGTGCCGGGGCAGCATGGACGCAGGGCCGCTCCGACAACCAACTCACTCTCGATCAGGCGTTAGATCACCTGCGCAGCATCGCATCCGCGGTGGATGTGCCGGTCAACGCCGATTTCGAGGGTGGTTTCGCGGATGATCCCGCCCAGGTCGCCTCGAATGTGAGATTGGCTGCCGAGACCGGGATCGCCGGGCTGTCGATCGAGGATTCCACGGGAGACGTAGATAAGCCCTTGTACGACTTCGGGTTCGCAGTCGAGAGGATCAGCGCGGCCCGGCAAGCGATCGACGACAGCGGGACTGGGATCGTCCTCACTGGAAGATCGGAGGGTTTCGTAGTCGGGCGCCCCGACATCGACGAGACCGTACGACGGCTGACCGCATACGCCGAAGCAGGAGCCGACTGCCTCTACGCACCCCGAATCGACACCATCGAACAGGTATCGGCCGTGGTTTCGGCCGTATCTCCAAAACCGGTGAACCTCCTCATCAACGCTCCATTCATCACCGTTGCCGGGGCCGCCTCGCTCGGGGTGCGTCGGATCAGCGTTGGGGGGACTCTGGCCCGCACGGCGTGGGCCGGATTCCTCAGGGCCGCTCATGAGATAGCCGACGAAGGCACATTCTCGGGTTTCACCGACCTACCCAACGTCGATTCTCTTTTCGACTAGCGGCTGTCATCGACCTCGGACGAGGGGTGAACGTTAGGTCGAGTTATCGAGCAAGCCTGGCGAGAAGAGGGGCTTGATCCATTCCGCTTTGTTCTACGACGAGGTTCGGGTCCTCGACTACTTCCGGCCTAGTGCGTGCTTCACCGAGTTTCCCTCGACCCACGACTTGAACAAACGATCGAAATTGCCCGCTCGCGAGGGTGAGACGACGGAGCCTGGCCGCTGGACCGGAATCCGAACGGGTTCGTCAGAGGTTGGGCCGAAGAAGATGTACTCACATCCGGCGTCGTTGCGGTCAGTAGTTCGCTGCACGATCTCATCGATGGTCCCGAACATGTACGAATTCTCAAGAGGCTAGACGCCTTCGGCGAGTTGGCGTTCGTACTCGTCCTGGTCGAAGTTGCCGAGCGACCGTTGCACTAGTCCAGAAGGAGACAGTGTCCACGCTTCCCATCCGCTGAATCGAACCCGGTTCCCTTTCCCGCCCGGACCCGTGTTCGTGCCCTCGTACGTCCACAGGAACACAGCTCGATTCCCAGCCCCGCGGACAGCATCCATGGTGAGAACGGCATCAGGGAAGGCATCGTGAAATCCCTGCATCACCGCTTGAACAGCAGATCGACCTTCGGCAGGTTCTCCACCGTTGATTGCAAGCGAGCCGTCCTCGGCATAACAAGTGGCACTCGACGCCGAGTCGTGCGCGTTCCAGGCGTCGGTGTACCGCTGGGCAAACGCTGAGAGTTCCTGAGGGTTCATTCTGGCGATAGTACATATCGACTCTCGGACATACGTGCCGTTGTGTGCGGGTTGACGCAGTCATGGACAGTCGAAGCCACCACCGGCCCATATTGAGGCATAAGAGTCCAAGGAGCCTTCGGGAATGAATGCCCTTTGGCCTGGTAGCCAGACCGGCTGGAGCGTGGGTGATCACTGACGGCGATGCCCTCTGGAAGCCGGCGGTGGACATCACCCTCCTCATCAGTGGCGGGTTTCTTGTCGCCATCTCGTACTTCTACTTCAGCTGGCGGATCGCGCGTTCCCCAAGTTATAGAGGTATCGATGGCGCCACCATCCGATCCAGCGATTGAAATTGCATTGATGGGTCCCAGCGGGCCGGTAAGCCTCTGCAAAGAAATGGGAGTGCGGCCGCTTGGCGCGCACTCCCATTTTCTCTAGTTCAGTCGGTTACTAGTTACATCCAGCCAGAGTCGCCGTACACCTCGACGCGATCCGCTCCGGCCTGGCGCAGCGTTGACGAGATCTTCTCGGTGTCTTCTTCGAGGACGGTGACCGAGAGGGTGGCGTGGCCCTGGTTCAATCGTTCCCGGTAGTACGTGGAGGTCTCGTCGTCGTCGTCGGTAGCACCAACGATGGCCCCTGCAGCTCCTCCGATTAGCGCTCCGCCTGCAGCGCCAGCGGCAGTCGCGGCCAGCGTTCCAGCGATCGTTCCCGCGGCGAGGAAGGGTCCGACACCCGGAACTGCCAGCAACCCGGCCGAGGCCAGAAGTGCAGCGCCGGCGCCGGTTGCGGCACCGCCGACCATTCCGCCACCGATACCTGTGCCGGTCTCTTTGGCAGTGTCGTTTTCACCATCGACGTCGAAACCTTCATCGAGGATGACATCGCCAGAGTCGCTTCGCGGACGGTTCAAATATCCGACATGCTCCGTGTCGTAGCCCTGGTCATAAAGGGCGTCGGCGGCTCTTTCAGCCTGGTCACGTGTAGCAAAGAGTCCTACTACTTCATTCATTGCGATCCTCCTTTTAGATCTGAGAGAGGAATACCCCGATTTGGTCTGTCGAAACCAGAGTCGTGAAATTACTGATCGATTCCCACACCACCAGGAACTGACCCAGTTTGGCGGTCGGAGCCTCCCGGCTTCCTCACGGCCAGCGTCTAGCCACTCCATCTATTCCAATGGACCACTTCGTCGAAGGGTTTGCGGTTTGGGTTCTCAATGGGACGTATCGGCCGGTCTCCTGGATACCCCAGACCGATCATCCAACTGAGACGCCATTCATCAGGAAGTCCGAGTATCTCAGCACCGAGTTCCCAGTCTTCAACGGAGGCATGGCGGGTTCCGACTCCCAAATCGGTGGCAGCAATTTGCATGGACATCATCGCCTGGCCGAGATCGAAGTTGATGGATGCGATCGACTTCGGATCGTCCCCAGGCGGGGCGGCGACTGCCACGGCCGCTGCGGCTTCGGCAATGTGGGCGGCGCCACGCCAAACGTGGGACAGCCTTTCCAACGTGTTTCTGTCGTTCACGAGGACGAATGTCCACCGCTGCTGGTTTCTAGATGACGGGGACCTACGCCCGGCCTCAAGGATCTGCTCGAGCACTCCATCAGGGATTGCAGCGTCGTCGTACTTCTCCACCTTGCGGCGAGCTTTGATGGCATCAAAGGTTTCCATTTGTCTGACCGTAGCGTTCATGCCCGCCACCCTGACCGACCAGACAGCGAATCAGGACGTGCTGGGGGTTGGGGCGGACCGAACAATCAAATCCTCATCCCGACCCGGGCTAGGCAGCCTGACCGACGACGCCGACCATGATCCGGCGTCGACATCTTCGGAGCTCATCATCAACGCCAGTCGACCGCTCCACGGCCGACCAGAGTGCCGTCGAGCAGCCGGTCGTGTAGACCCGGAACGTCGCTGGGTCCCACCACCTCCCCTATCACCGGTGTGACCATCCCGGTCGTCACAGTCGGGCCGCTTCGGCTACTTCGGACCGCGTCGCGTATCGAGAACCCATAATCGCAATCTCTCGGAATACGAGATCCCTGGCCTCGAATTGCTGCGGATTTCCCCGGAAGGTCGTGAAGGCTGAAGGTGCCCAATGGTGCGGCGATGCTCACAGGGGAGGTAGATGCTCCACCAGGGTGGGCGTGAAACTCAACAGTGAATAGGCGGTAGGGATGGAGAGCGTGTGTTTGTTGGGGAAACGGACGGGAGGGAGGGTTTCATCCTCTATCCCGGAGCGACGGGGTGCCGATCCGGTTCGAGTGCTTCAAGATGCCTTCCAAAG
Source organism: Acidimicrobiia bacterium (assembly GCA_041751055.1). GTDB lineage: Bacteria > Actinomycetota > Acidimicrobiia > Spongiisociales > ZC4RG35 > MA-ANB-1. The sequence continues at coordinate 31,624 of JBGSYD010000029.1, read as the reverse complement.
TTCTAGGTTCGATCAAAATTAGTCTTTTTCGGGGAGTCGGCGCAGCGAGGTAGCGCGTACTGGCTCTCTGATCACAAGTTCGCCGCCTCCCGAGGTCAGCAGATCATTGGCCGACTTAAGCAGTTCCGGTGTAGCGACCAATCTGTAACCTTCTTCGGCCCAACGCTCATGCCAGCTTTCGACATTCGGGTGATGTTCGAGCAGCTCGAAGAAACATCGTCTGTCTTTGGCGAACAGCCCACGCTGTTCGAACGACCTGAGATGAACTCGGGCTGACTCGATCTCTTCGTGGTCTTCCTTCTGGTCAATCTCGCCCAGAGAATGGATCAGACCGTCCTGCCAGATTTCGATCTGACTGTTCTCAGGTTGGGGATGGACATCAAGCAAGGTCCCATCGGCTCTCAAACACTCGTGGATCCGGCGCAGAGCGTTCACGACGCCCTCCAAAGGGATACATCACAACGAATAGGAGAGAATCGCGATGTCGAAGCTCTCGTCGCCTGGGTGGAAACCGCTGATATCTGCAGCCTTGAACCTCACCTTCGGACGCAGTTCTTGCGGACAGCCAGCGACCGCGGCCTTGATCTTCTTCTCATTAACGTCGAGGCCAACCACCTCGTCGGCCGTCCTGGCATATCCCCACGTCAACCGTCCGTCTCCGCAGCCGACTTCGAGGACCTTCTTGCCAGTGAAGTTCACAAGATCATGGATTGCGGCTGTTTCAACTCCATTCCGGTCGAATGAAACGGGCATTCTTCCTCCAATCGGCCACTCAGGGAGACTAAGCCCCTGTTCTGATCACACTATCCGTCGGGGAGCCAGTCGAAGCTGGAAGACATCAGTAGCACCGAGTTCTCGTCGCGCCACCGTCCGGGGCACAGGTCGTGTCAAGACGCGACTGCCGTGTTGGCTGCAGCCAGCAACATTGCCTCGAGATGGTGCGCCTGGTCGTCGACGGAGGCCATGAAGTCAGTGCCTATCTCGTCCCACATGCCCGCGCCAGGATCAGAGAGCCGGACAGTCAACCGGGTACCGCTCTCAATCTTGTCCAACTGGTAGGTCCAGGCCCAGTCCTTGACACCATCGGCTTGATACCGCAGGGTGATGTATAAAAACGGTCGCCAATCGGCAACGTGCTCGATGATCACATCGGGCCCATGCATGCAGTGGTTGATAGTCCCCACTCCGCGGCGCCCATCTGTCTGGGCAAGAACTTCGCTGACGAGTCGCTGCCACTTCGGTCGCTTGACAGGATCGGTGAGATGGTCCCAAACCACCGCAGGCGGGACCGGAGCCTCGAGACTTACTTCATACACCGATTCAGCACTAGCTCGGCGGGATCGGTGTGAGTCGATAGGAACTCTATTAGTCTCGGCTTCGGCCCGCTTGGTGTCCAGACCCATCCCGGCGAGGCTGGACAGCCCTGGCGATCGAGTCCACCGCGAGGTCGATGTCGTTCTCTCTCGTTGACCAGTTGGAAACAGCAACTCGGAGCAACCTTTCACCGCGCCAGGTGGTGGCGCCCATCCAAACGGCACCTTCGTCTTGAATGAGTCGTTCGACGCGGTTGGTCATCTCCAAGTCCCCAACATGAACCAGGACCTGGTTGAGAACGACGTCGTTCACTACACGGGCCCCTGGGATTGCCGCCACCCCTTGGGCGAGGCGGCGAGCAAGGCGACAACACCTCTCAATCAGTTCCACCACGCCGGGCCTCCCCATAGATCGGATGGCGGCCCACGTGGCGAAACCGCGCGCTCGACGCGAAGACTCTGCCACGAAGTCACCTCCTCCGAATTCTCTCCCGGCGACCTGGCCCGTTAGATAATCGGCCGTGTACGCCATGGAGGTCGCATGCACATCGGGGTCAGCGCAGAACGCATACCCGGAGTCGTACGGCACATTCAGCCATTTGTGTCCATCGCATCCCCAGGAGTCTGCCATCCCGACGCCGTCGACAAGGTGGGACAGCTCGGGGCTGACGGCCGCCCATAGGCCAAAGGCGCCATCGACATGGAGCCAGGCCCTGCGACGACGAGCCTCTTCAGAAATCCTTTCCAGGTCGTCAAACGATCCCGTGTTCACGTTGCCTGCTTGAGCCACGAGGATGGTTGGTGCTGCGGGTTCCGCATCGAGGACTCCGACAAGCGCGTCGACATCCATAGAGCCGTCAGGTCGAGCTGGCACCACCGCCATTGACCTTTCACCAAGTCCGAGGAGACGAAGAGATCGGTCGATGGTGGCATGACGCTCCTCCCCTACCACGACTCTGAGTGGCGGGGCCCCAAAGAGGCCATCTACACCGACATTCCAGCCACGATCGCTCAGGACCTTCCACCGGGCTGCGGCAAGTCCGACGTTGTTGGCTCCCTGAGCCCCGGTGACGAACCCAACCGACGCAGACGACGGTATGCGAAGCAAACTCTTGAGCCAGGATCCGGCCACATCCTCGAACGCCAGAGCGGCAGGCGAAAGGGCCTCATTGAACCCGACTTGGTCCCATCCGCTGGTGAGGATGTCAGCGGCCAGCGCCGCGTCGACGGAGCCCCCGACGACGAAGCCGAAGTATCGTGGACCAGCCGAGCCCATCAGGCCCGGCGTCGCCTGCTTGACCAGCTCAGCGATGACGACTTCGGCAGAAGCACCCTCTTCCGGTACAGGACCAATGATTGCTTCGCGGACCTCTGCTCGCGTCGCGGACGGGGTCACTCGAGAATTAGCGAGTCCTTCCCGATAATTTCCAATGTAGGCCGCGACCTCGCGAAGAGTCGTGTTCAGGTCTTCCATCGCGCAACGTTATCGCCTCAGCGCCTGGCGGGTCGCGGCGATTTGGTCCGCCATCGAGCAAGTGTTTTCGGCAATTCGCTCCAGGCTCCGACCTGATGGCAGAGATCCCTGATGGCGTTGTCGCCTTTCTTCATCGATGTCGCAGGGAGCACACGATTGGCTGTCAGAGGTCTGGCTGGTCGCCGGGTAAATCCGCTGCTGCTACCCCGATGGTGCCTCGACCAGCCGAGAGCCGGTCCTAAAGCTCACTCGCGGCTCTTTGTGTCAACCGAGGCGATAGTAATTCTCGGCATTTCGCCATAGGAGCCTCTCCTGCTCCGTTTTAGAGAAATCCGCGATTATTGAACGGTACGAATCGATCAGCTGCCGGTAGGAGCTGAAGAGTTTGTCTACTGGCCAGTTGGTTCCGAACATGCAGCGATCGATCCCGAAAGTATCGATTACCTCGAGAACCCAGGGACGGATGGTGTCGGTCGACCAATTGTGGTCGGCTAAGCCCAGGCCCGAGATCTTTACCGTCACATTTGGAGCGCCCGCCAGCTCCCTCATTCCATCTGACCAATTTGCGAAATACTCGGTTGAACGGGCTACGGGGAATCCGGCATGGCCCAGGATGACCCGCAGATTGTCGTTTGAGTCGGCCATCTTGCGGGCACTGCTCATACCTTCCCACGTCGTACTCAGGTCGTACGAAAGGTCGAGGTGGGCCATTGCCGCGAGTCCTCTGGCAAAAGCCGGCGCCAACAGGTCTTCGCCTTGAACGAAAGTACGGACGCCTCGCATGTTCTCGTAATTGGCGTGCTGCTCGAGATCGTCTTGGACCGAAGCGGCACTCAGATCCGCATACGCCACGATGCCATGAGGAAACCCGTGAACATCTGCGATGCCTTGGAGCCACACCGTTTCCTCGAGGGGATCCACATCTCCGTAGCCGGTCTGGATGTGGACGGATTTGACGACGGTGGAACCGTCAAAATCGAGCAGAAGATCGTCAACCTGATACGGCACGCGTATTGGCGCGTAGTCCTCTATTAGTGCATTTTCGACAGGATCGTTCTGTTCGAGCCAACTGGGCGAGAACCGGTCGAGATCCCAAAGGTGGTGATGAGTGTCGATGAACGGAATTTGACTGGGCACGCTTTCCTTTCGCGACAAGCCCACCGATGTGTGCGCGCAGTCCGGGATCGCGTTCGAGATTATGGCCGGCTGAGCGGTTGGGAAATCAATATGCTACTGACGTGATTGGCGGCAAGCTGCGTGTATTGGAACTATCGGGTGCTCCCGATGCCCTGGGCCGCGTTCATGGTGACTCGTATGCGGACGCGATCAAGGCTTACCTCGACGATCGCCTTGCGACGCTCAGCGACGGCGCCTGGTTCGGTCACGAGATCCAGTCGGGGCTCGCTCTGGAAGCCGCTGAGGCGAGCTTGGACCATCATCGACAATACTCTGAAAGTCTATTCCACGAGATGGAGTCCTTGGCCATCGGCGCCGGAATCTCCGCTGCCGAGGCGATTGCCGTCGGCGGTTTCACCGACGTTGTCGACATCGTGCGAATGAGAATCGGAACTGCTCCGATTCTGCACGAATGTACGGGTATCTTGAATCCCGCTCGGGGATCCCTAGCCCAGACTTGGGATATGAACATGTCAGCGGGTGCATTTGTCATCATGCTTCGCATCGAGCCTGACAGCGGCCCTCGGACTCTTGTTCAGACGACGACGGGTTGCTTGGGTCAGATTGGGCTTAACGAGGCCGGCATTGGCGTCGGGATAAACAACCTCGCTTCCCAAGGTCAACCCGGGGTTACTTGGCCGTTTGTGGTTAGGCGAGTCCTTGAACAGACGAACCTTGACTCAGCCGTTGCCGTCGTGTTGGAGGCGCATCTTGCGGGCGGGCACAACTTCCTTTTGATCGGTCCGGATGGTCGGTGCGTGAATATCGAGGCAATGCCGAATTCACGCCACATAACAAATTCGACCTCAGCCCCACTGGTCCATTCGAACCATTGTCTCGCTGAGAACACCGCCCGGGAAGAAGCCGCTCAGCCACAGAATCTGGTTGACGATTCCCGTGTTCGTCTGCAGATCGCAACCGACCAAGCCTCGGATCTCGACGCCTTCTTCGGTCATCCGCTCATTGGTCGTCGAGGTTCTAACCCCCACGACGGTGCCACATGTGGGGCGGTAGTCCTCAATGCGCCGAAGAAACGCATGCGAGCGGTTTGGGGCGTTCCTGGCTACCAAGAATGGGAGGACTTCGGCTTTTAGCTAGAACAAGCCGAGTTCCTTCAAGGCGGCGGCCCCGCCATCAAGGTTCGTAAGTTTCATGCTGGCGTAGTTCGGTGCATAAATGACTCCCTGGCCGCCAGCGCGATAGGTAGCCAAGACGCTCCTATAGACGATGTCGGGCGTGCAAACTGCTTGGTCGGGTTTAGTCCTCGGAGCGTCAACACCCAGACCCATATAGACGGGTACCTTGCCAGCCACACCTCGCACGGCATCAGCACATTGCCCATACACGTAGGTGTCTGGGTCCATGCCAACTTGCGTGAGTTCGTCCCACGGGGCCTCATTCAATCCGAGAAGCTTGTACAAGATCGGGGTCATCTCCTGCGGTGTTAAGTCTCGGAAGATCGTTTTGTAGAAGTCGTCCATCTCAGCTCGGAAAATCTCACCGGACTGATGCTGGTATGTGATGGGCTTAACCCAATCCGAGTATGTCGTCTGTTCAGCCCATGGCCATTGCGCCTTGCGAAATGGGTTGAAATGGTTGCGATTCCAGACATTGAGGCCGAATTCGAGGGATGGGTCGCACCACTTGACGATTCCATACAACTCCCGGTCGAGATCCTTATTCCTCTCGAGCCAGAAGCGCTCCCAGATGAGCACCTCTGGGTTTGCCCAGAGCACCCTGATGAACTCGGTGAATGCACCATCCACAAACTCAGCGCCTGAGCGAGCACCGTCGAAGAATTCTTGGACGGAGCGGAAACCCTCGATGGCGGCCTGGATATCGATTCCCCTTTGAACTGCCAAATCGCGACAGTGGAAACAGAAGCACGAGGCCGTTTCTCCATGCATCATTTGATCCAGCGGACTCCTTCGCTCGTTGCACCACATCACGCCGTCTATCTGATAGTTCCGGCATTGGTCCTCGATCATCGAGTGCCACCAGGTTCGATAATCGGGATTGTTGGTGCACGGAGCCGACCCGATACGACCCAGGAAATCAACCTCCATGCACTGCACCAGGTTTGGAATGTCCGGGTTTTCGGCTGATCCGTGGCCGGCGTAGCTGAACAGGGGCTCCATCAGCTCCGGCATGACCTTCATCCCGTTCTCCTTGGCTCGCGGGATTACCTCGTCGAGTATGTCCACGCCCTCCATCTCGGGGTCCCTCGCCCTGAAGTCGTCGATGAACGTCGACCTGTAGTACTGCTTGTGAGGGTTGAAATAGGCACCCCCTTTCATCCGCAAGGGCTCCGGGACACCGTGATCGGGCCAACCATCAAGTTCATGCGAAATGCTACGACCGGCTTTGAGACCAAGCCACGACACCGTTCCGATCATCAGGACGTTGACTCCGACACGTTCCTTGAGGGTTTCAAGGACCTCGTCGACCCCTTCATCCACAAAACTGATCGGGCTGATCTGAATTCCTACGAATTTGCTCTCCGGATCGGGGGACATCTTCCATTCCTTCTATGCGAGTGCGAGAAACCATACCGTAGAGAAGCCCGACATCACCGGTCAACTGTTGACGGTCGGCAGGTATAGTTGCTCCCAGCGAAACTGCCTTCCCAGGCCATACAAATCGAAGGGGTCGTAGATGAATCTAGGAATCGAAGGGAAGATCGCCCTGGTCGGGGCATCGGCCAACGGACTGGGCTTGGCGACTGCTCAAAGGCTCGCTGACGAGGGTTGCCATGTCGCCCTATGTGACTTCGACGAGCCATCACTCCGCAAGGCTGAAGAGGAACTTGACGGCTCGTCTTCAGGTGACATCAAAGGCTGGCACGTCAATTTCCGGGAAGAGGACTCCATCGCTTCGCTGCTTACAGGCGTCCTCGACTGGCGAGGACACGTTGACATACTGGTGACCAATTCGGGGGGGCCTCCGCCCGGAACGTTTGACGACGCTACAGATGAAAAATGGCAGGCTGCCTTCGAGCTCACTTTCCTAAGTGCGGTCAGGTTGATTCGAGGAGTGCTCCCGGGGATGAAGGAGCATGGGTGGGGCAGGATCATCAATTTCACGTCGCGAACCTTGCGCGAGCCAATCGACAATCTCATGATCTCCAACGCTGTCCGCCTCGCAGTAGCTGGGATGGCCAAAACGCTCGCGACCGAAGTCGCCCCCTACGGGATGACGGTCAACAATCTAGGACCGGGTCCGACGGCCACCGCTCGCGCTCTCGAGCTGGCGGCGGCGAGGGCGGCCAAGAAAGGCATCTCCCCTGAAGAGGAGCTACGGCAGTCGGAGGCACGGATCCCGGTCGGGCATCTTGCCGATCCAGCGGACCAAGCTGCGGTAGCAGCATTCCTTGCTTCGGAAGCGGCCCGACATATCACAGGCGCTTCCTTGATCGTCGACGGAGGAGAAACGCGCGCACTCTGAGGTGCTGTCAACGGTTGACAGGTGCTAAAGTTCAGCCTCCCAAGTCGTAACGCGCTTGTAAGAAAGGTACGGAAAATGTCACAAAGCCAGCTCACTCATATCACTTCCCAGGCTGAGAGGGACCGGCGATACGCCGAACTTCGAGCAATGATGGCCACCAACGATCTCGGCGCACTGGTTATCTGTAGCCGCGGTGATGAATTCGTGCGCGGGCGCGTTCAGTACGTTTCCGACATCTTCCAGTGGGCAGGTCGCGGGTTCGTGGTTCTCCCTACCGAGGGCGAAGCGGTGTTCATCGTTGATCCGCTGTGGGGGCTTGGATATGCCATGCGTTCGGGCTGGTTGAACGACTACCGGGTCCCTGACAACGCCGGCCAGGAGATTGGGAGCATTCTCGCAGATCTGGGCCTGAAGTCCGGTCAGATTGGTGTTGTCGGCTTAGCGGACATCACGGCGGTAGCCGACTTCGAGAACATGAAGAAGTCGTTGCCCGACGCCACATTCACAGACGCCACTGATCTGTTTGACGATATCCGTGCGATCAAGAGCGAAGAGGAACTCGACAACGTCCGGGAGACAAGTGACATGCTTCGGACAGCCTTTCAAGCTCTCGAAGCACAGATCCGGCCCGGTGTTCGGGAAATCGATGTCCTTGCCGAGGCGCACCGCTTGTGCCGGCAACTCGGTGGTATGGAAGGCATCGCTTTGATGGGTCGGCCGCCATTCAATTCATTCTCCCCCGGTGGAGCTGGCGGGGTCATCGAAAAGGATGACGTGATCGTCATCGACCTCGAATGGGGAGGCCCCTCCGGGTACTGGGTCGAGTTAAGACGCGTCTACAGCTTTGCCCCACCCTCATCCAAACAGCAGAAATATTGGGAATCGCGAGTCGAGAGCTTCGCTGCCTGCGTTGACGCTATGAAGACCGGACAATCCTCGACATCAATACTCGACGCTAGGGACGCTGTCTACCAAAAGTACGGACAGAATGCTGATGGGGTCATTGCCTACACGGCGCACGGTATCGGTGTCGACTCGCTCGAACCGCCATGGGTGCCAGGCAAAGACCGCATGATGGAGGAAAACATGCTCATCAACCTTCATCCGGCTATCAAGTTCGATGACCCGGACGAGGGGCTCTCTCTCGGTGGGATCAGCATTGCCGACAACGTGATTGTCACCAAGGATGGCGGCGTGAGGACGACCGATCAAGAGGATCACTGGATCGTCCTCTAGGTTGATAAACCGCGAAAGATTGGGCGGCAGTTGAAGAAAGGGAATGGATCGGCTCCACTCCGGGTCGGTGTTGTAGGCGCTGACCCACGAGGTTTCGGCGCCCGAGCCCATATCCCGGCTATTCAAAAGTCGTCGATATTGGAGCTTTCGGCGATCTGCACCCGACACGACGAAACCGCGGAAGCGGCTGCAAAGATCCACGGAGCGCCTCACTGGTACTCGAGCATCGACGAGATGATCGCGGATGGTCAAATCGATCTCGTGTCTATTGCCGTCCGCCCGGCGAGTCATCTCGTATTGGCTCATGCGGCGATTGAGGCGCACCTTCCGGTCTATTGCGAGTGGCCGTTGGCGCTCGACTCCAAACAAGCGCTAGAAATGGCGAATGCCGCCCAAGTTCAAGGCGTGTCGTCTGCCGTTGGCCTCCAAGGACGATTCTCTCCTACGTTTCGGCGTCTCCGCAACTCGATTCAATCGGGGGCGATCGGTCGACCTCTATCCTTCAGCGCCTCATTGGTTCAAGCGGCGTTTCTCGTCGACTCGGACCGCTCTTGGCTGACTGAAGCCTCTGAGGCCAGCGGGGCGTTGTTCGTGGCCACCGCTCACCTCGTCGATGTCGTGGAATTGATCTTGGGCAAAGTTCATTCCCTTGTCGCCCTGACACGCACAGCGATCGAAAAGGGCAGCTATGGGGACGGTCAGGGAGCATTCAAGTGGGCAACCGAGGACACCGTCCAGATTCTGGTCAAACTCGACAACGGGGCGACAGGTGTCATCAATGTGGCAAACACGGCCACTCGATCATCAGGGTTTGACTTGCAGGTCCTCGGCGATCAAGGACAAATCGACGCAAGAGCGCCTGAGTACCTTCAGTTCAGCCCCGTGACGACGCAAATCACCGACCGATCAGGCAGCGTCGTAATGGACAAACCTCAGGACGTAACGGCCGAATGGTCCCCAGCAACAAATGTGGAGCGAGCCCTGACGGCCTTCGGAAACTCACTGATGGAAGGCGAATCGTTCACTCCCGACTTCGGGCATGGTCTTCGATTGCACCGAATTATTGATGCGATGATGGAGTCGGCGGCGGACTCGCGGTGGGTCTCAGATACAGAATGGTGAAAAATGAGGCCTGGTTTGCCTACGAGCTGTTGCTGAGTTCTTTGACAGCGACCCGAGCCCGCTCCCAGCCGTCTTCAATGTGCCCGACAAGTATTGCGCGCGTACGCTCGGTGTCGCCACTCATGATGCTGTCGATGATGATCTGATGGTTTCGCACCGAATCTCCAACAGGGTGCGTAGGAGTCGTGATGCTCACCAACATCTGGAGTGAACCTGACACGATGTCATCCCACACACGCAGGAGAGGCCGATGACCCGAAAGTTCGAAGATCCGGTGGTGGAACGCTAGGTCGCTCCTCGCCATCTGATAGCGATCGCCAGTATCAGTAGCAACCCTGATTCCGTCCAAAGCATCGTTTAACGAGTCTTGGATCTCAGGTGTCAAAGATTCGATGATTATCTCTGCGGCGTAAGGCTCGAGTGCGCGCCGCAAGCTATAGATCTCGTCGATGATCCGACCATCGAGAGCCCGAACGAATTTCCCCTTGCGTGGCTCGTTCTCGACCAGACCGTCACCCTCGAGCAATGCCAGCGCTTCGCGAATGGGGCCTCGACTAATCCCAAACTCTCGAGCGAGTGCTGCTTCGTACAGGCGTTCGCCCGGTGAGAATTGGCCGGCGAGGATCGAGCCTCTGAGATGCTCGGCAACCGTATCCACAAGTGTGGGCGCCTTGATCTCTGACACATTGAGGTGGCTGTAGTCGGCGGTTCGTTTTGTCTCAACCATCTAGTCAGTCCGTCTCATGGGGCGAACGAACCGCCCCCGCGGCTCGCCGACAACTGCACCACCCTTAAACACTGTTCTCCCTCGCAGAATCGTTCGCACAATCTGCCCAGCATAAGACTTTCCGTCATACGCTATAGCGCTTTTGGCTGAGCGACTAAGCAGCAAGTCTAGCTTGATGCGCGAAATGGCATTCGAATCCCAGAGCACGATATCGGCGTCTGATCCTACTGACAACGCTCCCTTTTTTGGAAATAGGCCGAAAAGACGTGCTGGCGCCTCAGTCATGGACCTGACTGCCGTTTCCACAGTAAGCACTCCTCGAGCGGCAGCATCAAGCATCACTGGAAGCATCAACTCAATGCCCGGTATGCCGCGCGGAGCTTCGTCATAAGGAACTTCCTTTTCGGCGGGCGTGAACGGTGCGTGGTCACTGGCCACAACTCCGATGAGGCCCGACACCACCGCCTCCCACAGGTGATCATTGTCAGCCTTGGTCCGCAACGGGGGAGCCACACGCACGAAAGACCCGAACTCATCGATATCGGCTTCAGTGAAAACGAGATAGTGCGGTGCTGTCTCTCCCGACACCAGTTGGCCGTTGATCTGGGCAGCGGCCAGCGCCTCGACCGAAGCTGCAGACGACATATGGGCAATGTGGACCTTTGCTCCCGTAGCCGCGGAGAGGGCACCCAGCAGAGCTATCGATGCCGACTCGATCACAGGAGGTCGCTGTGCGCTCGCCTCGGTTGTCGAACGCCCGTCGAACATATCGATGAGGCTTTGATTTTCGGCATGTACCGTGCAGGTCAGCCCGGTTGGGGCTATCACTGAAAGCGCTCTATAGATGTCACTATCCGACGACGCCCAAAGGCCGTCGAATTCTCGCTCTCGCCCGACTGGCGGATTGTGAGTGAACACCTTGAATCCGATGGCGCCGACGTCTGCCATGGCTTCGGCTCTTTCTGCTGTTCCGAGCGCCCCGCCCGAAAAGAGACCGAAGTCGACGAAGCACTCAGCTTCGCCCAAAGACTTTCGGGAAAGGAGAACCTCAGGAGTGCTGCATGCCGGATCTGACACCGGCATTTCCAGAACGGTGGTGACGCCACCAGCCGCTGCAGCTTTGGTTTCTGATTCGAAGGTGCCCCGTTCCGGGTGGCTGGGTGCCCGACAATGGAAGTGGGCGTCCACCATGCCTGGTAATACCAGCTGCCCACTCGCGTCAATAAATTCCTTGGCTGACCCGAGCGACCCCTGAGGCCCCACCGCACTTATAAGTTCGCCATCGATCGCGAGATCCAGGACCGAGGAGGTGCCCTCAGTTACCAACATGCCGCTGTGGATTATTAGATCGTGCAAAAGCTCGTCGTCGTAGTTGGGCCAGACAGGGAAATGTTGCCCGAAGGCGGCCCGTGACGATGGAACCCCGTCTGAGTAGGAACCCTGCCATTCATGCGGAAACCAGTTGCAGATCCGCCTGAGCAGCTAGGCGTTCTAGCTCTAGAATGGCCTCGTTATCGAGGGTTGGAGCCGGCCCGCGCGCGTAGTCGGCGGCGATGAGACCCCGCATCTTGTACAGGCGTTTGCGAACTTTGAGCGAGATGAGCGGTTGGCTTTCGAAGAGAATCAATGGCAGAAAAGCATTGAAGACCTCCCTGGCCTCGTTGACGTGACCGGATTGGTGGAGTTGGAAGATCCGCACGAGAACCTCCGGATATGCAAAGCCAGTCATGGTTCCGCTCGATCCGCGATCCAATTCCTCGACCAGCTTCAACCCACCCAACCCACCGAACACCTGTAGTGACGTGCCCACATGTTCGAGGACCGCCGTGATTTTGGGAGGGGTGGGTGGGTCCTCGAGTTTCAGTGCCGACATCTGCTCGATGTCTGCGGCGAGTTGGCAGATCAGATCAACGTTCATATGAACCCCGCTGGATGTCGGATGGTCCTGCAAAACAATGTCGATCGAACTTCCGCTGGCCACCGTACCGAAGAACTCGAGCACAGCCTGAGGATTGGGCTTTGCGAGTGGGGGCGGCGAGAGCATGACTGCATCCGCCCCGGATTCCTCGGCTACACGGGTGAGCTCTCGAGCAGGGATGGACCCCGCATGGTTTGTGCCAACGATTATCTTCGCCGCACCGCCGGCCGCTTCAACGAAGCGCTCTAAAACAGCCTGACGTTCATCGTCGAGAAGCTTGCTCGCTTCCCCCATGACCCCAAGTATCAGGAGACCGTCAATGCCAAACTCAACCAACGACTCCGTCATAACCCCTACCGAATGGAGGTCGACAGCCCCATCCGGCTTGAACGGTGTGGGCGCCACGGTATAGACACCATTCGCCAACACCTTTACGACCTCCGCGTTTCTGCAACAGCGGCCAATGGGGCTCCAACCGATTGTGCGTACCCCCCGGTCGCACTGTGCGCCAGTTGCCCGCGGACGTAAACTTGGTTTACCTCTCGAACTGCCTCGAGGTCCGTTCCGGGGTTCCGGTCAAGAACGACCACGTCGGCAACTTTCCCCACCTCCAAGCTTCCGAGATCATCCCCCAGACCCAGCAGTTCTGCGCCACGAATCGTTATCGACCTGAGGGCGTCGTAGTTGTCCTTGCATACTCCGACCTTCACCATGAACTTCAGTTCCTCAGCGATTTCATTGTGAGGGACGACGGGACTGCCGGCGTCTGTCCCGAAGACAATCGTTATACCGGCTTCGGCCGCCGCCTTGTTACCGGCGAATCTGGATTCATCGTTGACCTGGTCGATTCGCCGCTGTACTTCGTGGGGCGGCATTCCCCATTCCAAACCGCGCTGTGACTGCAGCACCAGGGGCGAAAAGGTCGTGACGATTGGCGTTTCATGATCGAGGAGAAGCTGAATGGTTTCATCGGTCATTGACCCGCCATGCTCGACGCAGTCGACACCTGCTTCGACGACGCGCCGAATGGCTTCGTCGAAAGTCGCGTGTGCCGTGACTTTCAAACCGTTGAGATGAGCTTCGTCGACCATCGCCCGGAGTTCATCCATCGTGAATTGCACCAATTCGTGCGATCCCATGATCTTGATCCACTCCGCACCCACTTTGAACTGCTCCCGAATGGCTCGCCTGCAGTCATCGACCCCATCGGCCTCGCGGCAACACCACCACGTGTGTCCGCCTGTAGTGGCGATAGCCCGGCCGTTGATCAGGAGACGAATCCATGGGATAACGCCAGTGTCGATGCCATGTTTAGCGCTCTGGTTCGCATCGTTCATTCCGAGGTCTCGGATCGTCGTTACGCCGGCTGACAGATTCTTGCGAACATTCATCGCGGCCTTCATCGCCGACGTTGCGCTCGACTCGTTCGCTTGCACCTGAAGGTCGTGAATTCCATCCCACCCGAGGTGGACATGTGAATTGACGAAGCCGGGCAACAGGTATTTGCCGGATACGTCGACTACCTCATCCTGGGGTTGTTTATCAACATCTCCTATCGAGGTGATTCGCTCGTCCTCGGCGACCAGTGACTGCTGAGCGGCAGTCCCGTTCACCAGGTCAACAATGTGACCTCCCTCAAATACCTTTCGCACCTTGGTTCCTTCTTTCGTTGCTGCGCATTGGTCTTTGGATGCCTATTGGCCCGCCCAATGCGTTGAAATGATTTCGCCGGCCGTCGCAAGTTCCTCCATGAGGCTGACGTCGATCGGGATCCCTGCCGTGTGGGGTGTCAGCAAGAGATTGGGGGTCTTCCACAGGGGACTTTCTGGCAGCGGTGGTTCGTACCAGGCGACATCTAGTGCAGCCCCCGCAAGATGCCCGCTCCTGAGGGCATCGACCAAAGCGTCTTCGTCGACTAGCCGTCCTCGCGCCGTATTGACAAAGAATGACCCGACAGGCATCGACGCAAATTGGTCGGCACCCATCATTCGCTCCGTCTCGGCATCGAATCGATTGTGTAGCGATACACAATGGGACTGCTCGAGCAGGTCGGCGAACGACAGGTAGCGGACCCCAAGTTCGAGCTCTTCGTCCTCTCCAAGCCGGTTTCGCTTCGTGTAGACGACATCGCAGCCGAAGGCGACCAGCATCCGAGCCACCTCGATTCCGATGCGCCCCATACCTACTAAACCAATCGTCTTACCCGTGACCGCCTCGAACTTCTCCAGGCCGACCCAGTTGTATGAGTACTCCTCCTGATTGGTGAGTATCGGCGAGATGCCCTCTGCCCACTTCCTGGAACGGGTCTCTTCGATAGCCCTGCTCAGTCGTTTGAAAACCGCCAGGATCAACATCACCGTGTGTTCGGCAACACTGACCAGCGCCGGAGACGAAGCCACGTCGACAAAAGGACCGCTGCCCGCTGGCGGGTCGGATATCTGGCCCGGTCCGGAGTCGAGCTTGATGATGCCTCGGAGATCGTCAATCCTCGATTGCGTCTCGGCGCTGACATCAAGGGCCCAAGTCACCACATATTGAGCCTCTTCTGCACCAGGGACGTCGAGGCCGTGGACTATCGACGAGTGGGAGGGCAGTGCGTGAGCCAATGCATCGTTCAACTCTGAGCCGAAATCGTCGGCCAGAACCACGACCGGTCCACCACTGCTCACTTTGTCGCCGTCAGCTCATTCCAGAGCGACGCGAAGCGATCAAGTGCTTCGTTGAGCTCCTCCTCCGGAGCCAGGTAGCCGATCCTGACGTAGCCCTCTCCTGCGTCACCGAACATCGATCCCGGTGTGAACAGCAGCCCTTTCTCGAGCAAGGCCTTTTCACAAAACTCGTAAGACGAGATTCCGGCATCCTTGATATTGGCGAAGAAATAGAACCCACCGAGTGGCGGGCTGTAGGAAACGCCCATCTCGTCGAATGCTGTAGCCATCGTCGCTCTCCTCTTCGAGTATTCGGAGAGCATGTCCACCAAGAAGTCCACCGGTCCCTCGAGCGCAGCGAGAGCTGCATATTGGGACGGGGTTGCAGCGCAGATGGTCAGCGAGTGCCGCGGCTCGAGCGCTGCCTTCATGTAATCCTCAGGTCCTGCCATATAGCCGACTCGGAGACCGGTCATGCTGTAGGACTTGGAGAATCCATTGATCGTGATTGTCCTCTCCCTCATTCCGGGGAGAGTCGCGAAGCTGACAGGCTCAAAGTCGTCGTAAACGATCTTCTCGTAGAGTTCGTCCGAGATCGCGAGCAGGTCATGCTTCTCGATGACTTTGGATATGCCTTCCATCGTCTCTGCTGTGAGAACACCCGCCGTCGGGTTGTTGGGCGAGACCAGGACGACAACCTTGGTGCGATCCGTGATCCGCTCCTCGATCGCCGCAGGCAGAAGCTCAAACCCTTGCTCCTCGTAGGTGGGAACGAGTATCGGCGTTCCACCTGCAAGAAGGATGTTGGCGGGATAAGCCATGTAATGCGGTGAGGCGATGATCACCTCGTCACCCGGATCCAAGAGTGTTTGCAGGGAGACAACCATCGCCTCCTGCGCCCCAGACGTAACGATGATCTCCCCAAACGGGCTGTATTCGAGGCCATTGTCATCACGGAACTTCTTAGCGATTGCTTGACGTAGCTCCGGAAGGCCAGCGGGGTTCGTATAGGTTGTCTTGCCATTCTGGAGCGCCCACACGGCTGCATCGATGACGTGTTGTGGAGTCGGGCGATCGGGCTCGCCGCGGCCCAGCCGAATCACGTTTTCCACCTGGTCCGCCATATTCATGAGCTTGAAGAAGGCGCTGTCTTCACCTCCTCGGATCGCTAATGCACCTGCGGCCATGCCGGAACGAAGCGGGCTTTGCCCTGCTGCCGTCGTAGTCATCGTCACTCCTTCAATTAGACGATTCAGTTCAGCCCGATTGCGCTTGCGTATATGCGCAAGCCCTCTTCAAGCGGAATCGGGGTCCACTCCAGAGCGGTCTGGGCGCTTTTCGACGAGATAACCGTCGGGCGATCGGGGCCACCGTCCACGGTTGTCCCGGCGTCATCCGAGACTTGAAGCCCGAAGGCGGATTGAGCTGCTTCGATTACCTCACGGAAGGGCCGCGGGTTACCGGAAGATAGGTTGAAGACCCTTCCCGCCATTCCGGCGGAGAAGAACTTGTGGGCTGCTTGTGCCACGTCGTCGACATACACCCAATCACACCGTGAATCAGGCCGCTCAACGCGGACCGCCGTACCGTCATTTGCGGCGTCGGCCAGGAGTTTCACTTCCGTCACGAAAGGCCTCGTGTCCCGAAACTCCTCGGCGGGCCCGTACATCGATGTGGGGCGAACCGCCCCGGCGTCAAAGCCGAACATCTTTGCGTATCGGAACGCAATGATTTCTGCGGCCAGCTTGGCCGACCCGTACAAGGAGAATCCGCCATCTCCATCTTCTTCAACCAGTTCTACTTCTTCGAATTGGTCGTAAACGCCGCCGGATGAGATGAACAAGAACTTCCCGATTTCCTTCTTTCGGGCGAACTCAAGGGCATTGAGGGTTCCTACGAGATTGACGTCTATCAGCTTCGTTGGATCGTGTTGGGACTCCTCGACTGTTGGGGTCAAGGCCGCAGCGTGCACGACTGCCTCAACGTCGGCCGACTCGGCGTTTTCCCATGCTGATTTCTGGGAGACGTCGAGTTCCACGTAGGTGATGGAATCTGGGGTGTCAGGCCGGGGGACGAATTGGTCAGGCTTCAGAATGTCCGCAGCAACTACATCATGGCCTTGGAGGGCAAATTCTCGAACCAACGAGCGCCCGAAGAACCCTGCGGCGCCAGTAACCAAAACCTTCATTTGACTTTCCTTCCACCACAGTCGTGTTGATGTCTCCGAATCTTGCTCAGACCCAGCTAGGAGCTTTCGTTTTCACCAAGCCGAACCGCAAGATCCCGGAGGGCGATCGTAATCCTGACGAACTAACCTGTCAACAGATGACAGGCAACGCTAAGGACCCTTCGAATATCTGGGACGATCAGCAAGGAGCCTCTCCGTCAAATGGAAGCGTCCGAGACTCGATTGCTAGGCAACCAGCCAACTGGGTCGTGGTTGCAAGCGTGGTCGGCATCTCTATCGTTTGGGGCTCCACCTTTCTGGCCTACAAGGTTTCTTTGGTTTCGTTTCAACCCTTCACGCTGGCAGCCATCAGATTCACAACCGGTGGAAGCATCCTCCTCTTATGGGGTCTGATTCGAGCGAGGCCCAGGCGCTGGCCGACACCGTCGGAGTGGCGAACCGCTTTGCTCGCAGGTTTGGTGCTCTTTGCGATCGGTAACGGTGCGGTCGTCTGGTCACAACAGCATTTGGCGTCCGCCCTGGGCGGACTGCTGGTGAGCACCATACCGGTGTGGACTGCCCTCTTTGCGGTGGTCTTCTTCCATGAGCATGTGAGTCGAACCGCGCTCGTGGCACTTGCCATCGGGATTTTCGGCACCACGTTCCTGCTCCTGGGTAGCGGAGAGATGGAAGTCGTGGGATCCTCGAATGTCGCCATCATCGTCGCTCTCGTCGGTGCGGCAGCTTGGGCATATGGGTCCCTCATGATTCGCGGTAAGCAAGCCAAGGGCGAGGCATTGGTGTCGGCCGGAATGCAGATGTTCTGTGGTGGCATCATGCTCGCCCTAATGGCGGTTCTGGCCGGCGAACTGAGTCGGGTTGGCGAAACCCGGATCACTTTCCAGGCAGCCCTGGGTCTGTTCTATCTCGCCGTGCCCAACGCACTCACCTTCGGCACATTCGTATGGCTGTTGAGAGTGGCCTCTCCGGTGATGGTTTCGAGCTACGCCTACATTTCCCCGATTGTGGCGGTCATCCTGGGCTGGTCGCTCCTCGACGAAACCTTGACCGGTTTGATGCTCGGTGGTGGAGCGTTGATTCTGATCAGTGTCAGTGCATTGGTCGGAGCATCAGGTCGGGCCGCGAAGCGCTCAGCGCTTCCCCCGGCACCCGTTCTATACACAATTGAAGGTGCTATCGAAGACGAAGCAGTCGAGTAGGTCGCAAGGCGATTGCTACCCAAGATCACCATGTCTATTGTCTGCAGTTAACAGAAGGAGTTCCCCGTGCACGACCCGTTCTACGATTTCTTCCCGAAAAGGGAAGCAGTGGCCTTGGTCTCCGGTGAGATCGCATTAGTCACTATCGACCTTCAATATCTCGACGCCCACCCCAAAGGTTGGGTTGGTCGTGTGGCCGACGCCGATGGACGCCCCGAGCTTCTTGACCAGAGATGGGAAGGCATCGAGGGGATCCTCCCCAAAATCAGATCGATCCAGGATGCGTTTCGGAACGCCGGCGAGGAAGTGATGCATGTCCGTGTCGCATACCGGACCAAAGATGGGCGGGATGCTGGGACGGCGTTTATGCCGTCGACAGACGTTGAGCCGCTCCCGCGTGACGACCAAGATGATGATTTCTTGCCAGAGGTCGCTCCGGTGGGCGATGAAGTCGTGTTCTCCAAGACAACATCGAGCGTCTTCAATTCAACCGGCGTCGACAAGGTCCTTCAGCGTATGGGGATCAAGCACTTGGTGATTACCGGAATCGTCACCGATGGTTGTGTCGAACTTTCGAGTCGAGACGCTGCCGATCGAGGCTATGCCGTGACACTCATCACGGATGGTTGTTCTGCGTCAACACCTGAGGCCCATGACGATGCGCTGGACCGAATGAACGATGGTGGATTCATAGGACTCAAGACGACGCAACAGATCGTGGACGAAGTTATGGCTCTTGGCTGATGCCACGAGATTTGTTGGGCATCCTGGCTGAACTAGCAGCCGACCTGGCCGGCGTAAAAATCAGGGAAGGCAGTCCTTCGAAATGCACCGGGAGCGGTGCGACCTGTGGCCAATCTTTGGGCGGGTCATCTTCCTACTTGAGTGTTTGGAGATGATCCAGGCAACCGCGGCATTGTTGGTCTCGCCGGGGGCCGTGGTAATCGAGGACGTTGAGTTTGAAGGCCCCGGTCCGGGCCAGATTGCGGTCAAGATGGCGGCCGCCGGCCTGTGTCACACAGATCTCCACATTCGTGACAGTTCGGATGGCTGGGGCTTTCCCTTTCCCATGCTCCTGGGGCACGAAGGCTCAGGCATCGTCACGGCAACCGGACCTGGCGACAGTGACCTCAACCCCGACGACCACGTTGCAATCGCCTGCAGGGTCCCATGCGGAGTTTGCTCCATGTGCAGTCGGGGTGACCCAAGGAGGTGTCGGGCATCGGCGGCAAGCCCGGCCCAAATAACCCGATTGTCTGACGGGAGCAAAGTCAGCCCGGCACTCGGCATTGGCCTCTTCGCCGACCAGGTTGTGGTGGACGCTCGGGCTGCGGTGAAGATGGATCCCCTGGTGCCGTTGGACGTCGCCGGCGTATTCGGCTGTGCGGTCATGACAGGCGTCGGGGCTGTGACAAACACGGCGCAAGTGTTTCCTGGCGCCTCGGTGGCAGTTGTTGGCTGCGGGGGTATCGGACTGTCGGCCATCCAGGGTTCGATATTGACCGGCGCAGGCCAGGTGATCGCTGTCGATGTTGTCGACAAGAAGCTCGAATGGGCTCAGATGCTCGGGGCGACGCACACAGTCAACGCAAGCACTGAGGATCCAGTGCTAGCAGTCCGCGAGATAACAGACGGTAAAGGAGTGGACTTTGCATTCGAGGCGGTCGGGTCGGGCCGGTGCGTCGAGCAGTGTTTGCAGATGTTGGCCTACGGCGGCACGGCCACCATCATCGGTGTTCCGCCGGCCACAGAGCAGGTGAACATTCAACTAGGCGGTCCGTCGGGTTTTCTCTCGAATACGAATTCACTCCTGGTCACCCATGGCGGCGACTCATTGCCGCAGCACGATTTGCAGGTCTTCAGCCAGCTCCTGCTGCAGGGTCGGTTGGGCCTTGAAAAGATGGTCAGCCATAGGATCGAGCTTTCCGAAATCGAACATGGATTCGAAATGATGAGATCTGGGGAGTCAATCCGATCGATTGTCTCCTTCGACGATACGTAAGGCGGCAACTGACTGTGCATGTGCCCATGACGAGGCTTGGCGAGGAGTATGTCTCAATGCGCTTCGCCATTGATGAGGCGATTCAATCCGTGCTACTCAGCGGTCGCTACACACTGGAATCCGAGCTCGAAGCATTCGAGCAGGAGTTCGCAGACTACGTCGGAGTGCGATACGCGGTTGGCGTGGGCTCCGGGTCAGATGCACTGCGTATTGCCCTGATGCTTTGTGATCTCGAGCCCGGTGATGAGGTCATAACTGCTCCGAATACCGACAACCCAACAGCTGCAGCCATCGTGCAGGCAGGGGCCCGGGTGGTCTTTGCAGATGTCGACACACACACTTTCAACCTGGATCCGAATGGTGTTCTTGCCGCGCTGACCGATCGCACGAGAGTGCTACTTCCCGTGCACCTTTTCGGACAACCAGCGGACATGTCGGTGTTGCGCCAGATCGCGTCTGAGGGTGACCTAATTGTCGTCGAAGATGCCGCCTTGGCCCTCGGAGCAGCGCATCAGGGACGGCGCGTCGGAACTTTCGGCGAGATTGCCTGCTTCAGCGTTGCACCGTCCAAGATCCTCGGAGGGTTCGGGGATGGAGGGGTAATTGTCACCGACAACGAGCAGCTGGCCGAACGAGCCAGGGTTTTGCGCAACTATGGACATGGACCGGGCACAGATCTCGATCCTTCGAACTTGACAGGTGGGGCCGAATGGCGGGTCGTAGAGCATGGATTCAACTCGCGGCTAGACGGCATCCAAGCCGCGGTGCTTCGAGTGAAACTGGCGACTCTGGATGATCGGCTAGCCGCCAGGCGAGAGGCTGCGGCGCTGTACGACGAGCTGCTGGCGGGCACCGACGTCATCACCCCCGTCATCGCTCCGGGGAACGTGTCCTCTTATTACGCGTACACAATCCTCGCCGAACAACGGGACCACCTGCGCCACGCCCTCGCTCTCAAAGGGGTCGCCACACGCCTCTACTACAACCCACCGTTGTACAAACAGCCGGCGTTCCAGCAAGAGGTTGGTAGTCGCGTCGCGTTCCCGGTATGTGAACAGATCACCAATCGAGCGGTAGCGCTACCGATATTTCCACAGATAGATGAGGAGGAGGTCCGGTTTGTCGCTCGATGTGTTGAAGAAATCGTTGGCAAGACGTAACGAAAGGAGCAGAAAGATCTGATGAGTATCGAATTGGCATATGACGCGACTGGGGAGGGTTCTGAGACGTTCGTGCTCATCCACGGCGCGTTCGGGACGCGCGGGAACTACTCAGAACAGGTTGCCCATTTCAGTCCGAACAACCGGGTCATCGCTCTCGACCTCCGCGGCCACGGCGATTCACCTAAACCCGCCGACGGATACTCGATCAGCCAGTTCGCCGACGACGTCGCGGACTTGTGTCGCTCGCTCGATGTCTCCGCGGCGTTCGTAGTGGGTCACAGCATGGGAGGAGTGATCGCCGTCGAGTTGGCATCTCGCTATCCCGACCTGGTCAAGGCTGTGGCCACCCTTGACTCGCCATCAATCATCCCCGGTTGGCACGATCGCCACACCGGTCCTTACGGGGACGGTATTCACGGTCCCAATTACCTCAGTGTCCTGAAAGGGTTTTTGGATGTCGCTTCATCCTCGACTGATGACCAGGAAAGGCGAGCCGCTTCGATGAAGGCGATTGATGCGATGCCGCGCCATGCAATAGTCGGGACCTGGGAAGCCATAGGTGATTGGGACCCTGAGCAGGCACTGAAAGAAGTGTCGGTTCCGATCCTCTACCTGGATCACGGCCAGCCCGACCTTGACTACGACCTACTGCGCAGCTTCTTACCACAACTGCTAACCGGCCAGACGGTGGGAGCAGGACATAAGGCCCTTATGGAAGTGCCCGATCAAGTCAACGCCATGCTGAGCCGCTTTTTTGCCAACGCGGAAACACTGGCGGGCGAAGCCAGGAACAGCGGGGGCTCATACAAATACGCCGCAAGCGAGAGAAATTGACCGTTCTTCGGCGCACCTGTCGGCAGTTGACAACTACCCTGGCTGTCGACCACAATCATCCACTAGGGCAGCGCTGAAGCGAGGTCCAGCAACTAGGAGGAACAGGATGAGCTTTAAGTCCGATCGGGACAGACGACGGGTGCGCCCGATGTCGCGATGGGTGGCAATCTTCGCTCTGATGGCTCTGGTCGCAGCAGCTTGTGGCGACGACGCGACGTCCACGACGACCACCGGGACCACCGGAGGGGAAACAACAACCACCACGGGAACAGCAACGACCGGAGGCGGCGGTGTCGAGGTAGTAGCACCGGAGATTCCGGAGTCTACGGTGCGTTTCTCTTTCTATCCGTGCTGTGCTGACAACAACGTGATGCAGATCGCGATCGAAAAAGGCTGGTTAGCGGAAGCCGGGATCTCCCTGGATCCTGAGGGTGGACATCTGTACACCTTGTTCGATCAGATCGTGCCTGCGATGCAGCGCGGTGACTTCGATGTGGCTGGGTTCTTCGTGCAGGCGTACCTGCAGACTCTGGATACCTTCGCCCAAGACATCCCGCCCATCTGGTTCAACGACATCTACACGGGTTATGCGATCTTGAAAGCGCCCGATAGCGACGCGAAGACAACCGAAGACTTCATGGCTGAAGGAATGGAACTTCATGATGCGCTCGTCGCTGCCGTTGCTCAACTCGACGGTGCTGAGGTCTACACGCCACCTCACGGGCAAGTGCAACCGCCATACCCTGACGTCTTCATGAGCTACGCCGGGCTTTCGTATCCCGATTCGCTGAACCTGCAGTTCCTCGAGGACCAAAACATCATGGCGGTCTCCGCTCAAGAGGGTCGGATTGAATTCGCCATTCCCTACGCAGCTCCCGTGGTTGTGCAGATGCTCAACGAAGGTTGGGAGCCAATCATCAACACGGTGCAAACACTGAGCGACGTCGGCTCTGAGCAGGCAGCTCGGATGACGACCTTGGTCGGTAGTTCCGGGTTCATCGCTCAGAGGGATTGGGTGGAGAACAACCGCGATACGGCTCTGAGGTTCATCTCAGTCGGTTTCCGGGCTCTTGCCAGCCTGCAAGATCCGGCAACCCAGCTAGAAGGTTGGACGATCCAGGCCAACCAGATCAACGCCACGCAGGGTCAAACCCTTACGGGTGAGGACATCGGCGTGATTTGGGAGTCGCTCGATCCTCCGTTCCCGTGGGAGACGCAAGGTCCACAACTCTGGGATGACGAGAACGCACCGTTCTATGTCAGGGGTTCCCTTGCGACACAAATCGGGGCCTTGATCGAAAACGGGACATTGGCAGGTCCGCTGGAGGCGTATGACCTTGATGAGTTCCTACTTGCCGAAGACCTTTACCGCGAGTTGGCGGCTCTGCAGGTAGAAGCTGACGGCATGTTTGCTGAGGCCGAAGGGATGACCCTGAGCTCGAGCCAGCAGGACGTGGTAGATCAGGCACAGGTCCTATACGACAACTACAACTTCGTGGATGCCGTTCGGTTCCTCGAAGCCGCTCTCGGAGCCTAAGTAGGCTGCTAGTTGGGTGGCGGGATTACTCCCGCCACCCAACTGAGCGAGCACCTAGGCACCACATGACACAGATCGATCAAACGGGCAAGAGCGACTCTGCACTACCGCCGGAGGTGTCCAAAACCGCGTTGAGCCGAGCGCGCCTGGCGCGGTCGCGGCGTTGGGTAGTGACGGTCGCAATCGGAGCGTTTGGCATTGCGGGTGCGCTCGGCTTGTGGGAGTTGATCTCGGCTAGGAGCGGCGTCCTGCCGGGTCCGATAGACGTGTGGCGTCATATTCAGGCGAACCTGCTTTCCAGTCCATATCTCGAATCCCGAGGGATGTCAAGCGGAACCGGATACCTCGGCCATCTCGCGGTCACGACCCGGTCGGTCGTATTCGGAGTGGGGTTGGGGACCATCGTTGGTGCCACTCTCGGGTTGAACAGTCTCCGAGTTCCGGCGATCAACGAAGTGGTGGGGCCCATTACTGCCGCCCTTGGTTCGGCGCCCATCTTCGTGGCCGCACCCTTCTTTTTGATTTGGTTCGGGATTCAGCCGGCGGCCCAGATCGGGATCGTGGCTTTCTATACCTTCCTCTTGATGTACGTATTCAGCAGGCGCGCAGCTCAGAATGTGGGTGCTCGTTTTGTTGAATCGGCCATGACCCTCGGAGGGTCCCCGCGATCGATCTTCAGGTGGATCTACTTACCTGCGTCCATACCCGAATTCCTAGGTGGATTCCGAATCGCTCTGGCCGGCGCATGGGGTCTCGCCGCTATTGCGGAACTCCTGGGCGCCCAGCAGGGCGCGGGTTTCCTGATCAAGTTTTTTGCTTCAGCCTTCCGACTGGATGCGATGGTGGCGGTCGTCGTCCTAATTGGTGCTGTCGCGATCATCTTCGATGCAGTGGTGGTCCTAGTTGGGAAGTACCTGACCCGCTGGGTTGAATCTGGACGTCGGCTCGGCTTGTGACCTGGAGGTCTCGGATGAAGATTGCCAACTACATAGAAGAGGGGTCCGAGTTATGACAGAGCGCGACACCGGTTCAGCGGTCTCGTTTCACGACGTCGAATGCGTATTCGAACACGAGTCGGGGCGGACGGTGCGAGCGTTGGATGGAGTCTCCTTCGAGGTCCCGGCTGGCCAGTTTGTCGCAATCGTCGGTCGTTCCGGACATGGAAAATCAACTCTTCTTCGATGCTTGGCGGGCCTTCAGGCCACCACGGCTGGAGATGTACGAGTCGGAGATCGATCGATCGATGGGCCCGGCCCGGATCGCTCCATGGTGTTTCAACAGGATGCAGTCTTTCCTTGGATGCGGGTTCGAGACAACGTCGAGTTTGGCTTGCGAGCTCAGGGGGTGGCTAAGGAAGAGCGCAATCTGACGTCTACGAGATGGCTCGAAGAGGTGCAGCTGATCGACTTTGCGGATTCGTGGCCTCGTGAGTTGTCGGGTGGCATGCGCAAACGGGTTGCCCTGGCTGCGGTCTTGGCCATGGACTCAGAAGTCTGGTTGATGGATGAGCCCTTCGGCTCGTTGGACTACTTCACTCGCCGTTCGTTGCATGACTTGCTGCTGACACTTTGGGGCGAGACCAATAAGACGGTCTTCTTTGTTACCCATGACATCGAAGAAGCGCTAATTCTCGCTGATCGCGTCCTCCTGGTGAGGGACGGGCGCATTGTCGAGGATCTTTCTAACTCCTTGCCCCGTCCGCGCGACGAGGAGGTACGCGCCAGCCGTCCGTCGGTTGAGATGACGAAGACCATTGTCGACCATTTGGGGTCCGATGGGAACGTGACACTTCTCGATCCAACAGCCGACGGAGCCTGATTTGAAGCGCTTCCGCAGGTATGTCGCAGCTCATCCCGTAAGCGTCGCTGTGTGGGTGGTCTTGATAGTTACGTGGGAGATTCTTGGCCACATAACTCCCGAGAGCCAGCTGTCGACGTCGCCATTGGTTCCGCCTTTGGAATACGTGTTCACCGACGCTTTCAAATCCCTCGCCAACAATTGGCCATTTGACTTCTGGGCGCCGAATCCGTCAAAAGGGGGCGACATCACCTATTGGGGCGCGGTTCTCGCCCTTGGCTATCACACGATGAACACGCTCTACCGCCTGATATTCGGGCTTACATCGGGCATAGTCTTGGGGGTCGGGACCGGACTTGCCGTCGCGTACTGGCCCTGGCTGCGAAGGGTGGCGTGGACGCCCCTCAACTTTCTTCGCATGTTGCCCCTACTCGCCGCGATCCCACTCTTTCAATTCTGGCTCGGAGCGAATCTTCGGGGTTCCACAGTATTCATCGGATTTGGCATCTGGGTTCTCCTCGTCGTAGCCACCATCAACTCTGTTCGAAACGTACCTGACCTATACATCGAGAACGCACGGATGTTGGGAGCAAGTCCGGCCCGCACGTACGCAAGTGTGGTCGTGCCGGCAGCCATGGTCGAGCTACGAACCGCTCTCCTACTCGCGGCCGGCCTTAGTTGGTCCCTGACCGTTGGTGCCGAGTACATAGGATTGACTTCGGGTCTCGGCAATTTGCTAGCCGTGGCCGTCTTCTTTACCAACACGGGGAGGATGGTGATCATCGCTGTTCTCATCGCCGTTCTTGCCCTGCTCACATTTCTCGTCGTGGACCGCCTATCACGTCGTCTAGTCCGCTGGATGCCAAAGGTCGCAATGGACGACGTCATCCGGGTAGCCGGTGCTGCGGCGATCGGCGGAGCTAAGGCCGTGGCTATTGATGAGTGAATCCAAATCGAACCTCCGCCGATCCCGCACAGTGCAGCGCTGCCTATCTGACATCTTCCACCTGGAGTGACCGGCGCAGCGTTCGGAGTCATCGCTGCAGTACTCCTCGGAACCAACACGATCCTGGTCGCTATCGCGGCCCGTCGGTGGGGAGTGTGGCGAACCACAGCAAGCAGCCTCATCATCGCCTACGGAGTGATGATCGCCTACGCCTTCGCCACAGGCGTTCACTTTCCTCTTGATGCCGGCGGTCTTTGGCCGTTCATGTCGATCCTTGGGTTCGCCGCAGGCGCTTCATACTTTGCCAGCAACCATGCTCTGAAGTTGGGTCCCGTGGCCGTGGTCAGCCCGATCGGGTCAACGACGGGGGTCATGACCGTGGTCTTCGCCTTCGCTTTCCTCGGGGAGCGCCCAGATTTGATCCAATGGTTGGGCATCCCACTTGCCGGCCTCGGAGTTGTTCTTCTCTCTGTGGAGGTCGATGAGACCGGGGAGAGGCGCCTAATCGGCTGGGGACCGCTCTTTGCCCTTCTTGGGGTTGTCACAGGTGCCGTTTCGAACGCCGGGCTTCGGATCCCAGCTCGTGAGATCGGACCAGTCCAAACGGCAATCGCTCAGCGAACGTTCACTGTGTTCTACGTGCTGGTGGCACTCACCTTTTTTGTCCGAAAATTCGGGGATGACCCCGAAGCACAGAAGCTGAAACGGTGGCACGTACGCACCGGACATCAAAGCGACACACGGCTGGGCCTAAGGACGTGGCTGCTTTTGATTGTGATAGGAATCCTGGATGCACTGGCGTTCATCATGTTTGCCGAAGGCTTGGCGATTGAAGATGCGTGGCTCATTGGCCTCCTATCTCAGAGCGGTCGGATAATTGCCGTCGGCGGCGGCTACTTACTCTTCAAGGAAAGACTCGGACGAACCCAGTGGTTCGGTCTGGCGCTTGCCCTTGCGGGCCTGACCCTCGTGGTGGTTGCCGGATCGTGATCGCCGAAGCCACGCTGGACCCTGCGAAGTTCGATTTGGTGCTGAGGGGTGGTCTGGTCGTCACCGAGGGCTTCCAGGAGGTCGCCGACGTGGCCACTGTGGATGGACGTATAGCGCAGCTCGGCGGGGCACCATCAGGCAAGGAGGAAATCGATGCCACTGGGTACGTGGTGACCCCCGGGGGAATCGACATGCACGTTCACTTAACACCGATGCCAACAGCTGACCTCCCCCGTCGACCCGACGATTTCGAGTCGGGTTCGCTCGCAGCCGCCAACGGTGGTGTCACGACGATCGGCAATATGACCCATCAACATCCCGGTGAAGGCCTGCTGGCTGCCTTGGAGCGCGACAAGGAATCGGCGGAGAACGCGAGCATTGTCGATTTCGTCTTGCACCCGGTGCTCAATGAGCCTTCGGCCCTGGCGATCCGGGACATCGCTCGGCTTGGCGTCTCCGGCTTCGGCACAATGAAAGTATTCATCGTTTTCCCGAATTTCAGCCCGCAGCTGTCGGAGTACCGACAGGCGATGGCGGAAGCTGCCAAGCACAACATCCTGGTGCTAGTTCATTGCGAGGATCCCGAGATCATCGCGAACCATTTGGACGGGTTGGCACTCGCCGGAAACCTGGGATGGAAGTATTACGGGGACTCACGACCCGTCGAGGCCGAGTTATCGGCGGTCAAACTTGCGATCGACTTGGCTGAGGAGTCGGGCGGACCAATACATGTCGTCCATCTCTCCTCGGAACGGGCGCTCGAAATCTGCACCAGTGCTCGTCGCCGAGGAGTCGAGGTTCATGTCGAAACCAGGCCCCTCTATCTCCATTTCACCGATGATGTTTTCGCACGAGACGACGGAGCCTTGTTCATAGGCAACCCTCCTCCACGGAAGCAGACCGATCGGGTCGCGATGTGGGAAGGGCTTCGTTCCGGGGACATTGACGCCCTGGCAAGTGACCACGCCCCCTGGAACCGGGCCCAGAAGCTCACTTCGGGACAGGACATCCGGAGTGCTTTGCCGGGCATCGCAGAACTCGACACGATGCTTCCCCTGCTCTTCTCGGAGGGCGTTACGAAGGGGAGACTGAATCTTGCCCAGTTCGTCAGAGTGACTGCGACGAACCCGGCACGTCTTCTCGGAATCTATCCCGCCAAAGGAGAAATCGGGGTCGGAGCCGATGCAGACCTGACTGTGTGGGATCCGAATAGCCGCTGGCGGATAAGCCCTGAAACGCTGGCGACCAAAGCCGACCACTCACCCTACGAAGGCTGGGAAGTCCAGGGTGCTCCTGTCTACACGCTCGTTCGGGGGCAGATGGTCCGATCACCCGATGGGCCGATTCCCCGATCCAACAGAGGCCTGATGGCCATGTCGACGCGATCCTCAGGGTTGGTCCCCCACGCCAGGGGCCTGTCATGACTGCCGCCGTCGTCACTGGAGCCGGCTCCGGGCTCGGGCTCGAGATCGCACGGAGGCTGGTGACCCATGGTTGGAGTGTTTTCGGTCTCGACGTCGACGAGACCGGGCTTCGAATTGGAACTGACGATTTCGGAGATCGCTACACGGGTATCCGGTGTGACGTCACCGATGAGGCCGAGGTGGAACAGGTCTTCTCCCGCATAGGCGAGACTGACTTGGCCATTACCGGCCTTGTCAACGCGGCAGGGATCGGGGGCGAGCCGGGCGATGTGACCCGAACAACACCCTCGCAATGGCGCGAGACGATCGAGGTCAATCTGACCGGAGCATTCCTCGTGTCGAGATCAGCGGTTCCTCTTCTCAAAGCGGCCGGCGGCGGGGCCGTCGTTCACATTTCGTCGCAGCTGGGGCTCGTTGGAGCCAAAGGCAGCCCGGCATATGGCGCGTCCAAAGGAGGGCTTATTGCACTGGGACGGTCCATGGCCCTCGACCACGCAACGGATGGCATCCGGGTTAACACCGTATGTCCCGGGCCTATCGACACCCCAATGTTCCGCGCCTCGAGCGGCCCCGACAACCTCGAATACTTGACGGACGAGCGGATCCCCCTGGGCAGGATCGGCCGTCCTGAAGAAGTTGCTGCGCTCGTTGAGTTCTTGTTGGGCGATGAGGCCGAATTCCTGACCGGTGCGGCCATTCCAATCGACGGCGGTTGGACCGCGCGATGACGATGCGACTCGTCAGCTAGAGGACGAGACTTCCAACCCGAGGGTCGCTGCCCTCTCGGCGACGTTGACCACTCTTCCTTCGGTGCTGGCCAACCTGATCGAGTCGACCAGGTTGAGGGTGAGCAGGTGATCGGCCGCCGTCGGACCGGGGATTTCTTGCTTCTCGATAACACGAATGAAGTGGTCGAGCAGGGCAGCAGTGTCATCGATGAACGGCTCGGATGGTCCAAAGCCGAGCACTCGTGGCTCCTCAACCTCGATGTCATGCAGAGCTGAGGCGAAAGCCAGTTCAGGATCCCGTTGCGCACCAAGCAAGTGCCCGAATTGCTCCCCCTGAATCACCACTCCCTCCTCGAAGTCGGTGCGCCACCGAAACTCGAATCGGTTGGTGCCCGAAGTCCAGGTACCGAGGTAGCTGGCAGTCAAGTCGTCTTCGAACTCGAGCACGGCCGCAACGCAGGAATCGTCGGCATAGACACTGGTATGCGGGTTCCACGTATGAGCAGAGACCGCGACTACCTCCCGCCCGTAGACGTACCGCATCAGGTCGAGGTGGTGGATCGATTGGTCGGTCAGCATCGGTTGGCCCATAGTCAACGGGTAATCGTTGAGGTCTGGCCTCCGGCCATCGCGATTCCTGATGTATGTGAACTCGCTGAATATCGGGTTCCCGAATTCGCGGGACGACACGAGGCTCCGCCAGCCAAGCGAGGCCTTCACGAATCGGAAGTTCATCCCGACAAGCAGAGGGACTCCTGCCCGATCGGCTAGTTGTGTCATCCGTTGGGCGGCCTCGAATGAGGTGCTCAGGGGCTTCTCACAGAGAACCGGAATCCCCCGGGCGAGCGCGACCTCGACGATTTCAAGGTGAGACTCGGGTGGGGTGGCGACGATGATCCCGTCGGGGTCTGATGAAACTGCTTCGTGGATCGAGTCGAACGCGCGAATACCGCCAGGAATCCGGTCCTCCATTACTTCGACCACTCCGCCCAGGCGGGCACGAGGGTCATCGTCGATCGCGGTCTTCCAGTGTCGCCCTCGAACTCCAAGCCCGACGACGACTATAACCGGGGACGCCATCAGCAATCGACGTCCGTCTGAGCAGCATGCTCGGGGTCAGGAGACATAAGCCCCTCCAGAGTCGAGCACGATCCATCTGTCTTCTTGATCGGTGAGTCGACGAGGACCGTCATTTGACACCAGGACGTTGTCCGAGATCACGATGCCCCCAAGAGCCTTCGCTTCGTCAGGGTCGTCGAAGCGGATCGCCGGGTGGAGGTTGATGACCATGTTTTCTTCGAGGGTCCGATCTTTGCCCGGTACCCATGGTGGTTCGAGAGAGTCGATACCGATCCCGTGAGCGGTATAGGCGAGTAGACCTTCGGCGCTCTGCCCGTACTCTCGATAGACGGCATCTCTTGCCGCGAGGATGTCTGAGGAGTCGGCACCGGGCGTCATCGCCGCAACGCACGCTTCAAAGGTTTCCACTCGCGATTGCCAGAACAACTGCTCCTTTTTCGTCGGATCCCGAAAACTGTACACCCGGCGAACCTCGGCCCAATAGCCGGACGGACCGCCCCACTCCAGGTCGATGGCGATGATGTCGTAGGGTTCTAAGACGCCTTCGGTCCCGAAGGTGTAGGCACGGAATGGTGTCCTGCTCATCTGCGCTATCCCGTCGAGACATCCGAACTCGCGACAGAGTCGATGTGCCTGGCCAAGAACCTGCCGCTCGGTGACACCGGGTCGTATCTCGGC
>JBGSYD010000028.1:0-79256 GCA_041751055.1 Acidimicrobiia bacterium | reverse complement strand
CCCGTCGCTGAGGGTGTCGCCAAAGGATCCGTGAAACTGGGCGACGACAGACGATTCGACATGCCTGTTCTCCTGGTGTGCCCTGAGTACGGACCGGACCAAGCGAAAACGTGGATCGACGCCGGCGATGTGCCGGAGTTGAGCCGTGCCAAGAAAGTCGCTTTCGTGGATATCGATTCCGGTCACTGGCCGATGGTGAGCAAACCAGCTGAACTGGCCCGACTCCTCGACGCAGCCGCCAAAAAGAGCTGAGCGGGCCGGGCCAGACCACCAACCCAACCGGTCGCTCCGCTGAACAGCTGTCTATCAACCCTGTTTGAGTTTGCGCCATCCGCCGGCCCTGTTGTTGGCGACGATCTGACGAAACATCGCTTCGAGGGCCGGCGCATTGAACTTCTCACCCTCGCGGACGGCAACGGTTCGAGCCGTCTTGTTGTCGTGGCCACCGGTGATGATCCTTTCCGGGTCGGGCACGATGGCTCCGTCGTAGAGGAAGATGTTGACGTGGTTCTTGGCGGCCAGCAACGCGCAAATATTGCCTTGGAGGACGAAATAGGGCTGCACCCGTCGCTTGATGGTCTCCTCCACCTCAGCATCGACGGAGTGCACCAGGGCGCGGACCTCATGGCAGATCGTTTGTTGCCACTCGGGTAGCGCATTGATGTAGTCGTCAACCCGGGGATCCTTTACCCATTCCATGACCAGAACGCTAACCAGGTGGCTCAAGCACCATCACTCGACGTAGGGATCAGCTAGACGGCGCCCAACGCCGCATCCAGCGGACGAGGGATAGCAACGAGTTCGATCGAACCGACCAGCAGACCGGCGTAGCGGAGCTTACGACGGGCCCCGCTGCCGAGATAGCGGCGGAGTTGGGACTCGATTGGCCGCCCTCTCCAGGCCGGTTGGTTTTGAAGGGTCCTAAAAGATGCGTGATCTCCCTGCGACTCGAACAGGGCGAGTACTCGATCGGCGCCCGCAGCCCTGATCAGCTCATCTTCGAGGTCGTCGACGCAAACAAAGAACCCCAGTCGCTCCAACCCGTCCCTCGAGTCGGGAGAACCAACGCCGGACAAGGTCAGATCCGCCCAAAGGCTGGGCTCTTCGGCGGCATCGCAGAGACCGGCGAGTTTCAGATTTTTCTCGGACGGCCCAAATCGAGCAAGTAAACGGCCCATTGCATGAACACCCCCCGCCGGCAGCACCACGACACGTTCGATCTCGAGGTTTCGACCACGTCGGATTGCCAGAGTTTCGACCGCTCTCTGGTCGCTGACTCCTTCTACCAAGATGATGGCCCGGGCCTGTTCAGCCTTTGCCAGAGCAATGGCCGTCGCCCGCTTCGGGGCTGAAGGGCCGCTGGGATAACCGTCGAGCAGATCTGCGGCGAGTTGTCTTTTGTCTTCGCGGTTCATGATTTATCTGATGGGACTTTGACGCCTGCCGGATGCTGGGGTCAAGCCAATATGTGGTCTGTGATACCGGGCTATGTAACCGTGGCGTCCAGAGACGTGAGGTTCCGATGTAGACCACGCTCGATGATCATCTTCACCCGCTGCACCGCGGTGTGCACGTCGAGGAAGCTCGTATAAAGCGGGGACAAGCCGAAGCGAATGGTATCCGGTGATCGAAAGTCAGGGATCACATCGGCGACATCGATCATGGCGCGGGTAATGGGCCATGCGTCTGGATGAGTCAATGCGATGTGAGATCCACGACGGTCTGGACCCCGCGGTGACGCCATCTCGAAACCCAACGATGCCAGGTGGGTCTCCCACTGATCGACGAGGAACTCCGTCAAGAGCTCCGACTTGGTCCGGATCGCACCGATACCAGCTTCAACTACTCCGCGAATACCCGCCTCAGCAACCAGGAGCGACATGATCGGCATCGTTCCAGTATGGAAACGTCGGATCCCTTCGGCCGGTTCAAAATCGAGATCGAACGCAAACGGACGACTATGTGCCCACCAAGCCTGTATCGGATTCTCCAACTCCGCCTGCAACTCGCTTCGGACGTAGAGGAAGGCAGGACTGCCAGGTCCGCCATTGAGATACTTGTATGTGCATCCGACGGCGAGGTCGGTACTCGAAGCCGTGAAGTCGATTGGCACAGATCCGACCGAATGGGAAGAATCCCACAGAACTAATGCGCCTACCGCATGGGCTGCGTGATTTATCGCACCGAGGTCATAGGTGTATCCCGACTTGAATACCGTATGTGAAAGCGAAACGACAGCAGTGTCCTCGTCTAACGCATCGATGAGTGCATCTACCGGACCATCGATTCCATCTGACTCGACAACGACGACTTCCACACCGCCGTGAAGTCTGGCTACCCCGTGCAGGACATAGATATCGGTTGGGAAGTTCAGGTCATCTGTGATGATCTTCGATCGCCCCGGACGAGCCGCAACGGCGGCACTCGCGAGCTTGAAGAGGTTGACTGACGTCGCATCGGAAATGATCACTTCGCCCGCTCTCGCACCGAGCAGTGGGGCTAACAGCTCGCCGATACGGTCTTGTGCATCCCACCAACCCTCGTTCCAACTGCGTATCAGTCGATCACCCCACTGTTCCTCGAGCACCGAACGAGCGATATCGGCTGCCCCTAGCGGCATTCGGCCGAGCGAGTTGCCATCCAGATAGATCAGGTTGTCGCCAGTGAAAACAAAATTGGAGCGTCTGTCAGCAAGCGGATCGGCTCGGTCCAGGTCGGTGGCTCTTTCGAATCCGGATTGACTCGCAAACGGGCCGCGCAGCGTTGAGCTGTCAAAGGTCACGAGGGCACGTTACTGAAACGCCACGTCGTTCTCTCTTAACCTGTGGTTGATGGCAGTTGTAACCACGAGAGAAGACATCGAGCGGGCTGCTGAGCGAGTGGCGAAGTACATCCGCCGAACGCCCGTTGTCGCGCTCGGGCCGATCATCTCAGACGTTTGGGATCTGGTTCTCAAGCTTGACCACCTGCAGCCAACTGGCTCGTTCAAAGTCCGGGGTGCATTCAACCTGCTTCTCAATAACGATGTTGATAGAGGAGTGGTGGCGGCGTCAGGAGGCAACTTCGGCAAAGCAGTTGCCTACGCCGCGTCCCGGTTAGGGGTTCCTGCAACCATCTTTGTGCCCGAGACTTCGCCGAAAGAGAAGACAGGGGCTATTGCCCAATATGGAGCCGACGTTCACATTATCCCCGGCTATTACGACGACGCCCGGTTGGCCAGCGAGGAATTCGCCGAGAAGTCAGGATTGTTTCTCGCTCACGCCTATGACCATCCCGACGTTGTCGCCGGGCAAGGAACCGTCGGGAGAGAAATCGCCGAACAGGTTCTGGAAGTGACCAAGGTTCTGGTCCCCGTAGGTGGCGGCGGGCTCATTGGTGGTGTGGCAAATTGGTTCCGGGGCGATGCCGAGGTGTTCGGTGTTGAACCCGAAGGGTGTCCGTCCCTCCACGAAGCCAGAGCGTCGGGGCAACCGGTGAAAGCCGGTGTCTTTGGCGTTGCCTCCTCCTCCCTGGGAGCCGAGATGATCGGCGAACACCCATGGTTGGCCAACCAATGGATCCACGATTCGGTCCTGGTCTCAGAGGAATCGATCCTCGTCGGACAGCGCTGGTTTTGGGATCACGTCAGACTCTGGGTAGAACCCGCCGCTTCGGTCACCATCGCCGCTATTCAAACGGGAGTCGTCAAGCCGGAGGCCGGTGACACGGTTGTGGCTTTGGTGTCGGGCGCCAACGTCGCTCTGGAGCAACCTGATATCGCCACTTAGAGTGACGCCCACACGTCGCCGGATTGAAGCTTAGATCGGCGTAATCTCCACAACCCGACACATAAAACGTAGGTCCTATTTCAAGAAAAGTCTCTTTTTCACTGCATTTGGCGATTTGTGAAGATTAGTGTCTGATACCTGACGCTGTTCACTGCGAGTGCTCGTCAGTAAATGGGAGGCACTGCTTCGGCGGCAGAGGAGGCAATTCATGTGGGGTAATTCCGTGGGCTATTCGCCCGTTTTCGGTGACGGTCAAAGGCGAAAAACTTCGATTCTTCTTGTCGCTCTCGCCGTCATGTTCAGTCTGATTGTGATTCCAGGTCCCGAGGCCAGTGCCACGCGCGAAGACGTCGTCTGGCTGACTCAGAGTGATTTCACATATGGGACTTACATCATCGACCAGCCCGGCACTTACAAGTTGAAAGAAGACATCAGCTTCAATCCGAACTCACCGGCGACACTGAGCAAAGCAGTTGCCACAGGTGTTATCCCTGCCGAATTGGCGGCAGCTCTGGGGCTGGCAAATCCTGTGGATGCGTATCACTCCGGGATGCCGCTGTTCACTCAGTTCCAATTTGGCCCCGGTAGTGCTTTCAGCCCCGGTGGCCCACTCGATGCCCGGTACGACCCCGCAGGATACGGAGTCGGGTTCTTCGCTGCCATCGCAATCCAAACTGATGGAGTGACACTCGATCTCAACGGTCACACCCTCGAACAGAGCGCCGAGCACGCCTTGCTGCAGCGCTTCTTCGCAATCATCGAATTGGCAGACCAGCCTTTTCTCCCGGCCCAGGGACCGGCGAGCTTCGGGTCCGAATTGGACGCGGCAACAAATGTGACCATCAAGAACGGGACACTCGGCCGTAGCTCACATCACGGAATACATGGAAATGCCAACGTGAATGTGACTGTCAAGAACGTCAACTTCAACGGCTACGAGGTCGGTGCGGTTGCGCTAAATGGCGTCGACGGGTTGCTGATCCAGAATTCGGTTGCCAGGAACCGTAGAAACGTTCCGGTGGTCGGCACCTTCTCGTCGGCGATGTTCATCAAGGCGTACATCGACGACCTGGTGCGGACCTCGTCGGCTACGACCCTCACCGTCGATGGTGAAATTTTGTCCGCTACCGATATCCAGTCGGCCCTCCAGACATCGATCAACAATGTCCACCACGATGTGATCGTGGCGAAGAAGGGCTACATCGACCCGGCGACACACCCGGATGAGTATGCGCTGTTCCACAACAAACATGGGTTGATCGATGGCAACTCGTATTCGTTCCTGCTCAACAACATCGGAGTGGCAGTCAACGGCTTCCCGTTTGTGCCCGATGGCGTAACGAAGGTCGCATCACAGAACATCGTCATGAAGAACGTCAAAGTCGTTGATCAAGACTCGTTCATCAACGAGATTCCTGCCATTGACTCCAATGGAACGGCGGCGGGCGGTACGGCAATCATCGACCCCGTTGGTGCCGTGTTCCAGGTGCGCAATTTGCACCCAGTCACCGGGGCGCCGGTGACGATCTCCAGCCTCGACGATGCCACGGCCCGGTACTTGGGCAATGTTGTGGCCAACGCACAAGCGTTTGTCGCCAAGGCGAAGTTGAACGGTGACCTTGGCACCGGCGTACTCGACGTCACCAGGTTGAATATGCCGACGTCGGTGGTCAACTGGGTGGAGGGTGTCTCCGGTTCGGAGACTCTCGCCTCGATCGGTACCACCTACTTCTGCAACGGTGACTCGATGTTTCACGTCAACAAGGGAACGATCGGCTTCAAGATCGACGCGGCCAAGAATGTGCGTCTGACCAACACGGGTGTCATCGGCCTCGAGAATCTCGGGTTGCCAGGTGACGGCATCTGTGGCGACTACTCGGAAGGCCAGTCCCATCCCGCTGATCCGCTTCCTGGGTATGGAGGTGCATTTGTGCGGGCATATACGTTCTCAGGTTCAGAGGACGTGGTCGTCAATCGGGCCACTGCATCCGGCCTTAGCTCGATGTCCGGACCGGCTGTCGGGTTTGCCGTCCTCAACGACAGCGACAATGTCAGGTTCGTGAACTCAAAAGCTAACGACCTGAATGCCGGCTGGGGATCGGTACTACCGACGGCGGCACCGAATGGGCCCTCTTACGCGGCTGGCTTCTATATCAGCGCCAATAGCAACGGCACTGTCATCACCAAGGGTTGCGCGACCAGCTTGTTCGGCTACGACGGGACCTATTTCGTGCATGACCTGTCTCCGGGAGCGGTGATTAAGGGAAGCTGCAGCGCCAACAATTAGGTATTTCACTTGAAGAGCTTTCGCTCCGGCGAGTGCTAGAAAATTGGGGGTCGACCACGATGTTGTCGACCCCCGCAGGTTTGCGATCCCCTGGTATCGGCATCAGGTTGCTTACCATCCGGCGCCGATGTTCAAAGACGCAATAAGGGTATTCGCATCGGGATTTCTGATGGGCTCGGCTGACGTGGTCCCCGGAGTCTCGGGTGGCACCATTGCTCTGGTACTCGGCTTTTACGAACGCCTCATCTCCAGCATCAGGTCGGGCAGTTCGGCGATTGGGGCGCTGCTACGGGGCGACTTCTCCGAAGTCCGCTCAAATCTAAACGCTGTCAACTGGGCGTTTCTGCTGACCCTTCTTGCGGGGATCATGACAGCGATTCTGACCTTGGCCCACTTCATCGAAGTGCAGTTGGAGGAACGGCCGATAATCCTTGCGGCGGCCTTCTTCGGGCTGGTGGTCGGATCTGTTGTGATAGCCGCGGAATTGTTCAAAGCCCGCCGCGGCAGTCATGTGTTAATCGCTCTCGTGGTGGGCGCCTTGTTTTTTGTCTTCTTGGGCTTCGGGTCTGATGAGGCATCGAAGGATCCATCGTTGTTGGTCTTCTTTGGATCAGGAGCACTCGCCATTTGTGCGATGATCCTGCCCGGCATATCGGGATCCTTGATCCTGGTGCTCATTGGTATGTACGACATCGTGCTCGCGGCGGTCAATGATCGTGATGTCCTTCCCGTAGCCGTGTTTGCATTGGGAGCCTTCGTTGGATTGGCCCTGTTTTCCCAGCTCCTCGATCGGGCACTGTCGCGGGCTCACGACCTGGTTCTGGCGGCCCTCATCGGTCTCATGGCCGGATCGCTGAGAATCTTGTGGCCGTGGCCCGATGGTGTCGACGGCTCGGCACTGGGCGCCCCTACGAATCAGGTTCTGCAGTCCGTTGTGGCTGCGGTTGTCGGTGCGCTCTTTGTCGTGATTGTGGCGAGCCTGGCCCGACCGCGCGAGATCTAGAGGTTCGCTACCCGGTCTTCTTCACCGTCTTCGGAGCCTCGAGGTGATGAGAGAGCACCGACCACACATCGGATTGCGCCAGCTTTCGCTTCATTGAGATCAAGGTGCGCATGAAAGTGGGGACCGCCCGTCTCGTATCCATCGGATTCGGTCGCATCGAGTTCTGGACAGACGGGGCCGGCGTAAGGGTGATGACGTCGGTGTGCGGCCATGCGGATCTGATCGCATTGAGTTCATCGTCGAGCGTTCGGCGACCGACCCGGTCAAACATCTTTTCGTGAAAAAACGCGCGTTTGCGCTGCTCGTCGGCTGCCATTGGTGCGATGACCAGAACGAGATCCAGGGGCTCGGAGTGACCCAGGATCAAATCAGCGTGGGTCCCCGAGGCAATACCCCCGTCGACGTAAAACCTCCCGTCGATCTCATAGGGGCGAAACAGCAATGGGATCGCAGACGAGGCGCTCACAGCATCTGCCAAAGCCACCTCCGGCGCTGCGTTTGTGCCAAAGACGACACGATTCTTCGCTTCGAGGTCGTAAGCCACAACGGCAGTCGGCTTATCCGGCCATGACGTCGCCGCGTGGTCACCGATCTGGCGGGCGACCCACTCGGCCAGGCCACCAGCGTGATAGGGCGCTGGAGAGCCGAGGAACATAGTCAATCCGGGCCGGCGGATTCCTGGAGCGAGGCCATGCCGCACCCACTTGCTGACACCGCTATTGCGACCTTTTTGGTAAAGGTGATTGCGGATTCTCAGTGCCACATCTTCCCGGTCATCCCC
Organism: Acidimicrobiia bacterium; assembly: GCA_041751055.1. Lineage (GTDB taxonomy): Bacteria > Actinomycetota > Acidimicrobiia > Spongiisociales > ZC4RG35 > MA-ANB-1. Next base: position 71,418 of record JBGSYD010000028.1, on the reverse strand, counting down.
TGGCCAAACAAGGGAATCGAGGTTGAGCGCATCACTTCGGACCATCGCCGTCACGAATGCACCAGACGATGTGCCAATTACTACTTCGGATGAATTCGAATCCCAGCCAGTGGCCAACTCAATCGCCATAAGAGTCGCGATCTCATACGCAGCTCCGGTGACACCTCCACCACCCAGGACAAGGCCTACCTTTGTCACTCCCTACACAATAGGGCGAAACTTCGCGCTTTCATTACCGTTGTGCCATGTCTTCTGATGCTGTGTCCGGCGTGGCCGACGAAACCGGGATAGCAGGCCTCGTCCGAAGCTGGACGAAGACGGCTAGCGATCCACTTCTGAGCGAGCACACCCTGATGGAAATCGAGGACGGGGGAGCGTGGATAATCGCGGTTGGCGAGCCCGCATCGGCGATTCTGACGCTGGTACCGACAAAGCTGAGTGATGTGGGGCTCGTAGAGCTCGCGTCGGTGGGTAGCGCGTCCCGAATCCGCCTCTGGGAAAGCTCTCGAGATGAGCTTTTGGCCGAGGCACGCGATAGGGGCTTCAAGCATCTCGAGATAATCGACCGCGGTGGAACCCTCGCCGGCCCTGACTCGATCACTGTTCGTTCGATCGTTCGCATGGCCTATCGCGGTGTTGCCCCCGTCGGAGATCGCCCCGGAGTGGAAACGGCGACACCTTCTGATTTCGACGGAATCCTGGATCTGCTCCAGGAAGCGTTTGCTGGACATCCCGAAAACGGCGATTGGACGATGAGCGATATCAGTCAGCGAAAGTCCCAGGAATGGTATGACCCATCCGGAGTATTTGTGTGGCTGACGGAGTCCACAGTCGCGGGCCTGTGTTGGACCAAAGTGCATCCCGATTCAGTTGGCGAGATTTATCTGGTATCGGTTTCTGCCGACCTGGCCGGCCAGGGTGTCGGTAAAGCCCTGGTGGAGAGGGGCGTCCGCTACCTTACGACGGAGAGGAAATGCACGGAGGTCATCGTTTACTCCGAGTCCGCCAACACTGCCGCCATACGGCTCTACGAAAGCGTCGGCTTCAAAGTCGACCGAGTCGACTCCCGAATATTGCTGAACCTTTAGGTCAGCCGAACGACCGTCCGCAGCCCGAGCACTTGCGGTCCCCTTCGTCGGTTGGCCCGTAACACCACGGGCATGGGAGGTCTTGTTCTCGTTGATCGTGAAGGTTCACGACCAGATTGGGATTGATTTCGTAGCGTTGCTGGCCCCGGACGCCTATCGCCAGGGCAAACAGGCCCGTTGTGGCTGTTGCTGCAACTAGCGCTTCAAGCACAGTCCGTCCTCCTTGCTCTTGCAGGCAGGAGCGTAAGGCAGGTAGCGCCGAGTTTCGCGGATTTCGGCGGGATTCGCTTGCGGTTTAGGTGCCGAGCACAGCCTCGGTGAGGTCATCGACGAGATACGACAGGTCGCCAAGCCGGCCCTCGCGAATCTCGGCAGCATCGAGCATCATCGTCGCCGAGTGGTAGGCCACCCAGGGACGGTAACTACTCTCGGCGAGGTCGGCCCCGTAACCACTGCGGAAGGCCGCTGCGGCGTCTTCACCGAGGAGTGCGGCGAATCTCCATACGGCAAGGGTCAAATCCCATTCGGGTGGCGCAAGTGTGGCCCATTCCCAATCGACCAGAGTTACTTCATTCTTCGGATTGATCGCAAACTTGCCCGGGGTTGGCCGCGTGTGGGCGATGACGGCCTCCGAGGCGTGTGGCGGCGTCATCTCCAACGCAGCATCGAGCACCTTTTGGTCGAGCTCGAAACGTCGCCGGAACCTACCGAGGCGGCTGATGGTTGAGTGGTAGTGGGACTTGACATACGCCTCATCGATGCTTGTTGCAAGGTTGGTGATCTCAGCAGCGGCCGTATGGACGCCTCTCAGCACGGCTCCGGCAGCCTCGACAGCTGTGAGATTCTTGGGGAGGGAGCCGAGACTCCACTGCCCGCCGTCGGTCATGGTTATCCACGCCATCTCACCTTCCAGGCCGGTGCCGATGATCGCCGGGACTCCCGCCACTCCGGACAGCGACTCCAATGCGCGGCGCTCGCGCCGTTCCCGCGAGGAGACCGGGTATACCTTCACGATGACTGAGCTACCGTCCGACCTCGAGACCCGGAAGACACGGTTGGCGCCGGCCGAAAGCTCTCGAACCGTGTCGCTTGGATGGTTCTGTTGAACGAGATCCTTCGCATCCATTGTGTTAAACCCCCTGATCATGGAAATGATCGGACTATTGAAACCTGGACTAGTTAACCTGCCGAACCCACAGGCTAGCGAGTAAATCAGTTGCCCATAGACCTTAAATACCCAGACGGCACAGTCGTCCAGCACCCAGATGAGGCCACCGGGTTGGATGTTGCTGCGGCCATCGGCCCCCGTCTCGCCAAGGCGGCCGTGGCAGTGAAGATCAACAACGAGCTTCGCGATCTATCGAGCCCGATTGGCGAATCCGGCACGTTCTCGGTGCTGACCCTCAACGATCCGGAGGGTCTCGACGTATTACGACACTCCGCGGCCCACGTCCTGGCCCAAGCGGTGCTCGATATCTTTCCGAGTTCCACATTCGCCATTGGCCCTGCCATCGAAGATGGGTTCTATTACGACTTCGGTGTGGAGTCACCGTTTACCCCGGCAGACCTGGAGCGTGTCGAGGGCAGAATGATGGAGATAATTGCGGCGGACCAACCGTTCGAGCGCAGATCAGTCTCAGCATCCGAAGCATTGCAGGTCTTCGCGGCTCATCCGTACAAACGCGAGATCATCGAAAACGTGGAGCCGTCTGAGGTGGCCAACGCCGGTGAGGTGACTCTGTATCGCAATAACGGCTTTGTCGACCTCTGCCGAGGACCTCACATGCCCTCTACCGGGAGAATCCCGGCGGTCAAGCTGACTCGCACCTCGGGGGCGTACTGGCGTGGCGACCAGGCGAATGACCAGCTCCAGAGGATCTATGGAACTGCGTGGCCATCCCAAAAAGAGTTGGATGACTATCTGGTCCGCCAGGAAGAGGCCGAAAAGCGGGACCATCGGCGCTTGGGTGCCGAGCTCGATCTCTTCAGTTTTCCTGAGGAGCTGGGCTCGGGGCTTGCGGTTTGGCATCCCAAAGGCGGGATGTTCCGCAAGCTCGTCGAGGATCGCAGCCGGGCGATGCACAATAAGTACGGGTTCGACTACGTGTTCAGCCCTCACCTCGCCAAATCCGACCTGTGGCACACATCGGGTCACCTGGGCTACTACGCCGAGAACATGTATCCGGGCCTGGTGATGGACAACAACCAGGAGTACCGGGTCAAACCGATGAACTGCCCGTTCCACATCCTCATCTATAAGGATTCCGGCCATTCGTACCGCGATCTCCCGATCCGGCTTTCCGAGCTTGGAGCCTGTTATCGCTACGAGCTCTCCGGAGCGGTGCACGGGCTGCTTCGGGCCCGGGGATTCACCCAGGACGACTCACACACCTTTTGCACACCCGAACAGCTCGATGATGAGCTGAAGATGCACCTCGATTTCGTTCTCACCTGGCACCGCGACTTCGGATTCGAAGATATCGAGGCCGACCTCAGCACGAAACCTGCAAAAGCGCCAGAAGGGCCCCAGGAGCGATGGGAGGCCGCTGAGGTTGCGTTAGAAAAGGTCCTGAAGGATTCGGGGATCCCATATCAGGTGGCCGAAGGCGAAGGGGCCTTCTACGGTCCCAAGATCGATGTTCACGCCCGTGACGCCATCGGCAGGCGTTGGCAGCTGTCGACCATTCAGATCGACTTCACCCTGCCCGAAAGGTTCGAACTGGAATACACCACCGCCGAAAACAAGCCGGAACGGCCGTACATGATCCACTGTGCCAAGGCAGGTTCCCTGGAGAGATTCATGGCGGTTCTGGTGGAGCACTACGCCGGAGCGCTCCCTGCATGGCTGGCACCGGTTCAAGTGACCATCGTCCCTGTTGCAGATCGGCATGCCGATTACGCCAGGGAAATCATGGTGAAGCTGGCTGATGCCGGGCTCCGTGTCGAAGTCGACGAATCCGGCGACACTGTCGGAGACAAGATTCGCAAGTCGATCACTCAAAAGCACCCAGCCGTCATCGTCGTTGGCGACAATGACGTCGAAGAGGGCACAGTCGGGCTCCGACTCTATGGCGACGAGAACGACTCGAGGGGTGTGCCGGTCGCCGATGCCATTACAGCGCTGACCGAACTTGCAAAAGAGCCTGCGATTTGACCGACCCTCAAGAGCCGAAGATCGATCGCAGCGGGATACACATAGAGCGCGACCTGGCGCGGTCGGTCGCCATCGAAGAGGAACTGGATTCCAACGTTCTCACTCCATTCCTTTTCCCCTCTCCGATGCGGAGACGGGCGGCAGGATGGGTGTTGTTGGCCGGGGGAGTAGTAGCTGCAATCTCATTCGATGGTGGTTGGATGCCGGCGCTGGGATTCCTTGCACTGGCAATCTGGCAATTCGCATCGGCATGGCCCCTCAACGTCGACGAACACGAGGCTCTCGGCGTGGCCGGTCAAGCGGTCGATTTCCCCGTGGGGCACGCGTCGGCAGCTGTCACATTCAAGGGTATCCGGAGCAGGCCGCGTTGGGCGGTGATCCTCTACTCGGGAACCGAACCGCCCGACCGGCGTGCCTTGGTGGTGGTCGATGCGATTTCGGGTGATGTCGTCGAAGATGTCTACATCGAGGCCGTCCCCGGCGTTTGACCGTCAGCGCTGGTCGATCGGAACTAGGTCCCTGATGGCCGGGCCAACGTAGAGCTGGCGGGGTCGGAAGATCTTGGTGGCCGGGTCGCTGGCCAACTCTCTCCACTGGGCGAGCCACCCCGGCAGCCGTCCCAGAGCGAACAAGACCGTAAACATGTTGGTCGGGAACCCAATGGCCCGATAGATGAGCCCGGAATAGAAGTCGACGTTGGGATAGAGCTTGCGCTCGATGAAGTAATCGTCGTTGAGGGCGACACTTTCGAGCTCCATGGCGACGTCCAGCAAGGGATCGTCGACGCCGAGCGATTCCAAGACGTCCTCCGCTGCCTTCTTGATGATTTGGGCTCTTGGGTCAAAGTTTTTGTAGATCCGGTGGCCGAATCCCATGAGTCGGAACGGGTCCTTTTTGTCTTTGGCGCGATTTACGAATGTAGAGGTGTCGCCGCCCTCGTTGACAATCATGTCGAGCATCTCCAAGACAGCCTGGTTGGCGCCACCGTGGAGAGGGCCCGAAAGAGCGTGGATCCCGGCGCTGATAGAGCTGAAGATGTTGGCGTGGCCCGAGCCGACGAGCCGGACCGCCGAAGAGGAGCAGTTCTGACCGTGGTCTGCATGCAGAATCAGCAGCATGTTCAAGGCCTTGGTGACCAGTGGTTCCGGGATGTACTCCTCGGCGGGCACAGAAAACATCATCTTGAGGAAATTCGTGGAATAGTCCAGATTGTTGTCGGGGTAGACATAGGGCTGATGGGCCGAATACTTGTAGGACCACGCAATCATCGTCGGGGTCTTGGCAATCAAACGGCGGGCGCTTATGTCAACAGCCTCTTCATCGAGCGGGTCGAGGGCGTCGGGGTAGTAGGTCGCCAACGCCGAAGTCGCAGACGCCAGGATTTGCATGGGATGGGCGTTGTGTGGAAACGCTTCGAAGAGGTGTTTTACGTCTTCACGGAGCAGTGTGTGCCGTGTGATGTCACCGATGTAATCGTCGAGCTCGTTCTGCGTCGGCAGCTCGCCGTATTGCAACAGGTATGCCACTTCGAGAAATGAGGCGCTTTCGGCCAGCTGGTCTATCGGATACCCGCGATAGCGCAGAATGCCCTTTTCACCGTCGATGTAAGTGATCGACGACTCGCCCTCTGCTGTGTTGGCGAAGCCGCGATCGAGAGTGACCAGCCCCAGGTCAGAGCGAAGCCGACTGATGTTTATCCCCGGACCACCCACCGATGGCTCATGGACCGGAAGACTCAGCTCTTGGTCTTCGTACCGGAGTACTGCGTCTGACATCTGTTTCCTTTCGAGGAGCCTATTCGTGGCTGCCTTTGGTGGCCGAGATCACTTTTTCCGCTTCGTTGTGAGGCATTTCGGCGTAGTGATCGAACTCGACCTCAAAACTACCCCGTCCTGACGTTAATGAGCGCAGCTCAGCAGCGTATTGCTGAATCTCAGCCATCGGCACTTCCGCTTCGACAGTGCGAAGCGTGCCTTCCCCTTCCATACCCAGCACCCGGCCCCGTTTTGAGTTGATATCGCCCATGACATCGCCGATGTGATCCGCCGGCACATTCACCTTGATCTTCATGATCGGTTCCAGAAGGGCTGGTCGCAGCGATGGCGAGGCGGTTCTCAGAGCGTGTATCCCCGCCATGCGGAATGACATTTCGTCAGAGTCGACAGGATGGTATTTCCCATCAAAAACCTCGGCCGACACATCCACAACCGGGTAACCGGCGACGATCCCGCGTTGCAAAGCCTCTTGCACGCCTTTGTCGACCGCAGGAATGAACTGACGCGGTATCGATCCACCTTTGACCGAATCAACGAATTCGTACCCACCGCCACGGGGAAGAGGGGCAAAACGCACCGAGGCGACCCCGTATTGGCCCCGTCCACCAGATTGCTTCTTGTGTTTTCCCTCAGCCTGAGCAGTTGTTGTGATGGTCTCCCGGTATGCAATTGTGGGGAGGGAGGCGTCGATCTCGACTCCATATTTGCGGAGGATTCGCTGCAGTGTCACATCGAGATGGGAATCTCCGAGCCCGGCCAGAATGGTCTCTCCGGTCTCTGCCCGGCGATAGACCCTAACCGTTGGGTCTTCTTCTTCAATGCGGTGCAGTGCTGTCGATAGCTTTTCTTCGTCCTGATGGGTGTGTGGGTTGATCGCCACTTCGGCTACAGGCCGCGGGTAAATGACCGGTTTGATCGTCACGTTGAGCCCTGCCGATCGCAAGGTATCTCCGGCCCGCGACTCCTCGATCTTGGCAACGGCCCCGATCCCACCTGTGGGCAGCTCGGTTACCTCTTCGTGCTCCTTGCCTTGAAGCTTGAACAAATTGTGAAGCCGGACGGGCCCGTGACCGACCAGTTCCAGGTTCTGGTCGGCCTTGACGGCCCCCGAGTAGATCCGAAAGAGGGAGATTCGGCCGACGAAAGGGTCCGACACGGTTTTGAAGATATAGGCCAGGACGGGGCCATCGATGGATGCCTCGAATCCTTCACCTTCGCTCAATTCGGGCAGAGATCGCTCGAGAGGGTTCGGGGCGTAATCGACGAGAAATTCGAGGACCAGGTCGATTCCAATGAGCTTCTCGGCGGACGTTACGAGTACGGGGTCCATTGTCCCGTCGAGAATTCCCTTGTGGACCGTGTCGACGATTTGTTGGCGGGTGGGCTCGGTGCCTTCGAAATACGCCTCCATCAAGGCGTCGTCAGTCTCCACCACCGACTCGACGAGGCTGGTGTGGGCTGAGTGAACGAGGTCGGCCACGTCATCGGGCAGCTCGATTTCGGAGCCCGTCTTTGCACCATTGGTGTATTCATAGGCGCGCTCAGAGGCGACGCGGACCAGACCCTTCAAACTCGATTCGCTGCCGATCGGGACCTGGATGGGCGCAACAGCCTTTCCAAAGCTCTCACGTAACTGGTCGAGAGTGCGCTGAAACGAGGCACGGTCACGATCGAGTTTGGACACGATGACTGCTCGGGGGATTCCTTCCTCACCGGCAACATTCCAGAGTTGCTCGGTCTGGACTTCAACTCCATCGACACCTGAAACGACGAACAAGGCGATGTCGGCGGCCCGGATCGCAGCTCTGGCGTCGCCGGCGAAATCGCTGGCGCCCGGCGTGTCGATGATGTTTATCCGGTGTCCGGCCCAATCAACGGTGGCAACGGCTAAACCAAGCGAGATGTTGCGCTCGATTTCTTCTGGCTCGTAGTCAAACGTTGTGTTGCCTTGTTCCACGGACCCGAGACGGTTGGTTGCGCCCCCCACGTATAAAAGTGCTTCGGCCAGCGTGGTCTTGCCGGATCCGCCGTGTCCGACCAAAGCAACGTTGCGAACCTTGTCAGGTTGCACTGAACCTCCTCGTTTTCAGATCAGCCGATCCTAACCTTGGCGGCAGAGGTGCGTTCCTGGACCAGCAGATCGATAAACCGAAAACGCGTGGTCTTCGACTCGAAAGTCTTCTCGGGACGATGACTTGCTGACAACTCCTCCTTTCTCTCGTGCTCCGCTGCTTCTGCGAAAACATCGGGTCGCTCTGGCGGCCGTGGTGGTCAGTGCGCTGGTACTGGGCATGGTCATAGCGCTGTCTCCCCTTTTTCTTTCAGCCGCAGCTTCCGCCGCCCTCCGGCTCGAGATTGGAGGGTTGTGTGATTCCCGAACCGCCGGTTCGATGAGGCCCGTGTCCTTTGGATCCGGCGGGTCCCGGTTTTACGGTGTCAGCGAGGGGAACCGCGAGAAGCTGAGAGATGCCATTGGCGATCGAGAGCGGTTCTTGGACCCTCGCGCCACAGTCGTCAGTCGGTCGCTGACAGTGGCCGTGAACGGTGAAGCTGAAAATGCTTTCCCGCTGCTATTCATGCACCGGAGTGGGTTCCGGGACAAGGCCCCACTGGTCGCCGGTGGAAAGGGGGGCGGCGTTTGGATCGATGAGTTCGCTTCCGAGCTGTATGGAGTCGAGGTGGGTGACCAACTCGACTACGAGTTTGTGGTGGTGTTCGACGACCCCGACCAGGTCCCCGCCGTCCCCGGGGACACTCCAGACCTGGTGGTGACGAGCTCGACCACGGTCACGGGCATTACCGAAGACATGACGAAGTTGCGGACTCAGGACTATTGGTGCGGAATTGACGAATGGATTGGGTTCACGCCAACTGGTGATCGGTCGACACCGGTTGGACTCGTCGACCTCGACCTATTCCAGGGAAACGTCGTCGATGGAATCGACGTTGGGCTGTTTCTCATCAGAGATGAGTTTTGGGAGCTCCCCGTGGAGACATCCGACCTGACTCTCGACGAGGCTGGCGATGTTCTTGATTCATTCGCAGCGATCGGTCAGTCGGTGGTAAACGACCCCGAGTCCACAATTCGCAGTGATTTGGGCAGCATTCGCGATCGGGCTGGGGCTATCCATGATGCGCTGGCAACGTCTATCCGGCCCCTGGCACTGACCGTGGTCGTGCTCGCGTTTGGCCTGGTTGCCGGTGCCGCCGTGTACTGGGTGGACCGCCGCGCCGACGAGCTTCGGGCACTGTCAGCGTTTGGAGTTGGACCTTTGGCTCTGGGCTTCAAGGCCGGCTTGGAAATGTTCATACCCACAGTGGTCGGTTTGGCTGTCGGCACCCTGGTTTCATCACCCGTTGCCTCGTGGGTGGGGCCTGATCGCGCTATTGAGCAATCAGCGCGTGAGGAGGGCTGGCTGCTCGTGATTCTCGGACTCGCGATTTCGGCGCTCCTGGTCGCGCTTGTGGCCGCAATCCGGGCCAGGCGGTTGCTTGAGCCCACATCGCGCACACAGCGTTCGGGGTACTGGCGCCCCGTGCTGCTCGTGGGCTTTGCCGTACTCGCTTTTGCGGTCCGGCGGGGTCTTGGCGATCAAGCTGTGACCTTCGATGATGGTGACCTGGTTGGATCGGTTGATCCCCTCGTGGTCCTCTATCCGCTGCTGGTATTTGTTGGTGTTGCGTTGCTGCTGGCCGAATCGGTCCTCGGCTTGGCGAAATTCCTCAAGAGACGTCTTAAAGGCCACAGTTCATTCCTTGCGGTAAGGAGACTATTGAGCAAGCCGAGCCACGTTCTCCTGCTCGTAGTCGGGGCGTTGATACCGGTAGCAACTCTGCTGTATTCCACAACTCTGACCAGATCAACCGAACAGGCCATCACCGCCAAGGGCCAGGTCTTCATCGGTTCGGATGTCCGAGTTCCCGTGTTTGATTTCGAGCAGTTGCCGGAAGAGCTGACGGGGTTATCGACATATGTCAGGCGAGCGGAGCGGGTCGAGTTCGACAGGACCGAGATCGATCTGCTTGTGGTCGACGATGCCACATTCGAAGCCGGGGCGTTTTGGCATGACTCCTTCGCCGATCTCTCCCTTCCGGGATTGTTGGAGGTGCTGGCAGGTGGGGGAGAGCAATTATCGGCGGTTGTTGCCAATGGAACCCTCCCCGGCGAATCCGGGATTGTGGACCTCGGGAGAGTCGAAATCCCGATCGACGTCGTGGCGACGGCACGGAGTTTCCCGGGGTCGCGGGGTAGCCGTCCCCTGGTAGTTGTAGGTGCCCGGGCCTACGACCGGTATATATCAGGCCTCGACGAGCCACCAAACACTCCGGACGGCACCCTGAAGTACCTGTGGGTCAAGGACAGAACTGGAGAGGAAGTCGAGAGGGCATTGAGTGGCGCCGATGTCGGGTTCGCCTTCACGACAACTATTGACGAGGCGCTCGATCTGACGAAGTTCCAGGCGATCATCTGGACTTTCGACTTCCTCGAGCTTTACGCGGCGCTGAGTGGTGTCATCGTTATCGCAGCGATCTTTCTGTATTCGGACACCCGGCAGCGGGCTAGAAACCTTTCTTACGCCCTCGCATTGAGAATGGGCCTGACAAGGCGGGAGCATTTCGTTGCAGGGTTAATCGAAATTGGCACCGTGACCGTGAGCGCAGCGGTGGTCGGAATCGTAACTGCGATGCTGGTCTCAGGGTCTGTCTATCAGGCCCTTGACCCGCTTCCGGCGACGCCACCACCGCCCGCCTGGAGTTGGGATTTCGATGTTGTGGCCATTCTGATCATTGCTGCGGCGGCGGTAAGTGCGATTGCCTCCCTGATCGCTCAGCGAACAGCAGACAACGCTGACGTGTCTGAATTGCTCCGTCATGGCGGGTGACAAGAGGGTCGGGTGGCGGAGTCCTGCTAATTTCCAGCACGAATGATCGACATGAGGGTTCGCCCCCGGATCACACGATTCCTGGTTCCCCTGGGCCGAGGCCTCGCTGCGATCGGTGTAACACCAACCATGATGACCGTATTCGGTCTCGCCGTGACAGTATTGGGTGCGGTATTTGTCGCTAATGACTTCCTGAAGACCGGTGCCGGGATAATTCTGCTCGGATCGGCTCTCGACGGGCTCGACGGCTCGATCGCGAGGGTCACTGGAACGGAGTCCGATCGCGGTGCATTCCTTGATTCCGCTTTCGATCGACTGGGTGAGATCGCTGTTTTTGCTGGACTCGGCGTCGCAATGGCCGGGGAGCCCCGGGCGTTGCTCCTGATCATTCTCGCCATTGGCGGGGCCATGCTGGTGCCATACATCAGGGCACGTGCCGAGGCCCAGAATCTCGACGGTCGTGGCGGGCTGATGGGGCGGGCCGAGCGCGTGATCCTTTTCAATGGCGGGTTGCTGCTGGGTCTTGTCGAGCCCATGCTTTGGGTCTTTGTGGTATCCGTGTGGTTCACCGCCGGGTACCGCTTTGCGACGACCTATCGCCACCTCCCGTGAAGCAGTATTTGGCCTATTTGATTGTCCGGCTTGGAGTCGGGTTGGTGGGGCTTTTGCCGGCCCGCGTTGCGCGGGGGCTCGGCGTGATCGGTGGCAGAGTCTGGCACCGATTCGCTCATGGGCGCCGTCGAATGGCGGAGCGACATATGGCGAGGGTCATGGGTCCGGAAGCCAATGCCGTCACTGCCGGGAAGCAGGTCATGATCTCCTACGGGCGCTACTGGGCCGAGGCGCTGTGGGCACGAGCCCGGCGAGTCCCGGAGATGCTCGCAGTGACCAACGTGGTCGGGTTAGAGATCCTGCTTGCTGCACATGAGGCCGGATTGGGCTCGGTCCTGGCGCTGCCCCATATGGGGAACTGGGAAGCGGCCGCCCCTGTCGCGGTATCCAGGGGGATCCCGATTGTCGCGGTTGCAGAGAATCTCTCCAACGGCAGGATTACAGACTGGATGACGGCGATGCGTGGTGAGTTCGGTATCGAGATTGTTCTCGCTACGGGTGGCACGGAGGTGATGCGAAAATTGCAGTCCGGACTCGAGGGCAACAAGGCGATTGCTCTCCTTTCTGATCGAGACATAAAGGGGCGCGGAGTCGAAGTGGAGTTCTTCGGCGAAATCACCACGCTGCCTCCGGGTCCGGCAACGATGTCCTTGCGCACCGGCGCGCCTCTCTTGCCCTGCGCGACCTACTTCACCGACGGAGGCTACGACGTTGTGGTGACGGAACCGATAGCGGTACCCGATGAGGGAACGCGTTCCGAGAAAGTGCAACGCATGACCCAGGCATTGGCGAACAGATTCGAAGATCTGATACGCCGCGCCCCCAGCCAGTGGCATCTGGTCCAGCCCAATTGGCCGTCGGACCTGTCCGCGAAGTCATGAGAGTCGGGATTGTTTGCCCCTATGACCTCGGCGCTCCTGGAGGTGTGCAGCAGGTTTGCCTCGACCTGGCTGAGCGACTTCGGGATGAGGGTGATCAGGCGTTTGTCGTAGGTCCGGGCAAGGCTACCTTCGACGGCGGTCCGGGTTTCGACGCAACAACGATTCCGGTTGGCCGGCCGATGGCAATAAGGGCCAATCAGTCCGTGGTCCCACTATCCCTAGCACCAGGTTCTTGGCGAAAGGTCCGGAAGGCTCTTGAAAGCGCCGATGTAGTCCACATTCACGAGCCACTGGTCCCCCTTGTGGGTTGGGCTGCACTGTCCGTCTCGTCGCCCCGGGTCGTCACATTTCACGCCGACGCCCCCGGTTGGGTCGGCCGGGTTTATCGCCATGCCCCCTGGGTGGGCCGCAAGCTGACCAAATCCCATTTGACGGCGGTGAGCGAAGCGGCACTCCGTTCCATTCCCCAGCATTGGGGAGCACCCCGAGTTATCCCCAATGCTGTCGATGTGGCGTCATTCGACGTCCCGGTGGGTCGCGTTCCTCACCGAGTGGCTTTTCTCGGTCGGGACGAGCCGCGCAAAGGTCTCGACATCCTCCTCGAGGCATGGCCCCGGATTCTTGAGAACGATCCAAAGGCTGAGTTGGTGGTGATGGGTGCGGACCGGGAGACCAGTCAGAGAGGGGTCAAATATCTGGGGCGCGTCACTGGTGGGGAGAAGCATCGGATGCTCGCCTCAACCGTGGTCTTCGTGGCCCCGAACACCGGCGGAGAGAGTTTTGGAATCGTACTCGCTGAGGCAATGGCTGCCGGGTGCGCAGTTGTAGCGAGCGACCTCGAGGCATTCCGCTCTGTTTTGAGATCAGATGGGCTTCTGGTGCCGGTGGGCGATGTTGCTGCGCTTGCGGGTGCCGTATCCACTGTTTTGACCGACAGCGCCCAAGCACAGCGGCTTTCGCTCGCCGGTAGAGAGGCTGTAAAGCGATTCGATTGGAGTGTCGTAATCGAGGAGTATCGAGACGCCTACGCCGTTGCAATGTCGGATCGGTAATTGGGCGCTCCGCGGTACCATGAGACGTAAGGAGTAGAACTTGGAACAAGGAACCAATCGAGTAAAGCGTGGTCTCGCCGAGATGCTCAAGGGCGGCGTGATCATGGATGTAGTCAACGCCGATGAGGCGAAGATCGCTGAAGAGGCCGGAGCCGTGGCCGTAATGGCGCTGGAGCGCGTCCCTTCCGACATCAGACGAGATGGGGGAGTGGCGCGGATGTCGGACCCGTCGATGGTCGAAGCAATCCAGGCTGCAGTCTCAATTCCCGTCATGGCGAAGTGCCGGATTGGCCATTTTGCCGAAGCTCAGATTCTGCAGAGCCTCGGAATCGACTACATCGATGAGTCTGAGGTGCTCACCCCCGCTGATGAGGAACATCATGTCGACAAGTGGGCGTTTACCACGCCATTTGTCTGTGGCGCCCGCAATCTCGGGGAAGCACTGCGGCGGATCGGTGAAGGTGCCGCCATGATTCGTACCAAAGGCGAAGCCGGTACGGGCAATGTGGTCGAAGCCGTACGTCACATGCGCACCGTGACCGATCAGATCAGAGCCATAACCCAAATGGACCAGTCACAACTTATGAGCGCTGCCCGTGACCTGGGTGCGCCGTATGAGCTGATACGCGAGGTTGCCGAGATGGGCAAACTGCCGGTCGTGAACTTTGCAGCAGGCGGTATCGCGACACCTGCCGATGCCGCACTGATGATGGGCCTTGGCGTTGATGGCGTTTTCGTCGGCTCCGGAATCTTCAAAAGCTCCGATCCGAAAGGGTATGCCCACGCGATAGTCGAGGCCACCACATTCTGGAACGAACCTGACGTGGTCGCCAAGGTGTCACGCGGGCTTGGCACAGCAATGCGTGGGATAGAAATCGGAACTCTGGACGAAGCGGAACGTCTCGCCGACCGGGGCTGGTGAAATGAGCCGGGTCGGGGTTCTGGCACTTCAGGGAGATGTGCGAGAGCATCGGCAAATCCTCGACGACCTGGGGGCGGAGTCTGTTTCGGTGAAGCATCCCGAAGAACTGGCAGCTATCGACGGTCTGGTGATTCCCGGCGGGGAGTCGACAACCATTGGAAAGATGGCAGTTCGGTTCGGGCTAATCGACCAACTTCGCTCAGTGATCCGCGAAGGAATGCCGGTTTACGGAACCTGCGCCGGGATGATCCTCCTCGCCGCTTCCCTGACCGAAGGGGACCAGCCATTGATCGGAGCGCTGGATGTTCTGGTGAGGCGAAACGCCTTCGGGAGACAGAACGAGTCATTCGAATCTTCCCTCGATGTGGACGGCCTCGATGATCCTTTCCATGCGGTATTCATCCGGGCACCGTGGATCGAGAAGGTTGGCAGCCAGGTCGAGGTGCTTGCATCGATAGAGGAACACCCGGTCATGGTTCGACAGGACTCGATAATGGCCTCGTCTTTCCACCCGGAACTGACTGGCGATGGGCGCATCCACAAGATGTTCTTGCAAATGATCCGGGACTCCTGAAATGGCCGGCCATTCAAAATGGGCAAACATCAAACATCGCAAAGGGCGACAGGACGCGGCGCGGGGGAAGCTTTTTGGGAAGCTTGCCAAAGGGATCGAAGTGGCCGCCCGAGAAGGCGGCGGGGTCATCGAATTCAATCCGACACTCGGTCTTGCGGTCTCCAAAGCCAAAGCGGCGTCGATGCCGAACGACAATATCGAGAGGGCGATAAAGCGCGGCACCGGCGAGGTCGAAGGAGCTGCATACGAAGAGATCTGGTACGAGGGGTACGGCGCAGGAGGAGTCGCCGTCTATGTCCAAATACTCACCGACAACCGGAATCGGGCAGCCTCAGACGTCAGGTCCACCTTCACGCGCAACAACGGGAACCTGGGAGAGCCCGGATCAGTCGGTTACCTCTTCAGCCAAAAGGGGATGATCCTGGCCAAGGGGTCCGAAGAAGATGTGATGCTCGTAGCTCTCGATGCAGGTGCCGAGGACATTCGCGAAGCGGGCGACGGAGTCTTGGAGGTGATCACCGGCCCGTCTGACCTTTCGTCGGTGAAGGCAGCTCTCGAGTCCGGAGGAGTGGAGATCGAGTCGGCGGATGTGACCCAACTCCCCGCGTCAACGGTGCCAGTTGAGGAAGGTGATGCTCGGAAGATCCTCAGGCTGATCGATGCCCTCGATGATCTCGATGATGTCCAAGCGGTGTTCTCCAACTACGACATCGATGACGACATCATGGAGAGAGTGTTTTCGGACGTCTAATGGCCGAGCGCATTCTCATCTCCTCAGGTTCACCCTACGAGAACACGGTTGGATTCAGCCGTGCCGTACGTGTGGATGACCGGGTCTTTGTCGCTGGGACAGCGCCGATCTGGGCCGACGGTACCGTCGACCCTGACCCAGGCGCTCAAGCAGCACGTTGCTTTGAGATCATCGGCGCCGCTCTCGAAGATGCCGGCGCGAGTTTCTCCGATGTTGTGCGTACCAGGATGTACCTGACTGATGCCGCCCATCAGGAGGCGGTCGGAATGGAGCATGGCAAGATCTTCTCCGAGATCAGGCCGGCTGCCACAATGGTTGTGGCAGGAGGCCTCCTCGATCCTCGGTGGCACGTCGAGATCGAGGTCGAAGCCGTAATCGGCTAGTTGTCGGGAGCGAGTTTCTCGGCGATCTTAAGGACAGTATTCCAATTCCGGGCCGTGCCTCTCGTCCCCAGGACCTTTTCGATGGCTGTACCCGAGAGGCGCGAGCGCCCCGACCCGTCGGGATAGTGGATGAACAATTCGCGGCCGATGAGCGAAATTTCCTCTGGTCCCTCGTGGGAAGCCCTCAAGTCGCTGTAGCGGTCCGGGTCAGGAAAGTCATTAAAGAACATGACGTGAGCCATTCGAGGATCTTCGAGTTGTGTCTCGCTGAAAGGGTGACTGTCCAACAATGTGGCCATCTCCCTCCCGGTCCGGATCAGGACATCGACACCAAAGCCAAACGCGAGCTCGACTGCGTTCTCGATCTCCTTGGTGAGAGCCTGGATATCTCCATCGTCACTGGCGAAAGTGACGTTGCCACTCTGGAGAATCGTTACGGGGTCGGCACAACCAATAGTCCTGAAAACGGATTTCAGTTCGTCCATCTTCATGCGGCGATTCCCACCGACGTTGATCCCGCGGAGAAGTGCCACATAGTTCATCGAGCCCGAAGGTAGTGGATGGGGAGGACAGTGGACAAGACATGGAAACAAGCATCCATAGCCATCTCGGCCGTCGGTGATTTCTGAGATTTCGTGATTCGGCTGCGGTTTTCGGCCATTTCTTGTCACACCCTGTTTGTAGATTTTGGGCTATGAGGTGGGAGACAGAGCCTTCGGTTGATGAACACGAATTCGGCGCAGGTATTTACCTGGCATGGTTCCCGGAACTTGTCCGAATGGCTTTCCGCGAAAGCTGATATCGGGTCTGAGACTTACCGCACCCTGGTGCACACGATGCGGCGGACCGCGGATAAGCCCTGGTTGCGTGAGGCGTTGGCCACTGGTGCGATCACTCTGGACCGTGCCGAGGCCCTGTCCCGACCCGGTCGTCAGCAGCCTTCCGCACCCCCGCAATATCCAGGCCGAGGAGCAGTTCTTCCTGTGCTGGTTCCACCATCCGCAAACCCAGAATCTCAATCGGGCCACCCGGTGAGCAAACCAAGGGGTGAGCCCCGACACCCCGCCAGTCCGCGCAGCGACCCACAAAGAGAACTCCAGATCAGCGGGACGTTCAGACGCGTGCCGAGGGCGGCGACACGTCTAGCCCTGTTTTTGTCCCATTAACCACGCCATTCCGTCTGCTTCGCCGGCGACCATGATCTCCAACTGAGCGAACGCCCTGGTCAATTCCCCGGGGCGGGCACGAAATGGGCCGGCTCCGACACCGACCTCACTCAGAACAGCGATCGCCAGGACTCCACCAGGTGCCAATCGCTCAATGATCGGCCGATCGAGTCGCGCGTCCCGGAATTTGTGGCAGAACAACAAACCGACCTGCGGACCTTCTGGTAGTCCAGTGTCGAGATCGTGTACCGAGAAGTGACATCGATCAGCAAGTGAAAGCTCTCCAGCCAGTCGACGGGCCAAGGCGATGGCAACAGGCGAAACATCAACTCCGAAATAATCGAGGCCACGATCGGCCAGCCAGACACCGGCAAGGCCCCGGCCACAGGCGAGTTCGAGAGCGCGGCCCGTTTTCGGGAATAGGGCCTCGGATCGGGCGAACTCCTGCGGTCCCATGATCTCGAGGGGTGCCATTCCACCCTCGTCGTACCGGCGATCCCAATGCTCTCGGTCCTGCTCGCTCATCCAAGAGAGGATATTGATCTCAGTGTTGGTGAATCGCTCGACTCCAGCGTTGCGATCGCGGCGACTCTCGGTCGCGGCCGGCCATGGGATCTCGAGCCCGATGCAACTTCGACGGCGTGCAGCCATTGTCATATGTAGGGAAGGTTCCCCCGCGATCTTGCTGGCTGAGAACCAATGACCAACCAGGTTCGTGGAGGCGGCGACCACTACTCTCCAGGCCGGTCGCTAATCGATAGGAGAGAAGCTTGACCGATGCCGCGTTCCGTCAAACCAGCACTGCCATGGGCAGGTTGGTTGTTCCATTCACGGTCCTTGCCAGTCTCGGGGCCATTCAGCTTTACGTTTTTCCAAACGACACCGATCGATTTTTTGCTTGGACGTTGCTGCCGCAGTTGTCGGCCACCTTCATGGGGGCCGGTTTCGCCGCCGGCGTGGTTCTGACGGTGCTTTCATTCCGCCGCCAACCGTGGGCAATCACGCGGACAGCTGCCATAACAATCTTCGTTTTCGTGGCTGTCATGACCTTCGCCACTTTCGCTCACCTCGATCGCATGCATCTCGAATCTGACATCACTACCGCCCGGCTCGCCGCGTGGCTGTGGACAGTGGTCTATGTCATCGTCCCACCGGCGTTGTTGGTTCTCATCGTCCTGCAGCGAAAGATGCGTGGTGAGGATCCGCCTCGGGTTCGGCCACTGCCCAATCCGTTGAGGGGAGTCCTCGCCGGCATTGGTGGACTGATGGTCATCGCCGGCTTGGGTCTCCTGGTCATGCCCGTCTCGATGGACGCAGTCTGGCCGTGGGAGTTGACTACTCTCGTCGGGCGTGCCTTGTCTGCCTGGCTGATTTCGATTGGTTTGGCCGGCATTTGGGTTGTTGGCGAGAACGACGTCACCAGAACCCGCCCGGCTGCTGTGACCTTTGCGGTGGCGGGTGGACTTTGGCTCCTTGCCCTGATTCGAGGTTCCCAAGACATGCGTTGGGAGCGCCCCTCATCGTGGATATATCTCGCGGTTGTGGTTTCCGCGCTCGTGACGGGTCTCTGGGGATGGGCCCTGAGCCGTGAGGTCAGCGATTCGCCTGCAACGGATCTGCGGAAGATTCAGCGGTCGGGCTGAGTTCGGAATCGGTGAGGTCGATCGACATCACTTCATCGCCATGCTTGCCCTTCAGAAAAAACGTTCGTGCTGTGCCACGGTTCTTGAGGGTGATCGTCCCACGGGGTTCCAACAAATAGTCGGGTCCCAAGATCTCGGCTGTCACCTCCGAGACCTGGATCTCCCCGGCCACCGATGTCGATTCGAGCCGGCTCGCGACGTTCACGGCGTCGCCCCAGATGTCGTATGCGAACTTCCGCTTTCCAATGACTCCAGCGACAACCCGGCCGCTGTTGATCCCGATCCTGATCTTCCAGTCGATCTGATGCTCATTGGCAAAGTCTTCGGTTGCCCGGACCATTGCGAATGCCATATCGGCGATGGCTCGAGCATGGTCGTCCCTGGCTTCGGGGACACCACCAGCCACCATGTACCCGTCGCCTGAGGTCTTGATCTTCTCCAGCCCCAGTTCTTCCGCCAGATCGTCGAAAGTCGAGAAAAGTTGATTGAGGAGATCGACCACCACTGTTGGCTCGACGTGCATGGCAAAGGCTGTGAAGCCGACGATGTCGGCGAACATGATGGTGACGGTGTCGTACTGTCGAGCCACCGTGGAGGAAGACGTTTTCAGCTGTTCTGCCACCGAAGCGGGGAGTATGTTCGCGAGAAGCCCGTCTGCTCGCTCCCTCTCAGCGGCGAGATGGCGTTCGCTGAGGAAAAGCCGCCGATTCACAGTGTCGAGCAGAAACCAGAAAGCCGCCGCCAGCCCTCCTGCCAAGAGCATCCACAGATTGACGTTGACGTAGGTGGCACGACTGGTCTCTATCGCGATGAGAAACAGGTTTGGGGTGGCGATCGCCATTGCAATCAGAGCCAGAATCTGCCCCAGAGTGGTAGCGAGCATTGGCAGGAGGGCCACGGAAAGGGCCAGACCGGCGAGCCCCACGGTGAACCCACCAGGCAATTGGGCCAGAACCAGAGAGAATCCGGCCACGACCACGATTGTGGCGAATGCCTGGGTCCAAAGATGGAGTTTTCCCAACCTGGTGAACGTCAGTCCGAGCATCAGAAGAAGTAGGCCCGCGAGTGTCAATCTGATATACAAAGTCTCGGATATCGGCACATCAAACATGAACCCGTCCCACCAGATAAAGGCCACAATTGACGAGGCTCCGGCCACTGCGGCCAGGCGCTCAAAAGGTGCTATTTGGCGAACGCGAAAGTTGACGTACTCGGCCTCCTCTTCCACCGACAGCGCAGGTCGATCGGGCATAAAAGGGATCCGCATTCCACAAGGTTACGCAATGTCGCCACGCTGTCGTCACCCAGAGCCGAATGGGATAGCGGGTAAGCCTCGGAATTGACAGGTTGGCGAGGTAACGTCGTAGAACACATGTTCGTTTTAGGTATCGATCCAGGACTTTCTGCAATGGGATATGGGCTGGTCGAAAGTGGGAATCCGCCAATCGCTCACAGGGCTGGCGTGATCCGCACCGACAAAGATTCGACCATGGCAGAGCGGCTTGCCGACCTCTATCGAGGGTTGAATCAACTGATGTCGGAGATTTCAGCGGACGCTGTCGCGATCGAAACTATCTTCACCAATCGCAATCTGCAGACCGCCATGTCCGTAGGACGCGCTTCGGGTGTGGCGCTGTTGGCTGCAGCCGAGCATGGTCTTGATGTGTTCGAGTACGTTCCTACCGTGATCAAGGCAGCTGTGACAGGAGACGGCAGCGCGGACAAGTCTCAGGTGCAGACGATGGTCGCTCGCCTTCTCCATTTGGAGCGAGTGCCTCAGCCGGCCGATGCCGCCGATGCTCTGGCCATCGCGATGTGTCATCTCAGGGCCGCCCCATTGCAGGTACGAAGATGATCGGAAGAATCCGCGGCGTGCTCGTGTCTTCGCATGAAGGAGCTGTTTGTGTGGACGTTGGCGGCGTCGGCTACGAGATTCACATGACTCCGAGAGGTGTTTCCTCGCTTCCTGGTATCGGCGAAGAGGTAGTGATTCATACCCACACTCATGTTCGGGAAGACGAAATGAGCTTGTTCGGGTTCGACTCCGATGCCGAGCGCGACTTGTACCGCGTCCTGCTCGGCGCGTCGGGCGTCGGCACCAAGGTCGGTATGGCGATGTTGGGGACCATGTCGCCTCAGGACATCATCCGGGCGATCGCCGCAGAAGACTCTGATGCGCTGACCGTCGTGCCGGGCATCGGCAAACGCGGGGCGCAAAGAATCGTTCTCGAGTTGGGCCCGAAAATCGCCGGTCACGATGTCGACGTGCTCACCGGATCAACTTCGGCGTCGGTGCGCTCTGCGCTCGAGACACTGGGATACACGGCCGAGGAGATCAACGCCGTCATCAATGACATCGATCCATCGGACCCGGTGGAGACCCAGGTCCGCGATGCCCTCCGTAGCCTGGGACGGAGATAAGCCATGCGTGAGGAGAGCTTGCTCAACCCCACCGTCGAAACCGAAGACGAGATAAGCCTTCGTCCACAGCATCTCGAGGAATTTGTCGGACAGGCCAGCATCAAGGAACGTCTCCGTATCTCGATAGAAGCCGCACGGGAAGAGGGGCGAGCGCTGGACCATGTTCTGTTCTCGGGCCCTCCGGGTCTGGGCAAGACCACATTGGCCGGAGTCATTTCAGCCGAATTGGGGGTGAGTCTCCGCATCACATCCGGGCCTGCACTTGATCGGCCCGGTGATCTCGCCGCGATCCTCTCCAATCTTCAGCCCGGGGACGTCTTCTTCATAGACGAGATTCATCGATTGCCGCGCACGGTCGAGGAAGTCCTTTATCCGGCCATGGAGGATTTCCAGCTCGACATCATTCTGGGGAAGGGCCCAACCGCCCAATCCATTCGAATTGACCTTCCCCGGTTCACTCTGGTCGGTGCCACAACCCGCAAAGGAAAGGTCACCGCACCACTCCGCGACCGTTTCGGTATAGAGGAGAAACTCGATTACTACTCACACCCCGAGTTGGCACAGATCGTTGCGCGCTCCGCCGGGATAATTGGTGTCGAGATCGGTGAGGAAGCAGCCAAAATCATCGCCAGCCGGAGTCGGTCCACGCCCCGGATAGCCAACCGGCTCCTCGCCCGCGTTCGTGACTATGCCGTCGCTCGTGCTTCCGGGATCATCGACGTGGCCGTCGCTTCAAAGGCTCTGGACGTATTCGAGGTCGATCTACTCGGATTGGACAAGGTGGATAGGTCGATACTCGATTCAGTAATCAACAAATTCGGAGGCGGCCCGGTCGGCCTCTCAACACTGGCGATCGCCGTAGGTGAAGAGCCTGAGACCGTTGAGGACGCCTACGAACCCTTCCTGCTGCAGATGGGTTTGTTGAAACGGACTCCACGCGGCCGGGTTGCGACGTCAAATGCCTACACACACATGGGCATCGATCGGCCGGTCAACGCTCAAGGCAATCTGCTCGAATAGGTAGTCAAGGTTTGGGTTCTACTTTGAGCAATTGACCGCCTAACCTGCTTCGTCGGTCCCTAATTCCCCGGAGGATCCAGTGCCTGACCTTGTCCTCGCGCAAGAAGCGAGTGGTAGTTCCATCACCTCATTCATCTTTTTGGGGTTGATGGTCGCCGTATTCTATCTCTTCATTATCCGCCCCCAGAGGAAACGGCAGCGAGATCAGCAGCAGCTGTCTGCGTCCCTCGAGATCGGTAATGAAGTCCGGACGATTGGAGGAATCCACGGAAGGATTCTCAGCGCCGACGACGAGAGCGTCGTCCTTCAGGTTGAAGAAGGCCGAATCAGGGTTGCCCGCCGTGCGATAGGAGCCAAGGTCGACGGGGCCGACTCCTGAGATGAATCGCCGACTCGTCGGGATCGTCGTCATCCTGGTTGTGGCCTGGGGAGGATTGGCGGTAACAATCGCCACCGGTCTCACGCCAAGACTCGGACTCGATCTTCAAGGCGGAACGGCGGTCATACTCACTGCGCCCGAGGGGACCGACCCCGACCTGGTTGATGTCGCGACCCAGATCATGGCGCGCCGCATCGAAGACTTTGGAGCTGTCCAGGAGCCGGAAATCACCATCTCGGGCGATGACACAGTTGTCGTCCAGCTTCCCGGAGTCGAAGAGGAGCAACGAGCCATCGATGCCGTTGGACAAACGGGCCTCTTGACATTCCGCCCCGTACTCGACGCCGTTAATGGTCTCACCGGGCCATTGGCGGGAACTGACACTCCCAATATCGACAACGAGACCGGTTTGACGATCAACGACGACATCAACGAGGAATCGTGGCTCCTGTTCGAAGACACGAACTCCCCACCTCAAATCCTGAATCTAGGACCGGCCCAGCTGCAAGGTGACGACGTCGGCCAGGCGCTGCCCTTGTTCGATCCGAACTCAGCAGTGTGGGCGGTGACACTGGACCTGACCGGGGACGGTGGTACGAAGTTCGCAGAATTGACGGCCGAAGCCGCAGGTTTTCCCCCGGGAGACCCCCGTCGCCAGATCGCCATTGTGCTCGATGGGGAAGTCATCACAGCCCCCGCAGTAAACACGAGCGTCTCTCCGGACACCGGAATCACTGGAGGCACGGCACAGATCACGATGGGCCGCAGCGACTCGGACCAGCAAGAAGCCCAAGATCTGGCATTGGTTCTGCGCTACGGATCTCTTCCCGTTCCATTTGAGATCTCCTCGGTGACGAAGGTCTCGGGGACTCTTGGCGCCGACTCCCTGCAGGCCGGGATCACGGCGGGTTTCGTCGGTTTGCTCCTCGTGGCGGCCTTTCTGCTTGTTGTGTACCGCTCCCTTGGTCTCATCGCCATCGTCGGGTTGACCGTTTTTGGTTCGTTGCTCATCGCGCTATTTGGTGTTCTCGGAGCGCTCCAAGGGCTGACCCTGACTCTGGCCGGGGTGACAGGGATAATTGTCTCAGTTGGCATCACCGCCGACTCCTACATCGTCTACTTCGAACGCATCAAGGAAAAACTCCGCCAGGGCCTTTCGGTGGAGCAGGCCAGCGAGGAGGGCTTTGCGCCCGCATACCGGACCATCCTCACCGCTGACACGGTCAGCCTTCTCGGTGCCGTCTTGCTCTACTTCCTGGCCGTCGGAGCAGTCAAGGGATTCGCCCTGGCGCTTGGTCTGGCGACGGTCCTCGACATCGTGATCGCCCGATCGTTCACGCGCCGTGCGGTTCAGCAGATGGCGACAGGCGGCCTCGGTGATGGTGGCAGCTTCAGCATTCGGGGGGCAGCCCTATGAGTGCGTGGACACGTCTCAACCGCGGCGAGACCAACATCGACTTCGTGGGTCTTCGGAGACGTTGGTTCATTATCAGCGCGACGATGATCATCATCTCGTTGGCAGCCCTCGGCATCCGTCAGCTAAACCTCGGAATCGAGTTCGAAGGCGGTCTGGCTGTGCAGGCGCCGAATCCAGCGATGGCCGATATCGGAGAAATTCGAGCGGCACTCGAAGACGTCGGAATCACAGATGCGACCGTCCAGCAACTCGGAGACGGCGAATCGGTTCGGATCACGACCGCTGAATTGGACACTGATCTCGAGGAGGCATCGATCGTGGCGCTGGTCGAAGTCACGGGGAGTGATCGTTCGGATGTGTCGATTGCTGCCGTGGGCCCTTCTTTTGGGTCGCTCGTCGCCCGACGGGCCGTGATTGCCCTGGGAGTCTTTCTTGGTGTTGTCATGTTGTTCATCAGCTGGCGTCTCGAGTTCAAAATGGCGATGGCCGGTATCGCCGCACTCTTCCACGATCTGATCATCACGTTTGGCATATATGCGCTGACCGGATTCGAAGTGACCCCGGCCACCGTCGTGGCCGTATTGACGATTCTTGGATACTCCCTCTACGACACCGTCGTTGTATTCGACAAGGTGGAGGAGTTGGTGGGGCTGGATGAGAAGAGCACTTACACCCAAATCGTCAATGATTCGATGAATTCTGTGCTCGGCCGTTCGTTGAACACGTCACTGACATCGCTGCTTCCTATCGGAAGCATCCTCTTCGTTGGATCGCTGATTCTCGGGGCGTCGACTCTCGGGGAGTTCGCCCTGGCCCTGTTTGTCGGTATTGCCGCCAGCACCTATTCCTCGATATTTGTGGCCGCGCCGTTGCTTTCCACATGGAAAGAGGGCGAAGAGGAGTGGCAGGACCGTGCCGAAAAGGTGGACCGGAAGACAAAGTCGTCACGACGCTGAGCTTCTCTCCGTAGACTGACACTGTGGATTCTTTCTCCTCCCTCATTCGCGACATTCCCGACTTCCCCGAACCGGGGATCGTATTCAAGGACATAACTCCCGTTCTTGCCGACGGCAAGGTCTTTTCGGAGCTGATCACCGCCATGAGTCAGCCTTACCTTGAAAAAGGGATCACGAAGGTGGCGGGGATCGAAGCTCGTGGATTCACCCTGGCCACGCCAGTAGCGGAGAGGTTGGGCGCCGGATTCATCCCGATACGCAAGCCGGGCAAACTCCCGTATGAGACGGTTTCGGAAGACTACGAGCTCGAATATGGCATAGACACTCTGGAAATCCACACAGATGTTGCGGCGCCCGGGGAGAAGATATTGCTTGTCGATGACGTCATCGCCACCGGGGGCACTGCCGCCGCGGCGATCCGGCTGTTGCGCAGGGTTGGGGCAGATGTCGTCGGTATTTCTGTCTTCATCGAGCTCGCTTTTCTCGACGGCGTGGGACAATTAGACGGAGTTCCTCTCCATGCCCTCATTCGCTACGACTGACGAAGAAAAGGAAGTCGGCCTAGTCGACGTCCTCGACGCTTTCCGAAGCCATCACCCGGAAGGTGATATCGAATTGCTCAGACGGGCATATGACGTCGCCGAAGCCGCCCATCGGGGTCAGATCCGCAAGACCGGCGTCCCTTATATAACCCATCCTCTGGCGGTGGCGAAAATGCTGGCTGACTACGGGCTGGATGGTCCGACGCTTGCCGCTGCCTTCCTGCACGACACGGTTGAGGACACCGACTTGACCCTCGAATTGATCCGCAAGCAGTTCGGAGAGGAGATCGGCACACTCATCGATGGTGTCACCAAACTGGACCGGGTTCGTTATACGAATAGGGAACAGGCGCAGGCAGCCACGATCAGGAAGATGGTCGTAGCGATGGCGCAGGACGTTCGCGTCCTGATCATCAAGCTGTTTGATCGCCTCCACAATATTCGCACCGTTCATGCACTCCGCGAGGAAAAACAACGTCGTGTCGCTCAGGAGACCATCGACGTCTATGCACCTCTGGCGCATCGCCTCGGAGTCCAGGAGATCAAACACGAGTTCGAGGACCGGTGTTTCTCAATTCTCTATCCCGGCCCGCAGTTGGAGATCGAGACGAAGCTCGCCCAGGTTGCTCCCGAACGGGAGGCATTCATCGAGAAGATGGTTGGCGAAGTGACCGGGATTCTGGCCGATGCCGGCATCGAGGCAGAAGTAACCGGACGCCCCAAACACCTTTATTCGATCTATCGCAAGATGCGGGAACAGAATCGCCCGTTCGAAGACATCCACGACCTCATCGGCCTCCGGGTGGTTGTCGAGTCAACGAGAGACTGCTACGCCGCACTCGGACTGGTCCACAGCCACTGGGTGCCGGTGGCGGGGCGGTTCAAGGACTACATCGCCATGCCAAAGATCAACCTATACGCCTCGCTTCACACCACTGTCATCGGCCCCGACGGTAAGCCGTTGGAGGTTCAGATCAGGACAATCGAGATGCATCGCCGGGCAGAGTCGGGGATTGCTGCCCATTGGAGGTATAAGGAGGGAGAGCTTCAGATACTTCCCCAGGTTGACGTGGACGCACTGATGGCCGAGGAAGACCCTGAGGAATTCCTCGCCAACCTCAAGCTCGACCTCCATCACGACGAGGTGTTCGTTTTAACCCCGGGAGGCGACGTCAAGTCCCTGCCCGCCGGGTCCACGCCTGTCGACTTCGCCTACACCGTCCATACAGAGGTTGGGCACAATTGTGTTGGAGCGCGTGTCAACGGCCGGCTGGTCCCGCTCTCCACCATTCTCGAGTCCGGGGACATCGTCGAGGTTATGACCTCGAAGTCGAAAGATGCCAGCCCGAGCCGCGATTGGCTCAAATTTGTCAGGACCGGGCGTGCCAAATCGAAGATCAAGCAATGGTTCCAGAAGGAACGACGTGATCAGGCCACCACCGAAGGTAAGGACCTGGTGCATGCGCTGTTCGCAAAAGAAGCACCGGAGCTAGGCGCGACACGTCGCGATGAGATCCTTGGATCGATCGCAACCGAGCTCGGCCAGCAGGACGCCGAGTCGCTCATAATCGCCGTGGGTGAGGGCAATGTCTCGATCGATTCGGTGCAAGCGCGTCTGACGCGGATCCTCCGCCCGCTTCCCGACCAAGGCGACAGCCTTTTCGCGCCAAGGCGGCGTCGCCCGCTGACCAGTGCTCACGTCGTGGTCGAGGGCCAGGAGGACATGCTCGTTCACATCGCCCGATGTTGCACGCCAGTGCCGGGTGATCCGATTATCGGCTATGTGACTGTGGGGAGAGGGGTTTCGGTACACAGGTCTGACTGCACGAATGTCTCATCCTTGGCGGATCGTCGTGAGCGGGCCGTGGAGGTTTCCTGGCCCGATGAGAACGTCGCTGCATTCGTCGTATGGATCCAGATCGAGGCCCTTGATCGGACCAAGCTTCTCAAAGATGTCACGACCCTCGTCACCGAGACAGGTGGGAACATCACGGCATCGTCGACTGTCGTGGGCGACGATCGGGTTGCGATCATTCGCTATGAGGTCGAACTGTCAGACCCGAGCCAGCTACCCCGACTGCTCAACGACTTGCGAGGAGTGGATGGCGTATTCACAGCGTTCCGCCTGGCCAACGATCCGGCGTCCTGAATGAA
This sequence comes from Acidimicrobiia bacterium, assembly GCA_041751055.1. Taxonomy (GTDB): domain Bacteria; phylum Actinomycetota; class Acidimicrobiia; order Spongiisociales; family ZC4RG35; genus MA-ANB-1. Next base: position 43,645 of record JBGSYD010000028.1, on the reverse strand, counting down.
GGTTCTGGCAGTACCGGCATGGCTCGCCCAAACCAATGCATACCTGGTCTTCGCGGAGAGCTCCCAGGTAGCTGTGCTCGTCGACGCCCCGCCTGAGCCCGAGTTGATTGGTGAGATCGCCACAGCCCACGGATTGACTATCGGTGCGCTTCTGCTTACACACGGGCACATCGACCACACCGGTGGTGCCGGTGCCATCGAAGCCGAGTACGGCAGCCAGGTTCTTGTACATCCCGACGATGACTTCCTCACCCTGCATCCTGCCGAGCAGTTGCGCAGGATGTTCGGCATGGAGCCGCCCGGCTCATACGAATTGCCGGAAAGCTTCGGCCACCTCGAAGACGGGCTGGTGTTGGAGTTAGGAGGCTTCAGCATCGAAACCCGGCATACCCCGGGTCATACGCCGGGTCACTGCTGCTTCTATATCGAAGAAGAGGGAGCCCTCTTCTCCGGCGATCAGTTATTCGCTGGTTCGGTCGGTCGTACCGACTTGCCCGGAGGTTCGACCCCCGACCTCCTCAGGTCGATGGCCGAGAAGGTTCTCGTACTTGACGACGATGTACGGGTTTTGCCCGGCCATGGTCCCGAGACAACCATCGGATACGAACGGCGGGCCAACCCCTTTCTCCAGGACCTCTAACCGATCCAGAGTTGGGTTGATCGGCGGCCTAACCTGCTGCATTCATGAGCTTCCAACCTCCCAAAGGGACCGATGACATCCTTGCTCCCGACTCCGAGGTCTGGAGGTTCGTCCTCATCCAGTGGGAAGAGTGGTCGGCCCGGTTCGGATATCCACTTGTGGCCACGCCGATTTTCGAGGCCACCGATCTTTTCCTCCGCGGAGTTGGCGACACCTCCGAAGTTGTGACCAAACAGATGTACACATTTGAAGACAAGGGTGGCCGGTCGCTGACTCTGCGACCGGAAGGGACAGCGGGTGTGGTCCGGGCCTTTCTCCACTCGGGGGTGCAGGGAGCCTGGAAAGGCGCATATTCCGGCCCCATGTTCCGGTACGAACGACCTCAAGGCGGGAGACGACGCCAGTTCTGGCAAGTGGGTGTTGAATATCTCGACGTGGAATCGCCACTTGCTGACGTAGAAGTCATCGAGCTGGGATTCAAGTACATCGAGTCGCTAGGGGTGGTCGGGCTTGAGCTGAGACTCAACACTCTTGGCGACGATCAATGCCGGCCCGCGTACCTCGAGCAGTTGAAGACGTACTTCAAGGAGCGTGAAGGAGGGCTCTGCGAGGAATCGAAAGGGCTGATCGACATCAATCCGCTACGTATTCTCGATTGCAAGGTTTGTGGCCCCGAACTGACCGACGTACCGGCTATGAGGGACCATCTCTGTGTGGAGTGCGCCGAGCATTACGCCGCGGTGAAAACAGCCCTCGACCGGCTAGGCATCGCTTATGTCGAGGACCCCACCCTGGTTCGAGGTCTCGACTATTACACCAGGACGGCCTTCGAATATATCGGGAAAGATCTCGAAACAGCCCAGAACGCCGTTGGCGGAGGGGGGCGCTACGACGGTCTTGCCGAGAGCATTGGAGGCCGGCGCGCCCCTGGAGTAGGTTTTGCACTCGGGATTGACAGAATCATTCTGGCTCTCCCTGGCTCGCCTGGCCCCAACCTGGATCTCTACGTCGTGACCGAAGTGGCGCCCGATGAGACAATGCCGGCCGTATCAGCCCTGCGCGCCGCCGGATTGAATGTTGACTTCGACGTGGAGGGCCGCTCGACCAAGGCCCAATTCCGGACCGCCGGCAACTCGGGTGCGGCGGCCACGATGATCTTCCATGGCGAGGGGATGGATGTGAGTATCCGAATCAACGATGAGCGGCAGGCAATGCCGCTCGAGGAGGTGGCAGGGTGGTTGGGCAACCAAGAATGATTCGGAGTCATCGCGCCATCGAGATCACCACCGGTTTGGTGGGTGAAAAAGTCACTGTCGCCGGTTGGATCCAACGTCGCCGCGACCACGGTGGTATCGCCTTTCTCGACATTCGTGACGCGTCGGGGCTCATTCAGGTGGTGGCCGACCCTTCGGAGCACGAGGGCGTGGCCGATCTCCGCATGGAGTACTGCGTTTCTATCAGCGGTCGAGTGCAGGAGAGACCGGAAGGCACTGTGAATCCCGAGCTTCCCACCGGTGAGGTTGAGATTAAAGCCCAGGAAATATCGGTTCTATCGCCCTCGGAGACACTGCCTTTCATGATCGATGACAGGGCAGACCCGGACGAGAAGATCCGGCTCCAACACCGGTACCTCGATCTCCGTCGGCCCCGAATGGCCGCCAACCTCAAGGCACGTTCGAAGGCAACAGCCGCCATCCGACGTACCCTCGACGATCTCGGGTTCTTGGAGATCGAGACACCGACCCTGGTCAACAGTACTCCGGAAGGTGCCCGGGACATGTTGGTGCCCTCCCGGCTTCGACAGGGAGAGTTCTACGCCCTCCCGCAGTCTCCCCAACTCTTCAAACAACTTCTGATGATCGGCGGCGTCGAAAGGTACTTTCAGATTGCCCGCTGCTATCGGGATGAGGACTTTCGCGCCGACCGCCAACTCGAGTTCACCCAACTCGACCTGGAAGGTTCGTTCTGGGGCCGGGAAGATGTCCTCGACACCATCGAAGTCGTCTTGAAAGCCGTTGCCAAAGAGGTCCGCGGGGTAGAGATAGCCGACGACTTCCCCAGGATCACCTGGCAGGAGGCGATGGATCGATTCGGGACGGATAAGCCCGACACTCGTTTCGGGATGGAGATCGTCGACCTGACCGAGCCAGTGGGGGAGTCGGACTTCGGTGTCTTCCAAGGCGCGGTGTCATCCGGTGGAACGGTACGGGGTTTGAACGCGGGCGTCCTGGACTGGTCCCGGAGTCGCGCCGACGCCCTCACCGAGCGGGCGAAGGAACTGGGAGCGAAGGGCTTGGTGTGGATGGTCGTAGAGGAGGACGGTTCCCTGCGGTCGCCGATTTCGAAATTTCTCAAGCCCGATGAGCTTGACGCGGTCAAAGAACGGCTTGAAGCCACGGTGGGTGATGTCTTGTTACTCGCTGCGGACCGATGGAAAACCGCAGTCTCAGTCCTCGGCGGGCTGCGCAACGATCTGGGCCGACCGACCGATCACGACGAGTTGGCATTCCTGTGGGTGGTCGATTTCCCGTTATTCGAAGAGGAGGAAGATGGACGCATCACCTTCTCCCATCACCCGTTCACATCACCGGCATCGCTCGAAGACATGAGATCGAATCCCACTGAAGCGCTCTCCAAGGCCTACGACGCGGTTCTTAACGGTGTCGAGCTCGGGTCGGGCTCGGTCCGGATCCACGATCCGGATATCCAGAGCCAGGTCTTCGAGATTCTTGGAATCGACAGTGCAACGGCCGAACGACGGTTCGGGTGGTTCTTACAGGCCTTGCGGTACGGAACGCCCCCACACGCCGGTTTTGCGTTCGGTATCGACAGACTGGTGATGATCCTTCAAAACGAGAATTCGATTCGCGAGGTGATCCCCTTCCCCAAGACCCAAACCGGGGGCGACCCCATGACAGGAGCCCCAACGTGGGTAGACGATGACCAACTTGGTGAGCTGGGTGTCGCCTTGTCGGGGGCTGCTCTGGAAAGGCGTGATGGCCCGGCAGACAAGCCTTCGGCTTCCTAAACCACTCGGCTACCAGCCAGCAGACCTTTAGTATCACTGCGATCTTGGACAGCCAGCAGATTCGCGACAAATTCACTTCGTTCTTCACCGAACGGGATCATGTGCTTCGCCCGTCGGCGTCTCTGATTCCGGTGGACCCGACGCTTCTGCTCAACAACGCAGGAATGGTCCCGTTCAAACCCTATTTCCTGGGTGAGGAGAAGGCGCCATGGGACCGTGCCGTTTCGATCCAGAAATGTGTCCGAACAATCGACATCGACATCATCGGGACGACAGGGCGCCATGTCTCGTTCTTCGAGATGATGGGCAACTTCAGCTTCGGTGACTACTTCAAAGAGTTGGCCATCCCGATGGCGTACGAATTCTGCACCGAGCACCTCGGTTTGGATCCAGAACGGCTCTGGTACACCGTCCACGAGACCGATGACGAAGCCGCCGAAATATGGATCGAAAGGGTCGGAGTTCCCGGCGACAAAGTCCAGCGCGGCGGCAAGGACAACTTCTGGCAGATGGGAGTACCGGGGCCCTGTGGTCCCAGCTCGGAGTTGTTCTGGGACAAAGGACCTGAATTCGGAGATGCCGGCGGGCCGATCGGCGGAGATGAGGACCGATTTGTCGAGATCTGGAATCTCGTTTTCATGCAAAACATCCAGGACGAGCCATATCATGTGGTCGGAGACCTCCCTGCGAAGAACATTGACACCGGGATGGGCCTGGACCGCGTTGCCGCCGTCATGCAAGGTGTCGCGACGGTCTTCGATATCGACACTTTGCGGCCGGTCCGCGAATATGCATCGTCGTATACAGGCCTCGGATACGGTGACGACGCCGTCGCTGACGTGTCTCTGAAGATCCTGGCCGACCATGGGCGATCGGTGACCTTTCTCATAGGTGACGGGGTTGTTCCATCAAACGAGGGTAGGGGCTACGTGCTTCGGAGGCTGCTCCGTCGGGCCGTGAGACATGCGTGGCAGCATGGCGGGGAAGGGATCGTCTTCCCGGGTCTGGTCGACGCCACGGTCCAGGCGATGGGATCGGCCTATCCAGACCTCGTCGAAAAAAGGGACTTCATCGTCGATATGGTCACCCGGGAGGAGGAGCGGTTCCGTCGCACCCTCGAGTCCGGGCACCAACTACTTGAGCTCGAATTGGGTGCCGATGCGACGGAGTTGCCAGGCTCCACCGTCTTCAAACTCCATGACACATACGGTTTCCCTGTGGATCTGACCAAAGAGATCGCTTCGGAACGAGGAGTGGACGTCGACCTCGAAGGGTTTGAGACTGCCATGGCTGAACAGCGCGACCGTGCCCGCGCCGCGTGGAAGGGCGGGGACGCGGCGGCAGCCGGAGACGTCTATCGCGGCATTCTCGGCGCCGCCGGCGCTACCAGGTTCGTCGGGTACGAAGCAGAGGCTGCGCCCGGCGTGGTTCTTTCGATGATCACCGACGGTGACGTCATCGAACGGGCTGAAACGGGCCAGCTAATCGAGATCTTCCTCGACCAGACGCCGTTTTACGCCGAGTCAGGGGGACAGGTGGGCGATACCGGGGTGATAGAGACCGAGACGGGAAAAGCAACGGTCTTCGACACCCAGCATGCGCTGCAGGGACTCCACGGACATCGCTCCAAGGTCTCAGCAGGCTATTTGCTGACAGGCCAGCGTGCCACGATGGCAATCGATTCTCCACGTCGGGAAGCCATACGGAAGAGCCACACCGGAACGCACGTATTGCATTGGGCACTGAGGGACGTTCTGGGTGAGCATGCGGGCCAGGCCGGATCACTCGTGGAGCCAGGGCGGTTGCGTTTTGATTTTTCCCATCACAGCCAGGTAGCACGCCAAGACCTCGGCGCGATCGAGGCAGAGGTCAACAGACGACTCATCGCCAACGCCAGGGTTTCGACTCAGGTGACGAGCAAAGATCAAGCCGAGCAGATGGGTGCAATCGCCTTTTTCGGTGACAAGTACGGGGAAACTGTTCGAGTTGTCAGCGTTGGCGACTACTCAGTCGAGTTCTGCGGTGGCACACATACCCACTCTTCTGCGCAAGTCGGCCCGTTGATTGTGACGGGCGAATCATCGATTGGCGCAAACGTACGCCGGGTTGAGGCCCTCACCGGAATGGCTGCATTCGACCACCTGGTTTCCCTGCGTGACAGCCTCGATTACACGGCGCGCTCGTTGAAGGTCGGTGCGTCCGACGTACGCGACCGCGTGGAGGCCCTGCTCGAGAAGACATCGGGGCTGGAAAAGGAGCTGGACACCTATCGCGCCCGAGCAAGAAGCGAGCTCGCTGCCCAGCTTGCCTCGTCCGCTGCTTCGATCGGCGACCACAAAATCGTTGTTGAATCCACGGATCTATCGGGGAACGAGTTGCGTCAACTCGCCTTATCGCTGCGGGATCGGCTCGGCGCCAACTCGGTGACGATCGTGGGATCGAGCCACGACGGCAAGGGGTCGTTGATCGCAGCCGTGTCGGCAGATCTGGTGGCTCAGGGGATCTCGGCAGCCGACTTGATCGATAGGGCCGCTCGCGAGTTGGGTGGCGGTGGTTCGCGGGATCCGGACCTGGCGCAAGCGGGAGGGCCTAACGGCGACCGGCTCACGGAGGCTTTGGAGATAGCGAGGGAATCGGCGAATCAGACGCTGTCGGGTCTGTGAGTCGAGTACTGGGCGTCGACTACGGGACCAAACGCGTTGGTCTCGCCATCTCAGACGCCCTTGAGATCACAGCTCAGCCGCTCGATGTGGTGCCCCTCGACGACGTAGTTGCATACGTGAAAGATCTGGCTCAAGAAACAGAGATAGGTAAAATCATTGTTGGCCTACCTACCGGTCTCAGTGGTGGGGAGGGTGAATCGGCGTCAGGCGCCCGACTATTAGGGCAAGCCCTAGGCGAAGCGACGTCGTTGCCCGTCGAATTCCTCGACGAACGATTTACATCACGGATGGCCGAAAGTGCTTTGCTCGAGTCGGGGATGAAAAGACGCAACCGGAGAGAAACCGTGGACAAGGTGGCGGCTGCAATCATCCTTCAGGATTACCTGGACAGAAAATGACCTCAGAAAACACACAGGAAGAACGACCCTGGTCCCGCCTGGCTCGTGTCGGCATGACCGTCGCCATCGTGATGTTGATCGGGTTTGCCGTCGTGGGTGGGGCCACCTACCTGGGCCGCCAGGTCGGGGGTGCCCTCGGGTCGAATGACGATGATGACGGACCGATAGATGTCGAGCCCGGGTTGGAAGTGACGATCGATATCCCTCCAGGCTCATCAGCGCAGGAAATCGGTGCGATTCTTGCGGCCAACGGCGTGGTGAAATCGGCTCTTGAGTTCGAAGTTGCAGTTCGTAACTCGGATGCAGCGGCGGATCTCAAGGCCGGGACCTACGGGCTAACCACACTCATGGACCCTTCCGAGGTCGTCGCCATCCTCGTGATCGGACCTGTTGCCGACGTATACAGGATCACAGTCATCGAAGGTTTGCGGGTGGACGAGATACTGGCGTCGCTTGCCGAGAGCAGCGGATACACATTCCGCGAGTTTGAGCAAGCGTTGCTTTCGGGGGACGTCACGACGTCACTGGTTGATTTGCCGCGTGAGGTATCCACCCAGGACTGGGAGGGTTTGCTTTTCCCCGACACTTACGAGTTCTCACGGTCCGCGGAACCGGTGGCGATCTTGCAGCGACTTGCCTCGACCATGGAGCAGCGAGTCAACTCGATTGACTGGAGTGTCGTCGAAGATCTCGGTATGACCCCATATGAGGGAATCGTCATCGCGTCACTTATTGAAACCGAGGTCTTGCTGGATGCCGAGCGGCCCACCGTGTCGAGCGTGATCCACAACCGACTCGGGTTGGGAATGAAGCTCGACATCGATGCAACCGTGCTCTACGCCCTGGACACCCGTGATATTGCCGAGTTCGACCGCGAATTCGAATCCCCATACAACACCTACCAGGTTGGTGGTTTGCCTCCCACTCCGATTGCTGCACCAAGTCGCTTGTCGCTCGAGGCGGCCGCCAATCCGGAATCGACCGACTTCCTCTTCTATGTGCTGGCCAACCTCGACGGAACACATGCTTTTGCGGCAACACTCGAGGAGCACAACGCCAATGTCGCCGAGGCCAGGGCCAACGGAGTCCTTCCCTGAACTACTGACCGCCGGCCTGCAACAATCCACATCATGGAATTTCACCTGGCGCTGGCAGGAGATCCGGTCGAGCACAGCCTTTCACCGGTGATGCATGCCGCGGCGCTGGCAGCCGCCGGGCTCCGGGGGTCGTATCGGCTGGAGCGGTGCACTGCCGAAGGGTTCACCTCGTTGATCGAGGAGCTGAGGGCGGGAACGATGCACGGACTCAATGTGACAATGCCGCACAAGCACCTGGCAGCCGCCCTCGCCGACGAATTGACGTCGGTGGCCAAGCGCGCCGGATCGGTCAATTCCATGAAGCTGTCGGATCGGCGCATCCTCGGTCATTCAACGGATGCACCGGCATTCACGAATGCTCTCACCTCGGGCCGCTTCGATGCCAGTGCGCCACGGTTGGTGCTTGGCGCAGGTGGCTCTGCCGCGGCAGCACTCTCAGGCGTGGATGGTCGGATATACCTGTCGGCTCGCCGCGCTGAGGCGGCCACCCAATTGGCATCACGCTTTCCTGACCTAGACGTGGACATAGTCGCGTTCGGGACACCTGTCGATGGCGCGATCCTGATCAATGCAACACCGATCGGGATGCAATCGGAAGAACTTCCTCATCGCCTTCTCGAGTCGGCCTCGGGTTTGATCGACCTGCCTTACGCGTCCGGTGTAACCCCGGCGGTACGCCAGGCGCGGGCACGAGGGATACCCTTCGTCGATGGCCTCGAGTTCCTGGCGATTCAGGCAGTCGGGTCATTCCAATGGTGGACCGGCTGCAATATAGATGTGACTGTGATGATTGATGCCGCCAAAAATGCCTAAAGGATGATGAGGTGGCGCCGAAATTCTGGTTAAGGCTCTTACGTCAAGGAGTAGAGCAAATGACCCTTTCTGGAAATTTGGATTTTGTACCTCTCGATGAGGTGCTTCGGCTGCTAACTCGGGCTGGGAACGACGGAGCCGTCGAGGTCACGAACAGTGACTTCAGCGGACGCGTGTTTGTCTCCGGGAAGGGCATAGGACTGGCCACGACACTGAGCGATCACTCTTTCAGGGATCATCTGATCAGTTCTGGCTACGTCTCGGAACAGGAACTCGTAGCGATCGAAACCGGACAGCGCCCGATAGCTTCGATGGATGACGATGGGAATGAACTCGTCGCATTGGTCCGCGAGATGACCGTCGAAAGCATCTATCAGATCGAGGCCAATGGAGCAGACTTCCAGGTGGTCAAGGATGCGTCGAGCCCGTACGCAGTGTCGGTTCCATTCGACCTAGAAACAGTGATCCGGGACAGCCGCGAGCGTGCCGCACAGTGGGATGGTGTCAAACGAGTCATATTCGACCTGGCTTCACCGATGACCATCAATCGCGATCTGGAATCGGACTCCGTGGAACTCGATAAGGAAGCGTGGAGAATTGTCAGCGAGATCGGATCCGGTGCCTCGGTTCGAAACCTGGCCGGACGTCTCGGCACCACCGAATTCGCAATTGCCCGCGTCGCTGCCGGTATGGCAGAGCGGGGCCTGCTCAACGTTGGGCCCGAAGCACCTGCCTCTCCAGAGCCAGCCTCTGATTACGATTTCGAAACCGTGGCCGCAGCGGCCGTCTCTTCGACTCCGGTTCCCGACCCACAAGAATCTTGGTGGGAAGAGCCCGAGGTCGCAGCCCCCGTTGCCGAGGAAAGCGTGGAAGCCGCCCCCGAGACCGTCAGCCAAGAACTCGTCACATCCCAGCCTGCTGCGCAGACTGACGAAATCCATGCAGATGCTTCCGCCCCTGAGGCCGAGGTCGAAACCGAGACCTCCGTCCCGGCGATCGAAGAATCCGCAGATGGCGCAGAAACCCCGGATGGAGAAGACGCCGACGCATTCCTCGAAAAAGTGTTCTCAGAGCTTGGCCCGGGCGAAGAAGAGGAGAACGAAGGTCACGGCTTGATGCGCCGTCGTCGCATGGGCTCCATTCTGCGAGAACTCGGCGAAGACTGATCAATAGATCTCCACAGCACCTGGGGTAGCCACCGCTACCTTCTCGGTCAGTGAACTACGTTATCGCTGAACTGGTTGGTGTCCTGATTGCCCTCGCGGGCCATGATCTCGCAGCTCAATCACTCAAAGACTTACCGCTGCGCCCACTGGTTGGGACGTGTCCGAATTGTGGCACCAAACGGGGCTGGTCCCGCACGAAATGCCCCGAATGCGATCGACAGGTGCGACGCGAATACTTACTGTCTGGGATTGTGGCGGGAACTGCTGTGGGTTTTGCGGGTGGCCTCGGTGTCACCTGGGCCCTTCTTCCGTACGCCGGTTTTCTCCTGCTGACGACTGCCTTGGTCGTCACCGATGTCGACTCGATGCGACTGGTGGATCGTCTCAACCTCCGGGGATCTGCGATCTTGATCATTCTTCTGGGCGCTACCTCCGCACTCGATGAAAGCCTTGCCGACTACGGTCGGGCCCTCCTTGGCGGGCTGGTCTACTTCGGAGGGTCATTTCTCCTTTTTGCCCTGGTTCGCGGCCGCGGTTTTGGGGCAGGTGACGTCAAACTCAGCGCGGTTTTGGGAGTATTTACGGCATATCCTGGGTGGGTGGTGCTGGGACGCGCTGCTTTCTTTACCGCCGCCCTCGGCGGTCTGGTGGCCGTTGTCGCGTTGGTTTTCTTCAAGGCAAGTCGAGAAACCGAGCTCCCGTATGGGCCTTCAATGATCTTTGGCGCGTGGATCGCCATTGTCGTCGCCGGAATCGGTTCTGGCATCATTCCTGCGTAGCATTCACAAATGCTCCGTTTCCTTACTGCCGGCGAGTCCCACGGGCCCGGCCTGGTGACAATTGTCGAAGGTCTGCCCCGTGGACTCGACTTCAAGGTGGATGACCTGAGCAATGAACTGGCCCGACGCCGCCTTGGACACGGGCGGGGCAACCGAATGAGCATCGAGCAAGACGTCGTCGAAGTGATTGGGGGAATCCGCCACGGCCGCACTCTCGGCTCTCCTGTGGCTGTGGTTGTACGCAACACTGAGGCGGAAAAATGGGCGCGGCCAATGTCAATCGAGCCTCTCGATGAGCCAGTGAGCAGGGTTACGAGACCACGTCCGGGCCATGCCGACCTGGCGGGGATGTTGAAATATGACACCGACGACGCTCGTGACGTCCTGGAGCGGGCTTCCGCTCGGGAAACGGCTGCCCGGACTGTGGCCGGCCATCTGGCCAAGTGTCTCATCGGGGCTGTTGGTGTTGCGGTTCGAAGCCACGTCACATCGATAGGTCCGGTCAGATCTTCGGCCGTCCCGACCACGGTTGCAGACTTCGAAGGCATCGACGGAAACGCGGTTCGCTGCCTCGACGGAGACGCGGCCCGAAAGATGGTTGGGCTGATCGATCAGGCCCAGAGTGAAAAGAACACCCTGGGCGGGTGGTTCGAGGTTGTCGCTTTCGGCATACCGGTTGGCATCGGTTCGTTCGTCCATTACGACCGTCGCCTGGATGGGCTTCTGGCGCAGGCGATGATGTCGATTCCTGCGATAAAGGCTGTCGAGATCGGCGACGGGGCAACTGTCGCATCAGCAATGGGGTCCGAGGCACATGATGAGATCTACCCGGGAGCTGAGATGTTGACCAGGGCCACCAATCGCGCAGGAGGATTGGAGGGAGGTACCACCAACGGAGAGCCTCTTCGGGTGAGTGCAGCCATGAAACCCATCTCGACCCTGATGAGACCCCTTGCCACTGTCGACATGGATACCGGCGAGGAGGCGAGTGCAGTTCGCGAACGCTCCGATGTCTGTGCCGTTCCCGCTGCAGCGGTTGTCGGCGAACAGATGGTTGCATGGGTGGTTGCGAACGAAATGACCCGCAAATTCGGAGGTGACACCGTCGACGAGTTTGCCGCGGCTGTTTCCGACTACCGATCACGAATCGCGCAACGACTTTCAAGATGATTCTCTGGCTGATCGGGATGATGGGTACCGGCAAGTCCACCGTGGGACGGCTCGCCGCTCAGCGCATCGGTATCGGCTTCTTCGACACCGATGACATCGTCGAGGCCCGCGTCGGAGAGACCATTAGCGAAATCTGGGAGCGATCTGGAGAACCCGAATTTCGGGAGCTCGAATCCGATGCGATTCGAGAGATCGTCGCAGCAGGAAATGCTTTGGGAGCAACGGGAGGGGGCGCAGTCTTGTCGGCACCCAACCGGTCTCTGATGACCTCGAGCGGACGGGTTGTCTGGCTGAAGGCAAGCCCGGATGTTGCATTGCTCCGTATGCCTGAGTTTGCGGACCGGCCATTGCTCTCGGGCGTTTCGGGTCCCCATTCCTACAGCGAGATTCTGGACACCCGACAACCTCAATACGCGTCCATTGCCGACCACGTCGTCGATACCGACGAAAAGGACCTCGACGAGGTGGTCGAAGAAGTGGCGGCGTTGTGGCAGCCATGAAGGTCGGTCCCACCGATGTCATGATCCAGCGGGGCCTTAACGCAGATATATTGCCGAAGCGCTCGGGCCGCCGAAGGATCGCCATATTGACTCAGCAAGAGGTTGGTGAGGGACCAAATCGCCTTGCAGAAGAGCTGAATGACAAAGGTTTGATTGCGGAGGTTTTTGAGCTTCCCGATCGGGAGGCCGCCAAAACCCTCGACGTAGCTGCGGGGATCTACGAGCGGTTGGCCGGGTTGGGGCTCAGTCGTGAGGACACGGTGGTTGGCTTTGGCGGCGGCTCGGTCACCGATACTGCCGGTTTCGTTGCCGGCACCTGGCTGCGTGGAGTCGAAGTGGTCCACCTGCCGACGACGCTTTTAGGAGCGGTTGATGCCGCGATCGGCGGTAAGGCCGGCGTGAATCTCGGAGGCAAGAACCTCGTGGGCGTTTTCTGGCATCCGTCACGAGTCGTGATAGACCTCGACACGCTCGAAGATTTGCCCGGTGGATTGCTCCTCGAAGGGATGGCCGAGGTACTCAAGGCCGGTCTTGTCGGCGATGTCGCTCTCGTCGAATTGATCGAGATCCACGGCAAATCTGCTCCTCTCGACGTTGTCGTGCCCGCTGCGATCCAGGTCAAGGCCTCATATGTGATTGATGACCCTCACGAAAAGGGCGAGCGAGCCATGTTGAATTACGGGCATACAATCGGGCACGCTGTTGAGTTCGCCTCGGCCATGTCGCACGGCTTTGCAGTTGGCGTGGGCATGGTGGCCGCTGCAGCCGTTTCGCGCCATCTTGTCGGATTCCCTGAGGAGCGGAGGGTTATTGACGTGATTCGGCGTCTCGGCCTCCCCGTGTCGGCCGGGTCCCTCGACCGGGATCGGATCTCCGACCTGCTCCTACAGGACAAGAAACGCGACGGCCAGGGTTTGCGCATGGTGCTTCTCGAAGCGTTGGGACGGCCGGTCCTACGCCATGTGGACCGGTCATCCGTCGACCTTGGGCTTCAGGCAATAGGGCTCTGAGACAGGTACCGTCTGAGCGGCAATCTTGACAGGATCCATGACATGATCAGCACAAACGATGTCAGGCCGGGAATGGCCCTGCAACTCTCCGATGGGCTCTTCACCATCGTCGAATATCAGCACGTCAAACCTGGAAAAGGTAAGGCTTTTGTTCGGATGAAGCTGAAGAACCTAGAGACCGGCCAGGTTCTCGACAAGACATTCCGGGCCGATGAGAACGTCGACCAGGCCATTATCGATCGAAGCGACCATCAGTATCTGTATCAGGACGATCTGGGATTCCATTTCATGAACCTCCAAGATTATGGCCAGATCGCCATCGGTCCAGAGGATGTAGGGGACACGGCAAAGTTTCTGGTCGAAGGCTCAACAGTCAGCCTGTCGCTGTACAACGGGACACCTATAGGGGTGGAACTGCCGGCATCGGTTGAACTGGAAGTCACCTACGCCGAACCTGGAGTCAAGGGAGACACACGCACGGGGGCCACCAAGCTGGTCAAACTCGAAACCGGTTTGGAGGTCCAAGTGCCACTCTTCATCGAACAGGGAGACCGGCTCAAGGTGGATACTCGGAGCGGTGATTACCTCACCAGAGTATGAGTGCACTCGCAGAGCCCACTCGGGTCCCAGCGCGGTTATCGGTGTCCGAGTTGGCAAAAGCCCTCGACGTGGAAATCGCGGTTTTGCAGTTTGACCTCACCGAGAAAGGTGAGCCCTCTGGCCCGGACGACATCCTCGATGCGACAGCGATTGCGGCGGCGGCCAGATCTTTCGACCGTCCCGTTTTGATCGAAGCCAGGGACCTCGCCCTCGAGCATCTCTATGAGTCCGACAGCAGGTACGACCCGGTGGAGTTTGAGGGCCTCCCAGCCCGGGTCGAACGAATTGTGCGCGGAGTTGCGGAGAGTCGTGAGGTGCTCGACAAGGAGATCGAGGCGGCGTCGAAACACTGGGCAATTGCCAGAATGCCCATGATCGACCGAGCCATTCTCCGTTTGGGATTGTGGGAGCTGAAGAATGATCCAGAGACACCAACAGCTGTGATCGTCTCGGAAGCGGTTCGCCTGGCCAACATCTACTCAACCGGTCGGAGCGGTTCGTTCGTGAACGGGGTCCTGGCCGCCCTCGCCAAATCCGCTCGTTGACATGAATTGGCTCAAGGGCGCGATGCGCTAGGCTCGACTCAACCTTTAACCACGGTCCTGTGAGGCCGGGAAGGATCTGATGAGACGTTTGCTCCGGGCAACGGTAACGAGACCATGCCCCAGCTGATGAACAGCGAAGATGTGCATCGAGCCCTCCGTCGCATCGCCCATGAAATCATCGAACGGCACCGTGGCGCCAGGGATGTCGTTCTGATCGGGATCCTTACAAGAGGGGTTCCGCTGGCCCGATTCCTGCAGGCTTCGATATTGGAGTTCGAGGGCTCGAACGTTCCTTTGGGTCAACTGGACGTAACGGCTCATCGCGACGATCGGTCAACCGGTGATCGGGCAATGAATGACGACACGTCGCTTCCGTTTGATGTTTCCGACAGAAGCGTCGTCCTGGTCGACGATGTCCTCTACACGGGGCGGACGGTCCGGGCGGCGATGGACACGCTGACCGGATACGGCCGTGCCGCTCAAGTCGAGCTGGCCGTGCTCATCGATCGGGGCCACAGGGAGTTGCCGATACGGCCCGACTACGTAGGCAAAAACGTTCCCACCGCACACATGGAAAGGGTCTCGGTCCACACTGAAACCGTTGACGGCGATGAGGGTGTCTGGATCGAGAGGTCGGCTGATGTCACTGTTTGATGTAGCCCAACTATCGACCGATCAAATAGTCGGATATCTGGACCGAGCTGAGTCGTATCGGGACAAGAGAACCACCGAACTCGTCGATACGGTGGTCGCCACGCTTTTCTTCGAAGCTTCCACTCGAACCCGGCTTTCCTTCGAATCGGCCGCCTCACGACTCGGCGCGGAGGTGATGTCCTTTACTCCCGAATCCTCCTCGACCTCCAAAGGTGAGTCCCTAAAAGACACGGCAATGACCGTTGCCGCCCTCGGAGCTGAGCTCCTCGTGGTCCGCCATTCCCGGGCCGGTGCTTCCGAGCTGGTGGCCGGGTGGACGGGAGTGCCGGTGGTGAACGGTGGCGATGGGCGTCGGGCGCACCCCACACAAAACCTGTTGGACCTATTGACCATCCGAAGACATTTCGGCCGGATCGACAACCTCGAGATCGCCATCGTCGGAGACATTGAAAACAGCCGGGTAGCTCGCGGCTTGATCGAGGTGCTGCCACGGCTCGGAAACCACGTGACGCTGGTCGCCCCGGGACCATTTGTTCCTGCCTCCAACCCATGGAACGTGACCTTGAGTCGGAGCCTCGACGACGTGATTGCGCACGTGGATGTCCTGTACTTGCTCAGAGTCCAAAAGGAGCGTGGCGGGGGGCAAGGATTCCCGGGCGATGCCGGATACCACCAAAGATTCGGGATGACCCTCCATCGGCAGGAGAAGATGCGTCCCGGAACGATGATCATGCATGCGGGTCCGATCAACCGTGGCGTTGAAATCGCGCCAGAGGTCGCCGACGGCGACCGCTCCCTGATCCTCGAGCAGGTTCGAAACGGGGTGCCGATTCGCATGGCCGTGCTCGCAACCGCGATGACGTTTGGGATGTCACAGTGATAGTTGTACAGGGGGCGTCGGTGGTGACGGCCGCCGGCATGGAGACCGCCGACGTTGCGATCGAAGATGGAATCGTCACCGCTGTCGGTTCATTGCCGGGTCCTGAGCGAGGGACGCTGGTCGACGGTACCGGTTTGGTTCTAGGACCCGGATTCGTCGACTTGCACGTACATCTGCGCGAGCCGGGCGAGACCTGGAAAGAAGATGTCGATTCCGGCGCTCGCGCGGCTGCTGCCGGTGGCTTCACTGCAATCGTCGCGATGCCGAACACCGAGCCGGCCATCGACTCTGCAAAGGTTGCCAACCTCGTTTTCGATTCGAGCCGCGGCGCTGTGGTCGATGTTTTGGTGGCGGGTGCCATGACGAAGGGTCGGCTTGGCCTCGAAATGGCGGACTTTGACTCACTGTATGAAGTTGGGGTGAGAGTCTTCAGCGACGACGGGGATTCAGTTGCCGACGCAGGATTGCTGCGCCGAATCATGATCTATCTGTCGGACCTGCCAGGAGTGGTGGTCGCCCAGCATGCCGAAGACAAGTCGATAGCTGCCGGCGGCCACCTCCACGATGGACTGGTGGGTCGGAAGCTGGGTGTGAAAGGTCTGCCGGCGTCCGCCGAAGAGTCGGTTATCGCCCGGGACCTTGCCCTTGTTGCTGAGACCGGTGTGCATTATCACGTCCAACATGTCTCAACGCGCGGGACGGTGGATCTCGTTCGGGCCGCAAAGGAGCGGGGCCTGAGAGTGAGCGCCGAGGTCACACCCCACCACTTGACTCTGACAGACGACGCCACCGCCTCGCTGGACCCGAATACCAAGATGTATCCCCCGCTGCGCTCGGACGAGGACGTCGAAGTCGTTCGTCAGGCCTTGCGAGATGGCGTGATCGACATCGTGGCGACCGACCACGCCCCCCACACCGAGGCTGAAAAAGATGTTCCCTTCGAGGACGCGCCGCGCGGTGTCATCGGTCTGGAAACGGCATTTCCGTTGGTCCTGGCGGCACTGGACGGCGACGTGAAGACCCTTTTTTCTCGAATGTCCACCACTCCGGCCCAGCTCGTCGGATTGAAGGGGCAGGGCCGGCATGTCGAGATCGGGGCACCTGCCAATTTCGTCCTCGTCGACCCGACAGAGACGTGGAGGGTCAGCAGCTTCGAGTCGAAGTCTTCCAATTCTCCTTTCATCGGCGCTGAGCTGCGCGGCCGGGTGAAGGCAACTATCAGCGGCGGCAATATCGTCTACAGGAGTCCGAATTGAGAGATCAACCAGCCTTGCTCGTGACTGCCGATGGCGAGACGTTCAGAGGAAGATCGGTTGGGCACGGAGGTATGGCCACCGGCGAAGCGGTTTTCAACACGTCCATGACCGGATATCAAGAGATTCTGACTGATCCCTCCTATGCCGGGCAGGTGGTTGTGATGACCGCCCCCCACATCGGCAACTATGGGGTGACCGGGTTCGACGACCAATCATCCCGTCCCCATCTCACAGGAATGGTGATGCGCTCGATGTCGAGGCGGGCCTCGAGTTGGCGGTCTGAGGGGAGTCTCCGTGACTTTCTGGTTGAGCATGAGATCGTTTCGGTATCTGAGGTCGACACGCGTCGGCTGACCAGGCACATTCGCGACAAGGGAGCGATGCCCGTTGCTGTGGGAGTGGATGTTTCCGAGTCGGATTTGAGGGATGCTGCCACCGGGGCTCCGGGAATGGTCGGCGCGGACCTGGCTTCGAAGGTGAGCACCAGCAGTCCGTATCGAATCGAGGCCAAAGGGCTATCGAAGGGATTGGTGGTGGCGATAGACCTGGGTATGAAAATCGACATCGGAAGGCGGTTGGCCGGCATGGGTTACGACGTCGAGGTGGTCCCGTATCGAGAGCCGACCCAGCAGATCCTCGAAAGAAATCCCGTTGGAGTGTTCGTCTCGAATGGGCCAGGAGACCCCGAGCCCCTTTCGGACACTGTTGCTTCGATCCGTGGGGTTCTCGGCAAGGTTCCTTTGTTCGGCATCTGTCTAGGTCAACAGGTGTTCGGGCTGGCGGTCGGGGCATCGACGTTCAAACTCCCGTTTGGACACCACGGCGGCAATCATCCCGTGCAACGCTTGAACGACGGTGTCGTTGAGATCACCGCACAGAACCACGGATTTGCCGTCGATCTTTGGAGCCTAACCGACGACCGCCGGCCCGAACGGACGGGTTTGGTCACGCGAGACCTGCTTCCTCAGTCAGTTGAGACACGGTTTGGTCCTCTGGTACCGACGCATCAGAACCTCAACGACGGGACGCTCGAAGGTATGCGCCTGCTGGACCTTCCCGCATTCTCGGTTCAATACCACCCCGAAGCGGCACCGGGACCTGGCGACGCTTCATATCTCTTCGAAGAGTTCGACCAAATGATCTCGGAGGCTCGCTGATGCCGGGACGGACCGATATCCGATCGATCCTCGTGATCGGCTCGGGCCCGATCATCATCGGCCAGGCTTGTGAATTCGATTACTCGGGGACCCAGGCGAGCAAGGTCCTGCGCAGCAAGGGTTATCGCGTGATCCTGGTCAACAGCAATCCGGCGACGATCATGACCGATCCCGAATACGCCGATGCCACATACATCGAGCCGATTACCCCTGAGGTGGTCGAGGAGATAATCGCCAGGGAACGTCCCGACGCACTTCTTGCCACTCTCGGAGGCCAGACCGCGCTGAATGTGGCGACCGAGCTGGCCAAACGGGGAGTCCTGGAACGGCATTCGGTAGAGATGATCGGTGCCGGGCTGGACGCGATCGAGAAGGCAGAAGACCGTGGTCGGTTTAAGGCGACGATGGAAGAAGCTGGTTTGGAATGCCCCCGGGCCGGATACGCCCGTTCGATGTCCGAAGCCCTGAACATCAGCAGGGACATCGGATATCCGATCATGGTGCGACCGTCGTACATCCTCGGTGGTGGTGGGACAGGCCTTGCCAAGGATGAGACGGAGTTCATCGAGATCGCCAAGAACGGCCTGGCGGTATCACCGGTCTCGGAGATCCTCGTCGAAGAATCGCTTGCCGGGTGGAAAGAATTCGAGCTCGAAGTGATGCGGGATCGCAACGACAACGCCGTCATCGTGTGCTCGATCGAGAACCTCGACCCGATGGGAGTGCACACCGGCGATTCGATCACCGTGGCTCCGGTTCAAACGCTTTCCGACCGTGAGTATCAGGAGATGCGTGACGACGCTATCGCGGTCCTACGGGCCATCGGTGTCGAAACCGGTGGGTCGAATGTGCAGTTTGCCGTGGATCCCGAGACCGGTCGCCGCCTCGTCATTGAAATGAATCCGAGAGTCTCACGATCGTCAGCCCTGGCGTCGAAGGCGACCGGGTTCCCGATCGCCAAAATCGCTGCCCTGCTGGCGGTTGGCTACACCCTCGATGAAGTTGTCAACGATATCACCGGCGCCACCCCAGCTTCGTTCGAACCGGCCCTCGACTACGTCGTGGTGAAGATCCCGCGGTTCGATTTCGAGAAGTTTCCGTCGGCATCCAAAGAGCTCGGCACGTCGATGCGGAGTGTTGGCGAGGCAATGGCAATCGGACGCACTTTTCCGGAGGCGCTTCAGAAAGCATTGCGATCCCTGGAGATAGGGCATTCTGGTTTGAATGCTGATGCCACCGAGGAACACCTTCGCGCGATCTCAGACGGCGAATTGGCAGCCATGTTGGCAATTGCCACTCCCAACCGGATCTTTCAGGCCGGGGAGGCCCTACGTCGGAATTGGGCGGTGGACCGGGTTGCGGAGCTGACCCACATCGATCCTTGGTTCGTCGATCAAATGGCGGCAATCATCGATGTGCGCTGCGAATACGTCGAGCAGCCCGACCACGACGCTCTCGTTGAGGCAAAACGTTACGGGTTCTCCGATGCCCAACTGGCGTTCCTTACGGGGGAGGCCGAAGACGACGTCAGAGCAAGGCGGTTGTCGGAAGGAGTCAAGAGGACGTACAAACGAGTCGACACGTGTGCGGCGGAGTTCGAAGCGGTCACCCCATACATGTACGGGACGTTCGAGGACGAGACGGAGGTGGAGCCTGCGGATCGTCCCCGGGTGGTCGTTCTCGGTTCCGGCCCCAATCGAATCGGGCAGGGGATCGAGTTCGATTACTGCTGTGTGCATGCTGCACTGGCACTCCGCGACGCCGGCTACGAGACCGTCATGGTGAACTGCAACCCCGAGACCGTTTCCACCGACTACGACACCTCCGATCGACTCTATTTCGAGCCCCTGACTGCCGAAGATGTGCTCGATGTCATCGCAGCGGAACAACCCGAAGCGGTCATCGTTCAGTTGGGTGGCCAGACTCCATTGAACCTGGCGGGCCTGCTGGCGGCCGCAGGCGTGACCATCGCCGGAACGTCACCTGAGTCGATTGCCCTCGCGGAAGATCGAGAGAAGTTCGGCGAGATCTGTCGGCAGCTCGGTCTCCGCCAGCCCGCCGCGGGCACGGCTAGGTCAACCGCCGAAGCACTCGACGTCGTGGACCAGGTCGGACTGCCGGCGATGGTCCGGCCGTCGTTTGTTCTGGGCGGTCGGAAGATGCGCGTTGTGTATTCGGTGGAAGAGCTAGGCGAATATGTGCGCGAGATCTATGGAGATGCCGACCCTGAAGTCATCGGAGCGCCCATTCTCATCGACCGCTTCCTCGAGTCAGCAGTCGAAATCGATGTCGACGCCGTCTACGACGGAAACGAACTACTGGTGGGTGGTGTCATGGAACACGTTGAGGAAGCCGGGGTTCACTCCGGGGACTCGGCCTGTGTCACCCCACCGCCAACGCTTTCCGAGGAGGCCCGTAAGGAAATCCTGAGGGCGACCCGGGATCTGGCAGACGCGTTGGAAGTCCAGGGCCTCATCAACATTCAGTTCGCAGTCAAGGGCGACGAGGTCTTCGTCTTGGAGGCAAACCCGCGTGGAAGTCGCACCGTCCCGTTCATCTCCAAAGCCACAGGCGTGCCGCTGGCGCAGGTCGCGGCCAGGGTGATGATGGGTTCGTCCATTGAACAGCTGCGACGTGAGGGCCTGCTCAAAGACGATTCCCGGCCGACCACATTTGTCGCTGTGAAGAACGCGGTCCTGCCATGGGACCGTTTCCCCGAGGAAGACTCAGTTCTCGGTCCGGAGATGAAGGCGACCGGGGAGGTCATGGGAATCGGGGAAGACGTAGGAACGGCCTACGCCAAAGCTCTGCTCGCCGGGGGGAAAATCCTCCCCGACCGGGGGCGCGTCTTCTTGTCCTTCGCTGATCGGGACAAGGCGATGGGACTGGCAGTGGCCCAGGCATTCGTCATGCTGGGCTTCGAGCTCATAGCTACGCCCGGCACATCGAGATATCTGTCCCATCACGCCATCGAGGCCGAGCCGGTTGAGAAGGTGGGTGACGGCCCCAACGACATCGGCACGAGGCTGGAGAACGGAGAGGTGCAACTCGTCATCAACACGCCCCGTGGAGGAAAAGCGCGCACGGATGGGAAGACGATCCGTCAGGCTGCCCGGGGACATCAGATCCCGTGTGTCACCACGATTCCAGGCGCTCTCGCGGTGGCACGGAGCCTTCGAGCGGGGCCGGGTGCCATCAATAGACCGAGGAGTTTGCAGGAATGGCACCGGTCAACCTGAAGGCCCGATTAGGGGACGCCTACGACCTGCGGACCCCTCTTATCGCCGCCTCGGGGACAGTCGGTTCCGTGGTTGAATGGGCAGCGGTTGCCGACACGTCCGCATATGGCGCAGCGGTAGCCAAGTCGGTGTCAGGCGAGCCGTGGGAGGGCCGTCCATCACCAAGAGTGGCGCCAGCAGGGCCCGGCATGCTGAACGGTATCGGAATCCAGAACCCTGGCATAGGGAGGTGGGTGGACGAGGTCGGGCCCCGGTTGGCCGGTGTCGGTGTCCCGGTATGGGGGTCGGCAGTTGGAGAAAGCGTTGAAGAGTTCGGGTTGGTTGCCAAAGGTCTCCAGGAAGGCGGTGTCGCCGCGATCGAGATCAACCTCTCATGCCCGAACCTCGAAGCGGGGCGCCTTTTTGCCCTCGATCCGGAGACCTCCGCGGAGGTGGTGACCGTTGTAGCCAACCTGGTAGAGCTGCCGGTGGGGGCGAAACTCTCACCGAATAGCGAGAACATCGTGAAGGTTGCCGCAGCATGTCTCGACGCCGGCGCTGATTTTCTGACCCTCACGAATACGGCGTGGGGATTCGGGGTCGACCTTGAGACTGCCTCTCCCTCGTTGTCTGGAGGCGTCGGCGGTTACAGCGGTCCTGGCCTGAAGGCCATCGCACTCCGCTGCGTCTATGAGGTGGCAAAGGCATTTCCGAAGGCCGCAATCGTAGGATGTGGGGGAGTGCAATCGGGCGCCGATGTAGTCGAATATCTGATGGCGGGTGCATCTGCGGTAGGCCTCGGAACAGTTCATATGGCCGAGCCCAAGGCAGGAAGGCGCATCCTCCGTGAAACCGCCTCGACAATGAAACGGCTGAATTACTCATCGGTTGAGGAATTGGTGGGCAGGGCAATATGACTGGAATGCTCGTTGCCCTCGACCTCCCTGTGGCAGACAATGCAGTCGCGCTGGCTTCGCTCCTGCTCCCTCACTCCTCGGGATTCAAGGTCGGTCTCGAGCTGTTGATGGGCCCCGATCCGCACATAGTGGAGCGCGTGGTTGAGCTGGGGCTCCCCGTTTTCGTAGATGCGAAGCTTCATGACATTCCGGCGACAGTGGAACGGGCGGGGCAGCAACTCGGTCGCAGGGGTGCGAGATGGGTAACGGTGCATCTGGCGGGCGGCGTCGAAATGGTAAAGGCCGCCAGCTCCGGCCTTGCGGCCGGGAGCAACGACGTTGCCGGAGTTCTGGGGGTGACCGTGCTCACCAGTTTGAGCTCACCTGATTTGGGCAGCGTCGGCGTCAATCGCACGGTTCCCGAACAAGTTCGGTTGCTGGGTGACATCGCTGTGTCCGGAGATGCAGAGGGCCTGATTTGCTCGGTGCATGAGGTTCCTGTGGTCAATGCCTCCTATCCCGGCCTGACCACGGTGACTCCAGGGATCCGCGCCTCTGGCGATCCGGCCGACGACCAGAGGCGGGTGGCGACTATTGACGACGCCAGGGCGGCCGCACCGGATTACGTCGTGGTCGGGCGCGCAATTTTGAGGGCTAGCGACCCGGTAGCTGTCGCTGCCCAGTTCGCCGAAGAGCTTGCAGCCACAATGAATTAGGCGCTTTTCGGGGTGTGGGGTGGTCCGAAGTGGCTAACGTCATAAGCTCTCGACCCTGGAGAGAAACGTGCCCACCCCCCCGATATTGACCCCGGAACAGAGAGCTGCCGCTCTCGCCAAGGCGGCGGAGGCCCGTCGGGTCCGGGCTGAGACCAAGGAACTGCTCAAGACCGGTTCCTTGACTCTGTCTGAGCTCTTCAAAAAGGCCGAAAAAGACGAGATCCTTGCCGGCATCAAGGTTGAGCGGCTGATCGCAGCCATGCCCGGTATGGGCAAGGTGAAAGCCATGCGAATGATGGAGTCTGTAGGCATCGCTGACAATCGCCGGTTGCGCGGCCTCGGAGACCGGCAGAGAGAGGCCCTCCTTCGGGAATTCTCCTGAATTGCCCGGGAATCTGTTCGTGGTCTCGGGTCCATCAGGTTCCGGGAAATCCAGCCTGATCGCAGCCCTGCTGGGTCGGGTTGACATCGACTATTCCGTATCGGCAACGACACGTCTTCCCCGACCAGGGGAGATCAATGGGCGTCATTACAACTTCATCAGCTTGAAGAATTTCCGCGAGATGATTGAGTCAGATGCCCTCCTGGAATGGGCCGAGTACAACAATCACCTCTACGGAACTCCGGAAGCTCCGATAGTTGCCGCCACGGAGAGCGGGAGGAGCGTGCTTCTCGAAATCGAGTTGCAGGGCGCCAAGCAGGTGAGAAAACGCCGATCCGACGCAGTGATGATCTTCATTGCCCCTCCATCGATGGATGTGTTGGAGGGCCGGCTCAGAAGTCGGGGTGATACCAACGACGACGATGTGATCGATCGCCTCGAGATCGCAGAAGCCGAGATGGCATCCGCACCAGAGGTCTTCGACCATATTGTCGTGAACGACGAGTGGGAAAAGGCAGTAGACCAGCTGACGAGTCTTATTACTGAACGCCTTTGAGGTAACCTGTGCCTATCACCCCTTCAAAGGAAACCATGAAGCTCGAAGAAGTCATTGACCAGATCGGTAACCGCTTCGCCACAGTTGTCGTCTCGTCACGCCGGGCCCGGCAGATCAACGCATATTTTCACCAGCTGGGTGATGGGTATGGGAGTTACGTGCCGCCACAGGTGCACTCGCTGTCACGGAAACCGCTGACAATCGCCATGGAAGAGATTGCAGAGGGCAAAGTGGCCGTGGAGACCGTCGAGGCCTGATGCTCACGCAGCGGCGCGTGCTGCTCGCCGTTACCGGCGGTGTGGCCGCTTACAAATCGGCGTACCTGGCCCGACGTCTAGTCGAGGCAGGCGCCGAAGTCCGCGTCGCTCTTTCCGATTCGGCGCAGGAATTCATTGGCGCCCAGACATTTGCTGCCATTACTGGCTCCGCCCCGATTGTGGGCCTTTTCGGCCAGGGTTTGGTTTCACCCCACACCGAGTTGGCGCGCTGGGCTGAGATAGTGATAGTTGCCCCGGCCACAGCCGCGACCCTTTCTCGGGTGGCGAGTGGCCTTTCCGACGACCTCATTTCGGCAACTCTGCTTGCGACCCAAAAGCCGATTCTGTTTGCCCCTGCAATGCACACCGAAATGTGGGAGAACCCGGCGACACAGCGAAATATCGCGACTTTGAAACTAGACGGACATCATTTTGTCGGGCCAAACGAAGGGGATCTTGCCGGTGGTGATGTCGGTGTCGGTCGTGTTTCGGAGCCTGAAGAGATAGTCGCGAGAGCCACGACGATTCTTGGTGGAGATGGGAATGGCCTCGCCGTCCTCGTCACGGCGGGTGGAACCCGTGAGCCCGTCGATCCGGTCAGGTACCTAGGGAATAGGTCGAGTGGCAAGATGGGTCATGCCATTGCCGACGAAGCTGCGAGGCGTGGCTACAACGTCACCCTGGTCACGACGTCCTCGATCCCTGTTGCGTCGTCGGTGAAAGTTGTGACGGTGGAGTCGGCTCAGGAGATGCACGATGCAGTCGCCGGTATTGACGCCGACATCGCGGTGATGGCTGCTGCGGTCGCCGACTTTCGGCCCGCATCAGCGTCACAGGACAAGCTCTCACGATCCGTTGGTCTCGATCGACTCGAGCTGGAGCCGACACCCGACATCCTGGCGTCAGTTGCCCAAAGGGACCCGCGCCCGGTCGTCGTGGGCTTTGCAGCAGAAACTGCCAACCTGGATCGAGGCATCGCCAAAGCAAAACAAAAGTCGGTCGATCTCCTGGTCTACAACGATGTGACCGAGGAAGGCTCGGGTTTCGGCACCGACACCAATCGGGTTGTGCTCATCGGCGCCGACGGTTCGACCGAGGAGCTGCCGCAACTTCAGAAATCCGAGGTGGCCGCGCGTCTCTGGGATCGGATTGGCACTCTCACCGAGCCGCGCCGGTAGTCTTTTGACGTGAGCAATTGGTACTTCACATCTGAGTCTGTCACGGAGGGCCACCCGGACAAAGTGGCCGATGCCATTTCCGATTCTGTCCTCGATGCCGCATTACGTCTGAACCCGGCTGCTCGGGTGGCCTGCGAGGTCTTTGTCACCACGCGTCTCGCCGTCGTCGGGGGAGAAATCGGGAAGCTCCCCGAGGGGTCGGCGCTCGACCTGGAGTCCATCGTCAGAGAGACAGTTGCCGGTATCGGATACGACGGATTCGATCCCGGATTCAGCGCAGATTCACTGGAAGTGCTCAATAAGGTGAACAAGCAGAGCCCTGACATCGCTGAACGTGTCGACTCCGTTTTTGGGGCCGGCGATCAAGGTCTGATGTTTGGCTTCGCTGTCGACGAAACCGAGGAGCTGATGCCACTGCCTATCCAGCTTGCCCATAGACTCGCTGAGCGGCTGGCAGAAGTCCGAAGGACCGGGAAGCTCGATTATCTCAGGCCAGACGGGAAAACACAGGTCATGGTCCGATATGAGGGTGATCGTCCGGTGGCGGTGGAGAAGGTGCTGATCTCAACTCACCACGCACCTGATCGGACGGTCGAGGACATGAAGGATGAGGTGTACAACGCCGTCGTTGCCGAAGTCATACCCGAAGCACTCCTGGAACGTCAGCCCGAATTCATCTTCAACCCGAGTGGCAGGTTCATAATCGGTGGGCCAGTGGCCGACACCGGACTGACCGGTCGCAAGATCATCGTCGACACCTACGGGGGATACGCCCGTCACGGCGGTGGCGCGTTCTCGGGTAAAGATGCAACGAAAGTCGATAGGTCCGGCGCATACTCTGCACGATGGGCGGCCAAGAATCTCGTGGCGGCCGGGGTTGCCCGAAAATTGGAGATCCAGGTCTCTTACGCGATCGGAGACCCGAGCCCGTTCTCGATACATGTCGAGACTTTTGGGACCGAAACGGTCGATCCGGTCATGATCCGAAGAGCCATCGATGAGATTTTCGATTTCCGACCCGGTTCGATCATCACCACCTTGGATCTGACCAAGCCCATTTTCTCGAGGACTGCCGCGTACGGGCATTTCGGACGGCCCGATTTCCGATGGGAACAGCTCGACCGTGTCGATGACATCAAGTCCGCGGTTGGTCTCTGAGCAGCAGACCCGCCGCTCTTGTAATTCCCAGAGTCCCGACGTTCTCGGTTGACAAGGGATTTTGGTACTCGATACCCGGGCATCTCTCCGACTCGGTCGAAATAGGCGTGCAGGTCCGGGTTCCCCTGGGCGGGCGAAAGGTGCGCGGATTTGTCACTGGAGTCGAATCCAACCGGCCCGGAAACCTCAAGGACATCCTCGCCGTATCGGGTGGCCAGCCGATATTCGATGCCAGGCTCCTGCAGTCGTTGCAGTGGGCTGCCCAACACTATCTAGCGCCGGTATCTGTAGTGCTGGACAAGGCGGCGCCTCCGACACTGCCAGGCCCGCTTCGCGAGGACTTTGCCACCCCAGGACCGTGGCCGGAAACGCCTGCCGCTATGCGAAGATTCGTCGATTCCGTTGCAAAGGGCGTGCGCCGGCCCGCGGTCGCCGTCGTGACCAGCTGGCCCGATGGCGGTTGGCTCACCGCAGCCGGTGCAATTATGGCCGAAGGGCTCACTTGTCTGGTGATCGTGTCGACGGCCAGGGAAGTGGCGCGGTTGGGGTCGATGGCAACTGAGTTGTTCGACAAGGCCGTTGTAGCCATCCCTGATGCCTCTGGTTCGCCGCTGACCAGAGCGTGGGAGGAAGCAAATCGTGGGGGACGACTCGTTGTCGGGACACCAAGGGCTGCCACGTGGAAGATCAACTCCCTCGGCCTGGTCATAGTGGTCGAGGAAGGTCGTCGGGCGATGAAAGATCGACAGACTCCGACGATCCATGTTCGTGAATTGATGCGGACCCGATCCAGGATCGAAGGTTTTGGGATGGCCTTCGTGGGGCCGACCCCCAGCGTCGAGTTGATCGCTGCAGGAGCAGAGATTGTCAGGCTGTCCAGGCCGTGGGGTCTGGTCGAGGTAGTGGATCGCAAGGAGGACCCTCCCGGAGGCGGCTTTCTCTCCGAAAGGGCCGTGACGGCTCTTCGGGCGGTTTCGACCGCCGCCGGTCGGGCTTTTGTGTTTACCCATCGCCGCTCGAACGAGGCTTCTGTCCGCTGTATCAAATGTCGGGCGCTGCGACGATGTCTTCAGTGCGGATCCCACGTCGGGAACCACGCCGCATGTCCACGGTGCGGCTTTGCAGCGGGCAACTGCAGCAATTGCGGGGGCAACCGATTTGAGGCGATGGGATCGATTCCGTCACGACTCGTGGCCGAGGTGGGCACCAGGATCGGTCGTGATGTCGTCGGCGAGGTCGAATCCGATCGTCAGGTGATCGTGGGTACCGAGCGTGATTTGGCAGGTCTCGGAGGTTTTGACCTTGCCATCGCTGTCGATGTCGATGCATTGTTGTATGGCCAGAACTATCGGGCCGCAGAGGAGGCACTGCGTATCCTCGCCAGGGTTGTCGGATCTGTGGGGAAAGGGAAGGGCTCGCGCGCCATTCTCCAAACTTCGACTCCCGAGTCCGCCCTCATCGGTGCTCTGCGTCGTGCGGATCCGGTTCCGTATTTGGAGGGGGTACTGGCTGACCGAGCCAGAAACGGGTTCCCGCCGGCCACCGAGATGATGGCGATCGAAGTCAGGTCTGACGTCGGCGATATGGCGCCGGC
Organism: Acidimicrobiia bacterium; assembly: GCA_041751055.1. Taxonomy (GTDB): domain Bacteria; phylum Actinomycetota; class Acidimicrobiia; order Spongiisociales; family ZC4RG35; genus MA-ANB-1. The sequence goes on along the minus strand of JBGSYD010000028.1, from coordinate 15,334 downwards.
TTTACTCGAAGGTCAAGCAGGAGACATGATTCTGGGATCGGTGCGCTCTGAGGAAAAGACACGCTGGCTGCTCCAGGGGGACTTACGCCTGGTCAAAACCGGACTGCGGGACACAATTCAGAAGCTCCGGGACGCAGATGTCACCGTTCGCGTCGATGTCGACCCGATTGATCTCTAAAGGGTCCCGCTACCCTCGTCGATTCGCTATGAGTTGCTGAGAAATATGGCCCTGTACCCGATACGAAAATTTGGAGACCCTGTTCTCCGCCTCGAGACCAAACCGGTATCAGACATCGATGACGCCGTTCGCACGCTGGTTGCCGACATGGTCGAGGTCATGTATGCCGCGCCCGGAGTAGGTCTGGCCGCGAATCAAATCGGGATTTCCAAGAGAATCGCTGTCTTTGACGCCCAGGATGAGGCCGGTCCCCGGGTCATGATCAATCCCCGAATTGTGGAGACCTCTGGTGAGTGGTTGTACGAAGAGGGGTGCCTTTCGGTACCGGGCTATTCGTGGGAGATCTCCCGACCGGGTTTCGCAAGGGTGTTGGCCCTCGATATGGACGGCAACGAGGTCGAGTATGCCGGCGATGGCCTGCTGGGCCGGGTGTTGCAGCATGAGATCGCTCACCTGAACGGAGGTCTGCTCATCGACGCCCTGGACAAGCCAGCCAGAAAACAGGCTCTCCGTGACCTAAGGGATGAGGCTCTCGGCTTCGCGACTTTCGAATGAGACGAATCGTTTTCATGGGCACACCAGACGCGGCGGTGCCCACGCTGGAGGCACTTGCCACCCGATTCGACGTTCAGGTCGTCATTACCCAACCCGATCGCCCGAGAGGACGGTCTGGTAGGCCTGAACCGTCAGCTGTGAAGTCAAGCGCGCTCGAACTGGGTTTGCATGTATCGCAACCTGCATCGGCCGACGCCCTCCACGGAATCATTTCCGAATCGGAGCCATTCGACCTCGGTGTCGTGGTCGCCTACGGCAGGATTATTCGCCCCGAAGTTCTCGCCATACCGGAAGCGGGCATGCTGAATGTGCATTTCTCCTTGTTGCCCCGTTGGCGAGGTGCTGCACCTGTCAACCGGGCGGTCATGTCAGGTGATCCGATGACCGGAGTAACCGTTATACAAATGGACGCCGGGCTCGATACAGGTCCGGTGCTGACGGCACAGGCGGTGGATATAGACCCGAAGGAAACCGCCGGAGAGCTGACGGCCCGGCTGTCCCGACTCGGGGCAAGGCTGCTCACGGATGCCGTCGAGCCCTATCTCGAAGGGGAGTTGAATCCGGTACCGCAGTCAGATGAGGGCCTCGCCTACGCACAGAAGATCGAGGGCGATGATCGGCCGCTGGCCCTGTCCCTATCGCCCCGGGCAGCCGCCGATCATGTACGGGGATTGGCTCCGAGTCCCTCCGCAACTCTCGATATCGACGGCGTGACCCACAAGGTGCTGGCGGCCGAACCCTCTTCCGCTGTCCTGGAGCCCGGAACGTGGAAGGCCCGAGATGGGTGGCCTGTGGTGGGTCTCCATACCGGGGCGCTCTTACTCCTATCGGTCCAGGCGCCGGGTAAGAAGCCGATGCCCGGCGATCAATGGGCGCGGGGCAAACCAGCGGGCGCTGGCTCGGTTGCCTGACGGTGGAGTGTCGGTCGTTGCGGATTATCCCGCCACTGCAACAAACCTCCACCGGGGGTGTCGTGGGTGGGTTACCCGGTCTATCACCAGCACTTCATAGAATCGGGTGATGGTGAGAGAAATCAAGATTGCCCCTTCGTTGCTGGCTGCCGACTTCGCCCACCTCGCCGAAGCGATCGAAGCAGTGCAAGATGAGGTGGATTGGCTACATCTCGACGTGATGGACGGACACTTCGTCCCGAATTTGAGCTTCGGCATCCCGGTGATTGCAGCGCTGCGCCCTCTCACGAATCTGTACTTCGATTGCCACCTGATGACAACCAATCCCGATGCGTACCTGGTCGAGTTGGCCGAAGCCGGTACAGACATGGTGACGATGCACATTGAGGCTGTGCCCAATCCGGTCCCCGCTCTGACAAAGGGTCGCGATGCCGGTCTGGGCGTGGGCTTGGTCATCAACCCGGGGACACCTGTGGAGTCGGTTGAGCCGTTCCTCGAACTGGTCGACCTGGTTTTGGTGATGTCCGTTGAACCCGGATTCGGCGGCCAGGCGTTCCTTCCCGATGTTCTGCCCAAGCTGGAGAATCTCCGAGAAATGGTTGAGAATCGGGGTTTGCCAACCGATATTCAGATTGATGGAGGCATTTCGCCGGAAACGGCGGCCCTCGCTGCCGAAGCAGGGGCGAATGTCTTCGTTGCAGGCACTGCCATTTTCGGGGCGGAATCCCCGGGTTTGGCAGCAGAAGAACTGAGAAGGACCATCAAAGAATATGAGTGAACGGGTACTAGTCGCCGATGACGATCCGGACATCCTTGCTGTAGTCAAGGTCAACTTCGAGCTCGAGGGTTTCGAGGTCGCCACTGCTGTTGATGGAGAGGACGCCCTGCAAAAGGCAACCTCCGCTCCTCCGGATGTGATCGTTCTCGACATCATGATGCCAAGGATGGACGGCCTCACTGCTCTGCATCGGCTGCGTGGCCAGGCAGCCACGGCCAACGTCCCGATCATCTTGCTCACAGCCCGAGGCCTGCCCGAAGACCGGGTGCGGGGACTCGAACTCGGCGCCGACGACTACATCACTAAGCCTTTCGACATCAACGAGCTCGTTGCACGTGTCGGTGCCGTCATCAGACGCACCCAGGCAGCGCGGGATCTTTCTCCTCTCACCGGTCTTCCCGGGAACTTCAGAATCACGGCGGAGATCGAGGAGCGAATCAAAGAGAGGGAATCTTTCGCCCTGGTTCACGGTGACCTCGACAATTTCAAGGCTTTCAACGATCACTACGGATTCATGCGAGGCGATGAGGTCATTCGCTTCTGTGCCTCGTGTCTTTCCAGTGCCGCCGCGACTTTGGGTATCGAAGACCCGTTTGTAGGTCACATCGGGGGAGATGATTTCGTCGCAATAGTTCCTGCCGGTATCGCCGAGGCCTACTGCAAGGAAGTCGTCGAGCGTTTCGATGACGGGATCCTCGATCTGTATGACACGGCCGATGCTCTCCGGGGCTACATCGAAGTCATCGACAGGCGTGGGGAACGATATGCGTTTCCTGTCGTCTCGCTTTCGCTTGGTGTAGCGTCCACAGACGTTCGAGACATCAACACGCAATGGGAGGCGTCGGCGATCGCTGTGGAAATGAAAGAGTTTGCCAAGAAGCAACCCGGCTCTACATACCGCATCGACCGACGATTGGGTTAGTGGCCTGTGCCCCGCACCGGTGGCGCTGATGGTGGACTGGGGCCCGATCAGACGTGCCATCCAACTAGCAGGTAGACACCGAACTCATCCCAACCCGCGCGTGGGCGCCGTCGTGGTAAACGAGAACGGCAAGGTCATTGGTGAGGGGTTTCATGAGGGCCCGGGAAAAGATCACGCCGAAGTCGGCGCTTTGCGTGTCGCTGGAGAAGCGGCGCGAGGATCCGATCTATTTGTCTCACTCGAGCCGTGTTCCTTTCACGGAAGAACGCCACCTTGCGTGGATTCGATAATCAGCGCCGGGGTGAGGCGTGTGTTCGTCGGCGCCGAAGATCCCGACGATCGCGTTTCGGGGTCTGGCGTCAAGATGTTGCGTGCGGCCGGCATAGAAGTCCTGGTGTGGGAGTCGACCGATGAGGCCGAGGCAGTCGACCGTGCCTATTTCCACCACCGTCGCTCGGGGATGCCGCTTGTCACTCTGAAATACGCCATGACTCTGGATGGGTCGGTAGCGGCGCTGGATGGGACGTCTCAATGGATCACGTCGCCGGAAGCCCGTCGCGACGCACATCTGTTGCGTTCCACATCCGATGTCGTTGTCGTCGGCGCCGGGACGCTGCGCAAGGACGACCCCCGGCTTGACGTTCGTATCGAGGGGCACTCAGGTGGTCAGCCAAGGCCGGTGATTCTCGCCGGAAGCAAGGACTTGCCGACTGATCGAAAAGTGTGGAGCCGAGATCCAATCGTCGTTTCGACTATCGAAAGAACTATTCCGTCCGGAGAGCTCGTTCTGATTGAAGGCGAATTCCTTCCCGACCCTGTTTTGACAGCCCGCATGTTGGCCGATCGTGGTGTCCTCGACGTGCTCGTTGAAGGCGGGCCCACGGTGGCAGCTTCGTGGTGGTCATCCGGAGTGGTCAACGCCGGCGTGGTCTATGTTGGCAGCCTGATGGGTGGTGGTCAGGGGAGAGGGCCAATGGCTGGAATATTCGAATCCATCGAGTTGGCAACGAAGCTCGACATCGTCGATGTGCGAATGGTGGGTCCGGATGTGAGAATTGAGTTCGCGTAAGGAGCGATTTGTTCACAGGCATCATCCAGGAGATGGGTCAGGTTCTGAAGGTGGAGCAGGGAGATCGGCTGGTTTCGCTGGACATCTCGGCCGACATCGTCGCAGATATGGCCGTGGGAGGGTCGATCTCAGTGAACGGGACGTGTCTCACGGCGGTGAGGGTCGAGGACGCTGTGATCACGGTGGAAATCGGGTCCGAGACTTTGGACCGAACCACGATGGGTGCAATCCAGCCTGGAGATGCAGTCAATCTGGAATTGCCGATGACTCCGGCCTCACTTTTCGATGGTCACGTGGTTCAGGGCCACATCGACGGCGTCGGCCGTATTACCAGCGTGGATCCGGAAGGCGATTCGGTGCGGATCCGGATGGAAGCTTCCCAAGACATTCTGCGTTACCTCGTAGAGAAGGGATCGGTCACTGTCGACGGCATTAGCTTGACGGTCGCCGGGTTTGACGAGTCCGGCTTCGAGGTTGCGATCATCCCGCACACGCTCGCAGTGACGACCCTTGGTTTGCGAGATGTTGGGGCGACCGTCAATCTGGAGGTCGACGTCCTCGCCAAATATGTCGAAAGATTGTTGAAAAACTGATGTTTGCGCCTATCGAAGAGATCATCGACTCCATACGCCGTGGTGAGATGGTGATCATGGTCGACGATGAAGACCGTGAGAACGAGGGCGATCTGATCTTCGCGGCGGAGACCGTCGACTCAGAGAAGATGGGGTTTCTGCTGAGGCACACAAGCGGGATCATCTGCCTGCCGATCGTCGGCACCCGGCTCGACGAGCTCGAACTCCCGATGATGGTGGCCAAGAACACCGATGTTCGGCGCACAGCATTCACCGTCTCCATCGACGCCACGACGGGGACGACGACGGGCATATCGGCCAGTGACAGGACCCGGACGGTGCAGGCTGTGCTCGACCCCGAAACCAGGCCCGATGACCTGGCCCGCCCCGGACACATGTATCCATTGCGGTATGAGCCAGGGGGAGTCTTGAAGCGGGCCGGTCACACCGAGGCCAGCGTGGATCTGGCCGAACTGGCGGGCTTGTTTCCGGCTGCGGTTATCGCCGAGGTGATGAACGATGACGGTTCAGTCGCCAAGTTGCCCGAATTGGAAGAGTTTGCTGCCCAGCACGGCCTCCTGATAGGAACCATTGCCGATCTGATCGCCTACCGACGCCAGGGCGAGAAGCTCGTGGAGCGAATTGTCGAGACCCGCATCCCGACAGCCCACGGGACTTTTTCCGGTGTTGGATACAGGTCTCTGGTCGACGATCGGCAGCACCTGGCCCTCGTCTACGGGGATATCGGCGACGGCGAGGCCGTGCTCACCCGGGTTCACTCCGAGTGCCTTACCGGCGATGTCTTCGGGAGCTTGCGTTGCGATTGTGGCGATCAGCTCGACAAGGCGCTGGCGCTGGTGGCAAAGGAGGGTCGGGGAGTGGTGCTCTATATCCGCGGCCACGAGGGTCGTGGGATCGGGTTGCTTCACAAGCTGGCAGCTTATCGCCTTCAGGACGAGGGATTGGACACGGTCGATGCAAACCTCAATCTCGGCCTCCCCGTAGACGCCCGGGATTACGGGGTCGGCGCCCAGATCCTTTACGACCTGGGGGTCCGGTCGATGCGCCTCCTCACAAACAATCCCACCAAACGTGCGGGAATCGAGGGATACGGCCTGACCATCATCGAGACCGTCCCGATCGTCATAGACCCGAACGAGGAAAACCGGGACTACCTGGAGACCAAGGCCAGGAGACTGGGTCACACCCTCGACCTCGAGGCCGGTGCATGAACGAAATCGAGGGGAGTCTCGACGCCAGCTCACTCAAGATCGGTGTGGTTGTCGCATCGTGGAACCAGTCGATCACCGACCGACTCCTCGACGGGGCGATTGGCCGACTCGACAACCTCGGCGCGACCGACGTGACCGTGCTGCGGGTTCCGGGAGCGCTAGAGATCCCGGTTGGTGCCCGCGCGTTGATCGAAGCGGGATGCGACGGCATCGTGGCGATCGGCACCGTGGTGAAAGGGGAGACCGATCATTACGAGATAGTGGTCACGGAGTCGAATGGCGGTCTGGCCCGGCTCGCTACCGACACCGGAGTCCCGATCGGCAACGCCATCCTTGCAGTCCATGATATCGAGGATGCACTTGCCCGATCCGGCGCCGGTGATTCCAACAAGGGGGCTGAAGCGGCGCAGGCCGCCGTGGTGACCGCTAACGGGATCAAGAAGTTGAATCAGAGTTAAACACGATACCCGGAGGCGATTCCGCACATTTTGAGGCCTACGAGATTTCCTGATGAACGATCACTGTTACCATTGGGGCACAATTTCATCAGCAAGAGCGGAAGCTGCTGCTTCCCCACCCGACCCCCGGAGCATCCGAGGGAGTCGAGGTCCCAATCAACACCTGGTTTACCGGAGGTTGCGAGCAGCAAGTTTTGGCTTGCTGCTTTTTTACTGGAGGACATGTCTGAGAACGCTAGGAGGAAATAGCTATCACTGAGCTGCGTGTAAATGGTTCGATCCGAGCCAAGGAAGTACGGGTGGTTGCACCTGATGGCTCCCAGATCGGAGTCAAAAAGATCAACGAGGCGCTCTGGCTCGCCGAGCAACTCGATTTGGACCTCGTAGAGGTTGCTCCGAATGCCAAGCCGCCTGTTTGTCGGTTGATGGACTACGGAAAATACAAGTACGAACTGTCGATCAAGCAGCGTGAAGCTCGCAAGAACCAAACCAGGACAAGCGTCAAAGAGCTCCGGATGAAAGTTCGTATCGGTGACCACGACTTTGACATCACCCGGCGCAAGACTCAGGACTTTCTGGAATCGGGGGACAAAGTCAAGTTGACGATCCGCTTCCGGGGCCGGGAACAAGAACGCCCGGGATTCGGAAGGGAACTGCTGGACCGCCTTGCCAATGAGGTGGAGGACTACGGCGTAGTGGAGCAAACGCCCAAAGTCGAAGGTCGCTCGATGTCGATGGTGCTGGCTCCGGTTCGGAAGTCCAAACAGTCAGAGCCAAAACCACAACCAGCTGCCGAGTAGGAAGGAAAAAACTGTGCCAAAGATGAAAACACATAGCGGCGCGAAGAAACGGATCAAGGTTACGGGGTCCGGCAAACTCATGCGCCGTCAGGCCGGGCGCGGTCACCTTCGCCTGTCCAAGGGTAAGGCTACCTATCGCCGTCGCTCCGGAGAAGTCGAACTTGCCCCAGGGGACGCCAAAGTTCTCAAGAAGCAGCTCGGACGCTGAGCACCAGGAGGTATTGACATGGCTCGCGCAAAACGCGCCGTTCACGCAAAGAAGTCACACAAGAAAGTCCTGGATCGGGCCAAAGGCTACAAAGGTGCCCGCAGCCGACGTTATCGGACCGCCAACGAGCAGGTCATGCACGCGATGCAGGATGCTTATCGCGACCGGCGCGCCCGAAAAGGCGAGTTCCGGAGGCTCTGGATCGCTCGTATCAACGCCGCCGCCCGTCAGAACGGGACCACGTACTCGCAGATGATCGCTGGGCTCAAGGCCGCCGAGGTCGAAGTCGATCGAAAGATGCTCGCCGAAATGGCCGTGAGCGACCCAGGTGCCTTCGCTCAACTCGTCGAGGTATCCAAGAGCAAGTAACGGATCCGGATAAGCCTGACATGGAGCCGGTCCGAGGCCATCGCAGCAGAACAGTGGTGGATGCGGCCCGGCTTCATCGCGCTCGGGAGCGAAAACAGACCGGCACCACCCTCATTGAGGGGCCTCACCTCCTCGAAGAGGCTCTGCGTGCTGGTGCCACCGTGGTGTCGGTTTTCGCCCATGAAGGGGACACGGCGAGTCGGTCACTTGCCGATGATCGCCGCATTCCCTTGAGAATTGTCGACGACACCGCGTTGACCCGCTTGTCCGGGACGGAAACTCCGCGCGGGCCGATCGCCGTGGTGGAGATACCTACACCCGCTGCGGTGGGCGGTCAGGCGATGCTGGTCTCCTGGGGGGTGAGCGATCCCGGGAATGTAGGCACGATGATCAGAATCGCAGCCGGGTTCGGGTGGGGATTCGGGTATCACCGGGGTACAGCTGATCCGTGGTCACCAAGGGTGCTGCGCTCTGGCGCGGGAAACCAGTTCCGAACAGAGATGTCGCCGGTGACAGATATCGACGTGCTGATGAAAGCTGGTTTTGGCGTGATTGCAACGGTCGTCAGTGGAGGGGAGGCGCCTGCAGATATCCCATCGGGGCGTTGGGCGGTGCTGATAGGCGAGGAGGCTTCCGGCCTTCCGGATGCCGCGATTTCAGCTGCCGATCGTCGGGTGACGATCCCTATGCCAGGTGAGATCGAAAGCCTCAACGCCGGAGTGGCTGCCGGGATTATCACCTATGAGCTGACGAAACGCATCGGGCAAGGTGGAGGGCAGGGCTAACCTGCCACGGCACATGTCTCCTCTCGAACAACTCGCTTCTGTGATGGTCGAAGCGTCCGAACGTGTGAAGAAGGCGACTTCGATCGGCGAATTGGACGAGGTTGAGTCCGGGTTGCTCGGAAAAGAGTCTGTTATTGGACAGGTCCGTCTTGTCATGGGGAAGATCGATCCTTCCGAGAGGCCCGCCCTTGGGGCGAAACTCCAGGAGGCCACGGCGTTGGTGACCGAGGCAATCCAGGAGAAACGTGCGGAGCTGAGCGTTGTCGAGGAGAAGCAGCGGCTCATGGACGAGACGATCGATGTGACCCTCGAGTCAATAACCTTCGCACGCGGCTCGCATCATCTGATCCAACAGACGATCAATGACATTACTGACATTTTTGTGGGACTTGGCTACCAGGTGGCAGACGGCCCTGAAGCCGAGTTGGCGTGGTTCAACTTCGACGCACTGAACACGCCGCCAACTCATCCCTCACGCCTCGAGTCCGACACCATGTACCTCGAGTTCGGCGATCCGGCCGACGAGGTCCTGCTCAGGGCACATACGTCTACGGTCCAAGTGCGCTGGATGCTGGACCACGCTCCACCGGTGCACATCATTGCCCCCGGCAAGGCCTATCGCACCGACACCATCGACGCTACCCACCTTCCCGTCTTCCACCAGATCGAGGGTCTCGTCGTTGACGAAGACATCACCTTCTCGGACTTGAAGGGAACTCTTGCTCATTTCGCCCGTGAATTCTTCGGGCCGGGAACCGAGGTCAGGTTGCGACCCCATTTCTTCCCGTTCACCGAACCGAGCGCCGAGCTCGATGTCTCATGTTTCAATTGCGATGGGGGAGAGCCCGATTGTCGCGTTTGCAAGGGTGCTGGCTGGTTGGAGATGCTGGGATGCGGGATGGTCGACCCCAACGTGCTCGAGGCAGTCGGTTACGACGCCACCAGGTATTCCGGCTTCGCATTCGGGATGGGAGTCGAGAGGCCGGCCATGGTGCGACACGGCATAAACAACATCCGCCTGCTGATCGACAACGACCTTCGTTTTCTGAGGCAGTTCTGATGAAGGTCCCGCTGCGCTGGTTGCAGGAATTTATCGACCTGCCAAGCGAAGACCCGAAGGAGATCGCCGATGTGCTGGCGGGGTTAGGCCACGAGATCGAAGGCTGGGAATCGGTAGATGCGGAATGGTCCGAGGTCTTCGTTGGACAGGTCCTCGATATCGCGGAACACCCCGACGCCGACAAAGTCCGGGTGTGCCAGGTTGACTCCGGACGGGGCCCCGAACAGATCATCTGCGGGGCGTGGAACTTCGACGTCGGTGCTTTCGTCGCAGTGGCCCGACCCGGTGCTGTTCTACCGGGAGATTTCGAAATCTCTGTACGCACCATCCGCGGTGTCGAGTCGAATGGGATGATCTGCTCCGAAAAGGAGCTCGCCCTCGGCGCCGACCACGATGGCATCCTCGTGCTCGACGGCGCTCCTGCGATTGGCTCGCCCTTCGCCGAAATCGTCGAGTTGCCAGACGTCGTCTTCGATCTGACCATCACGCCCAACCGTCCCGATGCGATGTCGGTGCACGGCATCGCCCGCGATCTGGCTGCCCATTACGACCTCGAAGTGAGGATGCCAGAGTTGGGCGGCGAGACATTCGACGGTGATCCGACCGTGGAAGTGACGATCAATGACCCCGAGGGATGTCGCCGGTTCGTGGCGAGAGAGATCGTCGACGTGACAATCGCCAGGTCGCCGATGTGGATGCGGCACAGGCTTCAGAAAGCCGGCATCCGCTCGATCTCCAACGTGGTCGATGTGACCAACTACGTAATGGTCGAGTTGGGCCACCCGTTGCACGCATTTGATGCCGGCTCGATTCAGGGTGATCAACTGACGGTGCGGAGAGCACGGGACGGGGAGACCCTGGTGACTCTCGACGATGTCGAGCGGATATTGACGTCGGACGATCTGATCATCTACGACGATTCAGGTCCGACTTCGATGTCGGGGACCATGGGTGGGCTTCGCTCCGAGGTGTCGGCTACGACCAAGAGGGTGCTCATGGAGGCGGCGTCGTGGGACCCGCCAACAATCATGTATATGTCGCGGCGTCATGGTTTGCGTTCGGAGGCGTCAACTCGTTTCGAAAGAGGGGTCGATCCCAATCTCGCCGATTCCGCTAACCGCCGGGCCGCTCATCTCGTCGCATCGCTCGGCGCTGGTTCGGTGCTCAGCGGTGTCGTCGACGAGATCCCAGAGCCAATCGTGCCGAAAGCTGTGCTTCTCCCGGTCTCCGAAGTCGAGAGATTGCTTGGCCCGGGATTCGATCGCGAATACATCGCCTCGATACTCACCAGACTCGGCATGGAGGTGAGTGGCGACGACCCTATGACGGTTGTAGTTCCGACCTACCGTCCAGATGTGCACAGACCGGTCGACCTAATCGAGGAAGTGGCGAGGATCCATGGCTTCGAGAAGTTCGGGGCTTCCGTGCCGGTCGGTCGCCGTGGGGGTCTGACCGCACGCCAGAGACGGCTTCGGTTGCTGCACTCGATACTCGTGGGTTCCGGGCTCAGCCAGGCAGTCACCCTGTCGCTCGTCGGCAAAGACTCGATCGAGAAGATGGGCATTGACACCGGAAACCTGGTTGCGGTCAAAAACCCGCTCCGCGACGAGGAAGGACATCTCCGCAACGCCATGGTTCCAAGTCTGTTGCCGTCAGTCGCATACAACGTCTCGCACGGAAGTGAGGACGTCGGGCTTTTCGAGACCGGCCGGGTCTTCGAGTCGAAACCGTCCGATCTCGATAGCCGGCTCCCATGTGAGACAGATCGACTTTGCATCGTGATGACGGGGACCTTTGGTATCACCGGCATCGATCGCGATCCGCTGCCGGCCGATGCTCAGGTTGCGCTTGGTCTCCTCATCCACCTTTTCGATCGAATGGGCATCGAAACCGCCCGGATCCGGCCGGCGACGCGACCGGGCACACATCCGGGACGCACGGCGGATGTCGAGATCGACGGCAAATCGGTTGGCTATGTGGGTGAATTGTTACCCAGCGTGGCCGCCGCTTTTGGCCTGAACCGCAGAGTGGCAGTGATTGAGATCGACCTGGAGCCGTTGCTGGTACCACCTGCGCCGAAGCTGGTGAGTGCTCCGTCGACTTTTCCCCATTCTGATTTTGACCTTTCGTTCGTTCTGCCAGTTGAAGTAGGTGCCGGGGAGGTACTCGAGAAGACAAGGCAGGCAGGCGGTGAGCTGGTTGAGTCGGCATTTGCATTTGATGAGTTTGAGGGTGGCGGTCAGAGGGCTGTGGCGATTCGCTACCGGCTTCGAGCTTCGGATCGGACTCTCACCGGGGAAGAGGTGGCAGAGGTTCGAACGGTCTTGATCACCGCTGGCGAGGGACTGGGTGCCCGGTTGCGTGGGGCGGAATGACCTTAAGGTTGTCGGAGATCCTGGCGGGGTCCCCCGAAGATGCTGCTCCACAACTCTTGGGCTCGCATCTGGTGTCGGAGATCGACGGCGAAACCGTTGTGGTCCGTCTGACGGAGGTCGAGGCTTACAAGGGCTCGGAAGACTCGGCGTCTCACGCCTACCGCGGAGAGACCGCCCGCAACCGGCCGATGTTTCAACATCCGGGGACCCTTTACGTCTACCGCTCCTACGGCGTTCACTGGTGCGCCAACAGTGCTGCCGGTCCGCCCGGAGTGGGTTGGGGGATCCTGATGCGCGGCGGTGAGATCGTTGAGGGTGAGAGAATCGTCAAACGGCGCCGGGGAAGGTTCGACCAGCTGGTAAATGGGCCGGGCAAGCTCACCCAGGCGCTCGGCATCACGGGCGAGCACAATGGAATCGATCTCCTTTCCGCCACCAGCGCGGTCAGGCTGGTTGAAGGATCTCGACCCGCGTTGGTCATGGCAACCCCTCGAATCGGGATCAGCAAGGCAATCGACCTGCCATGGCGATTTGTGACGGCTGTCTCATCGGCCGGCAATTGATCCGTCACGTTTAACCTGCCCATGATGTCGAAGGACTCTCAACTCGAGCGGATGCTCCGCTACGCCGACCAAGTTGCACCCGAAGAGGGTCTGGGTGAGAAGATGGATTTGGGCCGACCGCTTCGGGTGAAGCTCGGCCTGGACCCGACGGCGCCAGCAGTCACTCTCGGCTGGGCGGTTGTGCTCCGGAAACTTCGTCAGTTCCAGGAGTTGGGTCACACCGCTGTCTTGATCGTTGGCGACTTCACGGCCCAGGTCGGCGACCCGTCCGAGCGTGGTGAAACCCGCAAGCGCCTGACGGCCGAAGAGGTCGAAGGGCATGCCCAGAACGTGCTGCGTCAGTTTGAGAAAGTGTTACTACCCGAGCCTCTTGAGATTCGGCGGAATTCTGAGTGGTTGGCCGGGATGGACATGGCCGAACTCCTCGAGTTGACATCGTCGGCAACGGTTGCCCAAATGTTGGAGCGTCAGGATTTCGCAAACCGTTACCGGGGCGGTGAGCCAATCTCGGTCATGGAGTTTCTCTATCCGCTGTTCCAGGGCTATGACTCGGTGGCAGTTCAAGCGGACATCGAACTCGGCGGTTCGGACCAGCTCTGGAACCTGATGATGGGCCGGACCGTCCAGGAGCGTTACGGCATGGAGCCGCAGGTTGCTTTGACCATGCCGTTGCTGGTGGGAACCGATGGTTTCAAGAAGATGTCGCAGTCGCTCGACAACTACGTGGGTGTCGAGGACGACCCGACCGACATGTTCGGCAAGACAATGAGTCTTCCGGACGAGACGATGGAGCACTGGTTCCAACTCGCAGCCGACTTCGATCCGGCCCAGGTTGAACAGATCATCTCGGACCTCGTGGCCGGGAGCTTGCATCCCAACGACGCCAAGCGTCTCCTCGCCCGCAGCGTCGTGGAGATGTACCACGGCGCCGGCCCTGCCCAGCAGGCTGAGGCGGACTTCGATCAGGTGTTCAAACATGGGGGCGTGCCCGACGACATCGAAGATTTTTCAGTCCCCAATGACGACCTGGTGAACCTCGCCAATCTGGTCCGGGACGCCTTCGAAGTGTCCGGTTCCGAGGCCCGCCGTCTTCTCCAGCAAGGGGCGGTCAAAGTCGACGGCCAGGCAGTGACCGAAGTGGAGATCGCACGCTCTGCCCTGGTCGGACATACGCTCCAGGTCGGCAAACGAAAATTCGCCAACCTGGTTGGCTAGCCGGTGGTAACCCGACTTCGGCGGACCCGGGAGAGGCGACCGAAGGTGTCATTATCGAGGACCGGAAGCGTCCATCCCTTCTGCTTTAGCCGCTCCTATGAGACCCGACCCCGAATCCAACAACCCTGAATAAGCTCAAAGGACAACCGCAGCCAACAAGGATTCCCATGAGCAGTCCAGCAACTGGTCTCGAGACGCAATCGTCCGACTACGCAGAGATTGACGCCGTCACCCGCGACTATGCCGAGGGATGGTATGAAGGCAATTCGGTACGGATGGATCGCGCCCTTCATACCGACCTTGTGAAGAGAACACTTGGCGGCGAAGCTGGCTCGCTGCGAGGTGTTACCAAAGCCCGGATGGTGAAGCTCACCGCCGATGGCGGCGGAGAAATGCCGGGCGCAGAGGTAGAAGTGTTGATTGATGACATCTCGACGAATATCGCCAGCGCCAGAGTGATATCACCTGAGTATCTGGATTACCTCCACCTCGTCAGGGCCCCGGATGGTTGGAAGATCGTCAATGTTCTCTTTGAGGATCGTTCCTGAAACGGACTGTTGAACTGATCGCTGAGGTAGTTCATCATCATGCCGATATCGTCCGGCGAAACAGACCCGAATCAATTGACTTGCATAAAGAAGTCCGTTGGTTACTATTCGCATCACACGACGGAGAATCAGTCTCTGTTGACCCCACCGACCGGTGAGGCGCTTTCATCGCGCCAGGCCGGTTTTGTTTCTACTCGGGATGGCGATAGGATCGCCGACCCATCTGGAATTCATCAGGTGAGGAGGCAATGGGCTCCTTAACACGAGCTTCGGCTCCTTGACAACTGAACAATGTGCTAAAAGCCAGCATGCTCATACGGAGTCGAAACGAAGCCTTCGGGTTCTCGAGGCGGCACCGGGATGAGCAAGCAAAACTAAGCAGGAGCTGCCAACACCCTCGGGTGAAGGTGGTTCCAGTAGCAATCAAAAGCTCTCAGGTTTTCACGAACCTGAGACCCAAATTGCAAACACTTCATTGATCTGACGGATGACCATCTTCGGATGGGAATCTCGATTTTACGTTGGAGAGTTTGATCCTGGCTCAGGATGAACGCTGGCGGCGTGCCTAATGCATGCAAGTCGAGCGACGCATACTGGAGGGGTAACCCACTGGTATGACGGAGCGGCGAACGGGTGAGTAACACGTGAGTAACCTGCCCCACAGACCGGGATAGCCCAGGGAAACCTGGATTAATACCGGATATTCCCTTCGGATTTCATGATCTGTTGAGGAAAT
>JBGSYD010000027.1:0-1900 GCA_041751055.1 Acidimicrobiia bacterium | reverse complement strand
GGCAAGATGGTTGGCGAATTGGGCAAGGGCCTGATGAGCGCCCGGCCGACTTAGCACCCGGTGACCAGTGACGAGGAGAGCGGCCGCTATCGACTTGCGGGCGGCGTCGTAGGCCAGCACGTACGCCCCAGACGGATCGATGCCCTCGATCTTCGCCGCCGCCTTGAGGTGACGCTCGGCATCTCCGAGCCATTGGGCTGCGACGTTTTGGTCGACTTCGACTCTTTCGATGAGGCCCTTTTCAAGTAGGTCGGTGAGGATCGTCATATCAGGTCGATCCTTGGCCCGGACCGCACCGACCTTTCAAACGCTCCGTCGGCTTTCTTCCATTCGGAGCTAGAGCGAACGGTGATATTCACTGGCCGGCCGATCACAGCTTCCACGGCTGAGGCTGAGTCGTAGAGGGCGCCTACGTCGGGGTGGCCGATCACCAGGATGTCGATGTCAGCGGGTGAGGGTTCTGTTGGATCGGCCCACGAGCCAAAGATGAACGCCTCGCTGATCCCCTCCATGTCCTGCAGTGCAATGCGGAGTAAAGGCTCGGGACCCGCCGACTTTAGGAGGAGGCCGCGGAGTTCGGGATAGACCGGTGAGGAGCGGTCAACTTCGATCAGTCGGTTCCTGCCCACCTTGGTTGATCGAACCAAGCCGGAGGCCTCGAGACGCTCGACCTCCTTGTGTGCGCCTCCCACAGAGGTGCCTGCTCGGCTTGCTAGCTCGCTTAATGAAATCGGCGAGCCGGCAAAGACGAAAAGCTCACTAAGGAGTCTCTCCTGTTCGGGGGATCTGAAGATCGGAAGCCTGGATCCTACTTTCACAATTTATGAAGATATCTTCACGCTGAGTGAAAGTCAAGGGGCAGATTAGAATGGGGCCTCGGCAGTCGTGAGCCCAGGACACCAGCTCAACACGTCCTAGTCGTTCTAGTCGCAGCGTCTAGAGCGTTGGTAAAGAGGCTCCCAGCCCGGCGATCAACATGTCGGCGTGGTGCTTGGTGAAGACCATTGGCGGTCGAATCTTGAGGACATTGGCGCCGGGTCCGGTGAGCCCGATGAGGATGCCGCGACGACGCATTTCGTTGACGACCATTTTGGCGATCTCAGGTTCGGTCAGCTCAACACCGATGAACAAACCCGCTCCTCGCACCTCCACCACATCCCGATGGTCAAGCGACGAAATCCCGTTTCTCAGATAGCTACCCACCGCGTTGGCATGCTCTGCGAGATTCTCCGTCTCAATTACGTCGAGTACGGCGTTGCCTACTGCGGCCGCCACGGGGGAACCGGCGAAGGTAGAGAAGAAGTGCCACTGCGAGGCGAACGCCTCAGCGATAGCTGACGTGGTGACCACGGCGCCCATCGGGTAGCCGTTGCCCATAGGCTTTCCGATTGTGACAATGTCAGGAACCACACCGTCGATGTTGAAACCCCATAGGGCGGGGCCGACCCGTCCGAAGCCTGCTTGGACTTCGTCGGCTACCAATAGGGCCCCGTTTGCGTTCGCCCAAGCCAGCGCGGACCGAAGGTAGCCGCCCGGTACCTCAAATATCCCTTCGCTCGAGAAGATGGTGTCGAAGATGACCATCCCGGCGGCATCGCCTCTGGATTCGAGACGTTGGGCGCATTGGCTCAGTTGGGCGTGGACCATGTCTTTCACATCCGGTGATCGCAGCAGGTCCGGACCTTCGATCCTGGCTGAAGGGGGAGTCCATCCGGTTCCCGCGTACTCCTCCGGCGACATTGCGGCTGTTGCGAACGTAGTGCCGTGATAGGCGTTTTCAGTCGTGATCAAGCCGCGCTTTCCAGTGACAACTCCAGCGATCTGATAGGCAAGGTCGTTCGCCTCGCTACCTGAGTTGACGAACATCACAACGTCGAGTGGGTCGGGTAGAAGGGCAACC
>JBGSYD010000026.1:0-40115 GCA_041751055.1 Acidimicrobiia bacterium | reverse complement strand
TTTCGGGTGCCGGGGGACCGCACCGCAAGCGGAGAAGCCCCGTATCCGACCACCGGCCCTAAGCGGCTATTCATCGAACTAGCGGTTCTCGGCGCGGGCGCCGCCGGCTGGTTCTTATCCGGGCCGTCATGGGTAGCGTGGGCCAACCTGGCCGGGTTAGTCATCCACTACGTGCTCTCCTACGACCGGATAGCGTGGTTGTTTCGCAACACGTCCATCTCATCGACCCGCTGAGGAGGCTCCACGTCGATTTTGAGGTCTCTTTGACATAGCCTTAAAGCGTTCTTGATCACTTTTCCTTCATGGTTGTGAAATACGACTGAAGGACCGAATCATGAGAAAGACATTGGCTTTCGCGCTCTTCGCGTTCGCCGTTCTTCTTGCACTCCCCGCTCTTGCCTTGGATCCAAGGTGTGAATCGAAGCCTGAGCACCCATCATGCCAGGACGACGGTGAGGTTCCGCCGGAGCCGACCACTACGACATTGCCTCCGAGTGATGTGGCAGGCACCGTCGGTGTCATCGGCTGCTCCAATACCTTCCATGCTGTCTCGGGATATCTCGACGCTTCGACCGAGGATCTTCTGGCCAATACTGCCTACGCTGGACACACGATGACTGTTTGGGCGACTGACCCTCTCGCTTGGGACGAGCACTATCTTCCACAACGTCCGGGGGCTGGTTTCGAAGCTGCATGGCTCAACCTTTGTGAGCGCGCGTCGTCCGGACTGACTAAGGAGAATGTCGAAATCGTTCTGGCGAAGATTTGGGAGATAGACCCCGATATCCCAGTATGGATCTCCCCGCTCAACTTCTACGAGACCGAGGACTGTGTTGTAACCGACGGCAACCAGATTCCGGATGAGGGAGCCGCTATCGCCGAGGCCCTCGTCGCCGCGTACCCCAACATCCACCTCGGACCGGAGCTTGGCCCATTGACACCTGAGATGCTACGTCGGGATGCCTGCCATCAGAACGCCTCAGGCATTGCTTTCAACGGCGAGCAACTCGTTGAATTCTTTGACCAGGGTCTGTCGCTATTGGTCAATTGATCTGGGCGAAGGTGATCTGGTGACCGTAACCGTTTCTCTCGTCACTCCGCGAGGGTGTGAGCGAGGATCGCCGGTAACGGTCTCACTATCAGGCTCGAGAGGGCTCGAACTCTCGATGGCGGTGATTGGACCTTCGCTTGTGAGGTCTCCGGCTGGTAGTGGCAGTGTGAATTCGAATTCCGTCCATCCGGCTGTGCGGCGGTAGACCACGTCGCCACCCATCAATCGGGCGAGCTGCCTGGCGACGGCGAGGCCCAAGCCGACAGAGTCTGGCGTCGATCTTCCGTGTTGGGAGCGGTAGTAAGGGTCGAAGATTCGGTCGGCATCCAGATTGCTGACACCTTTGCCGTCGTCCTTGACCGTCACTTTGGCGCTCGTCTCTTCGGCGGCTACTGCGATCACGATCGAGCTGCCGCCGTAGCGGATGGCGTTGGTGAGCAGGTTGCGGATTATCTGCCGGGTTCGAAGGGCATCGGCGAGGGCGATCACTTCATCACCGATGACGGATGTCTGGACGTGCGAGATCGTGGATTCGACGATGTCGCGGCACTCCTGCAACAGGAAAATCTTTCCTGGCGTAACAGTGAGATTGCCCGATGCTGCTCGCTCAGAGGTCAACAGGTCGTCGACAAGGTGGGTCAACTCGAGGCTCTGGCTGTAGATCATTGAGGACATCTCGGCCAGCTCCTCAGAAGTGTATTCCTCCATGCCCTGGGCGAGGGCACCTGCGAATCCGACTACGGCGGCCAAGGGCGTGCGCAACTCGTGGCTCACCGCGGCGATGAAGCGGTCTTTGGCTTGGGCGAGCTCCATCAATCCTTCTCGCGCGGCCTCGCGCTCCCAGTAGGCGCCGACCATCTCAGCGGCGCGCATCAAGGCTTTGACTTCGATATCGGTCCAACTGTCCTCACGTATGTGATCGGTATATCCGATTGTCCCGGTCCAGCGATCGCCGATCATGATCGGTGCAATCAGCTCTGCTTTGATGCCCTCACGTTCGTATCGATCCCGAAGCGGCATCGGCAACTCGCTGGTTACGACACGGGCGGGCCGGCCACCCTTGAGTCGCTCCAGGATGTCTTCCTGCTGGGCATAGTCACCGCTGACAAAGGTCGATTCGGTGCCCGGGTAGTCGGCGCCGACGGCCTCAGCAACGATTTCCCACGTGAACAACCCTCCAGCGTCGATTCTCGTGACGTCGATATATGCATAGTCGGCGTCTGTGGCATCGAGAAGGGCACGCAGCGCCGTGTTGAGAGGTTCCTGAGTTCCGCGGTTGAGTAGCGCCTGGGAGCAATGTGCCAGGGCCTCTGAGATCCTGGCATGTTTCGACTCGGTCGTCGATGCTTCGCCCAGGGACACAATGAGCTGGTACACGACCCATAACACCAGGGTTTGGCCCAAAACCCCAACGAGTAGGAACCCCAGAGTGTGGGTCAACGTGTAGTCGACAAGAAGCACAGTCGCTATTGAGTACATCGATATGGAGATGTTGAATCCAATGATTGGTCGCTCGGACTGGTTGTCCCGGAGGCCCAAGTAGGTGACCGATAGAAGCACCAGAAGTGTCAGCGTGACCCCAGGATCAATGAGTGATATGTCGGTCCCGAAGGCCGAGTCGACCAGAGAGACTCCGCCGAAGGCAATGGCGAGGTAGATCTGGAGAAGCTGGACCCTCGACTTCTGCCTCAGTTGCTGAAGAGCGAAAGTCGCGACAGAGAGGTAGATGAGCGACCGGATCCAGCTAGCGACCGAGGCCTGATTGATCACGAGGTCGAGTCCCATAGCGACTACTGAGGCAGCGACGCTCGTCTTGAGGACGACGCGCTCCATCTGCTCATCGCTTTTGGAAGCGAGGATTCCCATTGATTGTTTATCGGGCAGATGGTGCCTCGCCTGAAGAGTGGTGCGTCCAAACGAATGAGGGGCCGGATTGCTCCGACCCCTGGCATTCATTGAGTTTTCCGTAGGTTAGGTGTCCTGCTCGCCTTTGATGACGGCCTTGACCCCGTCGACCCCGCTGGCGGCCACATCACGCACCGCGTGAACTGCCGATTCGCCGATTCCTTCAGCGGCCTCGAGAGCACCTGCGGCGGCTGCCGACAGAGCGTCTTCGGCGCTGAGGCCGACCTTCTTGGCTCCGGCGATGGCTCCTGAGAGAGCACCGCTGGTGGCGTCGGCGATGTCAGTGCCAACTTCGCCGGCACCCTGAACAATGCCTTTGGCAGTGTTCTTGATGGCACCAAGGACATCAGCCCCGACTTCTGCTGCCCCGGTGGCGGCTCCAGAGACTGTGCTCGAGGCGATTCCAATTACGTCGGATGAGACGTCCTTGGCCCCGTTCAGTGCGGAGCGACCCAGGGCGACGGCGGCTTCGGCAAGGCCGATGCCGGTGTCTTTAGTAGCCGTGATCACACCTTCGGCTACGGCTGCTGCCGTCGAGGTCAGGTCGCCTCCGATGTCACGAGTGCCTTTGAATGCGGCGTGAACGGTGTCGGAGATAACCCCAACCGTCATCGTGGCGATTTCGCCAACACCCTGAATAACACCGACGACCACACCTTTGACGGTGCGGACCAATCCGGTGCCTACATCGTGCACAGCACCGAGGGCGCCGTTGATGATGCTCGTAGTTGTACCTGCTACGGAGTTCGCCACGTCAGCGGCATCCCCGAGTGTCGTAACCGCAACGTCCCTTGCAACGTCCGCGGTTCCAGAGACTATGCCTCCGGTCCCCTGCAGAACAGCAGTGATGCTCTTTCGCACCTTGCCTTCGTCTGTCATTTCCTTCTCTTCCTTCCTGGCCCCTTTGGGCCTGAGAACTAACTGATGCGCTCAGTTTCGGTTACAACTACCCCGCCGGTCAATGACACTCAACGGTGGTCTACTGCCAGATTCTTGGCAGTCCGCTGCCAGCGGTCTCGTCGAAGCTCAGCGCTGTACCGTGGTCCCGATGACCAGCAAGATCGCCCTATCCGGTAACTCTCCGATGTGGCGGCGCGGCATGTCCGACGCGTTGGGTGATGCCGGTTTCGACGTCACTTCTCTCGAAGACCCTACCCAGTGGCAAGTGGGCCGTGATGGATCTGCGATTGTTATCGGGATCGCCGACACTGCAGGTCTCGATGTCTTGGAGGCATTCAAAGACGAATACCCGCACATCCCGGTGATTGCTGTGGTCACGGATCTGACGTTGCCGACCCTTGCTGCAGCCGTGAGATCTGGGGCAACATCGGCTGTCGACGACGGGTCCGGGGACACAGTGGCCGCCGTGGTCGAGGCAGCACTGAGTGGCATGAGTCTTGTTCCGGAACGGATGATCGCCTCCATGGCTCAATTGGTTCCCGACGAGGCAGGACTGGCGGGCCTGGTGAGCGACGATGAGTTGTCCTGGCTCCGCTCGATGGCTGGGGGAATGACAGTGGCCGAGATCTCCGAACAATTCGGGTACTCAGAACGAGCAATGTTTCGCAACCTCCGCCACGTCTACCTTCGCATCGGCGTGAGGAACCGGACCGAGGCCCTGATCTGGGCATCGACCAAGGGATTATTGAACAACCTGTAAACCGGCCAGTAGGGCGAAGTGCCGTTCGAGGTCAGCTACGGCTGATGACGACTTTCCCGAATTGCTGACCGGAATCGAGGTATGCCATGGCTTCGGGGACGTCGCTGAAGTCGAACGTTCGATCAACGAAGGCTTTCGCTTTTCCACGCCCGACGTAGTCGGTCGCCCGAGCAAACTGAGAATGGGTGCCCATCGATGATCCAATAATCTCCAGCTGTTTGAAGAACAGGAACGGGAGGCTCAGTTCGACCTTCGACCCACTGGTGCCGCCGCAAACTAGAATTTTTCCACCCGGAATGGCAGCTTTTGATGACTGTCGGAAAGTTGCAGGTCCGACGTTCTCGATGACGATGTTGGCCCCTCCGAGCGCTGCCATCTCCTTCCCGAATTCAGAATCCGACAGGAATCCACCCTTCGCGCCCTGTTCGACAGCCAGATCGATCTTCATTTGCGACCTCGAGGTGACGTAGACGTCGGCACCGAGGCCGTTGGCGAGACCCAGTGCCGCCGCTGACACCCCGCCGCCGACACCGACGATCAGGACGCGTTGCCCGGCAGCAATTCCGGCACGCTCCAGCATCCTGAGGGCAGTCACCGTGACAAGACCAAACGAACCTGCGACATCCCAGGACATGGCCTGGGGTTTTCGCACGGCGTTGATTGTGGGGATCACAACGGACTCCGTAAGCGTCCCGTTGAGATGCTCACCCAGGATCTTGAAATCATCGCAATAGACGATCTCGTCGTTGCGGCAGAAGGAACACTTTCCGCAGGACATCGAAGGATCGATGACGATCTCGTCGCCGATCTCGAAGCCTGAGACGCCGCTCCCAACGGCGTCCACGACACCGGCTCCGTCTGCACCGAGAATATGGGGGAGCGTCGACGGTTTGGGTAAACCACGGGAAACCCAGAGATCGAGATGATTGAGGCCACTGCTCGTCAACCTGATACGCACCTCCCCCGACCCGGGTTGCGGTTCAGGTACGTCGGCAAGCTCCAACGAGTCAGGGCCTGTGGTATCGGTTAGGTGCCAGGCCTTCATCTTGGCGAGGGTAGCCTCGGAGCGACCGCCAGAAGGAGGAAGGATTGGGAAGTCAGATTCCCACAGATCGCGACATTCACACAATGTCTGTGAAAGTGAGGTTCTACGAGCTCGACCCGTACGACCACGTCAACCATACGAACTACTTCTCCTACTTCGAGACAGCGAGGATCGAGTATCTGGGCGACATGGGGTGGGGGCTCGACACCCTCAAAGAAAACGGCTGGCAACTTGTCGTAGTCGAAATCAGGGCCAGATTCCTGGCCGCCGCCCGCTACGGGCAGGAGCTGGTGATCCATACGTGGGTCGAGCAGGTGGGACGGGTGAAGTCGACCTGGCACCAACTCATGTTCCGCGGGGAGGAAGTGGTAGCTGAAATCGAGGTTACGGCCGCTTTCACCGATCTAGACGGCCGTCCCCGCCGCATTCCTTCTGAATTCGTCGAATATGTCAACCGGGTTCGGGGCGAATCCTCCGTCGATTGAGCCCATTTCAAGTCTTACCGAAGGTGGACACACCCTTCACCTTCCTCTAACAACTGCTCCCGATACTTGGTATCAAGCAATCGATGAGGAGTTTCTCCTATGAGACGAAGAATTCTGTCGGCCCTGGCCGCGGCTGGCCTTTTGGTAGGTGCCGCTTTCACAGCCGCAGCAGTATCCACACCGGCGGTAGCCGAAGCCCAGGACGACACACCCGCGGAGGCCAATGATGTCAGAGTCGGTCACAGGCACGGCGCCTTTCTCCAAGAAGTATTGGATGATCTCGTCGCCGACGGGACCATCAGCCAAGAGCAGGCTGATGCAATTGCGGATGCTCTCAAAGCGAAAGCCGAAGAGCTCAAAGCCGGAAAGGACGAACTCCGGGAGTTGATCGCCGGCTTCCTAGAGGATGGCGTCATTACGTCGGATGAGTTGGCCCAGCTACCCGAAGACCACATCTTCAACGACCCCGACGGCCCCTTTGCGGACGCTCTGGCCGACGGTGAGCTGACCCAGGACGAGATCGCCGCCGTTGCCCCTCACCCAAAACGTGACACTTTCAAGAACGGTGTTCGCTTTGGTGCCCTGCTCGACGACGGTGGGATCGATCAGGAGGAGTACGACTCTCTTCCAGACGATCACCCGTTCAAGCAGATCGATGTTTCCGAGTACCTCGCCGACGGCCTGATCAGCCTCGACGAGCTACGTGAGATCCGACAGTCGCAAGAACTATCAGGTGACTCTGCCTGACCTTCTCTCCTCCCTGCGACCAGGAAGAGGCAAAACCCCGGGTTTCCCCGACCCGGGGTTTCCTCTGTCTGGAGTAGGCCGTACGTCAGTTGAGAAAGTCCGCAGCCCACTCATTGCGCGGGTTTCGTTGCATCTCCTCCCATGTCCCGGTCTGAACGATATGGCCCTCGTTGATCAGCGCCAGCCGATCGGACATCGCAACTGCTTCGTCTCGGTCATGGGTGACCACCACGGCCGTGACATTCCGGCTCTTGAGCAAGTCTGTGACCTCGCTGACAAGTCTTTCTCGCAAGTTCCTGTCCAGTGCGCCAAGCGGTTCATCGAGCATGACAAGCCGCGGGTTTGGAGCCAGGGTTCTGGCCAGGGCGACTCTCTGCTTTTCACCCCCGGAGAGGTCGTCGATTGTCCTTTCGCCGAAACCTCCCAATCCCACCCATTCGAGTGCCCACGCGACTCCGGGATCACCGGCCCCCGCTAAGAGCCCGAAGCCGACGTTCTGCGCGACAGTCATGTGGGGGAACAGAGCGAACCCCTGAAACATGAGGCCAAACCGGCGGAGATGCGTTGGAACACCGGTCATGTCTTGCCCGTCCCAGACGATCCTGCCGCTCGTCGGTGGGACCAACCCGGCGACGGCCCGGAGAAACGTCGACTTGCCGGACCCCGAGGGGCCAAGCAGCCCGACAATCTCGCCGTCCCCGACGTTGAGATCGACGGTGTCGAGGATCAGCTTGGAATCGATCTCGACAGAAAGGGCTTCAACTTCGAGCATTAGAACGCTCCAATATCGCCGGCTTCGAGGCTGTCCAACCAGAGGACGATCCCAGCGGTAATCAGCGCAAGGATCATCGCAAGTGCCATGGCCATACCAAACGATTGTGGTCCCGGTCGCTGTAGAAAGCGGAAGATCAAGGTCGGAATGGTGGCGGTATTGGGTCGGGCAATGAACGACGTGGCCCCAAATTCGCCCAGCGAAATAGCGAGGGAGAAGCCGGTAGCAACGAGAAGAGCCCGACTGATCAATGGCAGCTCGATTCGTCTCCATACTTTCCATGGCGATGCCCCCAGAGTCGCCGCCGAGTCGGCGAGCTCTGGATCGATCGAACGCATGGTCGGAAGCACAACCCGCACCACAAACGGAATCGCTACCAAAGCGTGGGCAATCGGCGTGAGAAGAAGCGAAGCGCGCAAGTCGAAGGGCCAGTCGAGGGCAATGATAAAGCCCAGCCCGATGGCGACGGCTGAAGTCCCGAGAGGAAGCATCAAGATGGTGTCAAACGTCATCGACAACATGCCGGCGCGAGCAGTCACGATCTTCGCGGCGATAAGGCCTATGACCACGGCGATGGACGCGGCCGCGATAGCTGTCAGAAGACTGTTGCGGATTGCGGGGAGAGGGCCACCGAGGATCGTGTCTCCTGCGAACAAGTCACCATAAGAGCCGAGCGACCGAGCAAAGAGTGTGCCGAGCGGGATGAACTGAGCGATAACAGTGGCACCAACGATCGTGTACACCCCCACCAGTGCCTTGCCGGCTGGATTTGGAATGCTTGCGTCGGAAGCTAGATCCCAGGTTGCCGAGTGGCGCTCCTGATAGCGCGCATACAACATCAAGGCGACAGACACCCCCACAAGTTGCACGATGGCCAATGCGGCTGCGAGGGGGAGATCGAATAGCACGATTGCCTGCCGATATATCTCCACCTCGAGCGTGGCGTACTGAAACCCTCCCAGCACGAGGACCACGCCGAACGACGTGAAGGTGAACAGGAAGACGATCGATGCCGCCGCGGCGAGCGCCGGTTTTAGCAGTGGCAGTGTGACCTTTCTGAGAATCTGAAGTGGCGTTGCGCCCAGAGTCGCAGCGGCGTTGAGCAGATCGGGATCGATCCTGCGCCACTGCGAGCCCACAGTACGGACTACGACTGCGATGTTGAAGAAGACATGGGCAGCAAGGATGGCGCCAAGTGAATCCCTCCATCCCAAAGCAACGAACGCTGTGCCGACGACAACGGTTGGGAGGACAAATGGGACAGTTATGAGAGCTACCGCCAGCCGTCTTCCGGTGAAGTTGAAGCGCGACACGGCCCAGGTCATTGGTGCTGCGACGAGGAATGTCAGGACAGTCGAAAGGCCCGCCTGCCACAAGGTGAACCAACCCACCTTGATGAGCCGCGCCTGCAACCCCGAGGCACCAATCTGAATCTCCGACAGACCGAGAATCAGTATTCGGACGAGGGGATAGACGAAGAAGTAGCCGAGGAAGACCGTCGGGATGGCCGCGAGAGCAACCCAAGCCCACCGGATTTGTCTACTCACCCCTCCATCACCGATGACCATTGCTGAATCCACTCTTCACGATTTTCGGCGATGTACTCGGGGTCGAGTTGTGCCGGATCCTCGGGTATCACGGTGAATTCCTCAAATTCGGGCGGAAGCGAGGCGTTCTCATTGGCTGGGAAGACGAACCAATTCAAAGGGACGGTCTCTTGAAACTCGACCGAAAGCATGAAGTCGACAAGCTGCCCGGCGGCCTCGGGAAATTCTGTGCCATCGAGGACGCCCGCGAACTCGACCTGGCGATAGCAGCCGGCTTCGATCACTCCGGTTGGCGCCTCGTCCAATGGTTCCTCGGCGAAGATGACCTCGGCCGGGGGAGACGACGCGTACGACACGACCATCGAGCTTTCGCCTCCGTAGTGGGAGAAATCGGCGTAATAGGCAGTGTTCCAATCCGGAGCGACCTTTACCCCACCGTCTTTCAGACCCTGCCAGTAGGCGAGCCAGCCGTCCTCGCCGAACTCCGCAATTGTTGCCAGCATGAATGCAAGCCCCGGTGATGATGTTGCCGGATGTTCAACGACAAGATGTTCTGCGTACAGACCCGCCAGCAGATCGTCGAGCCGCGATGGAACCTGGATCTTGGTCGTCTCGAACCACGCCTTGTCGTAGTTGATGCATACGTCCCCGAAGTCGATGGGGGTCACCAGATTCTCCGGACCCACCTTGAGGCTTTCGGGCACGTTTCCGATCTCAGCAGAAGTATGTTCCGCCATTACCCCGCCGTCGAGAGCTCGTGACAGGAAGGTGTCGTCGATTCCGAAGATCACGTCAGCAATCGGATTGCCGGCGGTGAGCACCGCCTGTGTGACCATGGCCCCCGCGTCGCCGCCTGCCAACACCTCAACTTCGATGCCGGTCTGATCTGTGAACGGTTGAAAGGTCGCCTCTGTGACGGCTTCCGCAAATGAGTCGTGTGCGAGCAGCGTCAACGTTCCGGGTGAAGCGGCGACCTCGCCGGCGCATGCGGCAGCCAAAAGCGCCATCACTGTGATTGCCGTTGCCAGCCTGCCCATGTCCATAACTCCTTCTGTGGGAGCTATGTGCGGTGGAGACTCCCTGCGCTGGCATTACCCAGATCAGGTTCTTCCGGTCGGAACCACCGAGGTTCCCTCTCAGCCCGGTTCCACCGAGCTCCCGTGTGCCACCAACTGTAGTGACCGTGAGCCCCTTTCGAGACGCCGGCTCAAATCCGGCGGAGGGGAGAGGATCCCTACACCGAGAATGACACCCAGAGAGGACGGTGGTCGGATAGGTGATAGCGCACGAACGATGCGAACTCTGCGCCGGTCCGGCTCTGCCATAAGCCCCGAAACACAGCGCCGTCGAAATCGAAGACGCCTGACGTCTCGACAGCTTGCATGACCGGCCCGGGAAAGAACCCCACCTGGTCGTAGGGCCGGTCGTCGTTGATGTTGCTACCGCCTACGTATGTCGAATGGGGGACGAGGTATAGCCCCCGTTTTCCGAGCATCTCCCATATCGGGTCTCCCCAGTCGGCTTTCTTGAGGTTGAAGTCACCAAGAACAATCAGGTTGGTCGCATACGCGGCGACATCGTTTCGCCGAAGGTCCGCCCAGCGTGCGGTCGCCAATGCCTCCATGAAACGCCTGTTATGGGAAACAGCGGCTTCGGAACCGAAGTAGAGATGGACGTTGACCAAGCCGAACTCGAACCCTGTGCTCTTGGTTCGAAAGACTACGAGATAGGGGTTGCGATCGAATCCATTGAATTTCTGTGTCGATCCCGGCACCCGTATCACGTGCCTCCACCGCGGTGGCACCGCGATCTCGCCGGTCTCTTCCCTCACTTCGACCCTTTCGGTGTCGTATATGAACGCCATTCGCTCGTTGTTGCCGGACTGGTCCGAAAACGTGACGCGGTACTCGCCCGGAAGACTCGCTGCTACCCCCCGAATACCGGAGAGGTCGTTGTTGGTCTCCTGAATCGCTACCACATCGAACCAGGAAATAACCTCGGCGATCAGCTTGTAGTCCTTGTGATTTCTCCGATGAAGGCCCAGATTGGCGATGTTCCAGGCCGCGACCAGGATCCTGCCGTCAGACTTCGACGGGATGGAACGGCCCGTCTTGGTGTCGCGATATTCGCGGAGCGACCGTACCTGGGTGTCCAGGTTGTAGTTGTAATCGAAGCCAGGTTCCTCGAAGGCGGGCACAAGGGGTCTCCATCCACTCGGACGTCTCTCAAGAAGAGCGCTCCATCTTTGCTCGGATACAAGAAAGACGGAGTTGCATCATCGCCCTCCGGACGGAGGTTGCTACTTATCATCAGCCAAATGGCCACACCTCATCTCGCCATTCGACCGGGACACCCGGACTTCCTCGATCTTCCGTGGGAGGAGCCAATTGACGATTGGGAACACCCGCGCCTGGTCAATATGCCGACGGGAATCCATCGCCATGCGGTCGTGTTCGTGGCTTACGACGAGGGGGTCTACGCCATCAAAGAGCTCCCGGTGAAGATTGCAGTCTCTGAATATGAAGTGCTGCGCCAGCTTGGCGAAATGACCAGACGGACGGCCCTGGCAGTCGGGCATGTAGAGCGGGAGTGGGTTCACCCAGCCGAGGAGTGGGCCGGCGCGGTGATCACTAAATACGTCGAGCATTCATTTCCTTACCGTCACCTGGTCAGCGGGCCTGGTTTCGGAGGCCGGCGACGTCAGATGCTCGATGCCGTCGCCGGTCTGCTCGTGGAACTACATATCGCCGGTCTCTATTGGGGGGATTGCTCGTTGTCCAACCTGCTCTATCGATGGGACGCTGGAGCCATTGAGGCGGTGATGATCGACGGAGAAACGTCGGAGCTCCATGAGCAACTGAGTGACGGGCAACGCCTGATGGACATCGAGATCATGGTTGAGAATCTGGCAGGGGAGATGTCGGATGTGGCTGCGATGAACGAGACTGAGGTAGACCTTGCAGACATCGAGCTGGGCCGGGACATCGAAAGCAAATATCACCAGCTCTGGGAAGAACTCAACAAGGAGCTGGTTATCGGCCGTGATGACAGCTATCTGATCCGGGAGAGGATCGCCCGAATCAACGATCTCGGCTTCTCCGTGGAGGAGTTCGAGTTGGAGCCCACCGAGGCGGGGAACGTGGTCAAGATGAGAGTCCACGTTGGGGGCCGGACCCATCACTCGATCAAGCTCCGCGAGCTGACGGGGATAGAAGCATCCGAGAATCAAGCAAGGATTCTGATGAGTGATCTCGAGTATTTCTTGTCCAAGTCACAGTCGACAACGCCAACCCAACGCACCGTCGGCACAATGGATTGGTTGGCGACATCCTTTGAGCCGATCACGGCCAGGATCGCCGCGTTGCGAGCCGAGAACCCAGTCCAGGGCTACACCGACTTTCTCAACCATCGAATGGTGCTGGCCACGGCATCAGGTGCCGATGTCGACAACGACAAGGCGTTTGAAGATTGGGTCGCGGCGGGATTCCCCGGCTTTGACGTTCAGCCCTGATTTCGCGCAGCTCGCCGGGCGTCTTCGCGCTCGCTCCACAGGTCGGCACCGCGGATCGCGAACAACGGCGAGACTGCCCCCGCGAAGATTCCGGCTTGGGGCAGAAGGAACAGAATTAGCGTCACGTATCCAGCGGCCATGACGACCGCCGCCACCCTCGGCTTCATTCGCTGGCCCTCTTCACGCCGCAGGGTCACCGCCCCGGCGGCCGCAAACCCGGCGCAGAGACCTGTCACCGGGTTGATGAGGCCAACGGGTAGAGCTATCAAAAGCCATAGGCCCATTCCCTTCAGCACGGAAGTGGCTGGTCTCAATCGGGCCGAACCGAGGGCGACGGCCACACACACGATGGGCACCAGGCCAAATCCGAGGGCAAAGGCCGGGCCTCCGGCCTCGACATTGTCGGATTGAGAGGCGACAGCTCCCAACAGCAGCGAGCCGAAGCTGATCGTCTGCAGGACTGTGCCGATGCCTATCGCCAACCAGATCCTCCGGGGGCTAACAGGCTCGACCGACGTCACCACGACGGCATCGGGGGATGGCTCGCGCTGGCCGACTTGTCAGCCCTTGACAGACCCGGCGGTGAGGCCCCGCACGAAGTAGCGCTGCAGGCCCAAGAACACTGCAATAGGCAGGGCCATCGTTATGAACGCGCCAGCCGTCAAGAGGTGCCATTGTTCACCACGAGAGCCGTTGAGGTCACGCAAAGCCAGAGTGATGACTCTCACCTTGGGCTCGCCGCCGAGGAATACCAACGCAACCAAAAGGTCGTTCCAGACCCAGAGGAACTGGAAGATGGCGAACGAAGCCAGGACCGGCACCGAAAGCGGCACGACGAGTTTGGTGAATATCTCGAAATGCGTGGCCCCATCGATACGCGCCGACTCCATCATCGAAGACGGCAGCGAACCGATGTAGTTCCGCAATAGGTAAATGGCCAACGGCAAACCGAATCCGGCGTGCGCCAACCAAACTGCAGGGAACGTCCCGTTGAGATCGAAGTTGACGTACAGCTTGAGCAGCGGGATCAGTGACATCTGCAAGGGGATCACGAGCAGGGCAACGATCGTGACGAATATCCATTGCCGTCCCGGAAACTCCATCCAGGCGAAGGCGTAGGCAGCGAAGGCGGCGATCGTGATCGGTATCACCGTTGCCGGGATGGTGACTGAGAGGCTGTTGAGGAAGGCGTTACCGAAACCCTCCGAATTGAGCACTGCGTCATAATTCTCGAAGGTCCACTCGTTGGTCCCGAAGTTGGTGAACACGGTCCACCAGCCGGTCGAGTTGACCAGCCCGCCGGTTCGGAATGAGCTGATCAGCACACCGAGCGTGGGAATGACCCAAATGATGACGATGATCAGGATGGTGAGCTTGATGGCCCACTTGTCAAAAACACGGGCCGCCAAGGACCGCTTGTCCTTTCGGAAGGGTTTGGTTTCGACGGCTGCCGTCATCGTGTCAACTCCTGCTCCTGGAACCGTCGAACGTTGACGATCATCAGCGGGATCACCGCAACGAGTAGAACCACGGCGAGAGTGGCGCCCAGGCCGCTATCCCGGAAAGTGAAGAATTGGGTCACCATCTGCTCGGCAACAACCTGGGTCCCGAAACGGCCACCGGTCATGACGAAGACGATATCGAACACCTTCCACACAGTGATGATCACCGTCGTTGCCACGACCACTATCGACGAGGAGATCGAAGGGATCGTCACCCTCCGGAAGACCTGCCACTCGCTGGCACCGTCGATTCGAGCTGCTTCGATGATCTCCTCGGGGACCGACTTGATGGCCGCGGAGAGAATCACCATGGCGAACCCGGTCTGGAGCCAGATCAGGATCACCATCAGATAGAAGTTGTTCCAGGGCTCCTGGAGCAGCCAGGCCACTGGCTCCTGGCCCAGGCCGGCGAAGATGCCGTTCAGGATCCCGATCTGCTCGCCAAATCCCTCGGGGCGGAAGTTGTAGACAAACCGCCACACGATCGATGCGCCAACAAACGAGATTGCCATTGGCATGAAGATGAAGGTCTTCGATACCGCTTCGGCTTTCCGCCCGAGTCGATCCGCGAGTGCAGCGAACGCCAGGCCTATGACAACCGAGAACAGAGGGACAATCACCACCCATGCCAACGAGTTGCGAAGCGCGATCAACGTGTCCGAGTTCGTGAAAACCGAGACATAGTTGTCGAAGCCGACCCACGAGCTACCGGTGCTGTCCTGGAAGCTGAGGATCAGGGTGTTGATGGTCGGGTAGAGCAGGAAGATGGCGAGGATGACGATCGCCGGCCCGACAAAGGCAAACGGCCGGACCCAGTCGCGATGCCGTTCCGGCAGTTTGTTGATCAACCAGTCCATCCCGACGTACAAACCGAAGACCCCAAAAACGCCGATTGCGACGGCCATGACGACCACGAGGATCCGGTTGGCGTCCTCGTCGAGGAGGACGGTCCCGGCGAAGTAGAGGCCGAGAATGGCCAGGATTGGAACTACGAGCGACACCCCTATGCGAAGGAGTTGGGTGGTGACGTTCGTCTTGGGTTCTTCTGGTGACGGCCGGCCCGAAGGTTGAGTTGGCGAAACCGGTTTGTCAGTAGTCGCTACCAATGAAGTCCTTTCCCTACCGGGGCGACTCTAGCCATATGAAAAGGAGGGTGGCATAGGCCACCCTCCTTTTCACTGGTTGGATTGTCCTTAGCTGGCTGGCCAGCTGTCCTCAATGGACTGAAGGACGTCAGCTGTTGCGGTGCCTCGCGTCCAGTCGACCATTCCTTCCCAGAAGGAACCCTGACCCACTGCCGAAGGCATGAGGTCAGAGGCGTCGAACACGAAACCGTTACCGGCAAGGGCAGCGGCTACGGCCTCCGCCTGCCTCCTAACGGTGTCGGATTCGTAGCAGTCGGCGGGCGTAGTGGCGTTGGCCGAGATCCGCTCGATACCGGCAATTCCGTGACCCTTGGGTGCCGCCTGAACGCACTGCAGAGCGGGCTCTGAGTACGCAGCAAGCAAAGCAACGACCTCGGGACGGTTGTTGAAGACCATCGCGAGCTCTCCACCACCCATAGCGGCAGCGGGGAGGCTGGCGTCAATCGACGGGAAGTCGAAGAAGTCAGCATCAACTCCAGCCTCTACCCCATCGGGGAAGAAGTTGGCGATGAACGAAGCCTGACGGTGCAACATGCAAGCCGGTGGCTCATTGAACATCGGGTCTGGCGCATCGCGGAAGTCGATGGCTGATACGCCATCGGCCCCACCGAGCACCCAACCGTCATGGAACATGATCTCACCAAACGTGTCCAGGGCATTCATAACCGCGGGGTCGTTGAACGGGATTTCATGGTTGACCCATTGGTTGTAGACGTCGGCGCCTGCAGTACGGACCAGGATGTCCTCAGTCCAGTCTGTTGCCGGCCAACCCGTGGCGGCTTCAGAACCGATACCGATGCACCATGGTGTGATTCCGTCATCCTGGAGCTGCTGCGAAAGCGCCAGCAATTCATCCCAGGTGGTCGGAATCGTGTATCCACCGGCCTCGAAGGCAGGCTTGTTGTACCAAATGATCGACTTGTAGTTGGCGTTGGTCGGCACCGCGTAGTGGTTGCCGTCAGCGCATTCGCCAAGACCTATGAAGTAGGCACCGTGGGCGGCTTCGAGGGCGGCAATTTCAAATCCCATTTCCTCAAGTGAAACCAGTTGCCCGGCGTCACCGAACTCGCAAATCGACCCCGGCTGTGGGGTGATCGCGATGTCAGGTGGAGAGCCACCATCGGCAGCGATTCGAAGATCCTGCTCGAAAGAGTCGCTACCCAGGTAGGTCACCTCTGAATCCGTGGCTTCGCCATAGATGTTGAAGGTGGCCTGCATGGAGGATCCTTCGTCTGCTGTCGGGGCGCCCCAGACCGAAACCTCGGTCCCGGATACGTCTACATCGGTGTAGTCGTTGGTCGTGCCACCGGTCCCCCCGGTGGTATCGGTTCCTCCGGTCGTGGTGCTGTCTCCGCCTTCGCCTCCCCCACAGGCAGCTAACACCAGCGCCAATGCGCCGAGCAAGGCTATAAGCCTATGCGTTCTTTTCATATGTTCTATCTCCTCAGTAAGTCAGCTTCCGACGCGTGCGCGCGCAAAAGCAGTAATAACCCTACCCCTTCTACCTGCGTGAGTACGAAACACATTCGGCCGGGAGCCTGATCGCGCTGCCTAATCTGCCCTGCATGTCCACTGCAATGAACAACTCGCCTTCGTGGTGGCGAGAGGCCGTTTTCTATCAGATCTACCCGCTGAGCTTCGCCGATGCTGATGGCAACGGGTTCGGCGACATAGCCGGGATCATCTCCAAGCTCGACTACCTTTCTGACGTTCTTGGTGTCGATGCGATCTGGCTGTCCCCGTTCTTCAAGAGCCCGATGCGTGACTGGGGCTACGACATCTCCGACCACACCGATGTCGATCCGATATTCGGCGACATTGGATCGGCTGAGCTTCTGATCGAGGAGGCCCACAAACGCGGACTGAGGGTCATCTTCGACTACATCATGAACCACAGCTCCAACGAGCACCCCTGGTTCGTCGAGTCGAGTTCATCGCGCGACAACCCCACGCGCGACTGGTATGTGTGGGAGGACCCGAAGGAAGATGGTTCGCCCCCCAACAACTGGGTCAGTGTCTTCAGCGGACCAGCGTGGACCTTCGATCACACCACCGGCCAGTACTACCGCCATACTTTCCTCTCCAACCAGCCAGACCTGAATTGGCGGAGCCCCGGATTGGTCCAAGCCATGCTGGATGTGGCGCGGTTTTGGCTGGACCGCGGAGTCGACGGATTCAGGGTCGACGCGGCCCACCAGATGATGAAGGACCCCTTGAATCGGGACAACCCTCCAACCCCACCCGACTATGTGCGGCCCTGGAAAGACATGGGTGAATACGACAACTTCATCCATCTGTACGACCTGGGTCATCCCGACGTTCACGTTGCCCACCGGGAATTCCGCAAGGTCTTGGATGAGTACTCACAACATCCGGTGAGCGTGGGCGAGATCCATATTTTCGATCTGCCGGAATGGGCTTCCTACTACGGCGAGGAATTCGACCAATTCCATATGCCATTCAACTTCCACCTGATGGCGACGCAGTGGGACCCGATCCGCATTAGGGCGGTCATCGAATCGGTGCTCTGGAACGTCCCGGCAGGTGGATGGACCAACTGGACCATGGGTAATCATGACGAGGCTCGCCTTGCTACTCGCGTTGGTGAGGATCAAGCCCGGTTGGTCGCCCTGCTCCTTCTGACATTGAGGGGTACCCCGTTTCTCTATTACGGCGACGAGCTGGGCATGGCAGAAGTCGAAGTGCCCATCGAGGCCAAGAAGGACCCATGGGGCATTCGGGTCAACTTCCTGAGCCGCGATGGTGTGCGGACCCCGATGCGTTGGGATTCCAGCCCGGGCGCCGGCTTCTCGCTGGTTGAAGATAGAGCCGATCCTTGGCTGCCTATCGGTCCCGACCTTGAGTCCATCAACGTGGCGTCGGAATTGGACGATCCTGACTCGATGCTCAACCTCTATCGACGTCTGCTCCGGCTTCGAAAGGAATCCGTTGCATTGCGACGAGGCTCGTTTCTCGCTCATCCGGCGTCTAGCGAGCAGGTGCTGGTTTATCGAAGGGAATCAGACGACGAGACGATCACGATTGCGATGAACTTTGGGTCGACCCCGGCAGAGGTCGAATTCAGGGCCGGGAAAGTCTTGCTGTCGACGACTGATCGCAATCGGAATGATGCATTCAGGAAGTCTTTGACCCTCGACGGTGGGGAGGGAGTGATTGTCGCCCATCGCTGAGTGCGACGCCTGTCCTAAATGTTCGCTAGGTTTTAGGTGGCAGGCAACCTCATTGGAGACGCAGAATGGCCGAAATCAAGATTGAAGGACTCGGAAAGATCTACGACGACGGGACTCGCGCCGTCGGCAATCTCGACCTGGTGATCGAAGACGGGGAGTTCCTCGTCCTCGTCGGCCCCTCTGGCTGTGGCAAGTCGACCGTTCTCCGGATGATCGCCGGCCTTGAGGAGATCAGCGAGGGAACCATGATGATCGGAGACAAGGTAGTCAACGACGTTCAGCCCAAGGACCGTGATATCGCCATGGTGTTCCAGAACTACGCGCTCTACCCACATATGACCGTCTTCGACAACATGGCTTTTGGCTTGAAGCTGCGCAAGTTTCCAAAAGACGACATCAAGCGCCTGGTGAACAATGCAGCAGAGATTCTTGAGATCACCGAGTTCTTGCATAGGAAGCCTGCGGCCCTTTCCGGAGGGCAGCGCCAACGTGTGGCCATGGGTCGCGCCATCGTCCGCGAACCATCGGCCTTCCTGATGGACGAGCCGCTATCCAACCTCGACGCCAAGCTCCGTGTGCAGATGCGTGCCCAACTGGAACGTCTCCACAGTCGGCTCGAGACCACGACTGTGTACGTGACACATGACCAGGTCGAGGCCATGACTCTCGGAGACCGTGTTGCAGTATTGCGACCCGTGTCGGCTTCGAAGCCCTACAACCTCCAGCAGGTCGGTCCGCCAACCGAGTTGTTTGATCATCCCGACAACCTCTTTGTGGCTGGATTCATTGGAAGCCCGGCCATGAACATGATCTACGGAACCCTCAGCGGAGAGGGTCAGGACGTCTGGGTGCAGGCAGGCGATTACCGCCTCAAGGTAGACCCGATTGCCCTCCAGGGTCATCCCGGCATCGAAAACCACATGGACCGTGAGCTGGTTGTTGGAATCCGTCCGAATCACATGGAGGCTGCGTCTGTGTCTGGTCAGGACCCGGACCGCACAATCCAGGTCGTTGTCGAGGTGACGGAGATGCTTGGTGCCGAGACCTTCATTCACTTCACAGTGAACCGTCCACCGGTGGTCACCCCCGATGTCGAGGAACTGCTGGCTGACTCCGGTCTGGATGCCTCGTCTTTAGGCGACAACACCGAGTTCATCGCACGGGTCAGCCCCGATGCTCCGGTCAATCTCGGAGGAACGATCGAACTCGTTGTGGATACTTCCAAGCTCCACTTCTTCGATCCGGCCACCGGCCT
Source organism: Acidimicrobiia bacterium (assembly GCA_041751055.1). GTDB lineage: Bacteria > Actinomycetota > Acidimicrobiia > Spongiisociales > ZC4RG35 > MA-ANB-1. The sequence goes on along the minus strand of JBGSYD010000026.1, from coordinate 20,299 downwards.
TCGCATTGGTGTCAAAACTCCGGCTGTTGCAACTGCGTGAAATCAGCTATTGAGCTGACGCGATGACCGGTCGGGCCATCCGTCCGTTCACTTGGGGAGCGGCAACCTCAGCATTTCAAATCGAAGGGGCCCGCAACGAGGATGGCAAGGCCGATTCGATTTGGGATCGCTTCTTTGACAACGGGCATATGCTCACCGGCGGTGTTCCAGCATGCGATCACTACCACCTTTGGGAACAGGATCTGGATCTTCTTGCCGAACTGGGCGTGACTGCCTATCGCTTCTCCATCGCCTGGTCGCGCGTGATCCCCGACGGAGACGGAGCGGTCAATGAGCCCGGTCTCGATTTCTACAACAGGCTCGTGGATGGCCTGTTGGCCCGGGGGATCGAGCCCTGGCCCACCCTCTATCACTGGGATCTCCCACAGGCAATCCAGGATCGCGGCGGGTGGTCCAATCGCGAGACCGTGGCGTCTTTCTCCCGTTATGCCGAGGTGCTGGTCAACGGTCTGGGTGACCGGGTCGCCAACTGGATAACGATCAATGAGCCGTGGGTGGCCGCGTTTTTGGGCCACATGGAAGGCGTGTTCGCCCCCGGTATCCAGGATTGGCCCACCGCTCTTCGGGCGGCTCATCACATGCTGCTTTCGCACGGAAGGAGCGCGGCCACGATCAAGGAAGCAAATTCACAGTCCCGGGTAGGAGTTGCCGTGGATTGCCGTCCGGCGAGCCCCGCCACCGCCTCGAACGAAGACCTCGAGGCGACCCGACACTTTGACGGCTTTCGAAACCGATGGTTCTTCGACCCGATCTTCGGACGGGGTTATCCGGTTGACATGCTCGGCGCCTACGCCAGGCTCGGCCGAATTGACGGCTTGAACCCTGAGTTCATAGTTGCAGGTGATCTCGAAGAGATCGCTACCCCGATCGACTTCCTGGGATTGAACTACTACACGACAACCGTGATCTCCGCTGGAGAGGAAGAAGCCGACGAGCCATTGCGCACTCCTGGCCCGGAGCAGCCTGAGGACACCACGGAGATGGGTTGGCTCATCGATCCTGACGGCCTCCGCGACTATCTGGTCTACATCAACGAGAGATACGAGCCGCGATCGATCGTCATCACCGAGAACGGTGCCAGCTATTCGACCGCGCCTGATGGCCTGGGGGTCGTCGACGATGGTCGCCGGATCCAATACCTCGATTCGCACTTGAACGCAGTATTCGAAGCTATCGACCTTGGCGCCCCGGTCGATGGCTACTTCGTCTGGAGCCTGCTCGACAATCTCGAGTGGGTCGCCGGCTACTCGCAGAGATTCGGTCTGGTATGGGTCGACTTCGAGACGATGGAACGCATACGGAAAAAGAGTTTCTACTGGTACCGCGACAAGATCATGTCGGCATGAAAGTCGACGAATATGGATCAGATGTCGACCTGGCCGGTCTGTTTATGGAAGCCGGTGAGCACCACCATGTCGCCTTTATCGAGTCGGACGGGGTCGATCCGGAATGGCCACTTTTCTACGCCGCATATGTCCAAACCAAGCTTTGGGACCAATTGGGCGTCCTCATCACCAGGAGCGAGCTTGTCTACCTTCTTGTTGGTGCCGATCTGGCCATCGCTGCAGGGGAAGAAACAGGCGCCTGGTCCGAGGTCTATGCCAGGAGAGTCACGGCTTACGCCGCAAGAAAGATCTCGTCGGATCGACCGCGATCGGACAAACCGCTCTTCTAGTAAGGGCCGAAAGCCAGAACCGTGTTGTGCCCCCCGAAGCCGAAAGAGCTCGACAACGTCGGCGCCGGTGTCCATTCCCTGACTTCGCGAACGATGTCGGTGAGCGGGATCTCCGGGTCCTGATTCTCCAGGCCGATATTGGGGAGGAGCTCGCCACGCAGCATCGACTCCACGACCATGGCCGCCTCGATCGAGCCGGAGGCGCCGAGCCCGTGGCCGGTGGTGCCTTTGATGGACGACACCGCCGGCTGGTTGGAGCCGAAGATGCGGTCGACGACCAGGCCCTCAGTCCGATCGTTCAGATCGGTCCCGGTTCCGTGGGCGTTGATGTAGGTGACGTCGTCCGGTTTGAGGCCGGCATCTTCAATCGCCAGACGCATAGCTCGCTCGGCGCCATCACCGTTCGGGTGTGGTGCGGTGATGTGGTGGGCATCTGCTGTGGAGGCGCCACCGAGGACTTCGGCGAGAATGGTTGCCCCTCGAGATTTGGCTCGCTCCAACTCCTCGAGCACCAGGATGGCACCACCTTCGCCCATGACGAACCCATCACGATCGACATCGAATGGCCTGGCAACGCCGGATTTCGACAATGCACGCGCCGCTTTGAATCCCTCTCGCGCCGGAAGTCGTGCCGCTGCCTCCGACCCTCCGACAATCGCCACATCTGCATACCCCCACTGAATTTGGCGCATCCCGTCGAGCACTGACTGCGACCCCGCTGCGCAGGCAACGACCGGCGTGTTCGCTTGCCCTCCAAAACCGTATTTGATCGAGATGGCCGCGGCGGCGGCGTTTGCCATCATCATCGGCACCGAGAAGGGGGATACCCTCGGCTCTTCTTGTTGACTGCCGTTGACGAGGAGCTCGAGAGACTCGAGACCACCGATACCTGTTGCTACCGCCACTGTGACTCGGTTCGGGTCGTCTACGAAATCTCCTGCCTGCTTGATGGCCTCGTCTGCCGCCACCAATGCATATTGGGTGAACTTGTCGAGGCGGCGCGATTCACGGAGCGGGACAATCGGATCGGGGTCCCAGTTCTCTATGACCAGCGGGCCGACGTTGGCAGGACCGTTGATCAGCCCTTTCCATATCTCGCCTATTCCGATGCCGGGTGCTGCCACCGCCCCGATCCCGGTGACGACCACTCGCTTGGTGTTCATAGAAGCCATTGTGCCTTGTTCCTCAAGTTGGGAAAACTGATCTCTGAAGTTTTTGCATACCGCCGATCCAGCGGTCGTAGTCGTTGGCCTTGTTCTGAAAGTACTTGGCGACATCGGGATGGGGCAATATCAAGAAGTTCTCGTCCCCCACTCCCTGGACAACGGCCTCTGCGACCTCGGCCGGCTGGATCGAATAGGGGTCGAGAAGGTCATGAAACTCCTCGGCGCTGTCGAGGAAGGGGGTGTCGACTCCCATGGGGCAGAGGCAGCTGACCTTGATTCCGCGGTCGCCGTAGGTGACTGCGAGCCACTCAGCGAAGGCCACGGCCCCATGTTTTGTCACGGAATATTGCGCAGCCTTGAGGTTTGTGAGCAGCCCGGCTGCCGAGGCAGTCGAAAGAAAGTATCCGTCGTTTCTCGCCAGCCATCCCGGGATCAGGAACCGTGCAGCATGGACATGGGACATCGTGTTGACATGCCACATCCTTTCCCAATCGGCCGGGTCGGATTGCTCGTCGCCGGCGAAGCCGATCCCTGCGTTGGCACAGAACAGGTCTATGGGACCGAACCGTTCCTCGGTCGATTCGATGAGGCGTTGATTCTCTTCAACTGATGAGACGTCGACGGTCATGGCAGTGGCGTCCAGCGATTTGGCCACGGCACCCACAGCAGCGGTGTTGATGTCGGCCAGTATCAGGGCGGCCGGTCGCTCCGAGGCAAATCTCCTGGCAAGAGATTCGCCGATCCCGCTCCCCGCTCCGGTGATGACGATGACCCTGTTCTGGAGATCCACGAAACCACGTTACCCGTATGGTGTGGGCGGGTTCCTGTCGATTACAGAGCCGCTGCTTGGAGAAGGCCGGCGCCACTTCTGATGATCGGTGCCAGACCCGCGGTGATAGGCAGGATGTTCTCGCCGTAGAATCGGGCGGTTGTGACTTTGTCTTTCATGAACTCCGACTGTTCGACCGAAGTCAAGGCCGCAACAGCGCTCTGCGCCATGAGCCAGCCCCCCATGACGATCCCGAACATTTGAAGGAAGGGAGTGGCACCGGCGAGGGCGTCGTCGACGTTTTCGGAAAGGCGCTCGAGCAGCCATGAAGAACTTTCGGAGAGCCCGACGATAGCGGACTCCAATTGGCCGCGGAACTGATCGAGCTCAGCGTGAGGCTCCATCTCATCCAAGACTCCGCCCATGACGCCGATCATGTCGATGACTACCTTGCCGTTTTCCAGCGGGAGTTTTCTGGTCACCAAATCGATGGCCTGTATCCCGTTGGTGCCCTCGTATATCGGTGCGATTCTGCTGTCTCTCAGATGTTGGGCCGCTCCGGTTTCCTCCACGTAACCCATCCCGCCGTGAACCTGAATGCCAAGCGACGCCATCTCCACGCCGACATCGGTGCACCAGGCTTTTACGATCGGTGTCAAGACCGCCACCCGACCTTCGGCAAGCTTCATGCGGTCGGGGTCTTCTGCATGACTGGCGAAATCAGTTTCGGCGGCCGTGAAGTAGAGCAATGCCCGCATCGCCTGGCTGTAAGCCTTCATCGTGAGCAGCATCCGTCGCACGTCAGGATGCTCGACAATGGGCACATCGCTGCGAGATTCGGACCCGGTCTTCCTACCCTGCACGCGGTCGTGGGCGTATTCCAATGCCTGCTGGAATGCCCGCTCGGTGATCGCCAGGCCCTCGAGCCCGACCCCGATCCGGGCGCCGTTCATCATCGTGAACATGTTGCGCATCCCCTCCTGCTCATCGCCGAGGAGAAAGCCGACCGCCCCATCGCCACTATCGCCAAACGACACGACACACGTGGGAGAGGCGTGGATTCCGAGCTTGTGCTCGAGGGAGACGATCTTGATGTCGTTGGTATCGCCAGGATCACCTGACGCGTCCGGGACGAACTTCGGAACGATGAACATCGATATCCCCCTGGTGCCGGCGGGGGCATCGGGCGTACGCGCCAGTACAAGGTGGACGACATTCTCGGTCAGGTCCTGGTCGCCCCACGTGATGAAGATTTTGGTGCCGAAGATCCGGTAGCTTCCGTCGGCTTGCCGTTCGGCTTTGGCCCTTATGGCTCCAACGTCGGAACCGGCCTCGGGCTCGGTGAGGTTCATCGTTCCCGACCAGACACCTGTGGCGAGCTTCTCGAGATAGGTCTCCTTCTGCGCGTCAGTGCCATGCGCGATAAGGGCGTCGACGGCCCCCTGGGTCAGCATGGGACAGAGTGAGAAAGCCATGTTCGCAGTCTTGAACATCTCCTGGATGACGATGCCGACCGTGTAAGGAAGCCCACCTCCGGCCCATTGCCCCGGGAAATGTGCGGAGGCCCATCCAGAATCGACATACTTGGAGTAGGCATCTTTGAAACCGTCGGGAGTCACGACTCCGGCGGGGGTGAGCTTCGATCCCTCCTGATCTCCGATGCGATTGAGCGGGGCGATGACTTCGGAAAAGAAGCGTGCCGCTTCGTTCAACAAGCCCTCGACCGTGTTCGGGTCGGCGTGCTGAAAACCGTTCAACTTGGCAACGTTCTCCAGGTCGGCGATTTCGTTGAGTGCAAATTTGATGTCGTCCAGGGGCGGTTGGTACTGAGACATAACCTAAGAGTACCGAGGAGTGCTTCATGGCGTTAAAAGGATTTCAACTGTCCGGTTTACGACAGACGCCCTTCTTCTGCGAAATAATCCGACGGTGAACCGGTTGACTCGGGGAATGGCAAAGAATTCAACCGCTTCCAAGGGGGCGGCCAAACGTGCCCGCGCCGAGGAACGTCTGAAGCAGGCTCGACGCAAGAAACTGGTCAATCGGTCCATGATGGCTCTCGGCACGCTTCTATTCGCGGGCGTAATCGTGTTGGCCTTTTCCTCCGGCGAAACCGCCACTGGCTCGACCGAACTCGAGTCGTGGGATCTTCCCGCCTTACAGGGAGAAGGTCGTGTCAAGTTGGAAGACTTCGCGGGCAAACCCACGGTCGCCACATTCTTTGCTAGCTGGTGCACGGTTTGTCTCCGCGAGTTGCCGGGCTTCGCTCAGCTCGAGAGCGTCATTGGCGATCAGATCAATTTCGTGGGCATCAACACTATGAACAACGGTGGTGGGTACAACTTCGCCGTCGATCGCGGCATTGGATCCTGGCCGCTCGCCAGGGACATAGGCCTGCAGGACGGGCGGCAACTGGCGACGAACTTCGGTGCCCGCGGGTCACCAACCACTGTGATCTACGACGAGAACGGATCCGTCGTCGATGTGACCCTAGGTGGCATGACCGCAGAACAGCTGGCGGGAAAACTCAGCAACCTCTTCGGGGTCAGCCCCTAGCCGCCATCTCGCCGTCCAACCTCGAGCTGGCTCGTGATGGTTCGATTCGTCGGCTTGTATCCGAGGTTCGAGTACAGGTGAAGGGCGTCCGAGGGGTTAGCCGTGTCGACGCCGATCGACGAGTGGGTGAATCCCAGGTCGAGGAATGCGTTGAATGAGGTGCGGAGGAGCGCCGTGGCCACCCCCTTCTTCCGCCACTCACGTATCACTCCTAGGGTCTCGACCCAGCCATCACGGCGACCCAACAATTCCTCGTCCTCGGGGTAGTGGGTATTGAGGACGACACCGACCACCTCGTCTCCGGCGACGGCCAAAAAAGAGGCGTCGAGCTGCATATCCTGCCCATCGATCCTGTGTTGGTAACTCTCAGAGTCCGTAGGCGTGGAGCCCCAATGGTCCGCAAACGCACGATTGATCACGTCGAGGGCCTCCGCATCGAGTGCCCGGTCGTAGGGGCGAATCTCAACCCCATCAGTCAGGTCAACTGGCTCTTTACCCTCGAGTGGTTTGAGCATTTCGGTGAAGTACCGAACTGGTTCAAGCCCGAAACGCCTGTACATGCGATGGTTCTCTTCGATCCAATCCCACTCGTCAGCGCGGACGTACTTGGGCAGGGTGTTATCGATGTCCATCAGGATCTCGGTGGCCCGGGCGATCTGCCAGCTGATCAAATCACGTCCTATTCCGAGACGCCGATGTTCGGGGTCGACTAAACCCTGTATGTATGCACGCTCCAGCGATCGTCCACTCGGACGATGCCAGATGCGGCCGTATGCCACCAACGTGTCGTCGAGCCAAAACGAGCGCGTGTCGTTGGCAAGCCTCAGATGCGGGAATCTCAACTCCTGTTCGACTTCGTGGAGTGGAGTCACGAGAGGAGCCTTCCAGTATTGCTCCCAGCGGCGGGTCAGCTGGTGTATCGCTAGAGCGTCGTCAAGCTCAACAGGTCGAGTTTCCATTTCGCAGCCAGCCTATGGCGCCGGCTGACGTTGACGCTTGCTAATTAGGTCTTGCTCAGGGCGTCCACCAGAGCGGGCAGGTAATCACCGATTGCACCCTCGATCTTGGCGGCCGCGAGATGATCTGCTTCGGTTTCGCCGCGATTGATGATCACCACCGGGATCGGCTTGAAGGCCGCCTGGACGACTATGTCCGACGCCGGCCAGACTGCGACGGTCGATCCGACCACCAACAACGCATCGGCGCGTGCGAGGAATTCGAGAGCCTTTTCGATTTCGGCCACCGGCAACTCCTCGCCGAACATCACCACATCGGTCTTGATGATCGAACCGCAATTCTCGCATTCAGGATCTTCAGCGCCCCCGGCGACGCGCTGCAGGATCTCTGCGGTGGGCCACGTCGAACCGCACCCGGTACAGCGGGTAGTGACGATGTTTCCGTGAAGTTCGGCGATCAAAGACGTGTCGATCCCGGCGGCCTGTTGGAGGCCATCGATGTTTTGGGTGACCACACCTGCCAGTAGGCCCCTTTCAGCCAATGCAACGATCGCTTCGTGGCCGCCGTTGGGCTCGGGCTGACTTTTCCCCCACCTTTCGCCATCGAGGTGCATTTTCCATCCTTTGACTCGCACCTCCCGATCAGTCAGGTAGCGGTCGATATGAAATTCGTCGGGATCGACCTTTGTCCACAAGCCGTCGGGACCTCGAAAATCCGGGATACCCGACTCCGTGGAAAGCCCGGCACCAGAAAAAACGAGGATCTGATGGGTACCGGCCAGGACCTCAAGTGCCGACTCTAAGGGGGTCACGAGACGAAAAACCTGGCTTGCAACATCGTTGGGGAGTGTGCCACTGGAGCGGGATCGAGGTCAATCCGTGGAAGCAGGGGTAGAACATTCCCGAACGCCTCAGACCGGGTGATTTGACCGCTGTCAACTCCGATTTTCTGCTGAAAATCCTCGGTTTTTGCTTCAAGTTTTGAGCGGTCGGAGTCGATACAGATAGGACGATCGATCTATTTAGGAGTCTTACATGAGGCGGTTGCGCCTATCGGCAAAGCTGGCGCTGGCGATCATCCCGATTGGTCTGGTCGCATTACTCGCGGCAGGGTTCATTGCCTTCACATTTCTCGGGAACTCAGAGGAGCAGAACGAGACAGCCCACGCTGCCACCGTGACGGCCGACGCCATCGCAACCCTCAACGCGGTGTGGAGCGAAGAGGCACTTGCTCGCGACGTCTTCGTTTTTGGCGACGATTCGAGGGCCGTCGCCTTCGAGGCGGCCAAAGACGACGTAGACGCAGCTCTCAAGCAGTTGGAAGACTCGACGGATGCGCTTCGACAGGCTTCGCAGGGGTTCTTCGGGGGAGTGGCCATCAGCGCTGCCGAAGACGTCCGCGACATCGGTGTCGGTCTGGATCAAGTCCGTGCGGTCGCGGCACCCACTGGTGAGGACCTCCTCCGATACCACGATGTGGCCGACTCGATCCTGTCCCTGCTCCCCAGAACGTCGTCGATCGTCTCTGACCGGATCCAGGCTCGGGAACTTTCTACCGCCTACTTCCTCGCTGAGGGCGGGCAGATCTCGTTGGAGCAAGAACAGCTGATCGAGGACTACAGGGCGACACAAGACCCGGACGGGACAACCACTGAAGACCTGCAGGCCAGAGCCTCGCTACAGCAAACCCTGGAGGTATTGGAAGACGAATTTGGTGCCTGGGCTTTGCGTGCCAATCAAACGGCGAACCAGATGAATGCGGCGATTCTCCGATACACCCGTCTCCCCGCCGTGAATATCGATACCTTTCCGTTGGCCCGTAACGAGAACATTCTGACTACCTCTGAGCAACTGGCCGATGGAGTGGCGGCCGAGTCCGGAGCAAATGCCGCCAAGTCTGAGAGCGAGGCTCTCCTGGTTGCGGGGATCGCAGCCGGCGTTCTCCTGATCGCTCTACTTGGTGCCTACGCAGTGATTCGTTCGGTCGTGCGCAGGGTGCGCGGCGTCACGAGTGCAGCGGTTGAGGTGTCCGAAGTGGACTTGCCGAACCTCGTGGAGGCACTCCAGAACCCGAGGGAGGATCTGACCAACCTTCAGCCCACGCAGATCGATTCAGCCGGATATGACGAAGTCGGCGATCTCGCCAAGTCGTTCACGCTGTTGCACAAAACCCTTATCGAAGTCGCGAGCCAGCAGATGGACATCCTTCGTAAGGGTGTTTCTGAGATTTTTGTAACCCTGGCCAGACGCAACCGCAGTCTCGTCGACCGCCAGCTGGCGTTGCTCGACGAGCTCGAATCGCGTGAAGAAGACCCCGACACTCTCGGCGGCTACTACAAGTTGGACCACCTCGCTACCCGCATGCGCCGCAACGCGGAGAGCCTTCTGGTGCTGGCAGGGACCGAACCGACCCGCATCTGGTCCAACCCACTCCCCATCAGCGAGATCATTCGGGCCGCCCTGGGTGAAGTTGACGACTACCAGCGAGTCGACATCATGGCCCTCGAGCCGGCCCTGGTCTCGGGACGGGCCGTTGCCGATATCGCCCACTTGATGTCCGAGCTTCTCGACAACGGCACCCAATACTCGTCGCCGGCTGATCGGGTGCGCGTTGCCGGATTGTTCGACCCAGCTGGCTACATGTTGACTGTTTCCGACAGCGGGATCGGCATGTCCGATGGCCGAATGCTCGACCTCAACCAACTCCTGGAATCCCCACCGGTCTTGGGCCTCGCCCTGGAGCCGACGTTGGGGATGTATGTTGTTGCGCGGCTGGCCTCCCGCCACGGCATCAAGGTGCAATTGATCGCCGGAGCCCCCGGCCTCACGGTGCGGGTCATGCTTCCCAAGGACTTGATCGAAGCGGTCAAGCCGGATGAGGAGCCACCGGCACCAATTCAGACCAAACCGCCCACATTTGCGAGCCCCTCGAGTCAACCTCCGGCTTTGAATGGGTCGTCCCTGGCTGCCACCGAACACCAGAGCGAACCTGCTCAACCGACCCATATCGAGGCGGTCACCAGTAATGGACATGTGACCTCAGACGATCTCGTCGAAGACGAGTTCCGCACCTCGGCTTTCCCCGGCAGCGTGAAGGGAAAGCATGAGCAACCCGGACGACCAGCCGGCGTGAATGCCGATGTTGACCAAACCGTTCAGCGGAGCTGGACCGATGAGGTGGCCGCTCCTGAGGCGGACGAAGCGGAAAGAACGGACGATCACCTGGATTCGTCACCTGCCGAAACCGAGCCAATCGCTGAGGAGAAGACGGCCAAAGGCCTCACCCGGCGGATACCCGGTGAATCCCTCAGGGAGGAGCATTTCGCGCACCCTGACCAGGCGTTTGGCGAGTCGGATGCCGATGAACCGATGATCGACGACGAGCCGGTCCACGAGGAACCTTGGTGGGTGGCGGCCGAAGAGAAGCAGCGCACAGAGAAGCGTGCCGCCTCCGCCTCACCGTTCGAGTTCTGGGACTCAGACTTCGGTGCGGCCGAAGCTGAAGTTGAGCCCGAAGAGACACCCGTGCCCGAAGATGCGACAGATGAAGCAGTTGTCGAACCTACGCCGCCGGTGCTTTCGCGGGCCGGATTGCCGGTACGAACCCCGGGAACGTCCTTCAAAGAGACCGAAGATCACAACCCAAGCGCCGCAGCGTCCGAGTCTGGGGCCATGGGTATCAGAAGCGCGTTGGCCTCCTTCGAGGGTGGCCGCAACCTGGCGCATGGCAAAGACCAGATCGATTCCGAAGAGGACATCGACACCAGTGGAGGGAACCAACAGTGAGCACACAAGCGAACAATTTGAACTGGTTGATCGACCGATTCGCCCAGACGGTGCCTTCGATGAGGCAAGCGGTTGTCGTGTCGTCCGATGGGCTGCCCCTGGCAGTGTCGAACGGCGTTGAGCGCGAGACTGCTGATCGCCTCTCTGCCGTCTCATCAGGGATGATTGGCCTGGCCTACGGTTCTGCGGGGCGTTTCGGCGCCGGTTCAGTGGCAAACGTCATTATTGAGATGACGAATGGATGGCTCTTTGTCACCGGGATCAGGGATGGAAGCCTCATGTGCGTCCTCACCGAGCGAACCACTGACATCGGTGCAGTCGCATACGAAATGGCTGTCTTTTCGGAGAAGGCCGGGGACATGCTGACTCCCGAAGTCCGCGATGAGCTCAAGGCCCATCTGATCGGAATCAACTAACCGATATGTCGAGGCACGCCGCGGAAGGACGGTTGGTTCGTCCATACACCATGACCGGGGGGAGGGCGGGACAGGACATCCCGACCATCCCACTCGAAGGGTTGGTGGCTGCCACTGCGGAGGGCTTGAGCACGAAGAAGCAGTTCAGGTGGGAAGCCGAGCGAATCATCGAGCTTGCCGGGGACGGCACGGCGATCATTGAGCTCGCTGCCCTTCTCGACGTGCCTGTGGGAGTGGTTCGAGTTGTCGTGGCCGACCTTTCTAAGCGTGGCGCAGTCGAGATCATCGATTCAGCCGGTGGGTCGGCGAGCGACCTCGATCAAATTGCATACGCGAACCTATTGAAGAAGGTGCTTGATGGAATCCGCAGCCTCTAGGGGCCCCGGACCGATTCCGGTCAAGATCGTCGTCGCCGGCGGGTTCGGTGTGGGCAAGACCACTTTTGTCGGAGCCATCTCAGAGATCGAGCCCCTTCGCAGCGAAGCCTTGATTACAGAGGCGAGCTCGGGCGTCGACGATCTCTTTGCGGACGGCACCAAGACCACTACGACCGTCGCCATGGACTTTGGACGGATTTCCTTACAAGACCACCTGATTCTCTATTTGTTCGGAACGCCTGGCCAGGACAGGTTCCATTTCATGTGGCATGAGCTTGCGAAGGGTGCGATCGGGGCCGTCGTCCTTGTTGACACCCGGCGTCTGGACGCCTGCTTCGCAGCCATCGACTTCTTTGAACAGCGGGAGACGCCGTTCATGGTTGTGGTCAACACATTCAACGGGCATCTCAACCACCCTCTCGAGGACGTGCGTGAGGCTCTGAATATCTCCTCACACGTTCCCATGGCTTATTGCGACGCGCGGGTTCGTGTTGACGTTCAGGGCATCCTCGTTCAGTTGGTCGAGTACGCGCTGCTGCGGGCTTTGCAGGAGATACCAGCTTGATGACGACAGAGAAACACTCAACGACCTCAGGGGAGGCTCCTGCCAGTGCGCAAAAAGCGTCCGCTGAGATGGCCGACCTCGAGGCCCGACTACGTGCTGCCGAGTGGGCGCTCGAGCGGCTGAGCGTCGTCGACGGTGACATTGACGGCCGCATCAAGAAGATGCTCGATGACGCAGTGGCCGAGGTCGAAGAGCAGTGGGCTGAGGGTCGGGAACGAGTCAGCGCTCTGGTCCGGGATGCCGAGGAGTTGCGTGAGCTGGCTGAGAAGCGCCTCGAAGAGGCTGATGCTCGGGCCAAGCTCGAAGTTGCCGGCCAAACGCGCCAACTGTTGGAGAACGCTGAAGAGCTTCACGGAGCTGCCCAGGCCAAGGCAGACGCGATCGTCGCCGATGCCGAACGCAGGAGGGCCGAGATCGAGAAAGAGATGGACGATCGGCTTGCCGAGGCCGAAGCCATCTACGTCAAGGTGGAGCGCCATATAGCCAACCGGGAGGCGATTCTTGCGGAGGTTCGGGAAAAGGCTGATCAGATCATCAGGAATGCGAAGACAACCGCCGAGACGATACGGGACGAGGCGATAGCCCAGGCTCGCAAGACCACAGAAATCGCCCAACTGGAGACTGCCCGGGTCATCCAGGCCGCCAAAGATGAGGCGAGGCTGCAGCTAGCCCGTGTTACTGCCCAAGAGCGCGACGCCAAAGAACGACTCGACAAGGCCCGAAACGGCTCGTCCGGAGCTTGACCTGGGTCGGAGCCACCGGGAGGTTTTGTTCGTCCGGCGGATTAACTCGTCTCTCTATTTAGGACTTCTTCAAGTCGTAGAAACGCCACAAGTCGTTGGCGATGGGGAGGACGTCCACCTGAGTGAAGCCGGCTTCGCTCGCATACCGATCGAGTGTGCTCTTGCGGAACACGGTGCCGGTTCCCACGGTTGGTTGGTGGGACATGCCGTCCGGTAGGCAAACAAACATCGAGAACCCGTACATCAGACGTTCGACCTCGTCTTCCTGGTCACCGAAATGGTCTCCGACGGCTTCGTCCATGACCACGACCTGACCGTCGTCGCTGCAGATCAGGTGCATCGACTTCAGGACAGAAATCGGGTCGGACAAATCGTGGATGCACTCAAAGGCAGTCACTACGTCGTATTTACCTTTGTTATCCAGAGTGCCGGCATCGGTCGCGTGAAACGTCAAGCGCTCTGTCAGACCCTCGGCTGAGGCATGTTTCCTGGCGGACTCAATCGAAGGTACGTCGATGTCGAATCCCTCGATCGTTGAGTTGGGATATGCGCGGGCCATTGCGATTGACGACCACCCTTCACCGCATCCGATATCGGCAACACGTGCGCCGGCGACCAGCTTCTCGTGGAGCGAAGGTACAGATGGGAACCAGGATGTTCCCAGCTCGGAAAGGAACCAGGGCCGGTTCATCTCCGCTTGACCGGTGCGCATGTCTTCGCCGAATTCCGCCCAGGACACACCGCCGCCGGTTTTGTACGCCTCCAATAGTTTCGGCATTTGGAGACCCCCTGCGACCACGAGTCGAACAAACGGCGTCAGGAAGGAAAGGCTTTCGCTGTCGGTGAGGACCTCCTTGTGGCCATCAGGAATCGAGTATGTCCGCTGATCTGGCGGCAGCATGGGATCGTCGACCTGGAGTATTCCTGTGGTCACCTGCTGCTCCAGCCACTCGCGGGCATAGCGGCCATTCATCGCGCTACGAGCCGCGAGCTCCGACTCTGTCATTGGACCGTCGGAAGCGAGCGTGCGGTACAGCCCCAATTTGTCGCCCACGAATATCGACCAGGCATCGATCGCACCGAGGACCGCATCGAAAACCCGACTGGCAAATGCTTCGGTTGTGTTGTCTCGGGTTGCAGTCATGAGTTCCTCCTCTTATCTGCACAATCGTTGGTTGAATGCTGGGACTCGGTGTGCGGGCCTCGGTCCCTCAGCGGACGGCCGGCAATCCTCCTGGCGATGAAACGGCGTCAGCGGCAGAGGTGACAGCGTGTCGCAGGGCCTCCGTGTCTCCCAGTCCATGGGCCAGGGCGTCGATGAGGCCGGCAGTAAACGCATCTCCTGCGCCAACGGTGTCGATGACAGCGACATCGGGCGCCGAGACGTGGACCCCTCGGGCGTCCCTTCGAAATAGGGTCGCGCCCTCCGATCCTGACGTGACCGCAACGAGTTCCAACTGGCCGTGCTTGTCGAAGAGGCCCGCTGGGCCCCTGGAAGTAAGCTCGGGGAGCTCCTCATCGGAGCACTTTAGGACGGTCGCTTTATCCAGTGCCCAGTCGACTGTTTGGGGATCGATCCAGGGACCACGGAGGTTGACATCGCACACTTTCAGACGAGCGGTCGACATTCCTCCGACCAAAAACAGTGTTGTGCGGCTAGGGGCATCTCTGCCTACCAGCGTCCCGAAATAGAGGACGTCATGAGATGGCAAGGTGTCCGGCGGCTCGATTCTGTCCCACGCAGCGGGATGGGTGATCTCGAACCGGTTGATGCCCTGGGCCCCGGTGGCAATCACGGCTGACCCGGTGGCGGCACTCGGGTCGATCTGGACGAGGAGGTCGTCAACGTGATGGGCGCTTAGGGTCGACAAGATGTCGCGTCCAGCATCATCGTCACCGATGCGGGTGAGCAGGTAGCTGGACCATCCCATCGAGGAGAGTCGGACGGCCACGTGGAGGGGTGCTCCGGCGACGATGGACTCGTCGTCGTGATGGTCGATGAGGGCTTCACCAAAGCAGATTGCGGCCAGTTGGGGCATGACGTCCAGTATCGCAAGTCCTGCTCGTTTTTCCCTTTTCGTAGGCAGCACCTGGTAAAAACACGATGACTAGTCACTGGTGGCGTTCTGCGTTTAGATATCGGGCAAAGTCGCACTACATCCGACATCTAGGTCGAGATGATCTTTACGCGCACTCCAAAGTCCATCCGATCACTGTTGCTCACCGGGTTGGTAACCACGCTCCTCATGGGCCCGGCATCTGCTGCCTTCGGTATTCAGATTCCGAGCCCGGGCTCCGAGATGTTCCTCCAGACTTCTGGCCCCAATGCCGGGATCTCCATCGGCGACTACTACACCTCTCCGGCCGGTGGGGACACCGACCACGTCTTCATCCTTCGGGTGCCCTCCGACTGGCCTGCTGGCGTCCCTGTCACCGTCGCCCTCTACGACCCTGAGCTTTCGGGTCCCGACCCCGCCTCACCCCGCGCATTCGACGAAATTCGAAACGGCGCCGACACGGCCACATTCCGGCTCGAATCGCCATCGGGCTCGACTGTCGCCAGTGCTACCTACGCAGACTCCTCGACCAATGGCCTGTGGGTGGAACTGGCGACTTTCGACCCGGGCGTGACCGGGACCGGTACTTACGAGTTGCACGTTGTTGTCTCCGACGACGACGACAATTCGTGGCGGGTTGACGCTTCGCACGACCCCGACTGTGTGGCCGGCGGCACCTGTGCCTGGGCGCTGCTCGACAACGGGAACGAAGTCGACGTCGCACCCGGTGGCTCGGCTGCCCTGGCCCTCGGAGTTGTCCGGACTAGCTACCAGCACGACGGGGGAGGCGGCTCGGTCTGTATCGACCATGCATTCTTCGTCGGCCCGGCCACCCCGCGCCCCTTGGTCGCACACAACTTCGACATGGATAGCAGCGGAAGCGTCACCTACACGTCACCCGGTGGAGGCTCTGTCGTCGGAACTGTCTCCGGAAACGGGCGTTGGAACGGTAGCGTCGACGCTACCCGCGTTGGCGACGTGCTCCCCGATGCAAACGGTTGGTGGATCGCCGATGTGTGTATCTCGAGGGGAAACCAGTATGTCTTTGAGGCTCCAGGCGCGGCCCGATACCACAGTGTCCCTCCGACTCCTCGCCTAACGGTGGTCAAAGACGACGGCGTGGCCAACGCTGAAGTTGGTGACACTCTCACCTATGCGATCTCGGTCACCAATGCCTCCGATGGAGACACGTACCCCGGCAGCGCTTACAACGTTTCGGTCAGTGACACCCTTCCCAGCGGCACGACCTATGTGAGCTGTGATGCGCCGGCCGGCGTGGCCTGCAGCGAAACCGGCGGGATTGTCTCGGCCACGGTCTCGGACCCGATGCTTCCGGGCGCTTCATTCAGTTTCGATGTCACTCTCACTGTTGACCCCGGTGTCGAGCCAGTTCTGACCAATTTGGCGGTTGTGTCCTACCAGGACAGCCTGGACAACGTCTTTCCGGTAGCCGAGGCGTCGGACTCTGACACAATCGACTTCGCACCGGTTCTCGTCGTGACTGCAATAGGAACTACACAAATGTTGCGTGGTGAGACTGCCAGCCTGACTTTCACTGTGAACCACGATCCGTCATCGGACGGTTCGCCGATTTTCTCTCCAGCCGTGGTTTGCGACATCTGTGACTCGGTGTCCTACGACTCTGGCGACACCAACTCGGACGGAGTCCTCGACTTTGGAGAGAGCTGGATCTACACGGCGACCGCACCTTCGGACGGCTCGAGCCCTGATCCGCTTCTTGCCACAATCGACGCCTCAGGTGAGGACCGTGCCGGATCACCATTGTCGGCGGACACCAATCATGAGACCGCCCTTGTGGACCCGGGAACAATTGCCGGGAACGTTTTCCTCGACCTCAACGGCAACGGCCTGCGGGATGTTGGGGAATTAGGACTGGACGGAGTGGATCTCGACCTGTCGGACGGTGGAGGGCCCGTTGACGCCACCAGCACGACTCTGGGCGACTATTTGTTCGATCAGTTGTACCCAAACGCCTACGAAGTGTCGATCGATGGCTCCACCGTCCCGGCCGGGTTGGTCCCCACGACGTCCGACGTCGCTTCTGTGAACCTCACCGAAGGTGCGGCCGTCTCGGGTATCGACTTCGGATACGCCTTGCGGGTCAACATTTCAGGGACAGTTTTTGGTGACAATGACTTCGACACGATCATGGGCCCGGGCGAGACCGGACTCGGGGGCATGGTTGTGATGCTTCACAATTCCGGCGGCACGCCGATCGCCAGCACGACCTCCGCCCCTGATGGGACCTATACATTCCAGACAATGCCAGGTGTCTACTCGGTTTCCGTCGGGTCCGGTCTTCCTGTTGGATGGGAATGGACCACCTTCGCTAGCGTCGATCTTTCCCAGGTCCTCTCCGGTGAGTCAGTTGACGGCATCGACTTCGGCGCTGGAAACCATGCCCCCGTCTTGATCGGCGATTATCAGCTGGTGGACTTCGGTGCGCTGCCGGATGCGTTGAGTGCGACCGACCCCGAGGGTGGTGTGGTCACCTACACGCTCGTAGGAGGGCGGCTGCCTACCGGGCTCACACTGAACAGTGATGGGACCTTCAGTGGCCAGAGCCTGGAAAGTGGTGTGTTCGATCTCGTAATCGAGGTGTGCGACGACGCTGCGCCGCCGGCCTGCGCCGAGTTCGCCTATCAGCTCGAAGTTGTCGCCGAGACGATTGTCGACGACGGGACGGTTGAACCGGTGACGCCTGTCACTCCCACAAGTCCTGTAGCCGAGACGACGACTGGCTCTGAGTTTCTGCCCTTCACCGGCTTCGAGGCGGGTTCGATGCTGGCAATCGGCGTTGGTCTCCTATTCGTCGGGTACATCCTTTTGAGTGGGGCGGGATTTCAGGGTCTCGCTCCGGAAGAGGACGACTGACTGCGGCTCAGGCAGAGATGAACGACAGCCGAACCCTGCGACGTTGGTTGTCTCCGTTTGTGTCGACTATTACGACGGATTGCCAGGTACCGAGCTGAAGCCGGCTGTCGACAACGGGAATTGTGACCGACGGGCTGACGAACGCGGGGACTACATGGTCCCTCCCGTGCCCCGGAGAACCATGGACGTGCTGCCATTTTCCCGAGTCGGCCGGCAGCAGCTCATCGAGTGCTGAAAGAACATCCAAGTCGGTGCCCGCCCCTGTCTCGAAAATGGCCACTCCCGCCGTCGCATGGGGGACGAAGATCGACACCAAACCGTCACCTTGATCCCGACAGAAGCCGGCGACTTCGGTTGTGATGTCAGTCGTTGACGGCCGCCTCCCGGTCCCAACCTCGATTTCTGTTGAGTGCATGCCATACATTGTCGCTGTACTCGGTCGGGCAGTCCAACGAGCGATGTCAGCGGTTAGCCTCGCTCGGGATGCAATACGTGAACTTGGGTGGATCCGGGCTCAAGGTGTCCAGGATCTGTCTTGGCATGATGTCTTATGGCGATCCCGACTGGCGCGAGTGGGTCCTGCCGGAGAAGGATTCCATGCCTTTCGTCTCGACCGCCGCTGACCGCGGGATCACCTTCTTCGATACAGCCAACATGTATTCCGTGGGGGTGAGCGAGGAAGTAACCGGTCGCCTGCTGAAGAAGGTTTTTCCCAGACGCGAAGACTATGTCGTGGCAACGAAGGTTTTCTTTCCGGTCGGCGATGGGCCCAACGACGGTGGACTTTCCCGTGGTCACATACTCGACTCGGTGGAGGCGTCTTTGCGACGCCTGGATCTCGACCACATCGATCTCTATCAAATCCACCGCTGGGATGACTCGACCCCGATAGAGGAGACCATGGAGGCGCTCGACGACTGCGTGCGATCCGGGAAGGTCCGATATATAGGAGCCTCGTCGATGGCTGCCTGGCAATTTGCCAAGGCTCAGCACACGGCCGATCTCGGTGGCTGGACGCGATTCACAACGATGCAGAATCATTACAACCTCCTCTACCGCGAGGAGGAAAGGGAGATGATCCCCCAATGTGTCGACATGGGCGTCGGGGTGCTGCCTTGGAGCCCCATGGCCCGCGGCTTGCTAACCAGGCCGAGCGCCGAGGGTGACGCCACGACTCGTGGGGGTAGCGATGAGATAACTGCTCGGGTCTATTCCGATCTCGATGTCGAGGTGATCGATGCAGTCGAAGAAGTTGCCAGGTCTCGAGGAATCAGCATGGCCAAAGTCGCCCTTGCCTGGTTGTTGTCTAAGGATGCAGTGACCGGTCCGATCATCGGTGCGACCAAGGCGAGTCACGTCGAAGACGCGGTGGCGGCAATCGATGTCGTGCTGACCTCGGAGGAGATCGAGCGACTCGAGTCGGATTACACCCCGAAACCTGCGACCGGCTGACCCGGCACCGGAGTCGTTCTCCGTCTCCGCCGGACCACCTTCGATCCACAGCTGGGATTTGGTCGAGAATCTTTGATTTTCGGTGGTGGGGATGTGGATTGTGTCGGTGGGGGTTGGTATTGTCGAACGTATGTTCGATGGTGAGATTCATGTGATCCCCGATGGGTTGGATGAGATGGTGCCGGGTCCGTTCTTGGCGGCTGTCCTGTCGACGGTCGACGTGCGTCGGGTGTCGGATCATGATCGGATTGTGGTTTTGCGGGCGCAACGTCGGATGGTCACTCATTTTGAAGCGTCTGTTTATGAGTCGATGGCAGCAGTTTCTGAACCCGATACTGAAGATGATCGTGGGTTGGCTTTTGAGGCAGCAGCGTTGGAACTCCAGGCGGGTTTGCGGTTGACGAGACGTTCCGCCGACACCGAACTCTCCCTCGCTGTTGACCTGCGGGAACGTCTCCCCGGGGTGTTAGCGGCGATGGGTGACGGTGTGGTTGACCGGCCCCGGGCGCGGGTAATGGTCAATGAGACCGCTCATCTCAGTGTGGGAACGGCTCGTGATGTCATCGACCAGGTCATCGAGAAGGCGCCACGGTTGACTACGGGCCAACTCCGGGTGTTGATCCGCAAACTCTGCATCGAAACCAACCCTGAGGAAGCG
Organism: Acidimicrobiia bacterium; assembly: GCA_041751055.1. Classification (GTDB taxonomy): domain Bacteria; phylum Actinomycetota; class Acidimicrobiia; order Spongiisociales; family ZC4RG35; genus MA-ANB-1. Next base: position 168 of record JBGSYD010000026.1, on the reverse strand, counting down.
TCCGACCGGTTCGAACAGGCCATTACCGAACGGGCCGTGATCACCGAACCCACCGACCATGGCACCACCAACATTTTCCTGTTGAACGTTTCACCCGACCGGGCCACCGCAGCCACCGACCATCTCACCTACCTGGCCAAATCACTTCGCGGACCGGACGAAACCCGC
>JBGSYD010000025.1:0-46431 GCA_041751055.1 Acidimicrobiia bacterium | reverse complement strand
AACTACATAGAGATGCCGGCGACGTCGATGAGGCAGCGATCATCGGAGTCGGCGGACTCAACCGCCGGAAGATGCGACGTTGGCAGGTGCGTGCGCCTCGGGAGATATCAAGTGTCCCGATGTTTCTTGCCACTCGAGCTCGAGTAGCGGCGAGCTCAGCTCGATCGAGGAGCGGAACATCGGCTCCATTCCGGTAAGTAACACGAACCCTCGGTGTAGTGCCTCGACGTTGCCGTTTCCGATGGTTATGAGTCGGAAATCGGAAACACTCACTCCAGCTTCGGTGGATACCCACCGGACGGAGTATCCCTGGTCAGCCAGGCCCCACGCAATTATTTCGGCAGCGTGCTCGGTCCCGCGCTCCCGCCAAGCGTCCGATCGGTCGTTCCATCTCAGATCTCTGGACGAACTGAAAGCTGCCTTCTCTTCATCGCTGAGGTTCAGGTTCGCCCAGGCGTGGGCAAGTTCGTGGAGCATCGTCTTCTTGTCGAGGCTGCACATCCGCAGACGTAGCTCTAACTCGTAATAGAGACCGAGGTGCCCATTGCAGTACCGGATGTCATGAAGAAACTCGATTCTGAGATCTGGCAATTGCAGACCCTGTTCATGAAACCTCGTCATGCCAAACTCTATGAGAGCACTCTCGGCAACGGAGTAGCTCCCCTCAGGCCCACTTGAGCGGGTTCCGGGCCCAATCTCGGTCCCGGTCCAAGCTCCGCTTGTAGCCAGGGCGAAGACGATGATGCCAGCCACGCTTGGAATAAGTTGGGTGGGATGTCCGTCTCTCATCCCCCCGTTGTCTGTCGCGGCAGTTGCCCGAATGCTGTCCGACGGTTGTCAAGACGTTGACGGCTGGATGCGCACCGTTATCCGATGCAAGCGGGGGACCCGACAGTGTGATGTGATCGACCCTGGATGAGGTCAGGGCCAGGTCAACGTGAAATCTGTGCGGCCGCGGTCGGAACTTCGGGACAGATGGGGTCGTGGAGATACTGCGCACACTCTGCCTCGGTCCACCACCGGATCAGCCGTTGTTCGCCCAGTTCCACCAACTCGGCGGTGTCCAATATGAATACATTGCCACGTTTCGACCCCGATACTGCCAGATAGCGGCCGTCCGGGCTGTAGCTCAGCTTGGCGTACGCCCCTGACTCCAAGGTGAGGCGGATCACACCCGAGTCGATGTCCCAGATCCTCACCGTCCCGTCGTCACTTGCCGTGGCTAACTGTGCCTGGGTGGGATGGATGTCGACGTCGGTGAACTCACCGGATGGTCCTTCGAAGGTTTCCACGATGCTCAGTGTTGCGGTGTCCCATACCGTTGCAGAGAACCAGTCCAGGGTGGCGAACCAGGATCCGTCTGGCTTGAAGTCGACGGCGACAGGGATTCCCGTTACGGATGTCAGGATGGTTGGAAGTCCAGTCTCCAGGTCGAGGATCCCCCAGCCGCGATCCCAAATCGAACCCGCGACGAATCGCCCCTCCGGGTGCACAGCCACGGCATATGTGTATCCGAACGGGAACTCTTCGCGAGGTGCGGACCTGTAGTCGTAGCTGATTCCGATACCCTCGTCGTTCCCATATGCGAGCATCCTTCCCGGCCCGAATGCGGCGACTGCTTCGTCTCTGTCGTCGAACAAGCTCACCCTGAACGTGGACAGGTCGGCGAGCCAAGTTCCGTCGTCGCCTCCGAGGGCGAGCATGGCACCATCGGATGAAAAGCTGATCGACGTGATATTCGTCGTCGGCACCTGCATCGTTCCAATCAGCTCGCCAGCGGGAAAGCTCCAGAGGTCGATGCCGCCGAAGGCGTCGCGGACTGCAGCCATCAGACTCCCGTCCGGGCTGAACGCCACGTCGCCGGTCGTGTCGGGTACTGGGAAGCCGAACAGCTCGTGACCGCCGGTGGATGTGACATCCCACACCATCAGAGTTCCGTGGTCACCCGCTGCTGTCAGCAGCCGCCTGCCATCGGGGCTGAGATCGACACCGTCGATTGGGCCGCTCTGGCCGACCAGCGACTGCAGGACATCGCCGGTTTCCAACTCCCAAACCAGCGCCTCGTTGTTTGCGGTCGACGCCACGAGAGTCCCGTCATCCGAGATATCGATGTCGAGCACGGCCGAGTTGTGTCCGTAGAAGGTGCGAATGTTCTCCCAGGTTGCGATATCCCAGATCCTCACTGTCCCGTCGAATCCCGAAGTCAGGAGTTGTGCGCCGTCGGGCGTGAAGTTGACGTCACGGATAGAGCTGTGGCCCTCTCCGACCACCGTCAACTCCCCGCTGCTGAGATCCCAAACCATGGCGCCGAACGTGCCGGCTTCACGCGAAGCTATCTGTCCGATTGTTTCCGCCGGAGGCCTGGCTCCCGCCGCAAGCATTTTTCCGTCGGGGCTGAACTCCGGGTTGAATGTGGCTGCGGCATCCTGTGAGGGCTCCAATACCTGAAGCAGCTCTCCACTCTCAACGTTCCACACCCGCACAGTTCCCCCGTCGAAGCTTGCGGCCGCCAACATCGTGCTGTCCCGACTGAATCCCGGCATGGACATAGGCAAGTCGGTCTCGAACGTCGTAACAGGCGCTCCGGTTTTTGCGTCCCACATCCTGACGGTCCCATCCAGGCTGGCGGTTGCAAGGAGCTTGCCGTCGGGGCTGAACACGCCGTCGATTACCTGGTCGGAGTGACCTTCCAGGCGGAAAAGAGGAGTCATCGTCTCGAAGTCGTAGACGACCGGAACCGACGGGTCGTCACCGGAGGTGAGGAATTTGTCCCCTTCGGGGGAGAACCGGGCGACGCCCTGCCCATCGAACTCGACCCTTGCCAAAAGCCGATCTGCGATCAATGAGCGATGCAGCGCGTTCAAGGCTTCGGGCACGTCCTGGTTTCCACCTTTTCGGACCGCCTCTAGAGCGAGAAGCAGACTGAGCTGTGGATCGACGGTGACGTTCGCCTCGGATGCAGCGGCCAGCTCGCGTACTGCGGCGATCGCGGCAGCGTCTTCGGCTCGCTCTCGTTGGGCGAAAGCGACGATGGCGGAGAGGGCTGCCGCCACGACTGCGATCGACAGTCCGCCGACTACCAATCGCCGGCGCGATCTTCGCCGGCGACGTTCGGTGTCTTCCAAATGCCGGGACTCACTGAGTAGGAGACGAGCGCCTGCATCCAGGGGAGTTCGAGACTCGGCTGACCAGTTCTCGAACTCGATGAGATGGTTGCCCCTCAAAGAAAAGCTCTGGTCGCGATCTGCCATATCCCATTCATCAACTGCAGCCGCCAACCGCTTTCTGAGACGTAGATCGTCTTTGGAGGACTCAACCCATCCGGAGAGGAGTGGCCATTCGCCGATCAGGGCTTCGTGGGACAGCTCGACCCGGCCGAGCCCCGTATCCGGATCCTGATCGACGGTGATCAACCGTTGCTCCACGAATCGATCGATCACTCGACCCACCGCCCCGGGGTCGACGGAGAGGCCCTCCACCTCGGCTCGCTTCAACCGTCGTCCGACGGCGATGCCCTCGTCGGTGACCGTGACGAGCTGGAGGAAGACCTGGCGAATGGCCTCCCGCTCCACCTCGCTCAGTCCCTCGTAGGCATGATCAGCCCTTTTCACCAAGGCACCGGACAATCCCCCGGCGCTTTCGAAATCAGAGACGCCGAGCCTGTCTGTCTTGCGACGGTCGAAGATGTCGGTGAGAGAAAACTGGAGGAGAGGGAGCGCCGTGGGTCGTGACTTGACCTCCGCCACGATCTTCGCCACGAGATCCGGGTCGACAGTAACGCCCACCTGTTGCGCGGGTCGAGCGACTGCAGCCGCCACCTCGTAGTCCTGAAGCGGGGGCACCAGTATCACCGAATCGGCAACATGCTGGCCCAGACTCGGACTCGACATCATTTGATCCAGGGAGTCCGCTCTCAGGGTGAGAATCCACAGAATGGAGCCGGCTTCGGAGCCGAGCCGGCTCAGGAACCGCTCGTTTCGATCGGGGTCGCTCACCAGGGTGAACAACTCTTCGGATTGATCGAGAACCACCACAAGGGGTTTCCCGCCCGATGTCGCGTCGTCTTCCAGTCGTATTCGGGCCGAGGCCAGATCGACTCCTGTGTCGGCGACGATCGCGTTGGCGACAGACGCCCAGGGATCTCGACCCGGATACGCCACCGCCACCTCATGGCCGGCCCTACGCAATTCCGGGATGAGGCCCGCCCGAACCACACTCGACTTCCCCGATCCGGACGGTCCGGCAAGGATCAGAAGCTGGCGGGAGTTTCTCGAGTCGATGTACTCGAGGAGCCTGCGGACCAAATCCTCCCGCCCGAAGAAGTCTGAGGCATCGGACTCATCGAACCGACGCAAGCCCTTGTACGGGTTCCGCGACGATTCCGGCACACCCTTGTTAAAGCCAACCGGGCCACTCATCAGTCGAGCGTCGTGCTCGAGGATCCGTTGTTCGAGGTCTCGGAGTTCTGGCGAAGGCTCGATCCCCAGTTCTTCAGCGAGAACGTGGCGGGCTTGGTTGAAGGACCTCAGCGCATCTGCCTGGCGGCCCGCCCTGTAGAGGCTCGTCATCAACAAACCCCACATCCGCTCGCGCAGCGGATGGAGTGCGACGAGTTTGTTGAGGTCAGCGACCAGGGTCGAATCTTCCCCCGCCGCTAGACGGGCGTCGAACATCGATTCGGTGCCCGCTAGATGCATCTCACTAAGTCGAGCTGCTTCGATAGCCAATGTCGGCACGTCGTCTGTCAGGCCGGCGAAAGGCGGTCCGTGGACTAGAGACAAGGCATCTTCGAACAGACCTACGGCCCTTCGGGGCTCACGATCGGCAAGTCGGCGAGCCGACTCCAGTTTGGTCTCGAACAATGCCGCGTCGAGATCCACGTGCTCGATGACCAGGCGATATCCACGTTCGGCTGCCGCCAGGGTCTCGACGTTGGTGTTCATCGCCCGACGCAAATGTGACATGTGCGCTTGGACGGTCCGTCGAGCGCCTTCAGGGGCCGTGCCGGCCCACAGGTCTGAGATGAGCCGATCAGTAGTGACGGGCCGTCCCGGGTCGACAGTCAGGAGGGCGAGGAGGGTCTGCCGCTGGCTACCTCCGATTTGAACGGGTTCGCCATTGGCGACTACTTCCAACCCCCCAAGGATTCGGATCTCCATTGGCGGCGAAGCGTACCCCCGCTGCCGCAGGCCGAAATCGCTTTCTCCCTGACTCTGCTGGGAATCAGGCAGGGTTGAGCTCGCGTGGTGAAGCGCCACTAGTCGCCCTATGACTCGTAATCGGTGTCAGAGAGCTTCGTCAGAGAGCGAGTGGATACCTCCGAAGAATGGATGCAGGAGTCCCTGGAACTAGGTGGGGGTGGTTACTCGGCAGATCAAAGCGACAGGTGGAGTCTCAATGCTTCATCAATTCGAAGCATCAATGGTGCTGGCACGTCACCGAGAGCTCTGCTAATTCTCTCGACCGAGACCGATCGAACTTGCTCGGCCTGAACTTTGGAATCATGTTCAAGCCCACTTTCTTCGACGCGAATTAGGACTTGAAACGGGTAGATCCGAGCCACATTTGATGACATTGGTACAACCGTTACAACGCCTCGACCCAGGCGAGCAGCCGTGGAGTTCGCTCCGTCGTTGCTGACTATCACCGCCGGCCTCCGGTGGGCGGATTCACTAGGCAGTGATTGACCAAATTCGACTAACCGGATCTCTCCGCGCAGCATCAGGCGAGACCATCAGACGTGGTCTTGTCCCATAGCCCGTCTTCGCCGGACTCCTCCCACTCGAGCCAAGCGCCGGCGTAGGCGTCGCCGAGTTTGGATGAACGCAGCATTCGTACGGCGGAATGGACAACCGCCGATCGAGACTCGTAGCCCTGAGTCTGCGCATAGCTATCGAGAAACTCAACATCTTCGCTTGGAAGGCTTACACTGATTTTCATACTTGTAGCCTACCTGAGGTAGCACAAGTTAGCTACCAGTTCCTTCTGAGTAGGTCAACCTGGAACTAGGGTCGGTGGGCCTGAATTCCGACCCGCAGACCGGCGATCTCACCCGACGGGCTCAAGTCATCGCCAATAGGTGGAAAGCAGCCTCAAGGCGGTGATCACCGACGAGGTCGCGGAACTCACGCAGTTCCCGCGGCGTCCAGTATCGAAGTTCGCCGCCCGGGGTCTTTGGTCTAGGCGGCTTAGACGAGAGACCGCTATCCGCATGCGGCAGCTCTTATCGCCGTCACGGCGATGGAATACAAGCTCACTCGCAACAGGACTGATTTCGAAACGTTTCGAGGATTGACAATCCGCGAGATCGCATAACCCTCCGAACACACGGGGCAGCGACATCAGATTTGGTCGTGAGAAAGGTGCGGCCGGTCCTCGCATGAGGTCGCAATACATTGAAGGACGTCAACGGAGTTCCGGTTCCTTACTCGAACCTGAGCTCTGTGGGGGCGGTGAGACGTTCCAGAAGGGGCGTAAAGGCAGCCCAAACCAGGACACCAAGTAAGACGGCGGACAAATAGATAATGCTGATGGTCGACCAGGGAACTTCGGGGTCGGTGCCGGCGGAGAAGGCCACGGCCGCGCCTGATATGACACCCAACAGACCGCCGGCTGCGGCTGAAACGGCCAAAGGAGCCGTGGTCTCGAGCGCTAACAAGCGGCCGATCTGTCTCGGCAGGACTCCTCCCGCACGGAGGAAGGCAAAAGCGTCCCGCCGTTGCAGCAGATGCGACGCGGTCCCCACCGACAGACTGAACGTCGCAAGGGCCAACACGATGACCAGCCCGATCGCTGCGAGAGTGCGCACCTCCCGTGCCGAAACCGACAGGTCGTACTCGATCTCGGCGACACTCCGCACTTGCGCCGTAGGCGTGCTGGCGACCACCAGGGTGCGCACATCTTCGAGGTTGCTTTCTGCCGCGTCGAAGGTGACGACGATCTGATCTTCGGTGACCGATGAGTCGCCTACCTCCCGAACCACAACAGATCGAACGCCGGGCTGCCCTTCGATCTCTCGAGCGATCTCGGGAAGATTGCCCTGCGCCGCCTCGATCAGGACTCCGTCCTCGGCGATGCCTCCTAAGCGGGGGTTGCTCGACTTAAGCAGGGTGCCGGTGATGGTGAAGAACGCCGAAACCACGAAAACTGCTGTGACCACGGCGGCCAGGGGTCGGTTGATCTCAGCCGACGAGCGATCCATACGTCGTGCCGCCAGCATCGTGACTCCGTTGCCGGTTCGGGTGGCCATTCGACGACCAGCGATGGCCACAGCCGTTTTTCCGACGAGGGCGAGACCGATGGCCACCAGTACCATTCCTACAAGGGCAAGCGGATGAGGGGCATCAGTGGTGGACGGGGAACCCGCCCCTACCGCGAGCCCAACGAACCCGAATCCCAGCGTTAGGAAGCCTGCCCAACCCGTCCAGCGCGAGGGGTCGGTTGCTATTGGCTCTGCTTCTATCTGCCGCGTGATCTTGAGTGAAGTTACGACTGCCGTGACCAGGACAAAACAGAACACGGCCACGATGAACAAGACAGGTGGTCGGAGCGAGGCGGCGAAGGTGGTGCGCCCACCGACATGCAAGCGGGCCACGAGTGGCCGCGCCACGAGGAAGACGCCGTAGCCGACAATCACCCCTGATATCGCTGCTGTCACCGCTTCGATCATGACGAACACACGAATCTGGCGGCCGGACGCCCCGGAGAGACTGAGAACTCGCACCCGGGATCGTCGCCGTTCTAGACCCAGTTGGGTGGCGGACGAGACGAAGATGACCACCGGGAGTGCCAGGACTACGAGGGCGATAGTCGCCACCAGCAAGACATCGGACGAAATCTCGACAGCGGTCCGGGGAGGGTCCCCGGACGGCAGATTTCGGGTAGCGCCGGTGGCGACAATGTCTGACGAGTCGACGGCTTCCACCGATATCATCTCGTCGGGCGCGAGGAGGAATTGAGGGGGAAGGTAGCCGGTTGGTTGGGCGGAGAGCCGACGGGAGAGCGACGGGTTCGTGGCGATGGCCTCGTTCAATGCCGGTGACACCAGTACTTCGCCGGATCCGAGGCTTACGCCGAGGATTGATGGAGCAGCCGACTCGCCCCGGGTGATCAAGAGGTGAGTCCATTGATCGTCACCGATCCGGTCGTGGCCGATCGCGATCAGCCCCCGCTCGTCGGTACCGGTGAGAGCTCCCGAAATGAGCCAACTTCGCTGATCGTCGCGGTTCTGCCGATCTACAACGGCGCCGGGAATCGAAGCGACGGCAAAAAGCAATGCCGATGCGATGCTGACGCTGAGCCCGATGAGGACAGCTTGCCGCCCGCCGCCGCCCTTACCGACCAGCAAGCGCCACCCGATCCAGAGAGTGCCCTTCGACATTCTGATCACTCTACACACTGAGTGTATAGTATGGAGGAATGGCACACACTGCGCAGGTGATACTCGGCTTGGTGGGGAAGACCCCCACCCATGGCTACGGATTGAAGCAGCGGCACGACCTCCACTTTCGACGCGCCAGGCCAATCCATGTCGGCCAGATCTATTCGACTCTCGGCCGCCTGGAACGGGACGGTTTGGTCCGCCCAGCCGGTCTCGAGCAGGAAGCCGGGCCCGACCGCAAGCTCTATGCCATCACCGGCGACGGGAACCAGGCAACGGAAGAATGGTTGTCGACCGCAGAAGATCCAGCCACACACCTTCAGTCCGTTTTGTACAGCAAGGTCGTGCTCGCATTGTTGACCGATCGCGACCCGTCGGTCTATCTCGATGCGCAGCGAGCGCTTCATCTTCAGAGGATGCGTGAGCTGACGGCGATGAAGCGGTCTGGCGGTCTGTCCGACAAGATGTTGGCCGACCACGCCCTCTTCCATCTGGAGGCGGATTTGCGCTGGATCGACCTAGCGGCCGACCGGATCGGCGCCTTGGCCGAAGAGGTCGGTACGTGAGCGGTGCGATCCTCTCATGTCGTGGACTCGAGAAGTCGTTCGGCAAAACACCCGCCCTGCGCGGCATCGACCTGTCCGTCGCTCCTGGTGAGCTGGTGTCGATCACGGGACCCAGTGGGTCGGGAAAGTCGACGCTTCTCCATTGTCTGGCCGGGATCCAGAAGCCCGATTCGGGTGAGGTGTCGTTCAAAGGTGCTCGCGTCGACGATCTTGATGCAACGGCTCGCACTTTGCTTCGGCGGCGGGAGTTCGGTTTTGTGTTCCAGTTCGGTGAGCTCGTTCCGGAGTTGACGGCAGTCGAAAACGTGGCGTTGCCTCTGCTTTTGGAAGGTGAGTCGCGCGCTAGCTCCTTCGACCGCAGCCGGGATTGGCTAGATCGCGTTGGAGTGCCCGAGCTGGCTGATCGGGTGCCTGGTGAGTTGTCTGGTGGACAACGTCAGCGGATAGCAGCAGCCCGTGCCCTGGTAAATGATCCGGCCGTGCTCTTCGCCGACGAGCCAACCGGAGCATTGGACTCCCTCGCTGCGGAAACCCTGCTCGAGCTGTTGGTTGGTCTCGCAGAGAGTTCTGATTTGACTCTGCTCATCGTCACCCACGACCCTCGGGTGGCCGCCTACGGCCATCGGGAGATCGTTGTCAGAGACGGACGGGCGACGACGCCAAGCACATTGGGCTAGGCGGGCGTTCCACTAGGGCGTCCCGGAATTTCGGTGGCTGCCCGCCCCAGGCGTTGATCCCGGATGACGAGTCCCAGACCGAGCGCGACTGGAACTCGGGATTTCGGGGTCTCACCATCTTGGGTCCGGATAGATCACCCTGGCTCGTGGCAGCTGCAAACTTTGACTTGTCGATTTCCCTAATCGGAACCAGGCACAGTTTGTCGGCCCTGGGACTAGGTGGTGTGGCCTCCCCATGTAGGGTTCAGCCATGTCAGAGCTCTCCCGATCGAGTCGGCTGTGGAGTCGACTGATGGGTATCGGTGCCTACCCGGGCGAAAGCGCCTCACAGGCCGGGCGACGACGAATCGTCATCGGGTACATCCTCTTCAGCGTCCCGCTCCGCCTTTTCTTTGCGCTCGACGCATTGGATACAGGTCGCACGGTGGTCGGTGTCAGCAATCTGATGGCCGCCGCCGTGCCAGCGGTCGGGTTGGTCGTGTTGGCGAGGCGGCCGCATTGGTTCGTCGGCACAGTCAACGTCCTTCTCGCCACGATCGTGCTCGAGAACGCGGTGCCGACGGTGCTCCTCGGAGGGGTTCTCGAAGCTGAATTAACGATCGCTTGGACCATTCTCGCCGTGATCGGAGCGCTCATCGCTCTCGACCGTCGTGCCGCCTTCGCCTGGTTCCTTGTGGTTGTCATTTCTATGGCTCTCGGCGCTCTGCTCCCTGAATGGGTCGAACCGGTTGCCGAGGCGGGGCCAGCCCCAGTGGGTTCCATGATGGCCACTCTGATCGGTCTCTCCGTCTTCTCCTACGCCGGTATGGCGTACTTCGTCCGACAAAGGGATAGGTTCCAGAAGGAGTCAGACGACCTGCTCCACAACATCCTGCCGGACGAGATCGCAACCCGGCTAAAGGCAGACCGATCGATGATCGCAGATGACTTTGAGGAGGCGTCGGTGTTATTCGCCGACGTGGTCGGGTTCACGCCCATGTCGGCGAAGATGGCGGCGCCCGAACTGGTCGGGCTACTCAATGCGCTCTTTACCACCCTCGACGACATCGTGCAGGAGCTCGGACTGGAGAAGATCAAGACCGTCGGCGATGAGTACATGGCCGCTGCGGGTGTGCCACGGGCCAGACCCGACCATGCCCACGTAGTCGCAGAACTGGCGCTTCGAATACGAGACCACTGCGCCGATCACCAGTTCTCAGGCCACGACCTGAGCCTTCGAATCGGAATCCACTCTGGGCCAGTCGTCGCGGGCATCGTCGGCACTCACAAGTTCGCATACGACCTATGGGGTGACACCGTCAACACGGCAAGCCGTATGGAGTCCCACGGGGTGCCTGGGTCCATCCAAATCTCTCGCGCCACGTACGACATCATTCGGGGCGACTACGTCTGTGAACGACGGGGGACAGTGGATGTGAAAGGGATGGGTCAAACAGAAACATATTTTCTGCTGGCGCGAAGGACCCACCCCGATGCAAAAAACCTCTCCGTCAAGCATGGGATCGGGAAGGATCTGAGCGGACCTCTGACCGAGAACGAAACTGACTGGTTAGGCGCTGATACTGGGTGAAGACATCGCCAAACGCGACCTGGAACTAGGTCGGATTTGGATCGCTCTCGTCGAGTAGGGCGAGGAATTCGGCAGGTGAGTACACGGGGATTTGTTCCGACAACATGAGAAGATCTTTGTCGCCGGAGACGAGCAGGGATCGAGAAGAGCTGGCGAGTGCGATGAGGTAATCGTCATCCGGGTCGGGAGAAGAGATAGCTGGCGGCTCGGTTGAATCGTTAGCGGCGATCGCGCCACGAATCAGGAGTTCGAGGAGTTCCGAGGCTTCTGCGGGCGTTATTCGACCCTTCAGTTTTGGGTAGTCGAGTCCCCTAGCAAGTTCATCGAGAAGCAATGGGGAAACAACGACATCGAAAGCGCCTTCGAACCAACGTCTAAGGACGCGACCGGGCGAACCGCGAGGTGACAAAGTGGCGGATATCAGGACGTTTGGGTCGAGGACTGCCCTCAATGCTTAGCGCGGTGCAGGCTTGGAGCGTCGGGCTGCCATTTGGGCATCGATGGCAAGGTGCATCGCTTCTTCCTCGGACAAGTCGTTTCGGGCCCAGAGGCGATCCATCAGATCGAGGCCGAGATCTCGGCGGATAGCATCTTCAATGACCTCGCTCTCACCCTTTCCAGTTCGGGCGGCACGTACTTTGATCGCCCTTAGAACGTCTTCATCAATAGTGAGAGTTGTTCGTGTCTTCGGCATGCACGCATCATAGCATCCTGATGTCCTTCGGACAATGGTGCAAATTTTGTTGGCCATATCGCGCGACCTGGAAAACACGCGAGGAATGCACCTAAGCCCGTGATGAAATGAAGCGCAGGAGGCCATAGTGCCTTGACACTTCCACTCGCCTCCGCCCAATGCGCATCGATAGGTAGCCTGCCGGGATGCATTTCCCCTCGTCGCAGGTCCTGGCATGGCGATTGAGCCGTCAACTCCTCAACCCGATTGGAACCGGCTCAGTCGGCGATGTGGTAGCCCGTCTCGGCGCTGTGCCCCGCCCTGACACTACGGCTGAACTGAGCATTGGGATGCGTCGACGCGGCGCCCGGCCGGACGACCTCGCTCGTGCTCTCGATCGGGACGAGGTCATCAAGACCTACGCCTTCCGTGGTGCGACACACCTGATGACGCCCGAGGATGCCGGCATCTACCTGGCCCTGCGTGCGTCGGGGCGTCAGTGGGAGCGGTCGAGTTGGCAGGAGGCTTACGAACTCACCCCGGAGGACTGGCCTTCCTTTCGTGAAGCCGTCCGCGATGCCGTAAGTGATGGGCCCCTGCCCCGTGAAGAGCTTCGTTCGGCCATCGCAGGACAACCCCGGTTCGGGGCTGCTGCCATGGGGTTGATCAGCAACTCGGACACACTGCTCAAGGCGCTGATGTGGCAGGGCGACGTTTGCTTCGGTCCGATCCGCGGTGGTGAGTCAACCGTGCGCGCCCTGGAACACGTGACGGGTTGGACCGGGTTGGCGGAACTCGAAGCCGCCGGACATTACGCAATCAGAGCCTATTTCCGCACATATGGTCCGGCAACGCCGGCACACATTCAGTATTGGCTGGGCGAGGGGCTCAGTGCCGGCCGGACGGCGTTGAATGGATGGCTCAACGATCTGAGCGACCAGTTGGTCTCCGTCGACATTGAGGGAAATGACGCTCTGGTTCTGGCCGAGGATCTGGAGGAACTGGCCGACAGTTCGTTCAGTCCGACAGTCCGCCTTTTACCCGGATCCGATCAATGGGTTATGGGTCCCGGCACCGCCGACCCGCTCGTCGTCCCGCCCGACCGGCGACGTCTAATGACACTGGGCGCCAACCCCGTGCTGGCGAACGGAGTCGTCGCGGGCACTTGGACGGTCAACAGCGACAACGTGATCGTCACCTGGTTCCCCGAGGTGGCCCGACCGGACCACGACCTCCTAACGCAAGAAGTCTCCCGACTGGCCGCTGCCACCGCTACCGACCTCGAGATAGTGGTTGAGGAAGAAAGCAATTAGGACCGCACGTAGAGTGGATCCGTATAGAAGAGAGTTGGCTGAAGCGCTCGTCCTGGAAATAGGTCGTGGTCGGGTGATACAGGCTTATCGGCGGCTGGCGATTCGAGGCTGAGCGGATACGTCAATCCTTGGTCAAACGCCCACATCCCTACAGCCAAATCTCTGAGTGTTACATCGTTTTTGGAGTCGGAACGTACGATCGGCGACATACTGATTCTTTGCAGTCAATCAGTCAGCTTGTCTCCGATTTCTGGCTCGATCTGCCCGCCAACCATTGATAGAAATCACTCGGGGCTCTCGATGATCTCCACAATGAGGTCCTGAAACACCATCCATACCATCAACATTTGCTCACGCGACACTCCAGAGGGCGCAAAGGCCACCTCCCCAGGTTCGTGTGAGTTGCGCTCGCTATGTTTTCGACACCGGAGAGGGGACCACTTGGCGTTTGCCTGGTGACAGTCCTGCCGCATGTGCGGTGTATGGGTGCCATCGTCCGCTTCGACCCAAGCCTCGAGGAATTCACGGTGCACGAGCTTCCTCAGCTGGCGACTTTCGTCAGCTTCACGGTCGGCCCGGCGAGGTGTGGGGCGCCGAGTCGGGAGCGTACACGCTGATCCTGACCCGGACCAGGTGACGATTCGCGGGCAGCCCTGTTCGGTCAGTTGTTCAACGGGAGTAGCCGAGGACCGTCTCGATCGTGTTGGCTGGCGAGTGCTCGGTCAACCCGCGGCCGAGGACCTCCAGTCGACCGGGTATAGGTTGTAGTTGCCGCTCAGTCCCTTGAGCTGAACCTCCCGCGGCTCCCCGAAGTGGAACTCGCCGCGGGCGTCGCCGATCTGTTTGAGGATCTCCGAGACGACGATCTCCCCGCCGATTGCTTGATCGGCGATTCGGGCGGCAAGGTTCACGTGATAGCCGTAGAGGTCACCCGACTCGTCTGAGATCGCCTCGCCGGTGTGCGCGCCGATCCTGATCCGCAGCTCGGGGTCGTCGCCCTCGAAGCCACGCATGATGTCCCGCTGGACGGCGATCATGGCGTGTAAGGCTCGCTGCGTGGAGTCGAAAGCCAACATGAAGCCGTCTCCCTGAGACTTGATCGCCACACCGTGATGCTCCTCGACCCTTTTCCTCACCATCTCGTTGTGCTCGGTGAGGAGGGCGTACCAAGCTCGATCTCCCATGGAATTGGCGATCTCGGTGGACGACTCGATGTCGGTGAAGACGATCGTCAGCGTGACGTCCTTGCGGAATCCGGGTGGCCGGGGCATGGTCTCGCCGGTGATGTCGCTGGCAAGTCGCTGAATTGTGGTCATTGGGGTTTTGTCCGTGGCACCGACTGCTCCCATCGCGGCGGGGAGCAGCTCGATGGTCGTAGCCCCGACACGGACCAGAGAGCCTGGCACCAGTCTGGTCGGGATCGTCACCGGCTCACCGTCGAGAAACGTCCCGTTCGTGCTTCCCATGTCGGTCACAGTGACGCCTCCGGAGGTCGGGGTCAGCTTCAAGTGGCTGCGGGAAGCCTGGGGATCGTCGATGAGGAGACCCTGGCTGTCGCGCCCGACCTCGAGGGTGTCGTGGAGTACGAGCACGAGTGGACTGCGCCCCGGCTCCCTGACCAGGATGACTGGAAACTCGTCGAAGCGACCATCTAGTGGCATCCGATGGCCTCTCCGGCTCCGCCGAGGAAGCGGCGCTGGTTCTCATCGTCGAGCGCTCCCCCCGCCCTTTCGCAAGCACGGTCGAGGTTGAGGGCATCCCAGATGACTACCGACCCGTCTTCGCCGCTGGTGACGTAGGTCCACCCGTCGGGCAGGACAATCAGTCGCCATGAGGGGGCACCGTGGTCTCCGGGAATGGATCCGATCTCCCGGCCCAATCCAATATCGAAGAGACGCACCGACCCATCGCGGCTCGTCGTCGCCAAAGTCTCCCCGTCGGCAAGAAATGCGACGCCGGTGCCGCCCTGGGGAAGGGTCGTCAGGGTCGCCAGCAGTTGCCGCGTGTCGACGTCCCATACGTTGGCCGCCCAATCGTCGCTGGCCGTGGCCAGAAGTTCACCGTTCGGCGACCACGCCACGTCCCAGATGGCATTGTCGTCGGCGGGCAAGGGGTCGGCGGCCCGGGATCCGTTTTGAGGGTTCCAGAAGTGCACATTGCCGCCGCGGTCGGAGACAGCGAGAGTGCCCGCCGGGGAGACGGACATTCCAGTGACGCCGCCGGCATGTGGTCCCATGAGTTTGCCCTCGGGTTGGAGGCTTGCGTCCCAGGCTCGCACAAGCCCGTCGTCACCGCCGGAAAGGATGAGGTCGCGGCTGACTTCGAGTGCGCGCAGTGCGCCATCGTGGGCAGCCTGGGGCGACACTAGGATTTCGCCCGTTCGTGGATCCAGGGCAGCGAGGGTGCCTTCGGCGTCGCCTGAAATCAGGCGATCGCCGTCCGCGGTGAACGCAAGAGCCCACACCGCCCCGTCGTGAACCTGAATCGGGCCGACGGTCAACTCGCCGGTTTCGACCGAGAAGATCCTCACGGTCCCCGCACCGTCGCCCGTGGCTAGCAGCGTGCCGTCCGGGCTGGCAGCCAACCCGAAAGCGCCGTCGGTGTGGCCTGCCATTGGTGTCGACAGCGAAGTCGACGCCGCCCATGAGATCAGCCGTTGATCGAGGCCAAGGGTGACGACGAGGTCCGCATCGGCACTCGACGAGGATGCAATCACCTGCCCGCCATGGCCCACCTGGGTGACGAATACCTGGGCGTCGGCTGCGACGTCCCAAACTCGAACCAAACCGCTCTCGTCTCCGGCCAAGAGCAGCCGGCCGTCGTCGAGGAAACGGATCCCTCGTACGTCGCCGGCCTCGTCGAGAAAGGGCTCTTCGAGCAACGTGCCGTTGAGGTCCCAAAGTCTGATGCGGCCGTCGCTGGAGGCGGTGGCGAATGAGGTGCCGTCCGGTGAGAACACGATCTCCCAGAGGTCACTGTCGTGGGCGTTATAGGGATCGAAAAGCTCTCCCCCGGTGTCTAAGTCCCAGCCCATGATCTCGCCCCTACCGTTGCCGGCGAGCACGATGGCGCCATCAGGACTGAAGCCGACGGAGAGAGCGTCGCGGTTGGAGTCGAGAAGGGGGCCGCCCGCGGCGGTTCCAGCTTCCAGGTCCCAGAGCTGCACGATGCCGTCCTCGCCGGCAGTGACTGCGAGTCGCCCATCCGTGGTGATGTCGACGTCCCATATGACGTCGTCGAAGTGGCCCATCTCCACGGGCGGTGAGACGTTCATCGGGTCGGCCATGGCCCATAACAGCACCGCACCGTCCTGGCCTCCGCTCACCATCCAGGAACCTTCTTGTGTGAATGCAATTGTGCTCACCGGCTCATCGTGACCATCGAGCGGAGAGCCGAGCACCGCGCCGGTTGACAGGTCGAAGAGGGTTATGGTCGGGTCCTGACGTGAACCGACCGCGGCGTACTCGCCGTCGGGTGCGATCGCGACGACGAGCGCGTCGCCGACGTCCAATGGAGAGCGGGCCGGGATGATGGCCGCGCCCTCCAAGGTGGCGGTCCCGTCAACCAGCGCCTCGCGCAACTCGAACGATTCGGCACCCCGCGCCGCCGCCTCAACAGCCAATGCGAGAGCCAGGCGGGGATCAGCAGACGTGAGGTCGGCCGCCTGGGTCGCCAGCTGGTTCGCCAGCCGCATGTTGGCTTCGCGAGAACTGTTTATTGCGATTATCGAGGCGACCACCGCCACCGCGAGAAGCGCTGCGAGAATGGCTATGGCGCCGTTTCGGAGACGCCGAGACCGCCTTTCGCTGAATTGTTTCGCCTCGACCTGGCGCCGATGATTCGCCTCGCTCGCTTCGAGAAATTCCCTGGCCGGCAAGGGGAGGTCGTCGCCGTGGTCCTGCGCCCACTCCAGGGCGGCGTTGAGTGGAGTCCCCCGGTACAGCAGGTCCTGATCGCGTCCCTGCTCGTTCCACTCCGAGGCAGCAGCTGCGATTCGCTGCCTGGTTCGTAGATCGTCGCGGCTGTTGTCGATCCATCGTCTCAGCCGGGGCCAGCTCCGGATCAGCGCCTCATGAGCGATGGTGATGCTGTTCTCGTCTGCGGTGAGGAGCCGAGCCTCGGTGAGAGCCTCGGCCACTTTGCGCACGCCGAAGGGGCCATGATCGCTGTCCAATTCGGAGCGGGGCAGGGCGATCCTCGAGTCGGACGAGCCTTCACCGGGGGTGACGAGGCGTAGCAAAAGGCGGCGGGCGGCCTCTTTCTCGTCGGCGTCGAAGTCGGAATAGGACCCCTCCGCAGTCTGCGATATCGCGCCGGCCACGCCTCCGGTCTCCTGATATGCCTTAAGTGTGAGGGCCGCCCCCACCCGGCGGCGCCACGTTTCCGCCATGGCGTGGGATATCAGAGGTAGTGAGCCGGGGTCGCCCTGCGCTTCTTCGAGCACCTTGTCGACCAGCGCCTCCTCCACCCGGAGCCCGGTCTGGTTGGCCGGCTCTTCGATGGCCTCACGCAGCTCGGTTGGGCTCATCGGCCCGACCAGGACCTGGCTTCGGTTGATTCTTCTCGCCAGCCACGGGAACAGAGCGCTCTGGGCGTAGAAGTCGGCGCGCATCACGATCACCAGACGGACCCGGCTATCGACCGGATCGACGGTTTCGGCGAGGATCTCGAGAAAAGTCTTCTGGGCCTCCTTGGAAGAGACCTGGGTGAAGAGCTCCTCGAATTGGTCGACCACCATCAGCATGCCACCGGTCGCATCGGTGATTGTGGCGGCCGACGATCGTGCGAGACTGGGGTTGGAGGCGAGATCGTCGGCCGAGACCGGGTCGACATGCCGCTGCGTGGCGGTTCTCGCTACCCGTTCGAGTTGATAGGCGAGTTCCTTGATGGGCTCTGACCGCGGGGTGAAGAGGACTACCGGCCATCGCCGGCTGTCTGCCAGCGCTCCCGATGAGATGGCAGGGATGAGGCCTGCCCGCACCAGAGAAGACTTGCCGCTCCCGGAGGCGCCGCCGACGACGAGGACCCTTTCCTGGGTGAGTCGCTCGACGAGTCGGTCGACCAATGAGTCGCGCCCGAAGAAGAGGTGGGCGTCTTCAGGCTGGAACGACGCCAGCCCTTGGTAGGGATTGGTGGCGTGAGACCCAACCTCGATTCGCTCGCGGCTCAGCGAGGACGGTCCCGGATCGACTCCGATAGCGTTTAGGACAGCGCCCTGCCAGCTGCCCATGTCCTGGTAACGGTCTGCCGGATCCCCTGCGAGGCCGGTCTTGAACACTTCTCGCCAGCGATCATCGACAGCAGAGACGACATGTGCCAAGGCAGCGCGGGCGGGTGGCGCGGACCCGGTGATCGCCTCCCACATCACGGCGGTGGCCGCATAGACGTCGGTGGCCGGCTGAACCTCGCCGGAAGGGTCGATTTGCTCGGGAGCCTGATATCCAGGTGTGCCGCCGAGGACCGTCACCGGATGGTTGGACATGACAACGTTCTTGGCGAGTCCGAGGTCCCCGATGAGGAGGCGCTCCGTCTCGCTGATTAGACCGCCACCGATCGCAGTTGGGGCACGCGCCCGACCGTCGCGGCCCGACTTGGTGCGGTCCTTGATGAAGATGTTGCGCGGGTTGACGTCGCGGTGAACCACGCCCGCCTGATGAAGGGCACCCAGGCCCCCGGCCAGCGTGGAGGCGATGGCACTGGCGCTCGCCGAGTCGAGCCCACTTCCCTTGCGCCCCGCGAGGCGCTCGGCCAGCGTTCCCCGGTTGGCGTAGTCCATCACGAAATAGGGGCGGCCGTCGTCCAACTCCCCGATGTCGTGCACCGTCACCAGATATTGGTTTCCGGTGCGGCGCAGGAGGCGCGCTTCGTCGAGAAACCTGGCTCGGATGTCCTCGTCGGCTGCCCAGTGCTCGGCCAGCACTTTGATAGCCACCGTGTCTTCGAGGGACTCGTCGTGCGCCCTGACTACCTCGGCGAAGCCTCCGGTCCCTACCACCGCCTCAACAACGTGGCGGCCGATGAGGGCGGGCAGATCCATGGCGGCGTCAGCCGACCAGGTCGCTCACATCACGGCAGTCGAAGAGGGAGCTATCGAGAACAACGTGGTCGCGGTCGGCCGCCGTGACGCAGATGGTTGTCGAGTCGCCACGGTTTGCGACAGACGCCGCGCTCTCCGTCGTGTATGTGGGATATGCGTCGGTGAGATGCCAGTCGCCCTGCTCGACGCCCCGGTCTTCGGCATCACTCGACACCTGGTCGGCCGTGTAGGCATCCCAATAGACGTGGATGTGGTTGCGAGACAGGTCTGGATCGAAGTTCGCCTCCCAGGTGATGGTCAGCTCTTCGCCGGCGGGCTGGACGTCGAGGATCGTCAACTCACAACCTTCCGGAGGACAGGCGTTGGCCACTGGTCCCTCTCCGAGGGTCGTAGTCGGGTCCACGCTGGAGTCACCGCACGCAGCGGTGATCAGCGCCAACACCAGAATCAAGATCATGGCGGCGTATTTTTTCTTCACTTCCGATCCTTTCTCGTGGGCCGGATGCTTCCGTTGACCGTCCGTTGAGGCGGGGGGCCGGGCTGAGTAGTCACCCAGCATGCCCTTCTCGACTCATCAAGGGGACTGGACTAGAAACCAGCCTCGCGGTGATTGAACCTAGCAACTCCGCATCTACTCCATAGGGCAGTTATGGCCTCCGCTGATACACCGCACAGGTCAGAAGTTATGACCTGTACTGGAAAACAGGACACCTGACCAAGGATGGGCAGCCACCGATTGACGATGCCGTGGGCAATCCAGGTCGGTTCAAACCGGGGTCAATCCCGAAACCGACCCCTAGTCGGCCACTTGAAACAATCAACATTGTGGTCGCTGAGCGACTTCCCCAAATGGACGCTCAAAGACGATGGGCGAGATCCCGTCTAGCCGTAAACCGAAACAATCAGCCTGAGGGGATTTGAATTGCCTGTTGTACTTCAAGCGATTGCATTTCGGCGGCGGGTCCGCGGAGCCAAAGGTATCATTCGGCGAGGAGGTTCGAGATGGCCGGCCCTGTTGCTCTACGAAATCCCGGCTTCTACGGCGTCCGAGATTACACGGTGGGCGGAGTGCTCGACCCGGTGATCGCAGCAGCTAAGTCGGTGGAGCCCAGATTTCCTCCGGGTTACCCCTGGCTTCCGGAGTTCCCATCAAATGGGTTTCGCCTGCGAGTGTATTTCCCATCATGGGACGGCGCCGTCTGGTCGGCTCCCATCGCCGAGGGAACTTATCCGCTAGTCGTCTTCCTCCATGGGCAGCGTGATGCTGGGGACGGGATGTGCCCCGAGGACACCAGTAATGACTACCAGCGATGGTGGTCGGCGCTCCAGTTGTTGGCGAGGACCGGGGTTGTCGTCGCGTGCCCTGACGTAAGCGACGTCATTTCGGCGGACCCGACCACGGTTGTCCAACGTCTCCAAAAGACGATCGACTACATGAGGGGTGCGTGGGAGTACAGCGGGTCCGTTTCCTCCGCTCTTGGACTCGCAGGGCACTCCTGGGGTGCCAACGCCGCGATCAATGCCGTCGCATCGGGGGTCTTCAACGCCCAGGCGTACGCATCGGTCGCGGTCACACGCGAGAACAACTACGGCAACGACTATCGGGCCTTACGGATCCCGACCTTGCTGATTGCGGGAATGGACGACTGGCTCGCAGGGCCACTTCGTGAGAGCGATTTCGACATGGGGCCGACGCCGCGCTACCAGGCGGCCGTCGCGGGCATCGACCATTGGGGCTGGTTCGCTCGCCAGGAGCTGTCGAGGTGCGACGGGCAGCAGCAGACCTGTGAATCGGGCGCCCAGATCATCTCTGAGGTACTCGCTTCGTTTTTCGCCAAGCATCTTGGTGGTGATGACGCCGTAGTCCCATACCTGCTGGAGACGCCGGTCAACCGCAGCGACCTGTCGCGATTAGATGACGGCCCCTGCTCAGCGAAGGTGATATTCCGAACTTCGACGGCATCGAACTGGTGGCTGGCCGACTGGCTGACTTCAGAGCATGTTTCATGGGGTCCGGTTCCTTGGTTGTGGCGACTTCTCGGGCGTTACATCCGGCGCGAGACGGTCACTATTGGTAGTTGGTCGGGCGGCGACCCTTTCACTTGAAAGCCGGCGGTAAGCGAGGTTCGCAGACTCCGATGCGTATTCGACATCGAAAAGCTAACGACCGCTGCTCCGCCTCATCGTCGCAGAGCCGCCCTCCTGTAGGCCTGGAAACAGGTCGTGTTTGCTCCGAAAATCGTACGCTGAAACTGCCAGAGAATCGTCTCCCAAACCGAATCTTCTCAGTCGTCGAAGGTGACTCTTTCGCGCAACCACTTTGCAACCCACGCTTCGTCGACCTCGCCAGCGGCGATCGCAAGCATTGCTTCTTCGCTCCATCAATATCTGGCGGCTCCGGATTCCATTGGCCGCCGTTGAGCTCGAGGAACATTCGGACCGAGGCCCCATGCCGCCCTTTTGTTTCCATCCATTAGAGGGTGATTCCAGGCCAACCTGCAAAGGAGAACGGCCGCCTTTTCGTATGTCTGGGTAGAACTCCTCGTCACCGAACCCCGCCTTGGGAGCATGAAGTGCAGAGTCAGCCAGGTCTGATCTGGACACCTTGGCGAGGACGCCAGCATCGGTTCCCGTCACTTGTTCAGCCAGCCAGAAGTACTCACTCAACGTGAGGTATCGGATCATCTAGCAAGTCGCTCCAGGAGTTCCTTGTCCCGCTCGAGCAGCTCCTTGGCGCGTGCCGTGAACGCTTTGTCTTCCCTAACCCGAGCTATCTCGTGGGAAAGTGCGTCGACAATTAGGGAGTTCACGCTGGTGCCCTGAATTCGGGCAACAGCTTCTGCCTCGTTGGCCAAATCGTCTGGTAGGCGAGCAGTTGTTTGTTTGGTCATGAGATCATGATATCGCGATACTACGAAACCACAAGGGCGTCTCATCTGAGGTGCGGATCCTGGAGGTCTCGTTCCAGGCGTGTAGCTCGACCGGCGTGACGCTGGTCCCTGGAACTAGGTCGTGTTGACAGGATGGGATGCAAATACGTATACTGCTTTGTATGCCAAGTACTAGCGTTCGTGTCGACCGACAGACTCATGAAGAGCTCAAGAAACTGGCTCGGGAGCTCGGCACAACGGTCGGGGAAGCCGTGGCTTTTGCCGCCCGGCGTCTTCGACAGCAACGGATTGGAATGGAACTCAAGTCCGAGCTAACCATGGACGAGACAGATTGGCTTGATGCTGACCTCGGGTGACGTCGTCGTCCTTGATTTCGGCTCTCCGATGGGTCGTGAAGCGGGTCTTCGGCGCCCGGCTGTCGTCGTTACTGCCCAGGAAATCCTTGATGAATCCGCCAACGTCGTCCAAGTGGTTCCCCTGACCTCGAGGATTCGATCGTTTGGCTCAGAGGTCCTGCTTCCAGCCGACGAAAGCACTGGCCTTGAGGCGGACTCGGCTGCTCAATGTCAGCACATACGGTCCGTCTCGGTTGACCGGGTTGAATCAGTAAGTGGGAATATCGGTTCTGTCAGTTTGTCTGAGGTGCGGGAAGTGCTCGCGCTACTGCTCGATATCGACTGACGAACCGGATCAAAACCTGGAACCAGGTGGTGTTGTGGCATCTGTGGTCCCGGTCGCGAATTCGGCAAGGTGTATGCGGCCGCCTTTGGACATGGGAGCAGGTCCTTGTCTCTAGTCGAGCAAATGCAGCGGCCGCCTTACACGCGCCGAATTACAACGGCCAACAGGACGATCCGATCGTCGTCCAGGTAATCCCAGTACATCGATGCGTCGATCGACCTTGACCGGAGGCTGACGATCCACGAACCGCCCAGATCACCGTCGATTCTTCCTTGTCGCGCCCAACCACTCGTATGCTCCTGCAGAAGTCTCCGGATCGCATCATCGACCATGGCGACGTCCTCGTCGCTCAACGATTCGTAGGTTGAATAGAAGGAGTCGGTGAACTCGAAATCCATGTCCAAAATCCTAGTTTGGGTAAACGCCCCTATACGGTATTTACCCGCAATGGGCTGAATTGGTGTTAGATTGTCTTACGGACGAAAACAGAGGGAGCCAACCGTGGCAGATCGCCGCATCATCGTTGAAGTCGACGAACGTGGTCGTGTGTCATTAGCTCGATTCGGCATCAAGGACACACAAGTCGTTGTTGACCAACTCCCTGATGGGGGATTGGCGATGCACCGAGCAATTGCTCTGACGCCGGCCGAAGCCAGGCACTACGGCGATCCGAGAGCGCAAGAAGCGCTTGAGCGCGGGCTAACAGACGCTGAGGCAGGTCGGATCCGCAAAGCAGAGCTCAGATCGGAACCCCCGACGCCGGCCGACACTCAGTAACTAGGGTCGTCTTACCGACAAATCGCTCGCGACCTGGAACCAAGTTGTGTTGAGTGGGAAGGGTCTGCGGTTGTTGGGGATTTTTCGAGGTTGGTCGACGCGGGTCAAACGAGGCTCAAACGCGATCTATGATCACTCGTCCGCGCCTTTTGCCCGCGGGTCACTCCGCTGCCGACGCGCGAAGCTCTGTGCCATCTTCTTCGCCGGGATCTGATTGTTCCAGGCGGCAATATATTCCTGCTGGCTCGGCCGAGCGATAACACCGAGCCTCCGGAAGTGGTACTCAATTCTGTCAACATACCCTTTGAAGTCCATGTCGGTTCGGGTCTCCTCTAGACGCTAATTGGACTTTTCGGCGCGCCTACGGTTCATCTTGAGCTGGGTAGGTGAGGGAAGGCGGCCGATCGGGCGGTACAGTCGTGGGCATGCCCAACGGAGGAACTGACAACTGCGGCGAATGTGACTTTGCTACAGCGCTGGAGGACCGCCGGGTGCATTGTCAGATCCGTGACATCGATATCGACAACCCACACTGGTCCTACTGCGCCAACAATCAGGTCACCAATCCCGACGGAATCGACGTTCCTGTCGGCCCCGTATACGTCGACTCCGGCGACTACCCGTACCGGAGGGTGATCCACCTCCGTCTCCCAGTGGGCTTATGGACGAGAGACTTGAGCTTTTGGAGCGGGCGGCTGGCGGGGACCTTGACCCCCGAACACGCAAGCTCCAGGTCGCTCTCATCCAGGACATTGCCCGTGAAGGATCCGCTGCAGCGGTTCCTCACTTGGTCGACCTGGCGTTGGCCGAGCCCGGTGACCTTACGCCAGCCGGGTTCGCCGGGCCCGACGTGGAAATGTTCGACCTGAGCTATTGGTGGGAAACCGATGCGGTGCGGGTGGAGTTCGTGCGGCTCGCTGCCCTGCGCGCTCTCCGAAGAATCGAAGCCGAGGTCTCCGACGGTGACGTATCCGCGGAGTTGAACATTCGGCGGGATGGAGCCAACCGTGACCCGATGTTTCTCATAAACATCGCGCTGGCCTTCGCCCTTGACGTGCAGGATCCGCCCTAAACAGCTCACGACCCGTCACAAAGAAACTTGGTGGTTCTTTGTCGGCTGTCACGCAACCTAGCAAACCTTCAACCGTGATATGCCCAGCATGTAGATCCACTCCCGCTCCAGGATCGGGTCGTCGTCGGCTTGCTCGATGAGGATTTCCCGAACTCGCTCGACTGATTCCTCCTCCAGGAGCAGGCAGAACGAATAGGCGAGACCCCCGACGTAGTTGTCCGGTACTCCGTCGGTCCAGGTCCACTCGGGTTGATCTTCTGACCAAGCCCGCATTTCGGCGACGACTTCGTCGAGCGACTGGTCGAGGTCAGCGTCTATCGAGTTGGCAGCCGAGCTGCCACACGCACCGAGGACCAGCACGACCACGACAATCCCGAGAAGGCGCCGCCTAATGGCTGCCCTCAAGCGTGTTACCGAGGACATGGCGCGTCAATCCGTCTCACCATTTTCGTCATCCTCGAAGAACTTCTCCGACTTCTCAACTCGCTTGGCTGGACCCGACATCCGGTAGGCCATCGTTTCCTTGCTCATCCGGGCGAACATCTCTTTGGATCCGTCGCCGGATTTGTCCCATTGCCTGGTGTTTCCCGATTCCACCCGCATCCGGGCACCCTCAGAGAAGGTCGATTCGTCTGAACCGAGGAAGACGAACGTCCACGTCTGTTTCTTCTTCGCTTCTATGAGACCGGCGAGGGTGGTGCCGTCGAATTCGCGGCTGGCGTTCTCGAACCCGTCAGTGATAATCAAAACCAGCTGGTCTTCGATCGGGTTTCCGGCATCGGCACGCTCCAGAATCTCGGCCTCGATCCGGGAGATCATCATCCCGACGGCGTCATAGAGAGGGGTGTTTCCCCGCGGGATGTATCGCCCCGGGTCGAGATCCTTGGCGTCAGCGATGTCTTCACCGTCGATAAGAATCTCAAACGGGTCGTTACCGTCAAACTGGACAAGGGTGACCCTCGCCTCGCCTTCCGAACTCCGCTGCTCCTTGAGGAAGGTGTTGAATCCTCCTACGACGTCGTCGGCGATCGACGCCATCGACCCGGAGCGATCGAGTATGACTGATATGTGTACCGGTGGCTTCTTGCTGCTCATTGTTCATCCCCCTTTGGATGTTTGCGTTCCCTCAGTATGAGAGGTGGGTGTGACAGATTTTGAAAATGGACAGCGCGGTATCGGATCGTTGAAGTCCAGGACTCCGTGAAGATCCGTTCTTGCCCGGTCTAGAAGGGCGTCGGCGAGGTTCTGGTCTCCAGACTGTTTCGCCAGATGCGCCAGAGATTGGGCCAACGATGCCCTTGTCGTAGCGTCGTTGAACTCGTCGATTACTGGAATGAACTTGTCGACCAGGCGTCGGGCCTCAAGAGGAAGTGCCATATCGGCCAGTTCGTCGAGGGCACGTCTCAGTCGGCCTGGTTCGTGGTCGAAAGCCGCCGAACTCGCCGCAAGTTCAGCCTTCCCGAACCGCGATCCCCGGAAGACGGTCCCCATTCCCAGCCGTGTGTGTGTTTCGCAAATGTCCACGCCCCCGTACCCGGCCGGGTACCGGCACATGGTGCATGCGATCTCAGGTTCAGGCAGATCTGTGGAGACGACCCGGATGAAGACGTATCGGTCTCCACCGTCCAGCATCGCGAAGACCCCATGATCGGATGCAAGCGACACGATCGGCCCCGTTTATGTGCCGCTGCCAACAGCCTTCGGGCTTGCGAGTAAGCGACCTGGTTGGGGAGACGGATCAAGAGTGGTTCTGACCAACCGAAATAGTGTTCTTCTCCATCGATTTCGACCGTGACGCCGTCGCGATGGCGCGCAACCACAGTTCCTGATTTCCAGCTTTCGGTGTCTTCCCAGGCCTTTCTCGCCTCCATCGGACCAGGTATTGGATTGGACATATGGCTCTCCTCTGTCTGCGTCGAGAAGCGGACGGAGAACCAAAAACCCTTCCACGAGGAAGGGTCTGGTTGATGTCTTTGTCTACATCGTCCAGACCAATCTGGTCTGCCGGCGGAGGCACCTTTCCCATCGCTGGGTGGTTGCCGGGCTGTCATAGGGCCGGGTCCCTCGAGCCGCTCTCGATGTGTTGTGAGGTCATTATGACACATCGCTATGACAGGATTACACCGTAGGGTTGGATCACTCCCGCTTCTGCTCCTCATCCCGCGCTAGGCCGGCCCGGTAAAGGTGGAAGTTCGACGAGTCGAAACAGACGAAAATGACCTCAGAGAGTTCGCCAGGACGGTTGTTGATCCAATCTTTGACGGTGGTTATGGCGGTTGTCGCTGCCAGCCCGGTTGGGAACCCGTAGACGCCCGTCGAGATGCATGGAAAAGCGATCGTCCGACATTCGTTCGTCGCAGCCAGGTTCATGCTCTCCCGGTAGCACGACGCGAGGAGGTCGATTCCCAGTTCCGGTTTGGTCTCGTTCCACATGGGCCCGACGGTGTGGATCACATGCTGGGAGGGAAGTCGGCCCGCACCTGTGATGACAGCTTCTCCGGGGTTCAACGGCCCTCGTTCAGAGACGATTTGCTGGCACTCCTCGAGTATTGAGGGTCCTCCTACCCGATGGATTGCGCCGTCAACCCCACCGCCACCCATTAGAACCCTGTTCGCGGCGTTGATCACAGCATCCAATTCAAGCGTGGTGATATCGCCCATGAAGGCATTCACTGTGGTCTCGGGGGTTCTATCCGGGCTCAACTCGCCGGCTTCCGGAATGGTGGTTGATCGCTCTGGCTGGCCCTGCTCGGTACAACTCCGGCGGGCGCCCTTGACCGCCCTGGCGGCGTTTCCCGGTGGGGGTGAGAAACCCCGGAACATCGATGACCTTCTTCTGGAAGTTGCCCTGGTCGAGCCGAACGCCCCACACTGCCTCGTAGACATTGCGCAAGTCGCTGATCGTGAACTCGGGTGGGCAGAACCCGGTGGCGACCGTGGTGGTCTCGATCGCACGGCGCGCCCGCTCCAGGGCGTCCTGCAGGATCTGATGATGGTCGAACGCAAGGGTCTGAGGCGTGGAGAGAGCGTCCTCGACCGGGACGAGGCGGGCGTCTGCCGCGTCTGAGCCTCCGACCGGATCTGGCAGCCCCGGGACAATTGCCCAGAAGGCGATCGACACGATTCTCATACGCGAGTCACGGTCGGGGTCGCCGTAGGCTCCGAATTGCTCCAACGGATCCGCAACTTTGAGATTCGTCTCCTCACGCAGCTCTCTCGCCGCCGCCTCCAGGAGAGTCTCGTCGGGGCGGATGAACCCGCCGGGTAGCGCCAGTTGACCCTTGTACGGATCTTCTCCCCTCTCGATCAACGCAACCTGGAGCACCCCCTGCTCAAGTGTGAATACGACGATGTCGACTGTTACTGCAACTGGAGGAAACCTGCGGGGGTCGTATCCGGATTCGGTGTTCACACTCACATACTACAGAATAATTGTGTTCTTGACAATAATAGACCTAGAAGTTATTGTATAGAGCACATGAAAGATGAGAACATGATCGAAACGAGAGTGGAAGGCTCGCTTCTTGGCGGGGCCGTGGGCGATGCTTTGGGCCTGCCCGTCGAGTTCATGCGGATGGATCAGATCCACAACCGCTTCGGATCCAGGGGCTTGACCGACTATCCCGCCAATTCGGCCCATCCCGCGGCGTTCAGCGACGACACCCAAATGACGCTCTGGACAGCGGAGGGCCTGATCAGAGCACAGCAACGTCATCACAACGCTGAAGGCGGCTGCTGGCAACCGTTGGGAGCGATCAATGGCTCGTACATGCGATGGTTTCTCACCCAGAAGTCCGGGGTCGTGCCGGTCGGTTCAGAGATCGATGGAGAACAGTGGCATTCCGGCTGGATGATCGACGAGCGTGGGCTCTGGGCTCGAATGGCGCCTGGCAATACCTGCCTATCCGCCCTACGCGTCGGAGGGCTTGGCACCCGATACGACCCGATCAACGACTCCAAGGGGTGCGGTGGTGTCATGAGGTCGGCGCCCGCCGGTCTCGTGGGCCTGGATGACAAAGCCGCCTATGAGCTCGGATGCGATCTGGCCGCTCTGACTCACGGACATCCGGCCGGGTATATCGCCGCAGGGGCCTTGTCCCTGATCATCAATCGGATTTGTGCTGGTGACGCGCTCGAACCTGCTGTCAATTCGGCGATCGACGCAATCGAAGCGGACGAGCCCCGAGGGAGGATCTGCGCCGAGTTGCTACGCACGGCCAAGCAACTCGCCGACTCTGGATTGCCGTCGTACCGGATCGTGGAGCAGTTGGGGGAGGGATGGGTGGCGGAGGAGGCATTGGCGATCGCCGTCTACTGCGCCCTCGCAGTTGACAATTTTAGGGAGGGCGTACTCCTCGCCGTCAATCACAGCGGAGATTCTGATTCGACCGGATCGATTGCCGGCCAGATCCTGGGAGCGACTCTCGGCGCCGATGCAGCCATCCCGACAGAGTGGACCGACGGCCTCGCACTCCGGCCGGTGGTCGAACGCGTGGCGGGCGACCTGTACGGAGCGTTCTACGAGGACCGGGTGTTCTTGGCTGAGGAATACCCGCCATGGTGATTGCGCCATCGGCTCGGGGATCAGTCGGCGTGACGGTCGGGAAGTTCAACCCGCCGCACCTGGGTCACTTGCATCTGATCAAGTCGGCCGCAGCCCGGGTCGACCACCTCCATGTTCTGGTTGGCGACCTCCCCGGGGAGACGATCAGCGCGGAGCAGCGTGCCAGGTGGCTTGAGATCGACAGCCCCGACAATGTCACGGTTCTCCTCACGGCAGACAACATCCCGGCCGCCAACGAACCATGGGCAGAGCGTGCCCGGGCACTTCTACCGGGTGCTCCTGACGTGGCATTCACGTCGGAGTCGTGGGGGCCAGGTTGGGCCGAGGCGATGGGGGCGACCCATGTAGGCGTCGATCTCGCACGCGACACCTACCCGATTTCGGCAACCGCATTGCGCCGGGACCTCCGATCGAACTTTGACTGGCTGGCACCCGCGGCCCGGGTCGACCTCGTCCATCGCGTGGTGGTGGCAGGGGCGGAGTCGACCGGCAAAACGACTTTGGCTGAAGCCCTGGCCCGACACTTCCGCACCGTGTGGGTTCCCGAGTACGGCCGTATGTACTGGCATGGCCGGTCCAATCTTGCCAATCAGGGGTGGCATTCCGAGGAATTCCGTCACATCGCCTCGACCCATTATCGGATGGCCGACGAACTCGCACGCCGCGCATCCGACGGTCTTCTTGTGTTGGACACCGATGCTCTGGTGACCAACGTGTGGCACCACCGGTATCTCGGCGAACTCGACCCCGATGTGTCCGAGATGGCCACGCTGCACCGGCCGGATCTTTATCTGGTTGTTCCTCCCGACTTCGAATGGGTCCAGGACGGGACCAGGGAGTCACAGGATCAGCGGGAAGATATGCATCGACTCACTCTTGAACTGGTCGAACGCTCGGGAGCTGCTTACGAGGTCTTGGGCGGTACCCATGAGGAGCGAATGGCCGGGGCGATTGCGGCCGTCGAAGCGGTGGCCAAGTACCCGGTGTTCACATGAACACTGAGTTGATCGTCGCCGGACGACCCGCTCTTGTGGCAGCGCCCTGGTTCGGCAGAGGATGGGAACATCGACAGGCGCTGATCGCGGGGGTCTGGTCATTTCTCATTTGTGGCGCATACTGGGCAGCCACTCTGTGGTTCGCTCCCGAAGTGACACCCAGTCCGGTCGAGTTCGTCGGTACCTCAACCTCGCTCTGGTCAGTCTGGATAACGCAGAGACGAAACGTGCTGGCCCTGCCCATCGGCATCGTTTCGGTAGGATTCATGGGTTGGTTCTTTCTCGACATCGGACTGATCGGACAGATGTTTCTCCACTGGATCTACTACATACCCGTTCAGCTCTGGGCGTGGCGAGAGTGGACCCGAGGCGGTGATAACGGCACCGAACTGATCGTGACCCGGTTGACCTTCAGGATGCGATTGCTGGTCGTGGTAGCGCTGGGCTTGTTCACCTGGGTTTTCGGTTGGATGCTCGAGTCCGGCTGGGAGACTGCCCTGTATACCTACTGGGATGCCTCGATCGTTGCTGCTTCAGTTGTAGCGATGGTCTTGCTGTCGAAGAAGAAAGTCGAGTCCTGGTGGCTGTGGATCGGCCCGGTGAACATTTTCGCAATCGGCCTCTACCTGACCACAGGAGCTTCCATGTTCGCAGCCCTCTACATGCTTTTCCTGGTAATGGCGGTCGTTGGATTGGTACGTTGGAATCGTGCTGTGGGTTCGACATGAGTGGATTCGACCTGACGCCCGACCCGGTGAGTTTGCAGGACCGGTTCCGGGGTCTCATGGTCGGCACCGCAGTCGGGGACGCCTGCGGGCGGCCAATTGAAGGGCACCGTGTAGTTCCCGATTCGTACCTCGACGAGATCCGGAATGACTTCACCATGGTTCAGTACACCGACGACACCATCCTGACCATGGCCCTGAGCGAGTCGCTGCTCGCGTGTGACGGATTTTCCGGTGAAGACATGGCCGACAGGCTCGTCGATGCTTGGCGAGAGGAGCCGCGTCGAGGCTATGGGGCGGGTGTCACCGACTGGTTCAGCAAAGTGCTCCAGGGGAAGCCTTGGGACAAGGCTGCAAAAGCTCAGTTCGGGGGCAGCGGATCGTATGGCAACGGGGGAGCGATGCGAGTCGCCCCGGTGGCAATGTGGGCCCGGGATCTGGACGAGACGGTGCACCTGGCCCGCGAGACCGCGAAAGTGACCCATACCCATCCGATCGGTGTCGAGGGTGCTCTGATCCAGGCGGTGGCGGCTCACCATGCCCTCAAACCTGAGTTCGACCCCGCCCGGCTGATCGCTGACCTAGATGACCTCGTCGAGACCGAGGAGTTTCGCAAAAAGCTGGACATCCTTCCCAGTTGTCTTGAACGCGACAACGACGAACGGGCGCGCCTCCATCTCGGTAACTGGGTCGCGGCTGACAACTCGGTGGTGACCGCCCTCTATTGCTTCCTCCTCGCCGACGATTTCGAGGACGCCATCATCAGAGCGATCAGGATGGGCGGTGACACCGACACCATCGGGGCGATGGCGGGAGCACTGGCCGGAGCAAGGTGGGGTCTCAGCGCCATCCCAGACGCCTGGCACGCGGTCGAGGCGTACGACCGCCTCGTAGGTCTTGCCGACCGGATGTTCGAGAGAGTCTGAAAGAGTCGATGAGAGGGATGGCTCCTGCCACCGTAAGTGAGAATCTGTCACACTTAGAGAGCAAACTGAGAAGCCACGCCGCGGACAAAGGAGGGGTGGTCGAATGAAATACGGGCTGAGATTCTCCCAAAACGCGACCTGGCGTTTGCTGAGACGTCACATATCCAGCGTCATCGCACTCATAGCTTTCGTTGGCGTCCCCATCGCTGTTCTCCTGTTGACGGGGGGTCTCTCGACGTTCGGTTTTTGGATCACGGCGCTCCTCATGATCCCCGCAGTTGCCCTTGGCGTTGCGCCGATGGGTTTTGTTCTCATTCTTGTGCTCGCTCCGATCCTGTTCGTCTTCGAGAAGCTCTTTCCTAGGCGACTCGACGGCATAGTGGAGAATGGCTCGGGAGTGTTATCCCTTTGTTTCGGAGTGGCTGCCTACGTCCTCCGTGCCGATCTCCGCCCGTCTGGGGTGCGATTGCCTTTCCCCTATCCGTGGGCCGGCGCCGGAGCGCTACTCGTCATTTCAACGGCACTACTGACGATGTGGGTTCTGCTTCGGTTGAGCGGAAAACTCGAGATGGGACCGATGCCGCTAGCTTCCTATCGAGGGCCATCCGAGCCAGTCGAAGAATTCTGGGATGCCGAGCCAGCGATTGGCTGGAGGGCGTGGAACTGGGACGGGAGGCGCCTGAGAGGTGTATACGCGACCTGGTCGTCCGAGCTCTTGGTGGCAAAGTGCAAATACGAACACCAGGCACCAGCATGGAATCACGTGTGCGGCATCTATGCGTTCAAGGAGTCATCGACTGCGGGAATGGCAATCAGCTCGCCTCCTGTGGTCGGGCGAGTCGAGATGTGGGGCACTGTGATCGAACACGAAGACGGATACAGGTGCTCGCAAGCTCGGATCACTGATTTATGGGTGATCGACGAGGAAATCGCAAAACAAGTTCGGCGCCGTTACCCACGTGCAGAAGTCAGAGTCGGCTCACCATCGATGATCAGAAAGGATTGACGTGGCAAACATCGGTAAGCCTTTGAGGAAGATCAAGATTGAGCCGGAACCTGTGCGAGAGCCGAAAAGGCGTGAGCGCCCGGGTAGAAAGGAGAGGGTGCCGGCCCCAAGCGCCCCCACACCATCAAGGAATTAACTAGGTATCGCCTGGTTCTATTGCTTGAGTGTTGTTGCACATTGGGAAGGTCGAGCAGCCGAGGAAGGGTCCGTACCGACCGTTCCTTAGCACCATCGTTCCGTGGCCACATTCGGCGCAGATGTTCACCTCGATACCGTCCTCGCCGCTGACAGTGACTCCAGGCAACGTTAGGAGTTCGACCAAGAACGGCGACATTCCCTGCGATGGTGCTACCAGGGTGACCTGTCGGCGGGCTCGGGTGAGTGCGACATAGAAGAGACGCCGCTCCTCGGCGTGAGGGAAGTTTTCGGGTGCAGGCATCGCGAGGTCGAGGACGGGGTCGTCTGTGATGGTGCTCGGAAATCCGTAGGTCCCCGCTTTCATGCCTGGGACCACGACGTAGTCGGCTTCGAGGCCTTTGGACCCGTGCACGGTCCGGAAATTGACCTCCAGATTCTTCGGGGTCCGCGAGGGGACAACGTCGCGCTCGAATCCGTAACGACCCAACACGTCGACGCTCACCTCCCCGCCCTGACCCGCCTCAATGCTTCCCTCACCAACGCCCGCTGATAGCTCGTTGAGATAGGACTCCAGCGTTCTGGCCACGTTCTCGGTGCTGACGATGCTGACCTTGGGGCCTGGAAACTCTTGGGCCGACCGCATGGTCTTGGTGAACTGGATCGGGTTCTTCGAGACGAACGTTGAAGCGACATCGCAGATCGTCTGTGGGCAGCGGAACGAAGTAGTCAGCGCCAGCTGTGGTCCCCGTCCGAACCATTCCTCGAATCCGGTCATCACCGACAGGTCCGCCCCAGCGAACCGGTTGATCGACTGCCAATCATCTCCGACCGTGAGAAGAAACCGCCCGGGGGCCTGTACGAGGCCTCGGACCAATCGCCCTCGGGCGCGGCTGGCGTCTTGGAACTCGTCGACCATGATCAAGTCATACTCACATGCGACGTCTTCGTTTTCGAGGTGGGCAGCTGCTTGGACCAACATGTCTTCGAAGTCGACGCTGCAGTCCTCAGCCAGGCGGCGGTCCCATTCCGTGTGAATCTGCCAGTAAAGGTATAAGAACAGCCTGGTCCGGTAGCCGCTGAGCCGACCCAGCTCACCCTTAAGCCGTTTCTCGATGTCAGCAGCGTTGTACGAGTTCGACTTGACGTGGGTCATGAACGTTCTGACGAGACGAGCCAGATCCTCATGTTTCATAGGCTTGGCCCACCTGTCGCTGATAGGGCGGTCAGGGTTCCAGTTGAACGTCAGACCCAGGTCGCTCAGGTCACTCTTGAGTTGAGAGAGGCCGTTTCCGTAAATGACGTCGGCCCATGTAGATTCGACTAGTTTCGTCCCGTACTGGGCATGTATCTGACGTTTCCAGGTCATTCCCTCGGCGTAGCCCAAGAACTCTGGGGGCGTTTGACCGTTTTGTCGGAGCGCCCAGTGTTCATGCCACGCGTCGACGTCGGGATAGTAAAAGTCGGGGCGGTATTGGGAGTGGTCTGCATCTGCTACGTCGACCTCGTAGGGGCGCTCGTATTCGTACCTGATCCCGTTCAGATACAGGAAGTTGGCGATGAGCCGCTCGCTGTGGCTTTTCACCACTTCTCCTGCAAAGGTCCGGTATCCGGTGGCCCGAGTCGTGGCTTCGTATCCGTCTGGTTCGTCCTCAGTGAGATCGACCGGAGCGTTTGCGAACAAGGTGCGGTAAAGATCCCAGCGATACATAAATTCTTCGGATTTGTCACGAAGCTCATCGACGATGCGGAGGACCATCCTCGCATCTTCTCCTGGCGCCAGCCACGGGGCAAGCCGTGGTTTCGCACCTGTCGCCCGACCGATGACGCCTAGCCCGAAAGAATGGAATGTAGAGGCCCGCACCCCTTCAGAGTTGATTCCTGCCGCTGTGAACCGGGCTTCGGTGCGTTGTTGCAGCTCTTGGGCGGCTGCTTTGTTGAACGCCAAAAGCAGGATGCGGTCGGGCTGGACGAATCCACGTTCGACGGCGTAGGCGGCTCGAGCCACCATCACTGATGTCTTACCCGATCCGGCCGCTGCGAGCACCTGAACTCGGTTGTCGAAACAGACAACCGCGCGAGCCTGCTCCTCGGTCAGGGGGCTCTTCTCGATGGTGTCGAAAAAGACGCGCCGGGACTCCAGCTCAGCCACCATTATATCCTCGTTCGCTTCTGCAACCACAGGTTCCAGGTCGACATCGAGGTAACGGACAGCTTCCAGCTCGGCGCCCGAGAGTTCGCTTTCAACGCCCGCCGCTCTTACTCCGGCCGCCAGACCAGGTTTCGGACGGTTCGCTACCAGTTCGTCGACGGCCTCGGTGGAGATCCATCGTTGCTCCTTGAGTCCCTGGCTGATCAGCCCTCTAGCGGCTTCGTGCCATGCCAGAGCCTCTCCGATTGCGGGGGAAAATGCGAGTCGCCGTAACGCGCGTTCAAAGGCGTGCGCCTTGGCCCTACCAATGCCCGGAAGGCGGGCTACCCGTTTGTCGGAGCTTTGCAACTGCCACCGGAACCAGCGACGGCGGACATCGAAACTATCGATGTCGCTGCTGGGGATCGTGATGGTGTCCACAGATCCGGTGTAGGTCATCTCCGTTCTCGTGACCGAGGCTCTCCATCCTCTTCCTGAGCAGCCAAACCTGGACCAACCGATGTCGGCCGCGGCACGTGGGGTGGAGACAGAATGCATGGAGGTGTTCGTGCTCCCTGTTGTTGGCTGGGCAACGAGCCCGTCGCGCTGGTTCGGTGCCCGCTTCTACTTAGTCTGTCGTCCAATTCGGCTGCGACCTTGAGTTGCTCGCGCTCTTCGGGCGTACCACTCAATAGGCGCCAACTGCCACGTCAGGTCTTCGTTTTCTTGGCCGCCGAGCGGATTTCGGATCGGGCCGCGGCACCCAGACCTTCATTGCGACTGGTCGGGGGTTTGCGACCCGGTAGTCTGATGATCGGCTCAACTCGGGAATTTCGGAACGCAACGGTAGGGGCCGATGTGATAGAAATGGCACGAGACAACTCAATTTTCACGACCTGGGCAGAGAGAGAGCCAGCGTGAGTCAATCGTCGATCTTTTCGACCTATCGGAGCGGTGAAAACCGGGTTACGTCGTCGATGCTCGCTGTGTTCCAACGGGTGGGAATTGATCTCGCCGAGATAATTCTTGCCGATGCAATCGGGGAGGCGTCGTTGGATCTAGTCACGTTCGCGAGCCAGCCCTCTGCCGGGTCGCCCGGTGTTCCGGATGCTGAATTGAAGTCAAGCTTCAGGTATCTGATCGAAACTAAGGTTGTCCCCAACTCTTACTCGTCTTCGGGTCGTGATGGACAGTTGGTTAGACACTTGGACCGCCTCGATGGCTCCTACGCCGATGAGAGGCTTCTGGTAATCACTCCGGATGCTGAGGAACCACCGGGGATCGCTGCGATGGAAGATGACAGGGTGGTTTGGACTAGTTTCGCTCATATTGCTCAAGCCACTGAGAAGCTGATTCAAGACTCGGGAGAGCCTGCTTCTGAACAGCAACGCTTCTTGCTACGTGAAATGGTGACCTTTCTCGACGCCGAAGGTCTCGTGGGCGTCAACGACACCGTCGTCGTGGCCGGTCGGTGGGCCTATCCGACTTACTTCAAGACCCGCGCGTATATCTGCCAAGCCAACCGGTCGATCCGACCCGTTACTTATCTTGCTTTTTACAAGGACAAACAGATAAAGCCCGAGATTCCGAAGGTTTTGAGGCGGTATTCAGAACTGGACATGAGCAACGAGGGCGCCCAAGCTTTGGTGGCCAGTGGCGACCCCTTCGGCCTCCGTGCTGCTGAAGTAATTCGTATCAGGCTGACCGAGGGATCTCCTGACCCGGTAAACGATGTCTATTTGCTAAGCGCTCCGGATGATCCGGATACGGTTGGTCTCCGTGGTCCTATTCGACACGAAGGTCGCGGTGCCTGGGTACAAGGGCAACGTTACGCCAGCATCCAGAAACTCCAGGAAGCCGAAACGACCGCCGACCTCTAGAGAAAAAGGGGCCGTCGTCCCGATTCGCCCTTCCTGAAGTCATGCGGGTGTGGTCAATCGAGGCTGACTCTGTCGCTAGCGCCCTGGATGCTCAGAACTTGGTTTGCTTCCACAATTTTGACCAGCTCGGATTTCCCAATACCGAGCGTTCCGGATGGCTCTAGGGCCTGAATCGGGGATCCCAGCGAACGCGTTTCGGCCTCGAAGGATGAATCAGTTTTCTCCGAGAATTGGGCGGCGACCGGCAATCGATTATCCGACGACTTGTCGATTCCACTTGTACCTCCGATTGCTGCGTGCAGACAACATGTGGCGAACAATCTTCGCGAGGCTGACCGAAACGTGAGAATGGAGTCGGGCGTTACCGATGAAGGAGTCGATCGCCGCGTGTGATCGAGGGTCTCTTTTGAAGCGGCTTGGTCGAATTGGTAGCTGACTTGGGTGGCGCGCTCGTTGATTCAACACAATTCTCGATCTGCGGGGTCGCCAATTCTGATCTCGAGTTTGCGACCCGCTACGTCGCTCTCGTCTGTCATGAATGCGAAGTCCAAGCTGTCGACACTGAGGGGAAAACCCAGTATTCATCTATAACACCAAACGCCGGCGTCGACGCTGCTTTGACTGTTATGTGACCGGTCGAGGTATGTGAGACGGCAGCGTCCTCAACGACTTTTATCGTTATCTGAGACTGTAGCCTCGACGAGACCAGCCAAATATCATGCTGTGCAGCGTGCGAGCTCTCTCTAATAATCGGCAGCATCTTCTCACCCGAAGCACTAGTCGTTCCGAGTCGGACCTTGCTCGCCAGAACCTATGGCGATCTTCTCGAAGTCCGTTGACACCTGATCCTTTGCCGGGACAGGGACTCTCTGGGCCTTATCTTTCTTCGGCCGCGTCTGTTAGGAGTTCGAGTTGCTTTCCATACTCTGCTGGGGGCTCAACTTGAGGCTCCGGAGGCATCTTGGGGCTGGGTGCCCTTGGCTTCTTTGGCTTTAGCCGCCTCGGTGTTCGGGGGCTCGCCCAAGGTCTGGCCCCGCTTGAATTGTACCGACGGATCGACTGGGGTTCCTGAAGTTGCATCCTGTGCGCCCATCGCATGCACATCTCCCATTTCCACGCATCCTCGTCGATTCCTTGTGTAAACCCCGTCCCAACAATCGGGTCAATGATTGCCAGCGTCGGATTGAACTTGGCGACTTCCTTCTCGTGATCCGATGGAAGATGATCGTCCGACGTCACGAATACGCAATCTGGGTATCGGTCGGCTATGAATTCAAGGACACTGGGGTCTTTCAGCTTCGTAGCATTGAACTGACTGAGGCTTCCAGCGTTGCGGCCCCTCTTACGGAGTATCGACGCGACCTTATTGCTGATGGAGGCGTCGATGAGGAGCAGTCGACCCAGCTGCGACATCTAGGCAGCTTCGTACTCAATGATTCGCTCATACCACCTAACAGCGTCTTGTATCTGTACCTCAGCAAGGCCGTAGCCGTCGCGGAGGTCCTTATGCTCTCGTTGTAGGGCCATGATCGCTGCATGCTCGGCGAGCACTCGGGTACCTCGGATAACTGGCCTACCAGACATACGATCCGGATCGACCTCTATGTGGCGCAGTTCGGGAATCTCCCGTGCTGCCCAGCCGCCGCGGTTCAACTGGATCGCTACACGAGCAACGTTCTGTGGGCTCAGAACCGCCTGCCACCTATACCGGTGTTTTGTCACGTCGTAGAATTCGTTTGCTTCCTTCACAATTAGGCTTTTAGCCGTCGGATCGCCGAAGTCCGCAACCACTAAGTCCGCATTCGTCAACGGCCAGTTGTAGCCATATTCGGAATGAAGAACACCTACAGCTTCTCGTATCTCGGATCGGGGAATGTTCTCCTTCACGAGGATGTGAACCATGATGGCTTCCCCAATGTCCTGAAAGGAGTAGACGTGGGGGTAGGCACCAGCGCCTTGCGATGCAGATATGTAATTCCACCGATTCCACTGGCCGATCGTGTTCCCAGAAACACCAGCCAATCGGCCCACCTCGGCAGCATGATAAAAGCCCCTGGGAGGCATCTCGCGCACGTTCGAGCCTCGAGAAAGGGAAGTCTCTGCCACGCGCAAGATTGTAGGTGCAACCGGGTACAGAAACGTGGTCTACTCGGCCGGTCAAGCGTTCTCAACCATAAGCTGGTGTGTTTCAGCGCTGCTCGACGACCCAAAAAACGTCAGTTCAGGCGGATCAATCGCCGTTGGTAACACAGCCAGATCCAGCTGTTCTTCGGACTTGTTTTCGTTCCATGGCTTGAATCGATGCTCTCGACGCCTACAGTTTGGACCTTGGAAAAGAAGTTCGATAGTTCATCAATCCCCCTCAGTCAGATAATGGCAGATGCAGCGGCCGGCCGTATCCAGCTTCCCGACTTCCAAAGGGGTTGGGTCTGGGATGACGACCACATTCGGAGCCTCGTCGCGTCTATCTCTGTTTCCTATCCGATCGGTGCTGTGATGACCCTGGCTACGGGGAATCCAGATGTCCGGTTTAAGCCCCGGGTCATTGAAGGCGTTGAGCTGAACGGTCACGTCGAGCCGGACTACCTTTTGTTAGACGGCCAGCAGCGAGCTACCTCCCTTTTTCTCGCCCTGCATTCCCCCAAACCGGTGCCGACGCGTGATTCGCGAGGCAAAGAGGTGCTCGTCCACTACTACGCCGACATCAACATGTGTCTCGACCCGTCTGCGGATCGCGACGACGCCATTGTCAGTGTTCCTCAAAACCGAGTTCAAACCTTCAGAAATGAAATCATCCTCGACGTTTCGTCGGCTCAGATGGAATACGACGCGGAGATGTTTCCATTGGACATCGTCCTCGATCAGATCGCGACTATGAATTGGGGATTCGGATACATGGAGCACGGGCCGGGGGAACATGCAGATCGAGTCCGCAAATGGCAAGAGTTTTCGGTTGGAGTCGTGACGGCTTTTGTGTCTTACCAGGTTCCGACGATCCAATTGGCCAAGTCGACACCTAAGGATGCTGTCTGTCAGGTTTTTGAGAAGGTCAACACCGGTGGTGTCTCACTGACCGTTTTTGAACTGTTGACTGCAACTTTTGCTGTGGACGGGTTCAACTTGCGGGAAGATTGGGATGAGCGAGCAGTGCAGCTCCAGTACCACCCGGTCTTAGGCAGATTTGGATCTACAGACTTTCTTCAAGCGATAACCCTATTGACGACCTTTGAAAGGCGGCTGGACTCAATAGCTTCTGGGACTTCGGAGAGAACTCCTGCTGTATCGGGCACCCGTAAAGAAATGCTCCGTCTGACCCTCAGCGATTATCAATACTGGGCAGACAAGGTCACGGCTTCGCTGGAGCAAGTTGCCCGGTTCCTTCATGGTCAGCACATCTATACCGCGGCCAACCTTCCGTACACTTCTCAGGTGGTTCCGCTGGCCGCGATATTTGCGCGGCTCGATGGCAAGCCTCTCACGGCGCGCAATGCCGATCAACTGAGGCGCTGGTTCTGGAATGGCATCTTTGGCGAAATGTACGGCGGTGCGACCGAAACGCGGTTCGCCAATGATCTAATAGACCTCGATCAATGGCTTTTTCGTGATTCAGTCGACGAGCCGCGGACTATTAGGGAGGCGCAATTCCAGGCAGAACGTTTGTTGTCGCTGCGAAGCCGAAGCAGCGCCGCGTATAAAGGACTTTTTGCGTTGCAGATGAAGACTGGTGCACTCGATTTCCGTACGGGCACGCCGATAGACGCCAGCGTCTACTTTGACGATGCCATCGACATTCACCACATCTTTCCCCGTGCGTGGTCTGATAAGAACGGGGTTGAGTCGTCGATAGCGGACTGTGCTGTCAACAAGACTCCGATTGATGCTCATACGAATCGGTATATCGGCGGGTCTGCGCCGAGCGCATACCTCAACAAGATTCAAGAGGACGATGGAATCGCCCCTGAAAAACTGGACGAGATCATCCGGAGTCACGGGATTGACCCCTCGTCGATGCGAGATGATGACTTCCGCCGATTCTTCAACCAGCGATTCGAAACCATCGTCCGCCAGATAGGTGCGGTTATGGGAAAGCCCGTCAACCGATCGGATGGGTTAGACGAGAGTCCATTCGTCGAGGTCGGAGACGAATCCGATGCCATCGACCTGGTCCGGCTGATCGCACAAGGTGAGAACGACAAGGTCGAATTCAAATCCACGGCTCGAATCAATACTTTTACCAACCAAGCTGATCCAAAGATTGAGTGGTCAGCGCTGAAAACGATCGCTGGTTTCGCCAACAACGACGGGGGAACTCTCGTGGTCGGTGTCAACGATGACGGCCAGGCCGTAGGCCTAGAAACCGATTACTCGACCTTTCGAAAACAGGATCGAGACGGGTGGGAGCTTTGGCTGACCGACGCCGTGTCGGCCACCATGGGAAAGGTAGCTGCTCTCCTCTTGAAAGTGCGGTTCGTTGAACTCGAAGGCAAGAACGTCGCCATTGTCGAGGTTCGTCCTTCAGAGGCTGGGCCTGTCTTTGCAGCTATGTCTAAAGGAGACGACCAGAAACAGAGATTCATGGTTCGGGTCAACAACAGCACCCAGGAGCTGGATGGGCGTGAGGCCGATGATTACAAGCGGGTTCGTTGGCCCAATCGCTGATGGTCACGTCTCATACGGACCTCCTGTAACAGGCATCCTCTAATGTCCGTCCGGCGACGTAACGGATAGGGGGAAGCAACTCAATATGGCGACTTTGGAGGACATTAAGGCCGGTGTGGCCGTGCGCGGCCTGACCCAACAGGGTGTGGCTGTCGTTCGTATGGCCGATTGGCACGACGAATCTCTCGAAGTCTGGTTCGAAGTCGACGGCGGCGGACCACAAAGCCGACTGCTCTCTCGAGCGGATGAACCCCAGCTAGAGGTCGTGACGGGCGACCGACCGTTCGTGTTCGATGCCAGCGGCGAGGACTTCCGTATTGCAGCCGAGGCTAAGAGGATTCAGCTCGCTCATCTTTATGATCCATTCGTCGCTGTCGAATCTGCCTCGATTCAGCCACTCCCTCACCAGATCGAAGCCGTCTACAAAACGATGCTCCCCCGGCATCCACTTCGCTTCCTGCTAGCCGACGACCCAGGTGCAGGTAAGACCATCATGTCTGGCCTCTACATCCGAGAACTGATCATCCGGGGCGACGTCGAACGCTGCGTCATCGTCGCTCCCGGGAGTCTCGTTGAACAATGGCAGGACGAGCTCTTTCAAAGGTTCTCGCTCCGATTCGACATTCTTACTCGCGATCAAGTGGAGGCGGCGGCAACTGGGAACCCGTTTACCGAACGCGACCGCTGGATCTGTCGCATCGACCAGCTGGCCCGGAATGAAGACCTTATGGCAAAGCTGAGAGCGGCCGAGTGGGACCTTGGGATCGTCGACGAGGCGCACAAGATGTCCGCGCGCTACTACGGAAACGAACTCAAAAAGACCAAGCGTTTCGCAGTAGGCGAGCTTCTGAGAGATCGTTGTCGACACTTACTTCTCCTAACCGCTACCCCGCACAATGGAAAAGATGAAGACTTTCAACAGTTCATGTCTCTGTTGGACCCCGACCGTTTCGCTGGCAAGCTTCGGAAGCAGGAACTTGCCCCGGTCGATGACCTAATGCGCCGCTACGTCAAAGAGAATCTCCTGACATTTGAGGGTAAGAAACTCTTTCCAGAGCGCATCGCGATCACCGCTCGCTATGAGTTGAGCTCGCTCGAGATGGCCCTGTATAAGGCAGTAACTCATTATGTAACCGAGGGAATGAATCGTGCAGAGCGACTGCAGAAAGAGAAGGGGCAACGGGCTCGGGGGCTCGCAGTCGGATTTGCATTGACGGCACTTCAACGAAGATTGGCGTCATCTCCCGAGGCCATCCTGCGCTCGCTTGAACGCAGAGTCGGCAGACTCGAGGATAAGAAGAAGCTCATTGAGGATGGCGTCGAGGCGACCGCCAGGATTTCCAGTCGACTTGCCAGCGTCGACCTTGAGGACTGGGACGAGGACGACTTCAGCGACGACGATTTCGAAGAGATCGAGGACGCAGCCATAGAGGAAGCCTTCGATGTCGATGACATTCCGGCGATCGAGAAGGAGATTGACGAGCTAAAGGTTCTGGTGGGCCTTGCTCGCCAAGTGCGCTCGTCCGGTACCGATCGAAAGTGGGAGGAGCTCCAAGGCATTCTTGGCGCTCCCGAGATGACTTCTGATGATGGTCGCCCACGAAAGCTGATTATCTTCACCGAGCACAAGGACACTCTCACCTATCTGCTCGAGAGAATCCGCACCTATCTGGGCGTTACAGATGCCGTGGTGGCTATCCACGGAGGTATGAAGCGAGAGGAACGTCGCCGAGTTCAGGCGTCTTTCACTAATGAGGCCAATGTCCGAATCCTCGTTGCCACTGATGCTGCCGGTGAGGGTGTCAACCTGCAACGAGCCAACCTCATGGTGAATTACGACCTTCCGTGGAACCCGAACCGCATCGAGCAGCGTTTTGGCCGAATCCACCGGATCGGCCAAGAAGAGGTCTGTCACTTGTGGAATCTGGTAGCGGTCAACACGCGGGAAGGTGCAGTATTTGAGCGTCTTCTTGAGAAGATAGACACGATTCGCAAGACGCTTGGAGATCAGGTCTACGACGTGCTGGGCGATGCAGTGATCGACCGGTCGTTGCGCGATCTCCTCATCGAGGCGATCAAGTACGGAGATCTGCCTGAAACGAAGGCAAAGATGGTCGAGATTATCGACGGTGAAGTTGGGGTTCGTCTCGAATCGGTCCTCGAAGAGCGAGCCATGGCCACCGAGATTC
Source organism: Acidimicrobiia bacterium (assembly GCA_041751055.1). Classification (GTDB taxonomy): domain Bacteria; phylum Actinomycetota; class Acidimicrobiia; order Spongiisociales; family ZC4RG35; genus MA-ANB-1. Next base: position 2,584 of record JBGSYD010000025.1, on the reverse strand, counting down.
TTGATGCGACCCGAATTAGGGATATCCGAGACGAGATGGAGCGAGCGCAGGCGCGAAAGCTGCAGCCGGGATTTGTCCAGGCTTTCTTTGTCTCGGCGTTCGCAGATCTTGGAGGTCGCATTGTTGAGCGTGAGTCCGGAAGATGGGAAATCACACGGGTTCCAGCAAATCTCAGGTCCCTCGATGTTGAGGCTTTGGTAGGTGGACCCATCTCGCGGACCTACGAGCGAGTCGTCTTTGAACGCGACCTGAGAACAGCCGAAGGTAAACCCGGTGCCGACCTAATTGCGCCAGGTCATCCCCTCCTTGGCGCTGTCATTGCCGACACTCTTGCAAAACGCGGATCTGCCCTTCGCAGCGGCACAGTCCTTATCGATCCGGATGACCCTGGTACGGAGCCTCATCTGATCGTGGCCCTGGAGCACGCCATTACCGATGGCACCGGCGGCGGTAGGCGTGAAGTGAGTCGGCGCCATCAGTTCGTCGACATAGGTCCTGACGCCGACATCGGCGACCCTGGGCCGGCCCCGTATCTCGACTACCGCCCGGTTACGCCAGACGAATTCGAGCTATTGAAAGTGCAAACGGAAGCGGACTGGCTTGGGTCGGAAGTTGTTGACGTGGCGCGCAACTACGCGATTGCCAACTTGGCACATCCTCACCTGGAAGAAGTGCAGGCGCTGACCAAAGCCAGAGTCGAGCGGGTCAGGGAGGCTGTGGAGAGCAGGCTCAAGGCAGAAATCAACCACTGGGATGTGGTCGCCCAGGAACGAAAAGCGCAGGAGCTAGCGGGCAAACGTAAGGGCGGACAGACTTCGGGACATGCTCGATCGATTGCCGACGACCTCGAAGCCCGCCTAGAACGACGAAGGCGGGAACTTGATCGTGAGCTCGATCTCTCCAACCAGCTACCGGCCGTGACTGGCGGAGCTCTGATCATTCCGGCGGGACTTCTCGCGGAGCTGGGTGGTACAAACGCCCCGGCCCAACACGCGAAAGATACCGAGGAAGTCGATCGCCGCGCGGTCGCGGCCGTCATGGCGGTCGAGCGGTCAATCGGTCGAGACCCGACGGAGATGGCTCATCACAACCCCGGCTATGACATCGAGTCTCGCGATCCCAAAACCGGTCATCTCTATTTCATCGAAGTTAAGGGAAGAATCGCGGGTGCCGACACAGTCGACGTGAAGGTCCGCCAAATTCGTCAGGCGAAGAACCACCCGGAACGCTTCCGTCTCGCCGTGGCAATCGTCCCTGAAGACAAAGACAAAACCCCCCAGGTTCACTATCTCGTGCGGCCCTTCGAGGGATACGAGCCCCACTTTGCCCAGGTGTCCCTGCCTTTGAACCTGAAGACGCTGCTCGCCGGCGCTGTGGAGCCTTGCTAGTGACGTTTAAGCGGAAGTTGATTGAAGTTGCGCTGCCGTTGGATGTGATTAATGCGGAGTCGGCTCGGGAGAAGTCCATTCGGCATGGTCACCCGTCGACTCTTCATTTGTGGTGGGCGCGGCGTCCGTTGGCGTCGGCTCGTGCGGTGTTGTGGTCTTCGCTGGTTGATGATCCGTCTTCTCATCCGGACAAGTTCCCGACTGAGGAGTTGCAGGAGGTTGAGCGTCAGCGGTTGTTTCGGATTCTTGAGGATTTGGTGAAGTGGGAGAACTCGAACAACGAACAGGTTCTGGAGGCTGCGCGGACTGAGATTGTTGCGTCGTGTGATGGTGATCTGCCGAGGGTGTTGGATCCGTTTTGTGGTGGAGGGACGATCCCGTTGGAGGCGCAGCGTTTGGGCTTGGAGGCTTTGGGTGGGGATCTGAATCCGGTGGCGGTGTTGATTTCGAAGGCGATGGTGGAAATCCCGCCTCGGTTTGCTGGGATGCCGCCGGTGAACCCTGAGAGTCGAGCTGAGTCTGGGTTGAAAACTTGGGAGCGGGCTCAGGGGTTAGCGGAGGATGTTCGGTATTACGGCAAGTGGATGCGTGATCGGGCTTTTGAGCGGATCGGGCACTTGTATCCGAAAGTTCTACTGCCTGATGAGCAGGGTGGTGGTGAGGCGACGGTTATTGCTTGGATTTGGGCTCGGACAGTCGAGTCACCCGACCCATCATGGAATGGCCACGTGCCTCTTGTGCGGTCGTGGATTCTGCGCAAGGCGAGGAAGGGTAAGCCGGTGGTATGGGTCGAACCCCTCATCGACCGTGACACCCAAACCATCACCTACAAGGTTCGCGAAGGCGGCACACCGATTGAAGGGACGATCGGGCGATCGACGGGTGGCCGATGTATCGCAACAGGAGCGCCATTCGATTTCAAGTATGTCCGCGAGTGGTCCCGTGTGCACCCATTCGGAAGCCATCTCCTTGCGGTTGTGGCAGATGGTCACGCCGGTCGCTCATACATTTCCTCATACAACGTGGTTGATATGCGGCCGTCGGATGATTCGGCGGTCGATGCCGACCTCGGGTCCCTCCCCAATAACCCCCGAGACTTCAAGACTCCGGGATATGGCATGAAGACATGGCAGAGTTTGTTTTCTACTCGTCAGGTTTTGGCTCTTTCTACCTTTACTGACTTGATGACCGACGTC
>JBGSYD010000024.1:0-1714 GCA_041751055.1 Acidimicrobiia bacterium | reverse complement strand
TTCGAACCACCAAGCGCAAGGTCGCCCTGGTAATCACCGACCTCGTGATGCCGGGAATGGGTGGTCACGCCTTCGCGGTCGAGGTGGGCCAGCTGCCCTCACCGCCGCCGGTACTCTATATATCGGCCTACGAAAAGCCTCGGGGTGGAATGGCCCGGAGGTTTCTGCAGAAACCGTTCAGCATCTCCGACCTCATTCAGGCGGTGCAGCGGCTGCTCCCGCAGGAGGCGAGTCGGGAGTAGGTCGAGAGTCGAGGGTCTAGAGTCGACCCTAGACCCTAGACCCTTGACCCTAGACCCTAGACCCTTTGTCAATCATTCTCCCGCTCGCGGGCCCTTAGCTCAGACGGTTAGAGCAGCGGACTCATAATCCGTAGGTCCTGGGTTCGAATCCCAGAGGGCCCACTGAATTCGGCGTTAGAACACTGCGAAACCCAGAATCGTCCTCCAATCCAAACCGTCCAATGTGACCGAGATCACTTGACAAAAGTGATCCGTGTCACTTCTTTTGGCCGGCGCCAGGCTTACGACAGCGAGATGACAGCGTTTCAGCTCGGTTCATCACGCTGATAGGAAGGCCATCCGCTCAGTCCAGCTCGCGAACACATCAGGCTTCGTATCCTCCTAATAGGAATTGCGATGAGCCGCCCCTCAGGCCGCCTGCAGCTGCTATTCTTGGCCTTCGCCACGGGCGCCTGTGTCAATGCCGACAGTCCCGTCGCTACCGATCCAAACGTTTCGCCTCCGGCAGAATCGCCAGCGTCCGGTGTAGTCAGCACGGACGGAATTTCAACGATGAACGTCTACACCGGCATCCCTTTCGGGCCTTCGGACCTATGGCGAGGCAACACCATCGTGTGGGGCCCGTCGCCTTTCACCTCGAGCCCCAACGCCACCACACCATCCGGCATCATCAGCCAAATCAATGCCGCGGCCGCGATCAACCAGAAACTCATCTTGAACATGACAGGCGGCAGCCACTCCCGGTACAAGACCGATGGCACATTCGATTTGGCGAAGTGGAAAGCCGTGATGGACACCTACAACACGCCGGAGATCAAGGCCGCCGTGAGTACCGGAGTCGCCGACGGGACGGTGATCATGAACAACGTGATGGATGAGCCCCAGATATCCAGTTGGGGCGGGGTGATGACCAAGGCCCGTCTTGATGAAATGGCCAGGTACGTCGATGCCATCTTTCCATCGCTTCCGATCGGTGTTACCCACAACCCCGACTGGCGGACGGACGAGCGCTACCAGGTGATGGACGTCGTCCGGACCCAGTACGGTTCGAGGAAGGGTGACCTGACTGTCTTCCGCAACGACGCCTTGTCCCTCGCACAGCGGGACGGCGTGGCAATAGTGTTCGCGGTCAACATTCTCAACGGCGGAATCAAAAACCTCCAGACCAAGGAGTGTCCGATCCCCCTGACGGGTGGGCCCGGTACCATCTACGGTCTGTGCCGAGTGACGTCAGACCAGCTGCGGGATTGGGGACGCTTCCTGGGCGTGGGTGGTTGTGCGATGTCCCTGTGGCGATACGACTCCGAATTTATGGGGAAGGCAGAGAACCTTCAGGCATTCAAGGATGTAGCCGCGACGCTGGCAACCGTTCCTGGCCGGCCATGTCGGCGAGCGGCGGGGAGTCCGTCGCCGCCGCCCAACACCCCGCCCACGGCGGCCTTCACCGCGCCGAGCTGCACCGTGGGGGTGGC
>JBGSYD010000023.1:0-1711 GCA_041751055.1 Acidimicrobiia bacterium | reverse complement strand
TCCCGATCCACTCAGATTGGCAGCCACATGGTCTTGGCTGCGGGCGCGTATTGTCGTCCGACCCTGCGCTGAAGGTTCAGCTTCTTCACACCTCTGACGGTATTCCTCATTGGCTGCTCGGCTACGCGGTGTTGTCCGATCGTGTCGGCCGTCTAGAAGACGACTTCGAAGGCATACTGTCCGACTCGGTCATTGATTGGAGTGCTAACTGGGCGGGTCGGTGGATCCTCATCACATCCGATCATTGTATTACCGACGCGTCCGCTTCACTCGGGCTGTTCTACCGAAACGTGAACGATGCGGTCTGGCTGTCGAGTAGCGTTGCGCTCCTGGCCGATCTAGGCGAAGCGCCGACCTTAATCCTTTGGGGTGTGGTCTATAACCGCGGCATAGACTGGACACCCGCGCCGCTGTCGAGCCGCGAGGGCATTTTCAAGCTACCGCCATTCCGCAGCATCTCGATGACCACAGGACAGGTGCGTCTGTTGAAGATGCCGTCAATCGCGAATACTTCTCCGAGCCCTGTCGCTGAAATGGCTGCTCGCCTCAGAACGATCGCCCAGAATGCGGGCAGTTTGCCGTTTACGGAGCGATATCTTAATTTGACCGCCGGACTGGACACTCGAACGATCCTTTCGGCCTTCGTAGCTGCTGAAGTGCCCTGTCAGACGACTACTTCCCTTTATCCCGGCATGCCAGAGGCGGACCAGTGGCTGCCTCCGATCGTCGCCGCTTCGGTCGGCATCCCTCACAAATATTCGCGGCGTATCCCGATGAGAACGGAGGACATCGAAGCACGATTACAAATCATCGAGGAACACATGGGCGGACAGGTTGTCGGGCCGACGCTCGATCACTGCGCCCAGCCAGGGGATCTGCCCGTGAACGAGCGCACGGCTATATTCGGCGGCGTCGGGTTCGAGGGTCGCCGCTTCCTTCGAAAGTATCCAGCCAATCTAGGAGACCTACTTGCGCAGTTTCGCGATAGGCCCCAATGGCACCTCACCCTCTCCGTGTGGGCTAACTCTCTCTCCGATGAAATTCCGCTCGTTATGGACTGGCGCGATCGTTTCTATCTGGAACAACGACTAGGTGGCTGGGCCTCAGCAAACCATCAATGCAACGACATCATACCATCGGTCCTGCTGAATCTGGGCAATTGCGTGAAACTGTCTCGGGTTATGCTTCAGTTTACCGCGAAACAACGACTCTCCGGTTTCGCTCAGAGGGAGGCCATTCGCACTTTGGCGCCGGAACTCTCGAAGCATCCTTTCAACCCGCAATCATGGCGCACGGTGGTGAAGCAGCAATTCAGAGCGGCAAAACGGTTGGCTCGCCGCGCGATGTCTTTGCCTAAGGTAGGCCTGCTTCGTCGCCGGCGATGACTCCTCCTCATACAGGTCGCACCCGGCGTCAACTGTTCCCAACAAGGGTCTAGTCGGATTAGGCGGATAGGCCGTCACCAGCAGCCCAACGTCTCTCGGCGGCGGAAACCCGCGACCTCCGTTGTGACAGGAGGGGCGGCAGAAGGTGCCTAGGTGTGGAGTCCAAGGAGGTTGTTCATCCGAGGTGATGGTCTGAAGGTGGTCGTTGCGAGACGATTCACTGAGGACCGCAGGGATGAACAACCCGCATCAGAATGCCCGGATGACGCCGCTTGGTCGAGTGGAGATGGTGAGGCGCATCCTTGAGGAGGGCCGGCCGGTCGCGG
>JBGSYD010000022.1:0-118415 GCA_041751055.1 Acidimicrobiia bacterium | reverse complement strand
CCTGTTGAAGATCATGTCCAAGATGGGCATCTGCACCCTCTCCGCCTATCGGGGATCCGAACTGTTCGAGGTTGTTGGGTTGGCAGAACCGGTGTGCCGCCTGGCATTTCGCAACGCCCCTCGACGGCTGCGCGGTATCGGGTTCGAGGACATTGCAGAACACGTGTTGGATCGCCACGCTTCATACGTTTCTGGCCTACCCGAGTCGGGAGGGTTCTATAAACATCGCAGAGGAGAAGAGGTACATGTAACGGGGCCAAAGATCGTCCTCGACCTCCAAAAGTCGGTTCGCTCCGGAGAGCCCGAGGCATGGGACAGGTACCTCGCCACAATCAGTGACCGGCCGCCAGCCCTCGTTCGTGATCTGCTCAACTTCGTAAAACGCGAGCCGATCCCGGTGGACCAGGTCGAACCGGTCGAGGCGATAATGCGTCGATTCGTCACGGCGGCAATGTCCCTGGGTGCGCTGTCCAAAGAGGCCCATCAAACTCTCGCCGAGGCGATGAACTTCATAGGTGGGCTCTCCAATTCCGGAGAAGGTGGCGAGGATGCCATGCGATACGGGACACCGCGAAATTCGGGGATCAAGCAGGTGGCATCCGCCCGCTTCGGCGTGACACCTGGCTATTTGAATTCGGCTGATGAGCTGCAGATCAAGATGGCTCAAGGCTCAAAACCCGGCGAAGGAGGGCAGCTTCCCGGCCACAAAGTCTCCGAAGAGATAGCCCGACTGCGGCACACTAAACCTGGCGTGACGCTGATATCACCGCCACCTCATCACGACATCTACTCGATCGAGGACCTTGCTCAGTTGATCTACGATCTCAAGTCGTTCAAGCCCACGGCAAGGGTGTCGGTCAAGCTGGTCAGCGAGCCAGGCGTTGGGACAGTTGCCGTGGGCGTCGCCAAGGCTGACGCCGACGTAATCACGATATCGGGGTCCGAAGGTGGAACCGGGGCCTCGCCCCTGGTTTCGATCAAGCATGCCGGATCGCCCTGGGAATTGGGATTGGCCGAATCCCATCAAACCCTGATAGCCAAGGGCTTGCGGTCGAAGGTGATCCTGGAAACTGATGGCGGTCTCAGAACCGGCAGAGACGTTGTGATTGCAGCCATGTTGGGCGCAGAGCGTTTCGGTTTCGGCACGCTTCCGCTACTTGCGTTGGGCTGCAAGATGGTGCGTCAGTGCCACCTGAACACCTGCCCCGTCGGGATTGCCACTCAAGACCTGGATTTGCGTTCCAAATTCAGCGGTGCCGTTGAGCAGGTCGTTGCTCTCTTTCGTCATGTCGCTGAAGAGATTCGCACTCACCTCGCTTCGCTCGGAATCAGCTCGCTGGCCGACCTGATCGGACGGGCCGACCTGCTTCGCCCCGCCGATCCTGCCCATCCGCTTTCTCCAGATCTCGCTGCCATTTTGGTGCGGGCTGAGGGCCGTCGTCGCCATGGCGGTTACCGGTCGATCCCATTGTCCAGGCTGTCGGAACGCATCGTCGCCGATGCCCAGACAAACCTCCAGACCGCCCAGCCGATCCGGTTGAGCTATCCAATCCAGAACACCGATCGATCGGTAGGCGCTCGCCTCAGCGGAGTCATAGCGGCGATGTATGGCGACTCCGGGCTCCCGTTCGACACCGTCCACATTCGGTTGACCGGTACCGCGGGCCAAAGTTTTGGGGCCTGGCTAGCACCAGGTGTCACCCTGGACCTGCGTGGACCGGCGAATGACTTCGTAGCAAAGGGAATGTCCGGGGGGACCATCATTGTCACTCCGGGACGCATGAACGGGACACCTCAGGCGGGTGGGAACGCCGTTATGTATGGCGCAACGGGTGGTCGCCTCTTCATGGCAGGTCGTGTGGGGCAGCGGTTCGCTGTCCGCAATTCTGGAGGCACCGCGGTGGTCGAGGGGTGCTCGGACCACGGTGCCGAGTACATGACGGGTGGGCTTATCCTCGTTTTGGGCGACTTCGGTCGCAACTTCGCGGCGGGAATGACCGGCGGCACGGCACTCGTGTGGGATCCGCAGATGCGGCTCAAGGGGCGGCTTGCCGAAACTGCTCCTTCGGCACGACGTCCCAACGACGACGAGTCCGCCGCAATTCGCTCACTTCTCGAAGAACACCATCGACTGACCGGGAGCGCAACAGCTCGCACGATCCTCGACGACCAGGATTTCTTCAGTCAATTCTGGACGGTCAAGCCGGTCGGTGCCGAGGGCCATCCCAGCGAGGTGATCGTCGAAGTCGGAACAAGCGACGACTGAGCCGACACTCTACCTGACGCCTGCTTTCTCAACGGCGGCTGAAGTCACGACCCTCAACTTGTCATCATGGAGATGAGTGTCCGCGATATTCCGGTTACTCCGCAGTTCGAGAATCGAGATTTGGCCCTGCAACGGGGACATCCGGGCCCTGGGACGGTGGAAACCGCCATGGTACCGTGGCCGTGGGATCGTTGATAGCCAGTGTCTCCATCGGATCGACCTCACTAGTGAACGGAGTGATCGCACTCTTGGTGATCATCGGGAGCTAACGGCTAACAGCGATCGCACGGCGCAGAACGAGCATCGAGTCCCTCATCGAAAATACCCCAATGATCCTCATGGTCGACGGCCGCATGGTCGAGGAAAACCTGGCTCAGACCAGAGTCACGCCTTCCGACGTTCGGTCCAAGTTGCGGGAGGCCAACGTTCTCGACCCGTCCGAGGTGAAGGCTGTGGTCCTGGAGACAACGGGCGATATCAGCGTGCTCCACGGTGATCCCGCTAGCCGGCTCGATCCAGGGTTGCTGGAGGGCGTGTCCGGGGTCGAACTCCTAGGCAGTGATCCGAGTCCCGGATAAGTGGGACGCCTGGTCACTGAGAGTCGGAGCTACGAGTTAGGTCACCGGGACGGCTGACTGACATCCCCGGGATCTTGGCGTCGCCAACGTGTAGGTTTGAATCAGATCCTTCAGAAAGGCCCCCATGCGCAGATTCACCCTTCTTCTTGCAGTCTCCCTCCTTGTCGCCTTGATTCCGGCTGGAGCCGGCGCAGCCCGGTCGGCATCGGTGCGGTTTGCAACCTTCAATGCCAGCCTGAATAGATTCAACCAAGGTGACCTGGCGAATGATCTTTCGACACCTGACAACGCTCAAGCCCAGGCGGTCGCGGAGATAATCCAGCGTGCGCGACCCGAAGTCTTGCTAGTCAACGAATTCGATTTCGATCCTGCAGCGGCCGACCTGTTCCGGGCCAACTATCTGGAAGTGTCGCAAAACGGAGCTCACCCAATCGACTATCCGTACTCGTACATCGCTCCTTCGAATACCGGCATCCCATCGGGCCTCGATCTCGATAACAGTGGGGGCGTGGGTGGGCCAGGCGACGCCTTCGGGTTTGGTTTCTTCCCGGGCAACTTCGGAATGGTCGTCTACTCCCAGTATCCGATCGGTGACGTCCGCACATTTCAGAACTTCTTGTGGAAAGACATGCCCGGGGCTTTGCTCCCTATCGATCCGGCAACCAACGAGAGTTGGTACTCCGCCGAAGAGCTGGATGTCTTCAGGCTCAGTTCGAAGAGCCATTGGGACCTTGAGATCGAGGTCGGCACCAAGACTGTCCACTTCCTGGTCAGCCACCCAACACCTCCAGTTTTTGACGGGCCTGAAGATCGGAACGGGACCCGAAACCACGACGAGATCCGGTTCTGGGCCGACTACATCTCGCCATCGAACAGCGGATATATCTACGACGATGCCGGGCTATGGGGTGGGCTCTCACGAGGCGACGCATTCGTGATCGCCGGTGATCAAAACTCCGACCCTCTCGATGGTGACTCCATCCCGGGCGCGATCCAGCAGCTAATCGAACACCCTCTGGTCAACGTCTCACAGACACCCACCTCTGAAGGAGGGGTGTGGGCATCCGAAACCCAGGGTGGGGCCAACGAGACGCATCTCAGCGATCCGGCGATGGATACAGCCGACTTCTCGGACACTGCCCCGGGCAATCTCCGTGCCGATTACGTGTTGCCCTCCAGGAATCTAGGGATCCTCGGCTCGGCCGTGTTCTGGCCGGCTGAAGGGCAAAGATTCTTCTATCTCACCGGTGTGTTCCCGTTCCCGACATCGGACCATCGACTGGTTTGGGTCGATGTCCGGGTCTCCGGGAGGTAGATCTTCTCGACGGTCACTCGCCGTGGAGAGATCGGGCATCAGGAGCGGCCGGTACCAGGTGGTGCGAGGCTAGACGCCTCATTGCTCGCTGCTGAGGTGGTCCACAACCCGTTCTGCCATTTCGGAAACGGTGGTTAATTCATCAGGGCTCAACAGGTCGATTAGGTGTTTTCGCACCGACGCCATGTGGCCGGGTGTTGCTCCGGCAATGGAGCGCAACCCTGTCCTGGTCAAAACGATGAGTGCGCCCCGGCCGTCGTCAGGCGTCTGGGAACGAGAGACGAGACCACGTTTCTCCATCCTCGATATCTGATGGGACAGCCGACTCTGTGACCACTGAACCTGGTCGGCTAGTGCCGTAACCCGGGACTTGCGGCCTTCCGCCTCGGCCAGATTGGACAGCACGGTGTAGTCGGCCATGGAGAGGTCGGACTGTTTGGCCAGGTCGCGGGCCAGCTGCGATTCGAGCAAAGTGAACATGCGGCGGTACCCACGCCAGGCCCGGTCTTCGGTAGGGCTCAGCCATCGTGAGGTCATCTCGTCATCCTACAGCCAACTATTTGACATGTCATGTTCCTTCTATATGATATGTCATGTAAAGATGACGAACGGAAAAGGAGCGACCAATGGCACAGCCGCAACTCCGCATCCTGGCTATTCCAGGCAGTCTCCGACGCGATTCTTACAACAAGGCACTACTTCATGCCGCCTCAGAAGTGGCACCTGTCGGGATAGAGATTGATGTATACGAGCGACTGGAAGAGGTTCCCCTTTTCAATGGAGACGTAGCCGACATTGGAGCCCCCGAAGGGGTTGAGGCGCTACGCCAGGCAATTGCTGATTCCGATGCCCTGTTGATATCAACACCCGAGTACAACCAGGCTGTTCCCGGAGTCGTCAAGAACATGATCGATTGGCTGTCGTTGGGTGAATCCCATGAGAGCCTCGAAGGTAAACCGATTGCTGTAACCGGGATCACGACCGGCCCGTGGGGGACGAGGCTCGCTCAAACAATGCTTCGCCAGATGCTGGTTTCGTCACAGGCGATGCTCCTGCCGCAGCCATTCCTCTATTTACGCGGAGCGGAGACCTTGTTCGACGAGGCTGGCAGACTGAGGGACGACCAGACCCGAGTCCGTCTTGCCGAACTGGTGACGGCCCTCGGCGAATGGGCGGAATTCGTGGATGGGGGCTCGAATCGCGGACAATTCACGACGGAGGTCGCTCGGTTCGTGCCCGCCGCATCGTGAATTCTGTCTTGTGACTGAACCAGGTCACGGGCCCGGTCACCGATGTCGACGTTGTCGGGGAGTTAGATAGCCTTCTCGGCCTCTGGCAAATCGTCGGAGATTCCACAACGTACGCAGGTTCGAATGCCCCGATGGCGATTCGACTTCTCGGTTCACAAGGTCGACGACCCCGGCGAAGCAAGCGGGACCATCCTCTATTTCGAGTGCGAGTACCTGGATCTTTTGGTCGCAAGTCTCGAGGACGAGGGGGTCGGATTCGATTTCGCTCCGGCGGACAAGAGGTGGCTCTGGCGGAAGGCGCGTCTGAGGGATCCCGACGGCAACCGGATCTACCTGTTCTCTGCCTGCGTTAATCGGTGCAATCCTCCCTGGCGTCTACCCGGCCCAACCAGCGACCGAAGTTGAATCGTTCGATCGTATCTCCCGACTGTCGTAAGGAGCCGCCGCCCATCAACTTGTGACCAATTGCTCTGGTTTCGCCGACTCGATGGCTGCCATGATGGCCTGAGCGATATATGGAGGCATGAATGCTGGGATGGACCGGCGACATTGAAAAGCTGACCCTGGAAAACACCAATTTTCGAACTGTCGTGTTCACAGGTGACCACACACAGTTGACTTTGATGAGCCTGAAAGTTGGCGAAGACATCGGTTGGGAACATCACGGGAATCTCGATCAGTTTCTACGACTGGAGCAGGGAACGGCGCGTCTCGACCTCGGAACCAACGAGGACTCGGTCGATGAGAGCCACGACATCGAGGCCGATTGGGCATTGATAATCCCGGCGGGAACGTGGCACAACGTAAGTAACACCGGCACTGACGAAGTGAAGCTCTACTCCCTGTATTCACCTCCAGAGCATGCCGACGGTACGGTTCATGTAACCAAAGCTGATGACCTCGGGCACTGATCCATGTGCAGCTCTCGGACATGGATCTCGAAGAGCATCGTTTGTACGTCAGATACTCACAGTCGAAAGACACGCTCTTCTACTACACCGATATCAAACAGGCGTCGTGGTACGTGGTCCCATCCGACGGCAAAGGAACCGCCCGGCTCAAATGCATAGGCCATATCATCTCCCAGTTCGATTACGGAACGCCGACGTGCGACCGTCGATCAGCGAACAGAATTTCGTTTCGTTGAAGTATTAGGCGTCGGCTCGATCGGTCGGGTCAGTCGAGGTGGATCCGGAGCTTGGATCCGTCGCCACCAAGTACGGTGATATCTGTCGCGCCGACTTCTTTGAGTACTTCGCTGGCAGCGTCCATCAAGCTGTCTTCGGCTTCGATCGTGATTACAAAACCGTCAGTCTCGGTCACATCGTGGCGCTCGGTCTCGGTGGTCTTCACCTTTGTGGCACCGTGGTCGGTAGCTCCCAGGAAGGCTCCGATGGCAGTGCCGGTTATGCCCCCACCCGCCGCTCCGGCGGCGATGGCTGCCGCTGCGGCCGCTGTCCCGCCACCAAGAAGGGCAACTGCGTCGGGCCCGAGCACGAGTCCGGCGGAAGCAAGAATAGCGCCGGCGATACCGGCGGTTGCGCCCCCGATGACGCCTCCCCACGCTCCCTTTTTGGCCTCTTTGGCCGGTCCCTCGAAGTGATCGACGTAGGTTACGACTTCGATCTCCTCGGCAACATGGACAATCTTCTCCCGCCAGACCAGTCCGATGTGGTCGCGGTCGATGTCGAGTTCGACCAACCGCTCGATTACATCGTCGGTATCAGTTCGATCTCGGAAGACGCCTAAAAGTGTTGGCATGGCCTTGAAGTTCTATCGTCAATGTACCTGCAAGTCATTAATTCCTTTTGTCATTGCTTTTCGCGGTCATCGGCTGTCTAGTCAGGAGATGCGCCCGGCCGTGGATGATGAAGGACTCCGATCCGCAGGTCCAGGTTGTCAGGCAGCGGGATAGAACTGTTTCCGGATGTCACCGGGGGTCATGTCCAGATGCTTTCTCATCGTGCGCGTCAGGTGCGAGTGGTCATAGAAGCCGACATCGACCGCAACAGTCGTCAGGTCCTCTGCACCCTGTGCCAGTTGATCGATCGCGGCGCAAACCCTCAACTGGGTGCGGTACTCGGAGAGAGTCAGACCGGTCTTCGATCGGAATATCCTGCTCAGATGGTGAGGCGAGGAGCCCACCATCGAGGCCACCGTGCGCAGACTTGCATCCTCGGAGTAATAGACCGCTAGATACTCTGCTGCGTCGTCGACGAGTGAGGCTGTCCTCGGGGTCTGGCTGGGCGGCCCGTGGTCAGAGTTGAGTAATTGGCGGATCAGGTCGACGATGGTCTCTTCGACCTCCAACTTACCGGCAGTCCCGTGCGCTACCTGACGTTCGAGGAGGCGTATCGCCAGATGGGACACTGCGGGGAGTGGAGCAGACATCAAGTGAAATCTGGAGGTCCGCGGGCTCAGGAACGGCTCCACCAGGTTGTCGGAAAGCACCGCGAATACGTTGATGTCTCCCGCTCCGGCAGGGTGGCCGACGCGATGGATCTCGCCAGAGTTGAAGAAAACGGCCGTAGTCGCGTTTGCGACCACGCGGGCGCTGCCGATGTGACGGACATAGGTCCCCGACGTGGGGAATGAGACCGAAAACGCCGGCTCTTCCTCCTCGTCGCTGAGTTTTGGCTCCGACACCGAGCACAGCACGCGTCCAAATGTCATGTCGGCAGTTTCCAGCAGAGTCCTGAAGGCGAGCATTCCGGCTCCAGAATACCTGTGGCGTGTCGAATCCACCCTAGGAACTCACTTTGGCCGGATTCAGTTCGACTGATCTGAGGGCGGCGATGAGATAGGGGATCATTGTGATCACGACTACGGCGCCCAAAAAGAACGGAGCCCGGTTGCCGGCAAGCCGGGCGCTTAGGCCGCCCAACAATGCCCCGACCGGATATGCCCCGTATGCCACGAATCTGTAGGCGGCCATGATCCGACCGAGCAGTCGATCCGGCACAGCCGACTGTCGATACGAGACAGCGATCACATCCCATAGGCCGCCTGCCATACCGATCGCACCGAGACCCGCGGCGGCCACTGACCAGTGCGAAGCCAGTCCTATTGCGGCAGAAGCAACCGAGATCAGTACCACGCTGGCTACCACGACGGTCAATCGGTCAGCTCTACTCACCAGACGCGAAGTGACCGCCGCTCCAATGGTGTAACCGACTGCGCTTGCCGCGATCAACGCGCCGAATCCAGCTCCAGAGAGCCCGAGCTCGTCCTGAGCCAGCAGGACAAGTATCGACTCCCCAGCGACGATCCCGATATTCAAGACAGCTGCACCTGTGGCGAAAGCCCTGATCGGTCTGTTCTGCCACAGCCAGCGCAGACCTTCGAATGTGCTCACCCAAAGGCCCGAGGGAGCAATCGTCGCATTCGGATCAGGTCGGAATCGCCCCGAAAGCGAGGCGATCACAGCCGCGGCTATTGCAAAACTGGCGGCGTCAGCGGCAACAGGGAGGGTGGCGGCGATTCCGAAAAAGAAGCCACCGAACGGCGGTCCAATGAACCGATGTGCGACCGTTTGGGTCGAAAACAGCCTTCCGTTTGCCCGGTCCAAATCGTCGGAAGGCACCAGGGCGGGAACGACCGCTTGGGCAGCAGTATCGACCACGGTCTCACCGGTTGCGATCAGAAAGACCACAACGTAGAGGAGTTGCAACGACTCGCCTCCCACGGTGATGAATATCGCGAGTGAACCAACAACGGTTGCCCGTGCGAGATCGAAAACCCACATGAGCCTTCGCCGGTCGAAGCGGTCGACTATGGCGCCTGAGATAGGCCCGAAAACGAGCCACGGCAATCCGGCGGATACGGAAAGGCCGGCGACTGCAACCGGGTTTCGGGTCAGCGACGCAGCCAGCAGAGGAAATGCCACCAGAACGAGGCCATCCCCGAGATTCGATGCAACTACCGCCGTCCAGAGCCGGCCAAATCCCCTCCCGCTCGGTTCCACCTCGCTCAGCTCCGGTCGTCTGCGACCGAGTTGATATTGGATGCGGCCTGGGTCCATCGGCCATCGGCTCTTCGGCAGACATCAAGAGCTCTAAGCAGAACCGTCTCTGGCCGACCCTCTCCGGGTGTCAGCCAGTCGCGTGCGACGTAGAAGACCAACGCCACATCACCCAAAACATCGATCTCGAAGTCGAGAAACTCATAGCGCTCGACACGCAGAGTCCCGAGAGCCTTCTCCAACTCGAACATGTATTCGTCGATTCCACTAATCAGCGCAGTACTACGAATCTGGAAGCCCTTCCAGTGGGAGAGTCGTCCGGAGCGCAAGGTATGCCGGTCGCCAGATAGGAAGGCTTCGAAAAGGGATTCGACATGGGCGCGAATCTCATCCGTTGCCTCCGAAAGCTCGCTGCGGCTCGGTTCCACGAGAACATTGTCGGGCACGGGGAAACGAAATGCTTGTAAATCGGTGCTTGTTTACTTTTCCGACTCGTGCAATTTCGTCCTACCGGCTCGAAGCGTTTTCAGGTAGTGATCACTGTTCTAGAGCAGCCGCCAAGTCGGCTATCGAGCGATGTGCCAGGTCGTAAAAGGCCCACTTCCCACGCTTATCCCTGACCAGGAGACCGGTTTCAGTCAGAGCCCGGAGGTGGTGATTGACGGTCGGCTGCCCGATACCCAGCAACTCGGGAGTCCGGAACCCTAGGCGTCATATCGACATGTGTCAATATGTTGTCGCAGCATCTTGGCCTATTGCCGTGTCGAATGGTGAATGTGAGTTGAACCCGTAAACTGTGGGCTCACTCAAGGGGACGTAGCTCAGCCTGGCAGAGCATCGGCTTTGCAAGCCGGGGGTCGTGGGTTCGAATCCCATCGTCTCCACCGCTGGAACAATCCGCGCCAATCGCTTGTTGGTGCGGATGAGACGAAGGAGTGAGATGGCCAACGCAGTAATCGTGGACGCAGTTCGCACGCCGACCGGACGCCGCAACGGAGTGTTCAAGGATATCCACGCCGTCGACCTTGCTGCCATCCCTCTTCGAGCCATCGTCGAGCGGAACAACCTCGATCCGATGTCCATTGACGACGTCATCATGGGCAACGTTTCCCAGACCGGAGAACAGGCCTGGAACATAGGGCGCAACGCAGTCCTTGCTGCCGGTCTCCCTGAGGAAGTGCCCGGGGTGACCATTGATCGTCAGTGTGGCTCGTCCCAGCAATCGGCGCACTTCGCGGCCCAGGCAATTATGGCCGGCGCTCAGGATATCGTCATCGCGGCAGGTGTAGAGCACATGACGAGGGTCCCGATGGGCATCACCGCCGAGCAGGGGCCCGGTATCCCCTTTGGACCTCTGGTTTTGGAGCGTTATGCCCAGGGCCTCGTTCCACAGGGTATTTCAGCCGAGATGATCGCAGACAAGTGGGGGATCTCACGCGAGGAACTCGATGTTCTGAGTCTCGAGTCGCACCGACGTGCCAATCAAGCCACGGAGGAAGGGCGATTCGAGGGTCAGATCATCCCCGTTGAAATCACCAGGGACAATGGCAATGTCGAAACTGTCACCAGGGACGAAGGAATTCGATCCGACACGTCGCTGGAGAAACTCGCCAGCCTGCAGCCTGCCTTCAAGCCCGATGGAGTCGTCACTGCGGGGAACTCTTCGCAGATTTCCGATGGGGCTGCAGCAGTGCTGATCATGTCAGAGGCCAAAGCCACCGAACTGGGGCTCACACCCAAGGCCCGTTTTGTGAACTTCTCCATGGTTGGAGTCGATCCGATCACGATGCTCACCGGCCCCATTCCGGCGACTGAGAAGGTTCTCGAGCGGTCCGGATTGGGCATCGACGACATCGATCTCTTCGAAGTCAATGAGGCCTTTGCCTCGGTGACCGTTGCCTGGAGGATGGAGCATGGGGGATCCGATCCATTGAGGCTGTGGGATCGCACCAATGTCAACGGCGGGGCCATTGCGCTCGGTCATCCCCTCGGAGCTTCCGGGGCCCGGCTTCTCACGACCCTCGTCTGGGAACTGGAACGCAGCGGCGGACGCTACGGCCTCCAGACAATGTGCGAGGGCGGTGGCATGGCCAACGGATTGATCATCGAGCGGATCTAGCGCGAACCGCGCCCGCCTTCAACCTAAAAGTTGGTTGATAGCCAGGATGTTGCCTTCGGTGTCAGTGAACCAGGCCACCTTCGATCCATCGGGGAGTTCGGCGATCCCGTTCTGGGTCTGAAGTCCCGGCATGTCGTATTCCTGGAACTCAACACCGTTGCCTTTGAGCTGGGACACCACTGAATCCAGATCAGGGACGGCCCAGGCTGCGGCGGTTGCTTGGTTGGTGCCTGCGAATGCAGACGGGTACAAGAAGAACCCAGTCCCGTCGGCGCATTCGTAGCTGAGGCCGTTCTCATCGGAAGATTCTTCGGTGGGGGTGAAGCCCAGCATCACCTCATAGAACTTTCGGGCGCGTCCCATATCGCTTGCCGGCAGTGCAGGTGCTATCGGATAGTCTGAGAGCATTGTGCCTCCTTATTTCGAGGATCCGAATCAACCAAACATACTCTTCGCCCAGGAGGGTTGCTGCGGCCTAGCCTGAATCCGTGACTTCGCAGGAAAACGCCGACCTAACGGGCTCACTGGAACAAGCTCGGGCGGCGTATCTGGCCAGTGAATGGCGAGCGGCGTATACCGCCTTCAAGGAGCTCGATGATCGTGGCGCGCTCCCGCCCGGTGATATCGAGGTGCTTGCCATGGTTTCATTCATGTTGGGCAATGTCGGCGAGATGCTGGGCGCCCAGGAGCGGGCGTTTCACGCTTACATGGGTGAGGGCCAAAAACTGCCGGCGGCACGCGTCGCATTGTGGACTGCGTCGAATCTCGCCAGTCGGGGGAAGTTTGCGGATGCCAGTGGTTGGGTGGAGCGGGGGCAGCGACTCCTCGAATCGACAGCGGAGCCGTCAGTTGCACACGGTTATCTCTTGATGCCTCAGGCACTCCGCCACGTGATGTCCCATGAATTGGAACAGGTCGTGTCGGTCGCTGCTGAGGCCGCCGCCATCGGGAGACAGTTCATGGATCGAAATCTGGAAGCTCTGGCTGCGCAGACCCAGGCCCGGGCGTTGCTCCACCTCGGCCAAACTGCCACGGCCTTTCGTCTTTTGGACGAGGTGATGCTCTCGGTAAGAGCGGGTGACTGCTCGCCGATGGTGACCGGGCTCGTCTACTGCGCCGTCCTCGAGGGGTGTTACGAAGCCCATGAAGTTCGTCGCGCGGCCGACTGGACCGACTTGCTTGTCGAGTGGTGTGGATGCCAACCCGACCTGGTCGCCTTCACCGATCAGTGCCTCGCTCATCGCTCCGAGATTCTCCGGCTCCAGGGGGAGTGGAATAGTGCGCTGACGGCGGCCCAGCGATCGCATGAGAATGTTGCCCGTGGCAGTGTTGCCGCCCAGGCCCACTATCAACAGGCTGAGGTCTACCGGCTGCGTGGCGAGTTCGGGCTGGCCGAACAGGCCTTCGAGCAGGTTGCGCTAAAGGGAGGGGAGCCACAACCTGGCCTGGCTTGTCTGCGCCTCTCTCAAGGTAACGAAGACGCCGCTGTGGCTTCGATCAGGCGCGCCTTGTTAGAGAGCACGGATCTACTTGACCGTGTCCGGTTACTGCCCGGTTTTGTTCGTGTGATGGTCGAAACCGGGTATCTCGACGATGCGTCGAGAGCGATCGGCGAGCTGGCGGCCATCGCCGAGCAAACTCGTATCGAGGTTCACCTCGGTTGGGCCGCGCAGGCGGCTGGCGTACTTTTCCTGGCGCTTTCGAAACCGGTGGAAGCCGCCTCGAGTCTCCGCAAGGCTATGGAGATCTGGCAGGAGGTCGGGATGCCGTACGAATTGGCACTTACGCGGAAGCACCTGGGCCAGGCCCTTCTCGTGATGGGAGACGAGGAAGGTGCCCAGATTCAACTTCAGGCGGCGAAGGGTGGATTTGTCGCCCTTGGTGCCACCCCCGACGCCTTGGCTGTCGATTGGCTTTCGGCTCCCGACGTCCAGCCCCGCCCTTTCGGCTTGACCGAACGCGAGGTGGAGGTTTTGGCCAAACTTGCCTCAGGTGCCACGAACCGCGCCATTGCCGAGGATCTCGTGTTGAGCGAGCGAACGATTGACCGTCACGTGTCCAACATCTTCACCAAGCTCGGTGTCAGCACTAGATCCGCAGCGACAGCCCAAGCCATAAGAAACGACGTTGTTTGATCCGATTGGGTAGTTCTACCCACTCAGACCACCAGCCAAAAATGGGTGGTTCAAGCGATGCGAGCCTTCGCTCCGACTCGTACGTTCCCAAGGGAGAGTGTCCTGAGGAGGAACGACGATGAGAAAACTCAACGACGGTGACTACATAGAGACCATCGTGATTGGCGGCGGGCAGACCGGACTGACTGTCGGGTACGAGCTTCGAAAGAAGGGTCGGGACTTTGTGATTCTCGACGCCAACCAGCGGGTCGGAGACGCCTGGCGGAACCGCTGGGACTCGCTCCTTGTGTTCACGCCTGCCCGGTATCTGGGATTGCCTGGGATGAAGTTCCCCGGGCGTGGCGATGCATTCGTGGGCAAAGATGCCGTCGCCGACTATCTGGAGAGGTACGCCGAAACCAACGAACTCGAAGTCCACCTCGGTGTAAGGGTCTCCAGGTTGAGCCACGACGGTGCGGGATACGCCGTTGAGACCAATGGGCCCACGCTTCGAACAGACAATGTGGTCGTTGCCATGGCTGACTATCAGATCCCTAGAGTCCCGGCTTTTGCTCCTGACCTCAAACCTGACATCGTCCAACTGCACTCGAGCAAATACAAAAACCTGTCGCAACTCCAGGACGGGCCTGTGCTGATCGTGGGGATGGGAAACTCCGGGGCAGACATTGGGATGGAAATCGCCGAGCGCCACCAAACCTACATAGCCGGCAAGGAGTCGTCACACATCCCATTTCGCATCGAACCCTGGTTTGGTCGCAACGTGGGGGTGAGGGCGATCCGTTTCGTGATGGTCGAGATCCTCAATACCTCGACACCCATCGGCCGGAAGGTGCGACCGAAGTTCCTGGGGATGGCTACACCCCTGGTCAGAGTCAAACCTAAGGACCTCGCGGCAGTCTCCGAGCGGGTAGGTCGGGTCGTCGGTGTGGCCGAGGGCAAGCCAAAGATCGAAGACGGCCAGGTGTTGGATGTGGCCAACGTGATCTGGTGCACCGGCTTTTCTTCAGGCTTCTCTTGGGTCGAACTTCCCGTATTCGATGAAGAAGGTCGGCCCAGACATGAACGGGGGATCGTCGCCGACCAACCAGGATTCTACTTCTGTGGGCTCAACTTCCTCCATTCGGTGTGGTCGGAGACCCTGACAGGCGTCGCACGGGATGCCCGCCACGTAGTCCAGCATTTGGATTCGACGACCCGTGAGAGGAAAGTCGTCCATGTCTAAACCACACTTACCCTCTTGCGGTGCCCACCCGTAGCCTGTTGCCATCGGGATCAGTCAGTGTGATTTCACGGGCCCACGGCTCCTCGTGAATCTGAGCTCCGAACTCGATCGCGACAGCATCGACATCGTCGACCCAGAAATACACGAGCGTATTCGGTGTCGCGTCGCCTTCGTGCTCTGATAGGTACAACCGGATTCCTTGGCGTTCCAGGAAGAGGAACAAGGGAAAACCGGGTGCAAACCTATGTTCACCAACGACATCGAAACCGAGTCGGGCATACCACTTTGCGGTCTCGACACCATCTTTGACTCTGAATATGGGTACCAACATCTCGGCCATAGTGAGCACCGTACCCCCGGAAGGCCACAGCACAACTAAGGGTGCAGGGGGCTATTACACGTCGTGTCATATTGGTCAGCCAGTCCGGGCGGCGTAAGATGCGACGGGCTTGGGATTAGTGACAACTCGGAGTCGAATGAACTTCCGATCGATAATCTCAAACATCTTCAAAGTAATCGGGTGGCTGCTGGTCGCCGCCTTGGTGGGCATACTGGTCTCGACTCGCAGCGCTAGCGGTTTTGTCGGTTTGGCCTCCGGTGCAGGTGGCTTTCTCCTTCTTGTGCTTATGGGAAGGTGGGCTGGACGACGCTGGGTCCTCAAGACCGCTCGCTACTTCTGGGCGCCGTCGACCCTCCTCCTATTCGCGGGGTTGATCGTGGCGGTCCGGAATACGCCCTTGGGCGTGGTCCCCATCCATATCTTCTCAATGGGTCTTGCAGCGTTGTCTCTCGCAGTGGCGATGTTTGGCGTCCTTCGATATCAGGGCCGAGCGGCCATGTGGCGGACCGCCACCATGGTCTTCGCTTCGTTGGGGATGCTGGCACTCGTCGGTTACGACGCCACCATGGCATATCGTTCGGAGACGGTCACGGTCACCAACGACGAAGTCCAACTGGAAGGCACGATTCTGGTTCCGCGCGGCGACGGCCCCTTCCCGGCCGTGCTGTTCGTCCACGGTGCTGGCCCCGAGCGGAGGAGCACATCGCGCCCCATCGCCGACCTCCTCGCGCGGCGAGGTTATGTAACGGTCACGTGGGACAAGCGCGGCTCTGGTGCCTCAACCGGAGGGTCACCCCGGGACTCGTTCGAGGAACTGGCCACGGACGTTGTGGCATGGGCTGGATTCCTGGGAGAACGCGGTGACGTCGATCCCGACAAAATCATCCTTTGGGGGTCCAGCGAAGGCGCCTGGATCGCCCCACTCGCCGCGGAGCAGGTCAGTCCTGCAGCGCTTGTTCTCGTCTCTCCCGGAGTCCAGTTTGGTGACACGCTGTTCTACGAGAATGGCTGGACCCTCCGTGGCAAAGGTTTTGACGCCACCGAGGTGGAGCAGGCCATCAGTCTTCGGCAGGCGATCAATGATTACTACCGAACCGGGTCGGATCGAAGCCGAGTATTGGATGCTATCGAAGCCGTCTCAGACGAGTCGTGGTATCAGGCCGCCGTCGGCATCGGCCTGCTTCCGACCGCTGGCATGGTCACCGAGCCGGGTTCACCTGAAACTGTCGAATTCATGGAACGAGTTGACTTCACACTCTTGACGGCACTCGCAAAGTTTGACGAATCAGTCCTCGCCGCCGTTGGACTCCAAGATAGATGCAATCCGGCAGCGGAGAATGCCGCGGTCCTGGGAGACTTTTTGGCCGACCAGGGCAACGACAACCTCATCCTGGAGTATCCCCAAGCCGGTCACGGCATTCTCGTTTGGTTGACTGGAGAGAGGTTCTGTGGAGGTGGGATTCCGCCCGTGTCATACCCGGTTGGCTATCTCGACTTCGTTGTGGCCTGGTTGTCCGAATCGCTCGACCCGGTCGACTGAGCCAAACTAGGAAGATGTTGAGGACAACGTCGCAATGAACAAAGAAGCATGGAACGAGCGCTATTCCGGAGGCGATCTCGTGTGGGCCTCGGCTCCGAATCAATTCCTCGTGTCCGAAGTTTCCGACCTCGGGCCGGGAAAAGCCGTGGACCTCGGTTGCGGGGAAGGACGCAACGCGGTCTGGCTCGCTGAAAGGGGATGGGATGTCACTGCTGTCGACTTTTCCGAAACTGGAATTGGCAAAGGCCGCGAAATGGCAGTGGCCCGAGGCACCGCGGTTGATTGGGTTGTTGCTGACCTGAATGAATATGAGCCGGCTGCGGCGACGTTCGATCTCGTTATCGATTTCTACGTCCACCTCCCACCCGACCAGCGGCGGTCGCTGACCTCGAAGGCTGCGTCGGCCGTGGCGCCCGGTGGGACAGTGTTGATCGTCGGCCACGATCTCACCAATCTCGCCGACGGCTACGGCGGTCCCCAGGACTTCGCGATCCTTCAATCGCCGGAGACCATTGCGCCAGCACTGAGCCCTCTCGAAGTTGTCAAAGCAGAGCGGGTTACACGAATCGTGGAGAACGACGAGGGGCGGTTCGAAGCCATCGATTCGCTGGTCAGGGCAGAGTCCCCGAGCTTGGGTTAGCAGTTGGATGGGTACTCCGTTGAGGCGGTGGCAGCACGCCCCGAGTTGGGTTAGGAGCCGTATTCCACTTCTTGAAGCCCCCAGGTGTTCCCGTCTGGATCGCTGAAACGAGCAAAGGAGTTGTAGTCCTGCCGATCCGGGTCAGGCCCATTGACCTCTTCGCCTTCTGCGTAGTGATGGATCGAGCCCAGGTCCAATCCCAATCCTGACAGTTCCCGGTGGGCAGCCTCGATATCTGACACAACGAGGAGCGTTCCTTGAGCCGATCCGGGGGCCGCCCCGGTCATGCCAACACCAAAAATGATGGAGCACGCAGATCCAGGTGGAGTCATTTGTACTACCCGAAAGTCTTCATTGGGCTGGTCGTCCACATCGAGACGGAAGCCGAGTTGCAGGTAGAAGTCCTTGGCTCGATCTACGTTAGAGACCGGGATCATCATCACTTCGAGTTTGTAATCCACCGGTGGATCTTATCGCGAGCCACCCCTGTTGTTAGCTCGAGAAAAACTCTTGACAAGCGGCGTTCGAGCGACGTATATTCGTTCGGTCGAACGACCGACAAGCGCGAAAGAGAGAAGCCCAACCGATGGCAGTGGAAACGGAACGCAGCGACACCGCACGCTCGATACTTTCGGCAGCGAAGAGGGCAATGATCGACGAGGGATATTCAGGCCTGTCCACACGCGCAATCGCTGTGGAGGCCGGGGTGCCGCTCAGCCAGATTCATTACCACTTTGGGTCCAAGCAGAACCTGGTCCTGGCAGTTTTGGAGCGAGAGAACCAGAAACTGTTGGCCCGACAGGAGGAGATGTTCGATTCGGAATTGCCTTTGTGGAAGCAATGGGAACAGGCATGTGACTACCTCGATGAGGACCTCGAATCGGGATATGTACGGGTCTTGCACGAGATGATCGCAGCCGGATGGTCTGACCCGGTGATTGCCGACGTGGTGTGGCGTCAACTAAAAGGCTGGTCCGAGCTTCACGTATCAGTGGCCAGTAGAGCATCAGAGAAGCTGGGTCGATTGGGGCCGTTCACACCCCAAGATATCGGCGCCTTGACCGGAATGATGTTCATCGGTGCCGAGGCCTATCTGCTGCTCGGAGTGTCTGCGAACGACCTACCGGTCGTGGCGGCGTTGCGCAAGATCGGCACCGTAATCCGGTCCCGGGAGGAGGCCGGGATCTAATGAGAGCGCGCGAGCCCGACGTCCAAGGATTTGTGAATCGCGATGGTCTGGACCTGGGCTACGAAGTCTTCGGCGACGGCGACGGCGACGGCGACGTCACTGTCCTGCTCATGCCGACCTGGACGATCATCCACTCCCGCTTCTGGAAGTTCCAGGTACCCTACCTCTCACGCTATTTCCGGGTTGTGACTTATGACGGGCCCGGCAACGGACGGAGTGAGCGCTCGACCGATCCGAAGCGCTACTCCGCTGACTCGTACGCAGCAGACGCGCTGGCTGTCCTTGACGAATGCAGCATTGACCGGGCGATCGTTGTCGGCCTCTCACTTGGCGCACCATATGGATTGAGGCTCACAGCTTTGCATCCTGAACGGGTCGCCGGCTTGGTATTCATTGGGCCGGCTTTGCCATTGACCCCACCTTCGCCCGAACGAATGGATATTGCCCGGACATATCTTCAGCCTTACCCCGCCGACGTGAAGGGTTGGGGAAAGTACAACGTCGCATACTGGTACGACCACTTCGAGGACTTTGCCGAATTCTTCTTCGGTCAGTGCTTCAACGAGGCACACTCAACCAAAGCAGTCGAGGACTCCGTCAGGTGGGCGATCGAGGGTGGACCTGAATTTCTCGAAGCTGAAGGGCAGGAACGCCCGGCCAGCAGTGTGACCACAGAAGAGATGCTGGCCGGGCTCATTTGTCCGTTTCTGGTGATTCACGGGACCGACGACCTGATTCACCCTCATTCCACTGGCGTCGAAGCTGCCAGATTGGGAGGTGGCTCCTTGGTGTCGATGGGCGGATCGGGGCATCTCCCCAACGTTCGTGACCCTGTTGCATTCAATCTCGTGCTTCGGGATTTTGCTGGAGGCCTGTCGAGATGAGGGCTCGGGAAGCGGATTGGGCCGGAGTCATCGACCGAGATGGCGTTGAGATCTACTACGAGGTCCATGGGGATGGTGACACGACATTGTTGTTGATACCCCCCTCACCCATCACACACTCGGGCATTTTCAAGGCACAGATACCCCACTTGGCACGACACTTTCGCGTCGTCACGTTTGACGGAAGGGGTAACGGCAAGTCGGGGCGGCCCAACGACAAGACATTGCACTCTCGAACAGAGAACGTGAATGATGCAATTGGGGTCCTCGACGCGACGGAAACCGACAAGGCCGTTTTGGTTGCGCACTGTCATGCCAACTGGTGGGCCATCGAACTCATCGATGCTCACCCTCACCGGGCGATCGGCTGGGTGGCGATTGATCCCGGTGTGCCCTACCTGGGAAGGCCACAACAGCACTGGCTGGACACAGCCGCAACCTTTGACGAGATGCTCGAGGATCCACAAGGCTGGGAGCTCTTCAACCGACATGTGATCACCCAACAGCATCGACGCTGGATCGAATTCTTCTTCGGATCGTTGTTGGTCGAGGACCACTCCACCAAGCAGTTCGAGGATGCTGTGAGCTGGGCCCTCGAGTCCACTGGAGACGTCCTTGTTGCTGGCGAAGAAGGAGCGGACTTCGACCCGCCGAGTCGAGCCGAGTTCGAAGCGATGGTTCGAGAAGTCGAGGTGCCGGTCCTGGTGATCCACGGGACCGAGGACGTTTGTCAGGCAGTGGAAAAAGGCGTCGCCCTGTGCGAGGAAACGAACGGTGAGATCGTCGTGATCGAAGGGGCAGGCCATCTCACTCTCGCCCGTGAACCGGTGCGGGTCAATCGGGCCATATCGAAATTCGTCAAGAAGATAGAAGGAAAAGTTGTGACACACGCCACCTGGACAAGGGGACTGAATCGACGGAAAAAAGCGTTGTACGTTTCGTCTCCGATCGGGTTAGGCCACGCCCGGCGCGATGTAGCAGTTGCCAAGAAGCTGAAAACACTACGCCCTGATCTGGAGATCGAGTGGCTGGCGCAGGACCCGGTCACCAGGGTTCTGGAAGCGGAGGGCGAGACCATCCACCCGGCCAGCGAATGGTTGGCCAGCGAGTCGGAGCACTTCGTTTCGCAGACCAGCGAACACGACCTCCACGCTTTCCAAGCGCTCCGCGAGATGGATGAGATCCTTGTCGCCAACTTCATGGTTTTCCAGGAGGTGGTCGAGGAGGGCTTGTATGACCTGATAATCGCCGATGAAGCGTGGGACATCGACCACTTCTGGCACGAGAACCCCGAGCTGAAGAGAGGCTCACATGTCTGGTTTACCGATTTCGTGGGATACCTGCCGATGCCATCAGGTGGTGACCGTGAGGCCTATGTGGCCGCCGATTACAACGCGGAGATGATCGAGCACATCGCTCGCTTCCCTCGAATTCGCGATCAAGCTCTGTTTGTTGGCACACCTGACGACATTGTCCCGGAGACGTTCGGGATGGACTTGCCCAAGATCCGCGATTGGACCGAAGAGCACTTCGAGTTCCCCGGCTACATCACAGGCTTCGCACCGCCGTCTGAGAGGGATCTACCGGGGATCAGGGAGGGTCTTGGTTACCCGCCCGACGAGAAGATTGTGATCGTGACTGTTGGTGGATCGGGTGTTGGCCGTGCCCTGCTCGAAAAGATCATCGCCGCGTATCCATTGGCCAAGGTGCGGATGCCTGAGCTAAGGATGATCGTGGTGGCAGGCCCGAGAATTGATCCGACGTCGCTGCCGACCCACCCGGGTCTCGACGTGCGCGGCTACGTGCCGGAGCTATACAGGCATCTCTCAGTTTGCGATCTCGCAGTTGTCCAAGGGGGCCTGACGACATGTATGGAATTGACCGCTGCGAGACGACCGTTCCTGTATTTTCCCCTGCGAAACCACTTCGAACAGAACTTCCACGTGCGTCATCGTCTCGACCGATATGGAGCTGGCCGCTACATGGACTATGCCAGCAGCGATCCGGAGGCTATTGCAGACGCCATCGTTGCCGAGACCGGCAAAGTGACCGACTATGTGTCAGTTGAGATCGACGGCGCCGAGCGTGCTGCTGAGCGCATAGCTCAGCTGATCTAGAACCCGACCAACAGAGGAGAGAGGCTATGGACGTGTGATATTCGGTCGAACGACCGAACTAAATCAGAAACCTCAGAAGACCAACATGAAGGAGAGAGAATCTCAATGAAAAGAATCAACTTGCTCGTAGTAGTGGCCGTTCTTTTGGCCGTTGCAGCGATCCCTGTGTCGGCAGATGCCGGCAGGCAGGCGAATGACCTGCTCGCATTTGCCGACCTCACTGATGTGGGGACCGCCGAATTGGAGCGGACCGGAGACGATGTCCGCGCCCGAGTCCATGCATCGGCCCCCGCCGGTGTCTACACGATGTGGTGGGTTGTGTGGAACACACCAGAGGGATGTGCCACACCCTATGCATGCGGTGAGGTCGACCTTTTCGATCCCGAGGGTGATACCGGGTTGGCCATTGGCTTTGGCGGAGGAACGGTGGTCGGTGGCAACGGTGTGTTGACACACTCGGCGTCGTTAGCCGAGGGCACGACTCTTCGCGGGTTCCCTTACACAGAGTTCGGAGCAGTCGGAGTAAGCCTGACGGAGACGTCTTTGCTCGATTCCGACCGAGCTGAAATCCATCTGGTTTTCCGTTCCCATCAGTCCGTGATCCCGGAAATGTTGAGGAGCCAACTGACCACATTCAATGGTGGTTGTTCGTATGACCCGCCGCTCGACGTCTCAAATCCTGACTATGGCGTCCCGGGGCCCAATACGTGCGCCGACACCTACTTCGCCATCTTCGCGGCATCGGCCAGACCCTAAGCATCTGAGTGACCCGGGCCGTCTTCGCACGGCCCGGGTCTACGATGCTCATGTGACTGGCAATA
Source organism: Acidimicrobiia bacterium (assembly GCA_041751055.1). GTDB lineage: Bacteria > Actinomycetota > Acidimicrobiia > Spongiisociales > ZC4RG35 > MA-ANB-1. The sequence continues at coordinate 96,038 of JBGSYD010000022.1, read as the reverse complement.
CCGTCATCGACGTCATACTCGCGGTGGCGATCGGATACGCGATCTGGCGGATCTCGCTCTCGTTGATCAGGATGATGTCAACACCTCCTCCCGAGATCGACCCCGCCGATGTGAAGGCGGTCGACCAGGACTACAAGTGCACGATTTGTGGGGCTGAGCTGACCATGAAAGCCGTCAACGTGCAGGACGAGGCTGCCCCGAGGCATTGTCGTGAAGATATGGTGCCGGTGTGGCGTCCCTGATGATTTGTCCCCAGGGTTATCCACAGATGTGGAGAATTACAACCCTGTAGTTCGGATCCATGGCAGCTTTTACTTGACTACGCTCCGCTTCGGAATGCCAGAGTCCAAACGCCGCAAACCCAAGAATCCGCCGCAGTCTCAAGCCGCGATCGCGGCCCGCAAATCAGATGAGCCCAGCCCCACTTGGTACGTGGCCGTGATGACCGGATTGATGGTTCTCGGGGTGATTCTCGTCCTGATTCGCTTCATTTTCGATCAGCCGCAGTTCCTGCTTCTGATCGGTCTCGGGTGCATCGCCGGGGGTTTCTTGATGACAACCAACTACCGGTAGCACGCGACCGAAACGACAACGTCAACCACTACCGGTGGTTCGAGGACTGTCCGAATTCGCTGTCATTTAACGGAGGGCAATGAGATCGTGAAGGTCGTGCCCTCAGGAGAACTGGCAACCGTGATGTCACCTCCGACCCGGCGGATGATGTTCTGAACGGTATGGAGGCCCAGTCCCGTGCCTTTCCCCGGCTCTTTGGTGGTGAAAAACGGGTCGAACATCCGCTCCACCACTTCCGGCGGTACACCGGTGCCGGTGTCGGACACAGAGATCACTACCGCATTGGGTACGTTCCGAGCGGAGATGGTCAAGGTTCCCATGCCATCCATGGCGTCGGCGGCATTGTCGATGAGATTCGTCCATACCTGGTTCAGGTCCCGCCCCGGTGCCTCGACCCTGGCCAGACCCTCTTCGAACTCGAGATGCACATTGATTTCCCGCAGCTTGAACTTGAGAAGTACGAGGGTGTCAGATATCCCCTCAGTTGGGTCGATCTCTTGTATTGGGGCTTGGTCGAGGTAGGAGTAGTCCTTGACCACCCGGACCAGCTCCGAGATGCGACGCGCTCCAATTCCGATCTCGCCGATCACTTGCTCGGCGGCAGCCCGCAGCCCGATCCATCGGACAAAATGGGCGGCAAGTGCGTCGTCGACACCAGACCTGGCCTCCTCGAGCAATTCCGGAGTCCAGCCGCTATCGATCATTGCCGGTGCCAGGTCCCAGGGCGCTTCGATGCCTTCCGCCGTCAGCCACTGGACGAGCCGACCCTCGGCGTCGGCTCGGGCGACAGCCGATAGGGGCTGGCCCGGTTCCGGGGTGTTGAGCTCAAGGCCGGCCGTGTGGGCGCCCGCCAGGATGCCTGACTCAGCGCCGAGGTCGGCATAAATCCGCGACAGCTCCTGGGTGCTACGGCCCACTGCCGCCGCAGGATTGTTCAGCTCGTGCATCAGCTGGGCTGCCATCCGACCCAAAGCGGCCATGCGTTCTTCGTGCCGCAGCGTGTCTTCGATATCCCGCAACCGGGAAGTCACCGTTCGAAACATCCGTCTGATCACGCGCGGATCACGAAGCAAGACTTCGAATGTCGAGACCGGGACTTTGATCAATTGCGTCTTCTCGACGGCGGTGACAGTGGCCGTTCGAGGAGCGCCATCCAGGAGTGCCATCTCACCGACAACCTCACCGGGGCCAAGCCGGGCCAGCTCCACCTCCTTGGCAGGAGTGTGTTTGGTGACGACCAGCATCCCTTCAACGACAACGTACATTTCTTCGGAATTGGTGCCTTCCTCGATTATGACCGTGTCCGGTTCGAGCAAGATTTCCTCAGAGCCGTCACAAACACTGAGAATCAGTTCCTCCGGCAGGTCAGCGAAGTAGGGAAGTGTCCTTATCGCCTCGGCGATGGTGGTCATAGCGAAGCGAGATGTTGGTGGACATGTCGGATCGCCGTCGAGCCTTCCCCGGTCGCACCGGCCACACGGCGGATTGAGTCGTGCCTTACGTCACCGGCGACAAAGATCCCTGGCACCGACGTCTCTAGGGGCAGTGGATCGCGGTCGACGTTCCAATTCTCCAATGGCCCGAGGCTCGCGCCGGCAAGGACGAAGCCCCTGTCGTCGAGTTGCACCAGGCCTTCGAGCCAATCGGAGTGCGCCTTTTGCCCTATGAAGATAAACAGAGCGCCGGCGTCCAACTCCCGGTCCTGATCGGCCTCGAGATCTTTGAGAACGATCGAGCCGAGGTGGGTGTTTCCACGCGCTTCCACCACCTGGCTGCGGGCCAGGATCTCAACCGAATCATTGGCGACAATATTGTCAATGAGATATTTCGACATGGTCTGGGAGAGCTCGGCACCCCTGATGATGATGCGGACGTGTTCGCTGAATCGAGTCAGAAAAAGGGCGGCCTGACCTGCGGAATTCCCACCGCCGACAACGAACATCGGCTGCCCCTCATGGTGTTTGGCTTCGATATTCGACGTCCCGTAATAGACGCCGGCACCGGTGAGCTCCTCCAGACCCTTGGCATCGAGGCGCCGATATTCAACGCCGCTCGTTACCACCAGTGCCTTGGCAGTGATCGAGCTGCCGTCTGCGAAGTGCACGATCTTGAAGGGGTCCTTCCGCTCCACCCGTTCGACCCTGGCGGGGACGAGGATCTCCGCGCCGAGTCGGGTCGCCTGCGAGTAGGCACGACGAGCAAGATCAGCTCCGCTAATGCCTTTGGGAAATCCCAGGTAGTTCTCGATGAGTGTCGACTGGCCGGCCTGCCCGCCGGGTGCTGAGGCTTCGATCAGCAATGTCTTCAATCCCTCCGAAGCTCCGTAGACCGCTGCCGCCAGGCCTGCGGGACCCGCACCGACTATGGCGACGTCGTATGCCGGTTCGCTGGCGTGGATCTTGAGACCCGCCCTGGCCGCGATGTCATCGGTGGTTGGTCGAAAGAGGGGCACGCCGTCCGGGAAAAGCACCATTGGCAATTGTTCGAGGCCTGCTTCTGCGGTCTCCATGAGTTGTTTGGCTTCGTCGTCGTTTTCCAGAGTGAGTGAGCGATAGGGGATCTGATTCATCGCCATGAAGGCCTTCAACTCAAAAGCGGACTTGGACCACTCCTGACTGATCACCCGGATTCCGGTGAATACCGGCCTATAACTTGCTTGCCAGTCGTCGAGGAGGTCATCCAGGATCGGGAACAGCTTTACGTCGGGTGGATCCCACGGCTTCATGATGTAGTGGTCGAGCCCGACGTCGTTGATGGCGCTGATGGCTGCATCCGTATCGGCGTAGGCAGTGAGGAGGGCTTTCTTCGCCGACGGGAACTTCTCCAAAGAGCCTCTCAGAACGTCTACCCCCGTGATGTGGGGCATTCGCTGATCGGCGAGTATCAAAGCCAGGGGTGAGCCGCGGAGAGCCAACTCCTCGAGGGTATCGAGAGCTTCCTGGCCGCTATTTGCCCCCAGAATCTGATAGGAATCCGAGTAGTGGGCGCGAAGGTCCCTCTGGACGGCCCGAAGCACCTCTGGCTCATCGTCTATTGCGAGGATGACAGGTCGGGTTTCCGTCATTCGACGAGGAAGTGATCCGGGAAGCAGTATCGCCAGGTTTCCCCGAGTTCAATCGACCTGATCAAGGGGTGGGAGTGTTCCTCCCAGTGCTTTCGGGCGTGCTGGTTCTTGGAGTTGTCGCAACATCCGACCATGCCGCAGCCCAGGCAGGCTCGAAGGTGGACCCATGTGTCGCCCATAGCAATGCACCGCTCACAGACGTCAGATGTGGGCTCGGCGACACTGGTCAGGTCGTCGAAATGGTGGCAAGTTCGCGTCGTGGTCATTATCGGTCTTCTCTGCAGACACCGATCGTGGGGCCTGTCGCTTTCACCAACAGATCATATGCACCGGAACGAGATGACGCAGCGTCGAGCCATTCTGGTTCGAAACGCGAAGTTTTGACACTCGCGCTTATTGTGTGACATCTCTACCACCGAACCGAACCGATGAGCCTCCTTCAAATCTCGCCTCCCAGACTCCGCACCAAGGAGGAGGAAGGGAAGAGGTCGGCCACCTGGCTGGAGCTCTTCTACGACCTCGCCTTTGTTGTTGCGGTGGCTGTTTTGGTCGAGCGCCTCCTCGAAGATGTGACCGGTCCGGGTCTTGCGTCCTTTGCCGGCTACTTTGCGCTGCTGTGGTGGCTTTGGGCCAGCCACACCTATTACGCGGACCGTTACGACACCGATGACCTGGTGTATCGCCTCATTGCGGCGGGACAGATGGTGGCCATCGTCGTTCTCGCATCGTCGTTGACGCTCGACGCGGCCAGCTCAACCACGGCTTTCGCCTATGCCTATGCCACCTCTCGGCTTCTGTTGCTGGTCATGTATTGGAGGGCGTACCGCCATGTGCCGGAGACAAAGGCGCTGGTCAAGGGGTACCTGACTGGCTTCGGTCTGGCGGCAGCCGTGTGGACTTTGTCAGCTGTAGTCCCGGAGCAGGCGCGATTCGCCGTTTGGGCCATTGCCTTGTCGATCGATTTGGCAACGCCCTGGGTGATGCGCCACGAACAGGCAGCGGCTCCCCTCGATGTCTCCCACTTGCCCGAGCGCTTTGGTCTCTTCACCATTCTGGTTCTTGGAGAGTCGATTGCGGCGGTCGTGGCTGGACTGGGTCATAACCAGTGGGCGTTTGTACCCACACTCACCGCTGCCCTTGCAGTCGGTGTGGCTACTGCGATGTGGTGGCTCTACTTCGACAATGCCAGAGGCTCGGTGGTACGGCGCAAGGCGTCGGTTCGTCGGACCTGGCGCCCCACGGTGTGGATCTACACCCATCTCCCGCTGGCTGCCGCCCTCGCGGCAACGGGCGCCGCTCTCGAATTGGCAATTCTCGACGCCAATCATGGGCCTATGGCGGGTGGGGACCGCTGGTTGCTCGTGGGTGCAAGCGTTGGCGTCATGGCGTCCCTCGCTCTGATCCAACTGGCTTCGACGACCGACAAGGAGGACCTGAGCCGAAGCATCATCGTCAGCAGGGTGCTGGGAATCCCGTTCCTGATCTTGATCGGGTTTCTTTCGTCCTTGGAGACGCAGTGGGTGGTTCTAGGTGTACTCGGCGTCTGTGTCGCTGAGCTGATTTCGGACATGTCGGCTGCCGTGCAGGCCGATGCTGAGATGGACGGAGGGCTGGCGTGACCGATCGTAGGAACGTGGACGACTCCCAGGTCTCGATCAGGGATGACGTTGACGAGCATCGCTACGTCATCGAGGTCGATGGGCAGCAAGCGGGACTGGCGGTTTATCACCTTCGTGGGGGTCGCCACTTCTTTGTTCACACCGAAGTCTTACCCGAGTTCGGAGGTCAGGGGCTCGCTCAGCGGCTGGCGGAGTTTGCGCTGGACGATGTCCGAAAGCAGGGGGGACTGGTAGCTCCAATATGCCCGTTTTTCGCTGCCTACATTCAGCGGCACCCTGAATACGAGGACATCGTCGACCGTGACATCATGGATCGGATCAACCGACTCCAGGACTCGGCAGGCGCCTAGATCTCAAAAGTCAGATTGGCTGTTCCTGGCGAGACCGGCACTTCCGTCAGAGCGGACAAACCAGCGTGTTGTGCGTCGAGCATCCCGTCGGTGTGGGCCGGGTCGTGATGAAATGTGACCAACCGCTTCACCTTGGCTATGTCTGCGAATCGCGCCAACTGGGTAGTCGAGATATGTCCCCACCCGACGCGTTCCACGTATTCGGCGTCGGTGTACTGGGCGTCGTGGATTAGGACGTCGGCGTTCTCGGCGATGGCGAAGCCTGAGGTCCAGGTGGCTTCACCCGGAAAGTCTTCCACCCCAAGCGCCGGCTCGTGATCGGGGATGTATCCGAGCACAGCCCCGTTCTCGGTGATCCGATAGCCGAGAGTCGATCCGGGATGACAGATGAGATCTGCAGCTATGTGAAAGGGCGGGATCTCGAATTCCCCGGGCGGCACATCGTGGAACTGAACGTTGGGAAGGTCCCTGACGCGGATCGGGAACAGCGGAGGTGATAGGTATCGCGAGAGCCGCTCCCGCAATCTCTGCGTCGTGGAGATCGGTCCCCAGATATGCACCTCGCTCGCGGGGTCGAGCAACGGTGAGAAGAAAGGCAGACCCTGGACATGGTCCATGTGGAGATGGCTGAGGAGGATGTCGATACGTTCCGCACCATGAATCTCCAGGCCCAGGGCCCGGATACCGCTGCCGGCGTCGAGGATCAAACGTCGTCCATTGCCCCCGATGATCTCCACCGACGATGTGTCGCCTCCGTAGCGAACGGTGTCGGGACCCGCCGAGGCGATCGAGCCTCTCGTCCCCCACAGTTGCGCCTTCAACTCTGCGTCTCCCAGAACGTGGCAAAGACGCCCAGGAATCTGGCCCCCTGTCCCTCGATGGGCATCGCCGAGATCTCGACGTCGCGCCACACGCCGTCGAACCCACAGAATCGCAGCGACTTATGCGCCGGAAGTCGATTGGTTAGAGCTAGTACCACCGGCATCTGCTCGTCGGGTATCGGCTGCCCGTCAAAATCCGTTGCCCGAAACAAGTCGGCGAGATCTCCCGCAATAATTGGCCCGGCGTCATCGAAGCGCACGCCGAGAAGTCCCTCGGCGGGTTCGTTGTAATAGAGAAGGTTGCCAGAGGCGTCCATCATCCATATGGGCAGGCTCAAATAGCTCGCCAGCTGGCGCAACAAGATCATCTCGACGGGCTGTTGCGGTGACATGGCCATCAAACTACTCCGCGCCTGGCTCGCCTGCCGCGGAGGTTACGGAGGCGTCGTGGTGGATGTTGTCGTGGTTGTCGTGGTTGTCGGCGGTGGCTCGAACTTGCCCAGCGTGACCGTCACGACATCACCAGGGAACAATGTTGTGTCCACGGTCGGGAACTGCGATACCACCAATCCATCTTGGGCGGGGTCCACTACGGGTTGCGTCGTCGCCGAGGTGTTCATAACCAACCCGAGGTCCGTGAGCATGGCCTCTGCTTGGTCTGGTGACAGGCCGGTCAGGTTGGGCACCTTTACCGGTCGCGGACCCATCGACACCACCAGCAACACGGTATCTCCCGATTCGGCCTCGACACCCGCTTCGGGGTCGCTGCTGATTACCAGACCGTCGTCGATCTCCGAGGAGAACTCGTCGTTGACGGTGACTTTGAGGCCGAGATCCTGAAGCAAGGCGGTTGCGTCACGCTCGGTCATCTCCACGACATCGGGCACGATGACCAACTCCGGCCCCGTCGATACCACGAGATTGATCGGTGTTCCGGAACCGACTGCGACACCTTGCGCAGGAGATTGCTCGATGACGATTCCGTCGGCGAAGTCAGCGTCAGGCCGTTCGCTGATAGTGCCCACCACCAGGTCGGCGTTCTCGATGAGGATCTCGGCATTCTCCAACGTCTGTCCGATCAGCGGAGGGACCTGGGTTTCCGCCCGGCCGGTGGAAATGAACAACTCGACGGTAGAGCCAACCTCTGCTTCCGTGCCGCCCTGCGGATTGGTCCTGGCGACATTCCCAGTCTCTTCGGTTTCAGATGCTTCAAAAAGGACACGGGTCTCGAAGCCATCCGCCTCGAGTCGAGCGACCGCCACCTCTTGTGTGAGGCCAACAACGTTCGGCACTTCGATGAGCTCGGTGTCGTTCCGACTTCCGTTGGCCATCTGGAACAAGAAGAAGACCAGTACAGCCAGCATCAGGAAGAGCCCGAAAGCAGTCAGGATGAAGGGAAGCTGCGAGGGCGGTTCCTGCTCGATCTGGCGATAGACCTCGTCAGGCGGGACGGTGGCCGGGGGAGTGGCGGCCATGACTCTGGTTGCATCCTCCCTCCCAGCAGCAACCGAGGCCGCGGCGACAGGAACGATCGATGCTCCGACCGCTTCTCCCCTGAGGACGCCGACCAGATCGGAACGCATCTCGTTGGCCGTTTGATACCGAGCCGTGGGATCCTTGCGCATACTCTTGGTGACCACGTTGTCAAGGGACTCCCCAACGTCGGCGTTCATCGAGGTCGGCGGTGGAGCTTCGGTAGAAACGTGCTGGAAAGCAACCGACATGGGAGAGTCACCGGTAAATGGGGGTCGTCCGGTGAGCATCTCGTAAAGGACGATGCCGAGCGAATAGACGTCAGATCGGGCATCGGCCGGGGCGCCTTGAGCCTGCTCAGGGCTGAAGTACGTAGCGGTTCCGATGACTGCGCCGGTCCGGGTCAACTCCTGGCTGTCATCCCACGCCCGTGCAATCCCGAAGTCGGTGACCTTCACCGTGCCGTCTTTGGCCAGGAGGATGTTCCCCGGCTTGACATCGCGGTGGACGAGACCCGCCTGGTGGGCAACCGATAGCGCTGCTGCTACCTCAGATGCGATCTCCGTGGCGCGGCGGGGAAGGAGGGCACCCTCGGACTTGAGCACGTCGCGCAGCGATCGACCATCGACCAATTCCATGACGATGAAGTAGGTGCCTTCGGCCTGGCCCCAGTCGTAGATGCCGACGATGTTGGGGTGGCTGAGGTTGGCCGCCGCCTGGGCTTCGCGCCTGAACCTCTTTACAAATGCTTCGTCCTGGGAAAACTGCGAATGCAGGACTTTGATGGCGACCTTGCGGTTGAGAAGGGTGTCCTGGCCCTGATACACGTCGGCCATCCCACCACGCGCCAGATGCGACGTGACGTGGTAGCGATCGGTGAGAGCTTTAGGAGTGTCCATCGGAAGTGTCAAAGTGTAGGAAGAACCCGGGCCAATTCACTGTTCTAGGCTGAGCCATACGCTAAAAAGCTCGCTGGCGATTGGCGCGGCGACCGATCCACCGGTTGCCGTTTCGCCCAGATCGGGGCTCCCCTGGATGAACACAGCAAGGGCAATCGTCGGATTGTCGATCGGTGCGAACCCGATGAACCAGGGGTGGGGAAACTCCCCAGAACCCTGGGCAGTCCCCGTTTTCCCGGCCACCCTTACTCCAGGGACGGCGGCGGAGCGACCGGTGCCTTCAGTGACGACGCGCTCCATCATTTGGGCCAGTATCGACGCAGTAGCCGACGACATCGACACCCCGAGCGAGCTCGGCTCAGTCGACTCGACAGTGTTGCCATCGGCGTCGAAGACTCTTGAAACCATGAAAGGATTGAACACATCGCCGTTTGCGGCGATCGCAGCGGCGACCATTGCCATATGTAACGGCGTGGCCCTGACGTTGCGTTCCCCGATTCCGCTTTGGCCTAAGGCAGCAGCATCCTGAGCGAGCATCTCGGTGTCGAAAACGGCCTGTGGAATGGTCCATGGAAAAGCAAAATCCCGGTTGAAGCCCAGAGCGTCGGCAGTAATCCCAATATCTTCAGCACCCACACGTATGGCAAGGTCGGCAAATGTCGTGTTGCACGAAACGACGAATGCACTCAGCAAGGTGATGCTGTTTCCCTCGTTACACACGCGCCCGCTGAAGTTGGAGATGGTGGCGTTCGATCCGGGTAGGTCGAAGGCCACGGGGTCGGGAAAAACCGTTTCCGGGCCGGCTACGCCGGTGTCCAATGCCGCGGCAGTGACGATCGTCTTGAAGGTCGATCCCGGTGCAAACAACTCCCTGGTAGCGCGGTCCCGCGTGGGTTCGTCGGGATCCGACAACAGGTCATCCCAGTTGTCCTGTGCGTCTTCTTCAAGCAGTATCTCGGGGTTGAAGGACGGCGAGGAGACAAGTGCCAACACTGCGCCGGTCTTCGGATCCAGGGCAACCACCGCCCCCATCCTCCCGTCGAGAGCTTCATAAGCGGCCTTTTGGAGTTCGGCGTTGATGGTGGTCTCCACGCTCTGAGGTCGAAGGTCCCGACCGAGGATGACAGAGACAAGGTCGCTGATGGTCAGATCCCGGCTCGACCTCAGCTCTGCCGAGTATGCGTCCTCGAGGGCGTAGTTGCCGAGAAGAAATGATGAGTAACCGACCGCATGGGCAAATGCCGGTCCCTCCGGATAGGTCCTCACAAACGAACGAGGATCGTCCGGATCGGCGACGGATTGTGCGAGGACCACGCCGTCGCTGGTGACGATGAGGCCGCGTTCCTTGCTCCGCTCGCTCAGAACGGGGCGGGCGTTTCGGGAGTCGTTCTTGAGCTCATCCGCTCTGATGACCTGATACCAGGTCACCGCCATGAGCATGGCAAACATCGCAGTGAACAATCCGATCGCCAGGCGTCGTATCGGGCCGTTCATCGCGCTTCCTCATGGCTGATGGTGAGCAGGACCGTGACCAGGATGAGGTTGCCCACCAGCGCGGAGCCGCCATATGACATGAACGGAAGGGTGATCCCGGTAAGGGGGACCAGGCGCAGAACGCCCCCGATGATCAGAATCGTCTGTATACCAAGGACAAAGGTGAGTCCCGCTGCCAGGAGCTTGCGGAACGTGTCTCGGGCCCGAAAAGCGATGCCAAGCCCGACGGCCAGGACGAGACCGTACAGGGCTATAACGGAAACGGTCCCGGCGAAGCCCAACTCCTCGCCCACTGCAGCAAAAATGAAGTCCGTCGACGCGTTCGGGATCAGGTCGGGCCGGCCCAACCCGGGCCCTGCACCTGAGAGACTCCCGCTTCCCAATGCGAACAGTCCTTGTGCGATCTGATACCCGGCGTCTTCGAATTGTTCGAACGGGTGCAACCAGGCTTCGACCCTTCGCTGCACGTGGTCAAAGGCCGTGTAACCGGCAAATCCTGCAAAACCGGTGAGGATGGCGCCGGACACCAGGTAGCCGGATGAACCCGTCGTGGCGTAAAGAAGCAACACGAAGCTGGCAAACAACAGAAGCGAAGCACCGAGATCTCGTTGCGAGATCAAAATGACGACGCTCAGACCCCAGGTGAGCAGTAGGGGTGTGAGTTGGCGGGGCTCGGGAAATCGAAACGGCCCAATCTTGCGGTGGGCTTGTCGCAGTGCATGTTGGTGATCGGCGAGATAGGCGGCGACATACGCGACGAGGCCCAACTTCGCGATTTCCGCCGGCTGGAACTGGAGCGACGTGAATCCCATGTCGAGAACGACCCAGAGTCGCGATCCGTTGACTTCGAGGCCCCTCAATGGAAATGCCCAGTCAGCGGGGAGGTTCGGGGGCAGAAGGATCCCGATTGAGATCAGGAGCAAGATGTTTCGATATCTTCTGATGATCTCGGTCGTGGAACGGCTGAGGAAATACATCACTCCTATGGCCGCCAAGGCACCGATGAGCAGCCACCACCGCTGCAGACCAGCTCGCGATGGGTTGAGGCGGTAGATCTCGAGGAATCCAATGGCGGCGAGCGCGGCGATGGGAGCGATCAGCAGCGAGTTGGCGCGGGGGATCCAGGTACGGACGGCGAGGTGGAGCCCACCAAAAGCGATCACGAAAACGAGGAAAGTGAGTCCGGTTTGAGCATCAACGGTGCCGTCGGCGGCAAAGTTCACCAGAGTGACCCCGAACGCCGCCAACACTGAAGCCAAGACGATTGTGACGCCCTCGGCGTTGCGAGACATGGCTACTCGTAGACGTCGGCGACGATCACAGTGATGTTGTCCTGGCCCCCGGCCTTATTGGCCATCTCGACCAAATTCCACGCCGCTTCCTCGGGCGATCCGCCGGTCAGACCTTTCTTGATGGCTTCGTCGTCGATCATCGAGTTGAGACCATCTGAACAGAGCAGAATTCGGTCACCCGGTTCGACGTCGACGCGCATCTCGTCGACGTTCACAAAACGCGTGAGACCGAGACACCTGGTGATCATGTGCCGCTGCGGATGATTCTGCGCTTCCTCCAGTGTCATGGTTCCGGCCGACACGTATTCGGCGATAACCGTGTGGTCATCGGTCACCTGGACCAGATCGTCGTCGCGGAGCATGTAGGCCCGGCTGTCCCCGACATGGGCGAAGTGCGCTATTCCTTCAGGGAGGAGCTTCACCATGGTCATGGTGGTGCCCATACCTTCGAGGTTGGGCTGACGTGCCACCTCTTCCCTGATCGCTCGATTTCCCGCGGCAATCCGATCTGCTGGGGGTAGGTCGGAGGACGCAGCGGCGTTTACCGCCAGTCGGGATGCGACTTCGCCAGCCACGTGCCCACCCATTCCGTCGGCAACGATCAATGTGGCCGGCTGTTCGCTCTCGCCGTCATTGGTCGGGAACAACGAATCCTGGTTGATCTCGCGGACTTTTCCCTGATGGGTCGCGGACGCCCAAACGAATCTCATTGCGCCGATCCCATCAACTGAACCCGTTCAAGGCGACCCCAGGTGGGACGAAAGCCCGGAAAGATGGGTTACCGCGAAACGACCAGAATGCCACGGGTACAAGACCCCTGGTTTCGGGATGACCACGCTTGGGCTCAGAAGGGATGGCATCTGAACATTCAAAGGTAGCCACGATCGCGCGGTTTGCCGATGTGAATGTCGATAGCCCCGACCGGAATCTGAGCAGCTACATGCCACTATCTAACCTCCATGACAGTCTTGCCGACCTGAACCGAATCGCCTCTCCGGAGTGTTGTCGGTGCAGTCACCCGCCGTCCATTGACGTAGGTACCGTTGGTGCTGCCCAGATCATGCAGCACCAGGCCGTTTTCCTGGGCAACCAACCTCATGTGGAACTCGGATGCATAAGGATCGTCGAGCAGGACATCTGCCTCCTCCGACCGGCCAAGGACTCTGGCGTCCGCGACTTCGATCTCAAGGCCTTGTTGTGTCTCAGACTTGACCATGAGCAGCCGCGTGCCGTCGCGACGGGGACGGCGGAGCGAAATCCCCACGTGAGATCCAATCGCCCTGGCCACCTGCCATATGAAGAGGTAGATCAGACCCAGGAAGATGATCCGCAGGAGAGCAAGGATGATGTCAGGCATCGGCGCCCTGGAGGAAGCGGAATACCTGAGTTCCCAACCTTACGGTGGAGCCGGTAGAGATCTCGACCCCCGTCTGACCAACACCCTTCCCATCGACGACGGTTCCGTTGACCGATCCCAGATCTTTGATCCATATCGCACCTTCGGCCCTCCACACGAGGGCGTGGATGCGACTCACATCATCAGCCGGAATGCTGACATCGGTTTCAGTGGAGCGTCCAATCATCGACCGATTATGTCTGATCGGATAGGACTCCGTGCTTCCAACCAACCGTGCCCATATCTCTTCCTGCCCGGGCACGATTTCCGGGTGGCAAAGGAATGACCCTGGCAGAACGTCCTCTCGGGTCTGGACTATGACCTTTGGGGGCCCGACCAATCTGAGACCAGACTCGATGATGTACTCGGCAAATGTCTCAGTCAAGGAGTCCGCCAGGTCAGCGTCCTCGTTGTCGATGTCGACCGGGTTGAAAGTAAGCGTGTACTGATTTGCGGTTGCGGGGCCGGACTCGTGTTCGAAACGCGTTAGATCTGCTTCGCGTGCTACGCGTCCGGCTATCTCCGAAGCATGTAGGCGCCCCGAAAAGACACGTCCGAACACGCCCTCCAACAGGCGTTCCAGTCTGCGCTCCAAGCTCCGAGCAAGGTTCATCAGCCCGCAGGTTACGTAACTCCATCCGTTGTGGCGGACTACCAGAACGGCGGGCGCAAAGGTACCCTTGAACCCTCACCACGGGCGAGTGGCGGAATTGGCAGACGCGCAGGATTCAGGTTCCTGTGATCGCAAGATCGTGGGGGTTCAAGTCCCCCCTCGCCCACCATGTGTTTCGACCGTCATGGGGTTTTGCTCGGAGGCGAGAACCAAGGCAAGACCGACCGAGAGATCAGACGCTGCATCAAGCGCTGGCCGCAGCTCTCTTCACCGCGGGAGAGGGTTCGGGCCGGTAGCGGTGACCAGCTGCTGCGGGACCCAGTCGTCAACGTGGGTGAAGCCCTCGAAGCGCCCATCCTCGTCCTCGACGACGTCGAAGAACGACCGCCGGTAGAACTTCACGTGGGTGAAGTCTTCGAACAGCACATATAACGGCTCGACGTTGGGACTCTGGAACTGCTGCCCAGTCAGCGCAGCCCGATGGACTCGCGAGAACACGTCGAACTCCTCACCCACGACGACGCCGAGGTGCTCGAGGCCCATTCGGTAGACACGCTGGTGAACGGGTGGGATGAGCTCGATACGAGAGACCGGAGTTCCGTCGAGGACCTCGAGCGGCTCGGCCAGCACGATCAAGGAGATCGGACGCCCGTTCCAGACGTTCTCGCGGTTCGCACTCGCATAGCGCTCGAGGAGCGTCCGCTGGTGGACGTACAGGTCCCAATCGGCGACGCGGACGGCGAGGTGGCTCAGCGGGTAGGGCGCGATGTCGATACCGCGGGCAGCGAGGCGGTCGCGCTGCATCCCCGCAAAAACTTTATAGTCCCCGATGATGTCGGTGATCGGATCAGACATCGCCACGTGCCACCCTCTTACGCAACGGTTTGGTTTGCACGACCGTACACACGGTCTCACGTTTGATCTTACGTAAGTCGTCAGCTCCTGCGCTCTGCCCTCGTCTACTCATCGAGAAAAGGAGGTCCTTTGATCGGATCTCGGGATCAAGCTCCTCGGCGGATGCGGGCGTGATCGGATTCAGGTTCCTGTGATCGCAAGATTGCAAGGTTCAAGTCCCCCTCCTCCACCAATTGTCTATCCATCCAGCATTTTTAGACGCACTTTCACCAATTCTCGCACCAGGCCCTCGTCTAGCGGCTGATCGACAGGGAAGCGCAAAGTTCCCTTCGACCAGTCGTATCCTTCGAGTCGCTCCGGATCGATCATGTTCAGTACGGACCCGGAATGAGGGAAGTAGCTGCAGTGCCGCTTGGCGTAGGAATATCCGGCCACGGCCTTCCCACCAATCGATATCGCCGGGACGCCATAAGAGATGCCTTCGTCCCCTTCCGGGAGAATGCTCAACAACGTGGCTCGGAGGTCTCTGAGCGTGGTCTGTTGTGGTTCTGGAACTGAGTTCAGGTACTCATCGACAGTCAATGGTGCGAATCCCTCCATGGCGGCCGTTCTTCATGGGATGTTACGAGACTCGGGCTCGGAGGTGACAGAACGGCTGCGGGATCCTACTTAGGTAGATGCAAGCGGTCCCCTTGTCGATCATCCCTGGCAGTATTGGCCGGCCAACCAGGGCATACCAAAGCTCTCGTGAACATGGAGGGGTACATGACGAAGAGCAGTCCGAAAGACGAGACTTCGGCTGAGCTCATAGATGCGACGATCGAAGAGTTAGGTGACTGGCGGGGCGTAATGCTGGCCCGGCTCCGTGACTTGATAAAACAGGCAGTCCCTGATGTGGTCGAGGATGTGAAGTGGCGAAAGCCGTCCAACTCGATGAATGGGGTCCCGGTGTGGTCCCATGACGGGATCATCTGCACCGGCGAAACCTACAAAGACAAGGTGAAGCTCACTTTCGTCAAGGGAGCCTCGATAAACGATCCTACGGATATCTTCAACTCGAGTCTTGACGGCAACACCAGGCGCGCGATCGACTTCTACGAGAGTGAGAAGATCGACGAGGATGCATTTAAGGCCCTGATTCGGTTCGCCGCCGACCTCAACGAATCCTCAGGGCGCCGCTGACTCGAGCATGGGACGGTCGGGCGCAGGTAGCTTCGGCTCCCAGCAGCGACGTCGCCGTGTATGGCAACGAGACATGGAGAGGCCCAACTCCCCTACGGTGGTTCACGACCAGCGTTCTGACCAAAGAGGTCATATTTTGAGTAGGCAGACACCTTCATGGGGAGGAGGTCCGATCTCAGGACCCTCGCTTGACGCCGTCCGCGGGGCGGCTCTTCGAGTTGAAGGAGTCGCCATTCGAACCCCTCTTCTCCAAGCAGACGCGGGGGTCTGGCTCAAGCCCGAGGTGCTGCAACCGATTGGTTCATTCAAAATTCGGGGTGTCTACAACTGGGCTACCCAACTGACTCCGAACCAACGTGAGCGGGGATTGGTCACCACCAGTGCAGGAAACACAGCGCAGGCGCTCGGCTACGTGGCGAAAATGTTTGGTGTGAAAGCCAGGACGATCCTCCCGGAGTCGATCCCGGTGGCCAAGCTCGCTGCGATCCAGCGGTACGGGGTTCAACCGGTGAAAGTGAGCAGCGGAGAGCTGTTCTCATACATGCTGGATCAAAAGTGGAGAGCCGATCCATATACCTATCTCAATCCCTGGGGCGAGCCGGAAATGATTGCGGGCTCTGGAACCATCGGGCTGGAGATCTTGGAGGATCTGGCGAATGTCGAATCCGTTTACGTCCCCGTGGGCGGTGGGGGCCTGATATCCGGTGTGGGGTCCGTCTTGAAAGCGATGAAGGCCTCAGTCCGTGTTGTGGGCGTCCAGTCGGAAGCTTGCCCGGCCCTGGCCGAGACCTTCGATGTGGGCCACGGCGTATGGGTCGAAGCTGGCGAAACCATATGTGACGGGACCCGTGTGCCTCTCATAGTGAACGAGATGGTTCCGATGCTCAGAGATGTCGTCGATGATGTGGTCCTGGTGAGCGAAACCGAGGTCGAAAGTGCGATCCGTGACCTGGCGAGTCGACATCGTCTTGTAGCTGAAGGCTCGGGAGCCTTGGCCTATGCGGCAGCTCGCTCAATGCCCGAGTCTGATCGAGGCACATCCGTTTGTGTCCTGAGTGGGGGCAGCATCGATTCCGAGCTACTGGCGGGCATTCTATCCGGCTGACGGCAGAGGTCCCGGAAAGAGACTCGGTCGATCTGCTTAGATCAAAACATGCCTCTCTACATGGATGTCCACCCGGGACTCGGAGATGCCACCCCCGAAGAAGTGGCGGCGGCGCACAAGCGCGACCTGGAGGTACAGGACGAGTTTGGCGTTCGTTTTCTCAGTTACTGGTTTTCGGACCCGGAAGGGAAGGCTTTCTGCCTCGCTGAGGCGCCCGATTCGGGATCATTAGCCACATGCCACAAAGCCGCTCATGGCCTGATGCCGAATGAGATCATCGAGATCGGAGCGCCGACCTTGGCGCAGTTCATGGGCCACACCGAGACCGATTCTGGCGACAGGGTTACCGTCGAAGGGCAGGCGGACTCGGCTCTAAGAGCCATCATGTTCACCGACATCGAGGGGTCAACAGCGGTGAGCACCAACCAGGGCGACAAGGCCGCGGTAGAGCTAGTGAGAAGGCATGACTCGATTGTGGGTCAGTCCTTTGAGAAATTCGGGGGTCGGATTGTCAAGCACACCGGAGACGGGGTCTTTGCCAGTTTCAATTCCGTGCTCAGGGCGGTCGAGTCCTCGGTCGCCATACATGAACGTGCTTCGGCAGAAAATCCGTCAGGCCCGGGACTCGCCGTCAAGATTGGGCTCACTGTCGGCGAACCAGTTGAGGACAGTGACGATCTTTTCGGGGCGTCGGTAAACCTGGCAGCCCGTGTCTGTGCCCACGCCCGCGGGGGCCAGACCCTGGCATCTGGCACGGTTCGAGACCTCGCAATCGGAACCGGCATCAACTTCGTCGCAATGGGTGCCATCGCACTGAAGGGATTTCCCGAGCCAGTACCTCTCTACGAGGTGAAGTCGGGGTCGCAAATCAACTGAGACCAGGCCGGAGTGCAGCCGCGGCTCCGCCGTAGATCGAATATTCGGGCTGGTCGAGGTGCTCGAGGAGTCAAAACGGTTACCGCTGGGTTCATCTGCTATCTACCCTCGCCCTAATGGTTTTCGACCCCCCAAAACAACGACGGAGGTCCCTGCGCTGGGGGGTTCCGATCGTTCTTGTTGGAATGGCGTTGGTCGCTCTGGGAATATCGAGCGCCGGGAGCGATACCAGAGTCGAGATCGAATATCTCGAAAGGATTTCGGACCAGTCTGAGCAATTGGCACTTGGCGGAGATGCTCTTCGCGACGTGGTGTCCCGCCTCTCCCGAATCGACAGGCCCGAATTGGTGACCGTCATTGACGATCTTCGGGCCGAAATCGCTCTTGGTCTCGAGTTGGTCGAGGAGGAACCGCCCTCTGAAGAGTTGTTCGCAGTCAGATCGCTATATCGAGTGGCATTGCAGCAATGGGCCCTTGGCGTCGCACAATTTGGATCAGGTGTCCTTTTGGCCGCCGACGACACCGAATCCAGCCAACCCACCAATGCCATTGCCGAGGCAATCGTTGCACTGCGGGCCGGAGACGAGCTGTTTGCCGACCTCATCAGCGAACTGGAGCGTCTCGACGTCCGGGATCCGGTACGGCCACTGCGCGAGGTGATGCTGACACCAGCCGGCGGAGAGGCCGTGGACCTCGGCCGAGCTTATGCAAGGGCCGCACGTTCGGAAAACAACGGCATCGGGCTACGTCCCGGCCTTGCAGTGAGCATGATCGTTGCCGAGCCCGACTGGCAATTGAATCCGGACGAGGTCGTGGTGATGCCGGCGACTGAATCTGCGACATTCTCCGTCATCATCTCGAACGTCGGCAATATCATTTCGATGTCAGAAGAGTTGGTGCTGACCGTGGCGGGTGCAGGGGAGCCAGTGACATTCACCGTCACCATCGACCCACTCGAGCCGCAGGCCCAAACCACCATTGAATTTGACCCGGTTCCCGTCATTGGGGGAGAGATCTACGAAGTTTCGGCTGTGATCACCGTGCGCGACATCGACGCCAATTTTAAAGACAACGAAGTACGCGTCATCTTCGAGGTCAATAGCTAACGCCGGGCCGCGTCAACCGTGCGGATTCTCATTACCATCGCCCTTCAATGATTGACCCCAAGCTGCTTCGTGACGACCCCGACCTAGTTAGGGATGCCTTACGGCGCCGCGGTTCAAAATTGGATTTGGACGCTCTCATCGAGTTGGACAGCGAATTCAGGGCGCATCGGCAGGTCGCCGAGAATTTGAGAGCAGAGCAGAAAGAGGCGGGCAGGGAGATAGCGTCATTGCAGGGTCCGGGCAAGGAGGCTGCGATTGCCGCGGTCGCCGACCTGTCCGCACGCGTCAAAGAGGCGACGGCCACCGTCGATGAGATCCAAGAGTCGCTGTACCGCAAGCTCCTGGAAGTGCCGAATCTCGTGGCCGTTGACGCCGCTGACGGCTTCACAGACGAGGACAATGTCGAAATACGACGGGTCGGCGACGCCGACACTGAGGGGAGTGACCACGCCTCTATCGGCGAGTCGCTTGGCATCATCGACACGGTTCGCGGAGCAAAGGTCTCAGGCAGCCGATTCGGCTACTTGAAGGGCCAGGGAGCACTTCTCGAATTCAGCCTGGTTCGCTGGGCGATGGACCACCTCGTGGAAGCCGGGTTTGTCCCGATGATTCCACCGGTTCTGGTGCGGGAGCAAGCTCTCGAGGGCACCGGGTTCTTCCCCGAAGCAAGGGAGCAAGTCTACGAAATACCCAAAGACGAGCTTTTCTTGGTGGGTACCTCCGAAGTGCCGATGGCGGCGTACCACTCCGATGAGATCTTCGACCCGGAGGAGTTACCGATCAGATATGCGGGGTTTTCGACCTGTTTCCGACGCGAGGCCGGCACCTACGGCAAGGATACGGCCGGCATCTTCCGGGTACATCAATTCGACAAGGTAGAAATGTTTGTGTTCATCAATCCGGAGGATTCGGCGTCAGAACACGATCGACTCCTCGATGTGGAGGAGTCTCTGGTCAAAGAGCTGGAGTTGCCATACCGGGTAGTCAACGTGGCTGCAGGGGACCTGGGTGCGTCGGCCGTCAAGAAATACGACATCGAGGCCTGGTTCCCGGGGGAGCAGAACTTCAGAGAGATCACCTCGTGCTCGAACACAACCGACTATCAGGCACGGCGACTGAAGATCAGGATGCGAGGGGAGACCGGCAATCTCCCTGTCCACACTTTGAATGGAACCGCCTGTGCAATCGGCCGAACCATTCTTGCCATTCTGGAAAATCACCAGCAGCCCGATGGCTCGGTCCTTATTCCTGAAGCCCTTCGTCGGTACACCGGGTTCGACGCCATCCACGCGTGAGCGAGGTAACCGACCCGATCTTCGCCAAGATTGCGGCCCGATACGATCTGATCAATCGAGTCCTGTCTTTCGGACAGGAGCAGAAATGGCGTGGCAGCGGGGTGAGGAAGCTATCTGATGGCACGGTGCTGGATTTGGGCAGTGGGACGGGCGACACCGACTTTGAAGGTCGCACAGTAATTGGACTGGACCCTGTCGTCGAGATGCTGGTCATCAGCCCGGTGACGAGCCGGGTAGTCGCGGTGGGGGAGAAATTGCCTATGAGAGACGAGAGCGTCGACGGGGTGTTCAGTGGGTTCGTCTTTCGCAACTTGACCTCGGTGGAAGAGACACTGGCCGAGGTCCGCCGGGTCATGCGCCCGGGAAAGGTGGCTGTAATTGTCGACCTGGCCCGACCCAGCAACGCTTTCTTGCGTGCCCTGCATCGTTTCGCAACCGCCATAACGCTCCCCCTGATTGGACTGGTATTTGCAGGGGCTCCAAAGGAGTATTGGTATTTGCACCGGTCGCTCGATTCTCTACCGCCGCCTGAGATTCTGTTCTCCGCGAAAGGGCTGGCTCTCGAAGAGGTTTGGCGGATGGGGCTTTTTGGCTTCGTTTATGGAGTCAAGCTACGAAAAGTTGAATGACTCTACTGTCAAGGTTTCAACGGAGATGGCGCGGGGAAATATGGGCGGATGGAAGACCTGGCCCGTTTGCTGACAGACGTTGGGATCGGATTCACTGAAGTCGCCCCCGAAGATTGTGGGTGTGCGATTTGTCGCGTGTCCGTAGCCAGACGTCAGGAATCCGCTCAAGGCCTGAAGTCGACACCGTCCAACGAGAAAACGGAATCAACATATGTCCCGCAAATCATCAACTGGCGCCCGGCTGATCGCCGACGCCAGAGACCTGGCAAGCCAAATGTCGCAATGGCTCGACGACCACATTGACGTTGACGACATCACAGATCCGATGCGTGAGGGCGCACAGCGAGTGGTCGAGACAGCACGCGATCAGATGGAAGAAGCGACTGTCTGGCTGACCGATATTATGGATAGCCTGGAGAAGGCTCCGAATCAGGGTAAGCGGGGCAGGGGGTCGCGCCTCGCGGCGGCTTCGGCAGGAGCGGCCGGTTGGTACTTCTTTCACCCTTCGCATGGTGCGAAACGACGGCAGCGCATTGCCGACTACCTACACGGGCTGCGGCAGAGGTTCGCTTAGTTGGGGGTCGTAGTGGTTTGCAGCGATCCGTCGACAGGGAATCGGATTGAAGGTCAACAGCAGAGGAGAAACTATGTCAGATATTGAAGCGCGTACACCACCGACCAAAGCATCGGAAGAGGCTGCGCCACATCAGCACCGAATGGCTCAGGCCCAAGGAGATGCCTACGTGACGGCCCTCAATCACATGGCCAACACCGTGGCCGATGCTGGGGGTGAGCAACCGGTTGAAGATGTAATCGTTGCCTACGCAATCGAGAAGGCCGAGGGCATGTACAAGATGCGCAATGGCGAACTGGTTTGGACCGAACCTGAAACCGAGAACATTCACGTGGAGATCTCGGTGCGAGATGGGGCCGATAACCGCTTCATCCCTGGATTAGAGGTCGAAGTGACCTTGACCCAGTCCGACACCGGAAATGAGGTTTTTGTCGGAACCTTGCCGATGTTGTGGCATCCGTGGCTGTACCACTACGGGGCCAATGTCAAGGTCCCGTCTGCAGGGAAATACGACGTCTTGGTAAAAGTGGAACCTCCAGAGTTCCATCGCCACGACGAAAAGAACGGACTGCGCTATCAGCAGCCGATCCGCTGCGTCTTTGAAGGGGTCTCGGTAAAGATTTGAACCTCTTTGGAGAGACAGCTTCTCGTACCGGAGAGGCCCTCTGTATCCTCTAGCTGGTCGTGCTAGGTGGGGCGCTAGGGGTGCCCTGTATCCGAAACCCTCTTCATGCGGAGCCGAGTTCCCCGCCCGAGGGGTGCGGGCCACCGGGGCTAACGCCCTGTCGTTGGAAAAGCGATGTTGACGATCGGGTCCTGCGCGGCGGAACGCCACCAAACCGGGTCAGGTCCGGAAGGAAGCAGCCCTAGGTGGATTGCTCCGGGTGCCGCAGGAGCGCCTGGTCCGAGTTGGCGTCCAGCGATGACGGTGGTCTTGCTCCTCGACGGCGGGGTGCACGATCGCATTCCGCCTCGCCCTTTTCAACCGGTGCGATTGAGACCCTCGATCTCGGCTAACCGCTGGTCTGCAAGATCACGTCCTTGAACCTTGTCCACTGGGACACCACTGACAACGATCTCGTACCAACCCCCACCGGTTGGGATGACACCGGTCTTTTCCGGGTTGGTCTTTCCGCTCAGAGCTGCATATGACTCGAGGAGCTCGCCTGCTCTCGCGGCGGAAGCCTCCTCGCCTTTGACGCGCTCGACAACGGTCCCGTTTATCTCGATTCTGAACCAACCCCCGCCATGCGGGCTATAGGAGATCACAGGCTCGCTGGCCCGGCGGCTTTCACCAACCGGAAAGACGAGGCTATTGAGCGCCTCGACATCGAGCTCAATCGCTCGGTGTCCTCTCTCGACAGCTTTCGTGAAGGTCTTTTGGCGATCTTTCTTGGCGGCCTTCGCCAGCGTTCCAACACCGGCAAGTACGATATCGTCGATGACTATCCCATCTCCGTCGCGGAGTATTTTCTCAATACGTTTGCGTCGTTTCCTCTTGCCCATATCGGTCCCTTCTCGCCTGATGTTGTTGTACTTGGGCCCTACCCGAAAGGCGGGTCCGTCAAACGGTAGGGGCGTGCCGTATTCCGGAGCGAAAGGGTCGTGTTTCAGTTAGCGTCGCTCCGCTGATGTTCTCCTCGTTCGGTCCTACCTTCCCAAAGCTGTTTGCTGCGGCGGTCTTCCAAGAGCTGTCGTTCATGCTGATGGTCCATTTCCCTGGCTACCTGGAGGGCCTTGGGATCAGCGAGGGCACCTTTGGGGTCCTTTACGCGGCTTCGGCGATTACGGCTCTCGCATTGCGACCGGCGTTCGGACGTCTGCTCGATCTGACCCATCGTCGCACCATCCTTCTCTACGCAGGATTGCTCAACGTGGCCTTGGTGATGGCTCTCACCGTCACCACCGTTTGGGGACCGCTTCTCTGGATCATCTTTCTGGCGCACCGTGTTGTTCAGATCGGTTTATTCACGGCGATCCTGACCTACGCCGCCGATGCCATCCCCGAAGCAAGGCGAACCCAGGGGTTGGCCATCTACGGCCTGTCGGGTCTTGTTCCCCTTGCTGTGGCGGGCGTACTGGGCGACATTGTCATTGATCTCATAGGATTCGACGCCCTATTTCTTGCTTCGGCCATGGCCGGGCTGACCTCTTGGTTTGTCGTCCGTAAGCTCCCGACTCTTGAAATCATGGTTCGGAGTCCGCGACGTGGATTCTTTCACGCTTTTCTCCAAACCAACTTGCTCCCGATCTGGTGGATCACCCTCAGTTTTACGATCGGGATGGAAACGGTGTTTACATTTACGCGAACCTTTGTCACCGATCGCAATGTCGGTTCGACGGGAGTCTTCTTTGCGGTATATGGATTGACGGCTGCCTTCACGCGAATCGTCGGAGGGCGAACTTACGATCGTATCCCGGCTCGGCCCCTGGTGGTTGCCGCTATAACCGCTTACGGGTTGGCGATGTTGATACTCGGTCAAGCCGGCAGCCTGCCTCTGTTCGTGTTCGCCGCGGTTCTCTCCGGCTCGGCCCATGGTGCCGTATTCCCCGTTCTCTCTAGCTCGGTGGTTTATCGAGCGCGACTGTCCGAGAGGGGATCCGCGATGTCGATCTTCACCTCGATCTTCGATGTCGCCCTTTTGCTCAGCGCTCCCCTTTTTGGGGGCCTCGTAGAGAACTTCTCATATACGGTGGCCTTCTCGGTAATAGGGATCTTTCTCTTGTTCGGTGGAGTCGTGTATGCCATCTGGGACAAGAGGATGATCGCCTCCGGAGCGATGGCGACTTAGATCCTTTGTTCGGCGAAATAAGTCCCAAGCATCTCAGCGGACTCGTCGGCCATTACTCCCTGGATAACTTCAACCCGGTGGTTCAGCCGCCGATCTTGTGGGATGTTGTAGAGCGACCAAACTGCTCCGGCTTTCAGGTCTGCTGCGCCATAGACCATTCGACCCACCCGGGCGAGAACCGATGCACCGGCACACATCGCACACGGTTCGAGAGTCACCACGAGCGTGTGGTCGTTGAGTCGCCAACTCCCGATTTCTCGAGCGCGAGCGGAGAGGACGAGCATCTCTGCGTGAGCCGTCGGATCATTCAACTGCTCTCGCCTGTTGTGGTCCGAGGTCACTATCTCGCCGGCGTCGTCTAGGAGGACGGCTCCAACAGGGACATCACCGTGCACCAGGGCGAGCCGAGCTTCGTCAAGAGCCGATTTCATGGCTTGTTCGAATGCGATTGTTGAAATGGGCTCAGACACCGTGGGGCATTATCCTTGTTTTGTAGCCCGGGTGTCATCCCGGGCGATTTCAACTTCATCCCGCCCGGCGTTTGCCGATTCGGGCTGTGGTCACATTCGGAGGGATCGCATAGTCTGGTCTAGTGCGCGGCACTGGAAATGCAGTTGGGGGTTTACGCCCCCTCGAGGGTTCAAATCCCTCTCCCTCCGCGGCAACTCGATAAAGGGAGCTACGAGTTCGACTCTGTCGACCTCGTGGCTCGGTTCGTCGGCTTGTGATAATTGAATATTCGGAGGGGTCGCATAGTCCGGTCTAGTGCGCAGCACTCGAAATGCTGTAAGGGGTTGACGCCTCTTCGTGGGTTCGAATCCCACCCCCTCCGCAAGTGAGTGATGACGCCAGGACCGAAATCCGGGCCAGTGCCCGGCATACCAAACGCCTAACTGTCGCTTTGGTGCTGGTGGCTGGCTACGCCGCCGTGCAACTGGTCACTGCGCTGACGACCGGGTCCCTTTCCTTGCTGTCCGATGCCGGTCATATGGGAACTGATTCGTTGGGGCTGGGTATGGCGCTGGCCGCAATCGTCACTGCCACCCGTGCGAGCCGGAAGGATCATCGAACATTTGGCCTATACCGGCTCGAGATCGTGGCTGCTCTGGCAAACGCAGTGCTCCTGTTGGTCATCGGGGGCTACGCTATCATCGAGGGCGTTAGCCGAATTGCCGATCCGGTCGAATTGGAAGCCCTCCCGGTCCTCATCGTCGCCTCCGGCGGCTTGGTGATCAACCTGATAACGGTCTGGCTACTTCGAAGTGGCGCTGAGGACAGCATCAACCTGGAAGGTGCATATCTCGAGGTTCTTGCCGACCTGATTGGCTCCCTTGGAGTGATCTTGGCCGCCGGGATATATCTGGCATCCGATTGGGCTTACGCCGACCCGATCGTCGCGGTTGGCCTTGGCCTTTGGATCGTCCCTCGGGCCTTCCGCCTGGGGCGAAAAGCCCTCGCAATCATTGTTGAAACGGCTCCTTCTCACGTCGACCTCAACTCAGTTCAGACGGGTCTGGAGTCGATTGATGGCGTACTCGATGCTCATGACATTCATGTTTGGACTCTCACCTCGGACATGGATGTTGCCACCGCGCACCTCGTCGTCGCGGAAGACGTCGATGCACACCGGATCTTGGATGAGGCAGGAAGCCATCTGCGTTCCGAGTGGGGGATCAGCCACGCGACGATTCAGGTGGAGCCGAAGTCCCACTCGGAGTGTCTTGAGGAGACCTGGTAGGCAGACTTCTGTCGTCGGCTCGCGCAATCCCGCTGGATCTGTTGTAGATAAGTCGGCTTCTTTCACTGATCCATCTGGGTCGAATTGCGGGCCCTCGATGACATTCGCCTCTAACTGGGGGTCTAACGGTCTCCGATGATCGAAGAAACGACAAGGAGGCAAAAATGGGTGATCTTCTCGATCTCACCGGAAAGAATGCGATTGTGACCGGGGGAGCAATGGGTATCGGTTTCGGCATAGTGACACGACTCGTCGAATCAGGCGCAAATGTGCTGATCGCCGACCTCGATCGCGATCTGGCTTCTCGCAAAGCGACCGGCCTCGATGGTTCTGGCAAGCTTGCGTCGATGCAAGTCGACGTGGCTGCGGCTGGCGCGGGTTCGGAACTGGTCGCTGAGTGCCTGGCACAATTCGGTTCGATCGACATCCTCGTCAACAACGCTGGCATCTACCCGATGACGCCATTCCTCGAATTGGACCGGACGGGGTGGCAGCGCGTGATCGATATCAACCTGACGGGCCTCGCCTTCGTATCGAAGGCGGTCGGCGTTCAAATGAGGGAGCAGGGGACCGGTGGCAAGATCGTCAACATTGCTTCGATCGACGCGTTGCATCCGTCGATGGTCGGGTTGGCTGCATACGACTCGTCGAAGGGTGGAGTGCTGATGTTCACCAAGGCGTTTGCACTTGAAATGGGACCGTATGGGGTGAACGTCAATGCCATCGCCCCGGGTGGAATCAACACAGAAGGAACCGCGGCCCCGTTGCAGGGGAGTGGGATGTCGGTCGAGCAAATGGACGCGATGATGGCGGGGTTCGTTGCCGGGATTCCGCTCGGCCGTATGGGCAACCCGGATGACATTGCCAAGGTGGCGCTGTTCCTGGCGTCAGCGGGCTCGGACTATATGACAGGCGAGCTAATCGTCGTCGATGGTGGGGCACTACTGAGCTAGGCGCGCATTGGCTCCCTTGGCGCATCAAGTCGATAACCTGTGCCCGCACCCGCAGAACAGGTGCGTTAGTCGGAGGGGTGTCCGAGCGGTCGAAGGAGACGGTCTTGAAAACCGTTAGGCCCTGTTTAGGGGTCTCGTGGGTTCAAATCCCACCCCCTCCGCCAATCTTTCTTCGTGTGCGGCACAGAAATCCTTGGGTTCCCGCGTACCGGAGCGCAGCGAGGGGGAGGTTGGCAAGGTCCCGGCGCTGAGGATCGACCCGGTGTTGCGCCCGAGGGAATCTTGCCCTCCTACCTCCCGGTCCTTACGGACCGGCAGGGACCTTCCTTCCGCAAGCGGGAGGACAATTCTGACTCTCCCTCCGCTTTGGGGAGGGAGTACCCGAGCGCAGCGAGGAAGATTCTCGACCCGGTCTCAAAACGTGCGGCTTTCACGCCCCCTCCCCTCCGATCTTCGATCGGAGATACTCTCCCCATTCGGTTTCGCCTCTTGGAAGGAGAATAGGAGAGCCGGGCAAAGTGCCTAGGACCCCCTCGAGCATTGGAGCTAGGCATCATGGTCCCAGTAACTTATGGTGCATATGCATCTGAAGGTGCTTGGAGAGGTGGCCGAGCGGTCTAAGGCGCTCGCCTGCTAAGCGAGTAAGGGGTTTTAAGCCTCTTCGAGGGTTCAAATCCCTCCCTCTCCGCTCAAAACGGCCGAAACGGACCTATCTAGTCACTCGGGGCGAAGGCAGGATGATGCGCCTCAGCCATCAACTCCGGGCCCTTGTTCTGACGATGATGGAACATGGACCGCTCGAAGACTTTCGCACTGGCAACTGTGCCGGCTGCCGCGGGTTTTGCATGGAGGGGCTACCGAAAAGCCGCGCGAGCAGTCGCCGCATATCCCCCACTGGAACCAGATCTTCCCGGCGAGCGTCGCCAAGTGGAGACGCGTTGGGGTTCGGCCGCATACCGGTTCATCAAAGGTGACGAAAGTCGTCCCGCCCTTGTCTTTATCCATGGTTGGGGGAAGACCGGAGATTCAGCCTGGTGGCCGATCATGGCCGAATGCGACCGGACGATGGTGATCGTTGACCTCCCCGGACACGGATATTCCAAGCTTGACGCGCCGTTCACGTTTGCGATTGCTGCCGAAGCTGTGGAGCGTTCTGTTGTGGACGCAGGAGTAATCAGCCCAATAGTGGTGGCACATTCGATGGGTGGACCAGTTGCTTTCTCCGCGATCCGTCGTGGCGACCCCAGACTCTTCTCTGGGCTAATCGTCTTGGCTACTTCTGCGTATTGGGTACGTCCCCGTCTAAGGGCAATGATGACAATGGCTCCGATTGCGATGGCCCCAAGATCGCCATTCTTGATTCACACCCAACTCATCGAACTCAACCATTCTCCCGAATTGGCGCCCCACATTGTGTGGTCGTACGCCCGCCGACCTAATCCCCGCGTCCTCGGCGAGTCTGCTGCTGCCTTGAGAGGTTTCGATGCCAGACACTGGACCGATCTGTCATTGCCACCAACGCGGTGGGTAGTCTCGACACAAGACAGCGTCCTGGCCCCCCGCCACCAACACGAATCAGCCCGACGTTTCGGGGGCGAAGTGGTCGAACTCGAAGCGCAGCATTCCATGGTGGTACAGGCCCCGAAGGAGCTTCTCTCCATTATCGAGGACTTCGGGTCTGAATAACGTTTGACAATTAGGGTGCCGGCCGGCGACTTGGGCCGTCTCCAGGCAGCCTTTAGGGTGAGTCCACGAACCCTTTCTGATCAGGATCAAGGATGGCATCCCTCTTCGCCGTTTTTGCTCAGCTTGCGTTAGGAGTCGGTTACGACTCCGATTTGGACTCGACCCAGGAGATCATCCTGCAGACGGCGAGCGAAGTTGACGGAGCACGGGATGACCCCCGGCCTCAGGCATGGTCCATGAGTTCGGCGACGCGAATATCAATTTTGCCGTTCGTTACTGGCACGATCCGTAGGTGTCAGATGAATGGGCTGTCCGGGACCGGCTAGCCAGAGCCCTAAAACGATGGCTTGACGACGAAGGGATCGAATTACCTTTCCCTCATCTCGACTTGCATCTCGGCGCCGGCGTCATTCCAGTTACAGCCTGGTGATAACCGACACAGCCAATAACGAAGAAGAGACCCGGGTTTCGAGTCTCTTCTCCTGTTTGGTTCCAAACCTCGGCTGTGGGACCTACGTGTCTACTGTTTGTCGCGAGAACCTGGATCCAAATCGTTGCGCACTTTTGTGCGAAGAATTTTGGCAATTCGCTCTGTCAACGATTTACCCAAGCTGTTGTTGGGGTAAACCCTCAGCCTTGGTAACCGGCAGCATGTGCTGCCTGACCTTGCTTTGAAGCCTTCTTTTTGGCGGCTTCTCTTGAGACCTTGTCTCCTGGTGAGTAGCGGTACTTCTTGCCACTGTCGCCCCATTGGTAGTACGGGCCGGAGGAGTCTTTGCTCCGATGGACTGGCATTGTTGCTCCCTTTCGGACGGTTCCACTCCGCTTAGTTACTCGTCCCGGTCGGCGGCTCAAACCAGAAAAAGGGAGGCGGCCGTCAAGGAGTGGGCCGCCTCTCGACTTTGTAGCTGGCTGGGTTCAGCTGATTGCTTCCCAATAGGGGGTGCTTTCGTAGTACCTGTAGATGTCGGCGATCCAGGCATTGTCTGTCACTTCGGGCCAGTTGTCCTTGTCGAAGCCCGGGGCGTTCTCGAGCAGTTCTGTGTCGATGTTGACGACGACTTCTTTGTTGTCCGTGTCTACGAAGAGCCGATCCCAGGGGATGGCGAAGAATTTGTCTCCCATTCCGAGGAAGCCCCCCGCGGCCAGGACGGCGTAGGCGACACGTCCATTGTCGAGGTCGATTACAACCTCTTCGATTCTGCCGATCTCGTCGCCGGCAGAGTTTCGAACTTTGTCTCCGATAATCGTCGAAGCGCTGAGTGATTTGGTCATGGTCATTTTGACTCCTTTGTTGTTGATGTCTTGTTGATTTGCTGTCTTTCCTCTTAGAAGATGAGGATGAGGATCAGAATGAGGAGGATGAGTCCACCGATGCTGATATACATTTCAGATCTCCTTCCGGGTTGATTGAACAATTGCTGCGTCCACTTTCTGGTGGTAGAGCTCGCCCATGCGACCTCCGACATACCCTCCGAAGAGGGTTACCGCCAGCATCACTACCGTGGCGATGACAGCAGTGGCAGTCAGTTCCTCGACGTCGATTTGTGCGATCCAGTTGGGGAGGCTGGGGTTGTTGAAGGCGTTGTACTCGGCACCAGCCCAGGCTCCCGCCGCCGCGAAGATGGCTGCGAGCAAGATCGCCCACAAGCCGGCACCGAGCCCGTTTATCCCGCCGGAATACCGTGACATACGGCCGGCGGCGAACCCGCCGACTAAGAACGAGACGAACACAACTAAGGCTGCGATCACCAGGCCAAGCGCTGTTCCTTCGTCCAAGGCCCCGTCGACGTTGATGAGATTCAACTGATAGTCGATTGAGGCGGCCCCTGCGGCAAACAGCGCCGAGATGAAAACGAGGGTTCCCAAAGCTGAGAACATGCCAACGAACGAAGCAAGGAAGTCTGCCTTGCCAAATCTCTCGTAGACAGAAGAAAGATCCGACGAGCCACCGATCTCGGCGTCTGTAGGTCTGGATGTAGTCATAAAGGTCCTCCTGGAATATCTATCTCGTTTCATTGGTACCCCGCACGAGACGGGCTAAAACGTCATCGTTCGAAGAAGGCTCTGCGCTTGTGGTTTGGGTCTGAATCGGTCTTGGCGAGTGTCACGGTTTCCCGTCTCTCGAACGTCTTGGCGTCGTTCGGCCCTGACTACCCGAAAGCCTGAGGCTTGAATCATTCGACTCAAACGCCGAGCAGCGACCGATACCCGGCCACTCTGCAAACATGTCACCCGGTTGTCTGTATGGTCGTCCACCAATGGCCGAATTCGACGTCGCCGCTCTCGGGCCCAAGACACGAATCGACCCCCGGGTCGAGGTGCGGATGGCGATCTTTGGGCGGGTTATGCGCTGGATCGCGGCCGCTTTCTCCTTTGCGATACTGCTGGGCGCCTGGATCGCACCGATTGGTGAGGCGTTGCCAGAAGGACCAGTATTCGTGCGCAAAATCACGCCCACGGGAGCGATGGGTCTGGCGGTTATGTCCGTCGGCGCCCTTTTTGCCGGCGACGTGAGGAGAACGGCATCTTCGTCTGTGGTTTGGCGTCGGCTGGGCTTAGTGCTTACGTCGATTACTGCGACATTTGGCCTATATGTCATGATGTTCTTCATAACGAACCGCACCGGACAATGGAACGCGAATCTGGGCGCGATGCCTGCGTTTGCGGTTGGACTGTCGCTCTTTGCGCTTGGAATTGCTGTTCCGCTGATGGTCAGCCGAAAAGAGGCTCGTGTTGTGGCCGGACAGGTAGCAGCGCTGCTGATCTTTTCTCTCAGCGGTGTGATATTTCTCGGATACCTCTTTGGTGACCCCTCACTGGGCCGGCTCTTTCAGAGGCCCGAGATTTCCTATCAAGCGGTCTTGGGTGCTCTTTTGACAGCACTGGGGGTGGTCCTGATTCGCCCCGGCAGCGGCCTCATGTCAACTGCGTCGAGCCCTGGGGCGGGCGGGCGCCTCCTCCGGAGGTACGGGCCATTGGTGCTCCTCGCTCCGGCAATATTGTTGTTTGTCACAGAAGCCATCCCTGCAGGTGACCGCATCGATGCAGTTGCGTTCGTGTCGGTTGTTTCGGGGCTCTTTCTGCTCATTTTGATGGGCGCTCTGGTACGAGTCATCGATGTGACTGCCATCGAGGCGTCGACCGCGGGCGCTCAGGCAGAGAGAGCGAAAGTTGGTCTCGAGCAGGAGGCTCCTCTGACGAGCAAACTCGCCGATGCCCTCCATCTGGTCGATGTCTCGGACGGCGTGGAGGGTTGGGAGGTTGTGACGAGGTACCGGCCCGCCCACGGCGTTGTCGCGGGTGACACCAGCGCGGTCCGGTCCATGCCCGATGATACGATCGGCGTGGTGTTGGTCGACGTGACAGGTCACGGAGCAGAACCGGCGGTGAGGGCTATCCGTATCCGTGACCTTCTTCTTCATTCATTGGCGCTGGGACAGAATCCGGCCGATTGTCTCGGTTTCATCGGGTGGGCCGGTGCCGACGATGTT
Source organism: Acidimicrobiia bacterium (assembly GCA_041751055.1). GTDB lineage: Bacteria > Actinomycetota > Acidimicrobiia > Spongiisociales > ZC4RG35 > MA-ANB-1. The sequence goes on along the minus strand of JBGSYD010000022.1, from coordinate 64,159 downwards.
CTCGCTTCTGGAGTGGTCGTGCGCTTGGACCCGGCTACAGGTCGGGCAATAGTCGCCTCGGCGGGCCACCCTCCAACAATCCATATCGGAACCCAAAAGGCAGAATTGATTGAGCCGACAGGACCGCTCCTGTACCTCGACCCCCAAAGCGTTTATACCCATGCAGAGATCGACCTCGCGCCCGGAGACGCTCTAGTCCTATACAGCGATGGGGTGGCAGACGTCCAACGCTCCCGCGACGGACTGTCCGAGCCGGAAGCTCTTGCCGATATGTTGCTTGCGGAAGGCGGGCTTGCGGAGAGGTCTGCCGACCTGGTTCTCGGATTCGGCGATCCCGACCCCGAGGATGATCAGACGGTGGTAGTGATCTATCGGAACTCGTAGAGCACAGCCGCGACCTTCCGTTTTCGAGTACCAAGTGCGATGGTCCGCTTTCCGTCCGACCTAGCCCAACTGAGCGATAGGTGATACGATTGCGCCCCTATGAGCGGTCTGAATATCACGCAATCCGCTATTAGCGACCGGTGGACAGCTCTCGCTGTCGACGGTGAGATCGACATGGCGACGGTTGATGTGCTCAACGAGGCAATCCAGGCCGTGCTGGCGAGCGATAGCCAGAATCTCGTGGTCGACCTGACGGCGACCGCGTTCATGGATTCCACCGGTCTGAAGGCTCTGGTAATGGCTGATCGTTCCTTTGAGGAGTCAGGACGATCGTTCGCCTTAGCCGTGAAAGCGGGTCCCATTGGCCGACTGATTGAACTGAGCGGCGTTGAAGCCAAGCTTAAGATCGTCTCTGCCCTGGAGGAGTTAGAGGACCCCAGCCTCGCGGGCTGAAACCTGTACGTCAGGTAGTGAGGGCGAGTTCCGCCCAGACAGTGCACCCTCCGTCGGCGATGATCCCCCAGCGTTGGGCGAGGCTTTCTACGATATTGAGACCCATACCGTCGCCTCGTGGTGCGTCCTTATCGAAGCCTGGACCTGGATCGTTCACCTCAAGTCGTATCACACGCTCGTCAACCTGGACATCGACGCGCACGACGCCATCGTCGACACCGGTATGTCGCACAGAATTGGATACGAGTTCGGAAATTATCAGAGTAACGTCGTCGAAACGAGTCCCGAGTTGGTCTCGGATCTCGTTGATGTGGGTCCTGGAGATTCGGGGAGCTTGATTGCTTACCGGTACCCTAAGTGTGGTTTGTGTCATTCCAATATCCGCTGCGGTTTAACTCAGTTACCCCGTTTCCATACGGGGTAAACTTCACTGCGCCGTGCCCATTGCAATCTATGTCGGCTCGACTGAAGAAACCTCAATGTAATTCCTCGGTAAGAGTATCGCGTAGCGCCCCTACGGCGTCTGCAAGTAGTCGTGAGACGTGCATCTGGGAGATATTGAGGATCTCGGCGATTTCGGACTGAGTTAGGTCCTCGTTGAATCGGAGGTCCAGGATGTGCTGCTGCCTGTCCGGGAGAAGGGCGATAGCTTCCTCGACTGCGAGACGTTCCTCGACGTTGAGCAATCCCGGATCCGACTCCTCCAACCGATCCAGCAATGAGAGGCCGGTCTCCTCCGCCGGCCGGTCGATTGATGCCGCCGAATAGGCGCCTGCGGCGTCGATGGCCTCTGATACTTCCTCTTCGGAGAGGTCGAGGTGGAGTGCAATTTCGTTTGCATTAGGGGGCCGCTTGAGAGATTGAGTCAACGCACCGGTCGCCCGGGAGACCTGAAGCGAGCGTTCTTGGAGGGAGCGAGGGACGCGGACCGCCCAACCCTTGTCGCGGAGGAGCTTTTTGAGTTCCCCTGAGATAGTCACTGCCGCGTAGGGGCGAAGGCTACCCAACGACTTGTCGAACCGTTGAATGGCTTTTAGCAATGCCATGTGAGCCACCTGCTCGAGGTCATCATCGTCGATGCCCTTCCGCCGATAGCGGCGTGCGATCGCTGTCGCCAGGTCGCTGTGGCGCCTGATGAGCTCATCAGAATACGAAGCAGGGTCGTGGGCCATGCGGTCAAGGAGCTCCTCGTCATCGGCATCCGGAGATACCGCAGCGGTGCCCGGCCTTCTCAGCACAAACCAGACGCTCAACTGCTCGCCATCGTGCTCGTGACCCCACTTTCGAGCGATCCGTTCGACTAGGGTGTGACCTATCCCGACTTCTTTTCCATCGATGGGTCTCGGAAAGGGATGTTGGATTCCTACGCGCATTCCGGCGGCATCCTGGAGGTCGACACTCAGCGAGAAAGTTGGGACATCCGCCGCATGGTTGGCGACGTTGGTCACCAATTCGGTCACTAGAAGATCGGCCTCGGTATGGCGCATCGAGTCGAGCCGGGCATTCGCCCGCACAAATCGGCGTGCCGCGCCGGCAGAGTCTGGAGCGTTGGGCAATTCAATTGCAGGCATCTGTTGCATCCTTGCTGAAGTAGCGCCTTAGCCCATTTTCGCGCCCAGAAATGTCCGGTCAAAAGGAGACCCCGCCGTAGCGGGGCCTCCTCTTACATCGCGACGTGGGTAGATAGTCTCAGTTGTCGCTGGACTCGTCGCGGGCTGTGAGAAAACGCTGCGAATTCTCTCGTCGAATCTCTTGTCGATGGTCGGTTACCCGCAAAGAGTCATCGTCAAACGCGTTCACGCCTTTTTTATTGTTTGGCTTATTGCGTGGACGGTGGAGTCGATCGTTTCCCGAAGACCGCCTTCGTCGGCGAAGAGTTCCCGGGCCTTGGCACGGGCGAAATTCAAGGCGTAGCGTGCGCTGATTTTTGGGGGAAGAGTCGGCTCATTTGCCTCGATCACCACGTCGATCACAGTCGGCTTATCGGAGGCAATCCCCGCAGCCATTGCAGGTGCCAGCTGTTCAGGCGATTCGACGCGCCAACCCTCGGCGCCCATTGCACGAGCAACCTCTGCAAAGTTGGGATTGCTCAAACCGGTGGAGAACTCCGGCAGGCCTTCAGCCTCCTGTTCCATCTGAATCAGCCCCAGTTTCGAGTTATTGAAGACCACTACCGTTATGGGCAGCTCTAGTGACACGGCCGTCATCAGGTCTCCAATGAGCATTCCGAAGCCCCCGTCCCCGGTCAGGGCCACTACCTTCCTTTCGGGGTAAGCCAGTTGGGCACCGATTGCCGCCGGGAGTGCGAAGGCCATAGAGGCAAGGGAGCCGGAAAGTGTGAAGCGATCGTCACTCCGGAGATCCAGATGCCGCGCTGCCCATACAGTCACGGCTCCGGTGTCACATGTGAAAACCGTTCCTGGGGGTGTGTGCTTGATCACCTCCGCAGCAAGTCTCTGCGGTCTGATCGGTACCGAATCGTCCATCTCGGATTCGGATCGCCAGGCATTCCAATCGGACATGGCCGACTGAGCTTCGATCAGATGAGCACCGGGCTCCGCAGTTTCAACAAGGGGTAAAAGCGCTCTCAATGTGGCCCCGGCATCACCAACAAGAGGGATCTCGACATCGGCTCGCTGACCAATACGTGAGGCCTCGATGTCGACTTGGATGACACGGGCCCGTTTCGGTAGGAACTCCTCATACGGAAAGTCGGTTCCGACCATTAGGAGGACATCACAGCGGTCAATCGCCTCCACTGCAGGTTCGGTGCCCAAAAGGCCCAGGCCACCGACCGAATTCGGGTGGGAGTCGGAGATCAACTCTTTGGCCTTCAAGGACCTGATGATGGGAGCCCCGATTCGTTCGGCAAGCTCGATGGTCTCGGATGCCGCGTCGAAAGCCCCAATCCCCATGAGGATTGTGGGATTTTCGGCCTCGTTGAGGGCATTCGCTGCAGCCGACAGCATGTCCGCAGCTGGCGTGAGGGTCGAATCCCCGAGCTGGGTTTCAGGTTCTCTAGACTCGACTTTTGTGGTGGCTAAAGCGAGATCAGCAGGGATACTGAGGTGGGCTACACCGCGATCCGTCAACGCGGCGCGTATGGCCGCCTCGATCAGATGGGGAGTCTGGTCGGGATTGACAATAGTCTCGTTGAAGACGGCGACATCACCAAACAAGCGCTCCAGGTCGACTTCTTGGTGTGTGTTCTGGCCGAGCTTGGCGGTTTCGACCTGCCCGGTGATCGCGATGACGGGTGCGTAGTCCATCTTTGCGTCGTAGAGGCCGTTCAGAAGGTGGATTGCGCCAGGGCCGGCGGTGCCCGCTACCGCAGCGAGATTTCCTGTCAGTTTTGCCTGGGCAGAGGCTGCAAATGCTCCCGCCTCTTCGTGACGGACGGTTATGAACTCAATTGTCTCTTGTCGTCTGATGGCGTCGGCCAACCCGTTGATCGCATCGCCGGGGATGCCGAAGATGTGCCGAACACCGTGCGCTGCCAGCGCCTCGAGAATGACGGAGGAGACAGTCCTAGGCATAGGGACTGTCTCCTCTCATTGATCTAGGGATAACTAAGCCGTTCGAGCGCGCATCGAGCGGTAGACGAGCAATGCGATGACCGCACCGATGACCGAACCGATCAGACCCGCAGTTGTGACGTCGAAGTCGCCGTCAAAGAACAGGTTGCCCAAGAATCCGCCGACCAGCGAACCTACGAGCCCGAGAATCATTGTCGCCAAGATCCCCATCGAGTCGTTGCCCGGGACGAGCAAGCGAGCCAAAGCTCCGGCGATCAGACCGACTAGTAGCCATATAAGAATTCCCACAATTTCCTTCTTTCTTATCGCGTGCGTGGACGGTGAGGCATACCCCGGCGCGCGGAGTTGTAAACAGACTTCACAAATAGCTGGCATCGATAGCGCCAAATGGTTGATCTTGCGGCCTTTCGGGTAAAGGCGCCAGAACGTATTTGAAGGGAAATTGTGTCTACTGACCACCACAACGGGCCAGAAACCGACGAAGTAGATGACCAGTTCCGATCGCTCATGGAAGGGCTGAGAACGACCATTCCTGGTGTCATGGTGTTGTTTTCTTTTCTGCTCGTTTTGCCGTTTCAGGTGTCCTTTGCCGAAATCTCGGGATCGAATCGAACGGTGTTCTACATCGCGTTCGCCAGCGCGGCGCTGGCCTCGGTTCTGTTGATTTCGCCGAGCGTTCACCAGCGAGTACGAGCCCCGATCAGCGGCATCAAGCGTCGGACGATGAGCCATGTCATGGCTGCTACGCGTCTCGCCATCGCGGGCACGGTCCTCTTCTTGATCACGATCGCCTCTGTCGTCTTCTTGGTCTCGTCGCTCGTCTTTGACGACACCCTGGCCGCACTGGCAACCGCACTAGCGTCAAGTGTCGCCGGGTGGTCGTGGTTCTATCTGCCGATGGTCAAGTTCCGGAAAGACGAGGTCTGAACCGAGCCGCGAAGGTGGTGAGCAGGAGAAGTAGAACCTCTCCCGCCACCTCTTAGTGGGTTCTGAGCGCCTCTATCAATTCAGATTTTGACATTCCGGTCGCCTTCGATGCCGATCGCGGCTGCGCGATCGTCTTGTTCCTCCTTGGACCACTCCTCATAGGGCTCGGCTTGGCCGCCCTTTCGGGCAGCCTCTTCACGAGGAGTGTTGGCGATTCTGGCCGCCTTTTCGTTGCTCATCCCTTCCTTGCGGAGTGCTTCGTAGCGCTCATCGTCTTTGATAGAAGGGCCATGATCCCTGGCCATCACGTGATCCGATCCGACAGAATCGACACGTCAGCCACACCAATGTTCTCCATGATGCCACTGACCTCCGAGGCTACAACAGCGTCATGGGTGTCGACGGTGATGAGGTAACCCTCGCGCTCTATGGCTTCTCGATAACGTGTCGATGTCTCGACTTCTTTCGTCGCGTCATCGTCGGTAGCACCGATCAAAGCGCCGAGTAGCCCGCCGGTCACCCCGCCGCCTATGGCGCCCGCTGCAGCAGCAGCGGCGGTGGCAGCAAGAGTCCCTGCTGCGAGGAAGGCTCCGATGCCGGGGATGAGGGCTAATCCTCCAGCTGCGAGGAGCATTGTGCCTGCTCCGGTGGTTGCCCCTCCGACGGCACCGCCGACGGCTCCTTTGCTGGCCTCAGATGATGCGTCTTCGTGGTGGTCGTGGTAGCTGGCGACTCTGATCTCTTCCGGCTGTTGAACGTTTCTGTCGCGCCACATCAGCCCGATCGAGTCGCGGTCTATTCCGGATCCGACAAGTGCCGGGATCACTTCTTCGGCCTTTTGCTGGTTCTCGATGATTCCTACAACGGTGGTCATTTCGTTTCCTTTCGCGAGGTCCTGGTTTTTGCTACCCGGATGTGGCCGGGCCAAAACCTCTTCCGACTATCGCCGCCCGGTTCAATCGTTTCAGGACCTGACCGACCGGGTAGTAGATGTCTATGACCAGTTCACAAATAGGCGCATCGCTTCAGATACCTGAGTTCAATTTGATGGCGAGCACCGGTAGACGACTTTCCTTCGACTCGTTCCGGGGGAAATTGCCCCTGGTCCTTGCATTTGTAAGTGACCTCCATTCGAGTCAAGGAACAAGTTTGATCAGCCGACTCGACATCCGATTGGCGGACTTCGGTAGCCAGCGTTCCCAGGTCCTCATCGTGTCGGCAACATCAGCCGACGCCATCGAAGAGTTCTGTGCGAGCGAACAACTCTCTATTTCGATCTTGTCCGATCCCGATGGGCAGATCGCCACTCCGTTGGCTTTGCCCGCAGACATTGCAATCGTCGTCGCAGACAAAGATGGGCGGATCAGGGAGACGTTCCCCATTTCCGCAGACATCGATGCAGTTTTGGACGTAGTGCGCGTTTTGCGCAACGGCCACGACGCCGCTTGAGGGTTTGGTCAAAGACCCGCATGGGTATTAGCGACCGAACGGCATTCGAAGCTCGCAGAGCTCGAACTACCAAGGAGGTCCAGCATGGACACCGCAACATTTGCCACCAAGATTGAGCGCATCCGCCGACGGCTCGAAGATATCGAGCACGAGCGAACTGAACTGCCACCAGGGAATTTCGCCCGTCGGTCCGAACTCCTCGACGAGGAGCACACACTCCAAGCTCGACTCGGAGAACTCCAGGACGAGGCGGCCGAAGCGGGCGTTGGCCTGGCGGAATCTGAGGCCGGCGCAGCTTCCAATTACGAGCGAGTGCCTGAGATTCCGAGCGAGGGCGACGTACCGAAGAACCTCGAAGTTCCTCCACTCGTGTAGTCAGACATCGATCGTCGAGATCCCGAGAGAGCTCCCTTTGCCAACAAAGGGAGCTCTTGTCGTGGCGAAACTTCGCGTTCCAGGGCCGGACCTTCTTTTCTTTTGCTTAGAACCTCAACTCGGGCCAATGTGAACACGTGCAACCGAGAGTAATTGTCGCAGCTAACCGGCTGCCGGTGCGACGAGTCGGCGATTCCTGGGAACGGAGTCCCGGCGGCCTCGTAAGTGCCCTGACTCCGATCCTCCAGCAAAACAATGGAGTCTGGATCGGGTGGAATGGCGTAGCCGACGAAGATTGGGAACCGTTTCACCATGGCGGAATAGACCATCTGCCCATCGCATTATCAGCCCAGGACGTCGAGGACTACTACCTCGGTTTCAGTAACGAGACCGTGTGGCCCCTCTTTCACGATGCACTTCGCACGCCGGACTACCACCGTCACTGGTGGCGGGCGTACCGGGATGTCAATCGGCGATTTGCCGAGGCCATCGTGGCCGAGGCTTCTGCATCGGACCTGATATGGATCCACGACTATCAGCTACTTCTGGTGCCCGGGATGGTCAGGGATCTTGCCCCCCATCTCAATATTCGGTTCTTTCTCCATATTCCTTTCCCTCCGGTCGAGCTTTTTGCTCGTCTCCCTTGGCGTAGCGAGGTAATCGACGGTATCGCCGGTGCCGACGTCATTGGCTTTCAGACGCCGCGCGGAATGAGAAACTTTCTGGCTGCGGCAACCGCGTTTAGCGACGCGACGCCCAGCGAAAATGGTCTGCTCAAAGCGGGTCGTCTGGTTCATGTCGTCTCGTCACCGATCTCGATCGACACCGCAGAGTTTGCTCGCATCGCATCGTCGGATGAAACAGCAGAAAGGGTTCGGATGATTCGAAAAGACCTGGGCGATCCGCAGGTGATTCTTCTCGGAGCCGACCGGTTGGACTACACGAAGGGAATCGACGTCAGATTCCGGGCATTTGAAGCCATGTTGGAAGAGCATCCTGAGATCGCCGAGCGAACCAAATTCGTTCAGATCGGTGTCCCATCTCGTTCGACGATTCGAGACTACGTAGAGATGAAAGAAGAGATCGAACAGATCGCCGGGCGAATCAACTCGACACAGGGGTCTCGCCACTACGTGCCCATCCATTACATGTACGAGTCATTGTCGATCGAGGAACTGGTGGCCTATTACAGGGCAGCGGACGTGATGGTCGTTACGCCGTTTGCAGACGGCATGAACCTCGTGTCCAAAGAGTTCATTGCCAGCCGCGTCGACGATGATGGCGTGCTACTCCTGAGCGAGTTTGCCGGAGCCGCGCAAGAACTGACCGAGGCGGTTCTGGTGAACCCGTTCCACATCGACGGCATGGCGCAGAAGATGATGGCAGCGATCGAGATGGAACCCGAAGAGCGCCGCCGTCGGATGAAGTCGATGCGCCAGATCGTTTCTGATCACGATGTCCACCGATGGGCGAAGTCCGCTCTAGCGTCCGACGTAGGTTCGACGGCCCAATAGGAACCTGTGACGACCCCAAGTATCAACTTGCCTTCTGCCCATGCGGCTGTAGATCGAGGTCATCTGCTCGGTAAAGATCTTTCATTATTTCTCGACTACGACGGGACACTCGTGCCATTAGTGGACGATCCGTCGACAGCTCGTCTCGATTCGCAAGCCCGGTCGGTGGTCGAATCGCTCAGCCGCAAGTACCCCGTGGTAATAGTCAGTGGCCGTTCCGCAGCCGATGTCCGGGCCCTGGCGGGCATCGACACGCTCACCTACGCCGGCAGTCACGGGCACGAGATCGAATATCCGGACGGAACCCGCTATGAGCACCCGGGCTCAGTTGAACTTGCTCCGACGCTCAAGGAAGCCGCAGGCCGTTTGAAGAAGGCCTTGACTTCTTCGACAGGTGTGTTCGTCGAGGAGAAGCCCTTCGCTATCGCCGTCCATACCCGACTCGTGCCTGACGAGCTCACCAGAAGGCACGCATACGAGACGGTCCGACAGGTACAGGCCGACCTAAAAGGGCTGATCGTTACCTCGGGAAAGGATATCCGGGAACTGAGACCCGACATCGAGTGGAACAAAGGGTTGGCGATCGCACATCTCATCGACACCCTGTATCCGAGCACGACTGCTCTGTTCATCGGCGACGATCTCACCGACGAAGACGGCTTTTCCGTGGTCGGCAGGCGCGGCGGCATGTCGGTAATCGTCGGGAGGGATCCGGATCGCGCGACCAATGCCCAGTATCAGCTTGCCGACCCCGCTGGAGTTCTCGAGTTTCTCAATCGTCTCGGCACGAGCCGTACCACTGTCAGCTGAGAAGTTCTTCTTCTACCCGCTGGCGTAAAAGTGGCAGAGTCATCGCTCCGTTGGTGAGCATGACGTCGTGAAACGCCTTGATGTCAAATGCGTCTCCGAGTTTCGCTTGCGCCTCTGAGCGGAGAGTCATGATCTCGAGTTGGCCCATCTTGTAGGACAGGGCCTGGCCTGGCATTCCGATGTATCGATCGACTTCTTGCTCGATCGTGAGAAGTCCGATGGGCGTCCATTTGCTAAGCCAATCTATGGCAGCCTGTCGGGACCACCCCAAGGCATGCATGCCGGTGTCTACGACAAGTCTTCCCGCACGCCACGCATCAGCGGTCAGCATTCCAAGGCGGTCGACGTCGGTTGAGTAGAGGCCCATCTCGTCGGCGAGTCTCTCTGAGTACAGCCCCCACCCTTCAGTGTGGGCGTATACCTGGGCGTATCGGCGGAAGTCAGGAATGCCCTTGAGGCTCGATGCGATCGATCGGTCGAAATGGTGACCAGGGATTGCCTCGTGGAAGTGGGTCGACTGATATTCGAATCTGTCACGCTCGTTGGGTTTGTGAGTGTTGAGGAAGTAGGTACCTGGACGAGAGCCGTCGGTCGGGGGTTGCATGTAGTAGGCGGGTGGCATCGCGGCTGCGAAGGCCGCGGGGACGGGAACGACTGTGCAGGGAGTATCGGGTCGGACATTGAACCAGGCGTCTACTGCGTCCCATGCCCTGGCGACCGTCTCCCGTGCGTGCTCAAGCATCTCCTTCTCAGACTCAAATCGCATGGCCGGGTCGTTGTGGAGTCTGTCGAACACCGCCTCCACGGTGTCCAGGCCGAACGCCGTCTGACCGATATCGACCCACTCGGAAACCAACAGACTTGTGCCCCATTCCTGGCCGATGTCGTGGATTTCCTGCGCCGTCTTACCGGTCTGGGTGTACTTGTCTATTAGTGACGAATAAATCCGCTCACCATTCGTCATCCAAACCAACCCCGCCTTCTCATCTGGTCGGGCGACGGGACCCAAGTACTCGGCGAGACCCGACCGATACTCCGCTATTGCGGGGCGGATAACGGTGGTCACCAGATCACGCGCAACCTCTCTCCAGGACGTCGTGGCCGACTCGGGCCCAGGAACTCTTAGCTTGAGGAAAGGGTCGTCGTCGTAGCCAGAAGCGAGATAACCATCGAGTTGGCTAAGTACGCGCGTCAACGACGCACGGGCGGGCGTCATACCGACTTCGGCGTTTGCGCGTGAGAGATCAAGGGCGCCTTTTAGATATCTCCCGACGCCCCGATACCGATCCAGGAGAGCGTTTGCTTGTTCCTGGGTCTGAACCGTGTTTTGTTGGGTGTCAGAGAGTATCCGAGTATGGGCACCGAGGTACGGGTCAACCGCCGCCACGAGGAATCGATCTTCGATCTCGGTTGCCCACACGTTGGCTTCGTGGGCAAGTAGCCCGGAAGTTATCCGATCCTGTGTCTCCGAAGCAGCCGAATCCAGAGCTTTGGCGGAGGATTCAATACTGCGAAACTTTGAACCCAGGCCATCGAGATAATCAGTGTCGAAGTTTCTGAGCCTGTCGTCGAACCCATGTTCCCCTCGGGTCGTCGCGACGGTTGGCGCATATTCGGCAATCAGCGTCCAAAACCTGTCGCAGATTTCGTTGAGATTCACAAGGTGCCTTTCGTTGCGACGCTCTGGAGTGGCGACCCGCGAGGATAGTTGTGGTGCCGGTCCCCTTGGGTTTTGGCGTCCCCGGAACGGGGTAATGAGCTGCCAATCGCAACAAGGATGGTCACTCAGGTGAAACCAGGTCTACCAACTGAATTTTCGGGAAGGTTATCTGCGACCGGCGAAGAAGCAGACCTCATCCCTTATCTCAAGATCTATTTGAATCACCATTGGGCAGGCGCAGGTGCTGGCGTCGCCCTGGCTCGCCGCATTGTCATGAGCAACCGTGGCACGGCATGGTCCGAAGATATTGAGTGGGTTAAGGACAGAATCGAGGCGGACGAGCACATGCTCACCACACTCCGCCGCCAGCTGGGAATCAGGGGCGGGCTGTTCAAGCGGATGACGGCGCTGGCGATCGAAAGACTGTCTAGGTTGAAGGCGAACGGACGCGTTGGGGCGTACTCGCCGCTGAACCGTGTCATCGAGATCGAAGCCATGATTGCTGGCATCTCTGGCAAGCTCAGCCTATGGGTTGCAATGCAAACAGCTCCGGGTGGTGGTTTCCTGACGGGGTTCGACTTTCCCGGATTGGAACGAAGTGCCCGGGCTCAACTCGACGTCCTGGCCCGCATCCACAAGCAAGCCGCAGGCGCTCTCTTGGCATCGAGGCACGATGTAAAACAAACTTGACATGATGTGAAGTTTGCTTTACGTTGATCGACAACTCAATAATCGTCGAGGTGTCGAAAATGTCGTTTCAACAGAAAAGCACTTCACTGATGCTGGTCATCTTGCTAGCAGTCTACGGCTGGTATTTCACCGTCATTGCCACCTGGGTAGTCGATTCACCGGTCGAAGAGGTCGCATATCAGCCGGTGATGTTCGTAACGGTGATCGCACTTGTCGTTCTCGCCGTAATCGGCCACACACTCATTGCAATCGTTCCCCCCTATGAGGGCGATCGAACCGATGAGAGGGACAGAATCATCGACCTCAAAGGCGAATGGCTAGGAGGTTTCATTCTCGGTACCGGAACGGTAGTTGCGCTCTTCTTGGCGATGGCTGAGATTCATTGGTTCTGGATCGCGAACACCTTGCTCGCCGGGCTCGTGCTCTCAGAAGTTGTGACATCGATCACCAAGCTGGTGTATTACCGCCGGATGGCCTGAAGTGCCCAAGTCAACCGCGATCACCAACCAGATTCGCGCACTGAGGTTCGCCGCGGGCGAGATGACTCAGGCCGAGCTTGCCAGGAGAATTGGCGTGACCAGACAGACGGTCATCGCCATCGAGCAAGGGCGGTACTCACCGTCTCTCGAAGCGGCATTCAAGATTGCCCGGGCGCTCGACGTGCCTCTTGATCAAGTTTTCGGCTTACCACAAGAATGACTCGGTGACTCTCCCATGATTTGGAGATGGGGTTCACCCAATTCACGCTGGGTTACAACGGGCCGGACTGGAATGTCTCAGCCGCCTCCGATTGGCTGGCATGGCGTGACACCAAAAATCTATCCCGGGGCGCTGATCCCGCCTAGCGACCTTTTGCCTCCAATCGCATCGTGGTGTGAGATACCGTCGGGAGCAACATGGCGTCCAGCGACCTACTTGTCGGGTATTTGCCCTTGAAGGCTTCGTCGGCGCGTGCGATAGATTCTCGGTCTCTAGCTGGGATGGCAACCACATCCACATTGTGACCGCCTGCGACCAATCTGACGTTTGGATTTTTCAAAGCACGCTGATACCAGTGGCCCTCATCTCCACGGACTGAACGGACAAACGGTGTGTCATCTGCGACGCCAATCCAGATGGTCGTGGCGTGCTCACCGGTCTCCGAACTGGTGTAGATCGTGATTTCTCGCTGCCGGGCCAGCGCTTCGAGGGTTTCGGTGTCGAATGACATTGATAGTGTTCCAATCAGGCCGGTGTGAGGTGGTCTCTGCGAGAAAACCTACATTCGCCGCATAGATGCATGCGTTGGAGATCAAATGAGCCACTTGAAGGCCTTCCGGGACCTACACAAATCGGGCATCTTCGTGATGCCGAACCCGTGGGATCGCGGCTCTGCCCTGGCTCTCGAAGAATTGGGATTTGGGGCCTTGGCCACCACCAGTGCCGGGCTGGCGCGTTCCCTGGGCAAAGACGATCAGCAGGTGACGCGGAGTGAGCTGTTGAGGCACGTGGCTGAGCTGACGGAGGTGCTCTCGGTTCCGCTGAGCGTTGATGCCGAGCGTCTCTTCCCGAATGAACCTGGCGGGGTTGAAGAATGTGTGCGGCTCCTTGCCGCGGCCGGTGCCGTTGGCTGTTCGATAGAAGACTACGACCCCGCGACTGGCGCGATTGATCCCATCGAGCGGGCTTCGGCCGCCGTGGCTGACGCTGCGGCGGCCTGTTCTCGCGAGGGGATGCTGCTCACGGCGCGGGCAGAGAATCACATATACCGGTCAGCGCCGCTAGCGGACACCATCGACCGCCTCGTGGCATATCGCGCGGCCGGTGCCGAGGTTCTGTATGCGCCGGGCCTCACCGACATCGATGACATCGGGAGGCTGGTTTCAGCGCTCGGCGGCTCACCGGTCAATGTCCTCGCTTATCCGGTCGGCCCGTCGGTCTCAGAACTCGAGTCCGTGGGCGTCAGACGAGTTTCGACCGGAAGCGCCCTCCACAATGCGTGTCGTCGCACTCTCGAGGAGGGGGCCAGGGAGCTTTTGGAGAGCGGCACATCTGCCTATTCGTTGGGCTGAGTCTTTCTGAATCTGGCCTCGGTGGAATCCGCACGAACCTCTCCATCGCCCAAAGAGCGGATCTGAGTCAAGCGGTAAAGCCATATCAACGATGGGACGACCAAGACAGCTGCTGCACCAGACGCGACGATCAGCGACCAGAGGACTGGTGATGACGCCGCAAAGTCGTCAATTTTCGCTACGTCCTCGAGAAGCCAGGGATATTGGCCCGCCCCCCAGCCCCACAGGATGGCCACTGTCGCGAGAGCAGCCGCTGGTCGGGCCGCCACGTATCGACGTCTCAACAACAGCAGAAGCGAGAGTGTTCCTCCGACGACGGAACCAGCAACGAGCAGAAGCCCGCGCAGGCTTGTCAGCCCGTCGTAAAGGGAAGGCGCATCAGCGGCCAGGACGGCTATACCGATCAATGCGACAGCGCCTGCGGCTCCACCCGCGGCCAAGCCCCTGATCCGGAAGTATTCGGACAGCAAGTAGTCGCCGTCGAGCATCGCCTCACGGGTGAGCAAGACTGCTGCCAGGTAGGCACATGCGAGAACGGCGAGCGTGCCACCCAGGATCGACGTCGGGTTGATCCACGATGCCATGGGGTCGCCCGTAGCGTTGCCGAGCGGGACGCGCCCTGAGGCCACGCCACCGGCCACCGCACCGAGAAAAAGTGGTGTCAAAGCTGATGCACCGGCGAACAAGGCTCCATACCGTCGTTGCCGGGCGACGGTGTCGGCCCACTTCCTGAAGGCGAACCCTGACCCTCGGAAGATTATCCCCAGCCCAGCCAGGGTCAACGGGATCCATAACGTCGTGGCAATCGAGACGAATGGCTCTGGAAATGCGGTCCATAAGTAGACGAGCACGAAGATGAGCCAAACGTGGTTCGCCTCCCAAACCGGGCCAATCGCCTTTTCGATAAGAGCACGGGGTCGACGACCTTTGTCAGGGCCACCCGACAGCAAGTCCCAGATCCCGGCTCCGAAGTCAGCGCCTCCGAAAACGGCGTATGTGGAGATTCCGAGCCAGATGATGACCGCAATGACGTCTGCCAACATCATGTTTCCCTTGACGTCTTCGACTCGTCGGAAGGAGGCCCGTACGGTGTTGCCACCTCGGCACCTTCCCTGAAGCCGGCACTGATCCGGCGCAGGGTGATTACCGAGGCGATAGCGAGAGATAAATAGATCAGAATGATCGCAAGCAGGCTCCAAATGACCCCGTTTGCGGCGGTGACGGCATCCTCGGTCCGTACCAGACCCCAAACGACCCACGGTTGTCTTCCGACTTCGGTGGTAATCCAGCCCGCTTCCATCGCAATGGTCGCTCCAATGCCGGCAACTGAGGCCGCCCGCCAGAACCACTTCGATTCGGGCAGCGTCCTCTTGCGCCACCAACGGACGCCAAACCAACCTGACAGGATCAGCAATCCCGTGCCGAGGGCGACCATCACCTGGAAAGAGATGTGGACGATGTTCACCGGTGGCATCTCATCGGGCGGAATTCCGTCGAGCCCGGGTAACTCACCTTCGAAGCTGCGCGTACCGAGGAGAGACGCGAGGCCGGGTATCTCAATCGCTCCGACGAGCTCATCGTCGACGATCAAACCGCCGACCGTGAGCGGGACATTGCTGCCGCCTTCAGTGATGAGCTCCATCGCGGCGAACTTTGCGGGCTGAGCTTCGATGAGGCGTCGGGCGGCCATATCGCCGACAACGATCTGTAACGGCGATGCAATGGCAGCAACGGAGAAAGCAATGATGAATCCGAGACGATGGTGACGGTCCCGTCGACCCTTGAGCCATCCCCACGCATAGACCCCTGCCACCAGGAACCCGGACACCATGTACGCCGCCAGGAGCATGTGCAGATACTGCACTCCGGTTGCCGGGTTGAACATGGCAGCCCATGGGTTGATGTCAGTGACCACCCCGTCGACGATCTCGAACCCCGCTGGTGAGTTCATCCACGAATTCACGGAGAGGATGAAGAAGGAACCGGCGATACCAGCGGCGACGATCGGAAACAGTGAGAAGAAATGTGCTCGTGCTGATAGGCGCTTCCAGCCGTAGAGGTAGATGCCGATGAATATGGCCTCCAGAAAGAACGAAACTCCCTCGAGTGTGAAGGGAAGGCCGATCACATCTCCATAAGGCCCCATCAGACCGGGCCATAACATCCCCATTTCGAAACTCAGGGTCGTCCCTGAGACCGCACCAACGGCGAAAAGGACTGCCATGGTCTTCGACCAACGTTTGGCCAACTCGAGGTAGTGAGTGTCACCGGTGCGCAATCCGCGCCAATGGGCGATCAATGTGATCAACGGGAATCCGATTCCCAGGGCGGCGAGAATGATGTGGAATCCGAGGCTGACTGCCATCTGATTCCTGGCCGCCATCAAATTCAAATCGGCAAATACTTGACCGACTATCACCTTGTCAACGGTATCCCACCCTATTGGTTGGGACGAATCCTGAGATCATTTTCAACTCCGACGAGGTCGGCCAGGTTCTGACCGGGCATCAGCGGGGCGTGGCAGGCCGCCCAGTGGTTGGGATGCACCTCGCGTAGTTCAGGGACCTCGTCGACGCAGCGTTCAAAGGCGATCGGGCACCGTGTGCGAAAGCGGCAGCCCGACGGTGGGTTGACCGGGCTGGGGAGATCCCCTTCGAGGACTATTCGGTGTCGGGTACGCTCGACCTCAGGGTTGGGCACCGGCACGGCCGACAGCAACGACTGGGTGTACGGGTGGATAGACCGTTCGTAGATTTCCTCGCTGTCACCGACCTCCATGAGTCGTCCGAGGTACATAACGGCAATCCGGTCACTGATATGGCGGACGACCGACAGGTCATGTGCAATGAAGAGGTACGACAGACCGATCTCCTGTTGCAGGTCATCGAGGAGGTTGAGAATGCCCGCCTGGATCGAGACGTCGAGGGCCGAAACCGGTTCGTCGAGGATTATCAATGAAGGGTTGAGCGTCAGAGCGCGAGCAATGCCTATTCGTTGACGTTGCCCACCGGAGAATTCGTGAGGAAAACGCTTGGCGTGCTCCGGGGACAGCCCCACCCGATCGAGCAGCTCGGCGACTATTGCCTTGTGGTCACTCTTGACGCCGTGTATCTCGAGTGGCTCCGCGATGGTCGCACCGACGGTCATACGAGGATCAAGCGACGCGTACGGATCCTGGAACACGATCTGGAGTTCGGAGCGTAGAGCCCTCATCTCCTCACGATCGAGTGTGGTCAGCTCCGTCCCCCGATATTGCACTGAGCCGAACGTCGGTTCCAGGAGCCTGAGCACACAACGACCGACGGTCGATTTCCCGGAACCTGACTCGCCGACGAGCCCTAGGGTCTCGCCGGCGTCGATATGAAAACTCACGCCTGACACTGCGTGGACGGTGTAGTGCATGACACGGCGACCGATTGAGCGACGCACCTCGAAGAGTTTGAAGAGATCAGTGACTTCGAGAACCCGATCGGTCACAAGACCATCTCTGCAATGATCTCGTCGACTCGAACGCATGCGGTCTCGACTACCCCGTACGGTCGCAGGTCGGGGAGTTCGCCCGCGCAAACTTCGGCGGCGTGCACACACCGCACCCTGAAAGCGCACCCACTAGGCGGTCTGAGCATGTTGGGTGGTGAGCCGGGAATTGGGATGAGACGGGATCCCTGGCTGTCCGGCAGGGAGTTGAGCAGGCCCTTGGTATAAGGATGAGTAGGACGAATGAATATGTCCTGGGCCTCGCCACGTTCTGCGATGCGACCGGCGTACATCACCTGAACCCGGTCGGCGATGCGAGCAACGACACCCAGGTCGTGGGTGATGAAGGCTATGGCCGCACCAAGCTCGTGTTGGATCGACTGGATGACTTCGAGGATTTGTGCCTGGACCGTCGTATCAAGTGCAGTGGTTGGCTCGTCGGCAATGAGAATGTCAGGGTCGTTGGCGATCGCCATGGCGATCATTGCCCGTTGTCTCATCCCCCCGGAGAACTCGTGTGGGTATTGGCGGGCCCTGGTGGCCGGCTGGGGTATCCCGACCATCTCGAGAAGTTCGATGGCCTTCGTCGTGGCCTCTCGATCGGACACGTCTTGGTGTGCCAGGATCATTTCCTCGACTTGTTTTCCGACCCGATGTACGGGATTGAGTGCGGTGAGTGGATCCTGGAAGATCATTGCCACCTTCTTTCCACGAACCTTCCGCACGGTCTTGTCCGGGATTCCGACCAACTCCTGTCCGGCCACCTTGATCGAACCAGTGATCTTGGCCTGCTTGGGGAGGAGGCCCATGACTGCGAGGAAAGTCACAGACTTGCCCGAGCCCGACTCGCCGACGATCCCCATCAGCTCGTGTTCAGCTATGTCGAAGCTGATCCCCCGTACTGCCTGGACTTCACCGTCTTCGGTTGGAAAAGACACCCGCAGATCGCGTACTGACAAAACCGCGTCGCTCATCCCGTGACTCTCTGCTCTTGCTTTGGGTCGAGAGCATCACGAAGGCCGTCGCCCATGAAGTTGATGCAGAGGATGGTGATCAGGAGCACCAGGCCAGGGAACATCACCAGCCACCATTTCTTGGTGATGATGTTCGTGCCGGCATCTGAGAGAAGGTTGCCCCAAGAAGCCTGTGTCGGATCGAGGCCGAATCCGAAGAAGGAAAGGGTCGACTCCAGCCCGATTGCTGCTGCCACGATGAACGTCATGGCTACCACAATCGGTCCGATCGTGTTGGGTACCAGGTGACGGACGATGATTCTCCGGTCGCGGGCGCCAACCGCACGGGCCGCTTCGATGAACTCCTTTTCCTTGAGGCTCAGAACAACTCCACGGACGAGTCGGGCCGTAGTCATCCATGCGACTAGAGAGATCAACGTAATCATCAGGCGTTTCGACCCCGGCGGGCCCAGAACCGTGGCCGCCCACGGTTGCTTCTCGGGGAGGAGGCGCATCACGATGAGAACGACGAGCAGGGGGAGGCCGATGAAGAGATCCGTCCCACGCATCAACATGTTGTCGATCTGTCCGCCCCGGAAGCCCGCGAATGCCCCTATTGCTGTCCCTATCAGCCCAGCCGAGATTGCGCTCGCGATCCCAACCAGCAATGACACCCTCCCGCCATAGAGGATTCGCGAATAGAGATCGCGTCCGATCGAGTCGGTGCCAAACCAGAATTGCGAGTTTGGCGAAAGGTGAATCGCTCGTTGCAGGGACCCCTCGGTCACGCTGATGGTCTCGTTCTCCGCATACGGGGCGAATACCGGCGCCAGGAAACAACCGATGGCGATGATCACCAGGACGACCGTGGCGATCATCGCTGCGCGATGGCGGAGATAGCGTCGTGCCGCCAGTCTGCCGGGCGAGGCCGACCTGACGGTCAAGCCTTCCGTTTGGTCGATCGGATCACCGGGCACATGTCCCGGACGTAGGGGCTGGAGGTCAACCAAGGCGAATCCTTGGGTCGAGCCATGCGTAGGTGACGTCGGCAATCAAGTTGAACAGGATCACTGATGCCACGATGATGAACATCAGCGGCATCACCTGGGGGAAGTCGCCATTTGCCAGGGCTGTCAGCAGGAAGTCTCCGGTGCCCTTGTACTCAAAGATCCGCTCGGTGATGATGAGCCCGCCGACGATCGATCCGATGTCGATGGCAGCCACAGTGATGATCGGGATCATTGCGTTCTGCAATGCGTGGTGGACGACAACCCGACGTTCAGAAATCCCCTTGGAGCGGGCGGTTCGCATGTAATCGGACTCCTTGACGTCGAGCAAGGATGCCCTCATGTATCTGCTGTATGTGGCGATTATCTGGATGGCGACAACGGTCACCGGAAGAATCATGTGTTTGAGACGTAATACCAGGTCGAAACCCTGCTGGCCGGGCGGGTAGATTCCCGCCACCGGCAGAACCGGCGAATTTGTCCCGAGCCAATTGGTCAGAATGATCGCGAAAAAGACTTGTAGCAGCACTGCTGATACAAATGGTGGGATGGAAATCCCCACGAATGCGGCGCCGGTGCTCAAGGTGTCGAATTTCGAGTATTGGCGCAGAGCGGAAAGGATCCCGATACCGAGCCCGATAGTTATCCCAACGACCGTGGCAGCGGTCCCGAGGACGAGGCTGTTGGCGAGAGCGCTCTTGAGGTCGGGCCAGACGGGAGTGTTGCCTTTGATCGAGTTACCCCATTTCAAAGTGAGGAAGTTCCCCAGCCAACGGACGTATTGTTCCGGCGTCGAGCCGATGAGTCCATGGACTTCCTTATATTCCTCGACCTGTTCGACCGATGCCCGAGGGTTGGTCCGTAGGTAGCTCTGGACAGGATCTGTGGCCGCTTTGACCGCCCAGAACGTAAGAAATGTCACCGCGAGGAGGACCGGTATGGCCCATGCGGTGCGCATGATCACGAATCTCGCCATGTCTACTTATGTCCTTATGACGAAGGCCATGCCGGGGTGCCCGAGAATTCTCGGGCACCCCGGGTAGGCGTTGGCGCTTAGCCGTTGACAGTCACCGTCGGTTCTCCGACGACGAGGCTGGTGAGCGTGAAGTCACCGTCTGCAGTTGTGTCCCAGATAGCGGGCAACACGGCGAATGATGTGGTCCACACCATCCATGACGAGTTGGCGCATTCTGTTACAGGGTTGATGCACTCTGGCCATTGCTCGGCGCCGACGACGATGTCGTCTTTGCCTAGTGGGGTCCAGAACTGCGAGCTGTTGTTGAACGCCCGGTAGTTGGCGGCATCCGCCGCCGGGGCATCGCCTTCGATCCGGTCCGTACGCCATGCGGCGATATTCGGGAACTGGAACAGTGGCACCATCACGTGGTCCTCGACCAAAGTCTGACCGATCTGATGAATCAGGTCGGTGCGTGCGGCCACGTCGAGTTCCTGGTCGGACTGGGTCATCAACGCACTGGCATCTTCGTTGCACCAGAAGACGCTGTTCTGTCCCTGGTTGTTATTGGCAGCATTAGGCACCGAATCACAGCTCATGATCGACGTAACGCTCGGGTCCGGTGCTGCAGTGTTGATGTACATCGCCAGGTCGTAGTCGCCGGCAGGAAGTCGCTGTTGGAAGACCGTTCCTGCATCCCCGTTGTCAGCAACCACATTGAATCCCTGTGTTGCGAACTCGGGAATCATCAGAGCCTGAGTGGCCTCACGACGGGCATTCGGCGTGTTGATCATCCACTTGATTTCGGGGACCACCCCGTCTTTTTCCCATAACCCGCTGCCGTTCTTAACCCAACCGTCGCCCTCGAGCAAAGCTGCGGCGGCGTCTGGGTCGAAGCTGTCCACGAACTGGGTGTTGTCGCACCAGTCGCCGATATTTGGTACCCACAAACCACATTGCAGGAGTGGGGCTCCCGGGAATATCGGGTCATAGATGTTGGCCAGGATCAGATCACGGTCTATCGACATGCTGAAGGCAGCGCGAAACACCGGGTCTGCAAACGGGCCATTGCGCTCCTCGCCCTGCTGGAAATACAGGCCTTCATAGTTGGTCCCATATCCGGGTACGAACTCGATGTTGTCCGCAGCGAGTGCATCGGTGATTCCAGCGAACGCCTGCGGGAAGATGAAGTCCACTTCACCGGCACCAAGAGCCGAGACCCCACCGTCTTCGGTGCGTGGCACCTGGACAAGTCGGGAAGCAGTTGGCTTGTCGTCGCCCCAATAGGCGTCATTCGGGACCATGATCGCCTGCTGGTCACTCCATTCCTGAAGCGACCATGCTCGTGCTGAAACCGGGATACTGTCCAGGAAGTCACCAGATATGTCGCTGCAGTTGTCGAGCAAGTGCGATGGCAGGACCTGGTTGAACACCGTCTTGTACGGT
The DNA here is from genome assembly GCA_041751055.1 of Acidimicrobiia bacterium. Taxonomy (GTDB): domain Bacteria; phylum Actinomycetota; class Acidimicrobiia; order Spongiisociales; family ZC4RG35; genus MA-ANB-1. The sequence continues at coordinate 42,472 of JBGSYD010000022.1, read as the reverse complement.
GCGTAGACCTCGGTGAACTCGACTACGACTTGCTTGTCCGATTCGCCCGCTGACACCGACTGCATCTCCGCATAGCCGGTCGTGGTTATGGATCCAGGCGTGTTCAAGAACGCCTCGTACGTGCAGACGAAGTCGGCTGCTGTTACCGGGGTCCCGTCGCTCCATACGGCGTCGGGATGGATGTCGACAGTCACCGTCATCGCTCCGGGTTCGCCGCTCGGCGGAGCCGTCGTCGTTGTTGCGCCGCTGCCAGGTGCGGTCGTTGTCGTGGCACTGGTGGTCGACGACGGAACAACGGTGTCGTTGCTACACGCGGCGGCCACCAGGGCAAAGACAGCAAGCATCAGCCACCATCGTTGGCGCCTTCTGAATGTGGTCATGTTTCTCCTATTTCTTACTAATCCACCGGCGGCAAAGAACCGTCGGCTGCATGTCTATGTATTCACGCTTCGGGAACATTTCCGATCTGTCAGCGGACGGTCGTTCCGCCGCGACGAAACTGAAATGAATCGAGAAAACGGGCATGTATCTGAGCCAGGATCGGTGTCAGAAGGGCGACAAGGAATCCCCAATGGGCCCTTAGGATGAGCCAATCACCGACGGGCGATCAATGGCCGGAGTGCTAGATCACTATCCCGAGCCGAGAGTTTCGCGACGCAGGTAGCCGTAGAGACTGGTTAGAAGTGTCGCTGCGATTGTCCGAACGTCTTCATCGAGATGATCGAGGCCCAGCGCCCGAACGATCGCATCCAGGCCATCGGCTTCGGGTGCGTCGAACCGGTCATCCTCGACGTCGGCTTGGTGGATGATCTCGCCGATGCGCCACAACACGGGGTCATCGAGGTCGTAGTGACGAAGAATGGTCTCGAAAGTCACATCGTCACCATGGTGTGACAATTTGCATCCCACCATGTCGAAGGGGGTGGCGTCGACCGGCATGTCATCGATGTCGTCGATGTATATGAACTCAGCGTCCTTATCGATGTAGGTGCTTATCAGCCATGCCGAGGCCGCACGGTCGACATGGATCCCGGGGCGAGTCGCCCATCTCATATTGGCGACCCCGCAGCGCGATGAATCGCGAGAACTGCCTCGATCGCTTCACGGGAGGAGTCACGAAGGGGAGCTCTGAAGTAGTCCCGACGGTCGATCCGGCGCCATTCGCGACGCCACCTACCCAGGGTTCGTGCGTCTATCGGTGTCGTGCTCACGTCGTCTATCAAACTCTGATACTCGGCATCGCGGGCGTCCCTCATTTGTCTCGCTAGTGCCTCACTCTGTCGGCTGCGCACGGTAGAGGCGACCCAAACAATCGCGTCTCCGTTTGATTCTTCGATCTGAGCGGCAAGCCATTCGAAGTGCTCTTTGGTACGTGCGTCATTGGGCAGTGCTACGAGCCCGTCTCCGACCTTCGCAACGCCCAGTTGATTGAGTTTGCGCCAGATTGCTATTCGGGGAGTCGACGGCTCGCGGGGAATGCGGTAACTGAGCAGCACCCATCCACCATTTGGTTGCGTAACCATGGTTACAACTGTAACATCTGGCGATGCTCAGATCGCGGTCACCTCGTGCCCATTTGGGATCAGGTATACCCACCCGGGATTGGTGGGCTGCGTGGTCCACCGTTGCCATCAACAGCTTTGGTGGTCCGGCTGGCCAGATCGCGGTTATGCATGACGAGATCGTCGTGAAACGTCGCTGGGTCGGCGAACGGCGATTTCTTCATGCTCTCAACTACTGCATGATGCTCCCGGGACCGGAGGCGCAGCAACTAGCGACCTACCTCGGATGGTTGCTGCGGGGGCCCTCAGGTGGCCTCTTTGCAGGCTCTCTGTTCATCTTGCCGGGGTTCGTTTCCATCATGGCATTGAGCATCCTCTTCGCGGTCTACGGCAATGTCGAGTGGGTTACGGGCCTGTTTTTCGGGATCTCGGCTGCTGTCGTCGCCGTCGTTGCCAGCGCGGTCATCCGAATCGGGAAGCGGGTGATCAAGAACGCAACGATGCTCGCGATTGCCCTGGCCTCGTTTCTCGCAATTTTCGTTTTTGAACTGCCTTTTCCCCTCATTGTTGGTGCTGCTGCACTCGTCGGATTGATCGGTGGCCGGTGGCGGCCCGATGTGTTTCTAGTTGTCACCGGCGAAGATGAAGGAGCGACTGACGACAAGTCGGACATCCTCATAGGAGACCACGACGGGAGCGGTGCTCGACCGAAGTTCGGGCGGACAGTCCGGGTGCTCGGTCTCGGCGTAGGACTCTGGTTCGTTCCCATCTTGATATTGGTCGTCGCTCTAGGGCCAGAGGCAGTTTTGGTGAGGATCGGATGGTTCTTCTCAACAGCGGCGGTCCTGACCTTTGGCGGCGCCTACTCCGTCTTGGCCTACATCGCCCAGGAAGCGGTCAATTCCTTCGGTTGGCTTCAGCCGGGCGAGATGATCAGCGGTCTCGGAATGGCTGAAACGACGCCAGGGCCGCTTATCCAGGTGGTCCAATTCGTCGGCTTTATGGGCTCGTATCGCGATCCCGGTGGCTTGACCCAGATCCAGGCGGGAATCGCTGGTGCATTGGTAGCGACGTGGGTCACTTTTGTTCCCTCTTTCCTCTGGATCTTCCTCGGCGCGCCTTTCATCGAAAACCTCAGAGGCCGGGCCAGCCTGACAGCCGCCCTGTCCACGGTCACCGCCGCAGTGGTCGGCGTGATTCTCAATCTGGCTATCTGGTTCGGAATGTTCACCTTGTTTGGAGTCGTGAATGAATGGCGTGGATTCGGAGTGTTGATCTATCGCCCGGAATGGAGGTCCATTGATTGGTTTGCCCTCGCTGTCATGGCCATGGCTGCTTTGGCGATTTTCCGGTTGAAATACAGCATTCTCCAGGTGGTCATTGGTGCCGGTATCGCTGGTGTGGCCTTCGAGATCTTGGTGCGATGACGAGTTCGGAGCCACGTATGGGACCAATGCAAGTGCTCTTCCTTTGTCCCCACTCGGCGGGCAAGAGCTTGTTGGCCGCTTCCTTCTTCACCGACGCCATCAAGGCGGCGGGTCTCCAGGCAACGGCAGATGTTGCAGGCACCGAGCCCGACGAGATAAATATTCCTTCGGTCGAAATCTTGCTCGTCGACCGTGGCCACACCATCAATTGGCACCCCCGGAGGCTTGCCTCCGACGACCTGGAGCGGGCGGACATCATCGTGAATATGGGATGCAACCGTGAAGATATCCCAACCTCCAAGGAGGTTCGTGACTGGGAAGTCCCCATGTTGAGCGAGGATTTCGAGGGCTCGGTCAGGGCCGTCGAAGGACGGGTCGCACTATTGGTAGCGGAATTAAGGGCTGGCTCGGCGCGCTCGGGAGGACTTGAACCCCCAACCTCCTGATCCGTAGTCAGGCACTCTATCCAATTGAGCTACGAGCGCTGGGATACGTGAAGGATAACGGACACCTCATCCATTTCGGAAGTCGCAGCCTTTCTGCGTTCAACTCAACGTGTTGACTCCCGGGACTTCAGGGTTAGGTTTGGGCTTCTCAGCTTATGGTGGTGGTAGACCCGCATATCTCTTCAGGTTGCATCTTCATCTCCGGCATCCTTGAACCACGCAGGGGTCACCTCACCCAACACGGGAGGAGGTCTCACATCAACGTCCGGTGGACTCAGGACAGTCAGAAACCACGCCTCTGAAGAGACGGTGAACCGTGTGCCACCAAATAATTTCGGGCCTTATGAATTAGCCGTGCCGCGCTTTAGCAGACGGCCCTGAGAGCGCCCCGCCTCCTGGCGGCTTCTACGACAATCACGATTCCGGAAGCGATGAACATTGCCAGCGCTCCGACCGAAGACAATCTCGAGAAGTTGCCGCCTGCCACAGCAATACCGCCGATGACCGGCCCCAGCACCCGACCGACCGCCATGAGCGCCTGGGCGTCTCCAATCCTCTCCGACGGTGTCAGCGATCGCGCGGCCAGGAGGTGGAATACTGCAGGGACCACAACCCAAAACGCGAATCCCCACACGACCATGGCGATGAAGAACGCCGCTGTGGCGTCAACATTGCCAAGGGCGAGAGCGGAAAATGCAGCACCGGCCAGCCAGATTCCCGCCTTTCCCCTGCGAGCCGTCACCCGGGTCCCCAAGACACCGGCGATAGCGTTAAGACTGAGAGCCCAGGCCAGGGTCACCGGGGATATGCCGATGAGGGCTTCTCCTATTGCCCCGGCGAATACGAAGATTGCCGACCCACCCAAGGTCAAGAAAAGCATGGCAGTGAGGAGCAGCCGATTTGTCTTTGAACTGCTCATAGTTCGACCGACACGAGGCAGGTCACCGAAGTCAACCCGGAACACCAGCGCCACAAGCGAGATGACTGCGAGTGCGGAGAAAACCCACGGATAGCCTCCCCTCTCGATCAGCCAGCCGATCATTGGCGAGGCAACAGCAGCGGTGATCGGCGCAACCGCCGCCACTTCGCCGATGCCCTTGGAGAATCTGGTGGCGTCCGCCCAGGCGATCCATGTGAGTGTGCCCATGCCCAAACCCGACAGGACTCTTGTAGCAACAAGAATAGGAAAGTTGGGTGCGAGGGCGGAAGCCGTGCAAGCGACGGCGATGAGGACGAGCCCTCCGTAGTGCAGGCTGCGACGAGGTCGAAATAACCTGCCGGCCAGGAACGACGCCAACGCGAAGCTTGCGACCTGAGCCGTGCTCAAGGCTCCCGTGATGCCAAGGGTGATGTTCAATCGGTCGGACACGTCGGGTAGAAGGAAAGGTGTTGACGAAAACACCGCCGCTACGACCGCTGCTCCAGCGATTACGCCTGATGACGCCTGGGGCCGGACTGCTTGCAGGGCGCGGAGTGGGAGGGTCATCGACTGGGCAGTATGGACCACTTTCGGCAAAAATCCATGTCCTGTTGCTGCGACTGTGGTTGCGACAGTGCCCGAAGGCACACCGGAGAAGAATCAAGTCCCGGGTGCCTACCGTCCGATAGATAGGGAACGCAAATTTCGAGCCGGAGCCAACTGATGATTTGTCCAGAATGTTCACAAACGACGCCGTACGGGGTCGCGACCTGTCCTCACTGCGGACATGATCTGCGGTCGACGGGTCATGGTGAAGGAGAGATCTTCAATGTCGCGGCTCCGGCCAAAGCGGCATCTGCCTCCAAGCCATGGATCTACGGGCTCGGTGTTGGGCTGCTGGTTCTGATTGTTGGTGGACTGTCATTCTCCTTGTTGCGCAACACCACCCCTGGGTCAGCCTTCGCTGATCGAATCCCCGGAAACGCAATCGCGTATGTCGAAATCGACATAGCACAGCTGATTTCGTCGGACTCGAAGGCCGTTATCGAGGAGTTTGGCGGTCTGATTGAGTTGGCAACCGATGAAGAGTTCGACATCGATGTTTCAGTCGATGACCTCATCAGCCAACTCGACCTCGACCTCGGACCTGACCTCAGCTATTCCGACGACATAGCGAGTTGGGCGTCCGGTTCGATCGCGGTCGGAGTCCTCGAATCCGAAGATCCATTTGGCCAACGAGTAGTGGTTTGGGTCTCAGGCCGAAACGAGGTCGCGCTTTCCAGCTTCTTGGACAAGATGAAGGCCCTGGCGGCCAAATCAGGAATAGAGACTGCGAGCGTGACGATCTCGGGGATCGAGTTCTTCGGCGACACATTGGGAGTCGAGGGCCTTGTCGGCCAGGTCGGGACGGATCTCCTGATTGTCACAGATACCGATGTTGCCAAGGAGGTTCTTGACCTCCAAACCGAAGAAAGCCTCCAGGCAGTTGCCGGATTCACTGACCGAATCGGTCGCCTGCAACGAAACGCCATCGTCACCTTTGCGACCACTGGCGTCGCGGCGACACAAGGTCTGGCATTCAACCCGGGCTCCTCGGCACCGGAAATGCCGGAATTACCCGATACCGGCTGGATTGTCGGCTCGTTCGGCATTGACGGTGGAAACATCCGCTTCGAAGGAGTGACGGGTGTCGACCCAAATAACCCTGCAGCCTCGTCAGAGGAATCCGCAGCGCTTGGCGAGTTACCCGCGGACGTCGTCCTGTTCACGAGGTTGAATGGAATCTCCTACGGGATATCGTCGCTAGTCGACCTGTATGGTGCTGATCTCGGCGGCGAGGTCGAATCTGCTACCGGTGTTTCGCTCGAAGCCATCCTCGGCCTGTTCGAATCCGATGCAGCTTTTGCCGTCTGGCCATCTTCGCAACCGGAGATTCCGGTTGGTGCCGCTTTCGTGGGTGTTGGCGAACAGGATGCAGCTCCTGTGGTTGACCAACTGAATCAGAGCCTGATCCAAGCCAGTGGTTGGAATGCCACGATGATCTCGGGTGGGTACTGGTACGAGGACCTGGTTGCTTTTGGCGCTCGCGGGCCTCTCACAATTGTCACGACAGACCGCGGTCTCTTGGCTGAGTCACCGTCCGAGAATCTGTTGGCAAGTGAGATCTACAAGAGGGCTGCCGACCTTCTCGGTGGTGAATTCGCCCCGATTTTTGCCGCTGACATCGACGGTGTCGTCGACTTGATCGATGGGTTTATCGACGATGATGCGGTTCAGGGCGCTTTTGCCTGCAACCCCGTTCGCTTCATCAGCGGTGGGTTCAAGGTTGATGGAGACCTATGGACAACCGTGGCCGTGATTGAAATCGAGGCACCGGCCGGCTGTAACTAGGCAGGGCTCTGGCCTGGTCCATTCCAGCTCTCTTCGTCGTCGAGCTCCTGAAAGAGTGTCAGCTGGATGTGGTCAGGAGATTCGAGCCGGGTGTTCAGTGACCGCCATGGGGTGAGGACCGGGGAAGCGACGAGGGTCGCTCCTGCTTCCATCAATGCGAGAGTTCTTGCCGCAGTGTCGGGCACCTGAAAAGCGAGGCGGACTTTGGCTCCAACGATGTGTCCAACCTCGATTTCGTCGATCATCCGCGCCTGGGCGCTGTTAGCCAACTCCAACGTTGCGCGCCCGGCTTCGAGAAGAACGAGCCGCGCATCACCGTTCTCATAGCTCACCAATTGCTCGAGGCCCAGAGCGTCGCGATAAAAAGCGACCGCCCTGTCGAGGTCGTCGACTTCCAGAACTACGCGGAGTTGTCGAACTGAGGAAGAATCTGTCTCCCTGGATAGCTCGATTTCCTGCATGGGGAGGCTCCTTTGTAGCTCGTGAATTCAGCGGCTGTGAGGTCACCCATCTTGAGGTGACCTCACAGCCTGGGAGGGCCTCACTCAGCCGATGGCGATCCCATGACTGAAGAGATTCGATGGGTCGAACGTTTGTTTGACTTTGCCGAGACGGAGCCAGGATTCGGGCTCAAAGCCCTCGCTGCTGCGTCGAACCTTTTCCTCGCCTTCGAGGAAATTCAGGTAAACACCTCCGGCAATGTGATCCGACAACTGTCTTTGAAGCGAGTTGACGAAGTCTCTCAGCGCTTCGAGTTCGTCACCGCTCATGGCCATTCCTACAACCTCCAGCAAATATTGCCTCTTCCTGTTGCCATAGGCGTTCGGGTATTCCGGCATGCGGGAGAGGGCACCTCCAGCATGTCGAATCTCGGCCATGGTCACAGGACTTGGTCCGTCTTGTTCGAACAGTGCCGTAACCAGCAGGTCGATGACCTCATCGCTCACTTTGTCAAACCATTCCGAACTGGCCAGACCGGGAAGCGGGTCGACAGGGTCGCTGCTGATCGTGGCTACTTCGGAGAACGGGATACGTCCCCACATGTCGACTTCAGGCCCCTTCCAGCTGCGCCAATAATCGAGCAGCTCGGTTCCTTGCTCGTCGGAACCGACAAAGGCTCCACGGATGATCACAAACGACCTACCCCGAAGGATCTCAGGAACATCGTCAACCGGCGGGAAATTCATCAGGACAATCGATGATGTCATGTCTTCTGTGATGTTGGCGGTCCATTCGCGATATCGGGCGCCGACCTCCCTGGCCATGTGAGCCGGATAGAACAGATTTCCTGCGTAGAGCGAGGTCGCGGGTACCAGATCGATCTCGATCGCTGTCACGACACCGAGACTGCCAGGCCCACCACCTCGTAGCGCCCAGAACAGCTCTGGCTCGCTGGTTGGGGAGGCTCGCCGGATCTGGCCATCGGCGGTGACTACTTCAATAACTCGAACATGGTCGGCTGAGAGACCGTACTTGCGGGCCAGCCACCCCATGCCACCTCCAAGTGTGTAGCCAACAGCGCTCACGTCGGGTGTGGACCCGAGAAGGGGAGCGAGGTTGGCCGCAACTGCGGGGTCGAGTACTTTCTCCCACTTGGCGCCAGCGCCTATTCGTGCAGTCCAGGCCTCGGGGTCAACCGTCACCTCGTCGAGGTTTTGGATCAAGATGAGCATCCACCGTCCGCGGTCCGAGCCACTCCGTGACCTGTGGCCTGAATCGCGACGTGAAGGTGTGATGCTGCGGCGTGAAGGACAGCGGCAGACACGTCGGCGGCCGAGTTCGGCACCACAATCAAGGCGGGTTGGTGTTGGTACGAGAGGTTCCACGCGGTGCGGTAGGCGTCGTAGCTGTCACTGTCAGGTGCCGAGAACTGCGAACTTCTGCGTCATGAGGTCCCCTTCTGCAAGATGGCAGAGATCCTTTGGCGGGTAACTCCGAACAACTCAGCGATCTGATCCATGGTGAGACCCTCTTCGTGTAGTGCTCGGGCCTGTGCACGCCGCAGCGCGGCACCACTTGTCCGCAGCCGTTCGATGTTCTCTGTGATCAATTCCACAACAAGGGGCTTGCCGGTTTCGTCAGCGATGTCGCGGTATGCAAGGTCACGTGTTCTGAGGTCGCGGATCCGGGAGGCGCGGGTGATCGCTGCCTGGCTTGCCTCGATGTTTGACTTGAGTGCAGCAACCAGACCTTCCAATGCCAGTAGGACGGGATCTGGCGAATCAGACTCGACTGGCCCTTTCATGATCCGAGGTTACAGGTCAATAGCCATTGCGGCAATAGTTATTGCGCAAGAAAAAAGATGCGACTACCCGGCTATCCGGGTTGTCGCATCCTGATCCAATGGAGTTGGTTCAGGCCTTAATAGCTGTCATTTCCCGGGTTTCGATTGACCCCAGGCCGGCGCGATACACGCCGATCACGGCCAGGGCCAGGATGGCCCCTGCAAGACCAAGCGGCATGCCCGGGCCTATGTACATGATGAACAGGATGCCTGCGATTAAGAGCCCGGTCATCCAGCTCACCTTCGGGCGGTTGGTGTCGCCAAATATCTTGAGGCCGATCAGCGCTCCCGCCACTGCGCCCAGAGGCGCCAACACGACGAGAGTGACTGCATAGATCCCGAGATCCGCGAATGAGTCTCCGTCAGCGAATAGGGATCCGATCAAGGCTCCAAGCCCCAGCGTGAGCGCGTATCCGAAGATGGCGAGGCCAAATCCCTTTAGGGCTGCGTTGGTTCGATAGTTGTTCATGGCAAATACACCTGCTTGAAACTGGCGACAACACCGTTGTCGACGTTGATGGTTACTGGAAACTCGCCCGCCACCAATCCCTAGATGACGTGACCGGCATACGTACCGGTGAAGGCGACTTTGAGCTCGTTGAGTTTGATGTCCTCCTCGACGATCGAACCCGAATCGTCAAAGACGAGAACCGTGAGTTTTGAGTCCGGTGCCGCGTTCACCTCAACGGGCTCGACTTTTTCGTTGCGGATATAGACATCGTTTGATAGGTCTTCATCTGGACCGATGACACCGTCTTCGATAGCCGCCTGTCGTGCTTCTTCTCCCGAGAGCAGCAGGCCAACATCAACAACCAATCCGTCTTCGGTGACCTCCTTGATGAACACGAAGGTCTCGCCGTCGGGAATCGGGCTCTCGACGACGGGACTTGTAGTTGTGGTGACCGGGGGAGGTGCGGATTCGGCTGGCGATGTCATTCGCCATGCAGTAATCGCAACGATGGACGCCACTATCGTCGCGGCCACAAGTGCGTCTCTGCGTCTCGAAGGACGGTGAGCTTGGTTCGGTGTGGTCATTTGTAGGACTCCTTCCTAGGTTGACTTCTTACTTTCCGGGAGTATCCGACTCCTGTCTTGGAACCCACCAGCGGACGACTTGGAGTCGCAAATGAATGAAGGCCCCCGGACTTGGAGGCCTTCATTGGATCGAGGGTGGCTCGCCGCGGATTAGTCAACGTTCACCAGACGGGTACCCGATCTATGGAGGGCCGTCTGTGGAGAAGCACAGACACTGCGTCAGGCAGGTCCGGGTCGAGTGCGTCCCAAGGATCTTCTACTTCGAATGCAGCCCTCATGACCTCTGACCTGGGGAGCCATCCGTCGGCGTCCCAAAAGTCGAGCTCAAAGTCCAGGGATTTCATCTCAACCTCGCTTCGAATGAGGGGTCGGTGCCATCTTCTTCCGGTGGATCCGACTCGTCGCGGTATTCAGCTGAGCAGCTCGATAACTCGCCATGGAACGTCTCAGGCTGTCTTGTTGGATGGCCTTGGCCAGTGCATATGAGAACGGGATCATTTTCGCTTGTTCCTTTCATGGATCGGTCCTCGCATGATCGGAACTCCTACTTGTGACCAACATGGAGCCGACTTGGAGTGGCTAACGCATAATCAGGACGTTGCCCATGAGGCGTCGTCGCCAAGCAGCCGATCGGCTTCGATTGGGCCCCAGCTGCCTATCGGATAGGGGACTACGGGGCGGTCGTCACTGATCAAGTTGTCCACCACGCGCCATGCTTCCATGACCTCATCCAATCGTGCAAAAAGGGTCTGATCGCCTCGCAAAGCATCACCGATCAGTCGATCGTAAGGGTCTCGTCCCTGAGTCCTGTCGTGTTGCAGGTGCAGCTCGACAGGCTCGCTCACCATTGTGGGCCCGGGAGACTTGGCTTGTAGAGACAGATTGATCTCGACGTCGGGTTTGGTGCGGAAGGTCAGCCGATTGGGCCCGGGCCGATGTGTGGCGCCTGTGAACAAAGGTCGCGGCGGCCGGACGAACTCCACGACGGCCTCGGTGACCGTGGAAGCGAGTCCTTTTCCTGCCCTGATTATCCACGGCACTCCAGCCCACCTCCATGAACCCACCTCGAGACGTACGGCAGCGAAGGTCTCGGTGTCCGAGTCGGCAGCCACACCTTTTTCATCACGATATCCCTCGTATTGACCGCGGACCACGTCCTCGACATCGAGGGTCGATATTGCCTCGAGAACCTTGACCCGTTCATCTCTAAGGGCGTCGGCGTTATCCGAAGCAGGTGGCTCCATGGCCAGAACTGACAGGACCTGGAGCAGGTGGTTTTGTATCACGTCCCGGATCGCGCCGACTCCGTCGTAGAAGGAGCCTCTCCGTTCCACGCCAAAGTCCTCTGCAAGGGTGATCTGCACGTCCTTGATGTAGTGCCGGTTCCAAACCGGCTCGAGGACAGTGTTGGAGAATCGAAACACCATCAGGTTTTGGACTGCCTCTTTACCGAGAAAATGATCGATCCGGTAGACGCGATCCTCGGCGTAGTGGCGATGGATGATTTGATTCAACTCGGTTGCTGATTCGGTGTCCCGGCCAAAGGGCTTCTCGAGAACCAGTCGGCCGTTCCGATTCAGCCCGACCGAAGCAAGGCCCGTCACCACATCGTCGAACAAGTCGGGTGGAATCGCCAGGTATGCAACGGAACAGAGATCGGCGCCGACCTTCCTGGAGATATCGCGGAATGTCTTATCGTCCCGATAGTCACCTGCGACATAACTCAGATTGGCGGCCAGCCTGGCGAACACCCTGTCATCTATCGGATCTCCCGCCTCCTCCAGCGCCGATCGGGCGTGGCTGCGTAAGCCCTCGTCGTCCCACTGGCTGGAGGCAACGCCCACAATGGGGATGTCGAGATCATCGGCCGCGGTCAGGTCGTAAAGCGCCGAAAAGAGCTTTTTCCTGGCAAGATCTCCGCTGATCCCGAACAGGATGAGGACGTCGGCTTGAGTCTCGGGTGAATTCAATGTGCGCCCGGTCTTCGGATGGGTGGCATGGTCAGACCCTCCCCCTATGCCTTTTCTGGTACTTCCCCAGCTGACTAGCTGCTTGGGAACGGATCCGGTTTTGCAAAATAGGTGACCACCCCAGGAGCATTCCGCTGGCGCCTAGGGCCTGCCGAGCCCACCGGGCAAGGTCGAAGGAATCCCGATGGGCCGTTATTAACCCGTCAGCCAGGTCGAACTGCGCCTCGATGATGTTGTGGACTGGGCGTCCGGTTGGTGGAAACGTATAGGTCGCCTCCCAGTGTGCGCTCGCAGACGAATCGTCACCTTCGACGTATGAATAGACGATTGCGAGGTCACTTCGGGGATTGCAGAACATTCGCCACATGTCGCCAACATCCTCACCCTTGAGGTCGAAAACCGGATCGGTAAAGGTTGCATCCCGGTGGTAGGTCGATGCCAGGGCCTCGGCATCACCCCGCTGCAGGGACTGATAAAACGTTTCGACCTTCATTGCGTTGGGATGCATAGGTGACACCCTAAATTCGTGTGCGCCTTGTCGGAGACCCGATTGCCGGATGGTGTAGGTCGAATGGGGGACGTCGGGCCGGGCCGTCGGTATTGTTCTCAGTATGGCCAATTTTCTCGGGTTCGGCGGCTACGTCCCCGAACACATCATGACCAACGACGACTGGGCCGAACTACTCGACACGAGTGACGAATGGATAACCCAACGCACCGGCATCAAACGTCGGCGTGTTGCAGCCGATGATGAGACAACGCTGACGTTGGCGGCCGATGCTTCAGCGCTCGCCTTGAAAGACGCCGATCTCGTGCCGGGCGACATTGACGAGATCATTCTTGCTACGGACACCCCGGAGATGTACACACCCGACACCGCCGCCCTGTTACAGGACCGGTTGGGATGTCGAAACGTGCCGACATACGACCTCGGCGGCAGCGGCTGTGCTGGGTTTGTCCAAGCCCTCGATGTCGCCAGGAGCCGAATCGCGTTCGAGCCGAAGAAGGTTCTCGTCGTCGGCGTCGAGCTTCTCACCAGAATGGTCGATTGGAAAGACCGTGCCACGGCTGTGCTTTTCGGCGATGGCGCCGGCGCCGTGGTTCTCGGGCCTGACGCTGGGCGGGCACGACTCCTCGATGTTGTGAGTGGAACGGAGGGCGGCTATGCGGGCATCCTCACACTGGCAAGCGGAGGGACGCGCAATCCATTCAATGCCGACACGCTGGCATCGGGGGACTACAACCGAGTCATCATGGACGGTCGCCGCGTGTTTACCGAGGCCGTACGGCGAATGAGCGAGGCTTCGACACAAGTTCTCGAGAGAATCGGGAAGACAGTTTCCGATGTAGCGCTTGTCATCCCGCATCAGGCCAACTTGCGGATCATCGACGCGGTCCGAAAAAGGCTCGGCGTCGACGAGGACAAGGTCTACGTAAACGTTCATGAGTATGGAAACACCGGGTCAGCAACGGTCCCTTATGCCATGTACGAGGCCGTGCAGAACAAACGGATCAAGGAGGGCGACCTCGTTGTGCTCACAGCGTTTGGAGCCGGATTCCACTGGGCTGCGGCTGCCGTACAGTTTTGATGCCCCGGTCGAGCCCGTGTTCAATCTCCCTTGAATTCGGGCATTCGTTTCTCGAAGAATGCATTGGTCGCCTCGACCAGATCGTTGGACAGTAGGTACGTGGCGTTCCATTGCGCCACATAATCGAGTGCTTCCTGGACGGTTCGGCCGTCGTTCGCGGCGAGGATACGCTTGATTCCTTGGACGACCAATGGTGAGTTTGCGGCGATCTCGGCACCAAGCTCATGGGCAGCCTTTTGAGTCGCCTCGCCATCGGGGTGGACCTGATTGACCAACCCGATCTCGAGGGCGCGACTCGAGTCGATGTCTTTGCCTGTATATGCCAGCTCCGCCAGGTGACCGGCTCCGATTATTGCCGGCAATCGTTGGAGAGTCCCGATATCGGCGACCAAAGCCATCTTGGTCTCTCGGATTGAGAACACAGCGTCTTGGGCGGAAATCCGGATATCACAGGCCGAGATCAGGTCCATGCCTGCTCCGAGGCAAAAGCCGTGTACCGCTGCAATCACCGGTTTTGAGGCCTCTGCAAAAACCGACGCCGTGTGCTGAAGACGTTTGATTGTCTCGTACAAAGTCTGGTTTGCAGCAGCTTGAGATGGCCCTGTCGGGGCCAGGCCCGCGAGCATTGTGACGTCGATTCCCACGGTGAACGAATTGCCACGGCCGGCAAGGATTACCACTCGCACCTCTGGATTGGAATCCAGCTCGGCCATGGCAAGGGGAATATCGGCCCACATGTCCTCGGAAAGGGCGTTGAACTTGGCAGGGCGGTTCAGCCAGAGGGTGCCGACGGATCCTTCCACCGTGACTTCTACATGTTCGTAGCTCATTCGGTCGTCTACTTCGGCGGGAGAGTGGAGGCGAAGGTGACTCCACGCCCCACCCAGCTGGCAAGTCCCGTATCACTCTCGATGATCCCAGACGTCGCCAGGATCCAACCCTTCATGGGGCGTCCGGTCTTGCTGAATTCTTCTACGCCCGGCTCAGTGAGGGCAACATCGTGCTCATCAGGCCCGATTCGAACCATGAGATCGTTGCCGCTGACCCCAACAGCCATGTTCCCACTCAGCAGAAACGCTATCCCCCCGAACATCTTCTTCTCGTCGAGATTGGGTTGGTCGGCGAGTAGATCGCGGATGCGTTCGGCCAGCTCTTCGTCGTATACCATGACGGACAAGCCTAAGCCGTGATTGCGGCTCCCTCTACTCCGTTGCCGAGCGCCACGCTTCGCGCAACTTTGTTCGGGACCCAAACCGGAGTAGTCCGCCCGAATAGATGCGGCCGGCGGCACGTATGGCCAGGTACAACGTCAAGACGGTGATCACGACCGAAAGGGCGTATTGCCATGCCGGTATCGCTTCCAATGACACTCTGATGGGAACTACGAACGGAGCGGTGAAAGGGATCATTGTCGTGACCAGCGCCACGGCGCCCTCCGGGTTTGCCAGGACCGCGAAACCGGCGAAGAAACCGCCGACCGAGAAGATAGTGAGAGGCATGGCAGCGTTCTGCGCCTCCTCGACCCGGCTGACCAGAGATCCAGCGGCCCCGAAAAGGGTTGCATAAAGAAGAAAACCGAGGATGAACCAGACAATCAGGTTGATCATCGATGTGGCAGGAACCCGGGGGAGATCAATGGATCCAGAAGTGGTCAGCGCCACGTAGGCCACTGCAATAGTGACCGCGAATTGACCGATGGCCAACGCGCCGATCCCGACGATCTTTCCGGCAAGCAGCTGCCAGGGCCTGATGGTCGATATCAACACTTCGACGACCCGATTGGACTTCTCCTCGGTGACTCCGGTCAGGATCCAGGTGCCGTAGAGGATGATCGCCATGTAGAGCAGTAACAGGCCAAAATAGGCGACAACTTCGCTTCCGTCCTCTTCGGTTGATGTGTCCGAAAGTGACGTGACCTCGAGCGGATCGGAGGTCAGGACTTCGATCACTCGGGTGGCCGCCTGGCCATTTTCAGCAGCTATCTCCTCGAGGGCAATGGCGCCAGCAGCCTGTTGGAGGAGCCCGGTCGGACCTCCCGTCCCAAAGAAGCCCGATTGTCGGTCGACGACGACTTCCGCGCCGTCGACAAGAACCGCGTCGACGTCACCATCGACAAGGCCTGCTTCGGCCGAGGCCCGGTCGGCATATGCAATCGTTTCGATCTCAACCGATGGATCCTGTCCGGGCTCATCTTCGGAGTTGCCGAAGACGACAGCCGTCACGACTATCGCTACGTTGCCTTCTCCGACCGAGCCCACCTTGTAGGTCTCCGTGGAATCACCAAATAGGCCAGGGACAATTATCAGTCCCAATACGAAAACGATGGTGATCAGCGACGTGAACAGGTAAGCCTTGGATCGCCCACGCTGTCTGATTTCCCTCCACGCCACCAACCAGATGGTCTTGGTCGAGCTCATTTCACCGCCTCGCGAAAGAGGTCAGTGAGGGAAGGAGTGGTGTAGGTGAAGTGGCGGACGATGCCGGTCTCTTGGGCCTTGAGGAGGAGGCGACGCACGTCGACGGATGCGTCGACCACCGCCATGGTGGTGGCGCCATGCTGGCCTGTGTGGCGCACTCCGTCTAGCTCGGCGAGGAGGTCTTCTTCTGAATCGGCGATCTCGAATTCGAGGTGTCGGATCGGAGCTGCGTCTTTGAGGTCCCTGACCACTCCTTCGAGCACAATGCGGCCTTCGTTGATGATCGCCACGTCCTCACAGAGGTCCTCCACCACATCGAGCTGATGCGATGAGAACACGACCGCTTTTCCGCGCGTCGCCTCCTCGGTGAGGATGTCGGCCATGGTCTCGGCCGCTATCGGATCCAGACCACTGAACGGCTCGTCCAAAACAAGTAGGTCCGGGCTGTGGACAAGGGCTACTGCCAGCTGCACACGTTGTTGGTTGCCATGTGAGAGCGACTCGAGCGTGTCTTGTTTGCGCTCGCCCAATCCCAGACGGTCGAGCCAGGCGTCAGCGGCCTTTCGAGCCTCAATTGGATCCATGCCATGCAGGCGACCCATATAGACCACCTGCTCCAGGATCTTCATGCGTGGATAGAGACCCCGTTGCTCCGGCATGTAGCCAAAACGCCTGCGCATATTGGCGTCGATCGGAACGTCATCCCACGTTACTGACCCCGAATCAGGTTTGATCAACCCGAACACCGCTCGCATGGCTGTGGTTTTTCCTGCCCCGTTTGGTCCGAGAAAACCCAGCATCCTGCCGCGCTCGACGTGAAATGAGCAGACGTCGAGAGCTTTGATATCGCCGTATAGCTTTGTTAACGCATCGATCTTCAGCATCGGGATTGTCGAGAGTAGGGGCGATCGGCCGCCTGTCTGAAACTTGAAAACGAGATGGCTGCGTCTAGAGGTCGAGCTTGGGCTGGAACAGAGTGCTCCATGTCTTCAGCGCAAATCGATCTGTCATACCTGCCACATAATCGATCGCTCGCGTCAAGGAGTTGTCTTCGGCTTCGGGATGAGTCTCGGGGATCTCGTCTCCATGGTCCCGGTAGTAGTTCACCAGGTCCCGAATCACCTGAATGGCGCGCTGCTTTTGCGCTGTGGTCTCAGGTGCGAGGTAGACACGTTCGAACATGAAGTCCCTGAGCGCTTCCATCACCTTCAGGTGATCGGGGTCCATTCCGACTTTCCCGCCTTCGTAGCTCGACTCGATGACAGAGTTGACCATCGATCCGATCCATTCCCTGGAGGTGGAACCGAAGGTCGTAAACGTTTCTTGGGGTATGTCGTGATACTTGATCACACCGGCGCGCAGCGCATCCGATACATCATGGGTGAGGTAGGCGATCCGGTCGGCGAGCCGGCAAAGCCACGCTTCGGGCGACTCCGGTGGCGGGTCGATCTTCCACGAGTGGGCTCGGACGCCGTCAAGGACCTCGTGACTCAGATTCTGTGGTTCGAGTATCGACAATGCTCTGACTCCGTGGGCTGAATGCAGCCATTCGCCTTCGACAAAGGGGGTAAGGGCCTCTTCTCCGATGTGACCGAAAGGTGAGTGGCCAACGTCGTGGGCCAGACAAATTGCTTCGGTGAGAGTCTCATTCAGACCTAGACCACGCGCCATGGCCCGACCAACCTGGGTCACGTGGATGGTGTGGGTCATCCTGGTGACGTAGTGGTCGCCGTCGGGGTGGAGGAATACTTGGGTCTTGTGCTTGAGGCGGCGGAAGACCTTGGTATGGATAATGCGGTCTCTGTCCCTTTCGAATGCTGTGCGGAATTCGTCGGGCTCCTCGAACCTGGCCCGGCCTTTGCTGTCGACGGCTTTGGTCCCAAGAGGAGCCAGAAGGTCAAACTCCTCCTTCTCTCTCTGTTCCCTCGTTACTCGTTTCAATGCAGACATTGGTTCACCCATGTAAGTCGGTGATCATCGCATCTGAATCGTCGAACTCCCGACCAGGGGGGTCCTCAAGAATCTCCGTTTCCTACTCTCTCGTGTCGGGAGGATTAGTCGGTCTTGGAGTAGCGATATCGGCTGTCGCGGTTGTTCAGGCCGGATGGCGAACTCCCGTGGGTGGAGCTGTGTGAGAGGGCTATAAATCGTCCACATTGTCGACGGCCTTGGACTTCTTGTAAAAGTCGATCCGGTCGACAGGCATCACGACGGAAGTGAGTACGTTCGAGAGATGGGCGCTGATTCGCTTCAGGTATCTGTAGAAAAGGGCTCGTGGTGCGGCAACGCGTCCTGGTAGGTCGGAATTCACAAACTCGACGAGATGGTTGTCGTAGTGGATCGTGTCTTGCTTTATCCCGGGAACCAGGTCGTGGACTTTGTCCATATCCTGTTCGCCGAAGGCAGCGAGGCTCTCACCCAGAAGGGTTCGCACTCGGGTGACATGCTCCACGAGCTCTTCGCGATCGTCGCCAGTGGACAGGTTGATCCCCATCTGTGCAAGGTTCCAGATGTTCTTGCAGTAGTCCCCAATGCGCTCGATATCTTTGGCGACTGACATATAGGCAAGCATGAGGCCTTGGTTCATCTCGGTGCCTCGCACCGTGCCATGGACCAGTAGCTCGCGTCGGATCGCTCGCTCCGTTTTGTTCAGATCTTGGTCGATGACGGCCAGCTGGTTCCCCGCTTCTGTGACGTCCAGATCACCGAACACAGCACCGGTCGCCAGGTCGAACGTGTCCTGGCAGCTGGCCAGCATCTCAAGAAGCTGTTCCTCGACAGTGTCCAGTTGGTCGGCGTCCTTGAAAATGGAGAACATTGGCTTTTTCCTTCCTTACGCGATTAAGAGTATCCCGAGAGGGACCAGAATGAATACGCCCACCAGATACACGCCTACGAGGCTCCGATTCTTGACCGCGGCCTCAGCGGTTCTCTCGGCGAGATAGATCGGTATGCGACGCAATTTGGGAAGTGGGTAGAAGATCAAGATGCCGAGCAAGTTGAAAGTCACGTGGGCCAGCGCGATCGTAAGCGCATCTGGACTTTCCGCAGCCACCGATGCGAGGAGGGCCGTGATGGTCGTGCCAACGTTGGCCCCCAGCGTGACCGGGAACGCGTTCTGCAGCGTTAGCACGCCGGCGGCCACCAACGGGACGAGTATCGAGGTAGTGATGCTCGAGCTTTGAACCGCCATCGTCATCAACATGCCGATCACCATGGCGCTGATTCCCGCGCCTTTGCTCAAGACCGTGTTGATTGCATTTTCGATCCGACCCGACATGACGAGTTTCATCTGACGGGTGATTGCCCAGAGCGAAAGGAATATTAGAAGGATCCCCAGCACCAAAAGCAATGTCGCCTCGGCACCAATCCAGCCCAACGAGTCGAAGATGTCACGGATCCATGTGACCGGGGCTTTGACAGCGTCTTTGATCGGGCTGGAACCTTCGACTGCGGGGAGCAGGCCGTCAGCGCGGGCCGAGGCCCATTGTGCGATCTTGGTGATCAGACCGAAAGCGATCTCGAGGGGGAGCAAGACCAGAACCGCAAGGATGTTGAAGTAGTCGTGCACCGTGGCCGCTGCGAACGCTCTCTGGAAGTAGGCCGATTGGCGCAGGTGTCCCAACGAAGCCAGCGTGTTCGTGACTGTCGTCCCGATGTTGGCGCCCATGACCATCGGAACTGCCGCTTCAACCGTCAGAACTCCGGATCCGACCAGACCAACGATGGTTGCGGTTGTCACAGAGGATGACTGGACGAGGACCGTTGCCAGTATCCCAGCGGCGAGGCCGGCCAGGGGCGTGGCCACAGAAGCGAACACGTCGTCGACGAAGTCCGATCCGAGTGCGCTGATTCCCGTTTCCAACGCCTTCACGCCAACCAGGAACAGGAATAGGAACACGATCGCCAGGGTCAGTCGTAGGGCGGTCTCCGTCCAGGGTGCGAATGTGGACTCGTGTTCGAGATTCTCTTTTGGGACCGGGCTCTTTCCCATCTGTGGGCGCAAGGCTAAGTGTTTTGGTTCGTTTTTGCCTTTACCGGTAGTCGGGGTTGGGAAAATCGAACCTGCACCCGGCGTCCCAGTCCGAGCGCTGATTGCCATGTGCGGGCACGCCGCCTGCCTCCTTGAGCAGCCGCGCCAAATGCAACATGTTCCACGTCATGAAGGTCGTGTTGCGATTGGTGAAGTCGTTTTCCGGGCCGCCTGAACCGGGGTCGAGATAGGACGGGCCGGGCCCGGCCTCGCCGATCCAACCGGCATCGGCTTGGGGAGGAATTGTGTACCCCAGGTGTTGCAGGGAATAGAGGATGTTCATCGAGCAGTGTTTGATGCCATCCTCGTTGCCAGTTACGAGGCAACCACCGACCCTTCCGTAGTAGGCGTACTGGCCGGCGCTGTTGAGCTGGCTCGAGTTCCCGTAGAGCCTCTCGATCACCCTGGTGCATATCGAGGACTTCTCGCCCAGCCAGATTGGTGTACCGAGTACGAGGATGTCGGCGGCCATCACCTTCGTGAAGATCTCCGGCCAACCATCTGTCTCAAAACCGTGTTCGGTCATGTCCGGCCAAACCCCCGGTGGGAGGTCGAGGTCGGCAGCCCGCAGGTTCTCCACCGAGACGCCTTGCCGGCTCATGATCTCTATCGAGATGTCCATTAAGCCCTGAGTATTGGACAGTTCGGGAGACTTCTTCAGGGTGGTGTTGATGAATACAGCGCTGAGGTGGCTGAAGTCCCACTCAGTTTGGGTGCAGAGCTCTTCCTGCTTTGGACTGAGAACTGTCATTTGAAATCCCTCGGTTGGATGACGGGAACATACCAACATTAGGAACGACACTTCTAAGGGAGCTACATCACCTGGACCCACGCCAGAACTTCGGGCATACGCCTCTTGAGAAGAATCCCGGACAACCAAATCGAAATCCCGTAGAGGAGCAGTCCCCAACCAATCGAAATCAGGGCGGCGACGATCGGCGAAAGCGCTTGCCCGAACTCAACGGTCAGCACGATCGCTGAAGCCGGCGGTACCAGAAGCAACCCAATCGCGAAGAACGAGATCGTTTGGCTCGCGATTGCGAGACACCCTTGTTCGGTGGATTGGGCAAAGACGTCAGTGCCTTCGCGAGGGAGTCGTAGCGGGGTCAGCACGGAGACCATATTTCCTACGGCCAGTTGACAACCGACAGCGCTAACCGTGAGTGGTGCCACCAACCAGATCCACCCCCAGTGACCGGTAAAGATCGCCAGGGCGAGGGCCAGGATGGCCGTTTCGATCGACAGCGCCGTTGCAACGGCGACATTCTTCCCAAGGAGTAGCTGTCGGGGTCTCGGAGGCAGGACAAACAGATAACTTGCCGCATTTCGTTCCCAACCAAAGAGATTCAGCGCGATTGGCAAGCCAACAAAAAGCACAAGTATTGGGGCTGCCAGGGGCGCCCAATCGCGGTCCCGGATATCGAAAAACCCGGTGGTCCCCATGACCGTTCCGGCTACACCGAGGCCGACAAATATGACGGTCCCGGTCCAGACCAGGCGTTGCCTCGGATCCCGCAGATAGAAGCGAAGCTCCTTTCTGGCCAGCGTAGGGATTACTCCCCAAGGTCCTGATGTCATGCCCGTCCGACGGGCTCGGCCGGCAGGACGGCTGCCCTCTCGGGGCGTGGTCAACATCCATTCGAGGAGGGCACGCCATATCCACGCCAGCAGGAGCAAACCGGCGATTGCCGCCGCCAGGAATGCCAGGGCCTGGATAACGTTGCCCGCAGCTGCCTCGATCATCGCCCGCTGAGCCGCAACCGGAGGAATCAGCATCGATTTCCCAAGGATGGGATTGGCCAGAGAAGCGTCGACGAATCCACTGTCACCGACGATCCGGTCCACGGTTCGATACGCAAAAAACGCAGTACCGGCGATGCCGAATACGAGGAGCGTTGCGATATCGCGGCCCCGGCGGGTTCTCAGAATGGCCGAGATGGCGGCCGAAATGACCTGTGAGCCAACCACGAGGAGCAATACGAGCACCACAGACGCCGGGATCACCATCCACCATCCGTCGATGAGGAGTCGAGCGTTGGTCGTTCCGACCATCAGAACGACGAAAAGGGAGGGGGCGATCAGTGCGGCCGCCGTCAAACCGGAGACCATCTGGTTCCTGGTGATTGGTAGTGCTGCCATCTGTTGTGGATCAAGGTTTTCGTCGAGTGGAAAGATGATGACGGGCAGGGTGGCCCACACCAGAAACGCAAACAGCGCGGCCCATCCCAGGTATTCGTTGGCGGCGTTCAGGTCGGCTTCGGCGATGAGCTCGTAGGTGGCGGCGTGATTGATCGACAACCAGATTCCTGCGGATGCCAAGAGGATGGTGGCCACCGGGAGCCCTATTTTTCGCTGGACGTCAGTCTTGAATCCGTTCCACGTCAGCCGAGCCTTGAGTTCTATGAATTGACGTACCAAGACGACGTTCCACTCGGGTTGCCGCCGACAGCGGCGATGAAGGCGTCTTCAACCGTTTCAGCCCCCATGCGTGCACATAGCCCCGCCGGAGTGTCGTCGATTGTGAGTTTTCCAGCGACCATTATCCCGATACGGGTGCAAAGCTTTTCGACGAGGTGCATCTCGTGTGATGAGAAAACGATTGTGGTTCCGCCTTGAGCGGCCTGTTGCAGGAGATTGCGGATCAATCGAGCTGAAACGGCGTCAACTCCCTCGAAGGGTTCGTCTAAAAAGAGAACCGGGGGTCGATGGATAATGGCGGCGCCCAGAGCAACTTTCTTCCGCATGCCCCGCGAGTAATCGCCGATCATGGTGGACCGATCCGCCTCGAGGTCGAGCAGCGCGAGAAGCTCGTCTCGTCTCGTCCTGGACTCCGAGCGGCTCAGCCCGTGCATTGCAGCCGTGAAATCGAGAAGCTCTGCTCCTGTAAGCCGTTCGTAGAGGTTGAATTCCTCAGGGAGAACTCCGATCCGTGATTTCACCTCGGTCGGATTTTCCCAGGTGTTGAATTCTCCGATGCCCACCGACCCGGCGGTGGGTCGAAGCAGCCCAACGATGGTCTTGATGGTGGTGGTTTTCCCGGCGCCGTTCTGTCCGAGCAAGCCGTAGAACTCGCCGGTCTTGATGGAGAGGTCGACATCTTCCACCGCGATCTTCTTGCCGAATTTCCGTACCAGACCCTTGGCCCATACCGCTGGAAGCGTTTCGGGCGCGGTTATTGAGTCCGATGTTGTCAACGGCTGGGTCACAGCGCCAAGTATCGACGCAATCCACTCATAACCGAAGGGATTCTGTGTTTTTCAGTTGGGGAATGCCCATCCTGTGAGATCAAGTACCACCCAGGTTGTACTGTTGGTCGAAGTGGATTACCAAGCTCTATATCGCAAGTATCGGCCCCAGACATTCGAGGATGTGATCGGGCAGTCGCACGTGACGACGACCCTGGCACGCGAGGTGGCCGAAGATCATGTCGCTCACGCTTACCTTTTCACTGGTCCGCGTGGAACCGGAAAGACCACAACGGCGCGCATTCTCGCCAAGGCTCTGAACTGCGAGAACCGCGATCCCCACGGATCACCATGCAACATTTGCTCGAGCTGTGAGTCGATCACAAACGGAGTCTCGTTCGACGTCATGGAACTCGACGCGGCCTCTCACAACTCTGTCGATGACATTCGGGACATCAAAGTTAGTGTGACGACCGTCGCTTCGGTCGCCGGCTCTAAGCGAGTCTTCGTTCTCGACGAAGCCCACATGTTGTCCAAGGCTGCAGGCAACGCGCTGCTGAAGACCCTCGAGGAGCCACCGGAGAATGTTCACTTCGTCCTCGCCACCACCGAGCCGTACAAGCTTCTCGACACCATCCGCTCCCGGAGTCAGCGATTCGATTTCCACCCTGTGCCGATTGAGGAGATCGCAGGTCACCTCTCGGCGATCTCCGATAAAGAGGGTTTCAAGACAAACCCTCAGGCTCTGATCGCGATATCTCGACATGCTTCCGGATCGGTCCGGGACTCCTTGTCGCTGCTGGAACAAGTCGCGGCACTCGGGGCGGGGACAGTTGACCCTCCAGGAGTGCGACGGGCCTTGGGTCTGGCCGACTCGGAGGCGTTCATGCGATTGGTCGACGCAGTCGCATCCCAGGATGCTCGTCTGGCACTCGAGCTAGTCGCTGAGCTTGCAGCCCAAGGTGTTGACCTCCGCAGGTTTGTCGCAGAAAGCATCAACTTCTTTCGGGGCGCTTTCCTCGCCCACTATGCCCCTAACCTTGCTGAGATCGCCGATGAGCCCGAGGAGGTATATCAATCGTGGCGCAAGGCGGCCGAGTTGGTGAGATCCTCTGACGTGCTTCGAGCAGTAGACCTGTTGGGGGAAGCTCTTGTGAGATTGAGGGAAGGTCGCGAAGAACGTCTCATGGTCGAACTGGCAATGATCAAGCTGACTCGTCCTGAGACCAGCTCCGATCCCGAAGCTCTGTTGGCACGAATCGAAAAGGTCGAACGCCGCATGGGACGGCCGGACGTCGGATCTCAGGTACCTCCGATCCCCGTAGCCAAAGAACCACACAAAGCACAGAAAGAGACACCACCCGCCGAGAGCCCAGACGCCACTCGTCCAGTAGAGCCTGCACCGAACCAGCTTGATTCTCCTCCTCTCGAGTCGCCGCTTCCAGATGAGGCACCTGAGCTCGAGAAGATGGTTGCCATCGACGTCTCATTCGATCAGCTGAAGAAGGTCTGGCCCGGCCTCTTCGGTAGCCTGCGCGACGTGCTCGGCGCGAGGCGTTGGGCATATTTCCGCGAAGCGATTCCTGTAGCGGTCGACGGCAACGCCATCATCTTGGAAGTCGCCCACGATTTTCACTATCAGTCGCTCCGCGCCGACGATGCCGTCACGGCCATTGTCGCTACCCGAGCCAGCGATTTGTTAGGTGGCGAGGTCAAAGTCCGGTTCCAACTCAAGGAAGGTGGATCGAGTTCTGAGTCGGTCGAGGACATCGACCTCAACGAATTGGAAGATCGTGGGGACTCGGCCACCGACCCTACCGAGCTACTGGCTGCTGAACTCGGCGCCGAAGTCGTCGACGAATGAACCTGCCGGTTCGCAACGGGCGGGCAGTACTCTGGGGGTCCTCATGAACAGACAGCCAGACATGCGCCAGCTGATGAAACAGGCCCAGAAGATGCAGGAGCAGATGCAGGCAGCCCAAGCAGAATTGGCCGACAAGAGGTTCGAAGGCACCTCAGGCGGTGGGATGGTCACCGCGATTGTCTCCGGCTCACAGGAAATCCTTGAAATCAAGATCTCTGCCGATGTGGTTGATCCCGAAGATGTCGAAATGCTCGAAGACCTTGTCGTGGCGGCGGTGCGTTCGGCGTACGAGGCCTCCACGGCCGCAGCAGGCGAATCCCTCGGCGGGCTCACAGGTGGGCTCGATCTCGGGGGTCTCCTCGGCTGATGTTTGAAGGCCCTGTCCAAAGAGTCATCGACGAGCTGGCCCGACTGCCAGGCATCGGCGGGAAGACCGCACAACGTCTAGCGTTTCATATTCTCTCAGTCGAAGAAACGGACGCCCGGCGGCTGGCCGCGGCGATAGGCGACATGAGAGACCAGGTTGGCCAGTGCCGCCGTTGTTACAACGTGGCAGCCAATGAGGAGTGCGCCATTTGTAGAGACTCCAGACGCGAAACGAGCATTGTCTGCGTCGTGGAGCGCCCGCAAGACATCGTCGTCGTTGAACGCACTCAAGAGTTTCGCGGGCGATATCACGTATTAGGCGGATCGTTGTCACCGATCAACGGCGTCGGCCCGGGGCAGCTCAAGCTCGCCGAGCTGAAAGGGCGGATCTCTGGCGAAAGCATCGTCGAGCTGATAGTCGCCACCAATCCGACTATCGAAGGCGACGCCACAGCGATGTACATCGCGCGCGAGTTCAAACCGCTTGGTGTCAAGGTCAGCCGGCTGGCTTCGGGCCTGCCGGTCGGAGGAGACCTCGATTACGCCGACGAATTGACTCTGGGTCGGGCTCTCGTCGGGCGGATGGAACTGTAAGCCGAAGCCAACAGGCCGACGTCGGTGTGCCAGCAACTCATCTAGGAGATGGCAGTCCGCACCAGATCGGCATGTCGGGCACGTACCTGACTCTTCGTGATCGCCAATCCATAGGCATTCCAACCTGGGATCCAATGTCCGATGTCAGGCATTGGTCGGCATAGCGAAACCAATTCCCAGTATTTGAGATTGGCTAATTCTCTCCCGCTCTCAGCTACGTAGCTCGCGATGAAGGCGTCGGCGGCCGTCTCGTGGCTGATATACCGCATATCCGTCGCGCAGTACGCCACGTCGACTGCCGGATCGCCCGTGCCGCATCCTTCCCAGTCGATCACCCCTACGAGGTCTTGATCAAGCCACATGGTGTTGCCCGGCCAGAAGTCGGTGTGCAGAAACACGTCCGGTTGTGCCACCAGCTGCCCCTGCAGTTCAATCCGTTTTTCCCATAGCGATTTGCCCAATGGGTGTTTGGCAACCAACTCGATCTCGTTCTCCATGTATCTGTCCTCCCCGGCACGAATTGGGGGGATCAGCGCAGCATCCGCAGGTTGGACCTCGATGCTGTGTACTCGACAGAGAGCGGACGCCAACTGTTCAGCCCAATCTGTCGGATCCTGTGGCAAGAGCAGAGGCGACCCGTTGACGAAGGAGATGAGAATCGCTTGCTCTTCGAAGATGTCGTCGTCATCGATCCAGATCGGCTCTGGTGCCAGGATGCCGGCCTCCGAGGCCAGCTCGAGCGAGCGCAGTTCTGCGGGGCCCGGTGCTTCTCCTATTTCGTCATACCACTTGCCGTATCTACGCAACACCAGGCGCTCTGATGATGCACCCGATGTCGATTCAATGACGTCCATCGTGCAACTGAGGCCGCCTGCCAGCCGATGGGAATATGCGAGGGCCCAGTCTGGGGCCAGGCTCGACGCCAGCCGCGTCAGCTGTTCAGCGCTGGGTGGAGGAATGTGCGTGGACATTTGTGGATCATTCTGCCGCATAGGAGCTTTTCGAGCACTCCAACGGAGGCCTTCGCCTCGAATCCCGTAACCTTGGCTGATGCGAAGGCTTCACGTCGTCTGGGATTGGAACGGGACCTTGCTCGATGATCTCGACATCGTGGTCGAGTCGGTGAGCAGGTCTATCACCCGACACGGTTTGCCCCAGCTTGACGCTGACACCTACCGGGACCACTACACCCGGCCGGTCAGGTCGTTTTATGACTCTCTTTTTGGCCGGGCCGTCGATGACATGGAATGGGAAGATTTGAACAAAACCTTCCATGAGCTCTATTTCGGGTCCGTCGATCGCGCCACATTGGCCCTCGATGCCCGCGCGGCATTGATGCGCGTGGCCGAATTGGGGTGGTCACAATCCTTGCTTTCCATGAGCACCCATGACGAGTTGGTAAGGCTCGTGAAGTTGCACGATCTCGAGGAGTACCTGAGCCCGGTCAGCGGCATGACTATGGCCAACGGCGACCTCAAAGCCGGCTCTCTGCGGGCCCATCTGGCAAAGGCCGGCATATCGCCATCGAATGCAATCATCGTCGGCGACACGCCCGACGACCATCTCGCCGCATCCGAAGTCGGGGCGCGCTCGGTTGCCTATGACGGAGGGTCGCATCATCGCGACGTGCTGAATGCGATTGGAGTTCCGGTCGTCGACACCCTCATCGATGCGGTCTATTTGATCGAGAGCTGGCGAGGCGCGTGAGGGAGAGTCGAAGATTCATTTCGATGGCGCTGGGAGCGCTTTCGCTGATTCTCCTCGGATTTGTCGTCGCTGTAGCCGCACGATCGAGGCCTGGTGGACCGGGGGAGGAATCCTTGCTGGATCTGGAAATCGACCTGGCCTTCGACATGACCCGAATCCTTGCTTGGATCATTCTCATCACAGCGATGGTCGGCGCCGTACTGTTTGCCGTCGGCGTCAAACAGGCCAAACCGCGTCAGGAAAAGAAAAAGCGGAACATTTGGGCCATCGTGGCCGTGGCGGCAGCTCTCTTCGTCTTTATCCGGTATGTCCGACCATTTGCAGCGGGACTCTTCGAAGCGGCGGACATCACAGAGACAACGGAGGCGGCCGTCGAGGATGTATCCCCGCAGTCCAGCGGCAATTCTGCGTGGTTGTTTTCGATCCTGTTCGCTGCGATTGTCGTAGCAGCGCTCACACGGGTGGGCTTGACCGTACGGGGGGCCGAAGCTTCCTTTGACATTCCCGAGGCCCCGGAGCCGGCCCTTGTTGGGTCCTCCTGGCGTCGGGCCGCTATGCCATTGCCCCTGGGTTCCGATCCCCGATCCAGAGTCCTCAATGCCTACGCGAAGTTCGAGTATGCGGTCAGCCTGAAGGGAGTTGGACGGCGTTCGACGGAGACGGCGCAGCGCCACGCTTCGCGGGCCGTGGAAGAACTAGGTATGAGCCGTGATGACACCTCGGCACTAATCGCCGCTTTCTCACTAACTCGTTTCGGTCGAACCGAGATCACGTCCGCCGACGCCGAAACGGCTGAGCTGTTGACCGCCAAGTTATGTGGGGAGATTGAATTGTGATCAGAATTGTGTTGTGGGCCCTGGTGGCGGCCGCAGCTGCCGGTTTCATCCTGCTCCAGATGCAAGGGACAGCCGAACTGGCGTTCTGGGAGATATTGCTCGTGGTGTTGGTCGCCCTCCAATATCGGGTGATTCCAGACAAAGAGGACCCACTCGAAAGGCCGCTTTTTAGCATCTCGGTGGCCGAACCCAGGCGGCTCCCCCGAGACGTCGCAAGCATGGAGTTGGCGGTTGTGGACGCCACGACCGGATATCTAGGCCCTGATCGGCGACTCCGACCGGCGTTACAGAGAATCGCCGAGCACCGCCTCGCCCGACGGGGCGCCAACCTCAATTCCAAGGAGGCGTTCGAGATTCTGGGTGAGTCCGAGTGGACGACGCTGATGAGCAAGGGCGAGGATTCAATGATTGCCGAGGACCTGGAGGCATTGGTGTCACGATTGGAGAAGCTATGACCGGCCCCGTCCTGGAGATAGAACGCGTGGGTCAGCTGGCCGATGAGATTTTGGACGAAGTCGAGCGGGCGGTAGTGGGGAAGCGTGATTCGCTGCGCCTGATACTTATGATCCTGATGGCAAACGGGCATGTTCTGATTGAGGATCTGCCCGGTTTGGCGAAGACCCTTCTGGCCCGGTCCTTTGCCGCAGTTGCAGACCTGGATTTCTCAAGAGTCCAGTTCACTCCCGATCTCATGCCGATGGACATCACCGGATCGATGATTCTCGACCCGCTGACCTCACGACCCGAATTCCGGCACGGTCCGGTGTTCGCCAATCTGCTACTGGCCGACGAGATCAACCGCGCCCCCGCAAAGACCCAAGCTTCACTCTTGGAAGCCATGCAGGAGCGACAAGTGACGGTGGATGGAGTGACCCACCCCTTGGGCCCACCTTTCCTGGTCATCGCCACACAGAACCCAATCGAGTACGAGGGGACGTACCCGCTTCCCGAAGCCCAGGTTGACAGGTTCCTGGCGAGGGTCCGGTTGGGTTACCCGGATCGTCAGGCAGAGTGGTCGATCATCCGCGATCGCGCCGAACGAGGAACTGACGATGTAGCTCTTTCGACCATCGTCGACAGGGCCACGATCATGGACATGCAAGCGGCAGTGGAGTCTGTCCACATCGGCGAATCTGTGGGCAAGTACATCGTCGATCTGGTCTCGGCGACCCGTCGGTCGGGGCGGGTTCGGGTGGGCGCCAGCCCGAGGGGTTCGCTGGCGATCATGAAACTGGCACGGGCTGGAGCGGCCCTCGCTGGTAGGAGTTATGTCACCCCGGACGATGTTCAGGACGTGGCGATCCCGGCTCTGGCACACCGCTTGATCCTCCGTCCCGAGTTCTGGGCGCAGGACTTGACGGAGGAGCTGGTCATCAGAGAGATCCTCGATCAGACGGAGACGCCTCCGGTGCTCCCCAACGACATGATGCCTTGAGCGTCCATCCGAGCCCGCGCCTCAGGGCTTATGTGACCGCTGGCCTGGTCGGATTGGCGGTTGCGCTGGCGGTGGGCAATTCCGCTCCTGCCCTGGTCGGTACCTCCTTCCTGGTGCTCGGTATCATCGGGGTTGCAGGCGGGCAAGCGCTGCGGGTGAGAGCCGAGTTCATCGAAGCTCCAGTCTCGATGATTGAAAACGAACAACGGACGGTGCGTCTTCGATTCAGCAGTGATGGGCAAGCGGCCCGGACGTACGCCCGGTTGAATTTGAGCGCGGGTTTGCGCATTGTCGAGGTCGATGGCGCCAAGCTCATCGGCAGCCAGGTTCTGATGCTCGGTGCGGTCGGCGCAAGAGAAGACGTGGCCCTGACAATCGGGGTTGCCGGCTGGGGCCGTCACAACATTGGCCCGATCGATCTCTTCACAGAGTCGCCCCTGGGTATGTTCGATGTGCGTCGGCGCTCCCCCGAGAATCGAACCTGGGTCGTTATCCCCGAAGATGTGGCGCTACATCGGTTGCTGTCTCCTCTGGAAACGAATCTTCATGTCGGTGACCTGGTGTCACGCAAGCGCGGGCCGGGATCCGAATTCGCCGACCTGCGCTCTTATCGGCCCGGCGATGATCCTCGCAACATCAACTGGAGGGTGTCTTCGCGATCCGGCGAGCTGTGGGTAAACGAAAGACATCCCGAACGAAACGGCGATGTCGTCCTGCTGGTTGATGGGCAAGTCGAATCGGGCACCGAACTTCAGGTTCTCGTTGATCGATCCGTCCGACTCGGAGCGGCGTTGTTGCAGGGCCACGCCAAAAGGCATCATCGCTTGGGCTTGATCACCCTCGACGGGACGTGCCGTTGGATCGGGCCGGGCATAGGTGAGAATCATCGCCGTCGACTCGTCGAACAGCTGATCAGCGTGATTCCCGGACAAGTCTTGTGGGAGGCAGCCGAGAGAGCCGTGATCAGGGCGGCGAAGCGGCCCGCGATGGTGATAGCCCTGACTCCACTCTTGGATTCAAATGTTGCCGGCGTCATCCATTCTTTGCGTCGCTCCGGCGTCGATATCTCTGTCGTAGAGATCGACGCCAGCTCTGAGTTGTCGCCTCCTGAGCGAGGTGACCGTCAACTCGGACGCCGTATCTGGGTCATGGAACGGGAACGCTTGCGCCAGCGTCTTACCGGGGCGGGAGTCCCTGTAGCCGTATGGAAAGACGTGGACTCGCCCGATGTCCCGTTGTCTCAGTTGGACCTATGGAGATCGTCGTGGCAACGGCAGCTCGGCTAGCGGCTCTCTTGTCGGTCGCCCTGGCTGCGACGTTGATCCTCGCCACATCGGCTGCCGGAGAAGGGTTGATTGCGCTCATTGGATGGGTCGCCGTGGGTCTGCTTGCTGCCGGCCTCCTTTTGGGCCACCGCGGCGGATTGACCGCTCTGTCCGTTGGATACGTGCTGCGTCTGGGCCTGATGTCGGCAATGGAGGCTCCGATTCAACCGGACCTCTGGACTCAGGTGTTGCTGCTCACCCTGGCGATAGAAGCCGGCTCGGTGTCGTTCACTTTGCGGCTGCGCCCGGCCGATCCCCTTCCCGTGATGGTGCGCGGAGTGGGAACGGCTTTGGTGGCATCGAGTCTCGTCCGGGTGATGGAGTTGCTCGTCGCCGGTGCCGAAACCAGCGGCGTTCTGGTGCGTGTGGCCGGGATCGCAGCGCTGGTTGTGGCTGCAGGTTGGGTCACAACGATGTGGCGCCGCTCCGGTCTGGCGAGCTAAAGGCTCTGCCAACAGTGGCGGTGAGTGTCTCTCACAATGCTCGCGTCTTTTTCTCCCTCCGTGCGGAGGGAGGGTGGCAAGATCCCAACGGCAAAGCCCGAGTGGGGACGCGACCCGATCTCAACGCCCGAGCGGACCTTGCCCTGGAGTTGCGGAGCAACTGCCAAGCAGCCCACCAGGGTTGCCTCCTACCTGCACTCGCTGCCGCTCGTGCAGGAACCAACCTCGGCGCAAGCGGGAGGACAACCAGAAAACTTCTCCCTCCGCTTGCTTCTCTACTCCCTCCGCTTGCGGAGGGAGTACTCCGGCCCCCCGGGCCGGAGGGAGGGTGGCAAGGTCCCGCGGGCGTGGCATTGGGTCGCGGGCTGAATCTGGGAGGGGGAGTTGGCTTCTCTAGTCAAGTGTGTCCGCCGAGATCAGTCGGAGTCGGTCGAGATCGTGATAGGCATCCATGTATCTGATGGACCCGGTCTTGGACCGCATGATCACCGAGTGCGTGACAACGGTTTCGCCACGGAACTCAACTGCACCCAGGTAGTCGCCGCCGGTCACTCCCGTGGCGGCGAAGAAGACATTGTCGGATGAAACCAGATCGCCTGTGGTCATGATCTGTTTCAGATCAAGACCTTCGTCCGTGGCGTATTGGCGTTCATTTTCATCGCGCGGCCACAGCCGACATTGCATCTCTCCTCCCATACAAGCCAGGGCCGCGGCCGCCAGCACTGCTTCGGGCGACCCACCAATGCCCAGAAGGATGTCTGCCGCCGTCTCATCCTGGGCGGTAGCTATGGCTCCGGCGACGTCGCCATCGCGGATCAAGGAGATGCGAGCACCTGCGGCGCGGACTGCATCGACATACTTTTGGTTTCGGGGACGGTCGAGGATCACTACCCGAAGGTCGTTTATGTCCTTCTTCTTGGCCTTGGCTACCTCGGAGAGGTTGTGCTCGACCGGTGCTTCGAGGTCGATTACCCCGGCGGCTTCGGCACCAACAGCGATCTTGTCCATGTACACCAAAGAGCCCGGCGCATACATCGAACCGCGTCCTTCTGCTAGAGCAATCACTGCGATCGCCCCAGGGATACCCGAAGCGGTGAGCGTGGTCCCGTCAACTGGGTCGACCGCTACGTCGACGACCATGCCAGTCCCGGTTCCGACGCGCTCGCCGTTGAAAAGCATGGGGGCTTCGTCCTTCTCACCTTCTCCGATGATCACCACCCCGTCGATATCAAGCGTTGAAAGGTGAAGCCGCATGCCGTCGACAGCGGCTTGGTCAGCCGCCTCTTTGTCACCCCGGCCCAACCAACGCCCTGCACCCATGGCCGCGGTCTCGGTCACCCGGACGAGGTCGAGACCTAGATTCCGCTCAATCGGCTCGGCCATCAGACGACCTTGAGAACTATCGCGTCGCCCTGGCCGCCTCCGCCGCAGAGAGTGGCCGCGCCGATTCCGCCTCCTCGTTGCTGGAGCGCATTCACGAGAGTGACGATGAGCCGTGCTCCTGTAGC
The DNA here is from genome assembly GCA_041751055.1 of Acidimicrobiia bacterium. Lineage (GTDB taxonomy): Bacteria > Actinomycetota > Acidimicrobiia > Spongiisociales > ZC4RG35 > MA-ANB-1. Next base: position 9,196 of record JBGSYD010000022.1, on the reverse strand, counting down.
CCCGAGTGGATGCCCGAGCGCTACGGCACCGCCATGGATGTTCACTTTCGAATCGGGAATCCCCAGCATCTGAGCGGACCACAGGGACACTGCTGCAAACGCCTCGTTGATCTCGACGACATCTAGGTCCGAGGCGGATAAGTCTGCCTTCTTGAGGGCAAGAGCCAGCGCCTCGGCCGGTCGCTCATGGAGGGTGGCGTCTATGCCGCCGATCTGTCCGTAGGAGAGGATCTCGGCAAGAATCGGGGCGCCGGCAGCATCGGCCGCCTCTGCATCGGCAACCACGACGGCAGCGGCTCCGTCTGATACCTGCGATGCATTGCCTGCGGTGATAGTCCCGCTGGCGACGAAGGCTGCCCTCAATTTCGCAAGGCTGTCGACACTCGAGTCTGAGCGGATGCCTTCGTCGACGGTCACCACTTTCGGATCGCCCTTTCTTGCCGGCACCTCCACTGCGGCGATCTCGTCAGCGAATGCACCGCTCTGGGTCGCTTCGTGTGCTCTTTGGTGGCTCCGCGCAGACCACTCGTCTTGTGTCACGCGATCGATTCCAAGGCGTTCATTTTTGTGATCAGAGGACTCTCCCATGGTGCAGTGGTCAAAAGCGCAAAACAGACCGTCGTGCTGCATCACATCGACCAGAGTCGCATCGCCGATTCGGGCACCCCATCGCAATTCCCGCACCACATGTGGGGCGTTGCTCATGCTCTCCATTCCTCCGGCGAGGACAAACGTCGAATCGCCGGCTCGGATCGCTCGGTCGGCGAGACCGACGGCCGACATCCCCGAAAGACAGACTTTGTTGATGGTCACCGACGGAATCGTCATCGGCAGTCCGCCGGCGACCGCCGCCTGGCGGGCGGTCATCTGCCCCTCGCCGGCCTGGAGAACATGACCGAACATGACCTCATCGAACGCCTCGGGATCGATGCGTGACCTCTCGACGGCGGCCCGTATCGCCACGCCACCGAGGTCTACTGCGCGCAGGGGTGCGAGCTCTCCTCCGTATTTCCCAATAGGGGTGCGGGCGATTCCGGTGATTACGGTCTTCTTCATGAAATCCTCCTGAGAGTGCGATGGTAACGGCCGGCGCCGACTGTGGCCTTGATGGATGCCGTCGCCGGTATCGTGTTCGGATGAAGTTATTGAACCTCGACCACGTCGCAATCGCGGTCGCGGACCTCGAGGAAGCCATTGCCGCCTACGCCAACCGATACAACGTCAGTCCTCTGTATCGGGAGACAGTCGAGGAGCAGGGTGTTGAGGAAGCGATGATCCCTGTTGGAGGTTCCTTTGTCCAACTCCTGACCCCTTTGGGACCTGAGACCCCTGTCGGGAAGTTCCTTTCGAGAAACGGGGATGGGCTGCACCATGTTGCTTACGCGGTAACGAATATCGAGGCAGCGTTGTCTCATCTCAAGAAGGCAGGAGCGAGGCTCATCGATGAGGTGCCTCGTACTGGCAGCCGTGGCACGCGAATCGCCTTTGTTCACCCGGCAGATCTGGGTGGTACGTTGATCGAGCTGGTGGAGCTAGGCGGCTGAGGACGAGAATTTCATGACAGGACCAATCCAGATCAAGGGCGGAGCCGGAGAATTCGAGGCGGCGGTCATCGCAGTCGTGCTGGACCGGATCGATGCTGATGAGAGAGCGGCGAGGCTTGGAAAGTCTGGCGTCGATAACCGTCTGCCGGCATGGGTTCGGGCCCTCGATCCCGAGCCACTGATCCATCCACTCGACGTCAAGAAGCTTCCGTAGCCCTCCCGCGATTGCGCAGGGCACTGAGTTCGGGTGCCCGCAGAATCCACGACACCAACAAGAATGCGGCAATTGTCGCAAGCGCTCCGAGTGATGCGATTCCTCCCGTGATCAGAAAGCCCTGATTGCTTTCGGATGTGATGGCATCTACGAGAGGGACCCCTATGGCAGCCGCTAAGCCTGCCGCGATGAGTCCACGCACAAACGACGGTGCGATGCGACGCACTCCTGCCCAACCGGCGTCTGTGCCCCATGCCACGAGCAGGCCTAGCGCGTACGCCGTCATCACCAAGGTCGATGCGAGGGCGAAACCCTCGACGCCCATCAGGTTATAAAGCAAAAGCCATGTGGGGATGGCAACGAGAGTTGCCGCCGTGCCGATCCCGACTGGCACCCACATCCTTCGCTTCGCGTAAAAGTGTCTCGAGATCAGCTGGTGCAAACCCCACGCCGGGATCGAAAACGCATAAATGACCAGAAGTCCCGCGATTTTGTCGGCGTCGCTGCTTGTGGTCTTCCCGTATTCGTAGAGGAGGCGTACCGCGGGCTGTGCCAGGACGACGAGAATCGCGGTGGCCGCAGCGGCGATGAAGATGGTGTTCTTGGCGGCGCGTTCGGTTGTTGCGTTTAGCTCATCCGTCTTGCCGCCTGAGACCAGTCTCGTGAGGAACGGGTACGCGGCGACACCGGCCGCTTGGGCGATGACTCCAACCGGGACCATATTGATCTGTCTGGCGAACGAGAGCGCGGATGCAGCACCTTCTTCGATCTGGCCGAACCATCTGACGAATTGCTCGTCGAGAACCGCTACCGACTGCCCGAGCATCAGCGGCAGTGCGAGGATGAGGTATTCGCCAACTGCCGACGCACCTTTCGGAACGGGGACCAGGCGAATCCCCGTACGTCTCGCTCCCACCCATTGCATGCCGAAGTTCCCGACGGCCGAGCCCGCCACTGCGCCCCATAGAAACGACTCTGGACTGGCATCTCCCATCGCATACCCGATAAGACCTCCGGCGATGATTCCGACGTTGTAGATGAGAGGGGCCAGCGCCGGGATGACAAATCTCTTGTAGGTGTACTGGGCTGCCATCAATACCGACCCCAGGACGAGAAAGATTTGAGCCGGTAGAACGATCCGCGTCAGGGTGACCAATCGCTCGTGTTGCTCCGGGATCGCCGGGAACACGACGTCGACTATGGCCGGGGCGGCGATCCACATTGCGGCTGTGAGCCCGACGATCCCGAGTGAGACGAACCTGAGAACTGAGGTGAATGCGTGGTTGACGGCTGATTCGTTGCCGGCCTCGACATATCGGCTCAATATCGGGATGAGTGTGATGGTCAGGTAGGCGCCGGCGAGGAGGTAGCTGAGGAAGTCCGGTATCGCGAACGCGTGTCGATACAGGTCGCCTTCGGCATTGACCCCGATCAGCCCGGCAATGAGACCCTCACGCGCGAGACCCAACAATCGAGAGAGAAGGATCCCGCCGGAGACCACCGCCGCCGCGGTACCCATCCTTATGGGACGTTTCAACCTCGCTTCTCCCGCAACTCCTCCAGGACGCTTTCGGGCACGAATAAGTCACCGTATCCGACACCCAGGCCCAGTCCGTGTTTATAGGTTCCGTGATAGTCACTTCCACCGGAGGGGATCAGCCCAAAACGTTTGGCGAGCATCGTGTAACCGTCACGCTCGTGTTGTCTGTAGCTCGGATAAACGGACTCGAGTCCGACCAGGCCATACCCCTTGAGCTGATCGAGGACCTCAGCCATCTCGTGTGATCTGTTGATCGACAGTGTGTGCGGATGCGAGAGGATTGGCACCGCACCAGATTCAACGGCCAAACCGATTCCCTCCTCGGGCGAAAGAAGTTGGCGGCGGGCATAGGCCGGCTTGTCGTTGGCCAGCCAGAGATCGAACGCGCTCTTGATGTCAGGGACATACCCTTTCTGCACCATCACACTTGCAATGTGAGGACGGCCCACCGAGCCGTCACCAGCCTCGATCTCAACTTCGGTAAGGTTTATCGGCATTCCCAGCCGGGTCAACTCATCGACGATTGCCTGGTTTCGCCCGGTCCGTCCGCTCTGCACTGCGCTAAGGCGATCCTGGAGCGGGCCTGATCCGGGCTCGAGCCACAGGACGATCAGATGCATGCCGCCGTACTTGTTGGTCAGGGACAGCTCGGTTCCCGGGATCAGCTCCAGATCCGCAGAGGCCGCAGCCTGGCGCGCCTCTTCAAGGCCTTCCTGGGTGTCGTGATCTGTGAGAGCGATGGCAGTCAGGCCGAGATTTACAGCACTGTCGATCAGTTGTGTCGGTGTGTCCGAACCATCCGAAAAAGTGCTGTGGGTATGCAGGTCAATGGCCATGATCTCTCGTCAGGGCAGTTCAAGGACTGGTTAATTCGATGGTGACGGTCTCGATATACACGGTTTCGAGGGGCAGGCTGTCTTCCACCGATCCGGGACGTCGGGAAGTGGGCACACCTTCGATCCCATCGAGAGTCTCCTGGCCCGATATCACCGTTCCCAGAACGTTGAATTGGGGGAGGAGGCTGTCGGCGCCGTCTCCGAGCACAACGAAGAACTGGCTGCCCGTTGTGCCTTTCCCGCGATTGGCCATAGCCACCACACCCGCCTCGTAGTTGAAATCAGCAGGTGGGAATTCGTCGGGAACCCGGTATCCCGGTCCTCCGGTCCCGTCCGCGGTCGGATCGCCTCCCTGTAGGGCGAAGTCCTCCAGGATTCGGTGGAATACCTGACCGTCGAAGTAGCCTTCCCTGGCCAGAAAAACGAACGACAAGACCGTGGCCGGGTAGTCCAAATCGAGCTCAATCACCAATGGGCCACATGATGTTTCGATAGTTGCGACAGCCGAATCGGCATTCTCGAGGTCAGGTTGGGGCTCGGGAGATTCGAATTCGAAGACCGTGGCCTCGGCGGGCGGTTCCGCGTCACACGCCGTCGTCTGTTCCCGATAGTTCTGATATGTCGACGACAAACCCTCGCCGGTGAAAAATCCGCCCACGACCAGGGCTCCAACGACTACAACTCCGAACCCGAGCGCGGTAGTCAGACGCTTCCTCAGCTCGGTGCGCGCTTCCTTCTTCTTTTCGGCAGCCTTTTTGGCCGCGCGTTGTTCTTTCTGGCGGGACCTGCGGTCGGACATCGAGGTGAGACTCTAGGGGTTGTTGCCCAACAATCTGCCTCAGGTGTTCGTAATGCGCGTCAAAACCTTCCAAACTGTGTAGGTCATGCCAGTAGTCGTTCAGAAATACGGTGGGACGTCAGTCGCCGATCCACAGCGGATATCCCGCGTAGCCGATCGGGTTCAATTGACGCGCGAATCGGGAAAGGACGTGGTCGTTGTGGTCTCGGCGATGGGCAAGACGACCGACCAGTTACTCGACCTGGCTCGGCAGATAACGGACACCCCATCGCCGCGTGAGCTCGACATGCTGCTCACGGCTGGAGAGAGGATCACGATGGCTTTGCTGGCCATGGCGCTGGAGAAACGATCGATTCCGGCGGTTAGCTACACCGGGTCACAAGCTGGCATTCTCACCGACTCATCACATGGCGAAGCACGAATTCGGGAAATCACCGGGGAACGAGTCAAGGAGTCGCTCGGGTCGGGGAAGGTGGTGATTGTCGCAGGGTTTCAAGGTGTCGATCCAGATAGCCGCGAGGTGACCACTCTGGGTAGAGGAGGGTCGGACACAACTGCTGTCGCCCTGGCAGCGACACTTGGAGCCGAGGTATGCGAGATCCTGACCGATGTGGACGGTGTCTTTACCGCCGACCCGCGTGTCGTCCCGGGCGCAAGGCTCGTCAAAGAGATCGGCTTCGACGACATGATTGCCCTGGCACGAAGCGGGGCCTCGGTGCTCGTTGACCATTCGGTCGAATACGCAAAGGACCACTCGGTTCCGATTCACGTCCGCTCGTCGTTCTCCACCGATACCGGAACCCTGGTGGGGACGGTTGGAAATTCCAGCACCGTTTTGGGCATCGCCAGGAGACCTGCTGGCGATATGGGTCTGGTGACGCTCGTCGGTGGTTGTGACGACGATCTGGTCAACAAGGCGAAACGTGCGCTGAAGGACGACGAGATCGAAGCCGAGGTGCTGGAGACAACGCCTCACACCGTGACCTTCTCCGTAGCCACCGAATTGCAGGACAATGCAATGCGAAGTCTCCATGAGAACCTGGGGCTGAGTACCTACACGAAGGAGGAGCTCGATGGTTGACAAAGTCGTTGCCCTCGTCGGTGCTACCGGGGCAGTAGGTCGGACCATGTTGTCCATCCTCGAAGAACGAGAGTTTCCGGTTAGCGATATCAGGATGTTTGCTTCGTCCCGATCAGCCGGGACGTCCGTGGCGACCAGGTGGGGAGATGTGGTCGTCGAGAATCTGGAGTCCGCTGATGTTTCCGGGATCGATGTCGCGCTGTTCAGCGCCGGGGGCGAGCGGTCACGTCAATTTGCGCCGTCCTTTGTCGACGCCGGAGCAGTCGTGGTCGACAACTCGTCGGCGTTCCGCATGGATTCGAACGTGCCGCTCGTGGTTGTCGACGTGAATACCTCCGCTGCCAGCGATCATCAGGGGATCATTGCCAACCCGAACTGCACGACGATGACTCTCATGATGGCGGCAGGTCCACTACATAAAGACTTCGTCTTGAAGTCAATTGTGGCCAGCTCGTACCAGGCTGTATCCGGCTCGGGTCAGCAAGGGGTCACGGAGTTGTTGGGTCAGGTGGACGGGTTCAGGCACCAGGTGTCGGCGCTGATGTCCGGATCGTGGGAGGACCCGGGCGCCGAGCTGTACACCAGGCCGATCGGCTTCAACGTAATTCCCGAAGCCGGGAATGCTGTCGACAATGGCTATACCGATGAGGAAATGAAGCTTGTCAATGAGTCGCGAAAGATTCTTGGCATTCGAGATCTTCTGGTCGAGCCGACGTGTGTCCGCGTTCCGGTGATGGTGGGCCATGGCGTCTCCGCAACCCTCAGATTCTCCGATTCTGTCACTCCTGAGCAGGCGATAGATGTGCTCAATGGCGCACCAGGCATCGAGGTCTGGACGGACAAAACACCCACACCTCTTGATTCCAGCGGCATCGATGAAGTGCTGGTTGGAAGAATCAGAGCCACGTTGGGTGAACCAGGGGGCCTCAACCTCTGGGTGGTCGGCGACAACCTCCGAAAGGGGGCTGCCCTGAACGCCGTCCAGATCGCCGAGCTGCTCTAACTCGACCCTTCAGGCCACCTCGAGGATCACAACCGGAATACGATCACGCGAGGTTTTTGCCTCGTATTGGGCGAATTGGGGGAAGTCCTTCTTCTGTTGCTCCCAGATCCGATCGTGTTCGTTGCCCTCCGCCACCCTGGCTCTGACGCCTTTGTTTTTCGCGCCTATTTCTACCTTCGTGTCGGGATTGGTCCTGACATTGTGGAACCAATCCGGGTTGTCGTCAGCGCCCGCTTTGGAGGCGAAGACGGCGTACCCACCATCGACATTCTGATACATCAGCGGGGTGACCCGTTCGGTACCAGTCCTGGCACCCTTGTGGTGGAGCAACAAAAGGGGTGCCCCTTCGAATGGTCCACCGACCTTGCCCTCGTTCGCTCTGAATTCGTCGATGATTCCTGTATTCCACTCTGACATCGGGGGTACCTCTCAGTGGTTCGTGATATCGCTAACCCAAACCTTAAAGCCGATTTGAAGTTCTCCGATCGGAACGATCAATTGACATAACGTTTCACGATGGCGATCTCTTCAGCCAGAGCCTCGGCTCTGTCTTTGACCCCGAGATTCCGGTACTCCTCAATGGCCTGGCGCCGCTCTGAGATTTCAGCTCGGAGGACGTCATCGATATCTGAGGTGCTGAGGTGTCGGCGCGGCTGTTCGCTCGCACGGGCTCCGACTGCTGGCGAGTTGTCTGCATTGTTGTCGGCGACAGCTTCCGCATTTCCGATTGCAGCCAGCAAAGAGCGCAAAGTCGTGACTTCGAGGCTGGAGCGGCGCCTCATCGCCGCGGTCAGATCGTCCCGGATCTGTTGGGGTAGTTCCACGACCGCAAACTAACGCTTCGCGTCGTCCTCCCGCTTGCGCTGAGGTTGGTCCCTACCTTGCCGGAAGAACCGGGTGGGTAAAAGGGTGCAAGGTCCCGTCGCGTTGAGGTCGGTTGCGTCCATTTTGGGCTTTGGGTTGGGATCTTGCCACCCTCCCCTCCCTGCGCTCAACTACTCCCTCCGCAAGCGGTGGGAGTAGTTCGCAGTAGGCAGGAGGGAATGATCTTGGGGCGTGGCATCGGCTTGGCAGTGCGCCGTTGTTGTGGTGATGTCTGCGGCAACCTTCCAGGCTGGGTGGGTCTTGGCGAAGGGTTCGTTTCGTAAAATCACCGGTACTCGGGGCGTAGCGCAGCTTGGTAGCGCGCCGGTGCTGTGGTGAGGGTCGCGTCCCTTTGGACTTGTCGGGTCTGCGTTGAACGAGCGAGGACGTAGAATCACTGGTAATCGGGACGTAGCGCAGCTTGGTAGCGCGCAGCGTTCGGGACGCTGAGGTCGTCGGTTCGAATCCGGCCGTCCCGACCACAAAGGTGCTGGTCAGAGACTTGCAATCAGGCCTCCGGCCAGCACCTTGTTCGTTTCATCGAAATTTATCGAACATCCAAATTCTGGGAGACAGCTCGCGGGCGTTGTTCGCGGCCGCGTGGATACGCACTGAGCGACGAGTTGCGCCGAGGGTTCTTGTTCGGGCAACCGGCATCCCAGGTCGCGCGACCACCCTGAGTGGCTTACGGATGTGTCCGGGATTGCCGGATATCTAGCGGCGCGAATCGAGGTTCATCTATCTTTGGTGCGTGGACTGGAGTCCCGCCATTGGAACTATGTCGCTTGTTGGCCGTCTGGGGCCGAGCCAGGCACTGGCCTCTCTGGTCGAACTGCTCGCCGGTGAGTTGTCGGGAGAAGAGTTGGTCTGGTCGGACAACCGTCGTGTGCTGGTGGACATCGGAGACGGGCACGCCAGGAGGCTTATGACGGATGGGACCGGGGCAAGATTGGTTTACTGGCCGAGGGTGTGGGCAGCAAGGTCAATGGCTTACCTCGACGATACGGATGCCGTTGGACCCCTGGTCAATGGTGTTTCGGATGAGCATTGGCGTGTGCGAATGACATGTGTCCAGAGTCTGGGTCGGCTTGGCGCTGAGGGACTCACCTCGGAGCTGGTTCACGGTCTTGACGATGATCATTGGCGGGTTCGTGAGGCGACGGTCGTGGCTTTAGGGAGGATCGGCGATAGCGATGCTCTTTGGCGGCTCTCGCTGCTCCTTGACAAAGAACCGGAGAATCGGAAGGTCGAAGCCGCCATCAGCCACATCGACCGGCGAAGCGCCACCTAACCCGACACCATCCGATATCGGCAC
>JBGSYD010000021.1:0-16881 GCA_041751055.1 Acidimicrobiia bacterium | reverse complement strand
CATCGGATGCCAAATCAACGGAGACCCCAATGAACGTCTACCGATGAATTCCCCACCGGCAATATCGAGTGGAACGAGGGGCGGAAGGGTTTGCGCCCCCGGCAGGATTCGAACCTGCGCACCCGGCTCCGGAGGCCGGTGCGGTATATAGGTCTCTAAATTGCGCGACACCCCAGGTCAGAGGCTCGCGCACCCTCTCTAAGGATAGGTAAAGCCGGTTGCTTAAATCGGGGCCAATCTTCATCCTGCGAGATTTATTGATGTCTGTGAAGTGAGATAAATACTTTGGGTTTCGAGCCGCTCGATAACTCTCAGACGGCCTCGCCGAGCTCCTCATCGATGCTGGCGTTGTTGATGGTCGAGGCACCGAGTATGGCTACGAGCAGGAACCCCGAAGCTGCCACCAAGAATGGCGCCCGTAGGCCGAGGAAGCCAGCGATGATGCCTCCGAAGGCGGCACCGAGGGGGAGGGCGCCGGCACCGATGAGCCGCATTGCCGCGGTGACTCGGCCGAGGAGATGGTCGGGAACGATTGCTTGTCGGAGCGAGAAAAAGACGACAAGGACTGCAAAGAACCCCACCTGGCCGATGGCGAGAGTTACTCCAGCCCACAATGGGCTGGAGAGAAGCCCTGCGGTCCCGTATGCGAGTCCCTGGAGAGCAGACGCGGAGAGCATCAGCGTGCCCGGACCAATTCGGACGCGAAGCCATGGCGCCAGCAGCCCACCGGTGATTCCGCCGATCGCCAGGGCGGCCATGAGCAGCCCAAACCCCACCTCGCCTGTTCTCAGCGTTTCGAGCGCAAAGAGAACGAGAATGCCGGCGACCGCTCCGCTCATGAAGTTCCACACAGCACCGAATACGGTTAGAGATCGAAAGAGGCGATGGCTCCAGACCCACCGGAGACCGTCGAGCATGCTGTGGTGAGGGGCTGACCCTGTTGGGGCCGCAGAGGCTTTGAATGTGCCGGTGATTGTGAGGATCAACACGGCGGCAATGGCAAAGCTGAAAGCGTCTGTGATAAACGGGGCAGCGGCAACTGCGGCGAACAGAAAGCTTCCCACTGGAGGCCCTATTAGTTCGTTGACGATCCGTTCGGTGACAATGAGGCGTCCGTTCGCCCGCTCTAGATTCTGTTGGTCAACCGTGGCAGGGATCAGGGTCTGAGCTGCCGTGTCGAACGTGACCTCTCCAATCCCTAGAAAAAAGGCCACCACGTAGAGCAGAGGAAGCTGGGAACCGCCTGCCAACAGCGCCAAACCGAACAACGCCATCACGGCGGCCTGGATACCGCTCACAAAGGCCATCAGCTTTCGCCGATCGACACGGTCGGCAAGTTCGCCGGCCGGGATGGAGAAGAGGAGCCAAGGCAGACGGAGGGCGACCGTCACCCCGGCAACAAGCCCGGGATCTCGGGTAATCGTCGCTGCCAGAAGAGGAAACGCAACCAGCCGCAGGCCATCCCCCAAGTTGGAAACGGCAGCCGCGGCCCACAGCCTGTGGAAGTTCCTTCCCAGGCTCCGGCTACTCATGATTGCCCCCTAACAGCGCAATCGAGACCCAACGGCGGTGCGCAGCCCGCACATGTTGGCACACCAAATGCTCCAAGGAGCGCGTCCACCCAGTCCTGTCCACAAACCGCCGGCATCTTGACATAAGAGATTCAATATCGAGTGGTCCGACGACGGAACGGTTTGTGCCCCCGGCAGGATTCGAACCTGCGCTCCCGGCTCCGGAGGCCGGAAGTCAAAAACGATACCCATTCGCAGCAAAACCCCAGGTCAGAGGCTCGCGTACCCTCTCTAAGGTTTGGTCAGGCCGGTTGCGTAAATTGGGACCAGAAGTTCGTCCTCCGAGATTTTTATATGTCTATATCTGGGTCTCTGTCTGCTGCGTGCAGACCCCGCGACCCTCTCGTCTACCTCCGATCGCTGTAGCGCACGAGGGCTAAAGGATCGGATGATCCGAAGGCTGAAACCGGATACGGGTGTCAGTTTCCCGAGTCATCCGCTCGATATGTGCTGATGTTGTGCGGGTTGGTCTTGTCATGGAACCTCTGCTCCGCTCGTACCGTGGCATGATATATGAGCGGTGTCTGAAGCCCCGCGTGCGAAGTGAGTTGCGGTTGGTGAGATTCTCTCTGATCCGTTGGGTCTGGGAAACGACCGGTTATGACGATGATCTGACGAAGACCGTCGCCGCTGTCGGGCGCTTGTTCGTATTGGCAGTGTTTTGGCTGTCTGGGTTTCTGTTCGTTGCTTCCATTGTCGGGGCCGTGTTCGCGCCAGATTCCTTGAACGGTTGGGGTTTCTTTGCGGGTGCTATGGCCCTGCTTGCCGTTGTGGCTGGATGGCAGCTTCTTCGGAACCGTCCCAATCCGCTGGTCATTGGGATCATCGGTGTCGCAGTCGTGGTTCCGATGGTGCCCTTGTTGAGTCCCGCCCTCGGAGTGGGCGTACTGATTGCTACCGTAAGCTTGGGGACAACGGTGGCGCTCATGGTCAAACCCAGAACAGCCGTCACCTACCTGGTCTTTCTCTCTCTGGTCTTTCTGGTGGTGCTGGTGTTGATGATCTTGATCCATCCTTCAGGACTCGACGTTGCGTTGGGTGTGGCTGCTGCCGTTCCCAGCATCCTGATTGCTGGACTGGTCTATGACTTGGTAGCTCGGCGTAGCCGGTTCAACGAGGAACGACTCGAACAAGTCATCTCAAACGCTGCGGACGCGATCATCGGAATCGACAGGGGGGGGCGATCACTTTGTTCAACGAAGCAGCCGAAACCGTGTTCGGATACGACTCGGCAGGAACGGTCGGCTTGCCGGTTGAGATGCTAGTTCCGGAGCGTTTCCGAGCCATGCTCCCTTCTCGCATCGCCAATTTCGCCAATGAGGTTGTCGACCGCAGACCGCGGGATAGCAGAATGAGTCTGACCGGTCTTAGAAGCGACGGTACTGAGTTCCCGATCCAGGTCAGTATTTCCAAGTCCGAACTCCGCGAGCAAACCGAGTTCACCGCGATCGTCCGGGACATGACAGATGTTGAGCGGGCGCGGAAGGAGCAGGAGGCGTTGCTTGCCTCCAAAGACCGGCTCATTGCCTCGGTTTCTCATGAGTTTCGCACGCCGCTCACAGCGGTGGTCGGATTCGCTCGTCTGCTCCAGGCCGACAAGTCCGATCAGCCGAATCCCGAACGCTCCGAGATGATCCAAACCATCATCAACCAGGGAAATGACCTCACCAACATGGTCGAGGACCTGCTAGTGGTCGCGAAAGCCGAAACGGGTTCACTCGTATTCGTCGCAGTTACGGTCGATATCCGAGCCCAATCTGTCCAGGTGATCGAGGCCCTCGGTGAGAGACAAACAGGAAACATCACCTTCTCCGGTGAGCCCGTTCATGGAATCGGCGACCCGGCCCGTGTCCGCCAAGTCGTCCGGAATCTGATCTCCAACGCTTTGCGATACGGTGGTGGCGAAGCCGAAGTCACATTCGACAAATACCAAAACACTGCCCGAGTCCAAGTCAGCGACTCCGGTCCAGGCGTGCCACCAGAGGACCGGGAACGCATCTTTCTGCCCTACCAACGAGCCCACACCGATCTGGGCATCACCGAGTCGATGGGACTTGGCCTGACAATCTCCCGGGACCTTGCCAGAGGAATGGGTGGAGATGTCACATACCGGCGAGTCGACAACAAGACCATATTCGAACTTCGCCTACCAGCAGCCGACTAAGCAACCGGCCATAACCCGCATTACCAAGCGCGCTCCGTCTCAGTAACGCTGTTCTTGGGAGAGGGTCACGTCGTTCAGGCGGTCTCGGAGCCGGAGTTCTACTCCTGCCGGTTGCGTATTGGTGCCCTCTAAGGATTCTTGATAATGGGGGAGACAAAACCCCAGGTCAGAACTTTTTGTGCCCCCGGCAGGATTCGAACCTGCGCTCCCGGCTCCGGAGGCCGGTTTTGCAAATCGCCCTCTAGATAGCGCGAAACCCCAGGTCAGAGGCTTACGAACCCTCTCTAAGGTTAACTCAGGCCGGTTGCGTAAATTGGTGTCGGATGCACAAGATTTGCGAGACTATTTATGTGGTGTGCGCCTGACGGGCCATGGCTCAGGCCGCCGCTCACAGTACTGTAAACCGACTATGTGCCTCGAAGTATTTCTCGGAACTGGCCACGAACTCCTCAACGCAGACGATGGGCTGATCATCGACGATCGAGTACCGGGAGACATCAAACGGAGACTTCAAGGTCTACATGTGGTTCACATCGGAGCGGCCCACAGCGGATGCGGTTTTCTTGTCGATGGACAAAACGTTGAGGAGAATCAGGTGGACGACGAGACCCGTCAAGCTCATGACGCTCTCATGAATTATGTCAACCGTCTCGTCTCAAAGGAGCCCGTTCGCCTGGTCGTGCGATGGGCGGGAGCGTTTCTCAAGAAGACAAACATTACAGAGGTTGAGGTCGGCGATTTGAACACTTTAGATGTCAGTGTCGCCTGGGATTATCCACAGGACTTCCGGATTCGGCCCAATGGCAGCGACCCGCGCTCTAGCTCTTGATCTGGGTCGGCCCTCCGACTTGAAATGTGCCGAATTGCTCGACGGTCCGCTGGATTCAATCCACGACTCGTAGCGTGGGTGTGTCGTAGTAGAACGTGATCACTGGAAGGAGTCCGTCCTCCGTGACTTCTGTCCATGATGACGTGACGCGGCTCGATCTGTCCCATGTCTTCGATGGTGTCGGCTGCGTGCCGAAGCAGAGTTGGTACATCGTCCTGGCCCTCGCCCATGGGGAGATTAATGGAGAAATGGTTGCACGAATAGTCCGAATCCATGGAAGGATTGTGCCACTTTGGGTTGCCCAAGAATTCACAATTGGTTGCGACTACGGACCGAGTTATGTCACATAAGGAGCCTGCAATCTGCCCCAAGCCTCCGAGTTCCAGATTGGTAGCTATCGGCGTGGCTGCGAATTCATCACCAGCAAACTGACCTGGCGGTCTTCCCGGTGCAGTCGAGGTGCGCCTGTACTCTTAACACCATTTAGCCGCGCATCATGTACGTCGAACTTAAGACGGGTTACAACGATGGCCCAGCGTCAGGTGCAGTGTATCTCCGATTGGCTCCCCTGAAAATCAGCGTCATCACCGACTGCCGGAATAATGTCGCACCACGCAATTCATGGCAGTACCAAAGTATCGACCACCGGGCTAAGGCGACCGCTGTCTCCTTCGCAGTTCCAAGAAGAAGTGAAGATGTTGCACGACCAATACTCTGATAGGAAGTCCGATTTGTCGTCTGATCTCGCCGATGCGCTAAAGACCAATCTGTCCGTGCCTGCCGCCCGCCAAAGGCTTGGTTCGCCGGGAGCGTTTTGATGTCCCTCGCGTTTGAGATCTACTCCAGCCCGAGCGTTGTGCTCACGAATCATGCGAAACCGGCCTGGCCGTATTGGTGATGTCGAATAGCAGGGCAACAATTTTTATTGTTCCGTAGGTCAACGTCGGTCGACACGGATGTAGACGCCTAAAAGCACCCGTCGGCTTCCGCCAAGCGTCCTTGGGCTTGACGCCGATACCGATCGAAAACTCAAAAAAGAGAGCAGTAACAAACAATTGTGTATTAAGAACTCGCTTGCGCGCAGCCTAGTTCTTGATACACAATTGTTGTGCGCACTAAACCGAAACGGGTATTCGCGCAGGCGACCTGCCAGGCAAAGCCAGTTACGCAACCCTCGCGATAGCGCGGGTCCAGTGTCTACCGCGACCGACAAGGCCGTGCGCTAGAGCTGAATCCGAAAATGACTGAATAGGAACAATAAATATTCTCACAACATTTCTCGTACAGCCACGAGGTTCGATCACACGGCTCGAATGTTCCAACAAGCCAATCGAAAACCCTGCTTTATGAGTTCCATCCCAGAATGGCAGAATTTGGGCTAAATGGGACCAATTCAGACGGTTCATTCCGAAATTGCGTCTGAGTCAGCAGACATTGATTGCCACTAAGTGACATTATGTTGGCACTCCTCGCGCAAACTAATTCTCATCCCACCCTGGAACGGTAAGAACGACAGTCCGAGCGTCTGCATTAGTCACTTCGCCGATCAGGTTTCCGGAAGGTCGCATCGTCAACAGTCAAACTCTTCCCAACGTTCAAGACGGAAGAAACTGAGAGCCCCAGAAACCGGGGCTCTCAGCTAGGCGATGAGTCGACGATGCATCACGGACGGAAACGCCCACGGCTGATCCGACGAACTTGACGTTTCATGACTCACCTCCTTCCTATCCTCTTTCCGGCTACGGCCTTCTGAAGCCACGGCTGATCCGACGTATGCGCCGTCTCATGTTTCCTCCTTCCACTTTTGCTTCATCACGACTACCGGTTCCTCCAACCACGACTGATCCGACGGACTCGACGCTTCATGATTCACCTCCTTCCGACTCTTACCAGACTTCGATTGACCCAAGGATGACTGCCGGCACTTTCAAGATGCTTTCACCAAGTTGAGACCGCACGCAGTGACCACCAACCAAGATTTGGGGTTCGGCGCTGGGCCTTCATTGATTGGAAATTTGTCTGGGTAGGCACGCTTCGAAGGGCGGTCTGAAAGGGGAATGAAAACCCGGTCGGTGATGATCGGGGGCATGACACAGCTGCAGACTTGTGAAGACGAATTTCCTGCCACTCTGGAAGGGGTAGAGCGGCGCCGGACCGGGTCGGTGACGCTTGTCACGGGCGACGGCCGCGTTCACCTGTCCTTGACGGACGCCGAATCCGAGTTGCTGGACCGACTGGATGGGCATACAAGTCGAAATGAACTGGAGTCTCATTTCGAGGGCGACCTGGACGAACTCCTTAGTGACCTGTGGTCGGCCGGGCTACTCGTAGGGTCGGAGCTGGCCCCAGAACCAAGGATGGCTCTCTCCTCGGCGGGGATCGAATTCGCCGGTTTCGATCGGATCGTGGCCTCCTTCTATCGCGGGCCTGGTCGATGGCTGTTCACCAAGACGTTCCTGTGTGTGGCGACGATTCTCGCCGTTGCCGGCCTGATCATGACGGTCGCACAACCGCCTCTCCGGCGTCCGGACTCCGTCTCTCCGACGACCCTTATCCTCCTAGTAGTCGCCTCAGTGGGCGCCGGCGTTCTCCACGAACTCGGTCATGCCTTGGTGATCCACCACTATGGACGGAGAGTGGGTCGTGCTGGGTTCGGCCACTATTGGGGAGAGATCGCATTCTTTGTCGATGCGAGCGACGCACTGTTCCTCGAAAAGTCACAGCGGCTGATCCAAGCACTCGCTGGCCCCGCCACCGACGCGGTCCTGGCATCAGCTGTCACCATCGCCGCCCATGTCCTCCCTGATGGGCCCTGGACTCCTCTCCTCCAACTGGTGGCGCTCGGTCAGTGGATCGTTGTCGCTTTCAACCTTGCACCCATCCTCAAGCTGGACGGCTATTGGGCAGCCGCTGATCTCCTCGACCAACCCGACCTCTACGCCCAATCCGGACGCGCTGTTATCCAACTGCTTCGGGGGAGGCGAGATCCCAAAACAATCGGTCTGGCTGGCTACGCCCTCATAAGCGCCGCCGCAGGCGTGGCCGCTATCTGCCTCACCGTCAGCATCTGGACCAATCACTATTTCCACATTTTGGGTCAGGTATGGAACCAAGGCCCATTCGGCATCGTCGCAGTGTGTCTCTTCGTCACCCCCGCTCTCTCCGGGGTCATCACAGGGCTAGTCCATCTGACCCGCAGCCTGACACACCGGCAGCGAATGATCTTTGAGAAGGAGGTGACGAAATGAGACGACGGATCCGCCGGATTAGCCGAGGTCGGAAAAACCCGTGATCGCAATCGATCCTTGGTCGGCGATGCAAGGGCTCCAACAAAGAAGCCCGTTTGGTCTTCTCGATCGCTCTCCAAATGCTACCGATTCGGCCCAGGATCGAATCCACACTCCGGTACAGTCCCAATCGCAATGGACATCCGTCTGCTCGGACCGTTCGAGGTCGTCGACTCCAACGGTCAGACTGTCAACGTTTCCGGCGGACGTCAACGAACCCTCCTTGCTTTGTTGGCGTACGAGGCGCCAAACAGCGTCTCTGAAGATCGCATCGTCGACGAGTTGTGGCCAGGGATGGACGTGTCCGATCCACATGCCGCCCTACAAGTCGTCGCTTCTCGCTTGAGGAAAGCCATCGAGGGCGACGTAGTAGTCCATGCTTCCGGTTTTTACGGCCTGAAGGTGCCTCACCTGACCGTCGACATCGATCGCTTTCGCCGCCACGTCAAGGAGGGCCAACAGCTCGCCGCTTTGGATCGGTGGCCCGAGGCAGCCGAGCGGTTTCGAACCGCACTTGGGCAGTGGCGTGGTAGTCCGTTCGCCAGTTTCGCAGGGTACGGTTTCGCTGAGGAAGCAACTCGAGTTCTCGACGAGGAGAGGCTCGTGGCGGTGGAGGCGTCCCTCGAGGCGGAGTTGGCACTGGGCAACTATGCGTTGTCACTGGCAGAGCTCACTAGGCAAACCGACGCCCACCCCCTTCGCGAGCGTCTTTGGCGACTTCTCATGCTGGCCCAGTATCGGGCGGGTCGCCAGGCAGATGCCTTGCGCAGCTACCAACAGGCCAGCACCATCCTCGGCGAGGAACTGGGCATCGCTCCTTCAAAGGAGCTCTCCGATCTTGAAGAACGAATTCTTCTCCATGACCCCGCGCTACTGACCCCGACTCGTCTCTGGGCTCCGGACGTGGAAGCGGAACCCCGCACCGCCGTGTACACGGCCGGTGACCTCATCGCCGAGGAAGGGACCCCTGGCGATGTGGTGTATTGGATCGAGAGTGGACGGGTCGAGTTGTTCCATCCACGGCCGGGAGGGGACGAGAGGGTGGCCGAGCTTGGCCCAAATCAACGCTTCGGGGAGACAGAGATGTTGCTGGGTGCTGGCCGCATAACCTCCGCCCGTGCCCTCGCACCAACCACCCTGTCTGTACACGGCGTCAGCTCATTGAGGCAGCGGCTGGGTCTAGATCGTGTGGGCGCAGCCCCTGATGCAACCCTCGCCGCTTCGCTCCGCGAGCTGATTCGACGAGGTCAGTACCTGCGCGCTTATGACCTGGGTGTCGAGCGGGCCGACGCGGCACGTTTCGACCCCGAGGTCGGGTACTTGTCTGTTTTGGCGTTGGCCCGCTCCGGTGCCGCTGAGGAGGCGCGACGTAGATTCGGTGAGCTCGGCTTAGCTTCGCTCGACCTGACCCAACTCGCTCCTGAGCTCGCCGAAGACATCTCAGCCATGGAGGCTCGTCTCGACAAGGACCTTGCTCTGCACGCCCACCAGGAAGGGGAGCGCATGCAGTGGGCACGCCGCGCCGCCTTGGGGTATCAGAGTGCGTTCGACCGCTATCAGACGGCATATCTCGCAGTGAATGCGGCCACAATGCACCTCCTGGCTGGCGACCTCCATGACGGCGGACTACTGGCGGAGCTTGCCCTCGGGCAACTCGAAGATCACGACGGACGGGAACTGCATGACTACTGGAAGGCGGCCAGCGAAGCCGAAGCTTCGATCATCCTGGGTCTTACAGCCCGGGCAGAGGACGCACTGACGCGTGCGGCGCAGGCCACACCCGAGAATCATTCCGCCCGAGCAACGACGATCCGACAGTTGCGGCTCGTTTGCGAACTCACAGGAGCCAACAGCGACATCCTCGACGCGATCAAGAACCCAACAGTCGTCCACTACACCGGTCATCGGTTTCCAACCTCGGCGGATGGCCCTAGTCGCACCGATGAACCGAGCATTGGGCTTCAGATCAGAGAGACACTGGAACGGCTTGGAGTCGGCTACGGGGTTGGGTCCCTCGCTGCAGGGGCGGACATCCTCGTCGCCGAGGCCCTCCTCGAACGCAAAGCCGACCTCCAAATCGTATTGCCATTCGACCGAAACGAATTCTTAGACGTATCCGTTGCTCCGTTCGGCCTCGACTGGGTGCAGAGATTCGAACGGTGTCTGAAGGAGGCGTCTCGGGTCGCTGTGGCCACCAGGGGTGGATACCAGGACGACCCGGTGCTATTCGATCTCTGCGCCCGAATCGCGATGGGTGACGCCGTCGCCCTCGCCGCCTTCCTCGAGACCGAGGCCCATCAGATCGCGATCTGGGATGGGCAAGCAAGCGCCGAACGGGCTGGTACTTCTGTCGATGTTGCCCAGTGGGCGGCAACTCGTCGAGGCACCCAGATAATCCCAATGCCCCGGAGTCAGTCGGAGCACAAAGGGCGGAGCACTGAAGGCTCGCAGGCATCGGGACACGAAGAGAAGCGCAAAATCCGTTTCATAATGCAGTGCGAACTTGCCGAGCAGGATGTCCTAAGAGAAGACGAAATGATCGCATCGATTGAGGGCACCCTGGGGGCAATGGAAGCGATCGTAAAACGTCACCAGCCCCACATCGTGGAGGTCCACCAGTCTGGCGACGGTATCAGAGTGATCTTCGAAAATGTCCTCGCCGCAACTGAAACCGCACTTCAAGTCAACGGGGAGGGGGTGGATCACAACCTCGGGGATCGGAAGTCTCCGAAATGGCGAATTCTTCTTCACGCATCCCCTCTCTATGAACGTCCCGACCCTTGGGGAGAGGGAAGAATCTTCTACGGGGTGGATCTCATCGACGTTGACCGGACAGTGCGCCGATTACCGGCTGGGGGGGTTTACGCCACCCATCCGTTCCACTCCCTGGCGGTCCTTTCGGGCTCCGACCGAATCGAATCTCAGTATGTCGGCTATCTACCCGGATCCATTCGCGACTCTGCGTTCCCGTTGTATGCGCTGCGCAGCGGCTCACCGCAACAAAAATGATGATAGAGATGCATCAAGGGGGAAGGCTAGCCATAAATGCTCGCCGAGCAGCGTGGTTGGTATGGAAGGCGGGGATGTGACGCTCTAAACCATCAGGAGTGAGGTCTCGTAGGGAGACATCCGATTAAGACCACTTCACAGCACCTCCGATTGGATTGCTTCGGTACACTCCCGGCTGGCCCGGATACGGGAGCGTAAGAGTCTCGGCCTGGGGTCGACAGGGCTGCGGCGAGGCCAGGACGTCGAGAGGAGTGCGAGCTGGACCCCAAGGAGCTGACAAGCGGCGCCGAACCAGCGGCGTCCGGGCGGACCTACGACGCGTTCATCTCGTACTCCCACGCCGTCGATGGGTTGCTAGCTCCCCGCCTCCAGTCTGGGCTGCAGAACTTCGCGAAGCCATGGTGGAAGCCACGAGCCTTGCGAGTCTTTCGTGATGAGAGCTCACTGTCGGCCAACCCACATCTCTGGTCGTCGATCGTGGCCGCCATGGCGCGCTCCGAATGGTTCATTCTGCTGCTCTCGCCTGAGTCGGTTCAGTCGGAGTGGGTCAACCGTGAGGTGCAGTATTGGCTGGACCATAAGGATCCCGAGCGAATCTTGCCGGTTCTCACCGACGGCGACCTGGCCTGGGATCCGACACTTCAGAGATTCGATCCCGAACGCAGCAATGCGGCACCTCCTGCTCTGATCGCAGCCTTCGCCGAGGAGCCGAGGTGGGTGGACCTGCGCTGGGCGAGGAGCGACACGGAACTCGACCTCCGCAACACCAGGTTCCGTGCAGCCGTCGCCGACATTGCCTCCGCAGTTCGGGCCATTCCCAAAGAGGACTTGGAGTCCGAAGAGGTCCTTCAACACCGGCGAACCGTTCGCACGGCGTGGATTGCTGGGCTCGTTCTTTTACTCACAACAGCAGTGTCGATAGGCGCGGCATTGTTTGCAGCCGAACAGAGACGTGACGCGGAGGCACAGCGACTGGTCGCAGAAGAACAGACCCAACTGGCACAGCAGAACGAGACCAGGGCAGAAGAAGAGTCCGAAAGGGCTCTGGCTGCTGAGGCCCTGGCTCGCTCCAGAGAGTTGGCCGGTTCTGCGATCAACGTGCTGGACCGGGATCCGGAACTATCCATCCTGCTTTCACTGGCAGCCTTGGACCAGGTGCCCGAGGGAGAGGACACGCCGGTGGAATTGCTATCCGCCCTACGTGAGGCTGTTCACTCGAATCCGATCCTCCGACGTGAACAGGTCGCCGAGGGCGGCTTCCTCTGGCTAGCGCTGTCTCCTGACGGCACCCGGTTGCTAGTCGCCTCAGAGCATTCCGGCCAAGCATTGATGAAGGACACCGAAACGTGGGAGACGATCTGGACCCACTCCGACCCGGACTCCATTGACACAATCGACGCTGGCTCCTTCAGCCCCGATGGCACATTGGTAACGGTCGGCTACATCGACTCCACCTCACCGTTCGCTGGTTACCTCCCCCCCGAGAATGCCCCGGAGGACGACGGCAAACCGTCCCGTCTCCTAGTGCTGGAGTCCGGGACCGGAGAAGCCGTGGCCTCCATCGACTATCCAGACTGCCCGACGTCGGTCCCGGGCCCGTTCTCGCCGGACGGGCGATGGCTCGCACTATTGACCGCCTCAACCCCCGTCGACGGATACTGCGATGGTTGGCGAGTGGACATCATCGACACCACAAACTGGACCGTAGCCCGCACAATTGCTCTGCCCGACCTGACTTTCGTCGAGTGGACCCCTGAAGGCGAACTGGTACTCGACCAGCCCGGCGACATCATCGACGTGGAGACCGGCGCCCGGGTGGGGGGGAGCAGTGAGTTGGTCTATGGGGCTTCCGTCCACCCCGACGGGACGATGATTGCTGGCATAGTGGCCGGGGGGATAAGCCTCTACGACATTGACACTGGCCGACCTCTCGATGTGCTGCACGGACTCGACTCAGCACCGACCGACCTTTTGTTCTCAGATGATGGGCACCTGCTCATCGCCACCACAGACGGCGGGGAGACCGTGGCCTGGAACATCGATGGGTCGGTGGCTCACCGGCTGCCAGCCACCGGGCCCAGCTATGAAGGGGCCTACGACTCCGGGCTCGGGAGGCTCTATCTCGCCGGAACCAACGGGTTGCTCACGGTCTGGGACATCTCCGGCGCAAGCGGCGGAGAATTGGACTCGGCACTGTCCAATGAGGGAGTCGACTGGGACAGCCTTAGTGTCATCGACGGACGTGGCACGTACAGGGAGCTCACTGAGCGCGGTGGGTTCGCCCGAGCCATCGACCTGACCAACGGGACCGAAATCCTACCGGACGCTGCCAGGGCAGCCTTCGTACCTGCCTTGCTCACAGAGGGTCGGATCGTTGTGGTGCAAGCCCAAGGATCCCGTGCCGAAGGGCTACTCGTAGGGCCGGTGGTCGTTTGGGACCCGACCGAAAACGCGTATACCGAGCTGATGGGTTGTCAGGGTGACGTCCTCGCCGTCGAATCAGGCGCAAGCGACGTGCCTTGCACTGATCGCCAGGGAGATTTCACATACTACGACCGACCTCTCGCCAGTCCGGACGGTTCCCTACTCGCAATCGGCTCACCGTCATCGATCCAGATCGGTACCATCCCGATTACGGCCGGGACCGAGGAAGTATTGATCTTTGACGGTCGGACACTCGAACAGCTTCGCCATTTCACCGTGCCGGGTCTCGGTGGGATGGTGGACCTCGGTGGAGATTGGATGGTTGTGATACTGGAATCACAGCTCAAGGTCCTATCCACCCATGACGGTGCAATCCTCACCGAACTCGGTCCAGCCGTTTCCGGTTTCGATCAGCCCACGGTCGAGATAGCGCCCGACGCCAGCCACATCGCCATCGGCAGCTCCGACGGCAGTCTCAAACTGGTAGCAACCGAAAGCTGGGAAACCGTCCTCACTATCGATGCCCATGAGGGACGAGTGCTTGGCGTAGCCTTCTCCGAGGACGGATCCCACATCCTGACCACGGGCAGCGAAGGCCTGATCAAGGTGTGGCAGACGTCGAACGGCGCCGAGTTGCACCGGATCCCGCTCGACAGCGTTGTCGACGGCCATTGGCAGGACGACCAGCATCTCTTGGTCGCCACTGAAACCGGACTCTGGACCAACATCACCCTCGATCTTGAAGAGCTGGTGCAGTTGGCTCAGGAGCGCCTCACCCGCGGTTTCACCCCCGAGGAATGCTCCGCCTATCGCATAGATAACTGCGGTTGATTGAGCCTGTGTTGGGCGAGAACCAATCGAGGTGACGGGCCTCCATTTCTCGCATACAGGCTTCTGAGTCCTTTCTATAGCGGTGCCACAGGGTCAACTTTCAGGCGGTTTTGACAATGAAGGACAACCGACAACTCCGAGCCCTGGCCGCCGCGCCAAGGCTCGAGTTCGATCAGGTCATTACTGGGTCCCAATTGCGGACCTACCCCATATTGCAAGCCTGGGTTGTGACGGACTTCATCAAACCTGTCCAGTAGTCGAGGTACCAGTACTCGAGGTAGTAGGTGTACCCCTTGGGAAAGACGGCCTGACTGCTCGCATTTAGACCGACGGTCATCTCGGTGCGGGAGTAGGTGCTCGTCCCCTCCTGAGTCGAAAAGCGCTGGTAATACCACTTGCCGTTTTTAGCCAGGTAGGCCCACTTCCAGTCCTGCCACCCTCCTCGATCCGGGACGGCGTCCATGGGAGCCCAAACGCCATTCAGGAGCTTCCACGGCCTCACGGCGACCTGCGTTGTGTACCAGGGAAGCCAAGGGGAGATGAGCACCCCCGCTTGATTGGGTTGCATCACACAATGGACTGGGTGCACATAGGAACCGCCCGACACCTGCCCGTGTGCGCTACGGGCCGGCCCAAGAATCGAAAACGCAACGACAACCGCCAGCAATGATGTCAACACCATACGACTGGCTGATCGGGTGCGCGAGCTTCGCCCTACGCTCTCTGTCCTGTTCATGATCGTTCCTTTCGTCTCTCTCTCGGAGTACATCTGGTAACGATGCCCCAACTGACTTTCGGAACGCTTTCATCACGACTTCATGTGGCTGCCGGCAGTATTTCGCGCGGCCTGCGCCCGGGATGAAGAGCCAGGCGAAACCTCGGCATGGTTCGGAATCAGGTCTGATGTTTTAGAACCCTTTGTCGAGCAATCGAAAGTTCGCATAGCCGTTTCGGCCGTCGACATCGGCTAGTGACGCCGCAGGCGAACGACCGCGAGGTCTTGTCAGCAACTGCCGTCTCAGGAAGGGAGCCAGTCACCCTCGGCCCGCCGACAGTTGTGGCTCACTGCTGACGAGTTGGCTGCAGCGTCACGAATGCGTCGATCATGGGCAGTTTGTCTGAGTTCTTGGGGGTTCGGGATTGCGATTCGGCAAAGCGGGTGCGCGGCGAGTGGGAAAGGTGGACGCGGCCCTCGCCGTGCGTGCATGAAGGAGGCAGGCTCTCAACACGGCTACGCCCTTCAATCCCACCACCTCCTAGCGGCACGCCTACCACGCCATCACCGATGGCTCACGAAAATGGATGTGAAAGGGTCCTGAAAGTTATTCGCCGTAGAACGGCTTTGAGTCAGCACCGTGCTGACCAAGGACAAAGGAGGTCCGCAATGAGAACGAAGGCCCGCACAAAGAATTCAGGATACCAATTTAGGCGTCGGCTAATTAGTTTGGCTGTGGCTGTCACGTTGGTTGCCGGGGCGATGTCTGCAACAGCGAGGCCCGCTGAGGCCGCCAGTCTCACCGGGACGCCTTATTTCTACTGCATCCCATGGATGAATCAGGTCAAGATCTCGGTTCCAGTTACGGGAGGGGTTGAAACAGTGGCGGTGGGCTGGCAGGTTGATAAATGGAGCGGGACGGCCTGGTATGCGGTCAAAACAGTGGCGTACACAAAGGCCATCAACTCCAGCTACGTGGGCTGGATAGATACGGTATCCTGGACTGATTCGGGCTTGCTGCTTCAAGATGGCTACTACCGAGTCTGGCTCGGACTGAAAGACAAGAACAAGTGGCTCTGGAACATCTATCTCAACGGCGGTAACTACTGCCAGCTATAGATCGAGTAACGCAAAACCATAGAGGAAGCTCCGGTGTGGCCCAGACCCACCGGAGCTTCCTATTTGACTGCGCGATGAGCTGGTGAGCCGGCAGCGCGGTAGCTTCTTATGGGCCGGTCGCCCACCGTGAATCTGGAGCTCATCCCCGCGAACAAAGCCTAAGAAGCAGCCGAGCGTTAGCCATAGAAGTAAGCCGCTATCAAACGTTGCTCGCGTTGCTGGCGACCGGTCAGATGCTAGGTGATCCTGTCTGACACGAAAAAGCCGGTCGCCAACCGGACCGCTCTAAGAATTCTTGATAATGGGGAACACGAAACCCCTGCTCAGAGCCTTTTGTGCCCCCGGCAGGATTCGAACCTGCGCACCCGGCTCCGGAGGCCGGTGCTCTATCCCCTGAGCTACGGGGGCGGGATGGGTTGGAAACGCGGTTGGGAATTGCCGCGTGAGTTGGGTGTGGGCGTGTTTGTAGGGTAATGCTTGCTTGGTGGTTGTGCGTCGAACCCGACTGTCGTGGTGATCGTTGGGGGAAGTCCGGCCGGGTCGTGTTTGGCTCAGGAGCGGGTGGTTGCCGTCGGATTGGTGGGACGCCCGGTTTAGCTGGCTTTTCTGAAGGGCGGCGGGTGGTCGACCTGGTTACGTGTAGTGAAGATGGTCTCGGTTTGAGCGTTGCGGTGGGTCTGCCAGGTCCGATGAAGGTCGTGTTCGCGCCGCCGAACCGCGTTGCGAATCTGCCCGACGTCCAGTCAACAGCTTCAACCCGAAGCCACGTCGAGCAGCGGTGTCAGGAGGTTGGAGCGACTTCAGGCAACGGGGCGGGCTTTAATCCTTCAATGCCCAGGTTGGTTGGTGCGGCTGCGGCGGATCCCCAGTCGGTCTTCGCCACATAATCCCTGACCTCGCTGATCGCACTCTTGTGAGCGGCAGCGCGCGTC
>JBGSYD010000020.1:0-98648 GCA_041751055.1 Acidimicrobiia bacterium | reverse complement strand
CCGGATCCGGGTCATCGATCTGATTTCTCCCGGATCGATCCCATGTTCGGCCACCCGCTCCGACGCCAAGTCGATGTCCGCAACGGCGACGGCAAAAGTGACAAATGACGGCCTCCATAGCCAATCCACCCCAAATGGCCTAGGTACATCGGGTTTTGACTGGGCAGGGTCTTCGGCAATGAGTTCGACGTATGTGGAACCGCCGACGCCGACCAAGGAGTTCCAGGTGCCTACGCCAGGATGGGAGCCGCCGGGATGCGCGGCAACACCGGTGCGGTCTTTCCACCAGATCTCGAGGTCGTAGAGGAATGGGCCACCGATGACGAGGTGATCTACGGCAGATATGTCACTCATCTGCACGCCAATCACTCGATTGGATTGTCATCACTGCCGCCCAGTCATCCCCCAACCACTCATTCTAGTGGGTGTGGAAACCCGTGCGTCTGACAGGAAAGTCAGACTCCGACGTTGGAAAGCCGGAATACGTCCATCTCATGCGGCAATCCCTACTCTCCTGGCGATGACTTCGGCGGTAGCACCACTCCAATACGGGTCTTTTCGGACTTTGTGGATCGCTTCAGTGTTATCGGCGATCGGGACGTTTATCCAATCGGTTACCGGTTCGTGGCTGATGCTCGACCTGACCGGATCCAATACCTGGGTAGGGCTCATGGTTGCCTCTTCAACGCTCCCACTCCTGTTCTTCGCACTTGCCGCGGGCGCCCTCGCCGACATGTTCGACCGTACAAAACTCATGCTCGTCGCCCAGGCAATCATGGGATCTTCAGCCCTGGCCATGGCCATCTTCACATTCACCGACCGGATCACACCACCGATTCTCTTAGGGCTCGGATTGCTTCTCGGAACGGGGGTGTCGCTCAACCTTCCCACCTGGCAAGCCCTACTCCCCGACCTGGTGCCTAGGGGGATGATCGCGTCGGCTGTGGCGCTGCAGTCGGCGGCCTTCAACGCGGCCCGGGCAGTTGGACCAGCGATCGGTGGAGCGATCCTCGCCGCATTTGGGCCTGCCGTCGGATTCGGGATCAACTCTCTTACGTATCTCTTCGTGATCGTGGCCCTGCTCATCGTCGGTAGGAGACTCGTCGTTCGGGAGCGGGATTCGGTGTCTCTGGGGACCGCCATCGGCCTCGGGGTCAGATTCGCCCGGTTCACCCCGGTCTTTCGCCGTCTGCTTGGCCTGGTCGCCATGTTCGCCATCACGTCGGCTGTCCTCCAGTCAGTGCTGCCGAATCACACCAGGTCGCTTGGTGGCGCCGAAGTTGCCTACGGGATTCTCCTCGGAGCGATGGGAGTCGGCGCATTGTTTGCAGCGGCGATACGGCCGCGATTCATGCGACGATTTCCCGATCGCCCGGCTCAACTGACCATCACCGGATTCGGCATATCCGGGATCACGGTCGCCTTGGCTCCCGCCGTCTGGGTCGCCGGGATCGGAATGTTCGTGGCGGGATTCTTCTGGGTGTTGACCCTCACAGGTCTCAACGCAACGGCGCAGCTCATCAGCCCGGCGTGGATTCGGGGCCGTGCCATGTCGCTTTACAGCCTTTCTTTTGGCGGGATCCTTCCGGTGGGATCGATCCTGGCTGGAATTCTTGCCGATGCCACCAGCACATCGACGGCGATGCTGATCATGTCTGCCAGTGCAGGGACATTGGGATTATTCGTCCCGTCATTCCGGGTCCCTTCTCTCAATAACGTCGAGCTTCCGGAGTTCTCGGAGGATCGACTGCCGCCCGACCACGACGTCACGGTGGCAGGTGGCCCGGTCGTGGTGCTCAACGTCTGGCAGATAGATCGTGATGACTACCACCGCTTCACCGGGATGATGAACGAAGTGAGATTGGTGCGACTCCGCACCGGAGCTTACCGATGGCAACTTCTGCGGACAGCAGCCGATCCTCTTCGCTTGGTAGAACTCTTCGAAGTGACTTCGTGGGAGGAGCACCTGGCCCAACATCGGCGCATCGACGATCGTTCCGCAGCGCTTCTCGCCAAGGTCAGAGCATTCGACAACGGCGACGGCCCGACCACCCGGCACCTAATCGGAGTTGACCCAGACAACCCCGAAGGATTGAACCAGCTGATAATCGAACACGACGCACTGCACCAGTTCGACGGATCGATCCCCGACTTCGATCAGGAATCCTGAGCGAAGTTCATCTCGCGGCGGAACTTCTTCCAATCAGAGGCCGAAGTCGACCAAAGGACGTCCGTGATGATCGTCACCACCCCAATCGCCCCTAGGGCGAGAACGGCCCAGGTCGGGACATCCGCTGCTATCCCGGCGCCAATCATCAGGAACGGGATCACTTTGGTTGCGATAGCTCCGGAGGCATGCATCCAGGCCCGGGAAGCCGCCGGAGTCCGGAGATAGGTGGAGTAGTCGGTCTTCACACCTGGCTGGGGCTGTCCCAGCGTCCCGATAAACCAGCTGGTGAATTTGATGCCGACGGCACGGCCGACGACGAGATGGGCCAAGCCGTGAGTGGTCACGAGCAGAACACCGGTGCCCGCAAGGAGCCAGAACCCGGATAGGAAGCCTGTGGCGGAATATGCCAGACCCACGAGAACGAGTCCGACGACGGTACCGAAGATCATCAGACCGGTACCGGCCAAAAGCGGAAAAACCAGGAATGCCCAGTTGGTAAACGCCTTCTGGTCGATTTCAGCCACTGCCTCAATGTGCTGCTCGAGGCCAGGATCGGACTTGATGGCAGACACCAGCTTCCAGAACCCGGTTCCCCTTAGTCCCTCACCCTGGTCGACCGCCCGTCTGGCATCGTCGACTATCCGGGTAGCGGTTACTGCGTCCATCATCTAAAGGTACCGTCTCGACACCGGGTGAAACGAAATATCTTGCATTGCAACCATCAAGGCCTATTCGGTGTTCTCCATGTCGATGGATGATCTGAAACGGGACCTCTCCCAAAATCTCGACACAGCCTTTCCGAGGCTCGTCGAGCACATGAGCAATCGATTGTTCTGGGGCCTTCGTCGAATGACGGGCGATCCGCAATATGCCGAAGACCTCAGCCAGGAAACCTTGATCAAGGTGTATAAGGCGCTCGTCGAGTACCACCCGCAACGGATCCGGGAGTTGAAGCTCGAACCGTGGATGTGGACTATTGCGCTGAACCTGGGGCGCAATCATCTCCGGGACCGGTCGCGGAGGCCGACGATCGTCGCCGAAAAGCGCGACATAGCCACTCTCGATGGCGACGTGTCCGACGACGCAGCCTGGCAAGATCGCCTGGATCGACTCCCCACCGCGCAGCGCCGAGCCGTAGTGCTCAAACATGTTGTTGGGTTATCCATCGCCGAAATCGCTGAAGTCACGGAACGTCCCGAGGGAACTTGTAAGGCCGATATCCACCGCGGCCTGAGAAAGCTCAAAGAGATTATGGAGGCTGAAGATGACCATTGAAGAGAAGCTGGCCCAGCTGATGGGCGACGCAATTCCAGACCGGATGTCGGAGTCGATAGCCCTGGGAACGGGTCTTGCGGATGGCTACGACATATACCCCTCAGCCGTCGGCGACGTAGTCGTGACGTTCAACCCGGAGGGCGTTTCATCGCTCACCCTTTCGACAGACGGCTTCGAAACATACTTCGAGGACCGATTCGGACGGCCCTTGATCAGAGCCGAGGCGCCACGCGCCTGGGGTGCGATGATTCCTGGCCGTATCGAAGCCGGATCACCCGGAAAACTCCCCGTCGACCTGCGATCAGTGACCGAATTCCAGAGCAAGGTGTTGCTGAGCGCTGCTCGCATACCCCGCGGCGAAGTACGGCCCTATGGCTGGTTGGCCCGCCAGGTGGGAAACGAGAAAGCTGCCCGCGCCGTGGGCTCGACCATGGCAAGAAACCCGATTCCCCTCATCATCCCGTGCCACCGGGTGGTTCGCTCCGACGGGCACATCGGTGCCTACTCGCTGGGAGGACCCGAGCAGAAGTGGCAACTGTTGACTCACGAAGGGGCAGCTCCCGGAATCCTCGAGGAACTGGCGGCAGCCCACGTGCGAGTTCAGGGCAACACCTCGACCGGGATCTACTGCCTGCCCACATGTAGGGCGATAAGGAGGTCCAAGTCAGAGAATGTCGTGGGATTCCGGTCCTCCGAGGCTGCGATGGACAAGGGCTTCAGGTCCTGCAAGTTGTGCCAGCCGGCCTAGAGAATCCAGAGTCAGCGAAGACTCATCGGCTTTAACATCACCGCCGACATGGACGTGACTCTGCAACCCATAACCGAACACAACGTCGCCGCGGTCTTTGAACTGAAAGTCAAGGAAGGCCAGGCCGGGTTCGTGGCACCTAATCCGTGGTCGCTAGCCCAGGCACTGTCCGAGTACGACATCGCTTGGCCTCGTGCCATCGCTGCCGACGATGAGGTGGTCGGTTTTCTAATGCTGGAGATCGACCCCGACGACGAAGACGGAAGACCGTTCTGGCTGTGGCGTCTCATGATCGATGGGGGCCATCAGGGCAAGGGATATGGCGCCGCTGGTTTGAAGATCGCGATCGACGAGGTTCGCATGCGCGGCGGATCCGAGCTCTTCACCTCCTGGGTACCAGGGAAAGGTTCCCCCGAGGGTTTCTACCTCAACCTCGGGTTCGAGCCGACTGGTGAGATCGACGAAGGCGAAATCGTTGCCCGGCTCGACCTGAAGTCACACTGACCCCGATCAATTACTCTCGCTAGAGATGCCTGATACCAATCTCGAACAACTTGCCGTCAACACCATCAAGGCTCTGGCGATGGACGCCGTCCAGGCCGCCAACAGCGGCCATCCGGGCATGCCCATGGGGATGGCCGACATTGCCGTCACCTTGTGGTCGAAGTACCTGGAGGTCGATCCTGACCATCCCGAGTGGCCCGACCGCGATCGGTTTGTGGTTTCCAATGGCCACGGGTCGATGCTCCTGTATTCGATGCTCCACCTGTCGGGATTCCCGCTTTCGCTGGAGGAGATCAAGAACTTCCGACAATGGGGATCACACACCGCCGGTCATCCCGAGATCGACCACAAGCTTGGGATCGAGATGACCACCGGGCCGTTGGGCCAGGGGTTCGGAACCGGGGTGGGGATGGCCATGGCCGAGGCGCACCTCCGAGCCCGGCTCGGCTCCGACCTCGTCGACCACTACACGTATGCGTTTGTGTCTGACGGTGATCTCATGGAAGGCATCAGCGCCGAAGCCGCCTCGCTTGCCGGCCATCTCGGCCTGGGCAAGATGATCTACTTCTACGACGACAACAACATCTCGATCGACGGATCGACCAACATCACGTTCTCCGAAGATGTCGCCGCAAGATTCAAGGCGCAGAACTGGCACACCGAGACCGTCGACGGCCATGACCGCGTGGCGATCGCAGAAGCCATCGACACAGCACAAGCCGAGTCGAGCCGCCCATCGTTGATCATCTGCAAAACCCACATCGCCAACGGGGCTCCCAATGCCCACGACACCGCGGCTTCGCACGGCTCCCCGCTTGGAGACGAGGAAATCAAGCTGACCAAGGAAGGGATGGGTTATCCCACGGATCCCGCATTCTTCGTAGACCCTCAGGTTTATCAATTCTTCAAGGAGGCTCTCGGTCGGGGTCGGGAGGCGCGTTCGAAGTGGGAGGCGCGATTCGACAACGCCGACCCTGTCTCCAAGGAGTTGTGGCGCCGGCTGTTCAACCCCGACGAAGTGATTATCGAGGGGCCCGGTTTCGAAGTCGGATCGGCGATGGCGACCAGGGCATCTTCGGGCAAGCTGTTCGGAGAAATCGCTGAGAAGTGCGCCGGGTTTGTTGGTGGCGCCGCCGACCTGGCCGGTTCAACGAAGACCGTCATCCAGAAAGGCCAGCTCTTCGCGAAAACCAATAGATCCGCCCGGGATATGGCGTTCGGAATTCGAGAGCACGCCATGGGGACTGCAGTCAACGGAATGGCGGTGCACGGCGGCCTCAAGCCCTACGGAGCGACCTTCTTCATCTTCAGCGATTACATGCGACCAGCGGTCCGGCTTTCGGCGCTGATGCACGCTCCGTCGATTTGGGTGTACACGCACGATTCGGTGTTCCTCGGTGAGGACGGGCCGACCCATCAGCCCATCGAACACCTGGCCTCGCTGCGTGCGATGCCCAACCTATGGGTGGTTCGGCCCGCCGACGCCAACGAAACCGTGGCTGCGTGGAATGTCGCACTGAACCGTCACGACGGCCCGGTGGCTCTGGTACTCACCCGACAGGACCTGCCTACATACCAAGCAGTCGAGGGTGGAGTCGAGCGCGGAGGATATGTGAGGCGCGAGGGATCCGACGTCACCATCATCGCAACCGGATCCGAAGTCCATACGGCCGTCGATGCGGCCGACCTACTCGCGGACGATGGAATCGACGCCCGTGTCGTGAGCCTGCCATGTTGGGAGTTGTTCGAGATGCAGGACGAGGCATACCGGGCGGACACCCTCGGGTCCGCTCCGCGCGTTTCGGTAGAAGCTGCGGCGACGTTTGGATGGTCGAAGCTCGTCGGCGACGACGGTTTGAGCATCGGAATCGACCACTTCGGAGCGTCGGCACCCGATACGGTTCTGGCCGAGAAGTTCGGACTTACGGCGGTCGCTGTTGCGGCCAAAGTCAAAGACCACCTCGCCGGGTAGTCCTTGAGCGAGTCGCTCCGGGTTGTAGTTGTCGGTGCGGGAATCGCCGGGGTGGCCGTTGCCTATCAACTGACGGCAGTACACGGACTGACCAACGTTGTGCTGGTGGACCCCAGGCCCCCTCTCACCCTGACCTCGGACAAGTCAACAGAGTGTTATCGGAACTGGTGGCCCAGCGAGCCGATGGTGGGATTGATGAACCGATCGATCGACCTCCTCGAGGAGATGGCAGAAGATTCAGCCAACATCTTCGGCCTCAATCGACGGGGCTACCTCTTTGTCACTGCCAAGTCCGACACCGCCGCGGTTTGGGAACGCCAGGCATACGACATTTCGAGGTTCGGGGCCGGACCGGTTCGGATTCACCCTGGTCCTGTCCCCTACCGACCCATCTCTGCTGAGGGATTTCACGGCCAACCAGAGGGCGCCGACATCCTGCGCGGCCCAGCTCTCCGCGACGCCTTTCCCTACCTGAGCGAAACCGCTGTCGCTGCGATGCATATTCGCAGGGCCGGTTGGTTCAGTGCCCAGCAACTGGGCTCATGGATGCTGGAACGGGCACGCGAAGCCGGTCTCGTCCAGATCGTCGACGAGGTGACGTCGATCACTATCTCGGCGAGCTCCGTGACAGGGGTCACGTTGGGATCGGGTTCTTCGCTTGCGTGCGATTTCGTGGTGAGTGCCGCCGGGCCGATGTCGCGAAGCATTGGGGAGATGGTCGGGCTCGATATCCCGCTCCGCTCCGAGCTTCACCTCAAGGTCGCTTATCGGGACCACCTCGGAGTTGTGCCCCGGGACGCTCCGATGTTCATCTGGGCCGACACTCAGACCATCGACTGGACCGACGAGGAAGCTGAGGCATTGCTCGAGGCTGGCCGACCCGAGCTCGTCGCACAACTGCCCATCTATTGTCATGGCCGCCCTGAGGGCGGAGCCGAATCGCCCTATCTCTTAGCACTCTGGGAATACCACGACGACAACCGCGAACCGGAGTGGCCGCTCCCCGACGACGATCTCTATCCAGAAGTGGTGATGCGGGGACTCACCACGATGGTGCCCGCACTCGGTCGTTACCTCGAAGGTTTACCCCGGTCGTACGTGGACGGCGGTTACTACATCAAGACCGAAGAGAATCGACCGCTGGTCGGTCCTGCCGGCCCCGAAGGCTTCGTCCTCGCCTGCGGATATTCGGGATTCGGGGTCATGCTTGCCGCTGGTGCCGCCGACCTGATCGGCGCCCACATCACGGACACCGAACTGCCCGACTATGCCCCCGACTTCCTCCTCTCCCGCTACGACGACCCCACCTACCTCGACACAATTCGAGCCGGAGTCGAGTCAGGGCAGCTGTAAAACCGCAACCTAAGGCTTGGGGGACCGGATACGGGTCCAGCTGCATTGAGAAGATTTGAAATGTGGCACCCGCTCCACGTAGGGTCGAATCCAGACCCGAAGTTCCGGAGGAACACATGCCGACACGTGATCGCTACGACGCAGGAATCCCATCATGGGTAGACCTGACCACCCCCGACCTCGATGGTGCGCAGCGTTTCTATGGTGCACTGTTCCCTTGGGAGTTCGCCAACGCTGGTGATGACGAGAACCCTTACGTCATGGCCAACAAGGACGGCAGGGCAGCCGCGGGAATCGGACCGGTTATGGACGAAAACATGCCCTCCGCCTGGACTACCTACTTTGCAGTCGATAATGCTGAGAGGACGGCTAACAAAATCAAGGGGGCCGGTGGCCAAGTCTCGATGGACCCGACCGATGCAATGGGGACCGGCACGTTTGCCATCGCAGCTGCGCCCGGTGGGGAAGTCTTTGGGATCTGGGAAGCCAAAAGCCATGTCGGTTCCGGGGTAGTCAATGAGCATGGAGCGGTCAGCTGGAATGAGCTGATGACCGACGACGTCGACGGCGCTCTGAAGTTCTATGACGCGGTGTTCGGGCACATAACGCGGACCACGGACATGGGTGGCGGGTTCATTTACTCGACGCTTGGAGTTGGTGAACGGCAGATTGCGGGGATCATGGAAAAGCCCAGTGCGGACATACCCAACTCGTGGAGCGTCTACTTCGCCGTGGACAGCACGGCGGCAGCACTGGACGCCATGACGGCTGCTGGTGGAACAGTCATGTGGGGGCCGCAAGAAACCGAAGGTGTTGGAATCATGGGCGGTGGCACGGATCCTTACGGCGCCTACTTCAACTTCATGCAGTCAGACAACCTGCAGGACTAGCCGGTCGAATCCCGGGTCGACTCATGGCGACGGCCTCAGATCGAGTCGTCTCAGGAACTGGGCGTTGACGGCCACGATAACGGTCGAAGCACTCATCAAGGCCGCACCTAGTGCCGGGCTGAGGACAATCCCCACTCCGGCAAGCACCCCTGCAGCAAGGGGAATCGCAAGGGCGTTGTACCCAGTGGCCCAAACCAGGTTCTGGATCATTTTCGAATAACCGGCGGAACTCAGCTTTCGGACACCGACAACACCTCGCGGGTCGTCCGAGGCAAGGACAACACCGGCAGACTCAATGGCTACCTCGGTACCGGCACCGATTGCGATGCCGACATCGGCCAAAGCCAGCGCAGGCGCGTCGTTCACGCCATCGCCGACCATGGCAACCCTCATGCCCTTCTCCTGTAGGGCGGTTACCTCGGCATGCTTCTGCTCCGGCAGGACCTCTGAAAGGACGACATCGATGTTGAGCTCCTTACCCACAGCGTCCGCCACCTGGCGAGCGTCGCCAGTTATCAGGGCCACCGAGACTCCGAGCTCCTGAAGTTGTCGTACTGCTTCGCGGGACTCGGGTCGAATCTCGTCTTCGAGCGAGAGAGCACCGACGATTGCACCATCACGAATCACGTACAGAACAGCTGCGCCCCTCTCGATCCAAGGCTTAACCGCCGCATCGATCTCTGGCCCGGGCTCAAGCGAACGCTCTCGCAGCATCGCCGGTCCACCCACCGCCACAGCCGATCCCGAGACCGTCGCCTCCACTCCCCGTCCGCTGATAGCCCTGAAGTCAGCGGCGTCGGGCACCGTGGTCCGCTCCTTGGCAGCCACAACGATTGCCCTGGCCAACGGGTGCTCGGACGAGCTTTCCGCAGCCGCCGCCAGCGCAAGCATCCCGTCAACGTTGCCATCGACGGCGAATGTATCCCTGACCCGGTGACTACCCCTAGTGAGGGTCCCGGTCTTATCAAAGAGCACGATGTCCACAGTTCGCATTCGCTCGAGCGCGAGTCGATCCTTGACCAGGATTCCGTTCTCGGCAGCAAGGCCGGTGGAGATCGAGATCACCAGCGGGATTGCGAGACCGAGAGCATGCGGACAAGCGATCACAAGGACTGCCACTGTCCGAACGACCGCCTGATCGGGTTCGCCAATGATCGACCAGACGACAACCGTTATGACCGCCGCCGTTACGGCGATGTAGAACAGCATTGCCGCAGCGCGATCGGCCAGGACCTGGGCCCTCGAGCGAGATGTTTGCGCCTCTGCCACCAGCCTTTGGATTCCAGCAAGAGCCGTGTCGTCGCCAACCGCATCGACCCTGACGCGGATCGCACTATCGGTAGCCACCGTTCCCGCAACCACCCGATCGCCCGGTCCCCGGCCTACTGGCTGCGACTCGCCCGTGACCATCGACTCATCTACATCGGCGCGCCCTTCCACAACCTCGCCATCGGCGGGTATCCGCGCCCCGGGCCGGACCAATACGACATCCCCGACCGCGAGGTCTGCCAATGAGACCGTGCGGGTCTCGTTCCCATCAACTATTTCGGCTTCGTCGGGCAGCAAACGAGCGAGTGCATCCAGTGCACCGCTGGCATCTGCGATCGCCTTCATCTCCAGCCAGTGACCCAAGAGCATGATCGCGATCAGCGCCGCCAATTCCCACCAGAACTCGAGCTCGAAAGTAGTCAGTGTGCTGGCCCATGAGGCGACAAAAGCCACGGAAATGGCCATGCCGATCAAGAGCATCATGCCGGGTTGGCGTTCCCGTGTCTCTCGGACTGCACCCTTCAGGAATGGGGAGCCCCCGTAGACGAAAATGATGGTGCCGAGTACCGGGGCCAACCAATCGGACCCGGGGAAGGTCGGGGCCGAATAGCCGAACCACTCCTGGATCATCTCACTGAAAAAGATGACCGGGACGGCGAGGGCGAACGACAACCAGAAGCGGTCACGGAACATGGCAACGCTGTGTCCCGCGTGCTTTCCGTGACCATGCTGGTCATGATCTTTCATTTGCCTGTGACCGTTCTCGGGCGCGTCGGCGATTGCCGCACCGTGGTGACTGGGATCGTGCTGATTGCTCATAGTCTCTGTTTATACACCTTCCAGTTGGCTGGAAGGTCAAGAGATTATCAGGAAAATCTTTGAATCAAATTCTGGAGGACTCGGAATCACGTTGTTGCCTTGAGCCAACTATCCTTACAGTGACCCCAACCGGAGCGCCACTGTGGCCATAAGCGAAAAATTTGAACTGGTCGAATCGATCGACCATCACGTCGAAAGACTCATGGACGAGCACATAGCTCGCCGATCTCATTGGTACTTTCACGACATAGTCCCTTGGGAACGGGGAGAGAGCTTCCGGGACAAGCCATGGGACGTCTCACAGTGCACGATCTCGGAAAACGCGCGGACATCACTGGTCCTCAATCTGCTCACCGAGGACAACCTTCCCTACTACCACGCCCTCATCGAGAAGCACATGCCGAATACATCGGCATTCCAGAAATGGAACCACCTATGGACCGCCGAAGAAGGCCAGCACGCCATCGGAATCCGTAGCTATCTCCTGACATCGCGCAACTGCGACCCAGACGAACTAGAAGACGACCGGATGTCGACCATGATCAACGGATATCAGCCTTCGTACGAGGACCCGACCGAAATCTTCGCTTATACGGCGGCTCAAGAGCTGGCCACGCGGGTCAGCCACCGCAACGCCGGCAAGATTACGGACGACCCCAACGCTTTTGAGCTGATGAAGAACATCGCCGCAGACGAGAACCACCACTTCATCTTCTATAAGGGAGTGATGCAGGCGATGCTCGATGAGAGTCCGTCGACTGTGCTCGAAGGCATCTACAAGACGTTTAGCAACTTCCAGATGCCCGGGGTTGCAATGCCCAACTTCCTGCGGCGGTCGATCAAAGTGGCCAAGGCAGGCGTATACAACTTGAGGATTCACCATGATCGGGTAATCACTCCGTTGATCCGCGAATGGAAGATTGGCGAGTTGACCGACCTGAAGCCGGCTGCGGCCGAGCTCCAAGAGAAGATCATGGCGATTCCGGCCCAGCTTATGGAACAAGCCGAAAGGTTCGAGAAACGAATCGGAATGGGCTTCGCTTAGGGAAAGTCAGGGTCCAGGCCCTGCGGCATGGAGAGCGTATCGTCTCTCGACGATCTCATTAACGGAATCGGGTCTCCGGCTCGCCGTGACGATGCACTCGCACTCGTCAATCTCATTGCTCGAGCCACCTCATTGGCGCCGATCGTCTGGGACGCCAACACCGTTGGTTTCGGCAGGTATCACTACCGATACGCTTCAGGCCAAGAAGGCGATTTCTTCAAGGTCGGCTTCTCACCGGGCAAACAAGACCTGACGATCTACGTCATGTCGGGATTGCGCGGATTTGAAGACATCCTCGGACGCCTCGGTAAGCATCGCTCATCAAAGTCGTGCGTTTACATTCGCCGCCTCAGCGATATCGATAACGAAGTGCTCGAAGAGCTCGTGACCGAATGCATCTCGCATCTTGACTCCGTGGAGGGATCCCTCGGCAATATCCCCCGGATGAGCGAGATCCCGCCCCGCACTCCGCCGGCGAGCAGCGGTCTGACCGGCTCCGGCTAGGAGAACTTTGTCTTTGGCTTGTCCTCGAGAACCTCGTCTAGGTAAATGTCGAGCTTCTCGTTGTAGAAGGACACCAACCCAGCAACTTTCTGAGATTCCGGGAGGGGTGTGTCGTAGCCCCAAACCACATTCTCGTGCGTGGTTTCACCGACTTGCACGGACCAGTAGCGGGCCGTGCCCTTGTAGGGACAGTGAGTTGCAAGATCAGTAGGAGTAAGCAGGTCCATCCTGACGTCGGTCTTGGGCAAGTAATACCGGGCCGGCAGATTCGTCTCGAATAGGAACGAGGCGTTTGTGGAATCGGCGATCGTGACACCGTCGATTTCGACTCTTACTCGACGGCTCGTAGGGAGGATGTCGACTCTCGTATATGGGTCCCGAGCGTGGAAGTACACCTCTTCGTCCTCTTCAAACCAGTGATCCATCGAGTTCCACTTGAAGGCGACGTGGCCAGCCAGCTCTTCGATTTTGGGTTCGGCGTACCCATAGGCTGCGCCCTCTCTGCCCCCGGCTTTGACCTGGAAGAGGGTGGCTTCGCCACGACTAGGGCTCTTCTTGGTTGCCCCGGAATCGACTAGAGCATCCATCTTCACATCCGACTCAGGGAAGTAGTACTGGGGGTAATAGGGAATCTCCCAAACAGCCAAAACGTTCGCCGAGTCGGCAACAACTTCTCCACCCAACATGACCCGGACTCGTCGCTGGGTTTTCTCAACTTTCACACGGCCTCGTTCACTCATTTGTGTCATTCCTTCTGGTTGATCGCCACAAGGCACAACGTGGATGGGGCCGGTGAGATTCCCGAATCAGCTGCGAACGGTTGACTCCTTGCGGGGGTTGTGCTCTTGGGTCCTGGTCAGATTTCCGAGGCGGTCGTAATAGGTCCAGACACCAACCCTCTGATTTGCGTCATAGCGGCCCTCGTCCATCAAGGCACCGGTGTCATAAAACCGGGTCCACACTCCACTCTTCAGGCCAAGGCGGAAGCGACCCGTTTGCATGAGCTGGCCGTTGTTGCGATACCACTTCCAGGAACCCGAAATCACGCCAGCATCGTATGGGCCAACTGCTTGAACCTGGCCGTTGTTGTAGAAGTAGGTCCAAACCCCGGTTTTCAAACCGCCATCATGCTGCCCCTGGGCAGCCATTGTGAGACCATCCTTGAAGTACTCGTGATATGGCCCATGTCGGGGAATGCAGTTGTCGTCGTTTTGCGGGGTTTCCATCGCCAGAGATCCTAGAAAATCGAGACCGCGTTGAGCGCGGCAAGACCTGCCGGCTCACGCGCCTCCCAATATACGTCGAGACGCCCGGTGATCGACTCCGGTTCTTCGGCGAAGACCCGGCGCCCCAGGATACGGGCTGCCGTTTGAAGATCGGCCCTCCTCTGATTCGCAAGTGCTCGAATCAACGAGCGTTGAACTGTGTCGGGGCAGATATTGAGATTTTCGTCGAGTGCCTTCGTCAAAAGCGCCAGATCGTGGTCCTGCCCGAGCATCTCGCCGATTCGTTCAAAGGTGATGGCCATCCCGACCACCACCTCAGGCCACAGCGGAGTCATTAGTTCCATCTGGTGCCGGAGATATTTCACGTTCTTACGCCACTCGTGAAAGTTTTCGGGCGTCGGGACTTTGTAGGCGTGCACCATTTGCCGACGACCCTCGTCGTAGGTCTTGTTGAAGCCTGGACTGATAGCTGCGAATTCGTCACGAACGGCAGCGCCATAGACAGTCCGGCTCGAGGGGTCGGTCGGCCAATTGGAGTAACGCCCGTGGGCCTTTTCAAAACGTTCGACAACCGTCGTCACCAGTTGAGGGTCTTCCATGGCCCGGGTCTCGACTCGATTCCGCTGGAAGCGAAGACGACTCTGCACCTCCTCGAGCACACCCTCGACGAGTAGGTGCCCATAAATCCGGTCGAGAACATCAAACGAGTCGGCTATGGCGTAGGCGTCACGAATCGGAGCAACCATGCGCGCCGTGTCCCGCATCCAAGCGTCCTCGTATCGGTAGATCTGTTCACCGATTTCGAATCGAATCATTCGAAGAACCGACCGAACCCGTTTGGTCGACTTACGCGACTCGTGGACAGCCGTCGGGAAGGCTTCCTCGCCGTCGTAGAACCAGCTGCTAGCCCGCGCCATCTCCATCGTCGTCAATCGCTTCAGTCCGGCCGGGAGCGATTCGTTGGCACCGAGGCGGAACTCGGGAAGAGGAGTTACCACCACCTGGTTGGATGTAGGCGTGGTAGCAGTAATAACCGTCACGAGATCAGCGTAATGTCACCGGCCCTCAGATCTGCTGGTCTTCTCCCATTCCGTTTTCGGGACCAGCTGGAAGTGCTCCTTGCCCATCCAGGTGGGCCCTACTTCTCGCATCGCGGAGATGGCTGGTGGTCTTTGATCAAGGGTCTGGTCAAAGAGGGCGAGGCCGATGAGGACGCAGCGGCACGAGAGTTCGCCGAAGAGACCGGTTGGGCCGTCCCTAGCGGCATTTGGATCCCGATGGGCGACACAGTCTTGCGATCGAGAAAAGTCGTAGTCGCTTGGGCACTGGCGGCTGACCTCGACCCCACCGTCCTCGAGCCCGGGCACTTTTTCATAGGAGACCGGTCGTATCCTGAGATCGATCGTGTCGACTGGTTCACACCTGCCGAGGCGCGTGTGAAGCTCAACCAGGCCCAAGGTGTCTTTATTGATCGTTTAGAAGAACATCTGCACAATGAGAGACAACCGCATCACTAGATTTCCCAACATGGAGGATTACCAATGAGCGATACACCCACAACTGACATGCCAACCACCGACTCTGAGTGGCGGGCGAAGTTGAATCCGGAGCAGTACCAGGTTTTGCGTGAGGCCGGAACCGAAAGAGCCTTCACCGGCAAGTACTACAACACCAAGACCTCCGGGAGCTACATGTGTGCCGGCTGCGGGACCGAATTGTTCTCGAGCGACACCAAGTATGAGTCGGGGTCGGGTTGGCCAAGCTTCTACGAGGCCCTGGACCCGTCGAAAATCGAAGAAGTCCAAGACGCCTCTCACGGGATGGTGCGTACCGAGGTCAGATGCGCCACATGTGGAGGCCACCTCGGGCACCTCTTCGATGACGGGCCACAGCCCACTGGATTGCGATACTGCATCAATTCGGCGGCGTTGGAACTCGAAGACAAGAAGTAATTCGGATTACCGGGGCTCGCCCCGGTATTGCGCGATGAGTTCGACGTATGCGGACTCGCGTTGGTCTTCGACCAAGTCAGCTATTTCTAGCGACCCAGCCATGAGGCCCGAGGCTCCTATCTCGTTGTTACCGATTACGAGTCTCTTCACGACCTCGTTAGACGGCTCGACCTCGAAGCGGAAGGTTTCGATACCGTCGGTTCTGGCGACGGCTATGAGAGCGCGGAATAGAGTTTTACCAAGTCCCTGCCGCTGAAATCTGTCAACCACGGCCACGGCCACTTCGGCTGAAACACCATCTTCGAGAACGACATATCTGCTGACCCCTGCACCGTCACCATCGATCATCGCCCCCCAGGCCACATGATTCACAAGGTCGACATCAGTGAGATAACGGAGTTCCTGATTGGTAAGGCGATCGATGCCGATCCCGAAACGGGCGAAACGACTTTGTTCGGAGAGGTCGGCCAGCCCCTGTTCGATCAGTGGGGCGTCGCCTGGCAAAACGGGGCGCAGTTGAGCCACGAGGTCGCCCGCCAGAGGGACCTCGATGGTTGGTAGAACAGGCGTTGAGTTCATATCGGATCTGCTTGCTAAAGCAAGCATAGCGCGAGCAGTCTTCCTATTTGCCGCGCCACGGCGACGTTCGCCGGTAACTTCAACCTGATGCCGCGCCGCAGGCTGGCCACAGCCACCACCGATTTCGGATCGGGACGTCGCGAGTCCCATGACTCATCGCCGTTCTACGACAGGTTCAATCCGCCCGATATATCTGATGATTCCGTTGTGCAATCGCCGGCGTCCGTTGACGCCCTTTTCTATGGTGACGCGCGTCTCATGACCGAATCCCAGGTTGCGGACAACTCTGTGGCGCTGGTCGTGACGTCACCACCATATTTCGCCGGCAAGGAGTACGAGACCGATCTGGCAAAAGGTCATGTTCCCGCCAGCTACGTCGAATATCTTCAGATGCTGGCGGAGATCTTCGAAATCTGCGTCGACAAATTGGAGCCCGGCGGCCGAATGGCCATCAACGTCGCCAATCTGGGGAGGAAGCCCTACCGCTCCCTGTCGGCGGACGTCATCAGCATCCTCCAGGACCGTCTGGGTTTGCTCATGCGCGGCGAAGTAGTCTGGCAGAAGGCCAAAGGTGCCGGAGGATCATGCGCTTGGGGCTCGTACAAGTCACCGCAAAATCCCGTCCTGCGTGACATAACCGAAAGAGTCGTCATCGCCTCGAAGGGACGGTTTGACCGGGCCATCAAGCGGAGCGAACGAGAGACGCTGGGCCTCCCTTCCCGGGCCACGATCGACACCGAAGAATTTCTCGAGGCCACACTCGATGTCTGGGAGATCCCCTCAGAGAGTGCGCGAAAGATCGGGCACCCGGCCCCCTACCCGGTGGCCCTGCCACGCCGACTCATCGAGCTGTACACCTACGAGGGAGACCTAGTGCTCGACCCATTCATGGGCTCTGGGACTTCAGCTGTGGCAGCTCTCGAAACGAACCGGCATTTCGTTGGCTTCGATACCGACAACGACTACCTGAGTATTGCTCGCGAGCGCATCGCCGCCTTCCGGAAATGAGAATCCTTACGGTCTGCCTCGGCAACATCTGCCGATCCCCGGCTGCTGAAGCTGCGATCAGGGCCGCAGCCGACGAGGCGGGTCTGGATCTCGAGGTGGACTCTGCTGGAACCGGCTCGTGGCATGTCGGCGACCCGCCCCACCCTGAGTCCGTGGCGGCGGGGGCGAGGGTTGGTCTGCAAATCGATGGGCGCGCCCGGAAGTTCAACAAGGTCGATTTCGATCGTTTCGACATGATCCTCGTAATGGACCAGTCCAACCACAACGACCTGGTGGCCATTGCACCCTCAAAAGAGGCCCAGGCCAAGATCAGGTTATTTAGGACCTTCGACCCCGACACCGATGAAACCGAAGTCCCCGACCCCTGGGGTGGGGCGCCGGAGGACTACGACGAGACGATTCGAATAGTCACAGCCGCCGCCATGGGGCTGGTCGACCATCTCAAGACACAGATCTAGTCCCGATCGCGAAGTCGTTGATAGCCAGCTAGGAAAAAGCCGAGCGCCGTCTTCTCGGGGTCCGCGGAGCCGGCCAGTTCCGCGTAATTGAGCACCGAACCGCCGAAATGCTCTGCATTCCAATAGCCGTCGGACTTGTCAATCTCCGACCAAGGAGCGACATATATATATGGCTCCGGAATGCCTGGGTCTCCCGGCGAAGCTCCATAGCTGGCGCGTTTGCCTGCATCCTGACTCCCCAACTCGGTGGCGGCGTCAAAATGTTCCGGCCACATCTGAACCTCGGAGACGTCGTCGTCATCGGCCCCTCGACCGCGCAGAAGATGCAACACCGAGAACCCAAACCGGAACCAGTCACCTATGAGATACGACGAGTCTTCGTCGACCTCGAGTGCGGAATCCGGGTCCATTGCGCTCAACGGATCGTGGAAGTCTTCGAACCACACCGGAACATATGATCCGCCGAAGAACTCGGCCGCGGCGCGAATCGTCGAAATCTCCTGTGTGGCAATGTTCCCAAATGCCTC
This sequence comes from Acidimicrobiia bacterium, assembly GCA_041751055.1. Classification (GTDB taxonomy): domain Bacteria; phylum Actinomycetota; class Acidimicrobiia; order Spongiisociales; family ZC4RG35; genus MA-ANB-1. Next base: position 80,349 of record JBGSYD010000020.1, on the reverse strand, counting down.
ATAGACGAGTTGGGTTCCCTCCACCCGTGCAACTTTGCCTTCGTATCGGGGAGTGCCGAAACCTCGGGCAGTCGCAGCCAGTCCCATCCGTCCGACGGCCTGGTAGCGGGCAGGGCTCAGGGCAAAAAACGCAATCTGGTGAAGGTGGTTCCTCGTGGTCACGAAGGTGTCAGACGGTTTGGTCCACAGATCGCTCAATTTGTTTGCTCCTTCTCTTGGGGTTTTTCCCAGAAAACCAACGATTGCGCGTAGCCGGCTGCCAGCCCGCCCAGCGCGATCAGCGCCCCGACCCAACCGTCGAGAGAGTCGGCCCAACCCAGGGCATCGTCCACTGATACCGCACCCGGTCCGATAATGGCGAGAATCAGGCCCATGATGGCCACGGTTGCGACGTATTCGTATCCTTCGTCGGGGCGATGGAAATTGAAGAAGCCGGCAAACCGGTGAATGCTCCAGAACGCCACGAACATCGTTGCGACCAGACCCCCAACCGCAAACGACGTGAGGAATCCGGCAAGGATGGCAGCGCCAATTCCGATCTCGGCGAAGGCCGAAAGCCTGGCATTTAGCGGGGCATTCTTGAAACCCTTCGAGGCAAACCACTTGGCCGTGCCTTCAAGACTTCTGGCGTGATTGACTCCATGGAAAGAAATGATTACCGCGAGCCAGATCCGGATTATCACTGAAACTGTGTCGAGTTGGTCCATATTGGTCTCCCTTCGCTAACAAAATGTCGGGCGGGCGATGGTCTATGCCCGACTGTCGCCGATTGGACAGTGTCAGCGATTCATACGCCGATACCGCCACGCCAGTAAACCTGTGGCCAATGTGGCTAGACCAGCCCCTCCCCATACCAGTGGCGACGCAACTGTGGTCGATGCAATCTCGGAATCCGCCACCGCTGCCGAAACTACAGGGAGCGTTACAACCGGGTCGGCCAAAACCGTCGGAAAAGGATCCGGGACGTTGGGTGGCAGGGCTGCGGTGGTTGGTACAGGTGTGGGTATCGGGTCGGCGATCGTCGATGTCACCGTCGGGGCGGTCGTGGTTTCCTCAACCGTGGAGGTCGTGGAAGGCGCGGCAGCCGCGGTGGACGCCGCTCCTGCTTCTGTAGTCGTGGCGACCGGAGCCCCTCCCCTGGTTGCCGTGACATCGGCCATAAGGCTCCCCACCACGAAGGAGTACAGGTTGTCACCCGGACACGTCGTGTTGCTCATGTTGCGATGACCGGTGATCGTCGGTGTGGTCACCGATACGCCGGCCGGCCATTTGTTCGAGCCTTTTGAGACAAAGGTCGTCTCAGAGCCTGGCGACGTTGCGACGCCGTGTTTGTCGGCGAGCCATGCCAACAGGCTCACAAGTGACTGCTTCGAAGCCGTCGAAGGTGTCGCGGCGTTGTAGTCACCGATCACACACGCCAATTGGCTGAATCCCTGGTTGCCACCAGTGGCATCGCCGGCGACAGACCCCGCGATGCTGCCGAACCGACCTTCCCAGACTCCACCGCCGGAGTCGATGAGGAAATTGTAGGCAATGTCGTTCCAGCCCTTTTCGGGGCTGGTGTGGAAGTCGTAGAAACTGCGGAGAATCCCGGGGGCGTCAGCCGTCGTATGCCCGTTTTGTGAAGCGGAATGGTGGACCAGCAGGAAGCGGACATCCTCGGTGGACAGCGGGCCGAGTGGAGGGCGATCGATCGCCCAGCTCGATCGAGGGTTGATAGTCAGTGCTCGGGCCGGTCGTGCCGAGCCGACCATTCCGCCGCCCACCAGCGCGACAGTTCCAGCAACACGGAGAAACTGGCGACGGGACAAACCTGCGTTCTCGACCTGAAAATCTTCAGACACCATGCAAAGCTTAGGTTTAAGTACCCAGATGTTTACCGTTCGTCCCGGAAAGCTGAATTTGTCTTGAAACACATCGGAGAGGCCGTTCTGGCCATTGGCGTCGTCCTGGTCCTCGGAGTGGGGCTATGGCTTTACAGCGGTGCCGACCTCAGCACCGGCAATGGAGGAACAGGAAACACGGTGCCCGACGTCGTCGTCGACCCCGAAGCGGCGTCTCGCGGGATGCAGCTCGCCAACGATTCTGGCTGCCTCGCATGCCACTCCATCGATGGGACGCCAAACACCGGGCCAACCTGGAAGGGCGTTGCGGGGTCGAGCCGACCCCTCGAATCGGGTGAAAGCGTCGACGCCGAGACGGCCTATCTCTTCAACTCGATCATCGACCCCGGCGCTCAGGTAGTGGCCGGTTTCCCGGCCGTCATGCCAACCACCTACTCGGAGAGCCTCACCGAGACCGACATCGACGACCTGGTGGCCTACATCCAATCCCTGGCAGAGTAATGCCTTCGGGGCTACCTCCCCCGAGCGTTCAGATCAGCCGCGTCGCAACTGTCCTCCGGCTTGCGGGAGGAAGGTTCCTACCGGTCCGGAAGGACCGGTAGGTAGGAGGGTAAGGTCCCCGGGCGTTGAGATCAGTCGCGTCCAATTCTCCGTTGGGACCTTGCCACCCCTCCCCCTCGCTGCGCTCGGGTACCACCTCCGCGAAGCAGACGGACAGAACTCTGAAACTTGATATAACCAGACTCAAGTTGTACCATGGCAACTCACTTAGGAACTAGCTAAAGGATTGAGCACATGGCCAAGGCAGTAGGGATCGATTTAGGCACTACCAACAGTGTTATTTCAGTGTTGGACGGTGGTGAGCCAACGGTAATCGCCAACGCCGAGGGAGCGAGGACGACACCGTCGGTTGTTTCGTTCAAAGACGGTGAAGTTCTCGTAGGTGAAGTTGCGAAACGACAGGCAATCACCAACCCGGACCAAACGGTTCGTTCGGTCAAACGACACATGGGAACCGATTGGTCGATCGACATTGGCGACAAGAAGTACAGCGCCCAGGAGATCTCGGCTCGGATCCTCATGAAGTTGAAGCGCGACGCTGAGTCGTTCCTTGGTGACACCGTCACCGAAGCCGTAGTCACCGTTCCTGCCTACTTCAACGATGCCCAACGTCAGGCCACTAAAGAAGCTGGCCAGATCGCCGGTCTAAAAGTGCTCCGTATTGTCAACGAGCCAACTGCTGCCGCCCTCGCGTATGGACTCGACAAGGAGACTGACCAAACAATCCTGGTTTATGACCTCGGTGGTGGAACATTCGACGTATCCGTCCTCGAGATCGGCGAAGGCGTCTTCGAGGTCAAAGCCACACATGGCGACACCAAGTTGGGTGGAGACGACTGGGACGACGCTCTGATAGAGCATCTCGTCAAGACCTTCAAAAACGAGCAAGGTGTCGATTTGAGTGCAGACCGCATGGCGGTCCAGCGTCTCAAGGAGGCGGCTGAAAAGGCCAAGATCGAGCTGTCCAGCGTCCCGGAGACCGAGGTGAACCTGCCGTTCATCACGGCCACCGATTCGGGACCACTGCACCTCCAGCAAAAGATCACCAGATCAGAATTCGAAAAGCTGACTAATGACCTCCTCGAGCGGACTCGGTCCCCATTCGAGCAGGCAATCAAAGACGCCGGGATCACGGTTGAAGAGATCGACCACGTCGTCCTCGTTGGAGGTTCGACTCGAATGCCTGCCGTTCAGGAGCTGGTGAAGGGCCTAACCGGGAAAGACCCGCACAAGGGTGTCAACCCCGACGAGGTCGTGGCTGCCGGTGCCGCCATCCAGGCCGGCGTGATCAAGGGTGATGTCAAAGACATCGTCTTGCTCGACGTCACACCATTGACTCTCGGCATCGAGACCAAAGGTGCGGTTATGACACGGATGATCGAACGAAACACGACCATTCCAACCAAGCGATCGGAGACGTTCACAACGGCTGAGAGCAACCAACCGGAGGTGGAGATCCACGTTCTTCAAGGTGAGCGCACCATGGCCACCGACAACAAGAGTCTCGGCAAATTCCGACTGACAGGTATTCCCCCGGCCCCGATGGGTATTCCGCAGATCGAAGTCACATTCGACATCGACGCCAACGGGATCGTCCATGTAAGCGCCAAAGACCTGGCAACAGGCAAGGAGCAGGCCATGACGATCACCGGCGGTTCGGCCCTCGCCGACACCGAGATCGACCAGATGATCAAGGACGCCGAGAAGTACGCCGAAGAGGACGCCAAGCGTAAGGAAGCTGTCGAGACCCGTAACCAAGCCGACCAGTTGATCAATCAGACCGACAAGCTCATCGAAGAATCAGGCGACAAGATGTCTGACGACGAAAAGTCGTCGGTGCAGTCTGCTGTTGATTCCCTCAAAGAGACTCTGGGCAACGCCGATGCCGAGACGGCAGACATCAGGTCCGGAATGGATTCTCTCATCGAAGCGAGCCAGGCGATGGCAACACGCCTCTACCAGGAGGCAGCTCAGAATCAGGCAGAAGGTGAGCCAGCCGACGGTGCCGATGATGAGGACATCGTCGAGGCGGAGATCATCGATGACGACGACGACGACTCTGCCGATGAAGACGCCTGATCGCGCCATCCAAGATGACAGACGAAAACCAGAACCTGAATGAGGTCGCCGTTGTGGATTCGGAAGAAACTCCGGATCCACACGACCTTGGCATCGAGCTCCCCAAAGACAAGGACGAGGCGATTGCCTCACTGCTACGGGCCCTGGGAGGCGCTCAGCAAGAAGCAACTCGATATCTCGACGACCTGAAACGGGTCGCAGCCGACTTCGACAACTACCGGAAACGAACCTTGCGTGAGCAGGGAACGATGCTCGACCGCGCAGCCGAGCGGGTTATTCAGAAGCTGCTGCCTGCGCTCGATTCATTCGACGCGGCAGTCAACGCACCGGTCGAATCCGAGGCGGGTAAGCAACTCTTATCGGGGATGTTGGGAACTCGAGACCAGCTACTCAACGCACTGGGCGAGGAGGGTCTGAGTGTTGTGCCCACCGTCGGTGAACCATTCGATCCCGAGCACCACGAGCCGATCGGTGCACCGACAGGCGAGGGCGACCTCATCGTGGCCGAGGAGCTGCGACGTGGCTACCAGCTCAACGAACGCCTCATCAGGGCCGCATTGGTATCCCTGGAACTAAAGGAATCATGAACCGCGATTGGGTTGAGAAAGACTTCTACAAGGTGCTCGGAGTGGCACCTGAGTCGACGGCAGACGAAATCAAGAAGTCTTACCGCAAGCTCGCCCAGAAACACCACCCCGACGCGAACCCGGACGACAAGACGGCCGAGGAGAAGTTCAAAGAGATCTCCGAGGCTTACGCAACCCTGTCGAATGCCGAGAAGCGCAAGGAATACGACGAAGTCCGACGGTTGGTCGCCACCGGCGGATTCGGCGGGGCGGGTGGCCCTGGCGGAGGCTTCGGCGGTTTCGGCGGCCAACAAGTCCGTGTCGAGGACCTCGGAGACCTTCTTGGCGGATTCGGCGACCTCTTCGGTTTCGGAGGCCCGGGACAGCGCACCGGACCGACCAAAGGCGCCGACCACGAAACGGAGCTAACCATCGGCTTCGAGGATGCTGCCAACGGACTGACCACTTCGATCAACGTGCGAGGAGCCGCGGTGTGTTCGCATTGCGATGGTTCGGGGGCTGAGCCGGGCACCAACGTAACCACCTGTCCAACATGTGGTGGGCGTGGAGTTGTTGCCCAAAACCAGGGATTCTTCTCGTTCAGCCAGCCCTGCCCTCAGTGTGGGGGCCGTGGACAGCTGATTGAAGTGCCGTGTACCAAATGCAAGGGCTCCGGGTCGGAGACACGAACCCGGAATATCAAACTAAGGGTGCCCGCCGGCGTCCATGACGGCTCTGTGCTCAGACTGCGGGAGAAGGGTGGGCCCGGAACGAACGGCGGGCCGGCTGGTGACCTTTTGGTGAGGATCCGGGTGGCCTCAAGCCGTGTGTTTGGGAGGAAAGGCAACAACCTCACTCTGAATGTCCCTATCACCTTCAGCGAGGCCGCTCTCGGGACCAAGCTCGAGGTGCCAACGCTGAATGGTGGCGTCAAATTGAAGATTCCGGCGGGCACGCCGTCGGGAAAAACGTTCCGCGTCAGGGGCCGCGGCGTTCAGCCAGAGAATGGTCGACCCGGTGATCTCATGGTCACTGTGCAGGTGGATGTGCCCACGAAGCTTTCCAAAGAAGAGAAAGACCTCCTCAAACAGCTCGATCAAGAGAATCACGACGACATCCGCCAACATCTGAAGGGTTAGAGAGATGAGCCAGACCAGGAAAGCCGTATTTGTCATCTCGGTGGCAGCCGAGCTCGCCGGGATGCACCCGCAGACGTTGAGAATTTATGAACGCAAGGGTCTTATAGATCCGTTCCGTACACCAGGTGGGACCCGTCGATACTCCCAGGATGACATCGAGCGCCTTCAACTGATACAGGATCTCACCGGACAGGGATTGAATCTCGAAGGGGTCCGACGGGTCATCGCCCTCCAGGAGGAGAACCGCCAGCTCAAGCTGAAGGTTGCCAGGATGCGAGAACGGGTTTCAGAGATCGAGCACCAGGCCGCGCGGTTGATCAATGAAGCGCGTCGGGCCACCCGACATGAGATCATTCTCCGCAGAAACGTTCTCCCACCGCTTGGAGACCCCGGAAATGAGTGACACATATCAGGGCGGCGTCAGAATCCTCGGAAGCGACGGCGTTCTGTTGACAACGGGCAGCGTCTCGCTGGAGACCGACCCAGAGCACGGCAACTGGAAAGGTGTTCTCCAAATGCTCACCGGGACCGCAGTGGCCGGTAAGGCTCTCGTGGTCACACTCGAGACCCCGGACGGTGGCCGTGGCGATGCCCAACTAATCCCCGCCAGCGAAGAAGGCGACAAGGCGTTGTCGTTCGTCACCGGGATTGGGACGGCAAGGCCCTTCTAACCAAACCTAAGGCTCACAGCGCCATATACGGCGCTATTTCTGCACGGAATGACGCTGGTGTCCCTCCGAGGAGCAGCCAACGGACTCATCTGATAGGGAACAGCGGCATATCCATGGACTCCCCGGCATCTTCGTCGACGGTCCGCTCGTACCAGTCGGCGTAGCTGTTGCTCAACCAAACTGCCGACATTCCGTGGAGGACAACTGAAAAGATCACAGTCCAAATAACTACGGCAAACACAGAGGCCGCCTCGGGCGAGCCCGACTCCTCGAGCAAGAACACCCCGAAGAGAATGGACGCCAAGCCTCTGGGCCCGAACCAACCGATGAAGCCGATGGTGGGCAGCTTCAGACCTGTCCCAATCAGTGACAGGGCGACCGGAATCATTCTGATAACGGTCAGAGAGAGCAAGGCGTAAAGGGCGATTTCCACAGAGAACTGGTTGTACGCCTGGCTAAAGACAATCGCACCGAACATGAGGAAGGTAATGAGCGTCAGCAGCTCGCCCTCATCAGCGGCGAAGTCGTAAGCCCCTTCGCAATGCTCTCGCGCCGCAGCTCCGAAGGCGAGGCCGGCGACGAATGCGGCGACGAATCCGTTGCCTCCGGAGATTTCAGCCAGGGCGAATGCTCCTACTCCGATGGATAGGGTTGCCAGCTGGCGCATGACGCCGTCGACAAACCCTTTCTTGACAAAGGTATCGAGCAGACGCCCCCCGACCCATCCGACAGCCACCCCGATCAGAGTCCCCAGGCCGAGCTGTTCCAGAAGGAGTCGGCCAATGCTTTCATCACCTGCTGAATCCATCGCAAAGAAAGTGACCGCAACCGTCACGACCGGAAGCATGATCCCGTCGTTGAGGCCACTCTCGACATTGATCGTTTGGCGGATCCGAACCGGGACCCGTTCTTCGGTCACCACGGGCTTGCCGAGAGCGGCATCGGTCGGGGTAAGAATGGCTGCGAGGACAAAGGCTGCCGCCCAATCGAAGGAGTCGAACACCAGCTTTGCCATCACGGCGCCGGCAACGAGAGTCAGAGGGAGCGCCAGGCCCAAGAGCCGCACCGGAAGCTGTGCACTGGACCGCAGTCTGCGCAGGTCGATGCGGATGGCATCGGTGTAGAGGACAAGAACGAGGGTGGCCTCAGCCAGGAGGCCCACAAACCCCGTGTCCAGCGAGTCTTGCTCGAAGAACCCGAGCACCAGGGAACCCATCAGGATTCCCAACCCTGTGAAGAATATGGGCGCGCTGATCACCGACTTGTCGAGGACCCGCGAGATAAGCCCGTAACCAAAGACAACGATCGCTACTGCGGCAAGCTCAACCACGGATCACAACAGTATCAGGAGGCCTCCACGCCTCATGTCCGGGTGCAGCCACCTGCCCCCGGGGCCTTCTGTGCAGGATTTGCACCACTATCGGCGCTGTAAGCCTTAGGTTGGAGTCTTGGCCAGCGATCGACCCATCGCTTCGGCAACCCGGCCGAGACGTTGCATGGTTTGGGTGAAGCCGTCAAGGGTCAGGCTCTGGGCACCATCACTCAAAGCTTCATCCGGACGATCGTGAACCTCGATGATCAAGCCGTCTGCCCCGGCGGCGATCCCGGCTGCAGCCAGACTCGGCACCAACGAACGCCGACCGGCCGCATGGCTCGGGTCGACAATGACCGGAAGACTTGTCTTCTCTTTTAGGACCGGTACGGCCGCAAGGTCCAGAGTGCTCCTCGTCGCATTGTCGAACGACCGGATTCCGCGTTCGCACAGAACGACCCGTGGATTTCCGGCGGCGACGATGTACTCGGCTGCCAGCAGGAGCTCTTCGATCGTCGACATCATTCCGCGCTTGAGGAGAACAGGCTTGGGCTGCTCTCCGACCGCAGACAGCAGCCTGAAGTTCTGCATGTTTCTGGCCCCGATCTGGAGCATGTCGACATAGTCGTTCATCGCGTCGATGTCGTCGGGCGCGACGCACTCTGACACCACGGCCAGACCGGTCTCCTCCCGCGCCTGGGCTAGAAACTCCAGGCCTTCCTCACCGAGTCCTTGAAAACTGTAAGGCGACGTTCGTGGCTTGAAAGCACCTCCACGGAGCATGACTGCCCCCGCCGCAGCCACCCCTACGGCAACCCGCTTCAGCTGTTCCCTGGACTCAACCGAGCAAGGCCCGGCAATTATCGCAACTGGAGGGGCGCCAATAGAAACCGAGCCCACTTTGACCACGCTCGGCCCTGGCTTGGACTGCAGAGCGACCAACGGGTAGATGGGTGCATCGAGACTCACCGAATCGACCCCAGCCATGGCCCGCACTCCGTCAATCAACGCCGACGAGTAGTTCCCGATGACGCTGACCACAGCCGCGTCGCCCGTCTCACCGACGTGAACGCGAAGGCCCTGTCCTTCAACGAACCTGATTACAGCAGCCTTATCGGCAACCGAGCAGCCGTTGGCGAGTGTGACGATCACGAAGCCAATCCTGTCACAAATTCCACAGGATTGTCACCTCGCGAAATTGTCTCTACGAGCGCACTGCCAACGATGACTCCATCACAATGCGGCGCGAGAGTGGAAACCTGGGCCGAAGAGCGGACTCCAAACCCAGCGACGACGGGGACCCTCGAGTATCGACGCACCTGGTCGAGGTAGTCGGCGACCGACTCTCCGGCTTCCACTTCCCCGCCAGTCGTGCCGGTCATAGTGACGGCGTAGGTGAATCCTTCCGACGCTCCCGCCAACTTCTCCAGCCGATCTGGCGATGCGACCGGTGTGACCAGCTGGACAACACCGATCGAAACCTCCCCCGCAACCGAGCGGATTGGAGCCGACTCCTCAAAGGGCAGGTCTGGGATCACGAGGGCCGCGACTCCTGTCGCCGACAGCCGCGACATGAGGTCGGGAAGGCCAAACGCGAGCAGCGGGTTGAGATAGGACATGACGATCAGCGGAGTGTCGTGGTCAACCCTGCCTTCCAGAGCAAGCAGAATCTTGCGCAAGGTTGCACCCCCCTCCAGCGCTATCCGGCTGGATTCCTGAATGGTTGCCCCATCGGCCATCGGGTCACTGAACGGAATACCCACCTCTATCGCCGGAGCGACGGCCGACAGTGCGTCGAAACAGCGGACGAACCCATCCATGTCCGGATAGCCGGCAGTCAGGTAAGGGATAACGGCGGGCGCATGACTCTGGATGGAGTCGGCCAAGTCAATATGCGAGAAGCTCATCGCCCCAGACCTCTCAGAATGTCGATGTCCTTGTCGCCACGACCTGAGAGCCCAACCAGAACCGTCGCTCCGGGGTGGTCCTCTAGATACCGACGGGCTCCAGCAAGGGCGTGACTCGACTCGAGGGCGGCGAGTATTCCCTCCGTGCGCGCCAACTCGTCGAGTGCTTCCAGGGCTTCGACGTCGGTAGCTTCGACATAGGAGGCACGCCCCGTCGTCGCCAGATGCGAATGCTCGGGACCGACTCCCGGGTAGTCGAGTCCGGCAGAAACCGAATGGGTTTCGAACACCTGCCCGTCGTCATCTTGAAGCATGTATGAGTAACTGCCATGTAAGACACCGGGTCGGCCCCGGAGGATTGTGGCGGCGTTCTCACCTTGACCGGGACCGACGCCACCGGCTTCGACTCCGAGAAGGGCGACATCTTCGTCCCCGATGAAGGGATGAAAGATCCCGATGGAATTCGATCCACCTCCAACGCAAGCGATCACGACATCCGGCAGCCTTCCTGGCACATCGATCATCTGGCTCCGGGCTTCTTTGCCGATTACGGACTGGATTTCGCGCACCAGCCAGGGATATGGATGGGGGCCCACCGCCGAGCCCAGGAGGTAATAGGTCTCGATAGGGTCCGCCACCCACGCCCTCATGGCTTCGTTGATCGCAGCGCGCAGTGTCCGGTCGCCCGATGTGACCGAGATGACCTCGGTTCCCATGAGTTTCATCCGCTGAACATTGGGCGCCTGTCGCTCGATGTCGACCTCCCCCATGTACACGACGCAGTCCAGACCGATCCGGGCGCAGGCCGCAGCGGCAGCCACACCATGTTGGCCGGCACCGGTTTCTGCGATCACCCTCGATGCCCCCATCTCTCGAGCCAGGAGGGCCTGTCCGAGCCCGTTGTTGATCTTGTGCGCACCGGTGTGAGCGAGGTCTTCACGCTTCAGCCACACTTCACCGCCCCACCTGTCTCCTAGGCGCTCTGCCTTGGTCAGAGGAGTGGGACGACCAACCCATGTTGCGAGCAAGCCATTCAGCTCGTCCAGGAACTTCGGGTCGGCAAGCAATCGAGTGGCCTCACGCTCCAGGCGTTCCAAAGCCGGAGTGAGGACCTCCGGCGCATACCTACCGCCAAATTCTCCGATACGACCTGTGTCACGCAACGGGTCGGACGTTTTGACCTGGCTCATATCACAACCTTCTTCTCTGCCCTACGGGCGTTTTCGATAAATCCTGCAATCAACGTTGGATCCTTCACGCCAGGGCGGGATTCGACTCCTGAGCTGACGTCGACACCGCCCGGGTGAACTGTTTCGATAGCGTTTGCCACATTTTCAACCGACAACCCGCCGGCCAGGATCACGTCGCCAAGCCGGTCCAACTTCTGGACAACCTCCCAATCGGCCCTGGTTCCCCGGCCGCCGGGTCCTGCGCCTTCCACAAGCACGCGTCCGGACGAAGATGCCCCGAAAGCTTCCTCAACCGCCCCGACCAGATCCGCTCCGTCGTGGACCACGGGCAAAGTGACGATTCCCTCAATGCCGCGCACGTTGTCGGTCTCACCCTGGATGAGATCGAACCCGACTTCGTCGCGTGCTCGTCGAATCTGATCGGGCGTCGGGCGATAGAAGACCCCAACAGTGACAATTCTGCTAGGCGTTGCGGCTAGGAGCTTGGCGGCAAGCTCGTAGTCGATTTGGCGGATGGATTTCGACATTACGAAACCGACGGCGTCGGCACCTGCGTAGGCGGCCGCCTTGAGATCTTCCTCGGTCTGCACTCCACAGATCTTTACGAACAAACTCATACGGCCACCGCAGCGCCGATCATTTCGCGAACCGACTCTCCGGGCTGTTCGGACCGCATCAAGGCAGTGCCAACCAGCACCCCGTCATAGCCAATCGCAGAGAGGGTTCGAACTTGCGCCAACGTCTCAATGCCACTTTCTGCGATGGCAACTACCCCCGCCGGTAGAAAGGGGGCGAGTTTCTGGTGAGCGTCTCTCCTTACCTTCAACGTTGCCAGGTTGCGCGAGTTGACTCCCACCAAGAGTTGGGCTTCGACGTCGAGAACATCATCGATCATTTCAAGGTCGCTCGAGTCGAATGCCTCCAGAAGTACGAAGAGCTCAGCTTCGGCCGCCGCTTCCAAGATCTGACGAAGACTGGAGCGGTCGAACATCCTGGCGATGGCCAATACCCCGTCTGCCCCATGTGCCCGGGCTTCCCAGACCTGATAGGGGTCGACGATGAAGTCTTTACGGAGCACGGGAGTCTGGACCCTCCTGGCGACCTTCCTCATGAGCTCTAGTGATCCACCGAACTCGGTTGGCTCAGTGAGGACAGATATCGCCGTCGCCCCGCCTGCCTGGTAGCTGACAGCCTGGTCGATGGGACTGACCGGCCCCAGGTTGCCCTCGGAAGGCGACACTGGCTTCACCTCCGCAATTACGGCAAACGCAACGTCCGGAAAGGGTTGGGTGGGACTCTCCAGGGCACTCCGCCGCTGTTCGGAGAAATCCGTCGCCGCTTGCGCCTGCTGGAGACGGCCCAGACTCGACTGCCGCATGCGATCCAAGAAGGTGGTCAAGGTGTGCTCACAGTTATGGTCGAAAACGATTCGACGAGTGCACCGGCCAGCCCGTTGTCGATCGCCTCGTACGCGAGCTGGAGAGCCTCGATCGATGACGCGGCTTTTCCGGTCACCTCCAAAGCCAGAGACGCACCCAGCGCGATCGCGTCGCGATGAGCGCCGGGTTCACCATTGAGGACCCGGGACAGGGCGAGGGCATTCTGCTCGGGTGTGCCCCCGGCGAGGTCGGGCTCGGAGCAACGCACAATCCCGAGCTCGTTTGGATCCCGGACTCCTTCGGTGACAGAGCCGGGCCGGACATCAAATACCCGGTACGGCCCGATCGGCGTTGGCTCGTCCCACCCATTGGCGCCGTGGCAAACGAACGCCCTCTGGATCTCCGACCCGGCCAGGGCATCAGCCATCAGTCGGGCGGCGTCTGCGCTCCAGGCACCAATCACCGCGAAGTCCGGGCTGCCGGGGTTGGTGAGGGGTCCCAGCAGGTTGAAAACCGTGCGAACTCCCAATGCTCTGCGAATGGCTCCGACCGCTCCCATGGCCGGGTGGTAATAGGGTGCGAAGAGGAACGTGAACCCGCAAGCGTGGAACAGATCACCTGCAGCGGACTCATCAAGCGGGATAGGGAGACCGATCGCCTCGAGAACATCCGCGCTGCCCGATTGACTGCTCATCGACCGGTTCCCGTGTTTCACAACAGGAGATCCCGCCGCGGCCGTCACCAGAGAGGCGCCCGTCGAGAGGTTGAGGGAGCCCGATCCGTCCCCACCCGTGCCCACCACATCAACGGCTCCGGTGGCATCGAGATCTGGTTTTAGAGCGAGCTGGCGCATGCCCCGGGCAAGGCCCCGCACTTCGTCTGCTGTCTCGCCCTTCGCTCGAAGGGCGGCGAGCAATGCTCCCAGGAACGCCGGCTCGTGGTCGCCGTGGGCCACTTCGATTATGAGGTCCGCGGCCTGATCAGCGGTGAGGTCGTTTCCATCGAGTATCGAGTCGAGAAGAGCCTTCATGCTGCCGGCTCCAGGTCGAGGAAGTTTCGCAACAGCAAATCACCGCTTGGGGTGAGAAGACTTTCCGGATGGAATTGGACTCCTTCAACAGGAAGATCCTTGTGTCTGATACCCATGATCACGCCCTGGGACGTGAATGCCGAGACCATCAAATCCTCTGGGAGCTCGCCCTCGGTGACGGCCAGGGAGTGGTAGCGACCAGCATCGAAAGGACTGGGCAATCCGGCATAGAGAGTGTTGGAGTCGTGATAGATGGGCGATGCTTTGCCGTGGCGAAGCTCTGGAGCGCGGGTCACCTCTCCCCCTAGAACCACCGCTATCGCCTGGTGCCCCAGACAGATCCCCAGCAGAGGGACGCGATCCATCATTACCTCGATGACGGACAGGGTTGCCCCGGCACCTTCAGGACGACCGGGTCCCGGAGATATCACCAGATGCGTCGGGTCGAACTTGCGGGCCTCTTCAGGCGTAATTTCGTCATTGGCCCTTACAACCACGTCGGCCTCGAGGATGCGGAGGGCCTGAACCACGTTGTAGGTAAACGAGTCGTAGTTGTCGATGAGGAGAACCTTCTTCATGAGAGTCCCTCCGCTGCGATCTCCAGAGCGGAGCGCATCGCTGCCGACTTCGACTGCACCTCGGCCCATTCGGTGGCCGGGTCGCTGTCGGCGACAATCCCGGCGCCAGCCTGGAATGTGTACGTGTCGCCCTCCATCACAATGGTCCTGATAGTTATCGCCTGGTCCATGGTTGCCCCATGGCCGAAGTAGCCAACCGTGCCGGCGTAGAAACCTCGCCGGTTGGGCTCGAGCTCCTCCAGGATCTGAAGTGCTCTGATCTTGGGAGCACCGACGACGGTTCCTGCGGGGAAAGCTGACGCAAAGACATCGAAGGCGTCTACGTCTGGCTCCAATTCTCCCCGGACACCGCTGACGATGTGCATCACATGGCTGTATCGCTCGATCGAGCGATAGGGGTCGACCACGATCGTCCCCGGTCTGGCCACCCGCCCTAAGTCATTTCGGGCCAGGTCTACAAGCATGACGTGCTCTGCGGCCTCCTTCGAATCGGCGAGGAGCTCTCGCTCGATGCGGGCATTCTCTTGATCGTCGTCGGACAGGGGCCTGGTTCCGGCGATCGGCCGGAGCTCGGCTGTCGCGCCGTCGAGCCTTACCAGGGCCTCTGGTGATGAGCCGATTATCTGTTTGCCTTGTAGATCGAGGTAATACATGTACGGCGATGGATTGAGGAGTCGCAATCCCCGATAGACATCGAACGGATCCACACCAGCCTTTCCGGTGAATTGCACTGACACCACCAGCTGATACACGTCGCCGGCTGCGATGTGGCCTTTGGCACGGTCGACCGCCAGCTCGAACTGTTTTTGTGACATATTGGAGTCAGCGGCCCCAATCCCACCTGAGTGGCCGTTCCTCGGTGGGATGGCTCCTGCCAGCAACTCGATTACTTGACCACGCAAAGCGCTTCGCTCCTTGTCAGGTCCGGCGTGAAGCAGTGCTGCCCGTCTGCTCAGATGGTCGAAAGCGAGAATCGACGGGGGCGCGTAGAAGACCAGCTCCGGTTCTCCCGCGGGGGGAGGGGTGACGCCCGGTGCCCGATAAGCGAGGTCGAAACCCACAGCCCCAACGAGACCGCCGTGGAAAGGCACATCGGCATTCGCCGGTTCGGGCCGAGGAGCCAGCGCCAGAGTTTTCCGGAGGGCTTCCATGTAGCCGGCCAGGGTCCCGTCGGTCTCGATCAGCTCATCACCAGCTGCAATCACTTCATCGGATCCGACGACGTCAAGGCCGTCGCCGAATCCGATGAAAGAGAACCGCCCCACCCTTTGGCCCTGTTCCACGCTTTCGAGAAGAAAGCGTGGCCCGAGCGGGGCAAGCTTGAGAAATGCCGAAGCCGGGGTATCCAGATCAGCTGCGATGTCGAATGTTCGGTTCAAGAGGATCTCCTCTTCCGGATTCGACAGGTCGGTTTCGAGCACGAAAAAACCCACCTGTCGGCCGGAGGTGGGTTGAAAGGTGTCTTAGAAAAAGGACCGGGCCTTATTCCTTTGACGCCACCTCCGGCGCGCGCCACTGCCACCAATAGGTGGAAGTCGTTTGCGAGAGGTGTCGTCCGTTCATGCGAGCGATACGGTACGACGCCTTCCCCACAACGTCAACCCGCCGATCAGCGAAGCAGCCTGATCGGATCCTTAGGCAGGAAGCAACTCGATCTCACCGTCGGCCAATTTGGCCATGACCGTCTGCCCATCCTGCACCGATCCCTCGAGGATCTTTGTCGCCAGTGGATCGGCGAGATCGGTCTGAATCACTCGCTTCAATGGCCTGGCTCCGTATACAGGGTCATACCCGCGCCCGGCAAGCAGATAGAGTGCTTCGTCGTCGACGACGAGGTCGATTCGTCGCGTAGCGAGGCGCTTCTTCAGTTGCTCGAGTTGGATAACCACTATCTCCCTCAGGTCCTCCTTCGACAGTCGGTCGAAGACAATCAGGTCATCGACACGATTGAGGAACTCGGGACGGAAGTGTTTGCGGACCGTTTCCAGAACCCGATTCTCCACTACCTCGGCGGACAGATCGGGTTGGATGTACTCCGAACCCAGGTTCGAAGTCATGATCAGGACAACATTGGTGAAGTCAACCGTCCGACCCTGACCATCGGTCAGGCGGCCGTCGTCGAGCAGTTGCAGCAACACGTTGAACACTTCGGGGTGTGCCTTCTCGATCTCGTCGAGCAGAACTACCGAATACGGACGACGTCGAACTGCCTCAGTGAGTTGTCCCCCTTCGTCATATCCGACATAACCGGGAGGCGCACCGATCATCCGGCTCACCGAGTGTTTCTCCATGTACTCGGACATGTCGATGCGAATCATGGCGCGATCGTTGTCGAACATGAAGGCGGCTAGGGCCCTAGCCAGTTCGGTCTTCCCGACTCCGGTTGGACCGAGGAACAGGAACGAACCTACTGGCCGGTTGGGATCCGAAAGGCCGGCGCGATTCCGTCGGACTGCATTGGCGACGGAGACCACGGCCCGATCCTGGCCGACAACGCGCCCATGAAGATGATCCTCGAGCCGAATCAGTTTCTCGGTTTCACCCTCCATCAGCTTGGCAACCGGGATCCCGGTCCACCTAGCGACTACTTCGGCAACATCCTGATCTGTGACCTCCTCGGAAAGCATCGAGCCTTCCTTGTGTAGCCCGGCCAATTCGGCCTCGCGCTCGCCCAGTTCAGACTGGAGGCCGGTCAGAGTTCCGTAACGGAGTTCGGCCGCACGTGCCAGATCGCCAGCACGCTCGGCCTTCTCGGCCTCGCCCCGAGCATCCTCCATCGCATGTTTGACTGCGCGAATTCTGGTGATCACGTCTTTCTCAAGAGTCCATCGCGCGGTTAGCGCGTCGATCTCCTCTCCGAGATCAGCGATCTGTTGTTCGACACCATCAAGTCTCTCCTTGGAAACGGCGTCGTGCTCCTTGCGGAGGGCTTCCCTTTCGATCTCGAGTTGGATGCGTCGACGCGTCAACTCGTCTATTTCTTCGGGCATCGAGTCGATTTCGATACGGAGACGCGACGCCGATTCGTCGATGAGGTCGATTGCCTTGTCCGGTAGGAAACGCGCCGGTATATAGCGGTCAGATAGAACCGCCGCAGCCACGAGGGCAGCATCGGTGATCCTAACTCCATGGTGTACCTCATACCGCTCCTTGAGCCCCCGGAGGATTCCGATCGTATCTTCAACCGATGGCGGCTCCACCAGGACGGGCTGGAACCTTCGCTCCAGGGCTGCATCCTTCTCAATGTGCTTGCGATATTCGTCGAGGGTGGTGGCTCCAATCAAGCGCAACTCACCACGGGCCAGCATGGGCTTGAGCATGTTTGACGCGTCCATCGCCCCCTCGGCGGCTCCAGCGCCCACCAGAGTGTGCAACTCGTCGAGAAAGGTGATTACCTCTCCCGAGGACTCCTTGATCTCTTCGAGTACCGCTTTGAGACGTTCTTCGAACTCGCCTCGATATTTGGCGCCAGCCAAGATCGAGGCCAGGTCGAGCGAGATGATTCGTTTCGACTTCAGCCCTTCGGGAACATCACCGTCGGCGATACGCCGGGCAAGTCCCTCGACTATGGCCGTTTTGCCCACACCGGGCTCGCCGATCAGAACCGGGTTGTTCTTGGTCCGGCGAGATAGGACCTGGATTACCCGTCTGATCTCGTCGTCTCGACCAATTACGGGGTCGAGTTTTCCTTCACGGGCCGCCACGGTGAGGTCACGTCCGTACTGCTCGAGAGCGTTCAGAGTGGCTTCGGGATCCTCTGAGGTGACCCGACGGGAACCACGGATTGCCTGAACCGCTTCCAACAATGATGTTGTTGTGATGCCCAGGTCGCGGAGCGCCGACCCGGCAGGCCCGGGATCCTCTGCCGCTGCGAGCAGCAGGTGCTCGACCGACAGGTAGTCATCGTTCAGGTTCGAACGATGACTGTCGGCGCGGTTGAGGAGCTTGTTGAATTCGTCGGAGGCACCCACCTCGACGTCGCCATACGCTCGTGGCCCGGCATCGAGGATGGATTCGAAACTCCGGCGCACTTCGACGGGATTTGCCCCGGCACGATCGAGAGCCGGGTAGATGATCCCACCCTGCTGTGCGAGCAACGCCAGGCCCAGATGTGCCGGTTTGACGGCTGCATGGTTGTGCTGCCGGGCGATCTCGGTCGCCTGGCGTAGTGCCTCGCGGGTCCTTGCTGTCAACTTCTCGGGATTCAATGTCCATCACCTTGGTGTAGAAAACTTGAGTCCTACATTATCAGATTTAGTCAACCAAAGCCAGTCTTCGCATCCTGAAAATGATTCTCTAGGCTCTACCCGCATCGAGCAGAAGGAAAACGAGTGATTCAGGAATTCAAGGATTTTATCAACAGGGGAAACCTGGTTGAGATCGCAGTAGCGTTTGTCATGGGTTTGGCATTTGCCGCTGTCGTGACCAGCCTCACCGAGGACATCGTCAACCCGATTATCGGCAAGATCCTCACGGTCGACAGCCTCGCCGCGTGGGCCCCGGGAGGGATAGGGGTCGGGGCGTTTCTCGTAGCGGCAATCAATTTCGTCATAGTCGGGTTGGTGATGTTCCTGATGATCAAGGCGTACAACAACATGCAGGCTAAAGAAGAGGCGGCGCCGGCGGCGCCAAGTGACGAGATCGTGCTCCTCACCGAGATCAGGGACACCCTGCGAACTAGCGCCTAGCTGACCAGGCGTTCCTCAGGTTGACCGCCAGAGGTCGATCTGAGGTAAGTCGTGAATCCCGAGCGTCTGCGACAGCTCGCCGCAGTGGTAGGCATCATGACTAAAAAGACGCTGCAGGATCGATCCACGGGAATGGAGTTGCCGTGAGCTTCCATACTCCCGCACAATGGTTTCCCCCATCGACTCGGCGTTCCAGTTATCCAGGCAATTGGCGACAATCGTCCAGGTCGTGGTCAGCGCCGATAACAACTCCGCGGCTCCTCGTGGTGTGTCGAGATCGTCCTCCCAACCGAGGCCGTCCGAATCGCCAAAAGGTGTGGCCTCAGCGCCCGGCTCATCGAGAATCTCACATAGCCAATAGACCCGTGCGCCCGCAGTGTGCCCGACAGTTGCCCAGATCGGCCATCCATCGGGAGACGGTTGAACCTCGAGTTGTCGGGAAGTCATGCCGGCGACCACTTCGGTCAGCCGGGAGTTGTATTGGGGCCATTGGTCGTAGAAGAGGTGGATCGACACCCGGGTCACTATAGGAATGAATACCACGCACAACAGGCGACCCGATTGCCTTGCGCTATTGACTTCCCTGTGATATCAGGTATTCTGTATTACATGGTACCGAGGCGTACTGGACAGGATCGAAGCACGCAGTTGCTCC
This sequence comes from Acidimicrobiia bacterium, assembly GCA_041751055.1. Classification (GTDB taxonomy): domain Bacteria; phylum Actinomycetota; class Acidimicrobiia; order Spongiisociales; family ZC4RG35; genus MA-ANB-1. Next base: position 60,750 of record JBGSYD010000020.1, on the reverse strand, counting down.
ACGGAGTATTGGATATGTGCCTCATGTCGATAATCGACGAAGAGGCGTCATACGGATATGAAATGGTGCGCAAGCTGCGCAGTCGGGGCCTGGATTTGGCAAGTGAAGGATCGATATATCCCCTCCTCTCCCGCCTCCAAAAGCAAGGGATGATCGAGGGCTACCTGGTGCAAAGCTCAGAAGGGCCGGCCAGGAAGTACTACAGGATGTCGGGTGAAGGGCGCAAGACTCTGAGCCAATGGCGAAATGACTGGACCGGGTTCAGTCAGGCGGTAGATGCAGTATTGAATGGAGTGGAACGATGACCGAGCCTGTGTCGGCCATCGACGAGATCGAGCGTTACTGGAAGGCGGCGGGGATCTCTCGATCAACGGTCGCAGATATGCGTTTCGAGCTCGAGCAACATCTTCGAGATGCCGAGCAGGACGGCCGGACTCTCACCGACGTGCTAGGTAAGGACCCGGGCGACTTCGCCCAAAGCTGGGCGGCGGCTTATCGAGGAAAACGAGAAACGGCCACTTGGGCAGATTTCCGGTCGGGATCAACCGACCGTCATCGGAAGAATCGCAGGGACCTGCTTTGGTACTCGATAGGAACACTGGCAGTTGTGGCAGGAGCCACGGTTGCGGGACAAGGAGGTAGTGACGTGGATAATGAAGTTTGGCGCTGGCTATGGACGGTGTTCGCGCTGGTGATGGGAATCGGTGAGATTTTCACTGCAGGGTTCTTCCTGCTGCCCTTTGCCATAGGCGCCGCTGCCGCCGCGATCCTTGCCTGGTTCAATGTCGTCGTCATCGCCCAATGGCTCGTGTTCTTTGGCGTATCCATTTTCTCGATGGCGTACCTGCGGAAGTTCATCGAGCGCCAGGATGAGGGCGAACAGCCCGTCCTCGGTGCGAACCGTTGGGTCACGAAGTCAGGAATCGTCCTCGAAGACATCGATCCCGACTCGGGTTCCGGAATGGTGAAAGTTGATACCGAGGAGTGGAGGGCCACCTCGCATCAACACATTCCTCAGGGAACGCGAATCGTCGTGATCGAGGTCAGTGGCACTCGCTTGCTGGTAGAGCCAGTCGAGTCTGCCTGAAGTTTTAGAGAACAGAGAAAGGAAAAAAAGTGGAAGCAGCAATCATCCTATTTGCCATCCTGGCAGCGGGACTGATCCTGGTAGCGGCGGCCGGTTTTCGGGTGGTGCGTCCATTCGAGAAGGGTCTGATCGAGTTCCTTGGTAAATACCAGAGAACGGTCGACTCCGGTCTTCGTTGGGTCATGCCCTTTGTCAAGAGGCTCACAAAGGTCGATATGAGGGAGCAGGTCATCGACGTGCCCCCGCAGGAGGTCATCACCAAGGACAACGTTGTCGTGACCGTTGACGCGGTCATCTACTACGAGGCCACTGACCCGGTCAAGCTCTCGTACAACGTTGGAAACTTCATCCTCGCTGTCACCAAGTTGGCACAGACCAACTTGAGGAACGTCGTCGGTGATCTCGACCTCGACTCGGCTCTCACATCACGTGAGCTGATCAACGGGAAACTCCGTCAGATTCTCGATGACGCCACCGACAAATGGGGCGTTCGCGTGGTTCGTGTCGAGATTCAGCGAATCGAACCTCCTGTCGACGTGACGGATGCGATGCACCGTCAGATGAAGGCCGAACGGGACCGTCGTGCGGCAGTCACCGAAGCCGAGGGTCTGAAGCGGGCTGCGATTCTCAAGGCCGAAGGTCTCAAGGAATCTCAGGTGCTCGAGGCCACCGGTCAGGCCGAAGCGATCAAACAGGTCGCTGACGCTGAGAAGTATCAGAGGCTCACGGTTGCCGAAGGTGAAGGTCAGGCGATTGAACGAGTGTTCCACGCCATCCACACCGGGGACCCGACGCCCGACCTGATCGCCATTCGCTACCTCGAGGCGCTGCAAGGCATCGCTGACGGGAAGGCCACCAAGATCTTCCTACCTCTGGACACATCAGGTGTTTTGGGAAGCGTGGCAGCCATCGGTGAGATGTTCAAAGAAGCCTCCGGAGATTCCAACCCTCAGTAGGCAGTAACCCTCATTGCAGGAGAGAGCCCGGTCTTGGCGACCGGGCTCTCTCTCATTGCGCCCGTTGTGGAATCCCACAGAGCGGTCGGCGGTGAGGTATTCGCGCCGATATGAAACGTATGACGTCGCGTCAGAGACGAAAGGTTCCTGAAGCCAGCAGGTTCGTCGCCTAGCCGGCAGTGCGCTCCATCCCGAGGAGGGTCGACTCGACTTCATCGGGCACGACCGGTGGGTAGAAGACCATGGTGTACAGGTCGCATCGTTCCCTGGGTTCGAGGAACCATCCCGCTACCCATGTGCCGTCGGGATGGGGACCGACAGCGACACGCGTGCCGTCGATGTCGACCTCACCTTTGTCACCGGGCCAATCGACTGCGGGTAGCGCCCCTCTGATCAAAGCGATCGCCACGGTTCCGTCGGGTCGTCCCCAGAAGGTGGTGTTGGTGCCGCCCACCGATGTCCACACGTCAGGTTCGATATTGTCCGGCTCCAGCAGACCCTGACCGACCGTAAACGGAAGGGAGGTCAGCTCGTATGGCGCTGATGGGCATTGCCGAGGCGGCGCCGTGGTGGTCGTCCCGTCTGCCGTCGAGGTCGTCTCCAGTGCGGTCGTGGTCGCGGACGCCACAGTGGTCGTCGTGTCGGTCGCAGCACCCGAACAGGCAGCGACGACAAAGACGAGCAGAGTTAGCACCTTGGGCATCGAGCGACGATGATATGGCACCACACCCGCTAACAGAGGTACCGATGACCCGGAAAGACCGTGCCCGTCAGACAGTTGTGGAGCAGATGGACTCCTTGGTCGCCATTTCCCGACAGATGCACGACAATCCCGAGCTTGCCTATGAGGAACACGAGACCGCCAATCTGCTGACCGGGTATCTGGAGAACATCGGTTTCGCCATCGAGAAACCTGCCTACGGCCTCGAAACGGCGTGGGCGGCCCGGGTCGGGTCGGGAGGGCCCAACATCGTGATTTGCGCCGAGATGGACGCGCTTCCTGAGATTGGTCACGCCTGTGGGCACAACATCATCGCTGCTGCTTCACTTGGCGCAGGCGCCGCTCTGGCACCGTTGGCTGATGAATTGGGTGTTCGAATCACGGTCCTCGGCACCCCGGCCGAAGAGCTCTATGGGGGAAAGGTCGATCTCATCAACGCCGGCGCATTCAAGGACGTTGCCTTTGCAATGATGACTCACCCCGCCCCGCACGACGTTGTCGACCCCGGCGTTATTGCCGTCGCCCACTGGGACGTCGAGTTTCACGGGAAGACGTCACACGCTTCGGCATATCCGGACCTGGGTATCAACGCCCTGGATGCGTTTGTCCAGGCATACAACAACATTTCGATGCTGCGCCAGGCGTTGCTACCGACCGACAAGATCCATGGGATCATCACACACGGCGGTGATGCAGCGAACATCATCCCCCACTACACGTCGAGCTCTTGGTACGTCCGCGGGGCAACAGTTGACCGGCTCGACGACCTGATACCCAAGGTAAAGGCGTGTTTTGAAGGCGCTGCGGCGGCAACGGGATGCACTGTCGAGATCACACAGCAGGGCCACACCTACACCCACCTCGAAGCCAATCCGCTGCTCGTGGACCTCTACGCCTCGAATACTTCGGACCTCGGCCGTCCGATGCTCCGTGGCAGCGACTTGCCACCCTCCGAAACGGGATCAACCGACATGGGAAACGTCTCCCTTGTGGTCCCTGCAATCCACCCCGAACTCGATATCCACGCCGGCGGGGCGGTCAACCATCAGCCGGAGTACACGGCGGCAACTGTTACCGAAGCTGGCAACCGCGCCATCAACGACGGGGCAATCGCCATGGCATGGACCGCGATAGACGTCGCCGAGAAGAACCTCTGGTCCGAGCTGGAGCGTTAGCCCAACGACCTCATGAAGCCGTCCCGTGATCCGAGGTAGATACGGCCGTTCCAGATCGCGGGTGTTGACTCAAGACAAGCGCCGCCGAGACCCACCGACCAAAGCTTCTCAGGGTTCGCCGGATCATCGAGAGAATACGCTCGGACATCGCCCAAACATGTCGCCGTGACCAGTATTCCGTCGACAATCGAGGGTGATGACCACGAGTGGAAGCCGACTTCGTCACTCCATACGATTTCACCAGTTGTTCCGTCAACGGCGATCAGCGAGCCTGCGTGGGTATTGGTGTAAACAAATCCTTCGTATATGGCTGGGGATGCCCAGGAGCCGGAGTCCCCCGAGGATTCCGTGAGGTCCACCCCCCATACCCGTGGATCACCATCGGTGTAGGGGTCGAGCTTGACCAATTGTCCAACCTCGAGATTGCGCGCCTTCTCGACGGCGTTCATCTCGCCGGGCTCATGCTCAATCGAGACATAAAGCATCCCATCGGCGTCAATTGCTGGAGTGGCGTCGATGTCTCCGCCGGCGTAATAGTCGAAAACGATCGGCGCCTCGCCATCCCATACCTTCGATACATCGACTCCGACCACTCTCCCGCCAGAGTTCGTGAAGTAGACACGCTGGTCGAAAACAGCCACCGAGCTTTCGATGCTGACATTGCGTCCCGAATTGACAAACAGCTCATCGTTGTACCCGGGCATCTGGACGAGTTTCTCAGGGTTCACAGAGACCAGCCCGTCGGCGTCATAGGTGCGATGAAGCCCGATCGCAAAGAACCAGCCATTCTCGCCACCTTCGTACATCACGTCATCGACAATCACCGGATTGGAGTCCCAATCGTTGTTCCAAACGCCGTTGACTTCACTCGCATCCATCGACCACAACAACGTGGGCGCCTCGCGATCGAGGGCGACGATGCGCACTTTGTTGTCTCTCGACCCGAAATAGAGAAGCGGGAAGCCGTCGGGGTCCAGCGTGACTGATCCTTTGATGATGTCACCAGTCGGGAACTTGGGGCGAAGGTCCTGGCCCGTGTCAGCATCGACGAAATGCACGGCTCTGTCGTAGGCGCCGAATATCACCTCTGTCTTGCCGTCGGGTCGCTCCCAAACCACTGGCTGGCCGGTCCAACCGGTGCCACACCAAACCTTTGACTCGGAGCCCACGGAAGATGTGCTGCACATACCCGAGTTGGGATACTGCCACAGCACTGAGGGCTCGCTCGTCACGTCACCGCCTCCGTAGTAACTGCGGGTCGGGTTCCCACGAAACATCGTCAAACCCATCGTTGTTCCCCAGGGTTGGCCGACTGTAAAGCCCGGAACGGTGCCCGGCTGTCGAACCGGGATTGTCGTGGTAGTCGTGGTGCTGGTAGCAGTCGTCGTGCTCGTAGATGGTGGTGTCGGTGCTGTGCTCGAAGTGGAGGTCGTGGGCCCTTCGACCCCAGCGACATTGGATTCGAATCCCCCGCTCACATAGAACCCAGTCACAACCAGGCCGACGACCAAGAAACCAGCGATCGCTGCGACCTGACCCTTAGACGGGCCCTGATCAGAGTCTGTGCGGTGTGTCATCTCAAACCGGCGGACCGCACTCAGCTTCGCCGACTATCTCCGGCCGCCCATGGGTCTTGATGAATGCCGGGATCATGCAAGCCTCGATTGTTCCGTCGGGGTTGACGACAACTCGCGCAACCGCGGTGGTGGCACTTGCCGTCGAGTTATGGGGCCACACAAAGTTTCCGAGACCCCAGAAAACTGGTTTGCCATCGATGAATTCGAGTGGGTTCAACCGGTGCTGGTGGTGTCCGAAGATGATGTCGGCGCCGGCGGCGATCATGGCTTCGGCGCGTTCCACGTCGTCAGCCCTCGGTGAAGTGTCCAACTCCCAACCCCAATGGATGGTGACCACAACCAGGTCAGCGAGTTCCTTGGCGGCCGCTACAGCACGAACCATGGATGGGATGTCGTCCCCACTCCGCATCCCTGGCGACGACGTCGTGGCGTACCAGGACTCGTTGGGTGCCACTCCTCCGAACCCGACCACGGCGATCGTCCACCCGTTTCTCTCGAAGAGCGCAGGTTCGCCGGCTTCGTAGGCGTTTTTTCCGGCACCAACAGCAGCAACCCCTGCGGCGATCAGCTGCTGACGCCCATCGACCAAAGCGTCTGTGCCGTAATCACCCGAATGATTGTTGCCCATGTTGGCGACTTCGACGCCGTTCGCCTTCAGCGATGGGAGACCCTCCGTTGGGCATCGGAAAGTGAAAGTCTTGTCCAAAGCCTTGCCCAGGTCGCTAGGGACGCATTCGAGGTTGATGACCGTCAAATCGTCCTGCGTGAACAGGCCGTCGAGCCCCGTCCAGGCGTAGTCGTATCCGTTCTTGGCCAGGGCTGGGATGTAGACCGGGTCCAACGCCACGTCTCCGGTCCCCTGGATCAATAGCGAACCCTTGGGGGCTGTGGTCGTAGTGGTGGTTGTCGTCGAAGTGGTCGTGGTCGAAGTTGTGGACGAGGATGTCACTGTCTCCGCGGCGATCGGAAGGGTCGAAGTCGTAGTTGGAGTTTTCCCAACCCCTGAGACTGAATAGGCGACGGCCCCCAGACCGACACCCAGAATCAGCACGACAAGGAATTTGAACGACCCGGACATTCACCTGGAGAGTAAACGCAGTCCCGAATATTGAAGGACTCTCCAGAGCGAACTCTCTCTCCGCTTGCGGCAAGGAACCCTCTTGGGGTTCCCGAGTACCCGAGCGCAGCGAGAGGGGAGGGTGGCAAGATCCCAACGGCGAGGCCTGAGTAGGACGCGACCGACCTCAACGCACGCGGGACCTTTCCCTGGAGTTGCGGAGCAACCCAAGCAACCCGGAGGGTTGCCTCCTACCTCCACTCGCCGACGCTCATGCAGGGACCAACCTCGGCGCAAGCCGGAGGACAACGCCCAGCGAGAGGGAGGGACTTTCCTCTCGCAAGGGGGAGGAGGTAGTTACAGAATCTGGCTGAGGAACAGCTTGGTGCGTTCTTCCTGGGGGTTGGTGAAGAAGTGCTCCGGGGTCCCCACTTCGACGATCCGGCCGTCGGACATGAATACAACCCGGTCAGCGACCGCACGAGCGAAGCCCATCTCGTGGGTGACAACGATCATGGTCATTCCGCCCTTAGCCAGCTCGACCATCACGTCGAGGACTTCCTTGATCATCTCAGGGTCGAGTGCCGACGTGGGCTCGTCGAACAGCATCACCTTGGGCTTCATAGCCAGCGAACGAGCGATGGCGACGCGTTGTTGCTGACCACCGGATAGCTGTCCCGGGTACTTGCGCGCCTGTTCCGGAATGCCGACTCGCTCCAGTAGTTTCATCGCTTCGGACTCGGCCTGGTCTTTGGGCGCGTGTCGCACCTGGCGTGGGGCCAGAGTGATGTTGTCGATCACGGTCAAATGGGGAAATAGGTTGAACGACTGGAAGACCATCCCGGTCTCTTTCCTTATCTCCTGAATGTTCCGGATGTCCTCGGTCAATTCGATACCGTCAACCCGAATTGCCCCGTTGTCGTGTTTCTCGAGGCGGTTGATGCAACGGATCAGGGTGGACTTGCCCGAACCAGAAGGGCCGATTACCACGATCACCTCGGTGCGTCCGACATTCATGTTGACGTCGTACAACGCCTGGAAGTCACCAAAGAACTTGTCGACTCCACGCAGCTCGATGACCGCGTCCCCCTTGGCCTTGGTTGCGTCACTGAAGACTTGAGGATTCTGTTCTGTGGTCATCGGCTCACTTTCAGTCTACGTTCCAATCTTTGGCTCTCGCGCGACATGGCAAAGGCGAACGCCCAATAGCCGACCGCCACGAATACCAGGGTTTCTGCGATTCCGACTCCACGGAACGCCTCTTGAGCGTGAACGATGTTACGCACCCTGAGGAAATCCAGAATCGCAATAATCGCAAGTAAGGATGAGTCTTTGAACAGGGAGATGAACTGTCCCACCATTGCCGGGATCACCGCACGCAAGGCCTGAGGCAGCACAATCCGTCTCATAATGGCGGGAGGCGCTAAACCGAGGGCCTGACCGGCCTCGGTCTGACCCCCTGGCAGTGATTGCAACCCACCACGTACGATCTCGGCGACGTAGGCCGCGGTGAACAGGGTCATCGCGGCAATGGCTTTAGTGATATCGGATAGGTCTATGTTTGCCGGAACAACGAAGCCGAATATGAATTGGCCCATAAAAAGCAATGTGATCAGCGGGACCCCGCGGATGAGTTCGATGTAGGTGGTGGCCATCCAACGGAGTGCAGGCAGGGTTGATCGCCGCGCCAGAGCCAATAGCAGTCCTAAGGGGAAAGACAAGACGATGGCGATAGCCGACACCATAAGTGTGAGATGGAGACCGGACCAGACGTCCCAACCAATCCCGGTGGTATCAACGGCCGAGTAAATGAAACGAATGATGAGGGCAACGACCAGCGCCGCGACGATTCGCAGCGCAACCCTCAACCACGAGGCCTCCAACCGGTCAACAGGCGCTATTGAGTAGGCAGCAATCCCGAACACGATTCCAAGCGGGACCCACCCACCTGCGTCGAATCCCGAAACAACCTGGAATCCGGCAACCAGGAGTGTGACCGTCACCAACCAACCGACATTGCGGAGTGACCTGGGCAGTCTCCTCGCCTGAGTGCCGATGTAAGCCACGATCGCTGCCCCTAATACGACCAGGAACGGATTGATGAAGCCGCCGACATCGTCGAGCGACGCTATGACCAGAAGAACGGCAATGAACGCGACCAGCGACCACATTCGTCGCAGGGTGGCCAGCAGGTTTTCTCGCTCGAATGGCAGCCCGGCGTCTTCGGCTGCGTCCCGAACTGCAGCCCCCCTGGTCCCCGCACCGACACCGAAAGCAAGGGCGAAGAGCAAGACCTGAGCGATCAGTCGCCATTGTTCGTCCCTGGGGAACGTGCCTTGCATGAACAACGTGAGGTTGACCTGTACGGCCTCCCATTGGCCGGTGACAAAAACGAAGCGGAAGGCCCGGTAGCCAAAGTACAAAATGAGTGGTACCAGGACGACGGTGATGAGACCCGACCACCAGTTCTTGAACAGGCTGCGGCGTACCCACTCCGTCGGGGTGTGCGTGCGAATCGGTGGGGCGGCCGTAGTCATCGGGTCACCAATTGGAGCCGTCGGTTAACGATATTGAGCATCAGAGAAATGGTCAGCGAAAACACGAGATACACACCCATCAAGACGATGAACGATTGGAAAGCCGGGCGTCCGTTGCCTACTGACGTAACGGTCAGAGATGTCACCTCGGCGTACGAAACCGCCGTTCCAAGGGAAGTGTTCTTGATCAGGTTCAGATATTGGTTGATCGTTGGCGGGACGGCGACTCGCATCGATTGCGGCAGGACAACGAACCGGTAGCGCTGGAACCCGGAGAGAGCGAGGGCGTTGGCTGCCTCGGATTGGCCACCGTCGACTGCGAGGATAGAACCACGAATGATTTCGGCGACATGGCTGGCGGTATAGAGACCGAGGGCCACCGTCAGCGACATGAATCCCCAGTTGATCATGAAACCACCTTCGATGGTGCGGCGGTTCTCCGATAGTGCCGGCCAAGACATGTCGAAGGGTTGCCCGGTGATGAAGTAGGCGGCAATCAGGAAGATCAGGATCGTGCCGAGCGACCAGAGGACTCTGTGATGGGGCCGACCGGTGGCATCGAAGCCCTTGGTCCTGCGTCGCCACACAAAGACGGCCGTGATCAGTCCTACCGCAAGGATGGCGAGGAATGCTCCAAGCTGGCCGGACTGCTCAAGCCCGGGGACACCCCAACGGTCATTGTTGACGATCAGGAACACGTCGTCGCGGCCCAGGAAGTTGAGCTCCCAGCTTTGCGAGAGTATCGGAAAGGGTCCGAATGTGAAGACTGCGAACCCGAAGAAGATGATGATGACGAGCGGCGGGATGTTCCGGAACAGCTCGACATAGAAAGTCGCCAGCTTGGAGATGAGCCAGTTCTCGGAGAGCCGGGAGATACCGACGATGAGCCCCACAACCGTGGCGATGAGTATCCCGAAGAGTCCGGCAAGGAAGGTGTTCTTCACGCCGACAGCGATCAGTTGCCACACCGGGGACCGTGGATTGAACTCCTCGTGATACGGAATCTGGAAGTTCGTGGGACCCGATAAGAAATCGAACGACGTGCTGATCCCGAGACGAGACAGGTTGGCGGTCAGGTTGCCGTAGAAGTAGCGGAGTAAGAAGAAGACAACGATGACCGCGGCGATTTGGCCGACAACGCGGATTACCCGGACATCCCTCCAGAACGGAGGACGCGATACCTCGTTTGTTTGAGTTGTTGTCATTGGGTCCAGGATTCGAGTGAGGGTGGCCTCCGGGAGGCCACCCTCACTGACTATCTAGTGACTAACGATAAGGCGGAACGTACATCAACCCACCGTTGCTCCACAGATCGTTGACCGACCCTTCAAGTGGCGCAAGCTCAGGGAATCTGCTGTAGATCTCCTCATAGTTCCCAACCTGAGTGACCACATTGACTGCGAAGTCCGGGTCAAGTCCGATGCTCGGCGTGAAGCCGGCGTCGCCCAGGAAGTTCAAGATATTGGGGTCCGTACCGCTGTAGCTCTCGATGTTGCTCGAGTCGAGACCGAACTCCCAAGCCTGGACTGTGGCCATGAGGGCCCAGTTGACAGCCTGAGCGAACTCGGTGTCGCCGTCAGCAACGACAGGTCCAAGCGGCTCTTTGGAGAAGATCTCATCCATAATGAGTTGGTCTTCCCCGCCTTCGCTCTCCAACGTGAACTTCCACGATCCGAGTTGCGAAGCGTCCGACGTCCAGGCCTCGCATTGCCCACTCTCGTAGGCCGGTCGAAGCTGGGCGTTGTCCTGGAACTGAACAGGGTTGAACGTGATTCCGCGGGCGTTGAATACCGCCGTCAGGTTCAACTCAGTAGTAGTACCGGTCAACACACAGATGTTCGCACCGTCGAGATCCTCGAGGGTGGTGAATCCGGTCGAAGCCGGAACCATCATTCCTTGACCGTCGTAATACGTGGTGAACAGGAAGTTTGCGCCTTCCTGACCGTCACGGGTTGCGGTCCAAGTGGTGTTCCGACTCAGCACGTCGATATCACCTGATTGCAATGATGTGAAGCGAACGTCAGCTGTTAGCGGCTTGTATTCAACTTTGTTGGCGTCGCCGAGAATCGCAGCCGCGATAACGCGGCAGAACTCGACATCGAAACCGTTGTACTCACCGGCGTCGTCCACGACGCCGAACCCGGGCAAACCATCGTTCACACCGCAAACAAGAACATCAGCCTCGCGGACAGCGGCAAGCTTGCCGCCGCCGTCGCCAGAGCCGTTGCCTTCGGCAGCGGTGGTGGTGGATTCACCAGCGTCACCGTCCGAAGTACAGGCAGCCATGACCAGCATCAGGGCGCTGATGAGCGCCAAGAGCTTAATTCTTTTCATTCTTCCTCCGTCTATTTAGGCCTAAGCGCGCTCGAAAACACGCCTAGTACGTACTACGACCCTAATCATTTGGACCAGCCCGATGCGAAAAAGGGTTGACGGGCCACCTCACATGGTTGGAAATGAGCCGGTTCGGTTCGTCAGTTTGGGCTCACTCTTGATAGCCTTTCGGTTTGGTTCGATAGGAGGACCACTTACCAATGAATGCAAGAAAACAACTAATTGCGTTGTTCGCCGTCCTGACCCTGGTACTCGCCGCATGTGGCGGGGGCGAAGGCGGAGACACGACAACGACGGCTGGTGGTGCCACCACGACAGCCGGCGAGACCACGACTACCGCCGGGAGCGGTCTGCCTGACCTCGAGGGTCGGGTGGTGACGGTCGGCGTAGAAAACGCCTATCTGCCCTTCAACTACATCCCAGTGGGTGCAACCGAAGGTGAAGGTTGGGACTACGACGCATGGGCCGCGATCTGCGAGCTACTCAACTGCACTCCTGAATTCGTCGAGTCGGCATGGCCGGCAGTGATCGATCAGGTCGCCAACGGTGAGCTCGACACCGCCGCCGACGGCATCTCAATTACCGACGAGCGCAAAGAGATCGTCGATTACTCAGATGCCTACATGACAGTGACGCAAAAGTTCATTGTCCAACTAGATGACGACCGTTATGCCACCGCAAAGGACCTGATCGATGACGAGGATGCAATCATCGCCACCCAGGTGGGGACGACCAACTTCGAACTTGCAAAGGAGCTAGTTGGAGAGGATCGGATCCAAGCCTTTGATCAGTTTGGATTGGCCATTCAGGCTCTCATCTCCGGCGATGTCGACGCGGTGATCATCGATGATGCAGCTGGACTTGGTTACATCGGTGAGAACTCGGATTCGATCAAGACCATCGACGACCCCCTCCAGTCAGACCCACTGGGATTCATCTATCCGAAAGGCTCGGAACTGGTCGACGCGGTCAACCAGGCGCTTCAGGCGCTTCGAGACAACGGCACTTTCGAGGCACTGGGCGTCAAGTACTTCGGCCCGGACTTCGTCATAACATACGACGACATCGAAGACGTCGGCTAAATATCGCCGGCTGAAACGACAAAGAGCGCCTCGAAACTTTAGGGTTCGGGGCGCTCTTCTATTTGGTGGACAATGTCTGACATAGATCCCGAACTAAAACCAGGAGAACTGATACCGACCCCCGGCGGGGCCTATAAGTTCGATGCCCAGGAATTCCCGTGGTGGCTGGTGGGGATGCTGCTGATCATCGGTGGGATGGTGGCTGCGATCATTTTCAGCCCGGGTTACCAGGAAGCTTTTGAGAGGATTCTTCCTTGGCCGATCAGCTACACGCAGGGCATCATGCTGACTATCTACTTGACGGTGGGTTCTTTCATCGTCGCCGTGGTCGCCGGCCTGGGTCTCGGTCTTGCTCGCACCAGCAATAACGTCTTTGCAAGGAATGCGGCCGCTTTATATATCGAATTCGTCCGCGGTATCCCGATGATCGTTTTCATCTTCACGATCGCCCTGGTCCTTGCGCCGGACTTTGCCGACCTGGTCAAGATGGACAGCAGATCGATCTCACAGGTTTATCGAGTCGGAGCGGCCCTCGCCCTTTTCTACGCCGCATTCATCGCCGAGGTGTTCCGAGCCGGGATCCAATCAGTGCCCAATACCCAACGCGAAGCCGCCAAAGCCTTGGGGCTCACCGAGCGTAAGATCATGCGCAAAGTCGTGCTGCCTCAAGCTGTGCGGAACATGCTCCCGGCACTAGGCAACGACCTCATCTCCTTGATGAAGGACACTTCATTGGTGTCTGTCATGGCGGTTCGAGAGGTCACTCAAATGGCCAAGCTCTACTCCGGATCGACTTTCCGATTCCGGGAGGCTTTCTTTATTCTCGTGGTGCTATACGTGGTGTTGACCCTCGGGCTCAGCCTGCTCCTGCGTTGGTATGAAGGGCGGCTGGCTATCCCTGGCAACGAGGCAGGGGCAACCTAGAGGGATCCTAGGAGAGCGGCGACCCGGTCGACGATCGAGCCTGGATCCATACCTGCCCATTCCATGACATCCCCCGGTGCCCCAAACGGGAGGAATTGGTCGGGCACACCGATACACGTGACAGATTTGGTCATACCCGCCACGGCGAAGGCCTCCATAACCGCTGACCCGAAGCCACCGGCAACGACGTTGTCTTCGAGCGTGACAACGTGTGCCACCGGCGCCGCCCACTCCAAGATTCGGGGATCTAAAGGCTTGACCCATCGGGCATTCACCACACCCACGCTGGCACCTTTTTGGGTCAGGTCGGCAGCTACCTTCTCGGCGATCTCCACCATCCGCCCAGCGGCAACGAGAAGAACGTCGGAGCCCTCACTCAGCAACTCGGCCCGGCCGACTTCGAGGGGCTGGACAGGGAGCGAAGGGACTGAAGTGGCTCCGCCCTTGGGATATCGAATCGCAATCGGGCCATCGTGGTCGACGGCCGTTTCCACCATCGCGCAAAGCTCACTGGCATCGGCCGGGACTCCTACGACCAGGTTGGGGATCATGCGCAAATACGAGAGATCGAAGACCCCGTGATGAGATGGGCCGTCCGGACCGGTGATCCCGGCACGGTCTATCAGAAAGACAACCGGAAGGTTGTGCAGAGCCACATCGGCAACGATCTGGTCAAAGGCCCGTTGCAGAAAGGCCGAGTACATTCCAACAACCGGCTTCTTGCCCGCCATCGCCATGCCTGCGGCAAGGGTGACGGCGTGCTGTTCAGCGATCCCGGTGTCGAAGACCCGCTCGGGGAACCGCTGCCACATTTGCTTCATGCCCGTCGTCGAAATCATCGCCGCCGAGATACCCATCACGTCGGGGCGCTCGGCCGCTGCTTGGGCCAACGCGCGGCCCGCAACCTCGGTGAGCTTCAACTCCGACTTATGAGCCTTGCCGGTTGCGACGTCGAACGAACCGACGCCATGGAGCTTCTCCATCTCGTCTTCAATGGCTGGCTGATAGCCATTCCCCTTTTCGGTGACGACGTGGATGACAACGGGCTCGTCGTATGTCTTGGCGTTTTCAAACGTTTCTTCGAGCAACTCGATGTCATGACCGTCGATCTGCCCTGTGTATTTGAGGCCCAAGGAGTCGAACACCGTGGACGGCTCCAGCATCTGCTTGATCGCCTCTTTGGCGCGGTTCGCCAACTCGTCCGCAGTTTCCCCGACCACCGGGACACCCCGCAGGATCCGGCCCAGCATCCGCTTTGCCCGCTCATAGCGAGGGTCGAATCGATAGTGGGCAATGTTGGCGAGAGCGGCCAGGCCACCGATCGTCGGTGCGTACGACCGACCGTTGTCGTTGACCACGATTATCAGACGGGAAGGCCTCGACACCGCAATGTGATTGAGCGCTTCATACGCCATGCCGCCGGTCAAGGCACCATCTCCAATGATGGCGACCGTGTACCCGGGGTAACCAGCGAGGGCGTGACCGAGTGCGTAGCTCAGAGAGGTCGAGGCGTGGCTGTTCTCGACAAAGTCGTGTGGTGACTCTTCCCGGCTCGGGTATCCGGAGAGACCGTCGGTATGCCGCAACCTGTCGAAGTCGTCCTGGCGACCTGTAACCAACTTGTGAACGTAAGACTGGTGGCCGACATCCCAGATCATTCGATCGCGCGGCGAGTCGAAAGAGCGATGCAGCGCAAGCGTCAGTTCGACAACGCCGAGGTTCGGGGACAAATGGCCGCCCGTGACCGAGACCTTTTCGAGAATGAAATCTCGAATCTCACCGCAAAGATCGGCCAATTCGTCGCGGCTCAGCTGTTTTAGATCTGCTGGCTCTGAAATCTGGTTGAGAATCGACATTTCGGTTTGAGAGGAACTCAATCAGGCTAGTGCGATTGGGCCACTGTCCCCATTGCTTGCTATCGGCAGCTTCAGCCGGAAGGTAGAGCCCCGGCCCAACTCGGACCGCGCTTCAACCATCCCGTGGTGACTCTCCACTGTGTGTTTGACGATGGCCAGACCGAGGCCGGTTCCGCCGGTGGAGCGCGACCGGGCGTTGTCGACCCGATAGAATCGTTCGAACACACGATCGAGATCTCGTGTCGGGATCCCGACTCCCGTGTCCGCTACCTCAATGGTCACCCAGCCATCGGCGACCGAGGCTGTCGCAGCAACGCTCCCCCCGGCACTCGTGTACCGGACGGCATTCTCGAACAGATTCCGGCACGCAATGGAGAGGTCTCTGTGGCTACCGACAACGGTGGCGGGGACCGTGTCGACGGTGACCGAGATTCTTACGGCTTCGGCATCGTCGCGAATCTGGTGTGCCTGGTCCTGCAGAATCAGGTCGATACGCACCGGTTCGGTGCCAGGTGTCTCCCGCTCCAACCTGGACAAATCGAGAAGGTCGCTCACGAGCCGATCGAGCTGACGAGCAGCGGCTTCGATGTTCTCCGCAAATCTGCGCGTTGCCTCTGGATCCTTGTCGAGCGCAGTCCTGAGGGCTTCGGAGGACGAGATTATGGACGCCACAGGTGTCTTCAGCTCGTGCGATGCGTTGGCGACGAAATCGCGGCGGACGGAGGCAGACCGCTCGCGGTCTGAGACGTCGACGACGATGAAGAGGATCCGTTCGTCGGCGTGGAAAGGAGTTGCCACTCCGCGTATTCGGCGGACTGGGCTCCCATGATCTACCACAAGATCGGTCGGATGCCGAGAAACCCGAGTTTCACGAATCGCAGTCTGGAAAACATGTGGATCGAGACCGGACAGCTCGTCCGGTATCGAGCCCAGGAGCTCGTAAGCCATGGGGTTGGCATAGATGATCTCGTCGTCGGGTCCGATCAGGACCGTCCCTTGGGGTAGGGCCCCCAATACGACTTCCAGAGTCTCGTTGGCCGACTCGGTTTGGTTCAGGCGCCGTCCGACGTCTTCAGCCAACTGTGAGATGGCCTGTCCCAGCTGGTCGATCTCCCGAACCGAAGACCGGACTGGCCGGGAATCGAGATCGCCTGCCGCTATCGACAGCGTTGTATTCGTCAGCCGCTCGATCGGTCGAGCCATTCGACGGGCCAGCCATGCCACAGTGGCGACACCTATCAGGCCGATGACCAAAGACGCGATAAGGATCTCGGACCGGACCGGTGCCAGGCGGTCAGCCACCGATCTCTCTGACACAGAAACACGCAAGATCAGGCCGTCCTCGATCGGCAGCGCCAAATAGTGCTGAGCGAAGCCGGTGCTGAGGCTGGTACGGGAATCACGGCCAATTCCGCCGGCAAGGGCGTCAATTACCTCCGGGCGATTGGCATGGTTCTCCATAACCTCAGGATCGGTGTGCGAGTCGGCCAGGACTGCACCATCTGAATCGATGACTGTCACCCGGAATCTCCCCACGGCAAAAATCGAGTCGGCCCAATCCCCAAGTTGGCTGACATCTGCAGGAATGGTCTTGCGAGCAATCTCGGCGTTCACCTCCAAAGACATGACCAGATCTTCCACAAGGGCGGAGCGAGTCTCTCTATCGATGAAGAATCCCAGCGATCCGATAAGAAGGAGATATGCGAGCGCGTAGTAGACCAGAAATCGGGTCGAGAGCTGCGTCGTCCCTCTGTTTGGGCCGCTACTCATCGACAAACTTATAGCCCAGCCCCCGGATCGTGACTATGTGCTTCGGGGACGTCGGATCGGACTCCACCTTCTGCCGCAAACGTTTGATATGGACATCCAAAGTCTTGGTGTCGCCGAAATATGAGGATCCCCAGACCTCATCGATCAAGGTATGACGAGCCGCGAGGCGGTTCTTGCGTCGCATTAGCGATTCGAGCAGATCGAACTCCTTGGGCCGTAATTCGACGTCGTCGCCATTGACACGAACGGCATGAGCGTCGATGTCCAGTTCGATCGGACCGCCCCGTATTACCTCATTGGACTCAGCGAGTACACCGCTTCTCGATGCTCGACGGAGCTGCGCTCTCACCCTGGCAACCAGTTCCCGCATCGAGAACGGCTTAGTCATGTAGTCATCAGCGCCCAATTCCAAACCTGAGACCTTGTCGGCTTCGGAATCCTTGGCTGTGAGCATGATGATCGGAACGTCGGATGAGGCTCGAATCTGACGACAGACATCGAGACCGGACATTCCGGGCAACATCAGGTCGAGAATTACCAGGTCAGGCTGGTGGGTTCGAGCCAGATCGAGGCCCTTCACCCCGGTATCGGCGAGGAGAGTGTCAAAGCCATCGGTTTCGAGGCTGTAGCGGACCGACTCGGCCAGACCGGGCTCATCCTCGACAATGAGCACGCGGTACGGCCTGGTATCACGTGCGGCCGTCATGGGATGAGTGGACCACTCCCGCCTCGTCGAATCCGGCCCGCTCCCCCGTCAGAAGATAGATCGTCTGCTCCCCGAAGTCGACTGCCTGGTCTCCGATCCGTTCCAGGGCCCTGGCAACCAGCAACATCTTTGTAGCCCATTCCAGCACTCTCTTGTCGTCGGAGACAGCCACTGTCTCGCGGTACATGCTCGCGTTCAGCCTATCGACAGGCTCGTCCATAGCTGGGAGCAACCTGGCCTCATCGACGTCCTTACGGATGTAAGCGCTTATCGCCGTTCGAATCATCGGACGAGCGAGATCGCCCATTTCCTTGACCACTGCGCAGATTCGCTCGGACCTCGGGAGGTCGGCGTTGAATTGAGTGATCTTGGCGATGTTCACGCACTGATCGCCCATCCGCTCGAACGTTATGTTGAGCTGCAGTAGTACCGCCATGCGACGGAGATCGGAGCCCATCGGCGAGAACCTCGCCATGAGGCGAGTCCAGTCCTGGTGCACTTGGAAATACGATGCGTCGATTTCGTTGTCCATCTCGATGACTTGGGCGGCCAGTTCGAGGTCGTTGCTCGTCACCGCTCTTACCGCCATCTCCACCATTTTTTCGGCTTTGTCAACGATGGCCAGAACCGTCTGCTCCAACGCGTCGAGTTCGGCATGGAATTGGATGTTGTGGTCGCTCATCCGAACCGTCCTGTGATGTAGTCCTCAGTGTCTTTCTCCTGAGGCGACGTGAAGAGCTGATCCGTCTCGTCGAATTCGACCAGATAGCCGGTCCGCATTCCCTCCTCGCTCAGTTTTACGTTGAAGAATGCGGTCCTATCGCTTACGCGTGCGGCCTGCTGCATGTTGTGTGTCACAATGATTATCGAGTATTCCTGCTTCAACTCAAGCATCAACTCTTCGATCCTCAGTGTTGCGACCGGATCCAGGGACGAACACGGCTCGTCCATGAGCACTATGTCGGGGTGGGTTGCAATTGCCCTGGCGATACACAATCGTTGCTGCTGGCCGCCCGAAAGCGAGTAACCGCTCTCTCCCAGCTTGTCCTTGACCTCGTCCCACAAGGCAGCGCTGCGTATGGCCTGTTCGACCAGGCCGTTGAGGTCTGACTTGGAGCCCTTGAAGCCGTTGATCTTGGCTCCCCATGCCACGTTCTCGTAGATCGACTTGGGGAACGGGTTCGGTTTTTGAAAGACCATGCCGATCCGCCGCCGGATCTCGACCGGATCGACTTCGGGTTCGTAGATGTTCTGACCGCGGAAAATGACCTCGCCCTCGACCCGGGCTCCCGGAATGAGGTCGTTCATTCGGTTCAGCGAGCGGAGTACGGTCGACTTTCCGCACCCGGATGGCCCGATCAGGGCGGTTATCTCATGAGTGCCGAAGTCGAGATTCACATCGCGAACGGCCCGGAAGTCCCCGTAATAGGCCTCCATGTTCTTGGTCTGGATTACCGGAACTGTGCTTGCAGCAGAGGCTTTCGTGGGGTCGGACTGGGTCTCGGTGGTGGTGGGCATGTCAGTCATTGTTTCTGTTTCGAGTGGCATTTTCACATCAGATCCCTGGAGTAACGGTTACGGAGTAGAACAGCGGTGGCATTGAGGGTCAGCAACAGAACCAGTAACACAAGTATGGCGGCGGCGGCAATGTGTTGAAACTCTTCCTGTGGCCGGGAGGTCCACTGAAAGATCTGAATCGGCAGAGCAGTGAACTTGGAGAAGGGTCCGGACGGGTCAACGGTGATGAAGGTGGACGCACCGACGACCACCAGCGGCGCGGTTTCACCCAACGCCCTCGCCATGGCCAGGATGGAACCGGTCATCACGCCAGGCATCGCCATCGGCAGGATGTGCTTCCGGATTGTCTGCAATTTGGTAGCACCGAGGGCGAGACCGGCGGCGCGGAGCGAGTTGGGGACGGAACGCAATGCTTCTTGAGAACTGATAATTATCACCGGAAGGATCAAAAGTCCGAGCGTCAGGCCACCCGCGAGAATCGTTCGTCCGTTCTCAGATACGCCTGAACCCGTCCCCAGGAGAAGCGAGCCAGATGTGAGCGGCTCGAGAGTCCTTACGAGAATCGCAAGCCCGAGCATCCCATAGATGATCGAGGGCACTCCGGCAAGGTTGTTGATGTTGGTCTGGATCAATCGATTGAGACGATTGGGCTTGGCGAATTCCTCGAGGTAGATGGCAGCGGCCACACCGACGGGGAAGGAGAAGGCGACGGTTATAGCCATCAGCCAGATCGACCCAAATACGGCCGTGCGCACACCAGCCAGCTCGGGAACATCGGATTGGGGTGAAGTTACGAATTGCCAATTGAGCCAGGCTCTGAACTCGGGCTTGGCGCCGGGGTGGTCGGCTTGGAACGCATCGCTCATGATTTCGGCCTCTATCTCGGACCGTCGGAAAATCGATTGGACGAGGTCCCAGGTCTCGACAACATCCGGCACAACGATCCTCTCGTTTACGAGCTGAACGACGTTGGCCTGGTCCCGCGGTGCTGCGGCACAACCTGTTGGTGGTTCATCCGATGCACATATTTCGATCCACACCGCCTCGGTCTCGAAGACGAAACGATCCTCGTAGAAGCGCTGCTCACGTTCGAGGCGTCTCCCGACGTTGGTGGAGATCCCGCCCTCCAGGACTCCAACCAGCTCATCCTTGGGAAGGTCGGAGAGTGCAACTAGAGAGGTGTCGTAACCAAAAGAGCCCACAATGGCCTTCGGCTCCGTCTCATTCACAACTGCAGTCAGCCCAAACGCGGAATTGGTGATGGTGTAGAGGAGAGTGGCCAATGCACCGATGGTGACCATCATCACGACCAGGAAGAGGGCCTTGGCCCAACCCTCGCGTCGTTTGCGTCCCCCGAGCTGTCTCTGCAGGTCTGAGCCAGCCGGGAACAGCTTGGAATAGTCCTTCTCTTCCATCTCAATGACGGGCAATGTCCGCGTCATTCGTAAGACTCCCGGAATCTCTCGACGAAGCGCCGGCTGAGGACATTGAGGGCGAGAGTTATCACGAAAAGGGTGAGGCCGATGGCAAAGATTGAGGTGTAGTCGATCGAGTTGTAGCTGAGGTCACCGCCGGAGATTCGGACGATATGTCCTGTCATCGTCTCGCCGGCGACAAATGGGTTGAGGATGAAGGAGAAGAGGGAATCTTCCCCAAGCGTGAAGTTTTTCGGGGTAGCGCCGGCGGCGAGGGCTACCACCATCGTCTCACCGATTGCGCGCGAAGCGGCAACGACAACAGCAGCTGTGATACCGGAAAGAGCGGCCGGGAAAACGATCCTCGTCGCTACTTCGAAGCGAGTCGCTCCCAGCCCGTAGGCCGCCTCTTTGAACGATCGGGGCACGGCATGGAGGGCATCTTCTGAAAGTGAGCTGATCAACGGAATGATGAGGATTCCGATCACAATTCCCGCCGAAGCATCGTTGAAAACCTCAACGGTTGAGACACCAAGGATCGACCTCAAAAGGGGTGTCATGAACGTGAGTGCAAAATATCCATACACCACGGTCGGTATCCCGGCCAGGACTTCGAGGATCGGTTTGAGGGTTGCCCTGACCCGAGGACGGGCGTATTCGCTGAGGTAGACCGCCGACGCCAGGCCAAGGGGTATTGCGACCACTAGAGCAATCCCGGTTGTGATGAGGGTGGCGAGGACGAGTGGAAAGATACCGAATTTGCCGATTGTCGGTTGCCAGTCGGTCCCGGTGATGAACTCCGAAACTGAGACCTGGTCGTCGAGAAAAAACAACAGTCCTTCACGGGCGAGCACGACGACAATGCCGATTGTCGTCGCGACCGAAAGCGCGCCTGACAACATGAGGAACGCTTTGATGGCCGCCTCCCCCGGACGGCGGCGCTTCTTGTACCAAGCGCGTTCTGATGCAATCGATTCCGCCGTCATCGATTCTTCCTCAGGAATGGAAACCCAGAACCATGAGGCGCCCCGCATCCAGCGAGCCGCCTTGATGGCATTTCAGTGCCCATCAACCGGCCACGAGCGGTGCGAGTGCGTCGGCACCTTTCTGGATCGCGTCGGCCGGGGCCGGGAAATAGCCGACGGCATCGATTACTTCGTTTACACGGTTGAGGTAGAACGCAAGGTACTGCCCGACCTGTGGTTTCTGGGCGATGATGTCGGCGTCGCTGTACATGAAAAGGGGGCGAGCCAACGGGTACTCGCCGGCATCTACGGCTGCAGCATTGGGACCGACGCCTTCGATAGCGATTGCCTTAATGACGTCATCGTTCTCAATGAAGTAGGCGAAACCGAAATATCCGATCGCACAGGTAGTGGTTATGTCGTCTTTGCTGCAACCGTCACCCGAGATCCCCTGGACCAAGATGTTGTCATCCTCGGACAGCTGCGGATCGGCCGCAAGCAAAGGCTCGGCGTCCTCCATAAATACCTCTTCGACGAAGTAGTCGAAAGTTCCCGAGTCGGTACCCGGGCTGAACAAGGCAATGGGGTGCGCCGGGAACGACGGATCAACATCGGCCCACGTTTCGGCGGTCGAAAACGCCGTGGCCAGTTGTTCGAGAGTCAGCGACTCAACGAAGTAGTTGCTTGTGCTCACCGAGACCGCCAGGGCGTCGGTGCCAACACGGAATTCCATTGGCGTGCGGCCGATCTCGTTGCACAGCGCCACTTCCTCGTCCGTGATAGGACGACTTGCGTTGGCGATGTCGCTTTCGCCGGTATCGCAGAAACGCTCAAAACCGGCACCGGAGCCAATCGAGTCGATCGTGATTTGATCGCCGTAGCCCTCGTCTTCGAATAAGGCTGCCACAGCCTCCGAAAGCGGAAAGACTGTCGAGCTGCCTGCCGAGACGATATCGCCTGAAACGTCGAAGGGATCGATGACCGGCAGACCCGTGTTCGGGTCCATATCCGGGTTGACGGCTGCCGTCGTTGATGTGATTTCGCCACCCGTCGCGGCCGTGGTTGTGGGAAGGCCGGCACCATCGCCACAAGCTGCCACGGTCAGCCCGAACACGGCGGTGAGGGCAAGGGCCGAGCCAAAACGCACTTTCTTCACAGTCCTACTCCTTGTGGATTTCCTTCGGTGAGGGCACTAAATCGCGTCAGCATCAATGGAAAAAGTAGGTTGTCCAGTTGACCGGGATCGGACCCTCGGGTTAACGGAAGGTGAACCTTTCTACTCCCCGAATTCGCATCCGGAGTTACCGAGGTGCCTAAGTCAGACTGGTCCGGTCGCCCTCGCCCGGGCCAACGCGAGGTCCTGGAGTGCGACATGCGAATCGACACCCTCGGACTCGACGATTCGCGTCCAGCTGCCATCCTCACGGAGCTCCCAGGCGAGGATGTCATCGGACAGGAGCACATCAATGATCTCGTCGATGCGGAATTGGAGGTCGGGGTCGTCCACCGGTGCCAACGCTTCGACCCGACGATCGAGGTTACGCGGCATGAGGTCAGCCGATCCGATGTAGTAATGCCGTTCCGAGCCACGGGCACCGAAGCGGAACAACCGCGAGTGCTCCAGGTAGCGGCCGACGATGGACCGCACTCTGATGTTCTCCGAGAGTCCCGGAACGCCTGGACGAAGACAACAGATACCCCGGATGATCAGATCGACGCGGGTTTCTGCTTGTGACGCCTCATAGAGGGCGTTGATGATCCCACCGTCTACGAGAGAGTTCATCTTGAGAGTGATCAGGCCGTTATCCCGGCCCATCTCTTCGGCGATTAGCTCCATGATTCGTGATCGGACACCGTTCGGCGACACAGCAAGCCTTCGATACTTGGTCTGGCGGCTGTACCCCGTCAAGAAGTTGAAAAGATCAGAGAGGTCAGATCCGATCTCCGGATCTGAGGTGAGTATCCCCACATCTTCATAAGTGCGGGCTGTTGTTTCGTTGTAGTTGCCGGTGCCGACGTGTGCATATCGCACCACCCGGTCGCCTTCCCTCCGCACGACGAGCGCAAGTTTGGTGTGAGTCTTCAGCCCGACAACGCCATACATCACATGAACACCGGAGTCTTCAAGTCTTTGGGCCCACTCGATGTTGCGTTCTTCGTCGAAACGTGCCTTCAGTTCGACAAGTGCTACGACTTGTTTGCCATCTTCGGCGGCGTCGATCAGCGACGTCATGATCTGGCTATCACTCGATGTTCGATACAGGGTGGCCTTAATGGCGAGGACTCCAGGATCGTGCGCGGCATTCTTGATGAATGCCTCCGTGGTTGTCGTGAACGAGTCGTACGGATGATGGACCAAGAGCTCACCCTGCTTGATCACGTCAAATATGTCAGCACGCTCGGTGGATGAGCCTGCCAACCGCAACGGCGTCACCCATGTGAAAGTCTCGAACTTCAGATCGGGGAGGTCGAGGTCGTACACAGACCAAAGACCGGACAGATCGAGCGGCCCATCGACGACATAGACGTCGTCTTCAGTTGCTCCCATTTCCCGACGGAGCAGATCGAGGACATCATCGGGAATCCCCGGATGAACCTCGAGGCGGACCATCCGACCGAACCTGCGCTGAGTGAGCTCGGACTCGATCGCCAGCAGGAGATCTCCGCCTTCCTCCTCTTCGATCTCGAGGTCGGCATTGCGAGTCACCCGAAAAACGTGGTGCCCCTCCACCTCCATTCCCGGGAAAAGGGAGTCGAGGTGCACTGCAATGAGTTGTTCCAGCGGCACGAAACGCTCGCCATCGGGGAGCACCACAAACCTGGGAAGGATCGGAGGGACTTTGACTCGAGCGAATTTGGTGACACCCGAATCCGGGTCTCGAACGAAGACCGCCAGGTTCAGGGACAGATTCGAGATATACGGGAATGGGTGACTCGGGTCCACGGCCAGAGGCGTGACGACGGGGTAGACCAGGTCGCGAAACTGCTGGTCCAGGAACTCGCGGTCGTCCTCATCGAGCGTGGCGTAATCGCTGAACACGATCCCGCTCGCGGCAAGAGCAGGAGCTACCTCCGACAAGAACAGCTTCGAAATCCGCTCGTACTGCTCTTCAACAGCGACTTTGATCGCAGCCAATTGCTGCGTCGGCGACATCCCGTCGGGCGTGCCCGCACCAAGCCCGTGCGCCACCTGTTCTTTCAGCCCCGCCACCCTGACCTGGAAAAACTCGTCGAGGTTCGAAGCCCAGATAGCGAGGAACTTCACGCGCTCCAGCAACGGGAAATCGGGACGCTGGACCAAGCTCAAAACCCGCCGATTGAACTCCAGCCATGAGAGCTCCCGGTTCAGGTAGTTCTGACTGTCAATCTCAGACGTGGTGTCCACGTGAAGCCTTAATGGTTATCCGGATCGAGGGCCAAGCCCGCCAGCAAGAAGACGCGGATGTCGGAGGTGACAGTCGCTGCCCGGCTTCTCGGCTCAGCCGAGGCGATCACAGTTTTGGCCGACGACATGATGGTGTCCTGGAACAGGCGTCCGACTAATTCCGGGTCTAGTTTGCGAAGAGTTCCATCAGCGACACCGGCCCGATATACGGAGGCCATCTCGCGCGAGAGTTCGGCATGGGCCGTAATTATCCGCCGCTGAGCATCGGGACCGAGCTTTGGCACTTCTCGGTGCAGGATGATGCCGAGGACCGGATTGTCGACGATGAACCCGATCATCGCCACAACGAGATCCACGAGCCGCTCCGGGACCGACTCCGTGCCCACACTCTCGATGAGTTCCTCAATGACAGATGGGAGCGCCTCCTCGACGAGCGACGCGATCACGTCGTCGCGGTCGACGAAATAGTCGTAGAAGGTTGTCCGGCCAATCCCTGCCTTGGATGTGAGATGACCCAAAGGAATCTCCGCCGTGCCGAGTTCGGCGATGAGGGCCTCTGCCGAATCGAGAATGGCGCGACGCGTCAGCTCCTTGTGTTCGTCAATGGATGAAGCACGAATCCTGGGCATGAAATGAAAGGTTATCGCCAATCAACCTCAACCACCATCAGAAATTCGACACATGACGCCAGGGATCGCGTAGTTTGTCCCGTGGAGAACGCGCTATTACGCCAGAGGATGAGGGAATGAGTAAAGCAAAACCCTTTGCGGGATTGATTTTTGGACTGATTTTTGGTTTGGCCGTCGCCGTGCTTCTGCAGCAGGCTGGGATCTGGCCACTCGACAAGCTGACGGTCTATCTGCTTCCGGCGCTGATGGCCCTGTTGTTTATCTTCCTCGCCAAGATTGGTCGGCAAAACGTCCCTTGGGCCCTGACCGTCGCTCTCCTTCTACTCGTGGCACCTGTTGCATACGGGCTCACCGGGATAGGTGAGTTCGGTGAATCGGGACAGCTCAACGGCGGGTGCACCGTCGATGCGGCCACGGATTTGGACACCACAATTGTCACCGACACGTCGCGATCCGAGCCATTCCGGGTTGATCCCGATGGTGGTTTGACCTGGTTTGCCACCTCGCCGGCACCGATCACCGACCATGTCTGGGAGATCTGGGTTGTCATCGGCAGTTTCGAATATGTTGTCGCTGACGGTGGCAGCCCCAACACCGATCTCGACGAGGACAACTTTGGTGACGAGCCAAGCGTCCGTGGATATGTCGAGGACCTTGGCGTGCGCTCCGGGGATCAAATACGCGGTGTTTACGAGGTTGGGGGCTTCATCGAGGGAAGCTCAGGATGTGACGGCTTCGGCTTTGTCGTTATCGAAGGGGGTTTCTTGGAAACCCTGATATCCAAACTTGCTCTGGCTGTGGCAGCCCTAGCTCTGATCATCTTCCTTTGGATGATCCTGAGTGGACGGAGGGCTGCGGTGAACGGCAATGGCATCGATCCCGATCGAATCTCCAGTTTGGCGACTGCAAGCGGTGGTGTCGGGACAACGGTTGCCGGCGCGTCCGTGCTCGACGATGACGGAGAAGACCCACGGAATCCGGGCGACGAGGAGCGCGACGGGTAATAGGCGTACGGCACTTGATACAACGCAGCCAAGAATTTTCTTGGCAAAACCTCACATAACCACCACAATTGGTGCCAGTGAGTTACGTTCGAAGCCGCCTAGACGTCATACCGGCCAGCGATTGGAAAGACCAAGCAGCCTGTATTGGCTACCCCGATGAACTGTTCTTCCCTGTGGGGGAGATCAACGAATCCCAGATCGAAATGGCACTTGAGATCTGCGCTAGTTGCAAGGTAACCGAGGAGTGCCTCGAATACGCACTCGAATCCAATCAGCGAGCCGGCATCTGGGGTGGCACAACCGAAGCCGAACGCAAATCCCTACGTCGAAAATGGATGGCCTCGCGCCGGCGTTCCGCCTAATGCTCTTCTAGGAGCCCGCCCCACAATCTCCTAGAGTTTGCAACGGCTGTATTTCTCGAAGTCGAGCGAAGGTTCTGGATATGACAAAACAGGCTGACTATGTCCTGCGGACCGTTGAAGAGCGGGGGATACGTTTCATTCGACTCTGGTTCACCGACGTCCAGGGTTTCCTCAAATCGGTTTCGATCAGCCCTGCCGAACTCGAGGTGGCTTTTGACGAGGGCATGACATTCGATGGCTCATCCATTGACGGCTATGCCCGTATTCAGGAAGCCGATATGTTGGCCCGACCTGATCCGTCCACCTTTGCTGTCCTCCCATGGCGCGAAGAAGGTCAGGTGGCACGGATGTTCTGCGACATTCGCACACCAGATGGGGAGCCTTTCCTGGGCGATCCGCGGACCGTGCTGAAACGGAACCTCGAACGCGCCTCGGAGATGGGTTACACCTTCTACGCGGCACCGGAGATGGAGTTCTTTTACTTCAAGGATTCGAGCCCGAATCTCGAACTCCTCGACCACGGAGGGTATTTCGATCTAACGCCCCTCGACGCAGCACAGTCTTACCGTCGAGACACAATCAACGCTCTCGAGCACATGGGGATTCCGATCGAGCACTCCCATCATGAGGTGGCGCCGAGCCAGCATGAGATCATCGCCAGATACACCGATGCCCTGACCATGGCTGACAACATCATGACTTCCCGACTGACGGTCAAGGAAGTCGCGTTACAGAACGACATTTACGCAACGTTCATGCCGAAGCCGCTCGAGAAATACGACGGCTCGGGCCTGCATCTCCACGTGTCGCTCTTCGAAGACGATGTCAACGCCTTCCACGAGCCCGGAACAGCAGGCGGTCTCTCGAAGGTCGGCGAGGCTTTCATCGCCGGTCTACTGAGACATGCCCGTGAGATGACAGCTATCACCAATCAGTGGGTCAACTCCTACAAACGCCTGGTGGCGGGGTTCGATGCACCCATTTTCATATCGTGGGCCCGGAACAACCAGTCTGCCCTGGTAAGGGTCCCGTCGGTCAAGAAAGGCAAACCATCCAGCGTTCGCGTCGAATACCGGGTCCCCGATGCTGCTTGCAACCCCTACCTTGCGCTCTCGGTGATGCTTGCAGCTGGTCTTGCCGGAATACGTGAGGGATACGAGCTACCACCGGAAGTTGCCGCCGACGTCGACCGCCTCAGCCCCTCGGAGCGCGCAGCGGCCGGCGTAAAACGATTGCCCGGGACGCTTTCTGAGGCTCTGGACATCATGGAGGGGTCAGAGTTGATGGCCGAGGCGCTGGGCGAGCACGTTTTCGACTGGTTCCTGCGTAACAAGCGAGCTGAATGGGACCGATATCAGCAACATGTCTCACAGTTCGAACTGGAGACCTACCTGCCCGTCCTGTGATTCTCGCCACATACCCGTCTGTCATCTCGGCTCCTCTCGATGACGCGCTGAGCCTGATTGCAGAACGAGTTGAACGTCTCGCACATCTGGATCCTGCCGACCCGGGACTGCAGGAAGCGCAGGTAGTAGTAGTGGAACTTGCTGATCAGCCGATGCGTCTACTCCGCGAGGCCACGAGGCTCAACGAGGAACTTGGAATCCCACTCTTCCTTGTGGTCCAGCCCGACCACATCCCGTTGATGGAATCGGTTCCATTTGCGGACTTTCAGGTGGGCGCGGCCGACCCCGTGGAGCTGAGACTGCGTTTGAGTCGATTGGTCCACGAAGGCAAAGTCGACGAGCTCCTCACTTTCAAAGACCTGGATCTCAACACTCTGACCTATCAGGCTGCCCTCGCCGGGACGCCCATGGACCTGACATACATGGAGTACGAGCTCCTGGCGTTCCTGGTACAGAATCAGGTACGTGTTTGGTCACGCGAACAACTCCTGTCCAAGGTCTGGGGTTATGACTACTACGGCGGTGCCCGAACCGTGGACGTTCATATCCGACGGCTGCGGGCCAAGCTCGGTGAAGAAAGGGCCTCGTGGATCGCCACCGTGCGATCCGTCGGATACCGGTTCGGATGACCTGACGACGACGACGGACGAGCCGACCGCCAACCCAGGGTTCGCAGCGTCGGAAAGCAACGCTGGGGGCCCAAAGTTGACGCATACCGGGCTCAGACGGCGAGCCGACCGCCAACCCGGGGTTCGCAGCGTCGGAAAGCGACGCTGGGCGATATTCGCGGCGTCCAGGTGAAGTTCCACCAATACGGGGATGGGCATAGACTCATTGCATGGGTTTTCGCACAAAACAGATACACGCAGGTGTCAAACCGGACCCGACCACGGGGGCAATCCTCACTCCGATCTATCAAGCAACGACATTTGTCCAGGAGTCGGTAGACGAATACATGTCCCGCGGCTACTCGTATTCGCGTGCAGGCAACCCGACCGTCAGGGCCTTCGAGGAGAAGCTGACCGCGCTCGAAGGTGGGCTGGACACGACCGCGTACGGATCGGGAATGGCGGCGACCGTGGGCGTATTCTTGGCGTTGTTGCGGGCGGGGGATCATGTGGTTATCGGTGACGTGGTTTACGGCGGCACTTACAGGTTCGCCGACCAATTCCTCAAGAAATTCGGGGTCGAAATCTCGTTTGTCGACGCCTCGGACCTCGATGCCGTGCGCAGCGCTCTCCGTTCGAATACGAAAATGGTCTTTACCGAGACGCCGGCAAATCCGACTCTGAAAATGACTGACCTGGCAGCGGTATCTGAGATCTGTAAGGACGCCGGAATCCTTCATGTCACGGATAACACGTTCCTCACGCCCTATTACCAGAGGCCTTTCGTGCTGGGTGCCGACGTGATAATTCACTCCACCACCAAGTTCCTCGACGGCCACAACGCGACCCTCGGGGGTGCCGTAGTGGTCAACGACGCCGAACTACAAGAGCAGATCGCCTTCGCCCGTATCTCAGCGGGATTGGTCATGTCGCCGATGGTCGCATGGCTGACCCTTCAGGGAACAAAGACTCTCTCCGAGCGCATGGACCGCCAGTCAGCCAATGCCATGGAAATCGCACAGTGGCTGCAAGGTCATCCCGCGGTTGAGTATGTCAACTACCCGGGTCTCAAGGAGCACCCGCAACACGACCTGGCCAGCACCCAGGCGTCCGGGTACGGGGCAATGGTGTGTTTCGAGGTGACCGGAGGTGTCGATGCCGGAAAACGGTTGATGGACACAGTGGAGCTTTGGACCCTGGCGGAGAACTTGGGCGCCGTCGAGTCGTTGATCACCCACCCGGTGACGATGACACACGCCGCGATCCCCCCGGCGGAGCGTCTGGCCGCTGGGATCACCGACGGCTTGGTCCGCCTGTCAGTCGGACTCGAGGACGCAGAAGACCTGATAGCCGCCCTCGACAAGGCACTCCAGGCCAACTAAAACCGCGAACCTAAGGCTTGCAGCGCCACATGTGGTGCAATTTCTGCGAAGAACGGCCAACGAGGAGGACAAGGGCATTTGGGTCCCGAACGCCGAAGAGCTCGTTTGTTAGCTGGCCTGGCCGCCGGCGCTCTGGCGTTGTTGATCCTCCTCTCGTCGACCGGGCCGACTGGAGACACCGAAGTCTCGGGCAATGTCCGGCGTCTCGGGGGACCCTGCCTGGAGCTGGAGCAGTGGGGCCTGTTCGGTTGGGTGACGATCGGCCAAACAACGTCGGTCACTCAGCTCACCACGGGCAACTGGCAGGAGCCGATCGAAAACCCGTCGTGTCCGGAGGTACCCGAGAGCCTCTTTCTGGTCCGCTTGCCCATAGGGGCCATTCCTGACACCTATCGCATTTGTGGGCTCGCAGATGACCGGGCATGTCTAACCGTCGAATTGGTGCCCTTCGAATCAACCGGTCTAGGACCCTGACCGAGAACCTTGATCTAATATCCCGTGGCTCGCGCCGACCAACCGGGTCGACGCATCTTCTGGAGGTGGGGCGGTGACGGTTGAGGCGTATGTACTTCGCGATGGTGAGGGCGAGACAATCCCGGGTCCTGCCGGTGGGCCTTCGACGATAAAGGCGACCACGCTGTCGACCGGTGGAACCTTCACGCTTGTCGAGATCGTGATCGGCCCGAAACAGGGGCCGCCGAAACACCTTCATCGCCGCGAGGATGAAATGTGGTACGTGCTGGAGGGCGGCTTCAGGTTCATCGCCGGAGAGCGAATTTTTGAAGCGCATGAGAAATCGTTCGTCTTTGTCCCACGTGGCACCGCGCATTGCTTCCAGAATCTCGATGACACCGACTCGCAAATCCTGATCATGTTCACACCATCGGGCATGGAAAGGTTCTTCTCGGAACACGCCGAGATGGGCCCTGGCAATGTGGACCCTCAGAGGTACCAGGAGATCGCTGAGCGTTCCTGGATGGAAGTAGTCGGCCCGCCCCTGGCCGTGTCACACCCCCTTTCTGATCACCCAAGCCCGCCCGCTATAGGGTCAGCCTGATGAGCGACAGTGGTAGCGGTTGGCCCAACGGCTCGCCTCAAGTCGGCCAAACAGCCGAACGTTCTCGCCAGGTAGCAGAGGAAGACATCGAGGTCTTCACGTCGATCAGTGGTGACCGAAACCCGATTCACTATGACACCGCGATCGCTGCCGCAACATCGTTTGGAGAGATCGTGGTCCAAGGCGGGATCACAACGGCCATCCTTAACGCTGTCGTTGCCGAAGATCTACCGGGGCCCGGCACAGTATTTCTCAATGTGACGTGGAATTTTCTGGCACCGGTCCGACCGGGAGACGTCATTACTGGGCGAGCCGAAGTCATCGAGGTCAGGTTGGACAAGCCGATTACGAAGCTGGCAACCACAGTGACCCGCGACGATGGGACTGTCGTAGTCGAGGGCACCGCTGTCTGTTACACGATGCCGATCGCAAAATGACTAGCTAGTGATTCTGGACGGATTTCCCGCCACTATTGGCGCTGGAAACCTCAGGTTCGCGTATCGGGCTACGCGTTCAACCCGCGGTTGGCCATCTCAGCCGAACTCGAGGCCTTGGGCGAGAGGAAGATCGTCGCCGTAGTTGATCGTTGTCGTCTGCCGCCTCATGTAAGCCTTCCACGCATCGGAACCGGCCTCGCGACCACCTCCGGTTTCCTTCTCACCACCAAAAGCCCCTCCGATCTCAGCGCCGGAGGTCCCGATATTGACGTTGGCGATTCCGCAGTCCGAACCCACGTCGCTGAGGAACTTCTCGGCGTTGCGGACCGACTCGGTGAAGATCGCCGAGGAAAGACCCTGGGTAACTCCATTCTGGATCTCGATGGCTTCATCGAGAGTCTCGAACTCGGTGACCCAGAGGATGGGAGCGAAGGTCTCCTGCTGGGTGATTGACGCGCCCTTGGGCACCAGAGCGATGGTCGGTTCGACGAAGAACCCGGGGCGATCCAGGCGACTCCCACCGGTAACGATCTGAGCACCTTGCTCTTTGGCGATCTCCAAGGCGTTCATCATCTGGTCGATAGCTTGTTGTCCGGCAACCGGGCCCATGAGAATGCCGTCTTCGAGTGGGTCGCCGATTGGGATTGTCTTATAGGCCTCCGTGAGCCTCGTGACCATCTTGTCTGCTATCGCCTTGTGGACCAACAAACGACGCAGCGTGGTGCACCGCTGCCCAGCGGTGCCGACAGCCGAGAAAAGAGTTGCCCGAACGGCCAGATCGAGATCGGCATCGTCCATCACGATCACAGCGTTGTTCCCGCCTAGCTCGAGAATGGAGCGCCCCATCCTCTGGGCCACCGCCGGGCCGACGATACGACCCATATTGCAAGAACCGGTAGCCGAAATCAGCGGTAGGCGCGAGTCGTGGTTCATTGCGTTGCCGACGGTCTTCCCATCTCCAACGACGAGGTTGAACAGGCCCTCGAATCCAGAACCTTCCATGACCTTGGCCGCGATTCTGGTGACGGCGATAGCCGTGAGCGGTGTTCGCTCAGAGGGCTTCCACACCACGGTGTCACCGCAGACCGCTGCAATCGCAGAGTTCCATGACCAAACAGCCACCGGGAAGTTGAATGCCGAAATGACCCCAACCGGGCCCAGGGGGTGCCAATGCTCGTACATGCGGTGATTCGGCCGCTCGGACGCCATTGTGTTTCCGTATAACTGGCGACTGAGGCCGACAGCAAAGTCACAGATGTCCACCATCTCCTGAACCTCACCGATTCCCTCGGGGAGGATCTTGCCCATCTCCAGTGTCACCAGGGCACCGAGGACCTCCTCGTGGGCGCGGAGTGCATCACCCAGCTTGCGAATGTACTCACCGCGCTTGGGTGCCGGGAGCCGACGCCAGCGCTCAAAGGTCTCCGCGGAACTGGACACGACTTGCTCGTAATCATCAAGTGAAGCCATCGTCACGGTGGCCAATGCCTCACCGGTGGTCGGGTTGACGACCTCGATGTCGTCGCCCGTCGCTGGAATCCATCCACCTGCGAAGACGCCGGAGTTGGTATCTGCGATACCGAGGGCATCGAATATCTGATTCTTGTCCATGCTCATCGCGCTGCCACCACCTCGATCTCAACCAGGAACCCGCCGGGCAGGCCACCCGCCTGAAACGTCGAACGGGCCGGGGGATCGGTCGGGAAGTACCCGGCATAGACGTCGTTGACAACTGCGAAATCGGCGATATCCGCCAGGAAAATCGTCGACTTGACGATGTCGGAGAACCCGAGTCCCAGATCCTTGAGAACTATGCCGATGTTTTTCATGACACGCTCAGCTTGGAGCTGGACGTCGTCGGGCTCTTTCTCCCCCGTCTCCGGATCTCGTGCGACCTGTCCCGAGACGAAGACAAAGCCATTGGCTTCGGCAGCTACCGAATACGGGGCCATCGGATTTGGCGCCGACGGCGTAGAAGGGATTGTCTTGGGCACTCGAACTCCTCGAATTAGCGCGGGACAGCAGGGTCGAGTCTACCGAGATGCCGAGACAGCGATTCCGGGACCGCCGTGGTGAGCTGTGTCTAGGAGAAGGAGTTGCCGCAACCGCAGGAGCGGGTCACGTTCGGATTCTCGATGGCGAAGCCTGCGCCCATCAGACCGTCTTTGTAGTCGAGAGTCGAACCACGCACCATGTCGGCGCTTTGCTGGTCAACGACAACCTTGATGTCGCCAAACTCCTCAACGATGTCGTTGGTGTCGACTTCGCTGTCGAAGTACATCTCGTACGAAAACCCTGAACATCCACCTGGGCGCACAGCCATACGAAGCGCGAGATTGGTGTCGCCTTCGGCCGCGATCAATTCGCCGATCTTGGTGACGGCGAAATCGGTCACATTGACCACTTTCTGCGGTTGATTTGACTTGATGCTGAGTAATTGAGTCATGGTTGTCCCCTCATTGTAACGACATCCGTGGCAATCCGACAGGTCAAGATATCCCCATCAGCCAGTACCCTTGGAGTGTGGTCACCAGGGACGACGTTCTCAAGGCTCTCGAAGGAGTCCGCGACCCCGAGCTCGGCGGCAACGTCGTCGAACTGGGGATGATAAGTGACGTCTCTATCTCGGGATCCACAGTGGAGATCGGCCTGGCACTCACCGTCGCTGAGTGCCCACTCCGCAACCAGATCGAAAACGACACCAACCGCCGGGTAGCGAGTCTTCCCGGAGTCGACGAGGTGGTCGTCCGCACCACCGCCATGACCAAAAAACAACGGGCCGGACTCATGTCTGTCGCCCGCCGTCAGGCGCGGGAGAATGCCGAGCCCACCCAGGTGTCTCCCACTACGAGAGTAATTGCGGTCGGATCGGGCAAGGGTGGAGTAGGAAAATCATCGGTGTCGGTCAACACGGCTGTCTCGCTGGCCCAGGAAGGCTTCAGGGTCGGATTACTCGATGCGGACATTTGGGGATTTTCGGTTCCCCGGATGATGGGAATTCGCGATCGACTCGAGGCGAGCGATGCCAACAAGCTGATTCAGCCTGTCATCGCCCATGGGGTGAAGGTCGTGTCTACCGGCCTCATCATCGAATCGGAGGAGACGGCGCTTATGTGGCGCGGCCTCATGTTGTCGAAGGCTCTAGAGCAGTTCTTGCAACAGGTTGAATGGGGCGAGCTCGACTACCTCGTCATCGACTTGCCACCCGGCACAGGTGATGTGCAAATGGCGTTGAGCCGGATGTTGCCTCAGGCGGAGATGGTTGTTGTCACGACGCCTCAGCGGGCAGCGCAGAAAGTCGCGATCAGGGTGGCCGACATGGCCCGAAGATCGCACATGCCCATCGTCGGGGTTATCGAGAACATGTCCGGATTCGAATGCGATTGTGGCCAAACCCACGCATTGTTTGGCGAGGGCGGTGGTGAAGACCTTGCGAGAGATCTGGGTGTACCTCTCATCGCCAAGGTCCCGCTCGATCCACACGTAGTCCCAGGCGGCGACGAGGGGATGCCGGTGACGCTAGATAATCCTGATTCGGCCGCCGGAATCGCCTTCATCAAGGCAACCGAGACTCTCATCCAGCTCATCCCGCCCGCCGAACTCGAGACCTGCACCGGCCGGATCGCCAAGATGCTGCTCGAATTGGAAAGCCAACCGGCCTAGCTGTCCTCGTGCTTGGGAGTTGCGGAACAACCTCAGGGAAAGATCCGCGAGCGTGGCACCGGTGGGAGAGGCGACCCAACTCAACGCGCTCTCAGCCCGTCTGAACTTTGGGGTTGAGATCTTGCCACCCTCCCCCTCGCCGGCGCTCGGGTACTCCCTCCGCAACGAGGGAGAATAAGAGGCGCGGCTCAGCCTCAAGGAGGAGAATCGACCCGACTTCGTTTTTTGGAGGCGGCGTCAGCTCTTGGGCATATAGAGATCGACGCTGAACGGCTTCTTCTCGACCCCTTCGACCACGTAGGTGTTCATGATCTTGTCAGCGATTGTTTGACGCTTCTCATCGACGAGCGGCAGCAGCCATCCCAGGAGACAGATGATGCTGTCGACTATGTGACTGAATTTGCGGGCGATTCCGGCGCTGCTCCCGATGAGGTTGCCCTCGGCATTGACCACTCTCGTGCCCATCACCATCTTGCCTGGCGTCTGTCCGGTCGTTCCGTCGACGTGGCCGAGATAGATATAGAAGTACGCAAATCCGATCAAGCCCACGAGGACTCTGAGAAGGAAACTCCAAAACGTCAACACTTCGAGGATCAGAATCGGCAAAGCGTCGATCAATGCTCCAATTACACGGGTTCCCCACGAAGCCAGATTGGCCGGCGAACCAGCTACCTGCTCTTGAGGGGATTCAGGCGTCGTCACACATTCTCCCTAGTCGAACAACCGTGGCATTCAACCAGACGCAAGCTCCCGCTGCGGTGCAGAGTCGCAACAATCTGACGGCCCAATGACGCGAATCAGCTAACTAGTCACAATGAGTGGCTTGACAACCATCCTTGGGTAACCACTCTCTGTGGTCGAAGATGACTGGGAACGTGCTCATGCACCGGGGTTTTGGGTTAGGGAGGCCCATACGATGCGAGGACCCGCAAGGGTCCTCGTTTCGCGTTTTGGGTCCACTACCCGCAGATCCCCTTGACCAGGGGGTAAGGATTGACTGCTGCGCCGCCGCCCGGGTGATACTCGAAATGCAGGTGGGGATAGAGGTCGGAAGCGTTTCCGGTACTGCCCACGGTCCCGATGATTTCGCCTTCGGCTACCGACTGGCCAACGGACAGCCCGCTGGCATGGCTGTCGAGATGTGCGTAATAGAACGTGTCTCCATTGGCACTCAACCAGATCGTCTTACCGCCAAGGGAGTTATCTGCCAGGCTGGCAATGGTTCCCGAGTAGATCGCTGCGACCGGCGTGCCCCGCGCGGCCATCATGTCAACACCTTGGTGAGTCCGCCCACCCGAGCGCGCGTCGCCCCATGTGTCGCTGAAGTAGACGGCCCCTGCAACCGGACAGGCGCCCCCACTCGAGCTCGGGGGCGGCGGCGGCGGCGGCGGAGGTGACGTGGTTGTCGTGTTTTCCGGAGTCGTGGTCGTGGCCGCGCCAGGAGATGTGGTGCTGCTAACAGCAGTGGTCGAGGTCGCCGCAAGACGCGCTGCTTCCTGCCGCCTCAACTCGTCCTGGCGCCGTTGCTCTTCTTCGGTCGCTTGCTGGGTGACAAGCTGGTCATAGACACCTTGAGCGTCTGCCAGGTCTGCATAGAGCTGGGCAGCCAGCTCCTCGAGCAGAGCCGAGTTCGCCGCCTGCTCCTCGGAGGCAGCTGCCAGACGGGCCGTTTGGCGATCGAGCTCGTCTTTGAAGATCTCGAGTTCGTTGATGACACTGACATCGAGGCCATTGACTTCGGACAGGTACTGGGTTCCAGCGTTGTATGACTCGTCGTCGGAAGAGAAGAGGATCTGCAGCGACCCGGCTGTAGACGACCCCATATACATCGCCACGGCTACATCCTGGACCCGGGCTTCGAGCTCGGAGAGCTTGATCCGGGCATATTCGATTGATTCGGTGAGCGAAGAGATCTCATCCTCGAGGGCGACCTGGCGTGTGAATGCCGCGTCCACCTGTTGGCCGATGTCGGCGTTTTCGGCAACGAGCTTATTGACCTCTTCCCGGGCGCGATCCACCTGTGAGTCGGTGACTTGTGCCACGGCGGGCAGCGCAAGGACCACGACAAAGACAGCTGAGAGATATCGGATTAGGAGTTTCATTGGTCTGGGGGAGGCTCCACGGCGTTGCCGTCTGGATCTAAGGCTATCTGACCTTCAGAGGAGAGCAAGACGAAGTGCGCCTGGACAGACCTCGCGGCGAGCGGATACAAGGAGGTATCGACACCTTGGTAGACCGTCTCTACTACTTCCGAGACCGATTTAGCGCCCGCGCGGATTGCGCTGAGAATCTCCGCATGTCTTTGCAAGCGGTGTGCGATATACCAATCGATTACTTCCTCGGGCTCGTCTATGGACTGACCATGGCCAGGGTGGATTTGGGTGAGACCTGTTCCTTTGATTTTCCGGAGCGAATCCAGATAGGGGCCCATCGCTTCGACCATCACCGACGAACCTCCCAAGACGTGATCCCCGGAAAAGAGAACGTTACCGACGCGGAAACTGAGGTGGTCGTCAGAATGGCCTGGCGTGTACACGACCTCCAACCCGATATTGCCCACCGGGAAAACCGAACCATCCACGAGGGCTACGTCGGGGACGAATTCGGGGCCGGCGGCAAAGCCGAGCGCGGGAACACCCAGATTTAGCGCAAGCGGGTTAGCCATCGGAGCGTGGTCGAGATGGGTGTGCGTTACTAGCACCCCTTCGACCATGCGTTCTGAGAGGCGCGATGAGATTGCTTCTTCGTGAGCCGCGTCAACAGGCCCGGGATCGATGACTACGACCTTGCCCTCACCGTCATCGATCAGCCACGTGTTGGTCCCAGGACCGGTGAAAGGCCCCGGATTGTTGGCGAGGATCCTTTCAATTTTCAAAACTCGCCCCGGTATCGGGCGGAAAGGGTCCCGTTATCCAGCGTCGTGGGTTCGATGACGGTGAGACCATCGGTCCCGCTTGCGGCCGCCTCTGCCAAGGCAACGTCCGCCCAACGCGCCAGCCATCTCAGGTGTGACACTGTGGGCAAGATCATTTCCCACTCTCCCCCGGCATGCCGATCCAGGGCATCTTGCGGGGAGGTCCAGAAGTGAGCAACCAATTCGTCGGCGTCCAACACCACTTCTGGATCACCCCTCAACTTGGTGATGTAGAAACGGGTGTCGAATCGCTTGGGGGCGAACGACGGAGTCACCCATCGAGAAACGAGGGTAAGACCCGCTAACGCTGATCGGAGTGTCGAGCTGTCGATCGCATCGAGCAGTTCGGCGCCTCGGAGCGGCGGAGGCGTGACGAAGCCGTCGGTGGTGACGAGGATGCCGACCTCTTCGGCTGTTTCCCTCACCGCCGCAATCCGGTATTCCATGTCGGGAGCCACCGCTCTCTCGATGTCGCAGGCTTCTACCGCACCGCCCGGAAAGACCATCAAACCTCCGAAGAATCCGGTCGCCGGTCTCTGGACCATCAATACCTGGATCTCCGATCCGGAATCCCGGATTACCAGCACCGAAGAAGCAGGCCTTGGAGCAACCGTGGGAAGCGACACAGTGTCATCCTACGAACCTGCCTGTGGATAGGTGCCAGACTCATCCAATGCCCGAAATGGAAGCCAGACTCAGACAGCTACCTCCTATCGATGTGCTGGCCCGCGCTATCGACGTTCCACATCTCTCCACGGTCCAGAAGACCGCTATTGCACGCATTGCCGTTGACGCCGCCAGGGCACAAATCCAGGAGGGGCAATCGGCAGACCCGGTTGCGATGGCGGCCGAACTGGCGGGGACCGTGGTGCGAAGCCGTTCTCATCGCATCATCAATGCAACTGGCGTTCTGCTGCACACAAATTTGGGTCGTGCCCCCATTTCCGCTCGGGCCCTCGAAGCTGCCGCCCTGGCGGCCGGCAGCTACACCAATACCGAGCTCGACATGGAAAGCGGCAACCGCGGCGCGAGAAACTCGTACACGGTCGAGCTTCTGCGGACGCTGACCGGCGCCGAAGATGCACTGATCGTCAACAACAACGCCGCTGGCGTCCTTCTGGCCCTATCTGCTTTGGCGCCTGGAAAAGGGGTGCCGGTATCCCGAGGAGAGCTGATTGAGATCGGGGGTTCGTATCGGCTTCCCGAAGTGATGGCGGCGAGCGGTGCTCGAATGATCGAAGTCGGAACCACCAACAAGACTCGCATCGGTGACTACGAAACCGCTCTACAGATAAACGACTGTGCTGCGATGTTGCGAGTGCACGCCGCCAACTATGAAATCTCGGGT
Organism: Acidimicrobiia bacterium; assembly: GCA_041751055.1. Taxonomy (GTDB): domain Bacteria; phylum Actinomycetota; class Acidimicrobiia; order Spongiisociales; family ZC4RG35; genus MA-ANB-1. The sequence goes on along the minus strand of JBGSYD010000020.1, from coordinate 20,875 downwards.
TTCGTGGACGAAGCATCCGTGACAGACCTCGTGGCCCTCGCCAGCGGGTCCGGTATTCCTTTGATATTCGACATCGGATCGGGTCTGCTCGATGCGGCAACCTCCTGGCTGGCGAAGACGCCCGAATGGTTGACGAACGAGCCCGGCGCGGTCCAGGCGCTGGCCGCCGGGACCGACCTGGTCCTCTTCAGCGGCGACAAACTGCTTGGTGGCCCCCAGGCGGGGATCATCGTTGGATCGACCGAGATCGTCGGCCAACTGCGCACCCACCCGATCGCACGGTCACTCCGCGTCAGCGCTCCGATCGACGCTGCGCTGGCGGCAACGCTCGAGGCCTATGCCAACGACCAAGTCGAGGAGATCCCCTTGTGGAGAATGGCAACGTTATCTCCAGAGTCGATCCTGCATCGGGCTGAAGCCGTTGCGGCTGCCACCGGAGGTGAAATCGAACCCGGTTACTCGCTGGTCGGCGCCGGAAGCGCACCCTCCGCGCGACTGGAATCATTTCTGCTCATATTCAAGGGCAGGGGAGAAAAGTTCGCCGAGTTGCTCGACTCGACCTCGCCTGTTCTGGCACGGCGGGCGGAAGGGAATCTCGTCCTGGACCTGAGGACAGTCGAGCCAGAGGACGACAAGTCGGTTGTGAGTGCGATCAAGCAATGCCTCTGATTGGCACGGCTGGACACGTCGATCACGGAAAGTCAACGCTTATTCAAGCCCTTACGGGGCGGGACCCAGACCGTTGGGACGAGGAAAAACGCCGAGGGCTCACGATAGATCTCGGATTCGCATGGGCCGATTTGGGTGGTGGCAAAGAAGTTTCCTTTGTCGATGTTCCCGGTCACGAGAAGTATCTAAAAAACATGCTCGCCGGGATCGAAGCGATTGACGTCGCCCTCTTTGTTGTTGCTGCCGACGAGGGCTGGATGCCGCAATCTGAGGAGCACCTCGCGGTGCTCGATCTCCTCGAGGTTCGCCGCGGGGTGGTCGCACTGACCAAGATCGATCTCGTCGACTCCGACATGGTCGAATTGGCCAGCCTCGAGATTCACGAAAAACTGGCCGGAACAACTCTGGAGCACGGTCGGGTGGTCCCGGTCAGTGCGACAACCGGGTCGAATATCGACGAATTGCGAAACGAGTTGCGACACCTTGCGGACTCAGCCGGTCAACCCGGTCAACGCTTGCCGCGGCTCTGGATCGATAGATCTTTCTCGGTCCCGGGGACTGGAACCGTCGTGACGGGAACGTTGCTCGAAGGCCCGATCTCTCTGACGGACACATTGGAGGTATATCCCACCGGGGATTACGGAAGGGTGCGCAGCCTCCAGACCCACGAAAGGGAAACTCAAACAGCCCAACCCGGCACCAGAGTTGCCGTCGGGTTGTCTGGCCTGGCAAGGGAAAAGGTGCGACGCGGTCAAATGCTGGGAACTCATGGAGCCTGGCGAACCACGAAGCGATTCAGCGCCTCGTTGAAACCCGCCCGATACGCACCCGAACTCACCGAAAAGGGCGCTTACGTCCTTCATGTCGGATCGGGGGGCCACCCGGTCCGAATACTGAAACTTGAAGCTAGGTTCGCGGTGATGACGACCGAAGAGCCGCTGCCTCTCCGTTCGGGTGATCGATTCATCCTGCGCGACAGCGGACGGAGGCTGGTGGTTGGCGGCGGACGGATCCTGGACCCTGCCCCGAGATCGGTTCAGCAGGCGATCATGGAGGCGCCGTCGATGGACCCTGACGCCGACCCGGACGAGCGCGCCAGCCGTCTACTTCGATTGCGGGGCCATGATCGAATCGATTCACTCAGCAAGGACAGTGGAGGAGGGATGCCAATCGACGCGGTGGTGATTGGCGAAACCGCCATGACCTCGGCTGCCGTCGAGCACCTGATAGAAATCGCCGAGCAGAGAACGACCGAAGAGCACCGTCGGCACCCACTGAGATCGGGGCTGCCCATCGCAACCCTGGCAACCTCCCTCGACTTGTCCAAGGATGTGGCCGAGGAGGTCGTGAAACGCTCAGACGCTCTCCGGCTCGATGGGCCAGACGTATCCATGATCAGCCACCAGGTTGTCCTGGATGCTGAGTCGGCCCAGTTGTGGGAATCGGCCCGAGCACGTTTGGGCTCCGGCCTCGACGTCCCTACGACGTCAGAATTGGGCCTACCCGAAGAGCTGCTTCACCTGCTACTCCGACAGAAAGAAATGGTCCGTGTCTCTGAGCACCTCGTCTACTTACCCGAGCAAATAGGGATGATCACAGACAGAGTCAAAGGTTTGAAGTCGCCATTTGGCGTCGGCGATGTCAAGGACGCCTTGGGGCTATCCAGAAAGTACATCGTGCCCATTCTGGAATGGCTAGATGCGAATGGGGTGACGGTTCGCAGAGGTGAGAACCGGACCCTGCGACAATCCGGGGAGATGCCTTAGCTGACGAGCAGAGACTTGCGCTCGCCTTCGGTCAGCCCACCCCAAATGCCGAACGGTTCGCGGATATCGAGTGCGTGACTTGTACAGGGATCTTGAACAGGGCATACCCCGCAAATCGCCTTCGCCTTCATCTCCCGACGTTCCCTCTCGTCTTTGCGTTCAAAGGTCGAGGGTGGGAAAAACAGATATGAATGATTCCCACGGCACAGCGCCTTAAGTGTCCATTCGTCCTTATGAGACACGGAAGTCCTCCCTAGATTCTTCAGCGACAACCGAATCGAAGCTAATAGACAGTGACGCTGTACACAAGGAAGAATCTGGAATGTCTATTTTTCCGGTTTCTCGATTATCGGGTCAGCGGGCTCCACTTCTAGGAAAAGCCCGTCTACTCCGGAGACCACAATCGGTGTCCCATTTGCCAGTCCGGCCTCGCGATGCGCGGTCGCCCTCCAAATAGCGCCATTGACCGACACCATCCCATTTGGGTTGAAGCTAGAGGTCGCAGTACCGACCGCTCCAACGAGTTTCTCGCGCCCAATCGTTTGCGTCGACAACCGGCTGCGTTGAACCGTCGGCATCGCCAGTAGGAAGAAGAAGAGGGCGGCGAGCACCGACGGGAGCACCAACCACCAACGAGGGTCAATCTGGCCCGATCCCTCGACGAAAAACATGCCGCCGACCTGGAGAAAGCCAGCACCGACCACCGTCAGTCCGAAGACTCCGCCACGTTGGTAGGCGGTGGTGAGCAGTGCCCAACCCCCGATTCCGACCGCCAACGCCCACGGTCTGACCGGCAGGTTGACGATTCCCCATCCACCAAGCCAAAGCGAGATTGCCGCCACGCCTGCAGCGACGCCAGGACCGAGCGCGTAATACTCAAAGGTCACCAGGGTGAGGCCGACGACAAGGAAGAAGAAAGCGGCTTCCGGTGCCGCCGCAAGCCTGAAGAATCTCGTGGACAGTGGCGGCTTGCGGAAGGTAGGGGTCCGGAGGGTGACTCCCTCGACGCCGCCTTGAGCAAACTCACGCAAGGTCGAAATTGTGACCTCACCGGCAGCCGTCTCAAAAGTTGTTCCGTCGAGACTTTGCAGGTACTGCCGGATTGTCGGCTGTAATTCGATGTCCAGTTCCTCGACATCCACGACGTCGTCGGGGCCGCCATCACGGCTTTCTGGCTCCCCCGCGACCAGAGGTGAGAATCGGCCCATCATCGATCCCGGGGCGGCAGCGCTCACCGGAGCCTCGAATACAAGTTCCGCCACTCCCCCGTAAGCGACTGCTGGTGCCGGGCCGAGCCAAACCGCGACCGGGAGGGGAGGGTTGCGAAGCGTGTCCATCAATTGAATCAACAGACGTTGATCCAAAACCGCCCTCGAGTTCACCTGGATCACCGCCAACTCCTGGTCCGCCCGGGCAGCGTCTTCGATCGCCGACAGGATGAATTCGAGAGCCAGCGAATCCAAAGGGCCACTGACATCGATCACGTCGATGCCGGGGCCCTCAGCCCCGGGATCGGCGGTGCCCGATGAGCACGCCGACACCAGGGCAAAGAAAAGCAGGACAAGGGCAATTTGGGAGCGGCGCACACCGGGACATTAGGAACTGAGACGCCATATCCAATACCGGATACCTGGCCGCTACGATCGATTGCGATGCGAAACGTCCTACTTGTCACCGATGCTGCCTGGGTAGTCAACGATGTTCAGGCCGCTCTCGCCGTTGACAATTGGGAGGTCGGGCAATTGGACGACCCGAAACTCGCCGCGGAGATCGCCCAGCACGTTAAGCCGGAGGCGCTGATCATCGACATGCAGGTGAAGAGCATGGGGGGTATGGCAGTCATCCGTGCCGTACGGGCGGTGTTTCAGGATACGCCCCCGCCACGCATGATTCTTCTGCTCGATCGTTCAGCGGATCGCTTCTTAGCCCGTCGAGCTCTGGCCGACGCTTCGGTACTCAAGCCGATCGTTGCCAACGAGCTGAGAGAGGCTTTGGGTCCGCTTCCGGAACAACCTCCGTCCGAAACAGCTAGTCCAAGCCCTCGCAAGCGCAAGAAGGCGCCTCAGAAGGCCGCGGACCCTAGCTGATCTACGTGGCCGTCTTCCGGCTTTCGATCACTCCGGACTTGGCTGGCACCTCAGTCGCAGAAACCAAGTCGGACCCGCAGGCACACCGATACGCGCCGTCACCGACGGTACAAGGGCGTTGCACCAGAAAACTGCAGTCGCACTCCTCGTTCGTGCATGTGAGCTCAGTTCCAGAATCGATTTGCATCTCTCAACCAAATAGACGACAAGTTCAGTTTAGTACCCACGCCTGAGGGCGATAAACCAATGGGAGAGGTCGCACAGTCCAGGCATCGCGCCCTCTCCGCCCCCAGCCAGATTTTTGCTATTCAGAAGGCCCAACCGTTGTAGGCACGGTGAGGTTGGTTCCACCTCGTCCTCGACCGCACCACCGTCGTTGTCGCCACCGAATGCAACCCAAAGCACAACCAAGAGCGCGATAACGCTCAGCAACAAACCGAGGGGTCCGTAGCCCGACGAGTCCTTCTCTACAACCACTCGATCGTGATGTTCGTGTGTCATTTTCTTTCCTCCAGTTGAAGTGCAGAGGTCCCTGACAACTCCATTTGCCCGAGGTCTGTTCTGGCCAAAACCCGACCCGGCGACGTTTACCGAGCCGGATGAAGGGGTAGCTGTGAGCACAGAAATCGATGAGGAACATTTGCCCAACCAGAGTCTCCCCAGAGTGGCCCTAATGACGCTTGTATTGAGTGTCGGTGCCTGCATCCCCCAAGCAACCGCTACTCCCTCCACCTTTCCCGACACCGCGAATGAACGCGTCACGCTTGCGGTGAGCAGCGTCGAAGTGGCGATGGAGGATGTGGGGTTTCAGGTAGGGGCGTCGGGGAATGTTGACCTGTCGACGGAGTGGGCCGACCTCAGCCACGACATGACTTCGGCAGTGGCGGACCTCGTGGAGGACCCGACCAGTGTCGACACGGTGGGGCTGACCCGGCGGATCTCCTCGTTCGTCACCAGGCTGGACTCCGACACAGACAGTTCTGGCGTCGGCGCCCGGCTGCTGAACGCATTCCAGTCCTTTCTGGGGCGACTCCCACAACCCACGGGAACATCATCCTGACGAAGTGGCGTTTTGTCCCACCGCAACAGCTGATTAGACGCGACAGACAGAGTCAAATTGGTTCTTGTAGATCGACCACTCTCCGTCTACTGTCCACCACCGAAAGGGAGGTTGTTTAATGAGAGGACGCCATAGGCGCGCCAGCAATAAGGGCAAGATCGGGTTGATCCTTGCTCTGGTAATGGTTGTGGGTGCTTTTGCTGCCCCGGCTTTGGCCACAAAGAAGGATCCTGGCTCAGGTTTGGTAGAAGGCCACAAGGTCTGGATCTGTCACGCGACCCGGTCGCTGTCGAACCCGTATGTGAAGATCTTGATCGATATCGCTGCCTGGGACATCGTAAGCCCGGACAGCAATGATCATGGGCCCGAGCATCATTTGAGAGAGAAAAACGGTATTGTCTGGGGCGACTACGCACTGGTCAATCCCGCTGACGAGTGCTCGCTCGACATACCACCGCCGCCACCGCCAACTGCGGTGTGCCCGACCGGTGGAGATGGGACTCCTGCCGACTACGTCATCGCGTTCGAGGGATTCAAGCTGGTACCCAGTCATCCGCTGCAGACGGTTGCGGCTGATATCCCGGCTGGAACGTATGACGTGATCCTGATATCAGGTGACTACGAGCGAGGCTCGGACCACAGTGGGAACCCGTTGGTCCAGCGCAACGAGCAGTGGAGACTTCAGGGCACATCACCCAGCGGGTACTCGGATGACCTGGCCGACACTGTCACTCCCATCAGTGGTGAGGTGACGGATGCTGGCACAGTGACCTTTGCAAGTGATGTCACTTCGGTCACAGCGGAGCACTACTCATTTGGAACGGATGACACTAACCCCAACAGCGTGGTGCCTGAGTACGCATGCCTAACTGCCACCGGTGGCGGCGGAGGTGGAGAGGTCTAAGACTCTCGACCGGAGATATAACTGAAACCCCCCGACCGCTGGTCGGGGGGTTTCTCTATGCGGCATGAATCGAGGTGACCTCGTCGAGAGCCAGCGACGTCGTGTGCGAGTCGGCTCGAAGCATGATCAACCAGTCCCCATAGCGAGTCTCTATACCGAGATACTCGCCTGAGGTAGATCCGTTGCGCGTCGTGGCGCGATACGTACGACCGGGTTCAAGGTCGTTGAACCTCCAGGTCACGCCGGTGCGCGAAGTTATAGGTGCCATGAAGACACTCCTTTCAATAGCCCGATGGGCCGTTCAAGAATTGTGAAGAACCGTCAGTGACGGTTGTTCTGGGTGCGGGCGAGACGAACGTTGAGGTCTCGACCGTTCAATTGTGAGCCATTCAGCGCCTCAATGGCGTCGTGGGCTTGGGGTTGTTCCATGTCGACGAAGCCGAACCCGCGGGATCGCCCATCGCGGCGATCGGTCACGATCGTCGCCTCGTGGACCGTGCCGAATCGCCCGAAAAGGTTTTCGATGTCCTGCGCAGTGGCGGCCCAGGGCAAATTGCCCACGTAGACACTCTGGCCTTTGGCGACTTCACGACGGTCGCGTCGCTCCGGACGTGTTGCGTCCTTCTTGGGAGACTGGTGACGACCGGGTTGAGGAGCTGGTTCATGCTTCCGCGCGCTTGGCGACACACGATCTCCTATACGGTGTCCACCATCAGGAATGGCCTCGAGGCGTGGAGCCTCGATCGGAGCACTCAAGTCCAGATCGCGCTGCATCCGGCTGACCGCTTTTCGCTGCTCGCCGGTCACCAGGCTCACGACTGTTCCAGTCGCTCCCGCCCTGGCGGTGCGCCCGGAACGGTGCAGATAGTCTTTGTAGTCATGTGGCGGGTCGAAGTGAATGACCGATTCGACAGCGTCGATATGTATCCCCCGTGCGGCGACGTCGGTTGCGACGAGCGCCTGGACCTTCCCGTTTGTGAACGACTTGAGAGCCCGGGTGCGCTGATTCTGGGACAGACCTCCGTGGAGGGCGATTGCACCGAGTCCGAGCTTTCCGAGTTGCCGTGCGAGGCGGTCGGCTCCATGGCGGGTACGTGTGAACACGATGGAACGGCCAGCCGCATCGATCAGATCAGCGGCGTGCTGCACACGATCGTGGTGCTGCACTAGCCAGAAATGATGGCGGGCATCAATCGTCTCCGGTTCGATGGTTCCTGCCTCGTGGCTGATTGGATCTCTCTGGTAATCCCGACTCAAAACCGCGATATCGCCATCGAGAGTCGCTGAGTAGAGGAGGGTCTGACGATCTCGCGACGTCATATCGAGGATCCTCCGGACCGCAGGCATGAATCCCATGTCTGCCATCCGATCGGCTTCGTCAATCACGGCGATGTCGACGGCGCGAAGGTCGACTGACCTTTGCTCGATTAGATCTTCTAGGCGTCCCGGAGTCGCAACGAGGATGTCGGCGCCTTTCCGAAGAGCATTCTTCTGAGGCCCGTATCCAACACCTCCATATACGGCGGTGACTGTCCGGTGGACCGCGGTCGCCAGTGGGGCCAATTCCCGTTTGATCTGCTCGGCAAGCTCTCTGGTTGGAGCGAGGATCAAGGCTCGTGGACGGTTGGCTTTGGCTTTTTCGACTCGAGTCAACAAAGGAAGCCCGAATGCGAGAGTCTTTCCGGATCCGGTTGGTGCTTTGGCAGAAACATCCCGACCTTTCATTGCATCAGGGATGGATGCCTCTTGGACGGGGAAAGGCTCGGTGATACCGCGTTTGGATAGAGCGGCCGCGAGCGGGCCGGGTACCCCTAAATGGGCGAACGTTGACATGGAATACTCCTGAATCCGGTTAGGGAACTAGGGGGCACACTCATATCGCGTATCGATGAAGTGCATGCCCAGATCGGCCGAAGAGGCGGTCCAACCGGATGGAACTGGTAAAAGCCCGTTGATCACCGGGGAAGCGACGGAATCGCTGGCCTCCACCCAGTGCGGTTACCACAGACTAACTGGAACCGGGTCCAACAGCGATTCAGTCGCAATCTGTGTAAACCTCAAGGCTGAGTGGTGCGTGTATGTGTCGTGAGCACTACCCAACAGATAGGGAGACACTTGACGCCTACTACCGACCTAACCGTCGACACGCCGGCTTTCGAGATGTTCTACCAACGAGAGTTCAGAACGATCGTGGCAATTGCGCGTGCACTGGTTCCCGATGGCGGTGCGGCGGAAGACCTAGCCCAAGAGGCGTTCGTCGCTGCACACCAAAACTGGCAGAAAGTCGCCAACTACGACAACCCGAAGGCGTGGGTTCGTCGCGTCGTCGTCAACAAGGCGACCTCGTTCCAACGCCGTCGCGGTGCCGAGTGGCGAGCAGTCACCAGGTTCGGCAACACGTCCCCCACCACGATGCCGGACATCTCAACCGAGACCGAAGAGGTCTGGGATGAAGTGCGGCGGCTACCGCGCCGCCAAGCGCAAGCAATCGCTCTTTTCTACGTCGGCCAGTTGTCGATCGAAGAGATCGCCCAAGTGATGGATTGCCAACAGGGTGCGGTCAAGTCACACCTCCATAGAGCACGGATCAAATTGAGCCAGAGCCTCGCGCCCTGGGGCCAGGAGACACAATGAATCAGTTAGACGACAAGCTGCGTAAGGCAGCAGAAGAGGTTCGCCAGGTTTCTCGTCATGCGAACCCGCCAGGGATCGAAGCCCAACCAAGCCGGCTTCGCACCGGCTGGTTGGTCTTTGCGGCTGCGTTCGCTGCTGTCGTTGTGGCCGTGGGGATCATTCCCCTGCTGAGCACAGGAGACAAGCCGGACGATGTGGCCGGGCCTTCCATCGCAACTTCGACAAGCCCGCCGACGACCGCCACGACTCCGCCGTCCGATTGTTCGGCTACAGGAGTTCCGCCACCAGCTGAACAGGCGAGCCTGCCTGCAGCCGTGGCCGCCACCAGGGCTGCGATCATCGCCGCGGCGACCGCTTGTGATCTCGGTGGCCTGGAGGCTTTGGGGGGACCGGATCTAAACACCAGCTTCGGAGGTGGCGGGTTCCAGAATCTGATTGAGTGGGAGGCTTCCGGGCGTGGCGAACTGGGCACCCTGGTTCAGCTGTTCGACATGCCCTATGCGGTCCAGGAGTTCCCGGACAACCCGATCTACTACGTCTGGCCCGCAGCGTTCGACTACGACACTTGGGAAGAGATTCCCCAAGCTGATCTCGAAGCTCTCCTTGGGATCTATACCCAGGAGGAGCTGGACGGTATTTCCCTCTTCGGCTCGTATGCTGGATGGCGAGTGGGGATCACCGAGGCCGGAGAATGGAAGTTCTTCATCGCCGGCGACTGACCTGCGGAGCGACCAGTTGGGGAGTTTCGCCATCTCCCCAACTGCCGCGCAGTTGACTTCTCGCTCTTAAGGTTGGGTCGTGGAATACATCAGGTCATTCCTGCAACGCGTACGGGACAGCCTCTTCTTCGTGCCGCTGGTGATCATGGCGCTGTGTATCGGTCTGGCCGCCCTCGCCGTATACCTCGACTCTCGTTTTGCCGACAGCCTCACCGACGCCTCATACCTACTGGCATCAACTGTTGCCGGCGGTCGAAGCATCGCCACCACCGTGGCGGGCGCAACCATCACAGTCGCTGCCATCGTCTTCTCGATCACGGCTTTGTCGAGCCAAATCGCGGCGAACCAGTATTCGCCGCGCGCCGTACGTGGCTTCTTCGAGGACGCCTTTCAGCAGATAATCATTGGGCTGATTGTCGGAACATTCACGTACTCACTGCTCATCCTAGGAGCCCTGAGCACATCTTTGGCGGGGTCGGTCGAACCCGTTCCCAGCGTGTCTGTGACCATCGCAATCGTGCTCGGAGTGGCATCGGCCATCGGCATCGTCGGCTACATCGATCATTCCCTACGTCGATTTCAGATCGACGCCGTGGTCAGACGGATAGCCGATGGGACACTGAATGCCGTCCACCGACAACACCGCGGGCAGCCAGATAAACCCATGGATACCGAATCGCCCGCACCTTCGGGGAAGTCGGGTTCGGTGACGGCAACTCGCACGGGATGGATTCAGCGCATCAACCCGAAACAGTTGGCCCGGGCATTGCCACCCAACACGGTTGTGCGAATCAGGGTTCGCCTTGGAGAAGCGGTGTCGTCCGGGGATCGACTGGCGACAGTCTGGCCGGATCCCTCCGAATCGCATGAAGTGGTTCAGTCGATCCGGAAGGTGATCATCACTGCGCGTGAGCGATCACTCGAGAACGACCCGGGGTTCGGCATCCGTCAGCTGTCGGACATCGCCCTCAAGGCCCTTTCTCCAGGAATCAACGACCCGACCACGGCGGTAGATGTGATTCATCACCTGAAGGTGCCGATCAGGGCGATTCTGCAATCGGATCCTCCGATCCGTGTCTACAACGGACCCGAGGGCCAACGTGTCTATCTCGCCGAGACGCTCTCGCGCTCGGACTTCGTCCATTCGGCTTTTGCCGAGATTCGCCTGGCCGCACACTCCCAGCCTTCCGTGCTGAGGGCCCTTCTCGAAGTGCTCACTGATCTCACGACAGAGATGGAAGGTGCCGATCTCACCGGCCGGATCGGTGCGCTTGAGCAAGAAATCACCCTGACCATCGCAGCGACGAAGGACTCCGGCCTACCCGAGCCGGATATTGCGCGGGTTTTGGCCGGGTACGAAAAAGCGGAATCCGGTGACCCACCGGAAGAGCCGGCTGCGGACTCCAACTGAACGTCCCGGTGTACGGGAACCTCGGACCGCTCAGAAACGTCATAAGGATGAAAGTCAGTTGGACCAATCCCGTTTGCACAGAACGAGGACGAGTAACTAGTCCTCATGTATCTATTGGCCGCGTCATGCGAAAAGTACCGGTCCGACGGCGCTTCTGGTTGTAGCCTGATAGCGGAGGGAGGAAGGGAAGATCATGTCCGAATACGAAGGATCATTGAGAATCAACGGCGACTCGGAGCGGCCGATGCCCGTTGAAGTCGATCTCACCGACGATCGGATGCGGGTAACCGCCGGGGACATCGAGGTTGCCGACTGGTCACGCGACGAGTTCCGGATCCAGGCCCTCGCTGACGGCTTCCACGTTCGTGCCGAAGGGGAAGAGGTCGTCTTGGATATACGAGAGGACGCCCGGTTCGCTCTGGAGCTCGGCCTTCGGACCGCTCATCCTGTCTTGCGTCGCAAGATGTCAGCGTTGCTCCGCGACGACGCCTGAGCATCCCAGCAGTAGCGATCGACATCAAAGAGAAGGGCCTCCCACGTAGCGGCCCGCTCATTTGGAGGCTTCTCGTTGCGATTTCGTAACGTAGCTATGGCGACAATGGGGCCATGAGCCCTGTTCGAGGATTGCGCAAGAGCAGATCGCCAACTCGCCCGGAGTCTGAGAGGTACATGGCGACCGCTCCCATCTTTACGCTGCCTCGACTGGCCACGGGATGCAAGCACAGGTCGGACATCTTGAGGCGTGCCCCAAATGACTAGACGGGAACCTCCTTGGATAGTCAGATACGCTCCGTGGCTCCTGGCGGCAACGATTACGATCGTCCCTCCGGGATTGGCGATCGCTACTGGTTACACCGACCTAGGTTCCGACATCTCCCAGATTCTGGGGTCGATTGTTTTCTTGCTCGTCACGCCAGTGTTCGGGGCCTCGGCTGCTCTAATCATCTCCAGGCAACCAGGCAATTCGATCGGATGGATGCTGATGTTGGTCGGAATCGGCGTTTCGATATCAATCGTCACCGATCTGTTCACTCCAATCGTGGCTCCCAGCCAGATCAGCGCATGGATGGCGGTATTAGTTGCCCTCGGCTCGGCCTCGTGGTTGGCATTCCTCTTTCCGATTTTTCACATCCTTCTCACGTTCCCCACCGGTGGCGTCATGTCGCCGCGATGGCGCGGAATAGTCGTATTTGAAATCGCACTAGCGTCGTTTCTCATTCTCACCGCAGTGTTCGGCGAGACGATCACGCCAAATACCGAGGCTTGGTCGGTGGTCAATCCGATAAGTCCAGGAACCAGTGAGCTCTTGGACGCAGTGGCCCAATTCGCAAGCATCTTGGGGCTCTTGACTCTCACCGTGGTGTGTACATCGGCGATAGCGATCCGATTCAGAAGATCGCGAGCGGTCGAGCGGCAACAGATCAAGGCGCTTTTCTACGCTGTAACCATGTGGGCTGTCGTCTACGCGGCAGCGATCCTTGGGCTGGCCAACAGCACCTGGCCAGACCTTCTCATACCAATCGGAATGATCGGGATCGGATTAGCCATAGCACTTGCCCTCTTCCGCTATCGGCTGTACGACATTGATCGGATCGTCTCGCGGACCGTGTCCTATGCGCTCGTCGTGGGGCTCTTGGGATCGATGTTCCTCGGACTCGCCACGTTGGTCGGCTCACGATTCTCCGAGCAGCCGATTTTCGTGGCTTCCACAACGCTGGCGGTGGCCGGAGCCTTCAACCCAGTTCGGAAACGGATTCAGGTTCGGGTGGAGCGTCGCTTCAACCGGTCGCGTTTTGACGCCCAGCGAGTGATGACCGAATTCGCTGAAACATTGCGTCATCGAGTCGACCCCGACGGTCTCATCGAAGGTTGGGTAGGTGTTGTTTCCGAGACAATGCAGCCACGTTCCAAATCAATCTGGGTGAGATCCGGTACGAATGGGACTACCTGAACTGTCGCCATCGCGGAGTTTGGACAGTCCTCTCTGTGCGTGGGTCCGTACCGCGGCTCGGGAAATTCCCATCGCGTCGGCCACATCTCGCTCGGCCATACCGTTCACGTGGATCAGCACCAGCGCAGAGCGTTGTCTCATTGTCAGTCGACCGAAGGCATCGGGCAGACCGGGCTCGACATGAGGCGTTTCCGGAATCGGCGGAGCCGGGAACACGATCCGTTTCCTCCGATAGGTCCGGGAGGCAGATTGCCCGACTCTGAATAAGTATCCGACTTGATTCTCCAGAGACTCGATCCCAATTCTCCCAGGCCTAAGCGAGAGCGTCACGGGCGGCCTCCCTGCCAACCTCAGACCCGTAGGCCGCCACCAAAGCGAGGGTCAACCGTGGCTCCGCACTTTCGACGAAGCGAGGGGACTCCCTATCGATCTCGGGCTGGCTCAACACAGCTTCTTACCGATTCATAGAAGAGAAACCATCACAACACCGATATGGGCGACATCAAATCTGGGGCCTCCGACCTCAGCCACCGGTCCGAAGAGGGCGCGGACTCTCGTTGAGAAACTCCGACTTCCATCTGCCCCAGCCCCTCCGGGGGCGTAACGGCGCAGTCGCACATGCTCCGCCTGCTGGAGCGCTGGCCCCATCAGTCACCGCCCAGAGCCACTGGCGCCCACCTAACTGGAGCCACAATGTCCATCCGCACATGGTTTTCAGGCTGATAGTGGACAAATAGTGGACAGAAGCCAGCGGCTGCCGTATTGCCCATTGAGCGGAGCCGGCAGTGGTGGCCCTAGGTCACGGCCTTCCCGAGAAGTCGGCACCTTTGTAGTCGGGACGGCCGGATTCGAACCGACGACCTCAGCGTTCCGAACGGAGTCTTGCCGTTTTTCTGCGTACTGATTGGGCGAACCGAGTTTGAAGCAGCCTCCACCCTGGAGCTGTCGGCCAGCGTCCAAAGGCCGGAGTTGAGCACCCAGAAGAGGACGGCGCAGCCGCCATCACCAGCGCCAAACCCTGGAACAATGTGGCGCGCCCATCGACGCAGGCGACCACTCACCTTCTGTCAACCTTCCTGACCCAGACGCCTATCGACGCCGGCTGCATCGTCTCGGAGACCACACCGACCCAACCGTCGGCGACTACGTCGGGATCGACCTCGTCCCGCAAGGAGCCGGCGAAGGCCTCGATGACCCGCTCGGCGTCGTAGCGGGACCGGTTGAACCGGCGGTCCACCACCGCCTGGACGCCGCGTCGAACCGGGTTGAAGAGCGCGAAAACCACCAATGTGGACACTGCCACCAACTGGGGGTCATCGGAAGGGAGGAAGGTGGTGAATACAGTCGTCATCCCGAAGAAGACCAATCCGAGAAACCCAACCACCAAGGCGTATGACACCGTCCGGGAGATGATCTTGTCGATCTCGAAGAGACGGTAACGGAGGATGGCGACCCCGATCGCAACCGGAACGAGAGACAGGCACATCGAGATCACGAAGTTCTCCAGGTCGCCGGAGAGGTCGGCCGTTCCGTTGGCAAGCTCCAAGACGTAGGTCCCCAGGATCCCTACAACCAGAACGATCACAGCCAGGACAACCCACATCAGCTGACGTCGCTCGGTCTCATCACCCTTGACCAGCCGAACTACCAACGAAGCGACAGAGGCGAGAATCCCGATAACGACCAGCGCCAGACCCCCTCCCTCGAAGACGAGCAGCAAAAGATCATCGGGAGGAAGCGCAACCGGGTTCTTCACGGGAAGGCCCTCGAAAGAGTCGGAGGAGAGAGTTACCCCGATGAGTAGCATCACGGCACCCAATCCCGCGATCCAGGCTACGACCCTCCAACGAGGCGACGGCAGCCGACCCGTGGGAAAGAGGAGCAGGGCGAAGGTCGACGCGATCGCCGAGCCCAATCCGAAAGACCAATCTCCGGCGAGGACCGCCAGCGGGTCGGGCGAGGGAGCCCGCTCCACGTAGGTCACCAGAAACCCGCCCATCGAGAATGAAGCGGACGCCGCCAGGAGCAACCACCCGATGGGGTGCCGGGGAAGACGAAAGGCCAGTAAGGCGCCGACTACGCCGTAACCCAACACGAAGGCCACCGTCGCTATTGCCGTGGCATCGACCGACGCTCCTAAAACCAAGGCCGCCACCACTATGCCAATGACGAGAGCGAGAATCAGCCAGGGCAGCCGGCGCACTGTCAAGCTTTCCTGACCCAGACGCCCACCGACACCGGCTGCGTCGTCTCGGAGACGACTTCGATCCAGTCTTCGACCACGGTGTCAGGATCTACCCGGTCCCGGAGCGAGCCGGCGAAAGCTGCGATCACCTGCCCTGCGTCGTAGCGGGGCCGGTTGAACCGGCGGTCAACGACCAGTTGGACACGTGCCCGGGCGGGGTTGAATAGTGCGGCGACGGCCAGGGTTGCGGCGGCGACGGCGAGGGGGTCCTCGGAGGGGAGGAAGGTGGTGAACACTGCGGTCAACCCGAAGAACACCAGCCCGAGTAACCCGGCCAGCAGTGCGTAGGACACGGTTCGGGAGATGATCCGGTCGATGTTGTAGAGCCGATAGCGAAGGATGGCAACAGCGATGGAGGCTGGGATCAAGACCCAGATCGTCTGTTGCACCAACCAATACCCGGGCGGCTCGGGCCTGCCCGAAGCCTCGAGCCAAAGACCGTCGACCAAAAGGTTCACCAGGATGAAAAGACTGAAGCTGAAGACCACCCACTTGATCTGCTGTCGCTCCAAGCTGGGGGAACGGCGAAATCGCACCACCAGAGAGGTCAAAGCGGCGAGGCTATGGACCAAGAGCAACCCGTAGGCCACTCCACCGAGAACAGATTCTTCAGCATTGACGATCCCGCCGATGCCGATCGGGTTTGCCACCGATGCCAGGCAGCCGTCCTCCCCAAAGTCGGTGCAAAACCTCTCCTGGATCACCCAGAGCGCTGCCATCACTGCAAAGACCGCGACCGCCACCCATCCCACCCAACGCCAGCGAGCTGAGAGGAGCCTTCCCGTAGGGAACAGCAACGGTATGAAAATGAGCATGGTCAGGAGAAGCCCATACCAAGCCGGGCCACTGACGATGGCGAGGGCGTTCTGCCACCAGGTCAGCTTGGAGATCCCGGGAGGCAGAACATCGGCGCTGACTCCGGCGATCGCCCCCGACCCCGCAGCCACACTGAACAGCCACGAAACTGGATGATGCGGACGCTTCGCCACCAGGAGGCCGGATATCGCGGCCACCAGCAGGATGGCGATGAGAATTCCGGTCTCTGATTCGCCCTCCGAATCACTACCCAACTCGGCGAATGCGAGCATCCCTAGAACCCCTAAAGCGATGGAAACGCCTAGCCAGGGACGGGTCGCTTCTCGGGCTGTCGTTGTCATCCTCAATCCCTCACCCACACGCCGACTCGCGACGGTTGCATCGTTCTGAGACGACTTCGATCCAGTCTTCGACCACGGTGTCGGGATCTACCCGGTCCCGGAGCGAGGCGGCGAAAGCTGCGATCACTTTCTCGGCATCGTAATGGGACCGGTTGAAACGGCGATCGACCACCCGTTGCACACGGCGACGCATCGGGTTGAATAACGCCGCCACAGCCAGGGTGGCAACCGCCACTACCAGCGGATCGTCGGAAGGGAGGAAGGCGGCGAGCAGGCCCACCACTCCGAGGACGAACAATGCCAGCACACCCACCAAGAGCGCGTATGAGACCGTGCGGGAAATGATCCGGTCGATGTCGTAGAGCCTGTAGCGGAGAATTGCCGTTGCGATCGACCCCACGATCGAGACGGGCACCAGGGTCCACAGCACCGCCCCCACCACATCGTTTTCACCCCCTGGACTCACGAGAAGCGCGATTCCGACCACGAACGTGTAGGCAAACCACTTCAACTGCTGGCGCTCCACACCCCGGGAACGTGCGTATCGAACGATGACATGAGCCACCGAGCCGACAACCGTGACCACGGTGAGCGGGATAGTGATAAAAGCGGGGTCCGAGCGCGCTCGGAGAAGGGGCTCGTAGAAAACCTCCCCTTGCTCGAGTGGGAGGGTGAGGGCGTCATAGGCCGCGAGCAGCATCACCCCCGGAATGAGCCAGACCACTCTGCCCAGCCACCCAGGGAGCGGTTTCCCAGTGGGGAAGATCACGACCATCAGGAGGAGGAGGATCACCCACCAACTCTGAAAAACGCTACTGAGGGCTAGGGGGGCCGTCCCCCCGGCCAGATGTTCGGCCGAAAGGGCCTCGACGGCCAGGGCCCCGAAGACTTGCTGTAGGGAGGCGGCGGTACCGGATGCGACCAAGAGCCACGTGACAGGGTGCTCCGGCACCCGAATCACGAGGATTAGGGTCACGGCTACCAGGAAGACCCCGCCGATGGCAGCTTCGAGAACGAAATCGTAGAGCGGTATGTCGGGATGGGCCGATCTGGTATGGAGCGTGAGCGCGGCCGTTAAGAGGTCCATGACGAATCCGAACGCCACGACGGCGATCAGGAAGCGACGTTGGGTGCGCCTGCTCATTCCGGGAATGCGCTCATCCTTCGACGGTCAGTGTTCCTTCCATGCCCGCCTCAGGGTGTCCGGGTATCGCGCAGATGAACCGGTATTGCCCTGCTGGCGCCTGGAAGGTGACGGGTATCTTGGCTCCGATGGGGACTCGGAGATCGACCCCCAGCTCCTCGATGGTGAAGGTGTGCCAGAACAAATCCTTGTTCTCCAGCGTCACCGTGACCGCTCCAGCCCGGGCCGTCAGGTCGGTCTCGGAGAACGCAACGTTCTCCGAGACGAGGTGGATGCCCTCGACCGCGGTCTGTGCCCGGTTTGTCGCCGCCCCCCAGGCGAATAGCCCGCCCAGCAAGAGCGCCGAGGAGACCAGGACTGCCCCGAGCGCCGCCGGTGATGCCGAGCCCCGGAATATGAGGAAGCCAGTTGCCGCCGTCAGGCCGAGGAGCGCTACGGCAGCCAGTGACGAGGAGATGAGCACGTATGACATCGCCGATCCGGCGCGGATGTTGGTCAAGGCCGCGGCGAGCATGAAGTACAGGGTTATCCCCGACACCAGGGTCATGCCGACGGCCCCCCAGGTTCCGCGGCGCACCTGCGTCAACCATGCCGACACCGCGAACCCCACGGTCACCACGCCACCCTCGAAGTCCCCGATGGTCACCGACACAGCACCTATGGCCACCGTGGCGAGAACGCCAGCAATGAACACGAAACGGCGCCAGGTCAACCGTCTCACGATAGGGTTTCTTCGGCCCTGGCCTGCAATGTGGTTCCGCGGATCACCGCTCACCCCCTTCGGCTTCGACGAGCGAGAGCAGCGCCCCACCCAGCATGATGATGGGTAGGATGATGTTGGCCACCGCGACCACCGCATCGGGAGGCGGGAGCTCCCGGGTCATCACCTTGTGACTCACGGGCTCGCCGACAGAGCCCGCGACGAACATCGCGGAGAGAAAGGCCAACCAGGCCCGGCCCCTGCGACCACGCCTCCCCGGGCGTTGCGACAACGCGACCGCCAACCACATTTGGACAATCATGTTCCACGGTGCGGCAAGACCGGCACCGTGAATGCCGCTGACCACATCGCCCCTCACCGTTTTCCCGGTGCGGATCCCCAAAGGCTCCGCCACATAACCCCGCTTGATCGAGATCACGCTCCCCGCAACGAACACCGCGGTGTAGGCGTACGCCGCTTTCATTGCGACATTGAGACCTTTCGTCATTTGCACTCCTTGTCACACCCACTTCTATCGGTGGACCGTTCCGAAAGCGTTACGACGGTGGGCAGCTAAAGACCGACGCAACGGCGGCGGGCCTCCACTTCTCCACGAGCCGGGGGACGCAGGTATAGGCCAACCTCACCAGCACCGACGGGTTCCGCTTCGTCGTTCGGGACACAGAATGGCTGCACCGCAACCCCTGGGGATTGCAATGGGACATCGACGTGGGACGCCTGACCGACCAGATAAAGACCAGGCGTGGGGTCAAGGACGTCGAGGTCGGTCACCCGGATTTCGACGAGCGCTTCACCGTCAGGACCGACGACCCGGCCAAGCTGCGGAACGCGTTCGACTCCTCGATCCTCGAGCAGGTGATGCGGCCCCCGGACCTGGCTGAGATCCGAATCGACTCCGAACCCATCGATGGGCCCGTTCCCAGGCCGGCCAACCTTCTCATCTGGAAACGCCTCATGACCCACGACGTCGATGAGTTGGTGGACTTTCACGAGCTGATCTCCCCGACGTGGTGGATGATCGCCAGCCGGTGGTTCACCAGCCGCTGCTGTTGTCTCTCGGTCATCGGTTCTCCCCTATCCGAATCGGAGAACCCAGATGTAACCAACGTCCGTCAGTTCTAGACAGAATCCCAGAATCTGGATGTTCGATAAATGTTCGATGAAACGACCGAGGTGCCGGCCGGAGACTTGCCCGCAAGTCTCTGACCAGCACCTTTTGTAGTCGGGACGGCCGGATTCGAACCGACGACCTCAGCGTCCCGAAATCTCCCGGAGCGGACTGGGGCGGACGGCAGCGGACCAAATCCGCAGGTCAGAGCAATTCGCGGACTGCAGCGAACTGCCGTGGATGGCGCCACGCGCGCGATGGACGCGCGATGGAGACCGATTCGAGTCCGTGCGATAGAGGCCGCCCTCTTGCGTCAGGCGACCTCGAGGAACCGGCGAATGGCCTCGCGGATGACTTCGCTCGTAGTCGTGTGGTCGGCCGCAGCCCGGGCTTCGATCGCCTCCCGCAGCTCCGGGTCGATGCGAACCGGCACGACATCCGCCGGCCCCGACCCCATCGAGGGTCGACCGCGGCGCCGGCTCTTGAGGGCCTCAACGTCGTAGTCGGTCTCTTCGACCTCGGTGGCTTTGGCGTCGAGGTCCTCATCGGAGAGGACCCGACCGCTTCGAGTACGGTGCGTCTTCGGGTCGGTCACGGCAGGTCCTTCCTGGATTGGGGAAGCAGGTCGTAGAAGGTGGGGCGCAGAGGCATGGCGTGGATCACGAGATTGACATCGTCGGCGAGCTCGAGCCAGACGATCTCCAGCAGGTTGCCAGCGCGGTCGGGCCCGATGGCAAGGACCTTTCGTGGGTCGGCTTCGGGTTCAAGATCGATGACGGTGAGGACATGGTCGAGGGCGTGAAGGATGGTGTCGGCGTCGATGCCGTGCTTGTAGGCGGATCGGTGGATCTCCACATCGCAATATTGTAATACGAAATGCGGAGAGATGGAACCCGCTTCTGTTCAAGTCGAAGGCTGTCCCAGTCGAAGCTGCACAGGAAGACCTCTCGCTCAACCCGAAGACCTTCGGCTTTCGTCACAAGACCAGCGACGAATGGTTGGCGCAATCGGATAAGGGATGAGAGAACCCGCAGAATAGGGCCACCCATTTCAGTGAACAGACCCGACAAGGCCCCCCGGGATTGAACGAAACACGATCATTCGAGGCTTGGTTCATCACGCTGAGCGCAAAGGTCGGACAGGCACGCGAGCGCCGAGGTGCCGATATCGGATGGTGTCGGGTTAGGTGGCGCTTCGCCGGTCGATGTGGCTGATGGCGGCTTCGACCTTCCGATTCTCCGGTTCTTTGTCAAGGAGCAGCGAGAGCCGCCAAAGAGCATCGCTATCGCCGATCCTCCC
>JBGSYD010000019.1:0-125130 GCA_041751055.1 Acidimicrobiia bacterium | reverse complement strand
GTCACGCGTTGTCGGCTTGCTGGTGGCGAGTTGGTTGATTACGCCTCAGACACCTCCATTCCGGTGAAACTGTCCCCTGCCGCCGGTACCGATCTGGGTGGTGACTGCTGGTACCTGACATCCCTGGCTACCAACTGGGTCTATCTCAACCTCTTTTTGAATGGCGATGCCATATTGGGTTGGGATCCCGACCCGGCAACTCCAGGAGGCATCGCCTTTGCCACCGGTCGAGTACCGAGGTGCACTTCGGAGCCCAACCCGGCCATCGACCCGACATCCGAGGTCTGGGAATATGTGACCTCCTACGTCCACGATCCGCCAGTTCCGGAGTTGAGCCCCGATATTGGAGATGGCCTGACTGGTTTTGAGACATTTCTTGGTGTGACGGTTCCACCCCAACACGCCACCACGATCACCGCTGGCGGCCTCGCACTCGAGGTATTCATCGAGGTGTCTGCTGTAGTGGTCGATTGGGGCGACGGGTCAGTTGTCTCATACCCCGCTGACTCCAACCTGGCGGGTTATCCGGATGGAATCGCCGCACATGTCTACGAAGTCAAATATGACACCGGATATTCGATCGATGTCTCTTTCGACTGGACAGCAAAGTGGCGGGTGCCCGGGGATGTATGGACCTTCCTGGCCGTGCCCAACACAACCACCTCGGTCACCTATCCGGTTTCAGAGATCGTCTCGGTGATCACCGGATAGGGGCTCCACACATTCGGCGAGCGTAGGGTTGGCGCTATGAGTCTTTTGATCGGGACGGCGGCAGGGGCATTCGAATATGACGACGGGGTCCGATCAACTCTCGAGTCGACCCGGATCAATCACATTGCGACGGACGGCACAGACTGGTGGGCGGTAGACGGGAGCGGCCGCATCCACAGGAACGGCGAAGCTACCGCTCGCATGCCGGAAGGTGCGGTACCTCTGTGCATCCAACCTTCGCGTGGTGTTGTTTGGATAGGCGCATCCGAAGGTCGCTTGTACTCGTTGGAGCGCGGCCGACTCATCGAGGACGAGTTCTTCGCCAACGCCCCGGATCGCGACGAGTGGTACACCCCGTGGGGAGCCCCTGCCGACATCCGTTCCCTTGCCCTGGATGCCGATCACACGCTCTATATAAATGTGCATGTCGGCGGGGTGCTCCGCTACGACAACACAGGAGTGGTGCCCACCATCGACATCGAAGCAGACGTCCACGAGGTGGCGGCCCACCCAAAAAGGAAGGGACTCATCTATGCAGCATCGGCTCATGGACTAGGGGTCTCCCACAATGGACACGACTTCGAGTTTTTCTCTGATGGGCTCCACGCCGAATACTGCAGGGCGGTCGTGGCCTCTGACCAGACCGTCCTGGTGTCAGCCTCCACCGGACCGCGGACATCACAAGGTCGTGTCTACAAGGCCTCGGTCGAAGGCGGCGCATTCACGCCGGCTCATGATGGCTTGCCCGATTGGTTCGATGACAACGTCAACACGCATTGTCTGACCGCTCGCGGGGACCACTTCTACCTGGGATTTGGCGATACGGTCTGGGTTTCCGACACCGGTGCGAATAGCTGGTCCGAATTGGTCACCGGGTTGCCCAAGGTCACCTGCATCAGGTGAGACACCAAGAGACCCCGGTTGTGCAACCGGGGTCTTCTGGTGGAGGAATGTTTTACTCATGTGGTACATCGGCGTAAGAAATGGAAGCTGTAGGAATTTCTGGCAAATTGTCGATGGGTGCCAATCCGCACCGGCGCCAGCACCAAATCCAGCCGCAAGCCCCGGTTTCACGCGACACTTCGGGTAGTCCGACCTTCAATGCCGTTTCGGGATTTGGTTTCAACTCTTGGTGGCCAACACCGACCACATCAACGGGAGTCTGGGGTGGCCCGGTGGAAACGACCATCTGCCGCCGCCGATCTCAACCATTGCCGAGGTCCCTTGCCACTCACAGAAGTCGTATTCCTCAACCCGGTTGATTACCAAGCCCGAGTCGATCAGGGCGCCCAACGTCTCGGCGATGCCATGGCTCCAGTCGTAAGTTCTGGGCTGATCAAGGATTCCTGATCCCGCATACGTCTCTTCTTCTTCGAACTCGGTCGGAGCGCCCTCGAAGTATGGATATTTGAAGATGGGCGTGCCGACCGGGGACTCCTCATCGAGGGCCCACATCAAAGGATGCCCCTCGCGCATGTAAAAGGTGGCGCCGGGTCTGAGTAGGTGCGCAACTACATTTGCCCATCCGCGGATATCAGGCAACCAGCAGATCGCGCCAACTCCCGTGTAAACGATATCGAACTTCTCGGACACCACATCGGGAGTGTCATACAGCTCCGAGACGATGAATCGCCCTGGAATTCCGGCGGCACGGCTGAGTCGTTTCGCTGCTGCGATCGCTTTCTCGGAGAAATCGATCCCGGTGACATTTGCTCCCAGCCGCGCCCACGACAGAGTGTCGGTTCCAATGTGACATTGCAGATGGACCAACGACTTGTCTTGTACCGGCCCTAGCTTCTCCTTGTCAAAGGCGACTATCGAAGAGATATGGGTCGGATCCGTTCGAAAACTGTCAGTGGCGTATTCGCTCGACCCGTAGTGAATCTCGACGCGGCTATCCCAATTTTCGCGATTTACTATTCGGAACTCATCGATCGGCATGAAAGGATATTGCCAGGTCAGAGTGCTTTTTTGCGGGCAATTTCCCGGAATCGGCCAACCGCTGCGACGGACTGATTCACTCCGATTCATGACGGAGAGTTGGTGGAGCTGATCCCCACCGTTACGGTTGCCGCTCCCCAAATACCACCACTGATTTCCTTTTGATGAGTCTTCGCAGCTTCTTGGGTGTTGTCGCCCTTCTGGCCATCGTCGCGGCCACCGCGACGGTTGGAACGACCGGCCCCGCCGCAAGCGTTCTGAATGTCGAAGTCAAAAGCCCTGTCACGACCTCTTCGATCGCCATCCCCCGCACCAACCCCGAGCCGACCGATCACAGAGACCTCCTCCCTCCCCAGACGACTACGACAAAACCAGCAACAACCACAACCGAGAAGAAAAGCTCGACAACCGGCGAGGCTGAATCAGGTGGCTCCAATGCGACGACGACGACAAAGCCACCTGCTGCTTCGAGCACCACCGCCCCACCCGACGGAGCTTTCAACTCGAGTTTCGAGTCATCCTTCTTCTCGAACATCAACTCGCTCCGTGCCGCCGACGGACTCGACACTCTCAACCGCAATAGCAGCCTCGATGCCGAAGCCAGGGCATGGGCGCAGGCCATGGCGCTGAACGAAAGCCTGACTCACAGCGACCTGGGACGCCTGATTCCTCCGTGGTCTGCGGTAGCAGAGAACGTCGGCAACGGGTCAAATGTCTCATCGATCTTCTCGGCGTTGAGTGCCAGCTCCGGGCATCTCAGCAACATGGTGGGCGACTACACCGATGTCGGAATCGGGGTTTGGGTGGACGCCGACGGTGTTCTCTGGACTACGCATCTATTTACCAAGTAAAGAACTGAATCGAGAGGTACATGGCCCGAATCACCGGTATCGGCGGAGTGTTCATCCGATCCGACAACCCTGTTGACTTGCAACGGTGGTACGTCGACCATTTTGGCCTCGAAGCAGATATCGACGGCTACATCATCCTCAAATGGGGAGCCGAAAATGAAGGTTCGACCGTTTGGTCACCATTCCAGTCCGGAGCCGAATACTTCGGCGGCCCCAACGCTCACTACATGATCAACTATCGGGTCGACGATCTCGACCAATTAGTGGGAGACCTGATTCGTGCTGGCGTCAGGGTCTCAGAGGAGCGATTTGAGGACGGAAATGGCAAGTTCGCTCACTGCTGGGATCCGGAAGGAAACAAAATCGAGCTTTGGGAACCAGCAGAAGGCATGTGACCTGACCGCAATGCCCGGCGGCGACATGCGCCGTGTGGCGCGGACATCTGTCATTGCATCGGCGAAGGGTCGGCATCGAAGCCGCGACTGGATTTTCCGACGGAGTTGCGATTGGCCCCGCCGGCGAGATCTACATAAACCACCCGACCAATCCCGACGGGACTTCCAACATTTCTGCGGCGTTGAGAGTCATCCGGATCGGGGACTCACGAGGTCTTAGGCCGGCGGCCCGCAGTCAGGTTCCCCGGTCAGCACTGGATGACCGGGTGATTCGATAAAGGCGGGAATCAGACAAGCGGTGAATTCACCGTCTGGCGAGATGACCACCCGCGCCACAGCTGTTGTGGATCCAGCGGTAGATAGTGTCGGCCAGACGAAATTGCCCAACGACCACGCCACCGGTCGGCCATCGACGAATTCAAGTGGCTGGAGACGATGCGGGTGATGACCAAATATGGCGTCGGCGCCGGCAGCGATCATCGCTGCGGCTCGTTGGCGGTCCTCCGCCCGTGGCGTTGTGTCGAGCTCGACACCCCAATGGATCGAGACCACAACAATGTCGGCAATCCGGTCAGCTGCCTTGACGGCCTCGACCATGGTCTCGATGGTGTCACCGTCCCGCATCCCCGGTCGGTCGTCCGTCGCAAACCACCCGTCGTGAGGAAAGACCCCGCCGAACCCGATGACAGCGATGGTCCAGCCATTGACTTCAACGATTGCCGGCTCGCCCGCCTCACCGGCATCCGCGCCTGCCCCGACGGGATTCAAGCCGATGTCTTGCAAGATCGCGCGACCTTCCAGCATGGCCTCTTTTCCGTGATCCTGGCTGTGGTTATTGCCGATGTTGGCTACGTCGACCCCGGCAGCGACTGCAGGCAGGTAGGCGTCGACGTCACAGCCAAATACGAACTCCTTCGGCTCTCTAGGGCCGTCGGGCGACGGAGAGCATTCCAAATTGATGATGCTCAAGTCGTCGTTCAGGAACAGACCGTTGAGGCCGGACCAGGCATGGTCGTACCCTTCTACGCGGAGGGCTGAGATCACATCACCATCGAGGTTCACATCTCCCACCCCATGAATCACCAACCAGCCGCGGCCCTGGACGGTCGTTGTAGTACCCGGCGAGCTGGTTGAAGACGAAACTGTGCTGGTCGTGCTGGACGTAGCAGCGGTCCCTTGGGCTGCATTTGGAGCCGAGTTGATCGGAGGTGGCGCTGCGTCACCCGCACATGCCGAAACCAGGACGGCAACAATCAGCAGACATTGTGGCAAGAGTCTCAAATCGACCTGGCCCGCAGAGAACGATGGCTAGACCTTCTGACGGCTCCGATAAGCGGCGACATTCTCCCGAGTCGTGCACTTCTCAGAGCAATTCCTCCTGGATTTGTTTCGGGAAGTGTCGACGTAGACATCGTCACATGTTGCCGAGTCGCAAGTTCCAAACCGATCGAATCCACCTTCTATCAGTGCGGTGCTCAAGCCCATCGCTGTTATAGCACCCAACCACCGAGCCGGACTACCACCTGCAGCTTCGAAATGGAGATGCGGTCCATCACCGTGAACGCTGACTCGCGGCACGGCCCCAACGTCTTTGAGAAGCTCATTGAGAATCTCCGCTGCGGCCACGTCACTGTCGGAGTCGAATACAGAACGCAGCCTGCTGCGAAGGGCACGAACCTCGTGAAGATCGCGATCACTGGGCTCCCAGCCAGGTCGGCACCAGTCGGCGTCGCCGGCGTCGATGAAGGCCGAGACGTCTTGCGCTGTCACCAGTTTCTCCTCACCACTGACTACGTCGAAGGTATTGACCAGGTCTGCGGCCATCTGAACTGGCTGATCGTTGTAATGAGAAAAATCCATTTGACCCATTACGTTAGCTGAACCGAGCGAGAAACGTAAGGGTCATCTCGATTTGCCGGGATTCAGCCTCAGTCGCCCTCGAAGACAGGTAGTTCGAGCGTGAATACGCTCCAACCATCCATGTAGTCGTACGTCAAAGTGCCGCCCATGAGCTCGCTCAGTTGTCGGGAGACATGAAGACCGATCCCAACAGAAGCCTCGATCTTCTTAGGACCTTCGGCCTGCCCGTAGGCATCAAATATCAAAGAGCGGTCTTCAGCGGCAACGCCTTCGCCATTGTCGCTGATCAGAACGGCAACCCGGTCGTCCCGCTGCTCGGTAGTCATCTTGATTGTGCTGCCACCGTATCGCACGGCGTTGCTGACAAGATTTCTGATGATCTGCCGGGCGCGCGAAGGGTCTCCTTGAGCAAAGGTGGGCTCGGTTTCCAGCACGATCATGTCCCCGCTCGATTCAGACAGCCCCTCCATGACCTGGCGAATCTGCGCTTCCAGATTGACCCGAACCGAAGCAACTTTCAAAGTCCCGGACTCGACTCGCGCTGCAGCGAGCAGGTCTTCGATCAGTACGAGGACTTCGTCGGCCTGTTGAATGGCCATCTCCAATATTTGGGGACGCTCATCTTCGGGTACCAGCGAGCCATCGCCGATAAGGTCGAGAAAACCCATCATCGCAGTCAGTGGGCCGCGCACCTCGTGTGAGACGGCCGCCAGGAAGGTCTCTTTGGCAGCCATGAGGGTTCTAAGCTCTTCGTTTCTCGTCTGGAGCTCGGCGGTCCGATTGGCCACCTGCACTTCGAGCGAACCGGTCAGCTGGTTCAGCTCAGTTGTCATCGTATTGAAAGCTGATGCAAGCTCGCCGATCTCATCTGCCCGGCCATTGGGCACCATTACCTCCCGATCCCCCGACGCCACCGCAATTGCCGCATCTTTCATCTCGAGGATCGGCTTGCGGATCTGATGGGCTATCAGCCATGCGAAGAAGCCGGCCAACAAAGACCCGATCAGAAGCGTCAACAATCCGAACCTGAGAAAGTCCGAGAGCGGCTCCATCGCTTCAGCACGGTCGATCTTGGCCACAACAGCCCAATTCGTGATTTCCACCACGCGACTGGCAGACACAACCTCCGCTCCCCGATAGTCAACCGAACTGGTCGACACTCCTACCGTGTCGGCCATCGCGGAAATCACCGGTACGTTACGTGCCGTCCCGTCAACCGTTCGTCTCAATGCGGCGTTCACATCAAAACGTATCGGAGTGATAAACCGGGCTCCTCCGCCGGGCCATGGTTGGGCAATAATCGTTTCTCCGGTGTTTCCGAGGCCCGTGTAGTCGCTCGTCAAGAAGTCGAGGTCTGCAGTCGACTGTCCGATGATGGCGACTCCTACGAGGCTATCGCCGGAGATTATTGGCGTGGCGACGAGGTGGACGCGTTCGCCATTCGAGCTGACGACGACACGACCAGCCGTTGGCCCGTTGAAAGCTTGGAGCAAATACGCTTCACCAACATCGATTGCCCCGGTCCCTGCTGTGGCCACCAGGTGCAGGTCGGGGGTGAAAACACGCATCCAAATGACGTCTTGAGACACATCGGCAACCCTCGCCACAACATCCTGGATCGTGGCGGCCTCAGAGTCGGTCGGGATCCCATTCACCGACGCCAGCACGTTGATGATCACACCCCGGGTCGCTAGGAGCTCGGCGTCGTCGATACCGGATTCGACGAAACCCTCGACGCGAACTTCCTGAGCGGCAACGAGGGCCTCAACACGGTCGACCGCAAGGCGCTCGAAGATATTGCGTTGCCACATGAACGTGAACGTGAATCCGATCACGAGAAGGGCAAAAGCAACCGCAAAACCCCCACCCACGATGTCGTCGCGGAGGTTGCTCCTCCCGACCCATTGTTTCGAGACAGACTGCGGCTCGACCGGGGTAGGGCGCGTCTTGGTAAGCGTCACCCCTTTTTATCGGCCCCTATTTGACCGACCTGAGAACTAGTCGTCTCCGACGATGTCGTGGTGGCCAGACAATCCCACGCCCGCGGTTTGGCTATCCGAAGCTTGCTTCGAGGGAAATCGGGACGTTCCCACCCAGGGCCTTTGAAACCGGGCAGTTCAACTTTGCGTCCTCGGCGGCCGCAAGGAACTCCTCTTCGGTTGCGCCGTCAACAACTCCATTGACGCGCAATGCGACATTGGTAATACCGGTCCCAGGAACGAATGTGACCGTGGCTTCTGTGTCAATTGAGGTCGCCGGCGTACCGGCTTTGCCCAACACGTTGGAGAGCGCCATCGAAAAACACGAAGAGTGGGCCGCCGCGATTAGCTCCTCTGGGCTGGTCACCCCGCCGTGTTCTTCGGACCGGGCCTTCCATGTGATCGTCATCGGCTGTGATGCGCCGCTGTCGAGGCTGGTGACTCCGTTCCCCGTTATTAGATCGCCCTCCCAGTGGGCGCGTCCGCTGCTGTCCAATGCCATTTGTTGCTCCTGTCGAATCTGCCCCGAAAGGTAGTGGCGAGTCAACGGAAAGCAGAATGCCCGGGCCACGAAATGACATATCTACCTACGGAGAGACACCGCCCGACGGGCCCGTTAGGCGGCGCAGGTCTTATCATGGGGTATACGTCAATCGGGCCGGTTCCTCTCCTCTCCCCCACTGAGTATCGGCCCGTTGACGTTCAACTCGAGTCCCTCCCGGTGCTGCCACAATCACCGACGTGATCCACGACGAGAACCCATTTTCACCCACTGAGGACAACCCGGCGCGGCGATTCCGGGGGCGATTGGCTGCCGCGGTCACGATTATCACTGCTGGCGACGAAGTCACACGCACCGGGCTCACCGTCTCTTCGCTGATGGTCGTCGAGGGTGATCCGGCGCAGGTTCAGGCCGTGATCACACCAAACTCCGACCTGTTCGACATCGTCGCAGTGACAGGTAGGTTCGTAGTGCACGTGTGCGATGCCGGGAATGCCGGACTCGCTGACGTTTTCGCCGGAATTAGGCCGAGCCCCGGGGGAATATTCGCCGGCAGCGAAGTCGAACAGACCCGGTGGGGGCCAGCCCTCGTCGACCTCCAAAATCGCCTGTATTGCTCAACCACCTCGGTGAGCGAGGCCGGCTGGTCTGGGATTCTGATCGGTGCGATTGACGAGGCTGCAATGGCCGACCTGACCCAGCCTTTGATCTACTTTCGTGGCGACTATCGACACCTCGAGTAGCGTCAGACGGCGTTGACGATGTCAGCGACCTTTGTCCCCAACAACTCGATTGATCGGAGCACCTGGTCGTGGGGCAACGTACCGACGCTGATGTGGAGCATGAATCGGTCCAAACCGAGGATGTCTCGCATCCGAATTATCTTTCGTGCGACCGACCCGACGTCACCGACGACCAAAGATCCAGCCGGCGATCGCATCATGTCGAACGCCTGGCGGGTCATTGGGCTCCACCCGCGTTCTTGACCGATTTGGGTCATGGCTCCGGCATAACTCGGGTAATACTCCTCTGCGGCCTGCTCGTCGGTGTCGGAGATGAAGCCATGGGCGTGCACGGCGAGCGGCACCTGCCCCGGGTCAAAACCCGCCTCGGCAAGGGTTCGCTTGTGAAGCTGCGCCAGAATGGCAAACCGATCGGGATCTCCGCCGATGATTGCCAGGGCTACCGGCAAACCGCGCTCTCCCGCCCGCACCATGGATTGCGGCGTTCCGCCGACTGCAATCCAAATCGGGAACGGGTCCTGTTCGGGACGGGGATAGATCGTCTGACCCTCGAGGGGTGGGCGAAATCTGCCCGACCACTCCACTCTCTCGTTGTCCCGGATCTGGAGCAATAGGTCGAGCTTTTCGGCAAACAGCTCGTCATAGTCGGCCAGGGAGTATCCAAAAAGGGGAAAGGATTCGATGAACGAGCCCCGACCGACGAGCAGCTCAGCCCGACCGGACGAGATCAGGTCGAGCGTCGCATACTGTTGAAACACCCGCACCGGGTCATCCGAGCTGAGTATCGAAACGGCAGGTGTCAATCGAATTGTCGACGTGCGGCCTGCTGCTGCTGCGAGAATCGTGGCAGGCGACGATGCCGCGAAGTCCGGACGATGGTGCTCACCGATTCCATACACATCGAGCCCGACCTGCTCTGCGACATCGATCTCTTCGAGCACCTGACGAATTCGCTCACCGTGGCTGACCGACCTGCCCGTTGACGGATCTCGCTGGGTCTCGACGAAGGTGGTGATGCCTAGTTCCATACGACCCATTCTCGCCGACTTTCCACCTTGGCCGATCTACCCCGATGCACAAGCAACACATCTCACGGATGCGGGACGCATTTCGAGACGTTCGGAGGCGATCTCGAGCTCGCACACCTCGCATATTCCGTAGAGGCCCAAAGCAATTCTCCCGATCGCAGCATCGATTTCGGAGATCGACAGCGCCAGCGACCGAGCAGCCGCAGTAGAAGAGATCCGCTCGACGGCTTCGGTAGTACCTTCCCCGATCCTCTTCCCGAATCCAACATTGGATCCCTCAACTGGTGGCTCTGTCAGCCGGTCTAAATCCGCCTGAAGCTCGACACGCCGTTTTCTCAGGGCGTCTTCTACCTGCGCGCTTGCCCGGGGTGTCATTGTCGAAATTTAGACGGTGGCGCGTTGGCGATGGCCGACGGCGACCGGCCATAATGCCGAGAGCCGCGAAACGAGGCACAATGGTGACGAATGGATAAAGCCCTCCTTCGACGCCCGCGCCTCGTCATAGTTGCGATGCTCGCGATGGTGATCCTTGGTTCCTGCACCGCCGCGCCCAGAACCTTCGACGAATGGTCGGTCGAGATATGGATACCTCTCCGGTTCGACGTCCCCCGACCCGGCGACGCGACACCAGAAGTTTGCCAGTCGGCATTGGTCAAGATCCGGGACCAGATCCAAGCCGACTCCGCAGCGCCCGACCCCGAGCTACAAGAGGCCTTTGAGAAATGGTCTGAAGCAGCTCAAAGCCTGACCTTCGAATGTGCGAGCGAAGCCGATGACTTTTCCTACGTGGAGAGTTACGCCGAAGTTGAGCGACTTGGCGAGCAGATCGATCGGATTCTCGAAGACATGTCCTGATCCCTGGGCGTCGCTCAGGCGACCACGACTGTCTTCACATTCAAGAACTCCATCATCCCGACATCTGAGAGCTCCCGCCCGTACCCCGACATCTTTATTCCGCCAAACGGAAGACGGGGATCGGACGCGACGAGGGCGTTGACGAAACAAGAACCGGCCTGCAGCCGATCCCGTGCGACCTGTTCGCCTAGTTCGATGTCGGAAGTGAATATGGCAGCTCCGAGACCGAACTCGCTGTCATTCGCGATTTCGACGGCTTCGTCCAGATCCTTCGCAGTGATCACCGCAGCGACCGGGCCAAACGTCTCCTCCCGGTACACGGGCATCCCGTCTCTTACTCCAGCCAGGAGAGTCGGTGGGTAGAAGGCTCCCTCGCCTTCCGGAATCTCGCCGCCCAAAACCAACCTGGCACCCGCCGATACGGTCGCCTCGACTTGAGCCTGAAGCTCGTCTCTCAAATCTCTTCGGGCCATAGGACCCAGCGTGGTGGTCGAAGACCGTGGATCACCCATTACCGATTTCGACATTGCTTCAGCGAGGAGCGAAGTGAACTCCTCAACCACCGCCTCCTCGACGATAAAGCGCTTCGCTGCGATACAAGACTGGCCGCCGTTGATCATCCTGGACGAGGCGCACGAATTCGCCGCAGCGGCAAGGTCCGCATCCGCCAGGACGATATAGGGGTCGGAGCCACCAAGCTCGAGAACCGTCTTTTTGAGGAGACCGCCACACTTGGCTGCGACAGCACGACCCGCCGGGTCAGACCCGGTCAGAGTTGCCGCCACCACCGCGGGATTCTCCAGGACCTCGTCGACCCTCGACGATGGCAAGACCAAGGTCCTGAACAGGCCATCAGGGAATCCAGCTTCGACAAGGATTTCATCGATGGCGAGCGCGCAACCAGTGACGTTGGAAGCATGCTTCAACAAGCCGGCGTTGCCCGCCATGAGCGCTGGAGCCACGAACCTGAAGACCTGCCAGAAGGGGAAGTTCCATGGCATAACGGCCAGGACGACGCCCAACGGCCGATACGCCACGTAGGACTCGGTTCGGTCGGCATCAATGTGGTGATCCGAAAGGATACGGTCGGCGTTTTCGGCGTAATGCCGACAGGCCCACGCACATTTATCCACCTCGCTCCGCCCCTGGGCGAGAGGTTTTCCCATCTCGTCTGCCATGAGCTCTGCCAGTTCCTCACGCCGTTCCTCGAGGATGCGCGCCGCGGCCAACATCGGTACAGCCCGCTCGGCAATGGGCACAACCTCCCAGGCTTTCTGCAGGTCCGCAGCTGTCTGGATGTGTCTCTGGACTGACTCTGGCGTCGTTTCTTCGTATTGAGCGAGCACCCGGCCGTCCGTTGGGCTGATTGAATTGATCATCGCGGCCAAGATAACCGGGAGACCGCCACCTAGGGAGTGATGGCCCTCCAGCAGCTATTCGGGACCCGGACCCTCGACGTGTCTTGCCAGGCTTTCCAAGGTATCGGCCCACTGCCGGCTGCGGTCCTCGAGCCACGCTTTCGCTATGTCGAGGGTCGAGAGCTCCGGGCGGAACACCGACTCCCTGCCAACTTTCTGCGATCGAACCAAGCCCGCCCGTTCTAGCTCAGACAGATGTCGGGAGACCGCTTGTCTGGACATTGGCAAACGGTCGGCAAACCCGGTCGCAGTCCCCGAGCCCTCGCTGACGAGCCAGTCGACCAGTCGCTGGCGCGTGGGATCACCAAGGGCGTCGAATATCTCATGAGTGTCGGGCACGCTGGTCACACCATGGGCCGAATCGTGGCCAGGTATTCCTTGAGGTGGTCCAGTTCGACCTCCCAACCCGACTTGTTCTCCCTGAAAGAAGAAAGGCGGACGTCCTCGGGCAGCGTGGAGAACCCTGATTCGGTGAGTTGGACAAGGGTCCCGTCGTCAGTGGTGGTCAATTCGAATTCGACAACAGTCGAGTTTGTTTCATCCAGCACGTCTGCCTTTTGGGCTGCCCAGCGGTATGCGAATTTGTGAGGTCGTTCAACGGTTTCGACAACTGCCTTGACCACCGCGTCGTATTCCGACCAGCCAAACGACGCTGACCCACCTGGTTTGAGATCAACTTCAGCGGAATCCCCAAACCACTCACTCAATTCCTTTGCTGACGTGATGGCGTTCCAAACCGTCTCGATGGGAGCACTGACGATCAGCTCCTGTTTGATCTCATCCACTCTCATTTCAGGGGCCTCCTCCGGCTCACTCACGCAACGATTTGATTGCGCGTTATATACGCAACATACCGGTTGCGCATATGGTTGTCAACCGATTGCGCAGATGGCAGCCGCTATCTGTGGGTCGGGAAACCAAGGTCGACGCCCCGATGGATCGGGTCGGCCCACCTGCTGATGACGACCTTTTGCCTGGAGTAGAAGTGGACACCTTCGGGCCCGTAGATCGCATGGCTACCGAAGATCGAGTCTTTCCAGCCGCCGAATGAATAGAACGAAAGGGGAACGGGGATCGGCACGTTGATGCCCACCATGCCTACCTGGATTTCGTTCTGGAACTTGCGGGCGGCGCCACCGTCATTTGTAAAGACTGCAGTTCCGTTGCCGTAGGGATTTCTGTTGATGAGCTCGATGGCTTCCTCGAAATGCTCATATCGAACCGTCGACAGCACGGGGCCAAAGATCTCGTCGGTGTAAATGGACATGTCTGTTGTCACTTGGTCGAACAACGTCGGCCCGAAGAAGAAGCCGTCCTCGTAACCGTCCACGATGAGACTCCGACCATCGGCCACCAGGGTCGCTCCCTGCGCCACACCTTCGTCGACATAGCCGGCTACTCGATCCCGGTGTGCCGCAGTAACCAACGGGCCCATCTGCACACCCTTTTCGTTGCCCGGGCCAACCACGAGTTTTTCAATACGGGATTGGACGCCTTCGATGAGGCGATCACCGGCGCCACCAACAGCCACGACAGCAGAAATCGCCATGCAGCGCTCCCCCGCCGAGCCATAACCTGCCGAGACCGCAGCGTCGGCAGCGAGATCGATGTCGGCGTCCGGAAGCACGACCATGTGGTTCTTGGCTCCGCCCAAGGCCTGAACCCGCTTGCCACGCGCCGTGCCATTTTGATAGATGTACCTGGCTATCGGGGTCGACCCGACAAAGGAAATAGCCGCTACATCCGGGTGCTCGATTAGAGCGTCGACTGCCTCCTTGTCACCATTGACCACACTGAACACGCCATCGGGTAGGCCGGCTTCTTTCAGCAACTCGGCTGCATACATCGACGCCGAGGGGTCCTTCTCGGACGGTTTCAGGACAAACGTATTGCCGACGGCGATAGCAATCGGATACATCCACATCGGGACCATGACCGGAAAATTGAATGGCGTGATTCCGACAACAACGCCAAGTGGTTGCCGGATTGTGTAAGTGTCGACACCGGTGGATACCTGTTCCGAATAGTCGCCCTTCAGCAGATGGGCGATGTTGCATGCGAATTCGATGACCTCTAGACCTCGTTGGACCTCGCCGAGGGCGTCATCGATCGTCTTGCCGTGTTCGGCGGTGAGGAGCTCGGCCATATCGAGGCGACGGGCAGCCACGAGCTCGCGGAATGAGAACATGATGTTTTGCCGCTGGGTCAGCGATGCTTGGCTCCAAGACTCAAATGCCTTCTTTGCGCTGGCAACGGCTGCGTCGACATCAGCCGTTGAGGCAAGAGCAACCTCAGCTGTCTGCCCACCGGTTGCCGGGTCGAAAACGGGACCGCTCCGAGAGCTCGAGCCGGTTGCGACTGAACCGTCGATCCAATGATTGATCTGTTTCATGGCTCACAAAACTAGTCCCTTTGTTCTCAGACGGCGCCCGCTGGAGGTGGACCATCCCGCGCAGGGTCGAAAAAGCTACCGCCCTCCCTAGTCGAACGCTATGTCAACGATCACCGGTAGGTGATCCGATGCCGTCGATTGGAAGACGCCGACGTCGACAGCGACCAAGTCCGAAGTATGGAATACGTAGTCGATCCGGAACTGCGGGTTCCCCGAGCTCGAGGTAAAGCCTTCGCCCATTCCCGCTTCTTCCCACGAGTCGACCCATCCGGAGCCGGTCACCAGGCCGATCTGATCCCAATCAGGGCGAGCGTTGAAATCACCCATGAGCACGGCCGGGGAGCGGCCGCCCCAATCTTCGAGGATTGTGTTGATCTGCTCCAGGTGCACGGGGTAGAGGTCGGCCATCGGATCGTCATCATGTGTGTCCTGGTTGTTCACATGCTGGAGATGAGTGCTGATCACCAGGATCTCGGTTCCGCCAACCTGGATAGTCGCGCCAAGAAGACCCCTCCGCATTGGGGTCCCTACCTTCGGGAGGTAGTCGGTTCCAATGTCGGTAATCGGATATCGACTGAGAATTGCGTTCCCCCATACCGGGTCGGTGGTGCCGAAATATGCGACATGCTCGAAGCCGAGTCGAAGGCGGAGGAGGGTCAGCATGTCCGATGTACCACTGAGAAGTCGACCCCGGGGAACCTCCTGAAGGCCCACGATGTCGGCCTGCGAGTCTTCTATTACGCGAGCGATGGACTCGATATCCAGCACACCGTCGATGTTGAACGCAGAGTGGATGTTGTAGGACATTACGCGGATGACATCTTCAGAAGCAGGACCGGTTTCGATGTCTTGACTGAAGGTCGCCACCAGGGCAGCAAGTGGAAGCAGGGCCGCTGCTCCCGCCAGTACCCAATCGTTGGCTCCGACTGCATTCGAACGACCTACCCGGGTGGCTCCCGTCAATCCGAATCCAAAGAGCGAGATCGCCGCCGTGATGCGGACGGCTGCCTGGCTGAAGCCGAGGTTCATGTCGAGAGGCAGGTAGTAGGCCAGACCAAGAATCAGGAAAAACGTCATGGCTATGACCAATTGCGAGCCCGATGCGCCGAGCGAGCTTTTGTCTGTCTCCGGCACGATCCCTCCGAGGACGAGCCCTGACACCGGGACCGCCAGAAGGATCAGAATCCCAAACAGAACTGCGCTGCCTTCAGCGGCTATGACCGCCCCCGCGACCAGCGAAGCTGCCAGCACCAAGACCCACCGATTCGCTTGCACGCGGGCCGCCAGAACGAGGGCAAGAACGTTGAGCGCCGAGACGATCAACATCGCCAGCGGGCCGGATACACCGATCACCGCAGATAGCCAACCCTGATTCTGGAAGATGAGGAATTGCACGAACAGATAGGGGGCGAGGGCCAGCAGACGAAGGGACCCGGGTCCGCCGACCCCGCTCTTCGGCAAGCTGTCAATCTGCAGCCCGGCCCATATCACCGTCAGAGTTATCGCTCCAACTGCAATGACTGCACGCCAACCTGGTTGAAAAGCGATATCGAGGCTGAATCCGAGACCCTTGATCGCGGAGTCGACGGCCAGACCCAAGAGAATGCCACCGACGAAAGGCTCCCTCCCCAGGGAGAGCAAAAAGGGGGTCAGACCGACGAAGGCGAGAGTTGCCACCGAAGCCGCCCAGTAGTCCAGACCTGGTTGGCCCGTGAGCTGGATCAGAAACCGGGAGCCAACCAGCAAGGCAACACCTAGCCAGAACGCTCGCTTGACCGGGATAAACCGTGAAAGGATCGGCAGGAGAGCACCAAGCACGAACGGCGCCAGCGAGATCGGCACGAGGTCGATGACGCCAATGCCCAATGTGTCACGCAGGTACCACGTGAGCGATGCGAACAGAAAGCGCATCACCTGGAACCCCAACACGAAGATAAGCGCCGTCAAGAGAAGCCGCTCGAGACGACGCTGCTCGATGACGTTGGTCATGGGCAGAACCTAGTGGTCGCGTCGACATCGACGATGGTTCGAGGAAGCGACCCGGCGAACCGTCTTGGAACCGGTCCCTGGGGCCTTGTTACTCGACATGTTCCCCCCGTCGCGGCGCATTGTCTAACGATGGTCATTCGATTAGCTGCGCTGCTGCTTGTAATGAGCGCCCTCAGTGGCTGCACCGTCGGGACCGAAGTTCAGCCCATCCCGGGTTCAACCACGACGCTGTCCGTTCCATCTACCACTACAAGCGCCGACCTGACCAACCCCGACTTTGACGCGTACGTCGAAGGATCTTTCCGAATGCTGGTCACAAGATCGCCCCAGACGGTGACCGAGCTGGGGATCGGTGCCGAGTTCGGGATGCGAGACGATCGTCTCAACGATCTATCCGGCGAATACGCGGTCGCCACTCGCGACATGCAGAGTGGGGTGCTCGACCAGCTACGGAGCTACCCACTCCATCTGCTGACCGAAGATCAGATAGCGACCAGGTTGGCCTATCAGTGGTACCTCGAACATCAGCTGGAGC
Organism: Acidimicrobiia bacterium; assembly: GCA_041751055.1. GTDB lineage: Bacteria > Actinomycetota > Acidimicrobiia > Spongiisociales > ZC4RG35 > MA-ANB-1. The sequence continues at coordinate 107,931 of JBGSYD010000019.1, read as the reverse complement.
TCTACCCGTATCGCCTCCACGAGTGGCCGGTCCACTTTCTTCTGACGAGCTACAACCAGGGCGTCATCTCACTTTTCACCGAAGTGCACACTATCTCCAACCGAAATCAGGTCGACGACTACATCGCCCGGCTCAGCCGGATTGACGCCCAGGTCGATCAGGTCATCGCCAACATGAGAGATTCGACCGAGTTGGGAGTTCTCCCACCAAGGTACGTCGTGGATATCACGATCGACCAGCTCCAATCCGACATCGCAGATGGCAATGCGAGCCAGACCCCCATCTTCCAATCTTTCGAGCTCCGGGTCGGGGAGCTAGGCCTTAATCGGGCGACGGTTGACCAATATCTGGCGACAGCCGAATCGGCCATAGAGCAGGCATTCACGCCTGCTTGGCTGGAGCTCATCGCCTATCTGGAGGAGATTCGCCCGCTCACCACTGGGGTAGTGAGTCTCGACAGGGTCCCCGACGGAAGCGGGTACTACGAGGCGCTGCTCAGTTTCCACACATCAACGGACATGACGCCCATCGAAGTACATGATCTCGGTTGGCGAGAGGTCGATCGCATCACGGCCGAGATGATCCGACTCGGCGAAGACCTTGGCCTCTCCGATGTCGGCATTGGCGACCTGCGCTCGGAGATCGCCAGCGACGCGGGATTTGTCCGTGGCGTCGACTCGGCGGCGATCTACGAAGGGATCATCTCAGATGCCTACGATGACTTTGCCCCGTACTTTCATTCCAAACCCACAGCCCCCCTGAAAGTGGTGGCGGATCCCGCCCCGGTTGCGTTCTACGTCGGCCCGTCAGTGGATGGATCACGACCGGGGTCGTTCCATGTAGGCACCGGAGGGAGGGAGGCGCCGCTGTACACGATGAGGTCGCTCGCCTACCACGAGACAGTCCCGGGCCACCACTATCAGGTGGCCCTGGCCCAGGAGCTAGATCTTCCGTCACCCCTCCGATTCCTGACTACGACGGGCCAGGTAGAAGGCTGGGCCTTCTACGCCGAACGACTTGCACACGACGTCGGGCTGTACGAGGGAGATCCGCAATCCGACTTCGGACGTCTCGATTTCGAGCTACTCCGCGCAGCTCGTCTCGTTGTCGACACCGGGATTCATCATCTGGGATGGAACAGAGATGAGGCGGTGGCAACGATGACGGAGATCATGGGCGGGCCAAAGTACAACCATGAGGTCGACAGATATATCCTATACCCGGGGCAAGCGACCGCCTACATGGTTGGGATGTTGGCGATTTTGGAAATGCGTGATGAGCTCGGAGTGCGAGTCACCGAGCCCGAGTCGCTCGCCGCCTTCCATGATCTCATCATCGGAAGGGGAAATGTCCCTTTGTCCGTACTTCAGGCTCTCGTCGAAGCCGGATGATCCCGGAATCGGTTCAGCAGACCGATGTTGCGGATCGTCAGCACTACGAAGAACAAGATGATCGGGACAATGGCCATAGTCGCCGAGCCCGACGTATTGGCGTGATAGCTGACTATCAACCCGACGACAACGGAGCCGACTCCGATGAGGGCTGAGGTCAGCATCATCGTCGGCACCTTTCTCACCATGAGTGCTGCCGTTGCCGGGGGGCCGACAAGCAACCCGAAAACCAAGAGTGTTCCAACAGTTTGAAAGGATCCCACCACCGCGATCGTGATCAGTGACAACAGGACCACATGAGCGAGTTTCGGCCTGAGCCGTAGGAGTTGGGCCTTCTGCTCGTTGAATGAGAGAACCAGGAATGAGCGGTAAAAAAGGACGGAACCGAGCACCGTGACGACGGCGACCACTGCGAGCACCGCCAGGTCCTGGCTCGTAACTCCCAAAGCATCGCCGAAGAGAACTGCTGTGAGACTTCCAGCGAACGAATCCGTGCGGCTAATGAGGATCACTCCGAGAGCCAGCATTCCGACAAACAACAATCCGATCCCGGTGTCTTCTGAGAAGGAGGCCTGGCGATGCACAAGATTGATACCGGTGATCATCACTACGGCGGCCAAGGCGGCGCCAACCAGAACACTGAAGTCGAGGAGGATCGCCAGGGCAATGCCCGGGACGACCCCGTGAACAAGGGCGTCTCCCAAAAAGCTCATTCCTCTGATGACGACCCAGGTGCCTACGACGGCTGCAGCTATTGCAGCAAGGGAACCACCGACCAACGCTCGTTGTTGGAGGGCGAGTTCGAAAGGCTCCAGAAACCACTGCATGAGGCTCACGCTAACGGAGAGCCTTCGCGATCACCGAGGCATCGACCAGCAACATGCCGGTCAGCGAACGGGCTTCCGAATCTTCAGGTCCGAGACTCCCGCCATACAGAGGGACAACCGCCACCTGATCATCCAATTCGGCCGCCAGTGCGTCAGCAAGTGCAGTGGAATCAGGACTATCGACGAAGATTGCCCTGACCCCCCGCCCGTTGATCAGCGCAACAAGTTTTGCAAGTTCTGCAGAACTGGGGTCACCGAGGGTCGAACCACCGGGAATGATCACCCCGACCACCTCGAAACCGTACCGACGGGCAAAATATCCCAGCGAATCATGATTCGTGACCAGCAATCGCGATTCGGCCGGGATCGCATCGAAAATATCGAAGATCTCGCTATCGACTTCGCTGATCGCCGATTCGTAGGCTGACGCTCTCGCAACCCAAGGGCCCACGAGACCGGCATCATCAAGAGCTTGGGCGATGGCGTGAGAGGCGAGGGCGACCCGGGACGGATCCATCCAGAAGTGAGGGTCACAACCATCCGCGGTGTGATCATCAGAGATCTTGCAAGGCCCGGCGTCGGCACCACCAAACTCCAATGGCTCCACATGTTCGCCGACAAATATCACGTTGGCGCCTGTCTCGACTGCTTCGGTAAGGACGTCGGCGAGACCGGCTTCGAGACCGAGGCCGTTGGCTACCACGAGGTCGGCGGAGACAATCGACGCAGCTTGTTGTGAGGATGGAGAAAACTCGTGAGGATCTACTCCCACCCCAATCAGGATCTCAACATCGACATCGTCTGCCACAACATTTCGAACGATGTCGGCCAACATCGTTGTTGTAGCGACCACCGTGGGCGTGTCGCCTCCAGAGTCGGAACTGCATGCGGCGACGGGCAGGAGCACCGTGAACAAGAGTGTCTTCGTGATCAGACGGCCGGGTCCGTTGGTCATTTCTCGAATTCCTACCTATAATGAGAATGATTCTTATTATCAGACTACACTCCCTTCACAACTGATGCCACACCCCCAGCTCGACCAACAAATCGCCAAACGACTCGCTGACAAGGATGTGCGATTCACCAAAGGGCGACGATCGGTTGTTGCCGGCCTCGTGAATGGGGAAGGACCCATGACGGTTACCGAAATCCAGGAATCACTGGAGGTTTCTGTTCCCTTGTCGTCGCTCTATCGGACTCTCGCAGTCATGAATGAGTCAGGAGTGGTCAGCACCCATCACTCGGGTCAGGGTCTGACCCGATACGAGTTGGCGGAATGGCTGACCGGGCATCATCACCATCTGGTGTGCACCCGATGTGGCACTGTTGACGACATTGAGATCGACGTAGAGCATGAAAGACAACTCGAGGTGCTCGTGAGCACCCTGGCTGGTGGAGCGAATTTCGACGTCAGCGATCACTCTCTGGAGATCGACGGGTTATGTCATAGGTGCCAGAGGTGAACTCAATCGTCGCAGAGGACCTCGAACTCTCATACGGATCAAAAGTTGTCATCGCAGAATCGACCTTTGAGATACCCGGTGGCCAGATCACATGCCTGATCGGGCCAAACGGCTCCGGCAAGTCCACTCTGCTGAACGCTATAGCCGGCCTGGTCACCCCGGCGGCCGGCTCCCTTGGCTTCACACCAGCCTCAGTTTCCCAACCTCGCATCGCCTATGTCCTGCAATCGACCAAGGTCAACGAGTCGTTGCCGGTGACAGTTCGCGAGGTCGTGGCCATGGGCAGATATGGCTCCTCGCGATGGCCGGGCCAGATGAGCGACGCCGACCGAACCGCCATCAACCAAGCGATCGCTCGAATGGATCTGTCCCGACTCACCAACCGCCATCTCTCCGAACTGTCAGGTGGGCAAAAGCAGCGGGTATTCGTTGCCCAGGGTCTGGCACAAGATCACGACGTTCTTCTACTCGACGAGCCGTTGACCGGGTTGGACCTGCCCTCTGCGCAGGCGATCGATGCCGTGATCCACAATGAACAGGCCGATGGATGCACGATCATCATGACCACACATGATCTTGCCGAAGCCCAGGTCGCTGACCACGTCGTGTTGTTGGCCAATCGTGTCGTGGCATCCGGTGCACCCGATGAGGTTCTCACCGTTGACAACCTCACAGCAGCGTATGGGCCAAATCTCCTCCACGTTCAAGGCAAACGCCTCTTCCTGGACGATCCGGCGCATCAACCCAGCGATGGCCGCCATGTCCACCGCGACCTTTCAAGCCAGGACTGATCCTCTGCGGGTCACCGCACGGGCTACTCGGCGTCGATGAAGGAGTTGACGACCATCTGAACGAAACTGATCACGAGGGCTCCCAAGAAGGTCGCCCAGAAAAAGCCGTCTGAGGTGATTCCGAGATCCAGGCGATCCGGCGCCGCTATCCACAACGTGATCTGAAGCATTAGGGCGTTGACGACAAGCAAGAACAATCCGAACGTGACCAGGATGAATGGCAGGCTGAAGAGCTTCACGATTGGCTTGAGGATCGTGTTGACAACCGAGAAGATCAGCGCAACGAGCAGGAACGGCAGCCAGTCACCGTCAAAATGCAGTCCAGGGACCAACGCCACGGCAACCCAAATGCCGAGGGCTGTAACCAACACACCAATTAGACGCTTCAATTCCACACCTCCATGTCCGGCATGACAGTACATCAGGAGCACCAGAAGAGCCGTCGTCCGAGTGGGGAAAAGCGGCCAGAAGGGCCTAATAGCTTGGCGAAATGACCGAACAGGCCGCCAGATCACGCGACGTCTGGCGCGTTCTACGGCTCGCCATGGCCGTCGCAATCGTGCTGGCTCTTGCCACCCAGTTTTTCATAGGCACCGGGATCGCCACCTTTCGGGCAGCGAATTTCTTCAGCTACTTCACAGTTCTGAGCAACGTGGGCGCTGCCGCAGTTCTGATGATTCTTGTCCTCAACCCGGTAGCTGACAGCCGCCGTCGCACGACGTGGCGGGGCGCTGCAACGTTGTACATGGCGGTAATGGGAATCGTCTACGTGACAATTCTCCTGCCACTCGAAACGGATGTCGGGGTGAGTGAGCCGTGGATCGACTGGATTATCCACGGAATTGGGCCTCTCTTCGTGGTCGTCGACTGGATGGTGAACCCCGCCACCGACAGGGTTGACCGAAGAAGTCTGTTGTCCTGGCTTGCTTTCCCAGCGGCCTACCTGACCTACACACTCATTAGGGGCCCTCTCGCCGATTGGTACCCTTATCCATTCCTCGATCCGCGGAGCCCAAGCTCGTACGGTGAGGTGGCTGTTGGCTCTTTGGTAGTCCTCGTGACCATCGTCGCGATCGGCTTCGCACTCATATGGTCTGCGCGCATCTCAAGGAGAAAGAGTTGAGCCGCCCGACATAGGCGGTGAGAAAAAGCCATCAAGAAGAAAGGGACCAAAGGAGCGACCGGTGGCCGAGAACAAAACCAAGAAGACCGATGCCAGTGTGGCCGACTTTCTCAGTTCGGTTGAGAACGACCAGAGAAGAGAAGACGCTCTGGAAGTGGCGGCGCTGATGCAGCGGATCACCGGCATCAAGCCGAAGATGTGGGGATCTGCTTTCAGATGGGCTCGAGAACCACGAGAGGAATCTCGCGGCCAGTTCGGTCTTGATAGGTGGCGTAACCGGGATAGGCAGCAACTACGCAGGTCCACAGGTGAGCTCTCTCCTCCCCATCTGTGATGCGAGCATTCACCGCCGTTATCGTCGCACCGATCTGCACATCGACCGCCGGCTCCGCCACCAGGTTCAGATACCACTGCGGATGATGCGCGCGCCCCCCATAAGAAGCCACGATCACGAGCCCTGCCCGGTCCTCCAGATAAAGGAGCGGGATGGTGTGCCGTTTGCCCGTTTTGGTCCCGATTGTGGTCAGCAAGAGCATGTCGTTATTGACCAAGCGATCGCCAAACCGTCCATTACTCAACTGATAGAGGTGCTTGTGCAAGCGGGATGCCCGGCGAACGTTTATGTCCTTCACCTCGGCTCCGACCCGTCGACTGGCTTCCCGCAATGGACACAGATCTCCTTCTCCTGATCCACACCGACCAGGACCTGGCCACAGCTCAAACAGGTCGACGACACGAAACAGGATGGTTCGCCCATGGCGTGAAAGGTAATCACCGCTCTTGGGCTATCGGAGCGGGCTGGCCGTAACATGGCCTTCGATGACATCGACCGACAAACCGAGCGTCCTTTTCTTGTGTGTCCACAATGCCGGAAGGTCTCAGATGGCGGCCGGGTGGACGAGACACCTCGGCGGCGAGCACGTTGGCGTCTTCTCCGGCGGCTCCGAGCCAGCGGATCAGGTGAACCCGATGGCTGTGGCCGTCATGGCCGAGGTAGGCATTGACATCAGCAGGTTTGTACCCGAGAAATGGAGTGACGAGGGAATTGAGTCCGCCGACGTCGTGGTGACTATGGGCTGTGGTGATACTTGCCCGATCTTTCCCGGTAAGACGTACCTCGACTGGGACCTCGACGACCCGTCCACTCTTGACATCGACGGAGTCCGATCGGTAAGAGATGAGATCGAGGACAGAGTGCGCCAGCTCCTCGAAGGCCTCGACCTCAGCGTCAACTGACGGACAGCCCTGGGGACGGACGGCGGTCCGTCCCCCGAGCCTCTGAGAGAACTTCACTCCTCGACGATCACCATGGCCCGCATCCATGGATGGGGAAGGCAGAAGTACTCGAACTCACCCACCTCGGTGAAGGTATACGTAAACGTCTCCCCGTTATCGAAGAATCCCGAGTCGAAGGAGCCGTCGACGGCAGTCACGGTGTGCAACATGTTGTCGTCGTTGGTCCATGTGACCGTGGTCCCGACTTTGACGGTGAGCACGTTGATGTCGTAATCAACCAGGCTCTCCGAATCGGCGAACTCATCGGGGGCGTCGGCCTCCTGGAAGTTGCCCGCTCCCTGGACAATCGACACACCCGCCTGATCTGCACTCTGAGGAGCGGTTGTAGTTGTTACATCGGGGTCAGGGGCATTGGCCTCTCCGGCTGAGAAGATCTCGGGGTTCTCGGCACCACTGATAACGATCATGCCGAGGGCGCCCTTGTCGAACGTGCGCGACAGAGCATGGTCGACGAGGATCACAGTTTGAGGCACCTGGCCGATCAACTCGACGATGGTGCCTCCCCCGGCGGGCACCAGGGTGGTTTGTGAACCACGGAGTGGCGCGTTGAGCAGGGCCGCCTCCTGGTACACCTTGTCCCAATGGGACCCGATTGGATGAAAGCTCGAGATCAGATTGAGTCCGGCGTTGACGAAGTAGATCCGGGCAGTCTCGCCAACGTTCATCTGCAGGGCGTTGTCGCCGGCTATAGCTCCCTTGGCGCCGTTGAATACGACGTAGGTTGGCTCTTCGCTCGTGATGGCAGATCGATCCGTGTCCACCAATCCGGGCTCGGTGCCATCTGTGTAGTACTCGGACTGAACGATGTACCACTCCTTCTCGACTTCGGGGAGAGGGCTGGCCGGGTCGACCAATATCCCGCCGACCATCCCGTGCGAGATATGGACCGGAACATCGCCGTATGCACAGTGGTACATGAAGAAGCCCGGGTATAGGAGTCTCGCCTCGATGGTTGTGGTCTCTCCCGGTGCAACGGTGGTATCAGCAGCACCACCACCCTGGCCGGTGACCGCATGAAAATCCACATTGTGCGGGTGGGTATTGCCTGCCGGGTTGGTAATGGTGAAGCGGAACACGTCACCGACGCGGGCCCGGATCATTGGTCCCGGGGTCCCCACCACGATGCCGCCATCGGGTGCATCCAGAACCTTGTAGCCCCAGGTCTCATACTCCACGCCCGTCTCGGGGTCGATGACAGAAACCCCTTCAACCACTTCAAAGTGGACCTCGACGATGGCTTGTTCGGCGCGATCGGGCCTCGGCGGAACGTTTGGTGCCGTAGATGTCGCGAGATCAGTCGCTGTGGGCAGCTGATCCTTGGGTATCAGGGCAGGTATGACATCGCCTCCCCCGGCTCCAAGCGAGACATTCGTCCCATTACCCAACTGCTCGTCGATCATTTGGGCAACGAGGCCGTCGTCGACTGAATTACGACTTGCCGTGATGGCCATGGCCGAGATTCCGATAACCATCGCCACCAACGCCACCACCAGTCCCACGACGGCCATCGAACTGAGCGTCCAATGAGGGTGGGCTCGAACGGGTTCCGATCCCTGACTTTGTGTCACTTGATTCTCCTGGTTTCGGGAAAGGCGACAGGTCTGTGCGCCCATTCCATTGGTTCTGACCCAATGGTTCTGCCCGCGGCTTGCCGGACGTAGGGCGAAAGGTCCCGGTTCAACAGTGCGAAAGTCCCTATAGATGTGGGAAGGCGACCCCTAAGTTGGGGATATGGATGAACTCAGCCGCGAAGAGGCTGCTCAGATACTGGCGACAGAGAAAGTCGCACACATCGGCGTCGTCGATGCCGGTGTGCCCTATGTGACACCGGTTTCCTTCGTGATGATCGGCGACGACTTCTGTTTCCGCACCGGCGCAGGCCGCCGGGTCGACGCACTCAGAAAGGTCCCATCAGTCTCCATCGAGGTGATGCGGGTGATTGACGGGAAATGGGAATGCGCGATTGCTGCCGGCGAGGCCCGCGAGGTGACGGACAGCGACAGGGCCAGCATTGTCATATCCCAATTGCTCGCCAAGTACTCGGAGCAGATCGGTTCCCCGCTTTCGGGTGGGGCCCGACCGCCGATGCCTGAGCCGGGGATCATCGTTGCAGTCCAACTAAACGAAATCTCCGGACGTACCTCGGGAAGCTGGTTCTCAATACCGACTCGACCCGGGCGTCTGTAACGCCAACGAAAGGAATCATGAAGATGAATCTCACCGAACTTGTCCCAGGGCCACTCATCACATGCAGCCCCGAAACCACGTCCAGAGCCGCGGCAAGGCTGATGGAAGCGGAGCATGTCGGTTCAATCGCAGTCATGGAGGAAGACCAGTTCGTCGGCCTGGTCACTGACAGGGACATGGTCAGGCTGGTTGCCGAGGAATCAAACTTTGACGTTCCGATATCGAGAATCATGACGCACAGCCCTGACACCGTCGATATCGACACTGAAGTCGCCGACGCTACGGACTGGCTGAACGCCACCGGCTACCGGCATCTGCCGGTGACCCGAAATGGGACTCTCGTAGGAATGATCAGCATCAAAGACCTCCTTTGGGCGTTAGCCGGTCAGTGACGTGTTTGTTGAACACGAAGTAGATATCGACTTGCCGGTCGGAGTCGTCGAACGTGCTCTCATCGGCGCCACCTCCGCGCTCGAAGGCTTAGGCGAGGCCGCATATCGCCATGGCGAGGAACTACGTGTGAAAGTCGGCCCGGATGCCCCAATCGCAAAGGAGATCGTCGTTGAATTGGGGAAACCGCGCATTTCCACTCACGGCCTTGCGATTCCCGTGACGTGGAGAGCGACGGGGGCCCAATCGCTATTTCCCAAGCTCGAAGGCGAGTTGCAAGCTATCTCGGCCCCGGCGGCTCACACCATCCTGAGGTTTAGGGCGTCCTATGACCCGCCGTTTGGCTGGGTGGGAGACCTGCTCGACCGTCTGCTGTTGGGCCGCATCGCCCACCTGACAGTTGCCGATTGGGTCGCACGGGTATCTACCGCCCTCAAGAACCTCCAGCTCGCCCAGCCTCCGGGTCCGCCGGAATAGAAACTTCTACAGCCGTCCCGACGCCAATTACGGAGCGCACCGAGACCTCCCCGCCGAGGGCAGCCACTCGGTCCTTTAGGTTCTTCAGCCCCATGCCTTTTGCGACCCGGTCCGGATCGAATCCCGAGCCGTGATCGGTAATCGACAACAAGGTTTTGCTTCCCAACACCTCGACCCGTACGTCCAGAGATCCAGTCCCCGAATGACGGAGTGCATTTGAAGCGGCCTCGGTGACGATCGGGATTAGGGCATCAGAACTGGCCGGCCCCATCCGGAGGCCCGGGGGTATGACTGTCAGGTTGAGTTTCGCTTCGTAGGGCTTCACCAACGGATCCAATTGATTTCGCAATGTCTCAGCGACAGATCCCGACTCGACCGATCTGCTCAGATTGGAGACAATTCCACGAAGGTCGTCGATGGTTCTGTCTATTCGGTCGACGGCGTCGTCGACCCGCTTTCTTGCCTCCTCTTCGGCTATTCGGCCGGCGATGCCCTGGAGTTCGAGACCGGTGCCGAATAGATCCTGAATTATCGAGTCGTGGAGGTCCCGACCAATTCGCTGCCGGTCTTCACTCACGGCCAGGCCCTCCAATCGCGTTCGAAGACGTGCGTTCTCAACGGCCGCCCCGGCGATCGCTGCAAGTGCTTCCACCAGTTGCACATCTTCATCTGTGAAACCACCCTGCTTCTCGGTGAGGTAGAGGTTCCCGAACGCGTCATCATGGATGCCAACCGGAACCCCGAGGAATGCCGTCATAGATGGATGATGCTCAGGAAAACCGACCGAATCAGGGTGATTGGCGAGATCGTCGAGCTTGATGGTCCGTCGCTCCTTGATCAGTGTGCCCAGAACACCTCGACCCTCAGGTAGGTGACCAATCCGCCTGACCAACTCGACTCCGATCCCACGATGGACGAACTCGGTCAGCGTCCTGTGTTCGCCGATGACGCCAAGTGCGGCAAATGCAGCCCCGGTTGTCTCGCGTGCGGTCTCCACGATTCTGCCAAGAAGTTGTTCGAGGTCGGTGATACTCACGAGCAAGGCGAGTGCATCGGTGAGCGCTGAAAAGCGTTTGGCAGGAATTGGATTCGCCACCATCGCAGGGTACCGCCCGGCGCCGCTGCTGTGACAACGGTTTACCCTGATGTGATGTCAACCACCAGAGTGCTCATAGTCGACGATCACGAGATCGTCCGTCAAGGCCTGATGGCAATGTTGGCGGCGCACGACGATATCGAGGTCGTTGGAGAAGCCGGGTCCGGCGATGAGGCGGTGCGGCGAACCGGGCTCGATGAGCCCTCCGTGGTAATCATGGATGTGCGGATGCAAGATAAGTCCGGAATCGAAGCTTGTCGTGAGATCCGCGATCGATTTCCCGATGTCAAGGTGATGATGCTGACGTCGTACGCCGACGAGGAAGCTTTGATGGCATCGATCATGGCGGGAGCGTCAGGGTATGTCCTCAAACGAATCAAGGGAACCGAGCTTGTCGACAACCTGCGAAAAGTCGCGTCTGGTGAGTCGCTCCTCGACCCATCGATGGTGGAACGTCTATTCGACCGGCTTCGAACGGGAAAACGAGAGGATCCACTCCTCGAGAAGCTGACGGAGCAAGAGCGTGTCCTCATCGGGCACATCGCCGAAGGGCTCACCAATCGGCAAATTGCCGAGACCATGTTTCTCGCGGAGAAGACTGTTAAGAACTATGTGTCGTCAATCCTCACCAAAATGGGGATGAGCAATCGCAGCGAGGCCGCAGCCTATGTCGCTCGGCTCGAAGCGGCCGCACCCGATCCCGAAGAGTGGTAGCCGGTTACCAGTTGGGCTTGTGCAGACCCCCGGAAAGAGGGGTTTCCGCTCTCTTTGAGTCGTCGACGTCATAGTCGAGCCGGGACACATCGATTCGAGTCACACCATCGATGCGTCGCGCCATCTCTTCCAGAATCCGGGCGTCAGACCTCGTTGGGACAGTTCCAACCATGGAGACCTGTCCGTCGACGGCGGCAACCGCCACGGCCTTGGCGTCAAGCCACAGAATTCGCTTGATGACATCGGATTCGATCTCAGCAACGATCTGCTGGTCATCGCGGGCAAATACCTTCAAGAGGTCAGACCGGCTGATGAGGCCGAGAAGCTTCCCGTCGGAAGCGACAACAGGGAGCCTCTTGACGTGCGCCGACTCCATGATTCGCGCAGCTTCGGCATGGTCTGCCGCAGGGCCCACCGTTACCAGTTTCGTGGTCATGGCGTCGCCGACGACCACCGCCTTGACTTCGGTCGAGCGAAACATCGACAGGAAGGTGCTGCCTGGACGTCTTATCGACTCCTGATGCGCGACATCGGTTTCGGACACGACTCCAATCAGTCGGCCGCTCTCATCAACCACCGGGAGACCGCTGACCTTGTGATGCATCATCAGTCGGGCCGCCTCCTTGAGTGACGCTCCAGGCGAGGTGGTCACAAGCTGTCGTGTCATCAAATCTTGAACTCTCATGAAGAAACTCCCTTTTCTCATGACGCTACGACTGGTTGGGGGGCACGGCTACGGACGTAGGACCCTTGCTGGCGGGACTAAATCCCCCGGTTTTGCTGTCATAGGTTGTCGGACAAATGCCCTTCTGGGAAAGTCCCTGAATGGCATTGCCCAGAATCACTGACGAGCGCCGACGCTCCCTGATCGGCCGCCGACATCTCCTCGCACCGGGTCGTCGCTCCAACGAACTGCCGGCCATCGCTGACGCCGTCCTGGCCCTGCATTCATCCGACCCCGTCTCGGTCTTCCTCTCAGCGGTGACGCGAATGCAGAAGCCTTCGATTTCTGCCGTCGAGCAAGCTTTGTACCAGGACCGGGCCCTGATTCGCCACCACGCAATGAGGCGCACCCTTTGGGTGATGACTCCATCAGTGACCGAATCGGCTCACGCCTCTTCGACGAAGAAGATTGCGGCTCGCCAGCGCCTCAGACTTCTCAAATGGTTGAATGAAACACCCGGGATCGATGAACCGGAGATGTGGCTCCGGGATGCGACTGAGAAGGCTCTCGCAACGCTGTCCGTCCTCGGAGCAGGCACCACACGAGATGTAGGGCTTGCGAACCCGGAGCTCGCCGTTCCGATCAGAGTCGGGCGGTGTAGTTCTTGGCGAGACCGTCGGCCAAGGGACGTATCAGTTCGCGACGATAGCGGGCGATGTCAGCGTCGATGTGGCGCTCGTCAACAACCGGATGGAGGCTGCCCTGACGTCGGTGTCACCTTCACATCAATTCCCCGATGACGGTGTGATCGATGACGCGTTGGCGGCGCTGGGTTGGCGCCGCGATGAGCTGGATCCGGCAATTCCCCCAGCAGTTGGATTCGCCGGTGCCCGCCATTTGATATTCGCCGTGTCGAACCGGGACCGGCTCGATCGGCTCGACTACGACTTCGACCGGCTCAAAAGGCTCATGCTCGCCGAAGACCTAACGACCCTGCAGTTGGTCTGGCGCGAGGACGAGACGAGTTTTCATTCTCGCAACCCGTTCCCGGTCGGCGGGGTGGTTGAGGATCCCGCCACTGGCGCATCCGCCGCGGCGCTCGGGGGTTACCTTCGAAACGCCGGCCTGATCGCAAACCCTTCGACCATAACCATCCGACAGGGCGAGGTCATGGGGAGGTTGAGTCTTCTCACGGTCGAAATACCGACCTCTGGCGGCATCACGGTTCGCGGAACGGCGGTATCGATTGATTAGACGATGGGCGTTTATGCCCGTGTTATGGGTGAAGCGGTACAAACGAAATGTTGGTCTTTACGACCGACAACCACCCTCCCAGGGAGATCGGGGCGACTAAACCTCGCCCCGATCGTCTTTTCGTTCAGTCGTCGGGCCAAAGGTGGCCTGCCTCGTATGATCGGAGCCAGAATGACAAGGGGTAGAGCCACATCGCTGATCTTGGTCCTAATATTCGCTTGCGCACCTGGAGACCGGAGTCCAGAAGAAAGCTCGTCGACCCCACAGGACCAACAGTTCCCCGACGTCATAGATGCATCGGCCAGCAATGAGCCTGGTGGAACCTATGCGTTTGAAGTGACGATCTCGTCGCCGTACGACTCGCCGGCGAGGTACGCCGACGCCTGGAGGGTAAAAAGCGCTGACGGAACCGTGTACGGGGTCCGCGAGCTATTGCATGATCACGCCAGTGAACAACCCTTCACTCGATCCCTAACGAGTGTGCCAATCCCCGACAGCATCGACACCGTGATCATCGAAGGACGCGATCTGGTCAACGGATGGGGTGGACAGACTGTCCAGATCCAGCTCCCTGGAGACAGCTGAGCCTGAGTTATTTGGCGATGAGCACGCTGCACTCCGCGGAGTGAACTACTCCCTGACTGACTGAGCCCAGGACCAGTGATCCGAAAGCTCCCCGGCCCCGCGACCCGATGACGATCAGGGTGGCACCGACCTTCTTCGCGTATCCGACGATGGTCTGGGCTATCGGGCCATCGAGATCGACCTTCTCCGTGCCTGCAGGGAGGTCGCCGACAGCTTCCCAGACCTCAGTCCTCTGTCGGTCCCGAACCGCGGCAAGGTCGATCACGACCCCGTCAGCGACCATCGACGGATAGATGTACGACTCGGCGACGTGCACGAAGTGCAACGATGAGTCCGGCGAAAGGCCAAGAGCCACTTCCTTGACCTTTTGGGTGTGCTCCGACCCGTCTACAGCAACGACGACAACGATGAGAGATCCTTTCTGCTAGCCCGATTCTCCTACAAACCAGGGCGACGGCAAATGGGCGATGGTCCCTAATCCGCCGGCGTTGTGCCGTCGCCGGGTCCGGTCATGATCTGGCGGACCTTCGCAATGAGCTCGAGCAAGACATCGAGGTCCACCTCGGCTAAACGCCTGAAGCTGATGCTGGCTTTTCCGACGCTCACTTTCCCCAGGCGATCCTTGTACTTCTCAGCGAGATAGACACTATCTTCGACGGCGTTCACATAAACGCTCATGTAGTCCTTCTGAGCCGCCAGTCCAACCATGAACCACTCGACGACCTTTTTTCCGGTCCGCTCATAGGTATAGTCGCCGTAGCCAATGATGGCCTGGTCACTCCCACCCCAGAACTTGCCTTTCCACATATCGCGCGCCAGCCCGCCCATCACTTCTGAAATCGCCGAATCCAGGGTTCGCATGTCGTCCCGGAATTCGTCGGAAAGGGAGGCAATGTGTGCGCTCGGGTCCTCACGAGACTTCTCCACAATTGAAACATATCAAATAGGTGCTTGCTCGTGAAGCGTCAAGGGCCCGCTTTGCGGCACCAACAAGGTTGATCCAATCGACCCAAGCCACCCGGCCGCATCTTCAGGCCATGGTTGACCTGGCTGGCCGGATCGGACGGGACCTCGGACCGACCGAGCCCGTGACAGGTGAACACCTTGGGACAGATCGCTGATATCGTGGCTGGCCCCCTGGCTGACTGACTCGCTTATTCACGATTTCCTGTCGGTGGCTACCGGTATCGTCGCCTGTCGACGGAGAAAAGGACAGTTAACCAATGGCAAGAATCATCGAAGCTACCGGGCTCGTAAAGCGTTATGGAGATGTGACCGCCCTGGACGGCCTGGACCTCCAGGTAGAGGAGGGAACCATCTTGGGTCTCCTCGGGCCAAATGGGGCGGGCAAGACGACCGCGGTCTCCATCCTCACAACCCTGCTCGAGCCTGATGAAGGAACAGCCAGCGTCGCCGGTGCGGACGTCTTTCGAAGCCCGGGGGAAGTCAGAAAGTTGATCGGCCTCTCGGGGCAGTTCGCGGCCGTGGACGAGCACCTCACGGGCTATGAGAATCTCGACATGATCGGCCGCCTCTATCACCTCGGGAAGGAACGTTCGCGATCTCAGGCCCGCAAACTCCTCGAGCAATTCGACCTGGCCGATGCAGCAAACCGACCGGTCAAGACATACTCGGGGGGCATGCGACGTCGCCTCGACGTTGCCGCAGCACTCGTAGCCGAGCCCCCTGTCCTATTTCTCGATGAGCCAACGACCGGCCTCGACCCTCGTAGTCGGATCGACTTGTGGGCGGTCATACGCGGTTTGGTGGCCGGGGGCACAACCCTGCTGCTCACGACTCAGTACCTGGAAGAGGCCGACCATCTCGCCGACGAGATCGTGGTCATCGATCACGGGCGTGAGATCGCAAAGGGCACCGCCGATCAATTGAAAGACAAGGTCGGTGGTGAACGCATCGAAGCAGTAATGGCGAACGTTGCCGACCTGACCCGGGCCCACGAGGTTCTCTCCCACCTCGCAGTTGGCGAGATTCAGATAGATGAGCATGGCCGCGAACTGACGATCCCGATCAGCGGAGGTGCCCAGGTGTTGACTCGGGCACTGCGAGAGCTAGATGCGGCGGGTGTCGAGGTGCAGGACGTGGGTCTGCGGCGTCCCACGCTCGATGACGTCTTTCTGAGTCTCACGGGACATAAAGCCGAGGAAGAGATCCCGGTCACAAAGGAGGTCAGCTCATGACAAGTGTCGTTCAGGCCCTGCAAGACGGAGCAGTGATTGCCAGGCGCAACGTGATCAAGATCAAGCGAGTCCCTGAGATACTCGTCTTCGTCTTGTTATCACCAATCATGTTCGTCTTGCTGTTCGCTTACGTTTTTGGCAGCGCCATAGACGTTCCGGGTGGTTCATACCGGGAATTCTTGATCGCGGGAATCCTCGCCCAGACGGTGATCTTCGGGGCCACTTTCACAGGAGCCGGCCTCGCCGAGGACATGCAGAAGGGCATCATCGATCGGTTCCGATCCTTGCCGATGTCACGTTCCGCCGTACTTGTCGGTCGAACCACGAGCGACATCATCTACAACGTGTTGTCCGTGGCGATCATGGCCGGAACCGGACTGCTCGTGGGCTGGAGAATCAGGACCTCAGTGACCGACGCAATAGTCGGGTTTGGTCTCCTATTGCTAATCGCGTACGCCTTTTCGTGGGTCATGGCGTTTGTGGGTCTTCTCGTCCCGAGCGTCGAAGTGATCAACAATGCATCGTTCATGGTGATATTCCCGCTGACCTTCATAGCCAACACATTTGTGCCTGTGGACAATCTTCCGGCAGTGCTGAAGACTTTCGCCGAGTGGAACCCGGTGTCAGCTGTCACCCAGGCGACGAGAGAGTTGTTCGGCAATATCCCGGCGCTCACACCGGAACCGGAGGTTTGGCCACTGCAAAACCCGGTGCTTTATACACTGATCTGGGTAGTCATAATCCTGGCGATTTTTGTCCCGCTTTCGATACGCCAATACAAGAGGGCAGCCAAGCGAACCTGACGGTCGAGCTCGCTGTCGAGGGAGCCCGCTCAGGAACTGAATCATCGGCGCCGCCGTTGTCAGCTTGTGAAACGGCACTCGTCACCGGCTGCCGCCGGTATCGCCTCTTCAGTCCTCCCCGGGCTGGGCCAGATCCTGGTTGGTGCCATCGCGTCCGGTTGGATCCTGTTGACCGGAACAATCGGAATGCTTGCCGCTGCAGTGCTGGCGACGCGTGCGGCGGACAGCACCCAGCTCCTGCAGTTCGTCACAGACCCGGACCTTCTCCTAGTCCTCATAGCGATAAACGTTGTTTTCGGCTTCATTCGCGTGATGGCGGCCGCCGATGCCTGGAGACGGGCGGGTGGGAAACTTATCGGCTTCGGCATCGCCTCGTTGGCGCTCTTCACCTTGGTTCCTCACATCGGGTTGGGCTATGTCGGACTCGAAGCCAGATCCACCATCCTGAAGGTCTTCCCGTCTGATCAGATTCTGACGGCCCAGGCCACAACCCTCCCTACAACGACAACTTCCACTGTGCCTCCGTTACCGCTGGTTCCAGCATGGTCGATCCCCACCGAACCAAGCACAACGACAACGACGACCACAACAATCCCACTGGGTACCGACCGTTTTACGGTGTTGCTCATGGGTGGTGATGCCGGCCCCGGGCGCGGAGGCCTACGTACTGATTCAATGATGGTCGTCAGCGTCAATACAGCCACAGGGGATACAGCGATTTTCAGTCTTCCCCGGAACCTTGCCGGCTTCGAGTTCAGCGATGGAACCGAGTTTCCCGGACTCGGCTCCGGCATTCTCAACGAGGTCTACATGTGGGGCCAACGCAATCCCGACGGTTTCGACGGTCCGGACACCGGAATCAGTGCTCTCAGAGATGTCACCGAGACCCTGTTGGGCATCCCTATCGATCACTACGTGCTGATCGACATGATCGGGTTCGTCGAGCTGGTGGACGCTCTGGGTGGTGTGACGGTCTCCAATCCGACCACTTTTGACGCACCTCTTTATGACACTGAGACGGGCGGGTACGAGATGATGACCTTTGGGCCGGGGATCCAACGGCTAGATGGCGATCTGGCCCTCGCCTATTCGAGGAGTCGGACAGGCAGCAACGACTACGTCAGGATGGCTCGCCAGCGATGTGTTATCAACGCTCTCGTGGAAGAAGCCAGTCCTCTGACGCTTATGTCACGACTCCCCCGATTGCTCAATGTCATGGAACGGTATATGGCAACCGACATCCCATTCAATGACCTCCCGTACCTGATCAACTTTGCACCAAATGTGAGCAGTGATCGGACAACGGTTATCGGCTTCGACCTTGATTATCGGAGTGGGGAGATAACCGCGCTAGGACTTCCCAAACCAGATGTCGGGAGGATTCAAGATGTCGTGGCGCAGGTGGTGAACGGGAGTTGGGAGAAAGGGACAATCGACCTTCCTCCGGCGTCCGAAGCATGTCACTGATCAGGGTTATGGGCCTTTAAGGCTGCTTCGATTACGTGGTGTGCCTCTTCGACCCCGCTCCAGCCGAGAGTCGCCGTCTTCTTGTCCTCGAGATCTTTGTATACCGCGAAAAAGTGCTCGAACTCCCGGAGAAGGTGACCGGGCACATCGTCGAGCCCGCGAGCATCACGCCATAGCGGGTCGCCGTCTGGAACACCGAGAATCTTGTGATCGGCCTTGCCCTGATCTTCCATCAAGAAAACACCGATGGGCCTGACTCTGATCCGGCACCCGGGAAATGTCGGCTCGGACACGAGAGCCATGACGTCGAGCGGATCGTCGTCTTCGGCCAAAGTGTTGGGAATGAACCCATAGTCAGCCGGGTATCGCGTCGCCGTGAAGAGCATCCGATCCAAGAAGATCTCGCCGGACTCGTGATCCATTTCATACTTGTTGCGACTGCCCTTGGGGATTTCCACAACCATCGTGACGAGCATCTGCGCGACTGTAGCGAGGAGTCCGGGTGAGCCGGGTCAGTCAAAGGCCCAGCGGGCCTCGGTTTCGTCATCGATGATTTCACCTGTCGGCACGAAGCCGTGGCGCTCATAGAACGGGCGCGGTGAGCCCTTTCCTTCGGTCCAGCTGGTCAGAAGGGTCTTGTCCCCCATTACCCGACATTCCTCGGCGATCAGGTCGAGCACCCGCCCCCCGATCCCTCGCCGTTGATGCATACGGTCGATCAGGAGGCGCCACAAGTATGGCTCAGGGTGTGCCTCCGTTCGCATTGCAAGCATGACAAAGCCCACTATCTCACCATCTGCGTCGATGGCTCTCATCCATGGCTCTAACTGCGCGCCATCGACGAATTCGGGGAACAACGCATCAGTGAAAGACCACGCCATGGGGGCCACGAAACTCTCTTGGGTCTTGTGGGTCTTGAGCCGGGAGACGACGCGCTCGTTCTCGACGGTGACCTCTACCAAGCCGACCGAATCAGGCTTGCCGGTCGGCCGGTTCAACCACTCTTCCCAATCAGGACGTAACAAACCGTAGATCCAGTCATCGGAACAGTCGTCTCCAAGCCAGAACGAAGACCTGGTGTGTCCCTCGAAGAGGAAACCGTTCCTCTCCATCACCATCGCCGAGGCAGGGTTGTCCGGATGCAACATTCCGAATACGCGAGTCACATCGCGGACCTCGAAGAGATACTCGACGAGCCTACCCACCGCTTCGACCGCATACCCTTTGCCCCAGTTGTCGGTGAATAAGGTGTAGCCAACCTCAGCGGTGTGGCCGTCGGAGGACAGATGCAGGGCCAAATCACCGAGAGTTGTGCCGCTGATCCTGTCGCACACAACAGCCATCCACCATTCACCCTCGCTAGGTCCCTCCATCCCGACGAGATCGGCGACAAGCTCTTCGGCCTGTGAGAGTGTGAATGGCGTCGCCCAGTTCTGATACCGGGCCACGTCCGGGTGACTCCGTCTTGACGCCAAATCAGCTGCATCTTCGGCGACGAATGGCCGGATGAGCAAGCGTTGGGATATCAGGGCTTCGAACATCCGGAGAATCAAAGCACCCGGCTGAAGGCCATGTCGGTCGATTTCTCATACCGGAGTCAGATGACCTGAGTGCTCAAACGGGTACCTTCAATACAAGGACATGAGAAGATTCACCAACCGCTTCGACGCCGGAAAACTGTTGGCCATGGCTATCGATCCGTCAAGCCTCGATCACCCGGTCGTGCTTGGGCTTCCCCGCGGCGGAATCCCCGTGGCTTTTGAAATCGCAAGGGCGCTCGGTGCCCCCTTAAAGGCCCTGGTAGTGCGCAAGGTCGGAGTTCCGGGACATGAAGAGCTATCGATGGGGGCCATTGGCCAGGGGGGCGAACTGATCCGAAATGAGTCGATTATCGGGCAGTTGGCCATCGACGACGAGACGGTGCAAACGGCAATCGAAAGGGAACGCATCGTTCTCAGTCACCTCCAAACTGAGCTCGGCATCAGAGGAGCTCTGGACATTGCCGGAAGGGACGCTGTGATCGTCGACGACGGTTTGGCCACCGGCGCTTCGATGCGGGTGGCCGTTGCCGTTGCCAGATTAAGCGAACCGTCCCGCATCGTTGTCGCAGTTCCGGTTGCACCACCCGAGGTGGCCGAGTCGCTGGCAGGGAACGTAGACCAGATCGTCTGTCTCATCGAACCAGAGCCTTTCATCGCCGTCGGCTACTGGTACCGCGACTTTGAACAGACCTCTACCGAAGAAGTGCGAGCGCTCCTGGAGACCACATCTCAAAGCAGGCACGAACAGGGGTAGATGGGTGCAGCACTCTGCTTTATCGACGTCCTATTTGGAAAGATGGGGTTTATCGCATTCCCGTGACGGGTAATGGGCTTGAGTTGGACGTCCTCGTGGCGTCCGCAACTCAATAGGAGAAGCAAATGCAAAAATCCAAGAAAATGTCACGGACGATCGTGGCACTCGCAATGTCAGCAGCGCTCGCTCTGACCGCTTGTGATGCAAGCCCCGACGACCCCAATAACACAACTCCCACGGATCTGACCACAACGACAACCCTCGCCGATCTGACCACGACGACGGTCGCTCCCTAACGGGAACTGACGCTGATAAGGATCAGGGCCTTCATCTCGGACGGCCCTGATCTGTCGCAAAACCAATCGCCTCGTCACGGGTCATCTCATGCCCCTGGCGCAGCAGAGTTTCAGTCTCAATCGGCCCCAATTCCTCAGATATCCCTTCGAGACCCTTGATTTCCTGACTGATGGCTTGCACCAGGTCGATCCCGCTTGTCTCCTGGATTGCCCCTAGCGCCCCAATCAGAACCATGGCCCTTCGGCTGTCACCTTGATCGATGGCCATCTGCGCGAAGTCGCGCAGATGGAGAACAATCCCGGAAATGTCTCCGGCTGAGTCGAAAAGACGTAATCCGGCTTCGAGATGGGGTTTGGCCTCTGCCAACTGACCAAGTCGGAGCAGCAGCGACCCCAGCATCCTGTGTGCCCACGCCAGCATGAAGACATCGTCGAGAGGCTCAAACATCTGCAGTGCCTGTTCGAGTTTCGACCGAGCCTCTTCGTTCATCTCCATCGCTTGTGCACAAGCACCCCAGCCCCAGACGCACTTGGCAATCCCAAGCTCGTCCCCAAGATTCTCGTAGATGGCACGAGCCTCCTCGAGGTACGCAAGTGCCAGCTCACCCCGTCCCCCATATCCGTTAGGGAATGCTGCGTTGTAGAGCGCATTCGCCAATACGGCTGGATCGTCGTTGGAACGAGCGATCAGCAAAGCTTCCTCGTAGACGGTGCTCGACGCATCCATGTCACCGCCCCACCAAGCCAACCCGCCTGCAGCCTCCAGCGATCGAGCCCTGGCCCCATCAGGCATTCCGGGCATTTCGAGGACCTCGGCGCCCCGTCGGCGGCCCTCGGCGATATCTCCGTGCATATGCCAGTACCGCCACATCGCGGCGAACAAAGCGGCCGCCATGTCAGCCTCATTGTTCGAGATGGCCCAGGCAAGCCCAGATCGAAGGTTCGGGATCTCCTCATGGAATTTCCGAAGCCACGTGGCCCGGTCTTCTCCGATCAGGTTGGGTGCAGCATCCTCCGCGAAATCGATACACCATTGGCAGTGACGCCGGGACATGAGGCCGTGCTCTCCTGACTCGTAGAGCTTCTCTTCCGCATATGCCCGGACGCTCTCCAGCATCCGGTATCGCGACGAGGAATCGAATGTCGACACCGACAGAAGAGACTTCCAGATGAGGCCTCCGATGAGGCTTTGGAACTCGAGAGGGGTCCCGGATTCAACCATGCAAACCGAGGACGCCGCCTGTCCACTGAACCATCCGACGAAGATGCCGAGGCGCGCGAAAAGGGTTTGCTCTTCGTCAGTCAGCAGGTCGTAGGACCAATCGATCGTCGCTTTGAGTGTGGCCTGCCGGGGAGTGTCGGAACGTCGTCCGGTAAGGAGATTGAATCGATTGTTGAGGTGGCGCACCACCTCTGCCGGCGTCAGATGTACCAGTTGGACAGCCGCCAACTCAATGGCCAATGGAAGCCCATCCAAGGTCGTACATATGCTTATTGCCGCCTCGGCGTCGGCACCGACCAAATCGAGATCCGATCGCAGTGCCTTTGCGCGCTCGCGAAAGAGCACCACGGCTTCCGCGCGTTCCGAGTCGGCCAGGCTCTGAGGCAATTGCAGCGGCGGCACCACATGAATGTTCTCGCCGGGAAGCCCGAATGCCTCCCGAGACGTTGCCAAGACTCTGACGCCTGGACACGCTTGGATCAACCGGGAGATCAAGTGCGAGACCGGCTCCAGGAGATGCTCGCAATTATCGAAAACTACGAGGGTTTCGTAGTCGCTCATCAGAGCCACTATTTCGGAATCTCGTTCCTCCAGCGTGGTGCTCCCGCCACCCAATTGCACCCCGAGATTGCCGGCAAGAGTCGAAGCTACCAAAAGAGGATCGCTGAGTGCGCTGCAGTCGAGGAAGACTGCTCCGTCCGAGAAGTCCTCCGCCACGCTCGTTGCAACGGCTATCGCCATTCGGGTTTTGCCCGAACCGCCGCTGCCGGTGAGCGTCACGAGACGAGAAGACAGAATCTGATCCCTTAGAACCTTCAATTGGCTCTCGCGCCCGATCAGCCGGGTAGTAGGGACCGGGAATCCGCGAAGTGCAGCGACTGCTTTGTATTCGGCGAGATCCAAACGACTGTCGGCCCCGAGTTTTCTCAACAATGACGAGACATGACTCTCGACTGTTCGCACCGAAATGAAGAGTCGCTCACCGATCTCTGCGTTTGTCAATCGCTGTCCGAGCAGGAAAAGCACTTCACGCTCTCGGACCGTGATACCGGCCCTCTCCAGCTGATCCATCTGGTTGAAACTTAACGCATCTGAGGGCGGAATAGCGACAGAATTCTTCCGCGTGCGGAGCGCATGCGAATCCGTGTTGAGCACGGATGACACCGGTGTCGACGCCAGATATAAATACCGCATGAGAGAAGGTCGAACCTCGGGCCACGGGAGTGAGCACAGCGGCTCAGTCCCTGAGGTAGCCATGAGCGGTATTGCCTTCCAACGACCAGTTCGGAGCCCCGAACAAGGCTCCCAGAGCGATGAGGAGAAGAAATGAATAGGAAACTATTCGTGCTCGCGGTGGTGGCGATGGTCTCGGGACTCTTTGCTGCTACAGCAGCAGCAGACACCACGGCAACAGTCACCGGAGTCAATTGGCACGCCCAGCAGGCAGCCTTGGGCAACACCGGGCCGGTTGCAGGTGCATATGCCCGGTTGGTCCGGGACGACAATGGCGTGTCCTACCTGTTCCGTTCTAGGAACATGACCCCTGGCAACGCCTACACGTTATGGGTAGTGGTCGTGGATAACCCATCGGCCTGCGACCCGGCAGGCTGCACTCCGACAGACATCCTCTTGAACCCGGCCACCGAGTCTCAAGTCTTGTACGGGACGGGAGTGGTAGCTGGGCCGACCGGCGAGTCGAACCTCACCGGGTCGTTGAGCGAAGGTCCGCTGGCGGGTTGGTTCCCGGGTCGAGCCTTGACTGACAGTCACGGGGCTGAGATTCACCTGGTGGTGAATGATCACGGCCAAGCTCTTAGCGAGTTCATGCCCGGAATGATTCGGTCATATCGCGGAGGGTGCTCGGACTCCAGTCCATTCCCGGCAATCTATCCGGCCTCGGCCCTCGCCGATGGTGCCGTTGGCCCCAATATCTGCCGACTGTTCCAGGCTGCCGTCTTCCAGGCGCCGTGATCTGATCGGTGAAGTGAAGGTGCCGCCCGACCTCGGGCGGCACCTTCACGCGTTTGTGATGCCCGGCCCCGTTCGGGCATGGCGAATGCTCCTTCCGATTGACCGAGGAAAGCTGCAATGAGCGACACGTACCGCGAGATCGTCAAACAGCTGTCAGATCGAACCGTCGACGCCCAAAAGCCGATCAAGGTGCCGACTACGCGAGTCTCATCTGATTCCCGGTTCAGGTTCTCGAAACTGGAGGTGTCGCTGCGGATCGATGTCGGGTGAATCCACTACGGTCACAGCATGAAATTTGGAGCATTTGTCCCGCAAGGATGGCGTCACGACCTGGTCGGGATTCCCGTCGAAGACCACTGGCAAACGATGACCGATGTTGCCCGAACCATCGAGGTGGCGGGGTATGAGTCCCTCTGGGTTTACGACCACTTCCACACGATCCCGGAACCGACGCAGGAAGTCACCTACGAGGCGTGGACCCTGATGGCAGCGCTGGCAGCGGTTACTGAAAGGGTGAGGCTGGGCCAGATGTGCACGTGCAACACCTACCGCCCACCGTCCTACCTTGCGAAAGTTGCCGCATCGATCGATGTCATCTCCGGAGGTCGATTGGAAATGGGGATCGGGGCTGGTTGGTACGAGCACGAGCACGATGGTTACGGCTACCCTTTCCTCAAACCATCAGAGCGCATCGGCATGCTTCGTGAAGGTGTTGAGATCATGAAGGCGATGTGGACCGAGGAGACCGTGACGTACGAAGGCAAGTACTACCAACTCGACGGTGCGATAAGCCAGCCTAAGCCGATCCAGAAACCGCACATACCTTTCTGGATCGCGGGTGGCGGAGAGCAGCTCACGCTCAATATCGCCGCCCGGCACGCCCAGTACACCAACTTCGGCATCGAACTCGACGAGTTCGTACACAAATCAGAGGTCCTGAAAGAACATTGCGCCGACGTCGGCACCGACTTCGACTCGATCATTCGATCTTCCAACTTCAACGTCTTCTGCACACCCACGCAGCAAGAGGCCGACGAGAAGATCGCATGGCTGGCCAACGAAGTTGGTCGTTACGTGTCCACCGAGAGGGCCGAGGGATTAGCCAATCAATACCGGGCCCATTCGGGCACGCCGGAGAAAGTGATCGCCGACCTGGAGGAGTGGCAGGCAGCTGGGATGGGTTACGCAATTATCAACTTTGCCGATGCTGCCTATGACAGCAGCGGCATCGAACTGTTTGCCAAAGAGGTAATCCCTGCCCTGAGCGATACGTGAGCCGCTGACCGTCTCGCCCTTAGGACCGAGGCCCAATCATCCTTGAGAACGATGCGTCGTCATGGTGCGCGCTCCTAGCCTTTACCCATGACCGATCGGCCGAGACGTTTTTCACCAGGAGCAATCGACGCCACGCTGGCGATCGCCCTTTTTGCTCTCGGTTTAGTGAGCCGGATCGAGATCAGCGATCTCCCTGCCGAGCAGATCTTCTCCCGGCAGGCCGACGGCTGGAACATGGCGTTGATCGCATTCCAAGCATTGCCGATCGCCTTCAGGCGGCGCTGGCCGGTTGTTGTCCTGGCGGTGGTGTCGACAAGTTTCGTCATTGACCGAATCCTCGACTACCCAAACACTCTCGCTGCTGCCGGAATCGTGCTCGCTGTCCACGCCATCGGGACAGAGTTGCCTGCCGATCGATCCTCTCGCATCGGGTTTCCGTACGTGGTTTTCGTCACCGTATTCACCGCGGCAGGAGCCCTCACCTTGGAATCGGTAGGGTTCGGAGACGTCATTGCTACCTCGCTGTTCGCCGGTGCTCCCCTCTACCTCGGCCGGGAAGTCCACGAGCGGAGGAGAAGGTTCGAACAACTCCAGGCGCGAGCAGATCAAGCCGAACGAGACCAGGAGATGAAAGCTGCTGAAGCTGTTGCCGAAGAACGGGCTCGAATCGCCCGGGAGCTTCATGATGTTGTGGCTCACCAGATGACCGTTATGACCCTGCAAGCAGAGGGTGCCAGCCGTATCGCCAAAGACATCGACCCTCGTGTAACCGAAGCACTGCAGACCATTAAAGGCGCCGGTCATTCGGCCCTCACAGAGATGCGTCGGATGGTCGGGCTCTTGCGGACCGACGGTGTACCTTCCGAGATGACCCCCCTCCCCGGTTTTGGAGAGGTTCCCGATCTCGTGGACAGGATGCAGGCCGCAGGATTGGAGGTGGGACTTCGAATCGAAGGATCCGCCCCTGCCGTAGCGGAGAGCGTCGGGCTCGCTGTGTATCGAATTGTCCAGGAATCGCTTACAAATGTCGCTCGCCATGCCGGGCCCAAGGCCGCTGCCGAGGTCTCACTGTTCCACGGCGACCATGCGCTTGAACTAGCCATCACCGACAACGGCCGGGGTGCGGGTACAACGCAAACAGGAGACGGCCATGGGATCATCGGGATGAGAGAGCGGATCGCTGTCCTCAACGGCACGTTCGGCGCCGGCCCCCAACCCGGAGGTGGATACCGGGTTCATGCGACAATCCCCTATCAAACATGATCGATATCTTGCTCGTTGACGATCAAGCAATGGTCCGCTCTGGGCTGAAAATGATCCTGGAATCCGAGCCCGACCTTTTGGTCGTTGCGGAGGCGGCAACCGGCAAGGAGGCGGTCCGCCTCGCTTTGCGCGAGAAGCCCGATGTGGTCCTTATGGATATCCGGATGCCGGTGATGGATGGCATCGCGGCCACACGTCTCATCCACGATGAGAACCAGGACGTAAAGGTTGTCATTTTGACCACCTTCGACCTCGATGACTACGTCTATTCCGCATTGAAGAGCGGAGCGAGCGGGTTTCTGCTCAAGGATGCCGACGCCGACGCCCTCATTGACGCCGTGCGCACTGTCGCTTCCGGTCATGCCCTCATCGCCCCGTCGGTCACCCGTCGCCTCATCGACGAGTTCGCCGCCCGACCGGAGCCGCCCGTCATCGAGGGCTTGGACGACTTGACCGAGCGTGAGCGCGAAGTGCTCATACAAATCGCCAGAGGTCTCTCCAATGCGGAGATCGCCGACGAGTTGTTCGTTTCGGAGGCCACCGTCAAGAGCCATGTGTCACATCTCCTCACCAAGCTTCAATTGCGTGATCGAGTCCAAGCTGTGGTTGCGGCGTACGAAGCCGGGTTGGTGAACCCCGGGCAGTGATCCATCATCCTCACGGATGAGAGGATGGGGTCGCATCATCCGCCCGGACGTCTCGGACAACCCTCCACAGCCCGATGACGTTTCGCCACTCATGTCCGATGATTAGACGAGTTTCCAAACAGGAGAAAAGTAATGACGCTCACAGACAGCAAAGTAACGAGTGGGATCGCCGCCCATATGAGAGACGGGGTGAAGATCTACGGAGAAGGTGAGACCCAGGTCAGGGCGCTCGATGGAGTCTCGATCGACTTCGAGCAGGGCCGATTCACCGCGATTATGGGCCCGTCGGGATCTGGCAAGTCGACTTTGCTGCACACCCTGGCAGGTCTCGACACGCTCGACTCGGGCCAGACCTTCATCGGCGACGTCGACCTCACCACGCTGAAAGACCGCCCTCTGACTGAGATTCGGCGATCAAAAATCGGATTCGTATTCCAGTCGTTCAACCTCATCCCGACGCTCACCGCCGAGGAGAACATCTTATTGCCGCTCTCGATTGCTGGGGAAGCCCCAGATTCGGGATGGTTTGACACCGTGGTGTCCACGGTTGGGCTCGCCGACCGTCTCCACCACCGTCCCTCGGAATTGTCGGGCGGCCAGCAGCAGAGAGTGGCCGCGGCTCGCGCTTTGGTCACCAAGCCGGACATTGTCTTCGCTGACGAGCCATCGGGCAACCTCGACTCGAAATCTGGAGCCCAACTACTCGAGTTCATGCGCCAGGCGGTGCGTGAGTTCGATCAGACCATCGTCATGGTGACCCATGACCCGGTCTCGGCGAGCTATGCCGATCGAGTGGTGTTTCTCGAGGACGGAAAGGTCGTGGGACAAATGGACGACCCAACGACGGAATCGGTAATCGACTACATGAAGAAGCTGGGGGCTTAGTCATGTTTCGCGCTTCGCTCAAGAGCCTTTTCGCTCACAAGCTCCGGCTGATGATGACGGCGATGTCAATTGTCCTTGGTGTGGCTTTCGTCGCAGGCTCATTTGTCTTCACCGACACCATCGACGCCAGATTTGAGAACCTGTTCAGCGATGTCTTCGCCGGGGTCGATGCAACCGTTCGCCCCGATGTCGACGACTTTGGCGCCGCCGACGCATCAATGGATCAGGGGCTACTACAACAAGTTCTTGACGCCGAGAGTGTGGAAGTGGCCGCAGGCAGTGTCGGTGGTTTCGCTCAGATCATCGACGGCGAGGGTGAGCCAATCGGCGGACAGGGTCCCCCAACACTCGGGTTCAGCTGGGTGGACGTCCCTTCGCTGAACTCACTTCGTATCACCGAAGAGAACGGTCGCGCACCTGCCGATGACGACGAAATCGCCATCGACGTGGCTACTGCGACAGCTAACGAGCTATCTGTTGGCGATGTGGTGAAAGTACAGACGGAGCAGGGCCTCGACAGTTACACGATCGTGGGCTTGGCGAATTTCGGAACGGAGGACAACCTCGCCGGGGCAACACTTACCGCCTTCACTCTCGATGAGGCACAAAGGGTATTTGGCCTCGAGGGCCGTCTCACGGCTATCGACGTGGTCGCAGCAGATGGAGTCGATAACACCGACCTGGTTGCATCCCTCGTAGAGATCGTGCCATCGGGACTCGAGGTGGTCACCGGAGAACAGCAGACCCAGGAACAGCTCGACGGCATCACTGAGGGACTTGGTTTCCTCAGCACCGCCCTATTGGCGTTCGCCGGAGTGGCCGTGTTTGTCGGAGCTTTCGTAATCCAGAACACCTTCCGCATAACCGTGGCGCAACGCACCAGAGAATTGGCGCTCTTCCGAGCGGTTGGTGCTTCGAGTCGTCAGGTCACTCTCAGCGTGTTGTTCGAAGCGCTGGCTATCGGGTTAATAGCTTCAGCCGTGGGTGTGCTGGCCGGAATCGGCGTCGCCGGCTTGATCAAGTCCGGCCTAGATGCCGTCGGCGTCGGTCTACCTGACGGCCCGTTGACGCTCGAACTGCGGACCGTTGTGGTTTCATTGATCGTCGGAGTTGTGGTAACGACCATCGCCGCGATCCTTCCTGCCCTCAAGGCATCGAGAATCGCTCCGGTGGCAGCGCTTTCCGAGCCCGTCGCCCGGACGGGTCGCAAGTCGCTGAGAAATCGCGCGATTTTGGGATCGGTTCTCTCCGGGTCGGGAATAGCCGCCATGGCGATTGGTCTGCTGGTACAAACCGGCTCTTCGCTGCTGTTGGTGAGCGGCGGCGCTGTGGGGGTGTTCCTGGGCATGTCGACCCTGGCCCCGCTCGTGGCTATTCCCTTCTCCAGGGCCATCTCGGCCCCGTTCCGGGGAATCACCGGGAAGTTGGCCCGTGACAATACGGCAAGGCAGCCCCGACGAACCGCATCAACAGCTTCGGCATTGATGGTTGGAGTGGCGCTGGTGGCCTTCGTCTCGATATTCGCCGCAACTATCAAATCGTCGGTTGGCGACACTCTGGAAGAAGCTTTTCCCGCCGATCTGGCGTTCGCTTCTACCAACTTCACCGTTGGGGTGAGTCCTGTGGCGGTCGGTCTTCTCAAAGAGGTCGACGAAGTGGAGGTCGTTTCCCCGATTAGGACCGGGATTGTCTCCATCGACGGCAACGAGGTCAACGTCTTGGGTGTCGAACCGGCAACGGTTGGAGCGGTTTATGACGCTAAACCGTCGGTTGACGTCTCGGGAATTGGTGACGGGATGATGGTCCAGGTCAACGTTCTCGACACCACCGGCCGATCTGTTGGCGATATGGTCGACGTCGAGTACCTTGATGGGACCACCATCATTACGACAATCGTCGGGACTTTCGAGGACCCGACGTTTGGCAACTACATGATCAGCGACGATGTGTTCATCAAACACGTCGGAGACGACATCGCAATCGCCTTCGCCGATCTTGGCGAGGGTGTCGATCTCGAAGTGGGGCGCGAGGCAGTCGCGACAGCCCTTGCCGAGTTTCCAACTATCGACATCAATACCAAGTCAGACCAGATCACCGAAGCCGAGGAAGGCGTCGACCAGTTGGTCGCACTCTTCTCCGGGCTGCTCGGTCTGGCTCTCGTGATCGCCGTTCTCGGCATCGCCAACACGCTGGCGCTCTCCATTGTGGAACGGACCCGTGAGATCGGTCTGCTCCGTGCAATTGGGATGATCCGGCGACAGGTCCGCCAAATGATCCGCCGCGAGGCAATCATCACTGCTCTGTTCGGCGCTTTGCTCGGCATCGTGATCGGTACGGGCATCGGCTGGGGTGTCACAGCGTCACTGGCTGACCAAGGCCTCGGGAGCTTCTCACTCCCGGTGATCCAGTTAGGCATCTGGTTGATAGTTGCCGCCCTGGCAGGGATCCTGGCTGCAGTCGGCCCGGCCCGAAAGGCATCTCGTCTCGACGTTCTCAAGGCCATCTCGCACGAATAGTCGTACGGAAAGGGGGCCCGCTATCGGGCCCCCTTTCCAGTCGATGTCTCCACAAGCACCTGGCAACTCATCGCGTCAACTCGCCCGGTGCTGCGAACCCGGTTGGCTTCAGACAAAAATGATCTGTGAACCTTCCGACAGCTCGATGAAATCAGCAGCCGAAATGATGCCCTCTACTCTGTCGTAAAGGTCATCAGCTTCGAGATGCTGCATATCGGCCGACATCCGACAACCCCAAAGGTGCCCACCGGCGTCGGTGATCATCTCGAGGAATTCGGGAATGTCAGGTATGTCTATTCCCTCCATCTGCTTTTTCATCATGTGAGTGGCGAATGAGGTCATTCCGGGAAGTCCCATCAGCGATGGGGGCATGTGGGTGGCGGGGTTCCCAACCGGAGTGAATTTGAGATGAGCCATCGTCTCCTTGTTAATGATGTCGAAGCCCCAGAATGTGAAGAACAAGTGGGTCTCGACACCCTCACCAAGTGCGGCATTCGCCAGTACCAAACCCGGGTAAGCCATGTCGAGCGAGCCCTTCGAGCAGATAATGCTCAGCTTTCGCCCGCCCTCATCTGCCGAATCGAGGTCCGGCACCGGTAGCGAATCGAGTGTTGTTGTGGTCATGAAAGCCTCTCTCAGACGCAGCCGACTGGCTTGGGTAGTCCGGCCACATACGCCATCTTCTTGGCCGGCTTCTTGGGAAACAGCGCGAACATCTCCTTGGTGGAGACGTCGCCGACCTGAGCCATCCGACGTAAGGTCGGGGTGGCACCCTCAGCGACGTAATCGCTTCGAGCAAACCTGATTGCTGCCCAGTGCGCATCGGTCAGCTCGATTCCTATGTTCGAAGCCAGGATCTCCCCGACCGATTCGTCCCATTGTTCGGGATCGGTCAAGAAGCCCTCTTCATTGACTTGAATTGGTCGCCCAGCGACCATGACATCGCTCATTGCGAGCTTCCTCCATTGGTATCTACCGGAATCTTCCCGGCCATTGACATTTCGTTGGGCACCGGCAGCGACCTCCCAGGGAGGAGCACGTGCCAATACAGTTTTTCAAACGCAAGCTTTCCCCAATGATTGGCCCGGGTTTCCTTCATCAGCGATAGAGGGCCGATGTTGGCCACCGGGTATTTGCCCGGCAGAGGCTCGGTCTGATAGTTGAAATCGATGAGTAGAGCCTTCCCGTTGCCGGACTCAACAAAGCAATTGGCGTGACCGTCAAACTGCCGCTTCATCGGCCGTCCCTGGATGTGCTCCAAAAAGTTCTCGACAAAAACATCGGCGGCGAAGTGCGCAACGGACCCGGCCTTTGACGTGGGAAGTCCGGCGGCATCTCCAAGGGCAAAGACGTTGGTGTATCCGTCAGCCAGGAATGTGCCAGCATCGACTTTTACGAAGTCGAGTTCGTCACCCAAGCCAGACTCGCCGACAAAACGCGCTCCCATATTGATCGGCACAGTTACGAGGAGGTCGAAATCAATGACCCGATCGTCGTAAGACACGAGACTCGACGAGGAGATCCTTTCGACGTAGAAGTCGGACTCAAGTTCGATGTCCCGCTTCGACAACATGTCGCCGAGGTGGGCTGCCGCTACGGGCTTGGTAAATGCACCGGACAATGGCGTAACGTATGTGATCTTCACTTGATCCCGTATCCCGCGCTTGCGGAAGTGATCGTCAGCGAGAAATGCAAATTCGAGTGGCGCCACCGGGCATTTGATAGGCATCTCACAAACATGAACCACGAGATGTCCTTCGGTAAATGTCTGAAGAGCAGACCGCAATGCGTTAGCTCCCTCGAATGTATAGAAGTCGTGTATCGAGGTGCGCCACCCGGGCCCGGTCATCCCTTCGGTCTCTTCGGGCCGCGTGGATGTACCAGTTGCAATTACCAGCTGGTCGTATTCGATCGAGGTGCCGTCATCGAGCTCGACCTTGTTGTCGTCCGGGAGAACCCTGAGCACCGACGCGACAATTCGATCGACCGAGGCCGGCAAGGTCGAATGCGTTGGCCGATGAAGTTCCTCGGGATCCTTTTGTCCAAAAGGAATGAAGAGCAGCCCCGGCTGATACAAGTGGTGCGCGAGAGGCTCCACTACCTGGATCTCCCAATCGGTCGGGAGGCGGCGATGGAGCTTGTTGACCACAATGGTTCCGGCAGTCCCGGATCCAAGAACAAGCAGACGTTTCAAAGTAGCTCCTGAATTGTTGTCTCCCACCAGACTCGCCCTTCTGAGCTGCTGGCGTAAGGGCCGAACGTCACTAGCGAGCGGGGACAACGCCCCTACCAACCCAGGCGAGACATGGTTCTAATGGGTGACAAGGAGGTTGAAATGAATGTAGTCGCGGCAGTAGACGGCTCGGACCACACGCACAAGGTCGTGCAAGCCGTCCGAGATTTTGCCCAAGGTGGTGAAATACACTTCGTCTATGTCTCAGGCAGTTACATCTACCCGTACATGGTCCCGGCCGGAGCGATGGTCGACTTCGAGTCGGTCCGCAAAAGCCAGACCGATGCGGTCTGGCAAGTCGTGGGGCCCTTGCGAGAGAATGAGTCCGCGATCACTTTGGATGGTGCCCCAGCCAGAAGGATCGTCGACTACGCCAAGAACATCAAGGCCGACTTGATTGTCATTGGATCACGCGGTCGAGGGGCGTTCGGCTCCCTGCTCCTCGGATCGGTCAGTCATGGAGTTGTCCATGAGTCCGACCGCAACGTATTGATTGTCAGGTAGGTCGGGCTTACGGGTGGTCGATCATCTGGTCAACCGGGGCGTAGTCGTCGCGCAGAATCGCGGCATCGGCGATGAAGACGTCAAGGCGCTCGCCAGTGATGATTACCTCGTTCCCGGATCGCCTGCCGATCAACAACTGGATTGACTCGGCGTTGATCGATTGCCCGGATCCAACGACTACGAAGTTTCCCCCCTCGCCGCCAACCAGATAGGAAGGCGGGGCAATGACGGCCACGGAGGCGAACACCTCTCGCATAGTCCGGGCAGTGGAACGGGCAAAGTCGACGTCGCCGTAATCGATCACGTTGATGACGTAGACCCCGTCGGGACGCATGATCGACTCGATCGATTCGACAAATTCGAGGGTTGTCAAATGCCATGGCACCGTCAAACCACTGAAAGCGTCACCGATCACCAGGTCGATCGAGCCGGCAGCCGTGGCACCGATCGTGCTCCGGGCGTCCCCGACGATGACCTCAGCCTGGTCAGCAAAACCCAACTCGGCTTTGCCTATCTCGACCAACTCGGAGTCGATTTCGAGGACAACATGGTTGGTCCCCGTGCGAATGGCATCGAGATACGCCGGGAATGTGAAGCCACCTCCACCTATCGACAATACGCTCAAGGGACCTCCCGGAAGAATTGCCTCGATCACGTCCGCCATCACGCGGGCATACCTGAACTCGAGGTGCGTGGGGTCCTCGAGATCGACATAGCTGTTAAAGCCCCGATCGAGGACCAGGATCCGGCCGGAGGGCCGGTTCGAATCGACCAGGACTTGGGCACAGTGATAAGTGGTCTCAAATTGGCAGGGGCCCTCGGCCCGTGCCAACAATCCGCCAAGGACCGCGGCCAGTCCTAGCAAGGCGAGTGCTCCCGACCGGCGCCCGGCTCCGATCACCAGCGCACCACCGAACACCAACCCAATTCCCAGCCCCGCAACGATTGGGCGCGTGGGAAATGCGGCGATCAGGAAGAACCCCGTGACAAAAGTGCCCAGGATCGCCCCGGCCGTCCCGATAGCGGAATACGAACCCACAACGGCTCCGGTTTGACTCAGCGACCCCAGACGGATCTTGATCACAACCGGAGTGACTGCGGACAGTAACGCGGCCGGTAGAAAGAAGCCCAACGCGGACAGGAGTACAATCGATATAGGGCCGTCCCCGACTCCGGGACCGAGGAGGTCAATGAGCGAGGGACTGGCAATGGCCGCGAGACCTCCGGCGATCATCAGAGGACCGGGCAACCGCTTCGGCTCGAAGCTGTCGGCCGCTCTACCTCCCAGCCACGCGCCCAGCGAGATTCCGGCGAGGATGACACCGATAATCCCCGTGAACACCTCCAGACTGACCCCCAGGTATGGCGCCAATAGACGGCCCGCCAAGATCTCGATGATCAATACCGAGGCAGATGTCACAAAGACAATGGTGCGGGCGACTGCTTGGCTCAAGGACACCTCACGGTATCGGTTTTTGCAAGAAACTACCTTGCTGCAGGTCGTTTCTGTGGGGACCCCGATGCGGTCGGTCCAGGTTTTCGCGTTATGTTTGGCCCAGCAGTGGCCGGGAGGGCGTGCGGCCTATGAGATAGTGGGAACCAATGAACGAGACCGAAAGGCGTCTGGAACGCCAGATCAAAAGCCATACAGAGAACGAAGCCCGCTGGCTCCAGAAGGTGCTGTTTGCCACCGGCAAGGCCCGCGATGCCCGGACCAAACTCGCCGAGACCACCAACGAGAAGCTGAACCCCCTCATAACTTTGGACGACGGGACCCAGTTGCCGTTGGACGCCCTCGAGGAAATCATCCAGAAAAGGGTTGATGACCTGAGAGCGTCCCTCGGACAAGGAAACTACATCGGTAAGAAGTAGCGTCGAAGGCGGGTCTAACCCGCCATCGTTGGCACTTCGATTTGCGGTGCGACCTTGCGCTCTTCAGCGCAACCACAGCCGTTCAGAGCGTGCTCACTCTCCCGGGTGTGCAGCCACATCCCAACAACCATCGGTGCAAAAACCGCAAGGTTGTACAGAAGATGCAATTCCGGCCTGGGGATGAGAGGCTGCAGGAAACTCGACGGAACAGGCGAGCCAAACAGATTGGCACCCACAATTACCTGGGCAAGCAACGCCGTG
The DNA here is from genome assembly GCA_041751055.1 of Acidimicrobiia bacterium. Lineage (GTDB taxonomy): Bacteria > Actinomycetota > Acidimicrobiia > Spongiisociales > ZC4RG35 > MA-ANB-1. The sequence goes on along the minus strand of JBGSYD010000019.1, from coordinate 71,965 downwards.
TGTTCGATCAGATGCCAGCCCTGGATGGCCGTGGACGCGGTCCACCATTTGCGGGACTTGCCATGGAACCCGGGGCGCAGCAGCATCAAACCGCCGAACATCAACACCGCAAACGTGAAGTGCATCAGTTCGGAGGTCACCAGAAATGGGAACAAAAGCCCGAGACCACCCAGAGATTCCGGCCTCGGCATGTCCAAGATCCAGATCTGAGCCGCTTGGGCGATGTGCTCTACCCAGTGCAGAATGACCACGGCCATGAAGACCCACAAGGCCACCTCATGCCATTTGGTGTTGACTTGTTTGACGAAGCCATCTTTCGCGATAATTACGTTTTCCATCTCTCCCTTACCCCTTATCCCTTTTCCAGTCTCAGGCCCATTGCGAACCTGACAATTCGAATCGTCCTACCAGCCAGCCAATACACAGCGCCGGTCGTGAAGAAGACTGCCAACGCCAGCAGAATCTGCATCGGAATGGCAGACCCCAACAGTTTCGGAACTGTGATCGCCGGAGAAGCCCATTGACCGTTCTCCGTTTCAATTGCGACTGCTACAACTTGATCCCCGACCACCGAGTTAGGCGTCTCCCAAGAGCCGGGTGACGAACTAGAAGGCGATGCGCTCCTCGAGCTGTTGTCGACTATGACTTCAACCTTGTCGGCGGCCGTCGGCTTCTCGTCCTCAAAACTGATGATGAGGTGGGGAGGGAGCGTGCTCCCATGGTCGCCCAGAACCTGCCATAGAGTCACTGTGTAGGGGCCGACTTCGACGCCACGCATGAGCGCACGGGCGTCGTTCTCGCCATGGGCAACTGCAGGTAGTGCAATTCCCATCACGAGTGCAGAGACAACGGCTGCAACCGATACCTTTCTCAAAGCCATGGAAGATATTGTCTCCGACCCAAACACCCTGCACAATCGGGTCTCTCCCTCAGTTGTATGAGGTCAACACCCCATACGAAGGGTCATTCATCGATCCGGATGTACCCGAGGCGCACCGCCGTTCTGATCAGTTCAACCACATTCCTGGCGTCGAGCTTTTTCATGATCGAGGTTCGGTGGCGTTCAACTGTCTTGACACTTATCCCGAGCGCTGACCCGACGGCACCATTGGTCAGGCCCTCCCCGATAAGCCCAAGGACCTCACGCTCGCGAGGTGACAATTGATCGAGGCTCTCGCCCCCGCGCCGTCGATCTTCCGATTTTGTTGCGTCAGCCCCAGGAGCGACGAATATTCCTCCCTGGTTCGCAATTTGGATAGCGCGAATCAGGTCATCGGCGATTGAGCCTTTGACCACATAACCGCTTGCGCCGGCGTCTAGAGCTCGCTGCTTGACGGCGGCTTCCGCGTGCATCGTCAAGATGACCACCGCCACCTTCACTTCCAGGGTTTTGAGGTGCTCCAGTGTTTCCAGCCCGTTGCGCCCGGGCATCGAGACGTCCATCACGAGGACGTCGGGCTTCATCTCGGACACCAATTCGACCGCCCGGTAACCGTCCTCCGCCTCACCAACCACTTCGATATCCGGAGCGCGGTCGAGAAGGGCGACGATCCCCTGACGGACCAGTTGATGATCCTCGGCGATGACGACCCGAATCATTGCGCGGACAGAGTTGCTGACACTCTGGTCCCCATCCCCAACTCTGACTCGATCTGGAGTTGACCCCTCAAGACTTCGAGACGTTCCTTCATTCCCTTCAACCCCAATCCGGACCTTGAACTGGCCAGCACCTTCTCGACATCGAATCCGCGGCCATTGTCGTCGATCCGGAGCTCCACCCAATCTCCGTGAACATCGAGGCGGACTGCAACGGCCGAAGCGTTGGCATGCGTGGCAACGTTGGCCAGAGCCTCCTGCGCTACCCGGTAGATGCACACTTCCTCGGCGTCGGAAAGATTCAAATCAACCCCCTCGTACGTGACCTCCATGGCCGACATCGTTGCGAAATCTGCACAGAGCTGTGCCATAGCGCGATCCAAACCGACAGCATCGAGGGCTTGCGGTCTCAAATCATGAGCGATCGTCCGTATCTGCTGCCTGGTCGCCTCGACGAGATCAATCAACTGATCGAAAGAAGGGGCAACATGGGGACTGGCGGCCGTGATGTCATCTCTCAATAACTGCATCGAGAGTTTCAGGGCTGCCAGGGCCTGCCCTGCCTCGTCATGTAACTCCCTGGAAATCCGGTGGCGTTCTTCTTCCTGGGCCATCGCAAGCCGGTTGGCCAGCTTTTCCATTTCTGCTTCCGCGTTTCGCAGTGCTGTTACATCGTGGACGTAAATACGGAAAACCGTTTCGGAACCGTTTCGACCGAAACAGATCTTCTGCTCAAAGACACCTTCTTCGAGGTTGACCTCTCTTGAGACGTATTCGCTCCTTCCGGTTGCAAAACCACCAACGACTGAAGGAATGCCGGACAGGAGCGGGTGCCGCCAACCTTCTTCCAAAATCTCAGGAAACCGCGCCCGTGCCTCGGGATTGGCATACCGAACAACTCCGGTCGTGTCGACCTCCACCACGAGATTCGGGTTCTCCTCCGGAAACGCCTTCCAATCTCGATCCATCCGGTGAGCGTATCGGCAACGTGGTCGTGTATCTACTCGCGATCAAACGCTGGCTGAGCGATTTCGCTCGACGATTGGACCTTGGACTCGTAGGCGCCGATCAAAGCAGCAGCGATGAGCGCAGCTAGACCCACGGATGCCACGAGAATGTCTCCGGCGGCGAATATTCCGAGAACGGTTATCACCGTCCCGAGAATTGTCAGCAGTATGACTGGTAGCGAAGGATTCATTTCTCACACCTCTCTGGTGGCGGCTCCACCAACCGATCAATTGACTGCCATGACGGCAGTCCTCTATTACGAACGGATCATCGCACTGTCGATTAGGAGAAGGCTTGGATTCGGCTAGGAGTGGATTATTGATTTAGCGACTGCGACGAGGTCGGGTCCAACAATGTCAGGAGGTTGCAAAAGCGACGACATAGCGACGCCATTGCGGCCTACAAATGCGGCTTTCGCCCCAGCGTGAATCGCACCGCTTACGTCCCAATCGTGAGCGGCCACCAGGAGGATCTCTCCGATGCCAACTCCGAGCCGTTCGGAGGCGTACAGGTAGGTCTCGGCGAACGGCTTGAACACACCGACCTCCTCGACAGAAATCTTCTGTTCGAAATACGGCTCCAGCCCTGAATTGAGCATCTGGCGTTCCAGTACCTCCAAAGACGAGTTCGTCAATGTTGCCAGGCGGAATCCTGCGTCCCCTAGTAGTTCCAGAGCGGGGACCACATCGGGGTGAGGTGCCAATCGATCCAGGCCCGCCACCACCGAGCGCGCCTTCTCAACGGGAATGTCGACTCCCCTCGAGGCGCCGATAGCGATCAGCGCATCCACCCCGATTTCGTCGAATGGAACGTACACGCCAGCAATCGAAGTAACGAGTGTCCGATGCAGCATCTTCGTGAACCACCAGGGCATGAGCCCGGGACCGAGGACACTCTCGACCGGGCCGCGGAGGCCCTGGAGATCGAGAAGCGTCTCGTTCACATCGAACACGATGACGGTGCGAGATCGGGCTGTCTGGTCCACAACGGCAACCTAATGCCCGCGGGAAATTCCCACCGCCGTTTGGTGTCGAATTGCGCAGGTCGGCTGATGGTTGGAAGCCATTCAAACCGGGTATCGAAACCCTCACCGGGCAGTCGAGCGGTGATACCACACGGCTAAATCGAACCGCGAAAACATCATTAAGAAACTCATCCAAGGCGGACATAAACTCCGCCGCGGCTGGTGACGGAGGGCACATGTCAAAGAACGTGGCGACATCGTTCGTCTCATCACTGATCACCCGAGCGGGGAGCAGCGGGCGATTGCGAAGATTCCTCGATGGCGTCCTCGACGACGACGCGGCACGCGATCAGATACTCCACCGATTAGGGACCAGGCAAATCCACGACCCTGCTCGAATTGACGAGCTCTTGCCGCGAGTCGACCCCGACCACGATTTCGCGGACCTGCTCTGGCTGCTGTCATCGAACTACGCCAACAGGGGAATGGCGATGTTGATGCTGGAAGAGGCAATATGGCTTTACGACACGGTCAAAGCAATAGACGAACCAAATGTTGCCGAGCTCGGAAGGGCCAAGGGCGGCACGACGTTTCTCCTTGCCGCATCTGGAGCGAAAGTGACGTCGATCGACAACGGTGCCCTCGAGAGGTGGAACAGCACGAACTTCGGTCCTCCGTCGGTACCGTACGACGAAGCCCTTCACAATGCGTTGACCCGTGCAGGATTGCGGGAGCGGGTCAAACTCGTGACCGCCGACGCCGAGACATTCATCGTTCCCGAAGGTGAATTCGACGTTGTCTTCAGCGACGTAGTCCTTCCGACGGATCGGATGATTGAGCTCTTCGACTGCTGGTGGGCCGCTCTGAAGCCTGAAGGGCGGTTTGTCCTCCGCGACGGTCGCGAGCCTCGCACGCCGACCATCCGCGGCCTTGTCGACTACCTGCACACCCGTGCCGACGTCCAGTTCGCAGAGAATCCGCCGGGCGTCTTCGCAATCCTGATTCGCCCATAGATCCACCTTCGTCGACTGAATTTCATCCCGGCGAATCCTCCAAGAATCCTACGAAAAACTCGTACCGTAAGGAACAATAGGGTGTTGACTCCTTACCGATCTTGAGGTAACGTGTGTAACAAGCGTTATGCCGAAAGACCATTACAAGGAGGGTCGTTGATGAACAACCAAATCGATCAGTCGGAGCCTGGAACCAGGGTCTTCAACATGCTCTATGACGATCTCGCCTGGGCTTGGTCCCAACACCAAGACCTACGGGTGGCAACCACCACGCCGATCTCCACGCTCGGACAGTCGTCGATCCGCCTTGAAGCCGCTCGCGATGCGATGTGGCAGTGGTGGAAAGAGAACAAGCTAGAAAGGAATTAGTCAGATGTTTGCCCCATATTGTCCCGTTCACCAATCAAGGGTCCTTCTATTTGCCGACAACATCGAGGGTTTGCGCGTCGAGGATGACAGCGTTGTCGTGGATTACCACTGCAATTGCGGCTTCCGGGGAACCTGGCACGCCGGAAACGACCGCCAAACGGCACCGGCGGCCTAGACAACGTTCAACCGGGAAGCGTGCGGCTGCCTTTCTCAGATGCCCCGAGTAGCACAACCCTGATGGGCATCTTGAGCTCAGGCATGACTGCGTACCATTTCGATGATGTTCACTCGAATCTCGAGAACGGATTTCGATTTGGACCGGTACGCGGAACTAGTTGATTTCACCGAAACAGTGTCCGCACCGAGTTCCGTACCTCGGTGTCTAACTCGGCCATGCCTAACGGTAACGGATTCGACTCGGATCACTCAACCCTCTAACCGAAGTCCGCTCGGTTTATGACTTTTGGCCCTGGTTCGACCATAGATCGGGTGTCATGGTCGGGGTATGAAAAGCAATCAAGTCGAGTGGCAGCACGAATTGGAGGAGTCAGCCCACGGCGTTGACCTCTTTCGCCCACCCGGAGCCCAGCTTCAGATCGAAAACGCTCATGACCAAGCAGTGGCATCAGGATGGATACCTGAGGGCGAGGAGGTTGACTCACCTCCATCGAGCCGTTTAAGTCGAGCCCAGATTCTACGGATTGAACTGCGGGATTCCATGGAGGAACTCGAAGACGTGTGTGCTCGAGCCGCCGCAGCACAAGGTTGGCTTGCCTCCCTCGAGAGCTCGATGAACCGGCTCCACCGGGCCCTGGGTCGACACATCGCCGAAGTGGAATCGCCGACCGGCTTGCTTGTAGAGATCGCTGAGGTTACCCCACGCCTGGCTGCAGATATCGCCAGGATCAGAAACGAGCACGCCGAGCTGGTTCGGTCCACGAACCGTGTGTTCAAGGGACTCGAGCGAGGTGCAGAGGCGAACGTGACTCTGCTCAGGGCAACTGTCTTGACGTTGCTCGGCGACTTGGCGCTGCATCGCCAGCATGGTTCTGATCTCGTGTACGACGCCTACAACATGGATATCGCAGCCGGAGACTGAAATCAGGTTGGCTAGAGGTATTAGACCGCTTCGAGGGGATCTGGCGGCGGTTTATCGTCACCATTGAGAGACTCTGAATATCGGTCGTCTACAGGGACATCTACTGCCGGCGGTTCGGGCTCGACTGCTGCAATATCTCTCAGCTTCCGTAACTCGGCCCGCTCGGCGAGCATCGCGCGACGCCGACGACGCCAAACTAGGCCGATTAGCTCGTCGAGGACTACGGCCGCGAGAGCGGCGCCAATGGCCACTCCAAACAGCGGGAATGCGAAATCCCAACCAAGGAATGAGACGTCTACGTTCTGGGTGTTCTGAACGGCGAGAATCAGAAGGACCAGCGCAAAAAGGAGGATCACTGCCCAGCCTATATAAAAGCCGGTGCCCAGATATTCGACCTGTTTCTCTCTCTCGTCATCCACTCGACGTTTCTCCTGAATTGATGCGTTCGCAATGCGGCTTAGGTTGATGATGTTACCCCCATCTCCGTGGGCAGCTACCAATTCGATCGTCCCGCACGCCTGCCTTGCTGCATGCTGACCAATGGAATCATCGAGTCAGTCTCGGTTCAGGGGCCGTCAATACGTTTGACCCCGAGAACACAAGACTGAAAAGGAGGTTCTCATGAGGCCCATTCGAGTTGGCCTGGTCGCGGCGGTGTTGTTCACAGGGGTCCTCTCATCCCCGGTACTCGCCGGCGCGTCTGATAGAGGCAAAGTTCAGGGACCGCCTGAGGTTGTGGAATTGAAGGATTCCCGCCTGAAATTTGAGATAAACGACACCGACGGAGATGGTGGAGTCCAGGCGTTCATAGACGGGGACGGCTGGAGATGGATCTCCATTTTCGACCCAAGCGGACGGAAGATATTCACAGCCACGACTAAGGGCATCATGGCGGAACAAGGAGGAACCGAGCTTTTCCTGGAGAGTGCGGAGCCACCCTTCTCCGAGTTGCCCATGAGTGAGTTGCTGGAGCGATTTCCCGAGGGCGAGTACCGCTTTTACGGACGAGGGATCGAAGGCGAAACCTTCGTTGGCAGCGCCAACTTGAGTCACAACATACCGTCGGGCCCTGTTCTAGTTTCCCCGATCGAGGGGGATGCACTCCAGGATCCCGGGAATACCGTTGTGGAGTGGGAAGCAGTCATTCCACCGAATGGGAGCCCGATAGTCGGGTATCAGGTGCTGGTCGTACAACCGGACACCGGCCTAGCGGGACTACCCAAGGTCGTCCTGGATGTCATGATGCCGCCTACGGCGATGACTATGGAAGTCCCCGAGGGCTTTCTCCAGCCCGGGACCGAGTACGAGTGGGAAGTCCTTGCAATCGAGGCCAGCGGCAACCAGACCCTGTCGTCTTCGTTTTTTACGACAACGGACTAGCTGACCGCGCGAAAAAGGGGGCCCCGGTATGTTCCGGGGCCCCCCTTTAAGCGAATTCATCCGCTGGTCTAGCGCTCCACGATCGTGACGTCACTCTTTCCGTCGGACCTATCCTCTGACGCCGTCATCAGCATCGTGAGGACGACACCAACGGAACCGGCGATCATCAAAATCAGACCGATCATGTTGATGTTGAAGCCTTCGCCCTCAACAGTGACAGCGAAGTAAAGGATTGCTCCTAGGGCGGCCAAGAAAAGGCTCCCTCCGATTCCACCGTTTCTCAAAGTTTTTCTCCTTGTTGGGGATTCCAATCACAGAGATACCCGACATGACGGGATTTCAAACGCTCAACGGTCGTTGCGGCGCGGAATCTTCGACGCTGTCCTAATGGGCAGCTTCATATCGACGGCCAACCCCGTTGTCACCTAACGGGATCACTTAATGCCGTGGCCGATCCAAGGGTTGAATCGGTATCCGAAAGTTGGGTCCAAATATCTCTGGCGATACTTCGATGCCCGCTCGTTTGTAAACCTCGGCAGTTATTCCAATGTCGGCCAGTACGAGGGCACCAACAGCGGCGACATCCAGCCCGGTCTTCGGCAAGGCAAGGGTCATCGTCGACTTCGCATACACAACCGAACCGACGATCTCGCCTGTCGTGGCATCTACTCCAGACGGCACGTCCAGCGCTACGACCGACGCGTCTTGGGCGGAGATCCAGTCCACCATCTCGAGAGCCACCCCGGTGATCGGGCCGGACAACTGGTATCCAACCAGAGCATCCACGATCAGGGTGGGCTCAAGAGTCTCGAGGATGGAGCGGTCTTCAATTCGGCCGCCTGTTTGTTTGAAGAGCTCGAGCTGCTGAAGGGTTGTTGGTTTCAGGTTTTCCGGTTTTGACACAACGACTGTCACGTCGGCGCCCCGATTCGCAAGATGTCTCGCCGCGCAGATACCCCCACCGCCGTTCCCGCCGGTGCCGGCAAGAACACAGACGGGCTCGGTCAGCCAACCGGAATCGAGTTCGTCGATGACGGTCAGCGCCAGGTTCCTTCCTGCGTTCTCCATCATCTGAAACAGATTCGGGCCGGTCTCCTCGATTGCCACACGGTCGACCTCACCCATTTGAGCTGCTGTCACCCCAGGTACCTCGACACCCAGCTGGGTCAGATAGAACTGTGTGGTCACGTGTGGCGGCTCGTCACGTCAAGCAGCGGTGTGCTCCTATTCACGCCCTCGCGCCCTTCGATACCGAACAATCTGGGCATTTGTCGATGAATCGTGCCTGAGATCAGGCGCCGAATCCGACGTCAGCTCCTCGATGACGGTAGAAGCAAGCACCTTGCCCAATTCAACTCCCCATTGGTCAAAGGAATTAATGCCCCAGATGATTCCCTGGGTGAGGACCTTGTGCTCATAGAGGGCGATCAGCTGGCCCAATACGGCTGGTGTCAGCTTCGGAGCAATGATCAGGCTCGTTGGTCGATTCCCGGGAAACGTCCGATGTGGGATCAAGTCTTCGGAGACGCCGGATTCGGCGACTTCCTCCGCAGATCGCCCGAAGGCCAACGCTTCGGCCTGGGCAAAGAGGTTGCCCATCAAGAGATCATGTTGAACGCCGACCGCGTCGGTTGGCTCTATGAAACCGATCAGATCTGCAGGCACGATCGTCGTCCCTTGATGCAGCAGCTGATAGAAAGCATGTTGTCCATTTGTTCCAGGCTCACCCCAGACGATGGGGCCGGTATCCATCTCCACGGGCATGCCGTCCATGCGGACCTGCTTGCCGTTTGATTCCATGTCGAGTTGTTGGAGGTATGCAGGAAAGCGGTCGAGATCCTGACTGTACGGCAGAACCGCATATGTGGGGTATCGGAGAATGTTGCGGTACAAGACTCCGATCATCCCAAGCAACACCGGTACGTTGCGCGCCAGAGGTGTGGCTCTGAGATGGACATCGATCGTGCGGAACCCCGAAAGCATCTCTCGAAAAGCCTCGGGACCGATGGCAATCATGAGGCTTAGCCCTATGGCCGAATCCAACGAGTACCGACCACCCACCCAATCCCAGAACTCAAACATGTTGGCGGTGTCGATCCCAAAGCTCGATACCTCGTCAGCGTTGGTGGATACGGCAACAAAATGGCTGGCCACAGCCGCTTCTTCACCCATGCGGTCCACCAACCACTCCCGGGCTGCTCGCGCATTAGACAACGTTTCGAGCGTCGCAAAGGTCTTTGATGCCACGATGAACAAAGTCGTTTCGGGGTCGATCACGTCAAGCACAGCAGCAAGATCGGAGGGGTCGATATTGGAGACGAAATCGACCCGGATTCCGGGATGCACATATGACCTCAATGCCCTGTAGGCCATTGCCGGACCAAGATCTGATCCACCGATACCAATGTTCACGACGTTCTTTATCCGCTGACCCGTGAAACCTGTCCACGCCCCAGTACGCACCAACTCGGCAAATTTCGACATCTGGCTGAGAACCGACGCAACATCCGCCGACACATCACGCCCATCAACTGTGAAGTGCTCGTCGGGATCAGCGCGGAGCGCTGGGTGCAATACTGCCCGATCTTCGGTGACGTTGATGTGCGCTCCGTCGAACATCTGCTTGATTCGTTCGCCCACACCGGCCTTTTCGGCCACTGAGATGAGGGCTGCAATGATCTGTTCGTCAATCAAGTGCTTGGACAGATCGACGGTCAGGTCCCCGGCGCTGAAAGTGAAACGTTCAGCCCTTGCCGGGTCTTCTTTAAAGACTCTCCGCAGATCCAGCGCCTCGAGATGGGTGCCCAACGAGTAGAGCTTCGCCCACTCCGGTGTGGTTGTTATCGGTTCCAAGTTCGATCTCCATCCGGCGCTCGTGACCCCGCCATCAGAAGCAGCCTACAAAGCGCAGACCTTCAGAGAATCGGGTCACCCGACCGGAGGTGGCAGACCTCATTCCATCGTTTGATGACACGGTTCTCCCTTTCCCATCCCAATACCGAAACCGTGGCTGTCTCCAGACTGAGATTACGCCCACAATCAGCGGGCAGCCCCATCCATCTCGCTCCCAGAATTCGAAGAAGATGTCCGTGCGCAAATAACACGACGCGACCTTCTGCAGCAACCGCCCGGTCTATTACAACATCTGCCCTCTTGCCGACCTCTGTGACACTTTCTCCCTGATGTATCGGGTGAGTCCAGACCGACCAACCCGGAATGTGCAAGCGAACTTCATCTGTTGTGAGCCCCTCGTAGACCCCGTAGTCCCACTCCATGAGATTCTCCTCGCCGTTTCCAAGTGCCCCGTACCCGGCTCCCAGCATCGTTTCCCAGGCACGACTCAATGGACTCGAATAGATGACGTCGAACTCTTCGCCGCCCAACATCTTGCCTAGGGCCTTGGCTTGTCGATACCCAATGTCGGTCAAAGAGACGTCTGTGAGCCCGGTGTGTTTTCCCGACAGACTCCATTCAGTTTGCCCGTGCCGAACCAGGACAATTTCATGTTGGCCCAAGGCTCAGGTCTTCCTTGCCGGCTCTGGGCGCCCGAACATCCAAGCAAAGGGCAACGCAACGAAGAACGTTCCGCCCAAGACGTTTCCGATCCCAGCCGGTATCAGATTCCACCAGAATGCGGCACCAAGGTTGGGGTCACCCCCAACCATCCATGACAAAGAGAAGAAGCCCATGTTTGCAGGCGAATGCTGGAAACCCGCCCCTATGAACATCGTTACTGCCAGGAATATCGGAATGTACTTTCCGATGATCGTGCGGCCCATAGTGGCGAAGAAGGCAGCCATTCCGACTAACCAGTTGGCCAGAATTCCCGAGACAACAGCTTGTGACCACCCTTCGATTCCGCCGACCTCCCTGAAGGTCATTTTCGATGCGACAATCTCTCCCAACATGGCCTCAGTCGTCGGCGAATAGTCCTGTGCTGCACGGATCAGCCAAGCCACCAAGAGGGCGCCGGCGAGATTTCCGATCCAAGCCAATGCCCAGAATCGAACTATGCGGGTGACATGAGTTGAACCCGCCATGAGAGTCGCCGGCATGACGACATTGGCCTCCGTGAACAGGGCAGCCTCGGATAGAACGACAAAAAAGAATCCAGCGGAAAATCCGAGACCTTCGAGCAGAAGCACAGCTCCCGGAGCCTCGAATCCGACTGCCAACAGAATCGAGAACAGCGCGCCAGCGGTGATAAACCCACCACCCATTGCCGCCAGCAACAACGTTTTGAAGGATCCCATCCGCTGAATACGGTCCTGTCCGAATTGCGCCATCTCCTGAATTACCTCTGAGGCGGGTAGATAACGGGGACCGAGGCGGGCGGGATCTCCAGGTGGTTGCATACCTCACTTTGCCATAACTGGTCGCTCGAGAGACAGGTTCCGTATCCTCCCCCTATGGGAAATCTCGTGATCATCACCGGAGGCTCAAGCGGTCTGGGCAGGGCCATCGCATCGAGCACGCCCTTCCCGGCTCGTGTGATCGATATCAGCCGATCAGGTCCTCGGCTCGACTCTGGAATCGAACATCTCAAGACAGACCTGGCCGGCCCCGGCCAGTGGCAAGTGATATCAAACCGGATCTCGGCGGTCGTCGCCGAGGAAGACCCGGAGCGCGGGGTTTTTGTCCACGCGGCGGGCACCTTGGACCCGATCGGCTTTGCGGGTGAAGTCGAGTCAGGTGACTACTTCAGAAACGTCTTACTCAACAGCGCATCCGGACAGGCATTGGGCCACGGCTTCCTCCAGGCGGTGCGGGGTCGGGCGGGCGAATTCGACCTGGTGATGATCTCTTCGGGGGCCTCGTCCTCCCCTTACGCCGGCTGGTCTGCATACGGCGCCGGTAAAGCGGCACTCGATCAGTGGGTTCGCAACGTTGGCGAGGAGCAAAAGGTCAGAGGTGGCGTACGTGTAGTTTCAATAGCGCCGGGAGTCATCGAAACCGGGATGCAGGCGGCCATTCGCGCATCATCCGGCGAAAACTTCCCGCGCGTCGAGAGATTCCGCGAAATGTACGAGGACAATGATCTTGCCGCACCGGATGACGCGGCACGCCGGCTGTGGGCGGCCTTTGAATCCGGTTTGGAAACGGGTTCAGTCTTAGACCTGCGAGCCCTCAGCTAGCTCCGACGCTGTCGTTGATCGCCTTCCACTACCTGCCCTCTGCGAGAACCAGCGGAGGGGAGGCAATGCCTGTCCACCGGAAATACGGCGATGAGCCAGATCGCAGGCGACCACAGTCAACAACGCGACCAACACGAACATGATCCCTGGGTCGGCCATGACCCGTGCCGGATGAAGAGTTCCAATGTTCGGCAGGCTCATGACTCCGAGGACGTACGCCGCTATTGCGATTGCTGAAAGCGTCCTGGTGATCAGCTTTCCGGATCTGACCTGCTCGGCGAGCCAAAGGGCCAGAGCTCCTTGACTCAATAGGTAGAAAGCCGAGGGGTTCACTGCGCCGGCCGCAAGGAAGTTCAGGTTTAGGAACATCCCGAGAAGAAGCCCGTAGCCAACGGCACGACCGCTCAGCAAGCTCACGGCCACCGCGATTTCGGCGACGACAACGATGACCGCGAAGAGCACCGGATTGGGTGCCACCATCCCGTCGAGAACTGGCCGATACCAGCCAAGAGTTTGTGCCGATTGCTCGCCGATGAACGTGACAATGCCGGTGCCGTTCCACCAATCTGAGTCGATTACCTTCTCGACGGCGGCACGTGTCCAGCCCAGACCAATGAAGAGCCGGGTGATCATCACCCATGCCGGAACTCCCAAGGCTTCCTCTGCGATTCTGGTGCGACTCCGACTCAGAGTCCACGACGACGAAGAAGACACTTTTGGTAGATGGGCAGTCATGTCTTCTATGGTATCGGTCGTTGGCATGGTGCTTGTGAGCAAAAAGTGGGTCACTCGCCAAAAAGTTGGCTGTGTAGATCGCTGCGTCCTAGTCAGCGTAGCCCGTTTCCGACTAACCCCCGAATAGCTCACATCCGTCGCCGTCAATTTGCCGTCTTGGTGAGATTGCCAGTAGCTCAGCGGGCTAAAGGGCCTTAGCTGCGTTCGTACACCAGCTTCCCGGCGACGTACGTCTGATCCACCCGGGCGTCGCGGAACCTGCCGGCCCGGAGTGGGTCCCGGTCAAAAATCGCGATGTCGGCACGCTTGCCCACTTCCAGGGAGCCGGAGTGGCCCTCAGAGTGGTTGATGTAGGCAGAGCCCATTGTGAAGGCGGTAAGCGCCGTAACCGCGGAAAGCGCTTGCTCCGGACCAAGGGGTTCAGTTCCGTCCGTGCAGGTCCTGGTGACCGCCACGTCGATCTCTTCCATTACGTTGGCTGTCGACACGTTCCAATCGCTGCCCATCCCGATGCGAGCACCCGCTCCCACGAGAAAACCGAAGGGATACTGCCAGGAGTCACGTTCGGGAGTTATGAAGGGCCTCGTGAGGAGGTTCTGGTAGTCCTCGTTACATGCCCACAACGGCTGAACATTCGCGATTGCGCCAATCGGGGCGAATCGCTGCAGATCATCGGGATGAACGAACTGCAGGTGAGCCAGGTGATGCCTATTGTCCGAGGGCCCATTCGCTTTGAGTGCCGCTTCGAGAGCGTCCAGACCATAGCGCACGGCCCGGTCTCCCAAAGCATGGAAATGGCATTGAAACTCCAAGGCGTCCAGGCGTGTGACGATTTTCCTGAGTTCGATCGGATCGATGAAGTCGACGCCCTGATTCGTTGTTTTGCCTCCCATGCCGTCCAGATATGGATCAAGGACCGATGCGGTGAAGTTCTCGGCAACACCATCCAACATGAGCTTGACCGAGGTCGGCCTGAACCCGGGAGCGGCCATCTTGCGCCGTTCCACGAGTTGCTCGATTTGTTCGATGCCTTCGTCACGCTCCCACCAAAGTGCCCCTACAACGTCCCCCTTGAGCTGGCCAGAAGCTGCTACTCGCAGGTACGCCTCCTGCACCTCCGGGCGGACGCTCGCCTCTTGCCAGCCCGTGATACCGAACTGCAACATGATCTCCTGACCGAGGAGCAGGCCCTTCTCGAAGTCGTCGGCGGTGTCGGGCGGGGCGCATCTCTCAACGAGGTTCATCGCTCCTTCATGGAGAGTTCCCTGCGGAGATCCGTCGGCGTTTCTTTCAATACGGCCGTCAGGAGGGTCGGGTGTTTCCGAATCGATTCCCGAAATCTCAAGAGCCCGGCTGTTGACCCAGGCGCCGTGGCCATCCCGGTTGCTGATGAAGACCGGCTTGTCACCGACGACCCGGTCCAACAACCCGGCATTTGGACAACCTCTCTCGAACCACGATTGCGACCATCCCGAACCAAGGATCCAGGGCTCGTCAGGATGATCGGCGGCATAACGAACTACCGCTGCGACAGCGTCATCTTCGTCGTTACATCCATCGAAGGAAACGCGAAGCAGGTCGAGACCACTGGTCGCCACGTGGACATGGGCGTCTATGAACCCGGGTGTCGCCAGCCTGCCGTCGAGATCGACAATTTCGGTGTTCGGTCCCACGAACCCGGCAATTTCGGCATCACTGCCGAGCGCCGCCAGCTGACCACCCTTCACTGCCAGACCTTCAGTGAACAAAGTACTGGTGCTGGCGGTGAACACTTTTCCATTTCGAAAGACCACATCGGCTGACATGGCCAGGAGTGTGACACGGAGTTTCGGCTTTTGAAGGGTCGAGAGCGAGGAT
This sequence comes from Acidimicrobiia bacterium, assembly GCA_041751055.1. Taxonomy (GTDB): domain Bacteria; phylum Actinomycetota; class Acidimicrobiia; order Spongiisociales; family ZC4RG35; genus MA-ANB-1. The sequence continues at coordinate 56,809 of JBGSYD010000019.1, read as the reverse complement.
CGAAATCGATTAAGAACGGCGCAAGGAGACGGACCCCTATTTGCGGCGCGCCCTCCTACCACTCCCTCCGAAGAGAATCCCGGCGCCAAGGACGAAACCGAAGTCGTACCAGTTGCCGTTGTTGTGAACTTCATACATGTTCACGTTGTCCGTGAACAGGGAGATCACGAACGTGACTGGAGAAATTATGCCCTGCCAGAGTCCCCGCCAGAAACCCGCCAATTCGCCATCTACACCCATGGACCCGACCTCGGGGTTGACCCCTGCGGTGCACGCCGAAACGCCCAGGACCAGCACAATCAGAGCCAGCACCCAGATTCCCGGTCGAGGGCGACTCGGGGCTTTCATGAGTTTTCCTTCAGGCCAACCTTTTCCGCAACTGCCTGATTCTCATCCTCGGCGCCTCGACGCATGAAGAGGTATTCGCTGATGTGCAGGAATTCCGGAGGTCGCTTCGCAGAAGCAGGCATCATCGCCCAGGCTGCTTCCTCGTCTATCAGCGTCGGTTCAGCCAGAGCCAGCTCCACACCTTCAAATCGAAGCTGAGCCGATCCGGCTACCAGCACGTTCTTCACCCAGTCCGATTCCGAGCCGTAAACCAGTATGAAGACAAACCCATGTGCGACCCGATGGGCATCGAGCGGCGTCTCGTAACGACGCTTTGAGGTTCGCCCGGTATGGATGAGGACCGGTCGCAGACCCTTCTTGAGCTCTAGTTTATTGAAGATTCTTTTGTTGACTTGACCAAACCAGAGTGGCATTGGCATCGTTGTACTCCCTTGTCGTACGTTGTAAGTTGTACAGTGTAAGGTAGTCGTACCGTGTAAGATATGTCAAACGCGTGGCCCGCGGAAACCTACAATGACAATCTCGACATGGTGACAGACAGCAAAGAAGAGATAGCTTCCCGAGTTCCGCTCAGCAAGGAGCGGGTATTGCGGGCTGCTGTGGAGCTGGCAGACAATCAAGGACTCGACGCCCTTACGATGCGCCGACTGGCCGAGGAGCTCGGAGTCGAGGCCATGTCGATTTATTACCACGTGGCAAACAAGGAAGCACTGCTCGACGGCGTGGCTGACATCATCGTCACCGAGATCGAACAAGTTGTTGGCAACTTCGATGACGTCCCTCAGCCTTCCGATTGGCGATTGGCCATGCGCCAACGCATCCTCTCAGCTCGTGAGATAATGCTGAAGCACCCGTGGGCGCCGACAGTGTTCGAGAGCCGAACGGCCATCAGCCTTCCCACAATGCGCTATTTCAACTCGTTGCTCGGGATCTTTCGAGCCGGGGGCCTCACTTACGATCTGGCCCATCACGCCATGCACGCTCTGGGAAGCCGCGCCCTGGGCTTCACTCAAGAACTTTTCAACCCCGATACTCCCGACGCCGACGCCGACGCCGACGCCATGATGAAGCAAATGGCCGACCAGCTCCCCTACCTGGTCGGCATGCTCGCAGATGTCGTCCACGACGATCCTGAATCGACGCTTGGCTGGTGCGACGACCAAACCGAATTCGAATTCGGGCTCGATGTGATCCTCGACGGTGTCGATCGATTGCATCGCATTTCTTTGAGCGGGTAGATCGCGGCCAGACAGATGAGTATCGTCTGGCCGTGGCAACCAAAAGCGTCGAAACCGATGCCACCACCGTTACGTACTCAGACGGGCTCCTGGTCATTCGATCCAAAGGGGTGCACAGCACCCAGACTTCCGTTGACGCCACCCTCGCCGCCGCCGCCGAAATGGTGGGCGATACTCGTGGACCCATGCTCTTCGATGCCCGAGAATGGCCCGGTGGAGACCCGGCAGGATGGATCAGCGTCATCAAAAAGATCGGTCACATCTTCACCGCGGCCGCAATGCTGGTCGATCCGGAGAAGATCGACGAGATCGGCTCGTTTCCGAAGGCAATCGATCGCCTCGTTATCCCTTTCCAAGCCTTTGATAATGAGCCAAGTGCGCTCGCCTTTCTCGAACCATTTCGACCCGAGACTGACCGCTCCTCCTAGGCGCAAAAGTTGATCGGTGGTCGGTGATGACAGTTCGACATTGGCCTCACACGGGAGCGGTCCTGGCCGGGGGAAGGAGCGCACGGATGGGGGTGCCCAAGGAGTCCCTGATGCTTCCCACCGGACAGACCATGTTTGACACTGTCGTCGCAACGTTGGGTTCTGTCTGCGTTCAAGTGATGGTGGTGGGTGCCGTTCATGAGCACCTCCGCCATATTCCAGACCTGCGACTCAATGCGGGCCCGCTGGGCGGCCTCGAGGCGCTTCTTGCCTCGGGCCTCGACAAGGAATACTTGGTGTGCCCGGCAGACATCCCGCTGGCCACACCGGCTTTGCTGCGTCGACTAACCGAAAATGAAGGTTCGGTCGCCACGATCTTCGAGGTCGAGGGCCATGATCGACTCCAATCGCTGCCGATCCGGATCTCGGATAGGGCGCTCGGCAAAGTCTCCGCAGCATTGGACAAAGGTCAGAACGCCATACATCGACTGCTCGTCGACCTCGACGTGGTGCGGGTGACCCTCACGGCCGGAGAAGCCCGTGCCCTGACCAACATCAACACCCCCGAAGAATTCACCGCCTTGGGGAAGTGAGCGGTCGTGTAGGCCGACACCGTCAAATCCGCTGAAAACGCGTCACGCATTCAACATGGTGAGTATGAGGGAATAGGTCGTGGACCTCTGAAACGTGGTGCCGGTATCCGTGTCCGGCCAGCAACACAGTGTCCCTGGCCAAAGCAACGGGATCACAACTCACCAACACAATCACGGGCGCTCCGGTCGCGGCTAGGGCGGGGACCGCGCGCTTCCCCAAACCCGACCTAGACGGGTCGGCGATCACCACACCAACATCGCCGAGACGCCCGGGACTCCAATCCTCGACCCGAGATCGATGCAACGTGACCGTCCGGTTCGCAAGATTCTTCTTACAGTCTGAAATGGCGGATCTGGACTTCTCGATCACATGGATCTGGCTGTCCCGGGCGGTTGCGGTCACGGCGAACAAGCCAACCCCGCCATAGGCATCGACAACAGTTGTCGGGTGCTCGAGCTCGGGAGCCACTCGCCGGACGGATTCGACCAACACCTGAGCAGCGGCCGGCCCGCTCTGGAAGAATGATCCCGTGGATATGCGCAAACGGTGTCCGTCGACAATCTCTTCGATGCGCGCATCGGGTCCCACCTTTACGGCCTCCGGTAAGCCGGCCACTTCGCCCCGTCGAACGTCCCATTGTGCAGTCATCTCTGCGCTGGCTGCAGACACTCGCAGTGTCGCTTCGAGGTCTGGTGACAGGCGGATCGATCCCAGTACGGACTCGAGTATCGGATGCGCAATGAGACATCCTTGAGCAGACACGGTCTCATGGGATCGTTCTCTCCTGTATGAAGGTCGGCCGTCTTCATCCCCGACTACCCGGATGGTCGTTCGATAGCCCCGGTCAGGGACCGCTTCGCCGATGCGTATGGCCGCATCATCGAGTTTGGCCGTCCTGTGGAAGGCGTCTTTCACGATTTCGACCTTGGCCGGAAGCTGCGCAGCAGGGTCGATGTGCTGCCAATCGCATCCACCACAACCTTCGAGGCGGCGGTGGCAGGGAGGTAGGACCCTGTCGGCAGATGCAACGTGGACCTCTCTGACTTCAACCCGGGACCAGTCCCGTTTCGATTCGAGTGCCACGACGCTGACTTCTTCACCGGGAATACCGCCCCTGATGAACAGAACTCGACCGTCGTGGTCTCTGCCGATCGCTTCTCCCCCGGCGACAAACCGCTGCGGGTGGGCCCTTACACCTTCGTCGGTCATTCGGACCACACTAACGATCAGGATGGCCGCCGATCAGCCGATACTCACCGGTTCGTTTTCTCTTACCAAGCTGACAACCGTGTTCTTGAAGGCAGGAGTCTTCGATTGCGGATCGGCAGTCTTGGGGACGAGGACATTGGCCTCCGGGTAATACATGACCGCATTTCCGGCTCGGATGTCGACAACCCGGACCAGGAGACTGCTGATCGAGCCAGTTCGGCTACGAACGGTCACTTTCTCATCGACGGCCAGACCCAAACGAGCAACGTCGGCGGCACTGAGCATGATCACATCGCGCCGATCCTGACCCCGGTAGAGATCTTCATCCTCATAGACAACTGTGTTGAACTGTCCCTCGCTGCGAACCGTCATCAGACGTAGTTCGTCCTGATCGCCCATAAGGGACGGAATCGTCACCGTGTGGAACTTGGCTCGCCCGGTGTCAGTTCGAAACCGTGGCTCGTGGAATGTCCGACCGTCGATGTGAAATTCCTCACGCGTCTGGTCGATCTCACCGATCTTGCCGTAGCCCGGAATGATTTCGGCGATGGCATGTCTGATGTCGCGGTGCGCGGTCATAGATTCCCAATCGACGGGTCCTTCGCGACCCAGGACCCGGGTCGCGAGGTCGGCGATCACCTCGACTTCCGAACGTAGACCCTGGTGTCGGGCGGTTCCACCGTCGGAGAGGCGAACGAAATTGAACATCGACTCCTGAGTGGTTGATTGCTTCTCTTCATCCCTGGCGAGTACGGGGAGGATGATTGTTTCCTTTCCCCGACCCCGGATGTGACCGGTGTTCAACGTCGTGGACATGTAAACCAGCATGCCCACGGAACCGAGCGCACGCGACGCAAACTTGGCATCCGGGTTCGATCCGTAGAGATTGCCACCGAGACAGATCGTGAAGTCGATCTCTCCCTTGCCTGCGGCCAGAATCGAGTCGAGCGTGTCGAGTCCCGGTGCTGTCGGGAGCTGAACACCAAAATTCTCTTCAAGACGTCGGAATACCTCGGCTTTCAGCTTGGGGGTGACCCCCATCGAGCCCATTCCTTGCACATTGCTATGGCCCCGCAGCGGGAGAAGGCCGGCCCCGGGTCGACCCAGCATTCCCCTGACCATGGCCAGGTTCGCAATCGCCTGGACGTTTTCCACACCGTGCTCGTGGTGGGTGATGCCCATGGCCCAGCAGAAAACGGCGCTCGGAGCATCGGAATACAAGTGGGCGACACGCTCGATGGTTTCCCTTGTGACACCGGAGTTCTGCTCGATCTGTGACCAATCCAGGGTTTCGATATGAGATCGGAACGACGACCAGCCGTCCGCGTGCTCGGTGACGAAACCCTCGTTGACCCCACCGTCCCTCCCCAATACTGACTTGGCCACACCCGACAGAAATGCGATGTCGCCACCGATATGAGGTTGGACATATTCGTCGGCAATCCGCGAGCCGAACAGGAGGCTCCGGATGTTCGACGGCACCTTGAACTTGACGAGGCCGAGTTCCCTCAGTGGGTTCACGACAACCACCTTGCCTCCCCTCCGCTTGAAACGCATGAGGGTGGTCATGAGTCGAGGATGATTCGACGCCGGATTGGCGCCGATGATCATCACAACATCCCCTTTTCCCAGGGACTCGATGTCTTCGAGGACGACTGTCGCCGTACCCGACCCGGTCACACTCGACAGTCCCACACCAGACGCCTGATGACAGTAGAAGGAGCAGTTGTTGACGTTATTGGTCCCAAACATGCGAGCGAAGAGCTGGAGCAGAAAGCCGGCTTCGTTGGATGAGCGACCGCTGAAGTAGAAGAGGGAGCGTGGCGGGTCTGTAAGTGAAAGTTTGCCGCTGGCCCTCGTCATCGCTTCTTCCCATGTGATCGCCCGATACCTCTTGTCGAGTGGGCCCGCGTAAAGGGGCTCGGTGATTCGGCCAGCCGCCTCGAGATCTTTCGAAGAGAACCTTTCGAGAGATGAGAGGTCGAATTTTTGGAAGAATCCCTCCGGGATGGCCCCCTGCATGTCTGCGGCCATGGCCTGAATCGACTTCTTGCAGACCTCCGGGAAATGACCGATTTCATTGACCATGCCGCCAGACTGCCCGCCCATCCCCAGAGCACACGTCTTGCACGCGTTTTTTGATCTCATCGCCCGGTAGAACTTGACGGGGCCACCCGCCGCGCGCGCTTTGCGCAAGCTGTACCAGATCGCCGGAAACCCTCCGCCCGACTTGACGCGCCTCATGCAGCGAGGATACCTGTTACCGAGCGACGCCCCGTCCCTGTCGCCGCATCAGCGAGCCCTGCCCATGATCAGGTCTTGGTCCGACCCGTTCCGTACGCCCACATGGCAATCTCAACACGGTTTCGCGCCCCAAGTTTCATCATGAGGCTGGCGAGGTGCGATTTCACAGTGCTCAGGCTGATGAACAACGCCTCGGCTATCTCCGAGTTTGTGAGGCCCTTGGCCACGCTGAGCAAAACTTCCTCCTCTCGCTCGGTCAAAGGGTCGACCGGCTGTCGCAGTTCCGACGCCGGGGTGTTTGCCGAAAAGGTCTCCAGTAGCCGGATCGTGATGTTGGGAGCGATTAGGGCTTCGCCGTTGGCAGCGGCATTTACGGCTTGAACCAGGAGCTCCGGCCCGGCATCTTTGAGAAGGAACCCCTTGGCCCCTGCCTTGAGTGCACCGTGGACGTACTCATCGAGATCGAATGTCGTGATGACCACAACCGCCATTGGGTCAGCAACTTCCGGCCCGGCCAGGATCCGCGTGGCTTCGATTCCGTCCATCTCGGGCATCCGGATGTCAAAGAGGCAGACGTCGGGCCGGAGCCGGCGGGCCAGCGCAACCGCCTCGAGACCGGTCGAGGCGGTACCGACTACCTCAATCCCATGTTGGGCATCGAGGATCATCTGCAGCCCCGTTCGGACCAGATCCTGATCATCGGCAACTATCACGCGAATGCTCATCGCGCCACATTCGACTTCGGAAGAACCGCAACGACACGCCATCCTCTTCCCGACGCAGGGCCAGCTTCGAGGGTCCCGCCCAGGAGAGCGGCGCGCTCAGCCATGCCGACAAGGCCGTATCCAGGGGAATTGCGATCCTCGCCTATCGGCTCCCCATCGTCGCTCACCGTGAGGCGAACATGATCTTCAGCGGAGTTCACCGCTACCCGAACCTTCGTCGCATGACGGGCGTGACGTAAGGCGTTGGTGATGGACTCCTGGGCTAACCGGTACATGGCGCTCCCTAACGCAGGATCGAGATCGTCGAGGTCTCCGGACAACTCGACGTCGACATCCGGCGTATCGCCCGGCCCGCTGGCCAGAGTCTCGATGTCGAAGACACCTTTCTGGGGCGCTAGTTCGACCTTCTCGTCGTCCTGCCTCAGAACTCCGACCATTCTTCTCATCTCTGCGAGCGTTCGAGAGGCTTCGGTTTCGATGATTCCCAAGGCGTCGAAGGCGCCTGAGGGATTGGTAGCGGCGACGGCTCGCCCGGCCTGGGCACGGATCGCGATTGCCGAGACATGATGGGCGACAGTGTCATGGAGCTCCCGCGCCAACAGCTCACGCTCCCGCAGTTTGATCTGGTCGATCTCTCGAAATCGAGAAACCGCCCTGTAGCGAATGGACGATCCTAGGACCGCGGGAAAAAGGAGAACAATCCCGCCGAAAACCGCTTCGAGAACACCGTTGTAGTCGGCGTAGATGCCGAGAGCTCCCACACCCACCACAAAGATGGTCCCGATTGCCATTTCACGACCCGAGCCCCAGCGGAACAAGGAATACGGCAGGATCAGGAGGTTGGCCATCGTGTAGAGACCGGCCGGGGGCGAACCCACAATGAGGGCGGCGACATCGAGACCCATCACAGCCCCGAATACGAAAACCACCATCGCCAACGGATGAGATCTTCGCCATAACAGCGTCACGAGCAGAACGATTGTCAGCATGAGAGCCAGCGGCCGCCAGATCACATCGGGTCGGAAGGTCCCTTCGAGTGCCGCCGACACACCAAGGACCGCGACAAGTGCCCAGTCTCTCCAAACCCGCGATGGTGGAGGCGGATATGCCCGAGGCTCGGCCAGCAGCGACCTCATGGCGTTCTTCATAGGACCAGGTTAAGGGTGATGAGGATCCCCCGCATCGGCCGAAAGTACGAAGGGCGTCCATCCTTTGGGCCGGTGCTGACATGTCCACCTGCCTGATGACGGGAGGCGTGGGATCCGCCACGATTCAGGTATGCGACGCCCCTCACGGTGCATCGCAGTGAACGGGTCGAACGCCACCCATGTACGGCACGGCCCACCCGAACTAGGAGAAGATGATGGAACAGAATCCAACAAGAGAAACCGAATCGTATCCGGCGCATCTCGAGATCGACTATCCGACGAGTCTCAACCGATTGAACACGTTCTTCAGATTGATATGGGCCGTTCCAATCCTTTTGATTCTCGCTTTGTTGAATGCCACGGACAGCACCACCCGGATCACAGAGACAGGTGAAGAGTTCGTCTCATCCGGAGGTGGGATCGCTGCAGGGCTCTTTCTCGCAACGATGGCGATGATCGTCGTGCGCCGGAAGTACCCGAGATGGTGGTTCGACTTCTCCCACGAATTAGCGCGATTTGTCGGTCGGATTGGTGCCTACCTGGCATTACTCACCGACCGTTATCCCTCGACGGACGAAGCTCAGTCGGTTCATCTCGATGTCGACTACCCGGAATCAACCGAGGATCTCAATCGTTGGCTCCCACTCGTCAAATGGTTCCTGGCCATCCCCCATTACTTCGTCCTCGCCATCCTCAGCGTGGGTGCCATTGGAGCAATTGTGATTGCTTGGTTCGCCATCATCTTCACGGGACGCTATCCCCGAGCACTATTCGACTACATCGTCGGTGTGGGTCGTTGGAGTCTGAGGGTTCAGGCCTACGCCTTCCTGCTCGTGACTGACAAGTACCCACCATTTCAGCTTGCCTGAGGCTTTCCCATCGGGAGAGGGTCTTTATGTCCGGCAAGATTTGCTGGATGTCACGGACCAGCTGGCCCTCTAAAGGTCGGTTTCAAGGCCGGATATAGATCGGTGTAGCGCGAATGCATCTCGCGATAGCGGGCGACATTTTCTGAGGGCACCGCGACTGTTTCAACATCTACCGCGGTGCTGACGGCGGATTGGACCGAATCGAAGTAGCCCGCGCCGACTGCGGCCAGCAAACCGGCGCCGTACGCAGCCCCCTCACGTGTCGAGACGATGTCGATCTCAGCTTCGAGGACATCCGCAAGGATCTGCCGCCACAACGAGCTCATCGTCCCACCGCCCGATACGCGAATTGAAACCGGCCGGGGAACCCCGACTGCAATCATCAGATCCAAGCCATCGCGCAGCCCAAACGCCACTCCCTCGATCACGGCTCGAGTCATATGACGCAGATCGTGTTCGAGGGTGAGGCCGACAAAGGCGCCGGTTGCGTTCGGATCATTGTGTGGAGTCCTCTCGCCACTCAGATAGGGGAGAAAAATGAGCCCGGAAGCCCCGGCCTCGATCTCTGACGAGGAAGACACCAGGTCCTCGAAACTGGTCGAAGGGGCCAAGGTGTCGCGGAGCCATCGGAGACTCCCGGCGGCCGAAAGCATCACGCTCATCATGTGCCATTTGCCGGGTGTCGCATGACAGAACGAATTGGCGCGGCCATCGGAATCAAACGCCGGCCCGTCACTGGTTGCAAAAACCACGCCGGAGGTGCCAAGCGAAAGTGCGGGAATACCGTTTGCGATCGCTCCTACCCCGACGGCGTTGGCTGCCTGGTCTCCACCCCCGGCCACCACCGGAGTCCCCGCTGTCAGACCGGTCAACGACGCTGCTTCGTCAGAAATCGTGCCTGTCACCTCCGGCCCCTCGAAGACCAACGGGCATTGAGACTCCGCGATCCCCAGGGCGGCTAACACTTCGGTCGACCAGGTGCGGCCGGCGAGATCGAAGAGGATGGTTCCCGACCCATCGGCCACGTCCACTGCCCTCACATCGGTCAATCGGAACCGTACGTAATCTTTGGGAAGAAGGATCGTGGCGACCCGGCGCCAATTGTCAGGCTCGTGGTTCGCAACCCAGAGGAGTTTCGGGGCTGTGAAACCGGTCAGAGCATCGTTGCCTGTGATTTCGATCAGACGCCGCCGGCCAATTCGATGGCGTATTTCGTCGCACTCGTCCACGGTCCGTTGATCGTTCCAGAGAATCGCAGGGCGAACCACATCTCCTGCGGTATCCAGCAGGACGGAACCGTGCATCTGGCCTGTGAGACCGACGGCGGCGATTTGAGCTCCCGCTATTTCGGTCTTGTCGAGAAGGGATCGAAGGGCCTGGATTGTTGCATCCCACCAAACGACGGGGTGCTGTTCGGTCCACCTCGGATTCGGCGTGTCGTATTCATAGGAGGAGCTTGTGCTCGCAACTACCGCTCCTGCTTCGTCCAGCAACAATGCCTTGGTGGCAGTCGTGGAGATATCGAGACCGATGACATAAGTCATGGCGTTGCCAGACCGTGGGTCACTCGCTGGCGGGCCTCCCCGAGACTCGAGCACTCAGCAACGCTCCACATTTCGGTGAGGACCGCTGATGTGCCGGGAGCTGCAGAGGATACCGGCCCGACACTCTCCAATTCGCAAAATCCGTCCCCGACGTAGACCTGCCCGACGGCACCGAAGTCAGGAACTGTCCGGCCCCTGCCTGACTCAACGGTCTTGAGGAAAAGCCAACCGTCGCGAAAGTACCCCAGTTGTCCTGGACTTGGCCCCGCGCCCAGCTTGATCTTGGCGCCAGGGCCGGCTTCGACGACAACGGCATCCGAACGGAACGAGATCCGCGGATCATCGACATTCGTGTAGGGCCACAGCACCAGGTTGCGATTCGGGAGAGGCGATGTGTCGCCACCGGCCAGAGGCAACACCGCATGCCCACCCATCGGGAACTGAGTGATTGCCCAAGGCGCCAGGGGTTGCTCGGCATGGTGGTCTGAACCGAACGTCAGAACGTGCTCCACCATCAATCCGTTTTTACTCTCCGACACCACTATCCGCTTGCTGATGCCGGCGCTGTCGGGTGGCGCCGAGATGGAGACGTATCCCTCTGAAGCAGAAATCGCACACTCGTGATCGTCTGGCGCATATGTCACCGCTGGAGTTTCGGGGGCCGCCCAAAGCCGATGACCCCCGCGAAAGACGTATGGCCCACTTGCCTGTTCGATCACGACGTCATCTCCCAGGTGGGCCAGGAGCTCTGGACCGCCCCGGCGGCGGAGGCTGGTGATGCGAGGGCCGAAGGAAGTTGCGATGTCGACCTCGTATGGGCCCAACGCAAAACTCACAAATCAGTCCTCGACCGACCAAATGGCCTCGTTGATCTGATTCTCCAACATCTCTTGGCGCCCTGATACGGGGACCGGGTCGATCTCCCCGGCTTCGACCTTCTTGGTCAATGAGAGCAGGCTTTCGTCGCCGCCGAGAATTCCCGCACCGAGTGGCTCTTGCCACCCGGAATACCGTGCAGCCTTTGGCGTAGAGAGTGTGCCGGCCTCGACCATGTCAGCCGCCACGAGCAATGCCCGGGCCAGAGTGTCGATGCCCCCGACGTGTCCGTGAAACAGGTCGATGCGGTCCAGTGACTGCCTTCGCAGCTTGGTATCGAAATTGAATCCTCCGGTAGAGAAGCCCCCGCCCACGAGAATCTCGTACAACACGAGAGTCAGTTCGTCAACGGAATTCGGGAATTGGTCGGTGTCCCAACCGTTCTGGGGGTCACCGCGATTGGCGTCGATGGATCCAAAGATCCCATTGGCGACAGCGTAGGCAACCTCATGGTGGAACGAATGTCCGGCGAGGGTGGCGTGGTTGCCCTCCAAGTTCAATCTGTACTCGTCGACGAGGTCGTATTTGACCAGGAAGCCATGGACCGATTGGGAGTCGTAGTCGTACTGATGCTTGGTTGGCTCTGCCGGCTTGGGCTCGAGGAGCAACATGCCGTTGAAACCGATCTCGCGCTTGTGTTCCGCAACCAGTTGCAGGAACCGGGCGAGTTGGTCTTGCTCACTTCTGAGATCGGTATTCAAGAGAGTCTCGTAGCCTTCCCGGCCGCCCCACAACACGTAATTTGCCCCCCCAAGCCGGAGCGTGGCCTCGAGGGCGTGTTTGACCTGGGCAGCAGCGTATGCAAAGACCTCCGGGTCCGGGTTGGTAGCTGCTCCGGCGGCATATCTCTTGTGGGAAAAGAGGTTGGCGGTCCCCCAAAGGAGACGTACGCCAGACTCCTCCATCTTGGACTCTGCATAGTCGACCATCAGGTCGAGGTTGCAGGCCGACTCGGCGAACGTCTCCCCAGGGGGAGCGATGTCCACGTCGTGGAAGCAAAAGAATGGAACACCCAACTTGGTGAAGAACTCGAATGCTGCATCCATCTTTTGTCGTGCCGCTCCGAGGGCGTCGTCGGTCGGTTCCAGCCATGGGCGATCAAAAGTACCCTCGCCGAAGACATCAGAGCCTGGCCAGTTGAAAGAATGCCAATAGCAAACCGCCACACGAAGCTGGTCCTCCATTCGCTTTCCAAGAACAATGCGGTCGGGGTCATACACCCGATACCTCAGACCGGAGCTGGATTCGTGACCCGCAAAAGGCACGCTTTCGGTGACTTCATCAAAGAACGACATCGCTATGCCTCGTCGGTAGTGATTGACATTTTTGTTAACCCATCGACTGCTCGGACACCGGCCGAAATGCGACTTCGAGGATCCGATGGGACCGGGGTCGAGACAGGACATAGAGAACGACATCGGCCACGTCTTCGGCGCTCATCATTCCCTTGAGCTCGGGCATTTCCGGGGTGCGACCTCGACCCATGGCGAAGTCGGTGGCAACACCACCCGGTGCAACGTTGGTGCACCTGACATCATGCTCTCGGAGTTCGTGGTCCAGGGCTCGGGTCAGACCGATCTGGGCAAACTTGGATGCGCAATAGACAGCTTCGTAGGGCAGGCCCCTCCTACCGGCTTCGCTGGCAACTGTCACGATGTCGGCGCCATCGGCCTCGATGAGATATGGCAGCGCGGCACGAGTCGAGTAGATGGCGCCTTTCACGTTGACATCGATTATGTCCTCGAGCTCGTCAGCGGGCAGGTCGAGGATGCTCCCATACGAGCCGACCCCTGCGTTGATGATCAATATGTCCAAACCGCCGAACTTTTCAGACGTCGCCTTGGCGAGTGCCTCCAGAGCAGCCGGATCGCGGACATCGGCGCTCATGGCAACCGTGTTCGCCAGCCCGAGGTCGTCGCCGCTGCGCGAGGCCAAACCCAGGTTGACCCCCGCCTTGCTCAAGTCACGGGCGATCGCCGCCCCGATTCCTCGGCTGGCTCCTGTGACGAGCGCAGTTCTTCCTTTCAATTCGGTCATCGGACCACTCGCTTTCTTTTAGGAAAATGGCTGCGGAACGCTGCTCAGCCGTGAAGGTCAGCTAGCTCGGAGCTTGTGAGTTCGCCGGGCAGCTTTCCCACGATGATCATGGCAAGCACCTCGTCGATGGTCACCTCGCCCTTGTTGACCGTTCCCACCAACTCGCCCTGGAGCATCACGCTTATTCGATCGGCGAGATCGAAAACGTCGTGGATGTCGTGGCTGATCAGGATGATCCCCAAGCCCTCGCTCTTCAGTTGGCGTATCAGTTGGCGGACCTGGTCGGTCTCAGCCGGGCCTAGTGCGGCAGTCGGCTCGTCCATGATGAGAATGCGAGCGTTGAAATGCACGGCACGTGCGATCGCCACCGACTGGCGCTGTCCACCCGAGAGTGACGCAACTGCGGCCTTGAAGTTCTCGAACTTCGGGTTGAGCCGACGCATGATCTTCCGTGTTGCATCTTCCATCGCCGAGTCGTCGAGGTTGCCCAGGCCCGTCACGAGCTCGCGTCCGAGGAACATGTTGCCGATCGCATCGATATTGTCGGCCAAGGCCAGTGTTTGATAGATAGTCTCCACACCGTTTTTCTTGGCATCGATCGGGCTCTCGATGTGTACTGGTTTGCCATCGATCAGGATCGTTCCCGAATCAACTCGCTGGGCCCCGGAGAGTGTCTTGATCAGAGTCGACTTGCCTGCACCGTTGCCTCCCACGAGGGCATGGACCTCTCCTGGATAAAGCTGGATCGTGACGCCATCAACCGCATGAACACCACCGAAGCTGACCCTGATGTCCTGCATCTCGACAAGCGGAGTAGCTCCGTTCGGCGAGGTCATGATGTTTGCCTACGCCTGTAGACAACATCAGCGGCCACCGCCACCACCAGGACAACCCCGACAACGACATCCTGCAAAGCAGTCTCGATCCCAACAAGGACCATGCCCGACTGCAGGGACTGCATGACCAGAGCCCCGAGCACCGCGCCGAAAATGGTTCCAATACCGCCGGCCAGGGAGGTCCCGCCGATGACCGCTGCAGCGATCACGTAAAGCTCCGAGAGTGTGCCGAGCCCACTCGTCGCCGAGTTCAGGCGGGCGATCTGTACAGCTGCTGCGAGCCCAACAAGGAGACCCATGAGCATGAAGGTCATTGCGACTGTTCGCTTGGTCTTGATACCACCCAAGGCGGCCGCTTCAGGGTTGCCGCCAATCGCGAATATGTACCGCCCGAACCTTCGCCTCGTGGCAATGAAGCTCACCACGAGTGCCGTGGCGATGGCTATCAACACCGGGTTGGCGATGCCAAACGGGATGTCGAGACCGCCGTCAGGCCATGTGATTCCGTTTCGCTCGGCGTACTGGCGCGCCAGGCCTTCCGGCATGAAGTAACGGTTGAGAAACCACACTGAAACGAGAACAACAGAACAACCCAATACCCCCAGGGCAATGTCGGCCCACATCGGGCGCACCCGAAACGAAAACTTGACGCGACGGCGCCTCCCGTTGAAGAGGAGAAACACAATCCCGGCGCAAGCGACAACCCCGATTACCCAACTCAAAGTCCCACCGACCGAGCCCCGTGCCCCACCCCCAAGGAGTTGAAAGGTTGAATCCATGGGAGCAATCGTCCGGCCGCTTGCGAGAACCCAGGCGAGGCCCCGCCAGATGAGAAGCCCCCCAAGAGTGACGATGAATGACGGCACGGCCGCGTATGCCACGACGACACCCTGCAACAGACCGAGTATTGCCCCCATCAGCATCCCGGCGACCAGGACGATGATCCATGTGTACCACTGATCGAATCCGATCAGCTTCGGGAGAATCTCGGCCTGGAGTAAGGCCATCGCCATACCGACAAAACCCAGCATTGATCCGACAGAGAGGTCGATATTGCGGGAGACGATGATCAGAACCATCCCGGTTGCCATGATGGCCACAACGGACGTCTGCACGGTGAGGTTCCAAAGATTCCGTGGTGTCAGGAACGTCCCGCCGGAAAGGAAGTGGAACCCAATCCAGATGACGAGCAAGCCGACGATCATCCCGAAGAGTCGTGTGTCGAGTTCCAGTGACTTGAGGCCCGTGCCCGGCCACCGACGACCCGCCTGATCGGGCACGAGGCCGGATTGCGCGTCGATGCCTTGCTCTGCTTCGTATTCGGTGCTGGTCGTGTCTTCGGTTAGGGACATTTCACTCCGACGGAATATACATAAGCGCCGCGCTCCTCCGAGGAGGAACGCGGCGCAAATGATCGGTCACTGCCTCGTCAGCCAATGCTTCGGAGGTCATCACCGGTGATTAGGGACAAACGTCAACAGTGCCCGCCGGTACGCCCTGGCACAGGTCTTCGACCGTGATCCAGTTCGCATCCACGACAACGTTGAGGTTGTCGACCGTGATCGGTATTGGCGTGAGCAGAATCGACGTCATCGAGTTCCCACCCGGTGAGTCGAATTGAACGACACCGCCCACATCACCCAGGGCTGCGCCATTGGCTAGTTCTATTGCGGCCTCACCGGCAGCCTTGCCGAGCTCACGAGCATCCTTCCAGACCGAGACGGTCTGAGTGCCCAATGCCACACGGTTGAGGGCGGCGGGGTCGCCGTCCTGGCCACCAACGGGAACCTGACCATCGAGTCCTACACCAGCGAGAGCGGCAACAACACCGGTTGCCATACCGTCGTTCTCAGAGAGAACGGCGTCGATCTCGTTGTTGTTCTGAGTGAGACATTGCTCCATCGTGGTTTGGGCGATGGCGCCGTCCCAGTTGTCGGTGTACTCCTCGCAGGCGATTGTTATGTCGCCGGCGGTCACGGCTGCTCCGATGACCTCTTCCATTCCCGCTCGTAGGAAGTCAGCGTTTGCATCAGCTGAGTTGCCCTTGATGATGGCGTAAGTACCGGTGGGTACGATGCCGAAGATCGTCTCGGCGATGATCCGGCCAACACCAACGTTGTCGAAGGTGATGTACAGCGCCTCGGGATTCTCGATCAAGCGGTCATACGCGATGACCGGGATTCCCTGATCCAGAGCACTCTGCACTGCGGGGAGAATCGCCGTTCCGTCTTGAGCGAGGATGATCAAGACATCCGCTCCCTGGGAGATGAGGTTCTCTACGTCGGTCAGCTGCTGCTCCGCTGAGGAACCAGCGTCAGCCTTGATATACGAGGCGCCGGCTGCATCCAGCGCGGCAATGATCGCCGGCTCATCAGCATTGGCCCAACGGGGTTCGTTGAAGTTGTTCCAGGAGACGCCTACGACGATGTCGTCGGCAGGTGGGCTGGTTTCTCCCGTGCCCGCCGTCGTCGTGGAATCGTCCGTCCCGTCCCCACCACAGGCGGCGGCCACGAGAGCCATTACCGCAAGCAATACGAACAGGTATCTATGCCTTTTCAATCTTTTCCTCCTGAATGGATGTGACCCCTCGGAGGGGTCTCGTTGCCACGGCTGGTCCAAATCGCAAGGTGTCGACGCACGATGTGCCGACTGGCGCCTGAAACAGCGGTAGACATCTTTGGCAGCCTACCGATTAATTGTTCTGGTCTGCAACAAAATTGTGACCTTTTGTATCCGATGGTTTGTTTTTCGTTTTCTGACACCACATTTTTGTCCACCGTATAATGTGTTCTATCCAACAAAAGGGTACTTCTGGCTGAAAATCGCTCCGCAGGTTCCCGCGATCGCCGAAGTGGGATCACCGCTGAGGAGTTACGACGACACAACCTTGCTGCCGTCCTCGACCGCCTCCACTTCGGTGGTGCGATGTCGCGCTCTGACCTGGCTACTCAGACCGGCCTCAATCGATCGACAATCCGAGACCTGATCGGTGAGCTGGCCGACTTGGGTCTCGTGACCGAAGACCGGGGCACCAATAGCGGTAGGGGCCGCCCTTCGCTTGTGGCCCGCCCCAGACCCGAGGGGGCCGTAGTCCTCGCCGTTGAATTAGAAGTCGACTCGATGACTGTGGCCACCATCGGTTTGGGTGGGCGCATCTTCGAGAGAGTACGAATCGTGCAAGCGCCACCCCGCACCCCGGAGGACGTCGTGTCCGACCTGGAACGCCTCGGTACCCCGATGATCGAAGCATTGCCTGTCGACCACAATCTCGCAGGAGTCGGAGTAGCCGTGGCCGGGGTGGTCCGGCGCCAGGACGGATTCGTGCACGTGGCACCAAACCTGGGCTGGGTGAATGTTCCTCTGGGAGGGCTGATTTCGGAAGCGATGAAAATCGACAGGGTGATGATGGCGAACGAGGCCGACCTGGGTGCCCTGGCCGAGTACCGCCGAGGGGCAGCCATAGGGAGCAGACATCTCATCTATCTGGCCGGCGAGGTGGGAGTCGGAATTGGAGTGATCAACGATGGCAAACCCATGCTGGGGACGGCCGGCTACGCGGGAGAGGCCGGGCACACTCGTATCAACCCCTCGGGTAGGTTGTGCCGTTGCGGCGCAACTGGATGTTGGGAGACCGAGGTAGGTGAGGAAGCTCTCGCCCGACTTGCCGGGATCTCCGATCCTGAGATGAGAGCCGACCTGATTGGCGAGGTGACCCGGCGCGCTCACAGAGGTGATGCCGACATCTTCACGGCATTAAAAGAGATAGGCAGTTGGCTCGGAGTGGGGATTGGGAACCTCATCAACACCTTCAACCCGGATCTTGTGATAATCGGAGGCTTCTTCAATGAGCTCTATCCCTTTTTGCAAGAACCGATGAAGGGCGCAGCCAACGATGTCTCTCTAAGCGCTCCTTGGGAGTCGTGCACAATCCGACCGAGCAAGCTAGGGATAGACGCACACCTCATTGGCGCAGCCGAGCTTGTGTTCGCCGAATTAATCGCCAATCCGAGCGGATCAGGCGATTCGACGGAAACCGGTGCAGCTGTTCTCGCAGGAAACAGTGTCATCGCCGTCTCCGCGTCCGCTTAAGCCTCAGCAGCCGCAAATATTTGCTCGATGACCTGCAGACCCGCAATCGAGTCCTCGGGCGGTATCGGAACCGGACCACCGGTACGAACCGCAGTGGAGAATTCGTCGGCCTGGACTGTGTACGGATCTGCTGGGGCTACTTCGTGAACCACGATCCCAGGAGACACCGGAGGTTCACCGCCGGACACTTGAACAACTCTCGTCGGACGATCTGGAGGGATGTTGAAGGGGATCTCGACCACCAAACGGCCCTCCGACCCGTAAATGTCGACCCTTTGGTTGTCCTCCATCTGTGTCGAACAGACAAAAGAAGCGTGCCTGCCGCTGAAATCGAGGAGCACAGATGTGACCACGTCGGTCCCAAGGGACTCGTCCCGTCGAATCGAAGCCTGGACGGTGGTCGGCTCGGTGGCATAGATCAGCCGGGCCACGCTCACCGCGTAGCAACCGATGTCGTAGAGAGACCCACCGCCAAACTCGGGGATGTTTCGTATATTGGACGGGTCGTCGTTGAAGTAGGAGAAAGCGGTTTGAACCGCCCGAACCTCGCCGATTGCGCCGTCGTCGATCAGTTGCATGACCTTTCGCCACAGCGGGTGAAGCCGATACATGAAGGCTTCCATGAGCTTTACTCCCGACGCGTCGCACGCAGCCATCATCTCCCTGGCGTCCTGGCTCGTTGTGGCCAGCGGCTTCTCACAGAGAACGTGTTTGCCGGCCTCCGCAGCCCTGATCGTCCACTCACGATGGAGGTGGTTGGGCAAAGGGATATAGACCGCTTCGATTTCGGGATCGGACAAGAGCTCTTCGTAGGATCCGTAGGCTTTGGGGATGCCCAGCCGGGCTGCCGCCTCATCGGCGGTTCCCGGCGATCTCGATGCAATCGCGTCCACCCGGCCCAGTTGCGATGCCAGCATCGCGGGAACCACCTTCTTCAATCCGATGTCGGCGGTGCTGATCACTCCCCAGCTGACCGGAGCGAGGTCCTGTTGCAAGACTTGTCCTTCGTTAGATGTGACAGGCATTGTCAATGGCATGACAGCCGTAGGCAAGAGCAATGACATCTGATGGCTCGTCCCACCGCGCGAAGTTGGTTCGCCAGCTTTTGGGCACGGTCGTCGGTGCCGCCGCTACAGCCGCAGCGGTGCTGCTGATTCTTGACTTCGCACGGGGCGACGCCCCTGTCGAAGCCGGAGAGTCTCCCACTTTTGTGGAGGAAGCCGGCGCTGCTGGCGTGGATCACTCCTACCAGGGCGACTTTCAGTTCTTCGTAGGTGGAGGCGTGGCCGTCCTCGACTGCAACAACGACCGCTTCCCGGACCTCTATTTTGCCGGAGGCGCTGCGCCGGCAGCCTTGTATGTGAATCAGAGCGCAGTCGGCGGCCAACTCCAGTTTGGCAAGAAGGACAATGCCTCCACAGACCTCGGCGACGCGACGGGGGCGTATCCGCTGGATGTCGATTCGGATGGTCTGGAAGACCTCGTCGTACTGCGGGTCGGCGAGAACATGATCCTGCGAGGCCTCGGGGATTGCGAGTTCGAAACCGCCAACGCGTTTCTCGGTATCGACGGTGGCGACGATTGGACAGCCGCATTCAGTGCCAAGTGGGAATCGGACGAGTCTCTGCCGACGATGGTATTCGGCAACTATCTCGTCAGCTCCGATCCTGGCGAGCGAGATGCCTGTGCCAGTCACGATCTACTGAGACCGAACGCCACAGTTTACGAGCGACCCCTCGAGCTTGCTCCGGGATGGTGCACGCTGTCGATCCTGTTCAGCGATTGGAGTGGTACCGGGCACCAGGATCTGAGAATGACCAACGACCGCCACTATTACCGCGATGGGGAAGAACAGCTGTGGCGGTTTGTCGACGGCGAGCCACCGGCGCTCTACGGCGCGGGTGACGGATGGGAAAGCATGCAGATCTGGGGGATGGGGATCGCCAGCCAGGACATCACCGGGGACGGGCTTCCCGAGGTCTTCCTCACGAGTCAGGGGGATAACAAATTGCAGACCCTGGCCGGTGGGCCGGGCCAACCGACATATGCCGACATAGCTCTTGGCGCCGGAGTTACCGCCCATCGGCCGTTTGTTGGCGAGACCGAACGTCCGTCAACGGCCTGGCACGCCGAATTTGGTGACGTGAACAATGACGGATTCATAGATCTCTTTGTGACCAAGGGGAACGTGGACCAGATCGCCGAATTTGCGATGAACGATCCCAACAACCTGCTACTGGGTCAGCCTGATGGGAAGTTCGAGGAAGCAGCCCTCGACGCCGGGCTTCTCGATTATTCCCGGAGTCGTGGTGCTGCGTTAGTCGACCTGAACCTCGACGGAAAGCTCGACGTGGTCGTAGTCGAGCGCCGGGAACCGGCGAAGATCTGGAGAAGCACCGGTGACGATCTGCCCGACCGCAACTGGTTGGCCCTCGACATTCAGCAGGATGCGCCCAACCGCGATGCCATCGGGGCTTGGGTGGAAATCAAGCTTGGGAACCAGACCATCCGAAGAGAGTTGACCATCGGCGGCGGACACGCAGGCGGTCAGGTTGGTTGGCTGCATTTCGGCCTGGGCATGGCGTCGGAGGTCGACCTGCGAGTGATATGGCCCGACGGTGAGGTCGGCCCGTGGGCAGCGGTCCCGGCCAATCAGTTCGTGATTGTGGACAGGGCAACTGGAGGCGTCAGCTTCTGGACGCCGGTGCCAAACTAGCCCCGGTGAAATCAGCAGCCCGCCTCGGTGATGTGGTTCTCCCCGATTTCGGGATGCCCGCGGAGATGCCTGAGCTCTCGACGTCCATCTATGAGAATCGAATGTTGAGCTTTCGAGAACGGGCGGCCGCATCGGGTTACGAGCTCGTTGTCGTATATGCAGACCGCGAACACAGCGCCAATCTCTCCTATCTGACGGGATTCGACCCTCGTTTCGAAGAGGCTCTGCTCATCATCGGGGATGATGATGTCCCGTCAATCCTCGTCGGCAACGAATGCGTCGGCATCGCCAAGGCTGCTCCCCTTGAAATGAACATCGTCATGTTCCAAGAATTCAGCCTTCCCGGCCAGCCCCGGGATCGCTCGCAATCCCTCTCCCGCATCCTGGCTGATCACGGCTTCGGGCTTGGAAAAAGTGTGGGGGCAGTTGGATGGAAGCACTTCGCCGATCCACGCCAACTCGATCTCCCGTCGTATCTGGCTGACTCGATCCGGCAAGCTTGCGGTCCCGAACACGTCGAAAACGGCACCGGTATCCTGATTGACTCGGGAAACGGCCTACGTGTCATCAACGAGCTCGAGCAACTCGCCTATTTCGAATATGCCGCCTGCCAAACCTCCAACGGTGTTCGGAACCTGCTCTTCAGCCTTGAACCCGGCATATCAGAACACGAAGCCGTGCGGCTATTGCAGTGGAACGGCACTCCCCTGTCGTGCCATCTGATGCTCACGGCCGGTGATCGGGCACGTCACGGATTGCTCAGCCCTGGCGACCGGCCAATCGAGGTCGGCGACCCTATGACGGTGGCTTTCGGGATCTGGGGTGCGCTGAATTGTCGTGCCGGGTTCGTGGTCGAGGATGCGTCTCACCTCACGTCCGGAATCAACGACTATGTCGACAAGCTCGTCGTCCCGTACTTCGAAACGGTCGTCGAGTGGTACCGCGCGTTGCATGTCGGACAAACCGGAGGTGTCTTGCAGGAGATCGTCGATCGGGGACTCGGGGATCCATTCTTTGGGATCTTTCTAAATCCAGGCCATCAGCTCCATTTGGACGAATGGGTGAATTCACCGGTTCGCCCCAACTCCGCAGTAGAACTCAAGTCCGGGATGGCCATGCAGGTCGACATCATCCCTGCGACTGGCACTTCCTACTTCACCACCAACATCGAGGACGGCATTGCTCTTGCCGATGAATCCCTTCGCTCTGCATTCGCCTCGACCTATCCGGACGCCTGGTCACGGATTCAACGTCGGCGCGACTTCATGAGAGATTCGCTGGGTATCGATCTGCATCCTGACGTTCTTCCATTTTCGAATATTCCCGCGTTCCTGCCGCCGTTCTTCATGAGCCCCCACCGGGCCATGACTCTGACCTGATGGTTGCGTCACGCACCCCCCGACTCAACGTCCACGATGAGCCACCGCTCACCTCCGACCTGGCGGAGCACGAACCTCGCTTCAAATGCGCTTGTGGACCTGGATACCTCCTCGCCTGAAGGATCGTAAATGATGTGGTCGACACTTCCCCGCCCTGTGAGCAGGAGGCCCGCCGAGACCTGGTCGAGGCTGTCATGGACGCTGAGAGCCAGCGACTCGAAACTGTAGATGTCGACTAGCCGCTCTCCTGTCGCCACAGCCGTTGCCAGCCGCTCCTGCATCTCGTCGAGTCGGCCGCCGGCGTCGGCCAGACCCAAGAGAGAACCGTCTGCAGTCCGGATCGCCTCGGATTCGAGAGCCAGGTTTTGGGCGAGCATGACGGCGACGTCGGCGGCGAAGTCTGCATTGATATCGATGTTGACCCCTGCGGCGCCCGATTCCAGATGTATTTCTGGAAGCAGTGACGGGTCGATGACCACGGGGACTGCTGTGGAGGGTGGCCCGGCCAAGACCGGGTTTCGAGAAGGCGAACCCGCGCCGATGATCGCCACAACCAGGAGAACCATCCCGCTGCCGATGGCCAAGCCCCGAACAAAGCCGCCCGACGAACCGGGGGGAACCGGGCTCGGAGACTGCAGCTCTGACCGGACAACCCTCTCCCCATCGCCCACCAGTCGGTCGAATAGACCACGCAAAGGGCTCCAGATCACAAGACTTCCCAAGAGGCCCACCTTCGCTCCGTACTCCAGGGTCTGTGGAGCGATCAGGAGGGTGGCCGCGAGGCCAAGGGACGCCGCAAATGCCAAGCGAGCTCGTCGTCCAGAAGGGATGGTCTTCGGGTCGGTGATCATAAAGAACAGAAACACCAAAACTTCGGGGGAAATAGCGAGTGTCGTCCAGAACTGCGTGCCGCATACCGGCGATGGCGACCATGTGGCGGTCATGCAGTGACCTGAAGCCGCTAGAACACCGAGCCCGGCCGTCAGAAAAACCCAGAATGATCCCGCCATCACCAGCAGGTCGAGGCGACGGGTGATGGCAATGCCCGCCCCGACGATGACCGCATAGACGGTCAGCATCCAAAATCCGATCGGCGCCCACCAAAAATCAAGAGGCTCGATAAATCGATCACCGACAATCAGGAAAGCGGCAACCAGGCCGACGTTGGAGGGGTTGAATACATGTCGACCGCGGTAACGGATCAGATACTTCGTCAGCACCGAGAAACCGGCCACAAGAGCGAACCAATGCCAACCCCGCCAACTCCAGTACTCGCCTCTCTCCATCCCCGTGATCCGGAGAATCAGAGCTACGCCGCTGCCGGTGAGGACTCCACTTGCCGGCCACACCAGCTTTCCGCTGGATCTGAGAGTCATTCCGAGGTCGATGAGCCCAGCGGTCAGTATCGCTGCGGCCACCTGTGGAATAGAAACCGCAAAGCCGAGGGCAGCCATACCGACGACATGCACGGTGACGATGACTGCCGATGTTTGCAGCCGCGCATCTGAGCGACTCGGAAATACCAGGTCCACTTCTCGACCGGCGAGTCGCAGGGTTCGAACGGCTGTATTCATCCGCCCGCGAGGTTAGGAGTGACCCCGACCGTCCGCGCGGCGGGACACATCCGAAGGCCACAGAGCAGATGGAGTCAGCGTGGGTTCAGATTCGGTCCATACGATCCCCGGTAAGACACTTAAACCCCGGTCGAAGCGACAAGGAGTTCACCGTGAAGCGGACAGGCAAAATTGTTCTGGCAGGTTTCGTCACCTCAATAGTCGTTTCGGCATGTGCGGCCGACGATGGGACGTCAACCACGACCGGACTATCGAGCGGGCGGCTCCCTCAAGGATCTGAGGCGGTTGAGCTGGATCCCGCCGAATTCACAATTGAGATCGACAACCCCTATTGGCCGATGGAGCCGGGCACGCGATGGACTTATCGCGAGATATCCGAAGATGGCGCAGTACTCGAGGTCGTTGTCGTCGTCACGGGGCTCACCAAGGAGATCGCCAACGGTATAACCGCCCGCGTCGTCCGCGACACTGTCACCGAGGACGGAGAGATCATCGAGGACACATTCGACTGGTACGCCCAGGATGTCGAGGGCAATATCTGGTACCTCGGCGAAGACACCGCTGAGTTCGAAGACGGCGAAATTGTGAATACCGGTGGGTCATTCGAAGCTGGTGTAGACGGCGCCCTCCCCGGTATCGCCATTCCCGCCAACCCCGCACCAGGCATGAAATATCGCCAGGAGTACTACGCCGGGGAGGCTGAGGACAACGGTGAAGTGCTCAGCGTCAGCGAAATGGCCGATGTCCCATTTGGCCACTTCGAAAACGTGCTCCTCACCAAGGATACGATCACCATCGAGCCCGACGTCCTCGAGTACAAGCTATATGCGCCCGGGATCGGCCCGGTGCTCATTTTCGGGGTGTCAGGCGGAGCCGGACGTGAAGAGCTCATTTCGATGGACCAGGCTCCGGAATCAGCAGGGACCGGTCCCCTCGGCAACCCCAACCCCTGATTACGGGGAACCGTGGACAGAGTGAGGCGGCCCGGCCTATGCCGGACGCGGTGCCTTGCGTCGAACCCTACACCACGCCCGTTTCGCAGCTTTCCACAGCCAGATCGTGACTGTGGTTGCCGCAACGACCAGGACGGCTACCACCACGAGGGTCGCCAGCGGATATGTCACTGCGAGAATCACGAGGGTGGTAACCGATAGGTCCTCGAATACGGATACGAATATGTTCGACACGGGTTCTGGAGACGTGTTAACCGCGAGGCGGGTGGTGGCTTTGGCTGCGTGTGCGTCCAATGCGAGAACGCCTGCTACCGCCGCCCCCAAAGCCGATCCGATTGACGACGCGTCACCCGCCAGAACGGCCCCAAGGGCGGCAGCGCCAAGTGGCCTGACGAAAGTGTGAACGGCGTCCCATACGTTGTCAACGTACGGAATCTTGTCCGCAACGAACTCAACGAGGAACAGCCCTCCGGCAACGCCGATGACAACGTTGCTGGTCAAGACGTCAGGGATTTCGGCCCAACCCACCCGGCCACCAACACCGAGGAGCAGCGTGACGAGATACAGGTTGATACCCGAGGCCCAACCCGCTCCGGCGACGATTGCTAGAGAATCCACGGAATGATCGTAACGACAGGGCTTCCGGGCGACGTGGCCAGCTACCTGGTTCGGAAACCGGCCCCACGGCCCAAATGGCCACTCACTTGGTGTTCGGTCGAGCAGACCTACCACGGGTCGGCTTTGGTCAGCGGCTTTGGAGAGCGTCCAGGGCAACTGCCACTGAAGCTGCGACCCTGAAATCCAGGTTGGTGTCGGGGACGGTGATCGTGTACCGGTCTCGTATCGAAACCTGGCGCTCGCTCGAAAACACGGTGTTTCCCAGAGCATCCACAAAGTCGAAATGGAACAGGAATGGAACCCAGATGTCTCCGATCAGGGGAATGAAATCCCAGATCCGTCTCAGGATGGCAATAGTCGCGTTACGCTCCTGACCCACGGTGGTGGTGGTGCCGTAATTCAACTTCCAGGTAGATCGGAGAAGACTGGCACCGAACTCTTTCTTGAAATAGCCGATGGCGTTTCCGGCGGAATCAAAGACATCGTGTTCGGCTCGCACGTCGAGACCCTGACGGGCCTTGAACGAGAACAGCACCTCCGATTTCGAGGAGTCGCTATAGAACTGAACGTTCTCTTTGAAAGACATCCTCTTCTGTTGGGCGAAGGCGATCAGTTCGCCTTCCGTACCGTCTGGATTTGCGGCCAGAATCTCGTAGCGGTTGACCATGATCGTGATCTTTTGACGAACGAAGAAAAGCGGGAGGTGGGTAGGGATCATTACGTGTACGTTAACTTTCTTCCAGAGCACATCGTTCCATACCTCAACATCGCGAACTCAGGCCTAGTCGATCACTCCGTGGTCACCACGACCGACACGCTCACCTCGTCTCCCTCACTCAGACTCTCGCTTTTGCGAACTGCCTTCTTGACGGGAAGGACAAAGGAGCCGACCTTGGAGTCCGGGAAAATCGAGGTACTCCATGTTGTTTCACCAATCGTCGCGACTACCCGCACCGAACCGAACCCACGGTGCCCCTTATCTGAATCAGCGGCGATCTCGTCGGCCATACCGCTTGGCAAGGTCACGAAATGCCATGGCGTATCGTCGCTGTGAAGCCAGATCTGAGCTGTGAATGTGAACATTTCGAGGGCCGAATCGTAACGGTCCAGGCCCTCTCGATACGGAAACCTGAGATGCCCGCAGGTCAGTTCCCGCAAGTAGTTGCTCTTCGACAACCCGTTCGACCTGGCCCGAACCACCCCAAATGGGATCCGATCCGGCTACATCCCCCAGCCGACCGGAGGCTGGTAGTCCCCGGGCTGAAAGTGCCAGTACTCGCGCAAGCCGGTACACATCCACTTCTGGTCAAAGTCGAGTATCAGGCAACCGGGCAATGTGACCTCGTCGCCGTCTACTTTCATATTGGTCCAAAACTCGACGGCGACACGCAATCCATCACCAAAAGGGGTTCCCATTCTGACCCGCACGTCGCTTTGGGAGCTGGTTACAGACTGCCAGTACTCCTCAACGCCGGGCCGGCCCACGTGAGGATTCTCGAATATGTTTGACTGGTAGGTCGCATCGGTGGTGAACAGTGCCGCTGCCGCCGTAGGGTCTCGCTCTTCCCATGCGATGCGGTAGCCATCAATCCACTCTGTCAAGTTATTCGGCACTTTGAGTCCTTTCGACGCCCGGACACTATCAGTGGACGGTGTCGCCAAAGGTTGTCCCAACGAAAACGAAGACGAGATGGGCAAATTGGTGGATCAAGGGCGTCCTGAGGATTCCTCGGGTCAGCCCTGCAAACGAGACCTCTGAGTTGCCGAAGGATTGGCCTCCAGAGTTGGTTGGGATTCCAGGGGCCACGTCCACGCCGTTCGAGCAATGGCAAGTAGCAGAAGGCATTCGAAGAAGCTACCGAGGAGGTAGTAGATCCATCCCTCGCCGATGCTGAGGCCAACGATGCTGACCGTATAGAGCATGCTGACCACGAGATTCAGTGTTCGGTTCACACGAGCCCTGCCGAGTAGCGACACAACAATCATGAGAACCGGAACGATGACGTAGGCAGTAGCAGCAAGTAGGAAACCCTGACTGATCGCAATTCCCTGACCAGGTACCTCTCCGCGGAGGGCGCCATTGATTACGTCAGCCCGCCAGAAAGCGAAAATGTCTACATAGGCGAATATGAACAGCATCGCGACCCATCACTGATCACCCGAGCGGGGAGCAGCGGCAGAGGCCCGAGAGGACGATCTTCACATCGACCTCCCTGTCGCGATAGGCCTTGTTTTGACTCATTGATTAACTCCTGATCGTTTTGCACGGCGGCTGCCGATGCCGATGCCGATGCCGATGCCGATGCCGATGCCGATGCCGATGCCGATGCCGATGCCGATGCCGATGCCGATGCCGATGCCGATGATCTTGACGGAAAAAGGAGGCTCCTCCATCAGCCAATCGGCCAACTCTGAACTGGCCAAACGGCCTATCCAGACTGGTCCTTTCGACCCGAAGCCGTGTCCCACCTCCCTCCCCCAAACGTGACGAGACCACCCCCTCCTCCAGACGCGAGGACAACGCGGACTTTCCCTCCGCTTGCGGAGGAAGCACCCGAGCGCAGCGAGGGGGAGGGTGGCAAGATCCCAACGGCAAGGCTCGCCTGGAACGCGGCCCGACTCAACACCCGAGGACCTCCCTGGAGTTGCGGAGCAACTCCCAAGCACCGCCGGGGTTGCCTCCTACCTCCACTCGCTGGCGCTCGTGCAGGGTCCTTCCTCCCGCAAGCGGGAGGACAACGCGAGCTTCGCGGCCACCTTCGAGTCGCTGGTTGACAAACCTTACTACGTATGGGTAGGATGCCTTACGGCGTACGAAACGAAGGAACCAATGCACTCTCCGACCACATCCAAAAGCCAACCCTCCACGCAGACGATGCGTGCCATGGTCTACACCAGATACGGTCTGCCTCGGGACGTGCTTACCTTGTCAGCCGTTGAGCGACCCGTTCCGGACGCCGACAGTCTCCTGATACGGGTCCATGCTGCATCACTGAACGCACTGGACTGGCGTCTGATCACCGGGACACCGTTTATTGCCCGAGTGGCTGACGGAATCCGCAGGCCTTCTCGCCACATCCCCGGAGCCGACATCTCAGGCACTGTGGAAGCCGTTGGGGAAAGCGTGTCGGAATTTTCAGCAGGTGAAGAGATCTTCGCCGAGATCCCCGGTGGTGGATTCGCCGAATTCGTCACGGTTCCCGCAGACAGAGTTGCACTCAAGCCCGCGAACTTGAGCCTCGAGGAGTCAGCCACACTCGGTGTGGCCGCGCTCACGGCGCTCCAGGGTTTGAGGGATTGGGGCAACATGCAGCCCGGTCAACGGGTTCTCGTCAACGGGGCGTCGGGTGGCGTGGGCACTTTTGCCATTCAGATTGCCCGGGCCCTCGGTGCATCGCATGTCACGGCGGTATGCAGCACTGACAAGATGGAGATCGCCCGCTCACTCGGCGCTGATCTCGTGATCGACTACACCAAGGAGGACTTCACGAAAGTCGCCCCTACCCACGACATTCTCTTCGACAATGCAGGCATGCGGCCGTTTTCCGAGTGCCGACGAGTGATCGAAGCGGATGGGACCCACGTGGTGATCACCGGGCCCATGCACAAATGGTTCGGTCCTATGCGGCGGATCATCTGGTCGGCCCTGCGGGCAATGCCGGGCGAGCGCAAATTCGTGGGCGGCAAGACTGCTCAACAGAGCACCGCCGACCTAAACATTCTCAAGGCCATGGTCGAAGCGGGGTCTGTGAAGCCTGTGATGGACCGACGCTTCTCGTTGGAGGATGCAGTCGCTGCCCTCCACTATCAGGGCGACGGCCACGCTCGGGGCAAGTCATTGGTGCTGCCCTCAGGCGACTCTGTTTGACGCTGCCGTAGGATCAAGTTGACGACCGGACGATGTTCGCTTCTTACTTGAGTTCGCGCTTCCTGGGGCCGAACGTCATGAATCCGCCGTCAGCCCGAAAGGACAGGATCGAACTGAAGACACCGGTAATAGGATTCTTGGCGTGAGCATTCCGAAGAACGACCGCCCTCTTATGCCCGAAGGCTACGGGGTCCCCGAGTCCACAGACGGCCTACTGGCGTGGTCGGACGTCGAGGGGCGTCTCCGGACATCTCTCCACTACTGGATGGCCACGACTCGCCCTGATGGGCGGCCCCATGTGGTGCCAAGGTGGGGTGTGTGGCTGGATGGGCGATTTTGGTACGACGGCTCCCCCGCCACACTGCATGCCCGAAACGTGGCTAAGAACTCGGCTTGCACCCTCCACCTCGAAAACGGGTGGGAAGCTGTGATACTCGACGGAACCTCTCGACCCGCAGAGCCGCCCGGATTGGAATTCGGTAAGGAACTTGCCGCAGGATTCGCTGTCAAATATTCGGATCGGGGTTACGCCCCCGAGGCGGATGCATGGGAGGGTCCAGATGCAGGCGGCTTGATGGTCTTCACGGTGGCCAAAGCCCTGGCGTGGTTCGATTTCCCGAACGACGTCTCGCGGTTCCAGTTCAGCTGACACTCGATGACGACGCCCCGTTACACGATCAAAGCCCTCGATGAATCGACTTGGGATGATTTCGCAGCCCTTGTGGAGGCCAACAACGGAATCTTCGGAGGCTGCTGGTGCATGGGATTTCACGCCAAAGATGACACTGCGACCGAGTCCAAGCGAGAACGCAAACAGAATCGGGTCCATCAAGGGACTGCACACGCCGCTCTCGTCTTCGACGGAGACAACTGCGTGGGCTGGGCACAGTTTGGCGAACCGGACGAGGTGCCACGAATAAAGAGCCGCGCTGCCTACGAAAAGGACCTGACAGCTCCTCCGGACTGGCGTATCGCTTGTTGCTACGTGGGCAAAGGACACCGGCGCCAGGGCGTGGCAACCGCGGCGCTGGCAGGGGCGTTGACTCTGATTGCCGACTTGGGTGGTGGTCGTGTCGAGGGTTATCCCGAGGACGCAGGTTCGGTTCCCGCAGGATTTCTCTACAACGGGGCCTTGTCCACCTACGAAAGTCTCGGATTCGAACGCGACCGCATGATCGGGAAACATCGGTGGGTCGTAGCGAAGGTGGTCGAGCCCGCATCCTGATGGGCACGAATCCGGGCACCAAGTTGGTTGGCACCGTGACGTCGAGGTTCAGTTAAGTTCACAATCTTCAGGGGAAGAAGGAGTCACAGTGTGGATGGAATGCTTCGGCGGTGATGCCCGAATTGAGGCCGACGACGTCGAGAACATAGTTGATCGATTCCTACTGCACACCGAGGAGGAGCACGACTGGTCATATCCGGACGAAGCCCTCCGTAACTATGCCCGCAACTATGCAGAGGCCACGGTGCGACTCACCGGCAGCACCGAACGAATCGCCGAGCTCGGCGATGTCGTCATCCATCCGGTAACGGAGGGCCGCATCGACGACTGGATCGACTTCTTTGACCACGATGCTTTTGCGGGGAACCCGGACTGGGCCTCGTGCTATTGCCTCGAACCTCACGTCCATGCCACGGATGAGAACCCTGAACGTCCATGGCGCGAGGTTCGTGCCGCGATGGCAGAAAGACTCAGAAAAGGCGACACTTTTGGATACCTCGCCTATGTAGAAGGAAGGCCCGCGGGTTGGGTCAATGCGTCAAAACGATCCGACTACGGCAAATATTCGTCGGTCGACCCAGCAGGGCCAGATCCGGCTTCGGTGATCGGCGTGTCGTGTTTCATAATCGCTCCGCCGTACCGACATCACGGACTGGCGGGATTGCTTCTCGACAGGGTGATAGCCGATGCTTCTTCCCGTGGCGCCCGATGGGTAGAGGGGTACCCTCACAAAACTCCTGAGGACTCCGACGCCGGCCACTTTCGTGGACCGAGACGAGGCTACGACAACCGCCGATTCGAGACAGTCGAAGAACGTGAGCACGACACAGTTATGCGCCGTCCGGTCACTAAAGAATGACGCCGGATCGCATCACCCCTGAGCACGTTCTTCCTTTGCCGCCTTGTCGACGATCGTGGCGGTCCGCTTCGCCCGTGTGTCTTCCCTCGCTGCGCTGACGACCCACCACAGCATCATCTTGCGAGCGCTCGGTGGAAAACCATCCCACGCAATACGGGCATCGGCGTTCGCATCGAGGGCCCGCGCAAGCTCATCGGGTTCGATGAGGTCTTCGACGGGGTCGTAGATGGTCCACCAACCGTTTTCCCGGGCTATGTCGGCGGCGCGCCGTCCGGCGTCGGCCATCAAACCCTCCGTTTCCATGTCCGCAAAACGCCGCCGGTTTAACCGGGTCCAACTGCTCTTCGGCCGTCTTGGGGTGAGAAGCTGCAGATCCCGGTCATCGTCGAGCACGTTCACAGTGGAGTCGATCCAGCCGAAGCAAATCGCCTCCTCGACCACTTCGGGATAGGGACATCTCGGTTTATCCGTGGCTGAACGCCATGAGCACAGCCAGACCCCGGGGGCACTCTCGTGGTTCGTGGCAAGCCACTGGCGCCATTGCGCACGAGACTCGGCGTGATAGATGGGGTAGCCGAACTTCCAGGCCGTTGGGTGATCAGATGAGGACCGAGGAACATTGGCCATCGAATCGCTATGCCGACCCGACGTAGTCGGCGAGGTGTTTGCCGGTGAGGGTCGAGCCCTCCGCAACCAGATTGGGGGGTGTGCCCTCGAACACGATCCGGCCACCGTCATGTCCGGCGCCAGGGCCGAGATCGATGATCCAATCGGCGTGGGCCATCACTGCCTGGTGATGTTCGATGACGATCACCGACTTACCCGAGTCCACGAGTTGATCGAGGAGGCCGAGCAAATTGTCTACGTCGGCGAGATGGAGCCCGCTCGTGGGCTCGTCGAGCACGTAGATCCCCCCTTTTTCCGCCATCTGGATTGCAAGCTTGAGTCGTTGACGCTCACCACCGGACAACGTTGTCAAGGGCTGGCCCAAACTGAGGTAGCCGAGCCCGACATCGGCCATTCTCTCAAGGATCTTGTGAGCGGCGGGGTTCTCCGCCTCGGCATCGCCGAAGAATTCAAGCGCTTCGGTGACAGGCATGGCCAGCACTTCGCTGATGTCTTTGCCGGCGAGTTTGTATTCGAGTACCGATGCCTCGAAACGCTTTCCCCCACACTCCTCACACGTCGTGGCCACAGTGTCCATGAAACCCAGCTCTGTGTAGATGAGCCCGGCCCCATTGCAGGTGGGGCATGCGCCCTCGGAGTTGGCGCTGAATAACGCCGGCTTGACGTCGTTGGCCTTGGCGAAAGCCTTCCTGATCGGATCGAGCATTCCCGTATAGGTAGCCGGGTTGCTCCGCCGCGAGCCGCGAATAGGAGTCTGGTCCAAGGCCACCACCCCATCGCGGCCCGAAACCGAACCATGAATAAGCGAGCTCTTGCCCGAACCGGCGACACCGGTCACCACAACCAGAACACCCAGGGGGATGTCGACATCGACGTCTTGGAGGTTGTGCGTCGTCGCTCCACGGATCTCGAGGGTTCCTGACGCTTTCCGAACCTCCTCTTTGAGCATTGCCCGGTGGTCGAGGTGGCGGCCGGTGATCGTGTTACTGGTCCGTAGATCTTCGACCGTACCCTCGAACACGATTTCGCCTCCCGCAGTTCCCGCACCCGGGCCGAGGTCTACGACATGGTCGGCGATCTCGATCACCTCCGGTTTGTGCTCGACAACCAAGACCGTGTTGCCCTTGTCGCGCAGCTGCAACAGCAGGTCGTTCATCCGCTGGATGTCATGGGGATGCAAACCGACCGTCGGCTCGTCGAACACATAGGTCACATCAGTCAACGCCGAACCGAGGTGGCGGATCATCTTGGTTCGCTGCGCTTCACCACCAGACAGCGTGCCCGACGCCCGATCGAGCGAGAGGTAGCCGAGCCCGATATCGACAAAAGAGGCCAGTAGGTCCTCGAGCGTGGTGAGGAGGGGTGCCACCGACGGCTCGTCCAGACCTCCCACCCAATCGGCAAGGTCGCTGATCTGCATCGCGCACGCGTCGGCGATGTTGATGCCGGCGATCTTGGAAGACCGAGCCCCCTCACTTAGCCGGGTCCCACCACAGTCGGGGCAGGCCATGAAGGTGGCGGCACGATCGACAAACGCCCGAATATGCGGTTGCAGCGAGTCGCGGTCCTTGGAGAAGAACGATTTCTGGACTTTGGGAACCAGCCCTTCGTAGGTCATGTTCGTACCGACCAACTTCACCTTGGTGGGATCCTTGTAGAGGAAGTCCTCGAGTTCCTTCTTGGTGTAGTCGCGAATTGGTTTATCCGGGTCGAGAAAACCTGATTCACTGAATATCCTCACATACCAACCATCTGCCTTGTACCCGGGGATGGTGATGGCGCCGCCGGCTAGGGACTTCGAGTCGTCATATAGCTCGGTGAGGTCGATGTCGCTGACCGACCCCATCCCCTCACAACGCGGACACATGCCTCCGGTGAGCGTGAACGTCTTCTTGACCTTCTTGCCCTTGTCTTTGCCTCGGGCGACGGTGATGGCGCCGCTCCCCTGGACTGAGGGAACGTTGAACGAGAAGGCGTTGGGCGAGCCCACGTGCGGCTTTCCCAGCCGGCTGAAAAGGATGCGAAGCATGGTGTTGGCGTCCGTTGCTGTGCCAACAGTGGACCGGGCGTTGGCGCCCATTCGTTCCTGGTCGACAATGATCGCGGTCGTCAAGCCCTCGAGAGTGTCAACGTCGGGACGGGCCAAATTGGGCATGAAACCCTGCACGAACGTGCTGTAGGTCTCGTTGATCATTCGCTGCGATTCGGCTGCGATCGTGTCGAAGACCAGTGAGCTCTTACCTGATCCCGAGACACCTGTGAAGACGGACAGGCGGCGTTTGTGCAGCTCGAGGTTCACGTCCTTGAGGTTGTTCTCCCGGGCGCCCCTTACCCGGATCAGATCGTGGGCGTCGGCTGTATGCATCAATCTTCAGGGGTTGCAGCGAAATCGCGCTTGGTTTGCCGATACCAGGACATTCCTGAGATCGGGCGCTTCCATCGTCCTTTCATGTCGCTCAACGCCCTTCGATGGGCTTCATCGCCCTCGCCGACTGTGTCTTTGAGATGTTGGTCTTGAGCTTGGATCACTTCATCGGCGGTATTCCCACGAAGTGGGAAGTCGCATGCTCCACCCAACTGCTTGCAGGTCATTGTTTTCATGAGTCTCTCCAGTTTCGGGATTGTTGCGTTGCTTGGCTACGCAGCAGCGGGCTGGTCGATACGCACCAGATTTCCAGACGGGTCGCGGACCGCGATGTCCCGTGTGCCCCAGAACTGCTCGGTAGGCTCCTGAACGATCTCAGCCCCTGCGGCTCTCAGCTTCTCAAAGGTGGCATCCAAGTCATCGGTATGGAAGTGAACGCCGTTCAGTGCACCCTTGGCGACCAGCGACGCGACCGCCTCCCCGTCGGCAGGACTGCCGTTGAGATAGTTGGTTAGGACGATCGAAACACCTGGTTGGGAAGGGGCGCCGACGGTGATCCAACGAAAACCTTCGTTGGCAACGTCATTGCGAAGCTCGAGGCCGAGATCGTCGCGGTAGAAGGAAAGGGCGAGATCAGGGTCAGTGACTATTACGAAACATTGAGAGAGTGATATATCCATGCCCGAACCTTACGAAACCGCCGCCAATTCGGCTTCTCCAATCCTGCTCGATTTCCGGTTAGGGCGAGTGAGCTCCTTCGCAATGCAGCCCGGCACTCTTGCCAGCGGGCTGTGGTCACGCTCACGATATTCCGATGGCGGCTCACCGACCATTTGGGAGAAGCGGGCACTGAACGAGCCAAGTGATGTGCAACCGACCGCCATGCATACTTCGGTAACGGACATGTGGCCACGGCGAAGCAGGGCTTTGGCACGTTCGATGCGCCGCGTCATCAGGTAGGAGTATGGCGTCTCCCCGTAGGCTCGGCGGAACTGTCGCGAGAAGTGTGCGGATGACATCAAGGCCGCGGTGGCGACAGCCGCTACATCGAGCGGACGCTCGTATTCGCGGTCCATCAGATCGCGCGCCCGGCGCAGGAGGGCGAGGTTTGCTAATTCCTCTGGTGTCACGACATGCAGGCTAGCTGCGCTAAAAGCGCCAACAACTCGAGGCTGTCGATGTCCCATCGCAACGACGTGATTCTCAATTGGCAAGCAACAACTATCCAGAATCAACGCCAAGCAAACGTCAATCACGCTCGCGGCATCCTTCGGATACGCAGTTATCACAGAGAGTTCAGGTGCCTGGCTCGGTGTAGTCCTCACGCTGATGCTCGGCGCGGCCAGCCCCTATTTGCGTTGATACATCCTTCTCTTCCTCGGGCGGTGGTAGCGCTGCAGGCATGCCGAGAGACGATATCCACAGCTCACGAGCCCATCCTTGCGTGTGGAACAGGTGATGTGCTTCCTGTTCGCCCACCTCGTCGTATGCCTCGGTCAGTGCTTTCCGCAGTTCACCGCTGGTCTCTTCGGCGACTCGAGCCAATAGCTCCCAGTTCTGATGGTCTTTCGTCTCCGCCTCGACCACGGACTCGGCGGCCACGAGCTCAGCTGCGGCGGGACCTGCCTCGGCGAGCGCCATATCCATTGCAGCCACCAACGCCTCGCCCTTGTGCCGCACCACTTTGCGGCCCGGGCTTTCCGTTTTCGGGTTGAGGTCGGCCGCGGAAAAAATACGTTTCAGGATCTCCTGGTGCGTTCTGGTTTCTTCCAGATACATCTGCCATTCCTTCTTGAGATCTTCGTTTTGCGCGCACTCCAACGCCTTGAGATAGACCTGCTCCCCTCCGAGCTCTGTCTCCATTGCCTGATAGAGAAGCTCATCGAGCTGCTCTCGTTTCATCAGATCACCCTTTCATTGCGGATGGGCTGGGTACCCGAGAAGGAAGGCCAGCAAACGATAATTCTGGCGTTGCCTGATGACTGTTTTGATTCGTGACCGTGGCAAAGCTGTGACGAAGAGAACGCAGGCTCAGGTCCAAGCGACTGGAATCTGGCCAGATTTCACTGAAGCGCTTATCGCGTTCACCGGCCTGGGTTCAGCCTGCGGTAATAGCCCACTAGATGTCTCCCCTACGCCCGAGCGCCGATCTTTCAAGTTCAGTCCTCGTCACCTACGGACAGGATCGGGCACTGGAGCCCTCGAAATCGGGTATGGGCGCGCATCTGCATCAGCGAGGCTGTCGGCCTGGCCATTCTGATTTATGTCGTTGATTAGCCACTCCATCTCCGATATCTCACGACGTTGGGCCTCGATAATCTCCACGGCGAGTTCGCATACCCTGACGTCCCGAAACTCGGAGCGCTCTGACGTAAGAATGGCAATTGAGTGGTGGGGGATCATTCCGCTCATGTACGAAGTGTCCTGCCTTCTCCAAGGCGTGACCGAGGTCGCCGGCATGAAAGTTGGACGCCGTTGTGGGAGGCGCTCCCTGGCGATGAGCGCGGTGACTACGTCGTTGTCGACGGGCGGCTGTTGATGTGGTTGGTGAGGCAATTCGAGACTCCGGGATGTCCGCTGCTGCGGCAGGTGGGCCTCAGTTCTTCGATACCTTGAGGGCTGCGGCAATGGCCGAGTCACGGCTCTTCTCGTCCACCGTCTGACGCTCGACCTTCGCCACGAGCCCTGCGGCGATGTCCTCCTCCATGAGTTTGCGGAGGTTGGCCATTCCTTCTTTGATCTGACCCTTAATTCTTAAGATGAAGATGGGAATGCCGACGATCCGTTCGATCAGAGGGCCTTGAATTGGTGTGTATCTGAGAGTCACCCGCGTGCCGGTCTCGATCGGTTCGATCTCGAAGACTGAGAAAAAGCGGCTCCGCTTGAGAGCGGTGTTCTCCGTGACGATCCGTGAGAATGGCTGCCATTCGAGGACCATGTTGGTAGATACGGAGTTGTCCATGTGGAAGCACTCGTAAACCGTTCCCGGACCAACCCGACCATTGCGGCGCATGGTGGTGACCTGTCTTTTGGCAGAACTGAATACGGCGCGGTAGTCGGGATTGGTCAGGTATCCCCAAACTTGCTGTGGGGCAAGAGGATATTCTTCGAAGAAGCTGACCGCCCTTTCTTCTTCGATCTCGATAACCGAGAGGTTCTTGTTGGCCTCCCAGACCGGACTCATATCCGACACCCAACCACGGACAACGCCGAAATCCGGGAAAGTCTCTTCATAAGGGGTGAGGTCTGCCGTAATGCCGTCAATTGCCAGCTTGTCTATGGCATTCGATGTGAAGAATGTGTAGGCCCGGAGCCCGGTTTCAGCAATGATCGAGTTCTTCATCAATCGGTGTACGAGGTTGACATCCGCCCCAACCAGCTCCTCTCTTCCCGCCAGTTGCTGCAATATGAACTCGCCGTGATGCACGAAGAACTTGAGATCAAGAGCGTTGATGTTGGCGCACGCGTTGCAATCACACGATGTGTTCATCACCATAAGATCGATGGCCCTCTTGAAGGCCACATACGTCTGCTCGATCAGCTCGACGAAAGCCTGCCCTTCGAAACGTTCGGAGTCGATGCTGTAACTCAGCACAGCATCGCCTTCGAGACCCGACATCACCAGCGGGGACTTGGCGTGATCGATAAGCAGGTCAAGCAGAGCCTTCAGTACGCTCGTCGCGTGCTCCAGCTCAGAGTGAGAAAGGTACGCGCTGTAACCCGTGATGTCGGCTACTACCAGATAGCCGCTCTGCGCAGAATCTTGCACCGCAGCCGAGCCTAGCGATCGCCACAATTCGAGATCAGGTCAGGCGAGTCAGCAGAGATACCGCCTGGCAGCCAATCAAAATTTGGTCGTCGGAGACATCAGCTCATGTCCCTCTCCCCAGGGGTGAGCATCCATGTTGCGATACGGCCTGGTCGTCGGGTCTCGAATGGGCCCTTATCCGAGGATCCTGGCAACATCGAAGGCGATCCCAACGAAGAGAAGAACCAAGACGAGCCCGATGAAACCGGTGTAGGCCCACCGAGCCCGGTGGTCGGCCATCCAGAAGCGACGGACGCCCGAAATGCCCATGCTGATGGCCACTATCGAGAGGGCGATGCTGAGGGGGGCATTGATGGTGTCGAGGATGCCGACTACCGGGGCCAGGACCGGCACCAACAGGTAAGTGATAGTGCAGCGGACCCCCGAGATGACCAGAGCGGCCTTCGTCGAGCGCCGGGCGCCCAAAATCGCTCCCTTGTCGACGTCGTCTCCCACTCGGAGGATCTTGCGTATGAATTGCTCTTTGGCCGGGAGCGTCGGTGTCAGCTGTTCCACGGAGCTAGTCGGCTTCGCCGATTTCTGGGTTTGCACGATGTGACAGTAGGGCCCTGTCGCTATCTAAGGAAGCTAGAACCGTGGCCGCAGCAGCCCGTCCTGAATCGATACATTCATTGAGCCCAATGCCATGGAATCCTGATCCGGCTATCGCCATTCCCGGTCGAGCGCCGATGGAAGCCTCGGCGATGGCAACCCGGTCGATGTGGCCGAGCGTGTACTGGTGAAGACTTTCAGCCCACGAGTACACCCTCGCGAATGTCGGCTCGGGGCGGATGCCCAACATCGATCTCAGCTCTTCTTTAGCGAGGTCTATCAGGCGGTCCTTCTTAAAACGGGCGAACTCTTGACCCGAAGATCCTCCGACAAAGACCCTGAGGAGGGTGTAGTCGGAGTCCGGAACACGTCCCTCCCATTTTCGAGACATGTAAGAGACCCCCATGATCTGCCTCCCGGCGGCGGCAGGGATCACGAACCCGGTGCCTGAAAGCGGTGGCAGGTCATCGGTTCGATATCCGAGTGTCACCGTCGCTGTCGCCAGCTGGCGGATCCCTGAGATTGCGGCTGAGGCCTCAGGATGGAGGTCGCCGATGAGACGAGCCGTGGCCGGCGCCGGCGCCGCTAGGACGACACCGGGGGCGGTGAGTGTTGTCCCGTCGTCGAGCGTCAGAGTGTGAGACCCGTCTGCCACCGCGTCGATGTGCCTAACCCCGAGGCCGGTGATGATCTTCGTGCGGTTGAGCGACTCGACCAAAGCGTCGGTGAGCTGGCCCATGCCACTCCGAAAGCTGGCGAAATAGGACAAACCACTTTCCGGAACTTTGCGCGACGCCGCTGCTCGGGCTGCCAGGATCAAGCTGCGATGGCGCCGCTCCATCTCGAGGAAACGCGGGAAGCTGGCGCGCAGACTCATGTTCGCCGGCTCGGCTGCGTGTATCCCGGCAATCAATGGCTCGGCAATACGATCGAGGATCTCTCGCCCTAATCGACGGACTACGAAGGACTCGAGGCTCTCGTCCTCGCGCGATGGGCCGCGGGGCAGTACCAGGTCGGCGAGCACTCGTGCCTTGCCTCTCCAGGATAAAAGAGTGGACTCGAAGAGCGGCCGCAACCGGGAGGGGGCCATGAGCAAGAGGCCATCAGGTAGGGCATGAAGCCGGTCGCCCCACCAGACGTAGGCGCCGCGATTCTCGGGACGCGTTGAGATCAGGCTTCCCGACAGGCCAAGCTGCTCAGCGAGTAAAACGACAGAATGTTTGGAGACGACGAAGCTATCAGGCCCCCCTTCCACGAGAAAGCCGCCGGCCTCCTCGGTGAGAACCACACCACCGAGCCTGTCCGACTTCTCGACGATCACCACGGAAACGCCTGCGGACTGGAGGTCGTGCGCCGCGACCAGGCCCGAGATCCCGCCACCCACGACCACGACTTCTGAGGTCAATTCCCTTCGTCCTCGCTGGCCCGGCTGAGAATGACGTCAGTGAGCGTCGTGATGAGGCCGGGGTGTTCGTTCAAGCAGCGAGGTCTATGGAATTCGAGCCCTATCGACCCGGCGTGCCGCCGATGTTCGACATCGTTGTCGTAGAGCGTTTCTACGTGATCAGCGATGAACCCGATCGGGTCAACCAACACTGAGGTGGCGCCTCTATCTGCTATTTCGTCCATCACCTCTTCGACCGACGGCCCGAGCCACGGCTCGCGCGCTGCACCGCTCACGCTCTGGTATGCCAATTGCCATTCGGAAACTCCGGCCACATCCGCGACCGCCTCTGCAGTCTCTCTCAGCTGATCGGCATAGGGGTCGCCCTGGTCGATCATCCTCTGTGGAAGGCTGTGGGCGCTAAAAATCACTGGTGTGTCAGTGGGGGCGCCTTCGAGACCGCTCTTCAACATTTCGGCGAGTGCACCGACATATGACGGCGAGAGGTTCCAGTCGGGCCCGAGGCGAACCCCGATACCACTCCCACTCAAGGCGTTCTCTGCCGCAGCCTCATAGGCAT
This sequence comes from Acidimicrobiia bacterium, assembly GCA_041751055.1. Classification (GTDB taxonomy): domain Bacteria; phylum Actinomycetota; class Acidimicrobiia; order Spongiisociales; family ZC4RG35; genus MA-ANB-1. The sequence continues at coordinate 16,116 of JBGSYD010000019.1, read as the reverse complement.
CGGTCGAGACCTCACATCGATAGGGCGCCAGGCTTACTACGACGACTTCGCCTGCTCCATCTGCGACGATCTGCTCCGCGGCTTGTGTGATCGTTGGCTCGGCATGCAGCATGCCTACGAAGACATTGGCGAAGCGCCCACGATCTCTCAGCTCCGCGCCCACAAGCACGGCCTGGCGACGGGTAGTCGCGGGTAGGGGCGAACCGCCCCCGATGGCCCGATAGCGACTTAATACCTCTGGGATAACGTGTTCCGGAGGTGTCCGGCCGAGAACACTCTCGACGAAATCGGGGACTTCCTCCAACGTCTCGGGCCCGCCGAAGCCGACGAGAAGGACGGTCAACGGCTTGAATTCAGTCACCAAGATACCCCACTATGTCTTCTGGATGCAGTCGGCGACCCACATAGAAAGCACCGAACTCGGCGTACCGAGCGCTCACCTCGTCGAATCGCATCTCATAGATCAGTTTCTTGAAAACAAGTGGGTCGTCGGCGAAGAGGGTGACCCCCCACTCCCAATCGTCGAGCCCAGTCGAACCGGTGACGATCTGAGTCACCCTGCCGGCGTAGCGACGACCAGTCTGGCCGTGAGCGCGCATCAACTGGCCTCTCTCGGCAGCGGACAGCAGGTACCAGTTATCGTCCCCATCCCGCTTCTTGCTCATCGGATAGAAGCAGAGATAACCGCTGTGCGGGGGGATCTCCGGATACAACCGGGCCTGGATATATGGACTGTCCGCCACGTTCTCGGCTGTGCCCTCGGGTGCGCTGTGGCGGCTGACCTCGATCACCGACAGATAGGAAGTCGGTTGTGTGAGAAAGGTGGCCAACATGGTCCGATCGACCGCCTTTTCCAAGTCGTGCAGCTCCCCTATCGTCGGCCTCAGGTGCATCATCAGCAAGTCGGCCTTGTGGCCCACGACGCCGTAGGTGACACTGCGACCGGCCGGGGCGTCATCCACGGCCTCGAACGAACGAACCAGATCGGTGATTTCGCCCATCGCCTTTTTCTTGTCGGGTGTCGAGAGGCCAGCCCAAGCGGCGCGATCCAGACGACGCAGATCGTGGAGGGCAAACCAGCCTTCGAGGGTCTCCGGTGCGGTCATTTCGTGATAGGCCTTTCGTTGGGCGCGGTCTCGGTCTGATAGGCCCAATCGACAACAGTGCTGACCATCGCTTCGATGTTCTCCACTGGGCTGTCGGGTAACACTCCGTGACCGAGATTGAAAATGTGACCAGGGAGGCCGGCGGCTTCCTCCAAAACGCGAGCAGTCCCTTTGCGGACCGTGGACTCGTCGGACAGGAGGATCGCAGGGTCGAGATTTCCCTGAATCGGGTGGCTTATACCTACATGCCCCCATGCGTCATTGAGTGGCAGACGCCAGTCGACACCGTAAGCGGTAGCTCCGACGCCGTCGAAACTCTCCAATAGATGCACGGCCCCGGGGGCGAAGTAGATCGTCGGAACGGCGAGGCCCTCGAGCGCCGTGCGCGCCGCGGGCACCGCCCAGCGCTCGAACTGTTCGACGGACAGGAGCCCTGCCCAACTATCGAAAAGCTGGACGACCTGAGCACCTGCGTCGATTTGGGCCGTCAGATACCGCCTCATGGCCCTGGCCAGGACAGTCAGGCTTTCGCCGGGGTCTTGCCCGTGAAATGCCCCTCTCATATTGGGGAAGTGGCGCGAGCCTCCCCCTTCGAGCAGATAGGCAAGGAGGGTCGCCGGGGCTCCGGCGAATCCAATGGTCGCAACCGAATCATCGAGCTCGGCACGAACCGTTGAGATGGTCTCGGCCACGAAGTCCACCTTCGCCGGATCTAGCTCGCCCAGTCCGGCAACCTCTTGAAGACTCATCTGCGCCAGCTTTGGCCCGGGAGCGAAGTCCACAGGAACACCCATCGCCATCAGGGGCGTCATGATGTCAGAGAAGATGATGGCGGCGTCCAGTTGAAACCGCCGAGTGGGTTGCAGTGTGATCTCGGCAGCCACTTCGGGCGTCCGCATCGCCTCCTCGAAGCTGTGACGGGCCCGGAGCTTGCGATACTCGGGTAGATAGCGCCCGGCTTGTCGCATGAACCAGATCGGTGGCCGATCCAGCGGTTCACGGTTCAGCGCTCGGATGAGCCTCATCGGGCCGCATCCTCGATGGCTCCAGTCAGCGCAGCGAGTGCGATCTCCCAAGTCTCGTCGAGGTGAGACTCCATGAGGAACCAAGCTTCGTATGGGGACGGGGGCAACAGGACCCCCCGTGCCAGGGCTGCATTGAAGAACCGCTTGAAAAGCGACTTGTCGAGGTCGGCCACGTCGTCCCAGCTCGTGGCTTCCTCGATCCCGAGGAACAGCCCCATCATCCCCCCCACATGGTTCACCACTCCAGGCATCCCCGCGCGGGCCAGCGCTTCATGGAGTTGTTTCGCAAGATCTGCACCGGCATCGTCGAAGTTCTGGTAGATCTCCGGGCGGGCTGCCAGTGCCCGGAGTGTGGCAATGCCGGCAGCAGTGACGATTGGGTTTCCGGCGAGGGTCCCCGCCTGGTAGACCGGCCCATCGGGCGCGATCATGCGCATGATCGTCTCCGTACCCCCATATGCGGCTGCTGGAGTCCCACCCGCCACGACCTTGCCGAGGGCGGTGAGGTCCGGGCTCACCCCATACTTCTCCTGAGCACCTCCGAGCGCTACACGGAAGCCAGTCATCACTTCGTCGAAGATGAGCACGGCCCCGTGGTCGTCGCAAAGACGGCGGAGACCCTCCAGAAAGCCACCGGCTGGAGGAATGCAACCCATGTTTCCGGCCACGGGCTCGACGATCACGGCCGCCACCATGCCGTCGGCCATCAGTGCTGCAACAGAGTCGAGGTCGTTGTAGCGGGCTACCCGAGTGTCCGATGCGGTTCCGACCGGCACACCCGGGCTGGATGGCTCGCCAAATGTGGCAAGACCGGATCCTGCTTTGACCAGGAACGGGTCGCTGTGACCGTGATAGCAACCCTCAAATTTGAGGACGGCCGGAAGCCCGGTGGCTGCACGTGCCAGTCTGATAGTCGAGGCTGTGGCCTCTGTCCCCGAATTGACCATTCGCACGACCTCGACCGACGGGACCAATTCGCAAATCAGCTCTGCCAGCTCCACCTCCGACGTCGAAGGGACTCCAAAGGACGTGCCGCGCTCGACAGCCTCCTTGACGGCCTGGACAACCTCGGGATTGGCATGACCGAAGATCAAAGCTCCCCAAGAGGCAATGAAGTCGATCAACTCGGTCCCGTCGACTGTCTCGAGTTTGGCACCGAGCCCAGAGCGTATGAACGGCGGCGTGCCCCCAACAGCGTGGAAGGCCCGAACGGGTGAGTTGACCCCACCAGGCATAACACGGACAGCACGCCGGTACCACGACTGCGACCCCGTCTCATCCTGCATTCCAGCCAGGGACCCCGTCGTGGTGCTGTCGGTTGTCACGACCCATTTCCCAGGGCGTGTGCGGCGTCCAGCGCGAAATATGTGATGATGATGTTGGCACCGGCGCGGGCTATGCCGGTGAGTGACTCCATCATGACGCGATCCCGCTCGAACCAGCCCCGTGCGGAGGCGGCCTCGATCATCGCGAATTCTCCAGACACTTGATACGCCGCGACAGGGACTTCGACCCGCTCGGCAACCGCGCGAACGACGTCTAAATAAGGACCGGCCGGCTTCACCATCACAATGTCAGCCCCCTCTTCCACATCGAGACGGACCTCACGGATGGCCTCTCTCACATTCGCCGGGTCCATCTGATGTGACCGACGGTCGCCAAAGGATGGTGCCGACCCGACCGCGTCACGAAACGGGCCATAGAAGCCGGAGGCGTATTTGACCGCATATGAACAGATAACGGTGTCGCCATAGCCATTTTCGTCGAGTGCGGTCCGGATAGCGGCAACCCTCCCATCCATCATGTCGGAAGGCGCAACGACGTGGGCTCCGGCATCGGCATAGGCGACCGCAGCCCTTGCCAGCAGTGGCAGAGCCGTGTCGTTGTCGACCACCTCGCCACGAATGGGACCACAGTGCCCATGGCTCGTGTACTCACACAAGCAGACGTCCGCCCAACGCATCAGGTCAGGGGCCGCCTTCGCCACGGCCTCGATCGCTAGCGGCACCGGACCTTCGGGATCCCAAGCCGATGACCCTTCTTCGTCCTTGTACCCGGGTATACCGAAGAAGAGAAGCCCGCCGATGCCCGCTGCCTCAGCTTCCTTCGCGACTTGCACAACCTGATCCACAGAAAGTTGTGCATGGCCGGGCATGGACTCAATGGGGTTTCTCACTCCCGTCCCGGGCACAACGAAGACAGGAAGCACGAACTGGGCCGGGTGCAAACGAGTCTCTGTCACTACCCGGCGGATCGCCGCACTCATCCGAAGCCGTCGCGGACGGGCTGATGGGAAACCACTCATACCGATACCTCCATATGACTCGCCATTGCCTTTGCCAGCTCCCGATGCGACGGCGTCGGCGCCACGACGTCCGGTTCCCGATATCGAGCGACAGCTTCCGCCGTCGTCGGCCCGATGACACCAACAACGAGAGACCCCAGGTCTCTCGAGAGGAGCCAGCCGGTTACTGCCGACGGTGACGCGAAGGCAACCGCGTCGACCGAGTCAGATCCAGGCGCTATGGAAACGGCCCCGTATATCTCCACCTCCACGAGGTCTCGAGTGATCCGCCGAAGGGCTGCGAGGCCACATTGGTCCGCCCCGCGCCCGTGGGGGAACACCACCAGGGAATCGACCAGATTTGGGGATGCCGCATCGACCAGGTCGATGAGACCCCCCGTTCCCACCAACACAACACGCCCCCCTTTGGCCCGGGCTTCGACCGCAGTTCGCTCCCCGACCACGGCGACATCCACGGGTGGCATCCGACCATCGGGCCACAGAATGTCAAGAGCCCGAGCCGATGTGATCACCAAAAGACCAGCAGTACGGGCCACAACGCGAACCCGGTCAAGGATCTCCTTGGGGCAGGGGTCGACCCGGACGCATGGTGTCTCGACAGGGACCATCCCCCTCGATGCGAAGAGCGGGGCCACTGAGCGGTACCGATCGGTGGTGATTGCGACCTTATTCATATGCCAAGTTGCCTCCTAGCGTCATCGACGACAGCTGCAGGAGTGTCCCCGGTGGCTACGGCACGCCGATGACCCCTCTCGTCGGCGACGAAGGCATTGAGTCTGATATTGGGACCGTCCCATTCGGCGAGAGCACCCAGGGCGGAGCGACAGCCAGCACCAGTCTCGGCAAGCAATCCGCGCTCCGCGCTCAGAAGCACGCGCAGCCGTGGGTCATCGAGTGTTTGGACCAGCTCGGCGCTCGCAGTGCCCCGAAGTGCTTCGACGGCGAGGGCGCCCTGACCAGGAGCCGGAACCATCTCGTCAAGGCTTAGCCGTTGTGAGATCGCATCGCTCATCCCGAGCCGGTCGACTCCCGCCTCGGCAAGAACAGCCGCGTCGACCTGCCCGTCGCCGACCTTGCTCAATCGCGTGTCAACATTCCCCCGCAATTCCGCAGTGCGCAGGTCGGGTCTCAAGTCAAGGAGCTGCGCCACCCTACGAGGGCTGCCGGTCCCCACAAGGGCGCCGGCCTTCAAGTTTGCCAGGCAGGAGCCGACCAGAACGTCGTACGGCGACGCCCGCTCGGGGAACGCGGCGAGTACCAGTTCGGCTGGCGCCGAAACGGGGAGATCCTTCAGCGAATGAACGGCGAAATCGGCACGGCCGTCGATGACTGCCTGTTGGACCGAACGGACGAATGCTCCAACCTGTGTGAGCAGGGCGACCCCTGTGGTGCGGTCTTTGTCACCAGTAGTCTCCACCTCCACGAGGCTCACTTCCACCTCGGGATGCGCCCGGACCAACAATTCGGCCACTCTCGAAGCTTGGGCCAGAGCCAGTGACGACTGCCTCGTCGCGATCCTCAGCTCAAACATCGTCGACTCCGAATACTTCGGCGAACAATTCCACCGCGTCGCTGCCCCGCTCAGTTGAACTGACATACGCGACGGTCGGATGCAGCATTCTCCGAGCCACCGTGTGCGCCAGCTGAGTCAGTACCGGCTCCGGGTCCCCATCCACTGGCAGACGTTTGAGGAACCGACGAACTTCCTCACCGACCGCTCGATCAGCGTGCCCAAGGATTGCAGCAACGACCGCTCCGACCCGCTCGGCTGCTGCAAGCCGGAGCCAAGCGGCCCTGGCGGCAGCCGCGACGGTCTCCTCGACCTCGATGGCGGGCCTGTGGTCAACGATCGACGCCACCTCGTCAACTCCCATGTATCGCACCGAATCGCTCGGCGAGAAGGGCTCGAATCCTGGCGGCATCGAAAGATCGATGAGGAACAGTGGATCGATGCGCCCGGCGATCGATTTGGCCACGACCCCTTCGGAGAAGAGCGGCTCAGTGCCCGGCACTGTCGAGATGACCACAGGAAATTCGGCTAACGCCTCGGCCGCCCGGTCCCATGGAATGGGCACTCGTCCGGCTACAGGCTCGCCGCTCCTGGCAAAAACGGTGATATCGGAATCCGGCAACTGCATGGCCGCGGCCTTAGCCATCGCGCCGGAACCCAGAATCGCGACGCGCGCGAACCGGGAGGCCGCCGACGCAGCCACCGATGCAAGAGATCCATGTGGCGCGTTACCGAGGCGGCGCCTGCCAGCCCTTGCAACCCCGACCGCCTGATCGAGGATCTGGCTTAGCCCATCCCGTTGCGGGTCTGCTTGATGAAAGTTCGAGACTGCCTTGCGGAACTGGCTCAATACCTCGCGCTCACCCGTCATTGGCGAGTCAAGACCGGCGGCCACCCGGCATAAATGGAGAAACGCCGCCTCGTCCCCACGGATCGTCCCTGACGACGGCACGACGATCTCGCCGTAAATCAACCTCAGAATCTCGTCCACATCGTCCGCTCCACCTTGCCAGGCGATTTCGACCCGAAGGCAGGTGAATAACAGGAAGACCCGACGGCCTGCGTCGATTAACAGATGGCGAACGGCCGTGGCCTCGGTTCCCGCAAGGGTCAGCGCGGCCCTGTCGTCGGATTTTGCCACAGGATGTGCGAAGGACAATGTGGTCAAGCTCGCCACGTTGCAGAATTCTTTCTTCGATCGCCGAACTGGCGCCAAGCTAAAAATCGATGTCGCCGACAGCAAGTCGGAAACAATGCAGATTCTCGCATCACATGGTGATCCGCCCTCCCGGGCCCGTCAACGCTGCCAGCGGCAAATCCGTCCGGGTCGTAGATCATGGCCAGCGTCGGGAAGTCCTTCGGCGGGCAGTACCCGGCGCAGTTGTAAGCGGACGCCTCGTGGAATCACCCTATGTGTCACCCGGATTCGTGAGAAGCCGTCGCGAAGGGAGGCGAGTACATGTGGTCGGCAAGATCGGGGACGAGAGAGCCTCCTGGAGTGATGTCCTGGGATTCTCAGTAGCGGAGGCAGGTCTTTGAACCCGCGACCTTAGGATGTGAGCCGATAGCCGAACATCACTTCTCCATCGTCAGATGGAGGGAAAAGGTCCAAGCCTGACTGCGATTAGCCTCGCTTTGGCAGGGAGCCGCAGATTGCGGCAGCGAAAGGAAGTCCGTGCTGAAACTTGGGGTCATCGGAACATCACTAAAGACCAACGAGGGACGCATTCCGATTCATCCGGATCATCTGTCACGCCTGCCGGAGCCGGTGCGGAACCAGCTGATCTTCGAGGAGGGTTACGGAGCATCACTAGGGATCGCGGACGACGAGATAGCTAGCCAGACTGGTGGGATCGCAACACGACACGAGCTGCTGGCGGATCTCGGCGCAGTCGTTCTTCCGAAGCCCGGCGTGGAAGACCTCGAAATCCTCCGTGAAGGTGGCGTCCTGTGGGGCTGGCCACATTGTGTTCAGCAGCAGGCTCTGACCCAGGTGGCGATCGATCGCCGGCAGACGCTGATCGCGTTCGAGGATATGTTCGTTTGGGGCCCGGATGGACAGGTCGGTCGGCACACGTTCTACAAGAACAACGAGTTGGCGGGCTACTGCGCGGTGTTGCATGCATTGCAGTTGAAGGGCATCGACGGTCACTACGGAGACCAGCGCAAGACAGTCATCATCAGCTTTGGTGCGGTGAGCAGAGGGGCCATCTATGCACTCAAGGGTCGCGGGTTCAGAGACATCACCATTTGCATCCAACGCCCTGATCACGAAGTACGTGAGGAGGTGCTCGATTGTCACTACGTTCGTTTGCGATCCAACGCCGAAGGGGACGAGCGGCAGATGGTCGTAGAGCACGACGGAACGGAGCGACCATTTCTAGACCTGCTGGGCGAGGCCGACATCATCGTGAACGGAATCTTCCAGGATCCTGATGAACCGATGATGTTCGTCACCGGGGCCGAGACATCGCGCCTCAAGCGGGGCTGTCTCATCATCGACGTCAGCTGCGACGAAGGCATGGGGTTCTCGTTCGCCAAGCCGACAACCTTCGATGATCCGATGTTGAAGATCGGATCGATTGACTACTACGCCGTGGATCACACCCCCAGCTACCTCTGGGAGAGCGCCTCCCGATCGATTTCAGCTGCATTGCTCGTTCATCTGCCGACCGTGTTGGCGGGCCGGGAGGCCTGGAACGACAGCGAGACGATTCGACGTGCGTTGGTCATCGACCAAGGCGTGATCCAAAAGCCTGAGATTCTGTCGTTCCAAGGACGCAAGACTCACTACCCACATGAGGTGCTCGCCACGCCAACAGGCGCCCTTTGATGCACGCCGATCCGAGGGCCCGCCCGCGTCTTTGCGGTTTGCGACCACACGGGATGTTGGAATAGCCGACTCTGTGTCGACTCAGGCCGGTACGGCGACTTCTGCTTGGACGCCCTCCGATTCGGTCTGGTCCCTCATCAGGGGAAGCATCAAATCGAAGTGGGTACGCCCGTCGTGTCGCCGATACTCCAGGTCGCCTCCCATCTGCCGTGCCAATTCGCGAGAAATGCTGAGACCGATGCCCACAGAGCCGGGATGAGACTCTTTGGCGTGGGCACGTTCATAGGAATGGAAGATGAGCTCGGTCGACTCCGGTGGGACACCCGGCCCATCGTCGATCACTGTCGCCCGAGCGAAGTCGCTGCTGGTGTCGAGATTGACCGTGACGTGGTCGCCGCCGTATTTGAGGGCATTGGTCAACAGGTTGCGCAGGATCTGTCGCACCCGGCCCGGGTCGGCGAGGGCTGTCGACGACTGGCCAGAGATGGTCACTCCGGCGTCGGGGTTCAAAACCTCGATGGCTTGTTTGGTCTGGGCCATCATGTTGACGGGAACGGCCACAACGGTCAGCTGGCCGGCTTCCTGCCTGGCTGCCGTCAGTAGGTCCTCCACCATGTTGGAGACATCGAAACCGGATTCAACGATCGTGTCGATGAGATCCGCCCGCTGTTCCGAATCGAGATCGCTTTCTGGATCGCGGAGAAGCTCGGCGAGGCCGATGACGGCAGTCAGTGGAGTGCGCAATTCATGACTTACCGCGGCGAGGAATTGATTCTTGGTCACAAGAAGCTCCTCGAGCTTGCTTTGCGTCTCTTTCAGCTCGGTGACATCGACAACTTGGGCTACGACCTGGTCCATTTCATCACCAGGTTGTGGCAGTACGGTGGTTGTCACGATTGCCCAAATGGTCTTTCCGGACTCCGACACAAATCCGCCGTCGAAGGTGATCGTATCGACTTCACGCCTGGCGATGGCCGCGAACGAATTGCGGACCGCATCCACAGATTCGGGGATGACCATCTGCATCAGGTCGCTTAGTGATATCTCTTTCCCGGAGAAGCCGAACATCTTCTCGTACACCCTGTTGGTGTCCAGGTAAGCGCCATCGATGGTGTGCAGCGCCATTCCAACCGGGGCATCCTTGAAGAGAGCCTGGAATCGGGCGTTGCTGCTCCTGAGCGAGTCGACGAGTGAGTCCATCCGCTCGGCCGTCGCGTTGAACGCTTGCGCCACGACGTTGATCTCTTCGATTTCGGTCTTGGCAACCCTAATCGCCATGTTGTCTGGGCCATAGGAGCCCAGCGTGGTCCCCAGATCGTGGACCGGCGTCACTACCGACTTAACCAATTGCTGTCGAGAGATCCTTGACGATATGAAGGCGAGGGCAATGACAATAAGCGGCAGGAGTCCAAAGGCAGCACCGGGAATCACAATTGAAAGTGGAGCAGCGCTCACCGCGACAAGGGTTTGGCTCCATCCCGGGACCAACACGGCACCGGCAATCACCAATTCATCGTCGGACCCCCTTCTGATCCCGCTACCGATCTGTTCGATCCGCTGGCGAGCCAAGACACGCCATTCATCTTCGTGAACGAGGACCACACCGTCGCCGTCTGTGAGGAATGTGTTGACTCCGAGGTTTTGATTAGTGCGCCCAACTGCAACGTCCATCCAATCGGTCTTCAGAGTGATTTGGAGCATCCCGTCGTGCTCTCCACCAGGGGAATTGATGGCGACTGCCATCGTGACAGCTTGGAATCGAAGGGTCTCGTCAAATGCTGGCGTTCCGACATACGGGTTGTCGGTTCCCTCCACCCATAGTCTTGCCTTCTCGTCGACTACCTCCGGGGTGTTGTCGATACTCTCAGTTACCGATGCCACCGTGGCACCTTGCGCGTTGGTCACCAGAGCAGCAGCGATTGAAGCATCGAGGGCCACCAATTGTTCGAGACGTGCAGTCGTTGCGAGGCTCTCGTCGGATCGGCCGATCAGTAGCGCCACACCCTCGGCCTTCTCGATGAAGATTGATGCCCGGTCAGAGAGAATGCCTTCGAGTACGGCGGCATAATTCTCAGCCTCCGCGGTGTGATCTCGAACCTGCAAAAAGGGAAGTCCAATCAAAGCAATGAGCCCGAGTGCTACTAGAGGGAAGAACGCTCCTGCCCGGAAGGACCGGCGGACCAGTTCGTCGATAGGTAGAGACGATACGGCCGTCTCCTGCTTGGATCTGTTCCGAAGCATCATCACCCTCCGACGATGGTATCGAATTCGGATAGAGCATCATCTGGGACAACTATTCCGTAGTGGCGCGCCACAGCGAGGTCAAGCAGGGCAACATTTTTGGCGACGCCGATAGGCATCTCGCCCGCTACACCTCCATGGAGAATTGCCATAGCGCGTTCCGCCATCTGATGTCCCAGGTCCGCACTATCGGGAGCCACGCCGATCATGAAACCTCTCGGAAGTGTGTCGACGGTGAGTGCCGAGGCAGTGGGTATTGACCAGGTGCGGGTGATCAGCGAGATGCGTCCGAGATTCCTTGCGGCGAAGGGTGATCCGATGAGAAAGAAGAGGTCTATGCCAAGGGACGGAGCCCGGGTTAGCACCCGGTCGAGGTCGATGTCTTCCTCGACTGTTATCACCACCAGTTCCACACCCAACACCTGGGCGGCTTCTTCGGCAAGAGCCAATCCGCTGGCCGAGGCCGCGTCTGAGGGTTGATGCAGCACTCCAATGCGCTGGGCGTCGGTGGCGCGAACAGTTAATCCCAACGTGTGCTGGATGTGGAACAAGCCGACTCCGGTTCGGTTCCGCCCTGGGATTTCCGTCTCGGAGACCAGGTTCGACCCGATGGGATCGGTGACCATCCCGAAGACCTGCGGAATCGATGTGCCTTCCAGCTTCTGACCAACCATCAAGGAATTGGGTGTGTTGAGAGTCACCACGAGGTCGGGTTTGCCAGCAAGAACTTGGTCAATGCCAGTCTCGAAACTCGCTGCAGTCGGACTGATGGTTACAAACTCCACCTCAGAGCCGAACTCGGCGACAAGTTCCGCCTCTAGCGCCTCGACTATCGGGTTCAACGAGTCGATAGTGTTGATGATGGCGACCTGGATTGGAGCCGTCGATCCGGTGCAAGCGCCCACCAGCAGTCCAAGAACAGCAAATACTGCCAGCCGTTGGCGTGGGAATCTGGAATTTTGTGGGGTCATGCGGTCCAACCCTTCCGAGGTTGGATATCCAGTGTCAGACGGGAACTTCAATCCTTCCCTATTGAATCGGCACTGGAAAGCAGCCCTTGACCAATACCCCCTCCCTAGTCCCGCCATTCGCGACCGATCGAAACCGCTCTAATCCGCCTTAATTGGCTGGAGTTGGGTAAACCTGGCGGGCATCCATTTCGTCGGACGCCGCTACATTTCGGACATGGACTGGAGCCAATTCGATATCCCGACCCGAGCCGCAGTTGTGGCTGCGATTATGGCTCTACTCAGTCTCGTCATCCCACCGATCAGTGTTGCCAGCGCCCTGGTATCGGTTGGCTTCTCAGCGTTTGCCTGGCAACGATCCCGAAGCCGCGGTGAGTCGAACCGAGCAGCGCGGCTGGTGTTCCTTGGCGGTCTAGCCTTCATTGCTCTGATCGTCGCCGGCAACGCCATCTACAGCGCCAACAATTAGCCTCGGCGCTGGGACGACAAGAAGGGAATCATCCCCGACGGTGATCTGGTGCGACTCCTGTCAACCCGGGAGACCCAAATACGGTCCTCCTGCCATTGTGTGGTCCTTCTCAATCGAACGTATCTCCACATCGTCATCGACCTCTTTCGATGATGCCTTCCACCGAATTGCCAAGTCACGTGACACCCTGATGGCCTCGATGGGCTTAGTGATCGTCGGCACCGCACTGGCATGCGTGTTTTTGATCCCGCAGTTGACTGGTCTGATCCGAACCGGAAATGCAGCTGGAGTGTCACCGTCGTGGGCGGTATTCGGCGTAATGTATGGAGAGGATTTGCGACTCCGTCGCCGGACACCCGGTGTTTGACTTGGGTTAGTCGGCCGCTCCCGCGACATCAGGTCCTGAATACTGCTTACCTCAGGCTTCAGGACTCTCCAAGAGCAGCGGGGGTAGGTGTTCACAAAGCCAGTCCATTACCTCTTCGTGCCGCCACCCCATCTGTGTGGTGAGTTGGTGGTATGTGGCGTCGCCGTAGACGACGAGGAAGATATCGAGCAAACGTTCTCGGGGGAGGTCGGGTCGGAGGGGTCCTTTGGCGGAGAGGGCGTCAAGCACCTGGCCGAAGCCCTCCCGGCGCAAGGTCTCATGGTGGTCGAAGATCTCTTGGACTTCCTCGTCTGTCCGGGCAGCAGCGGCGAGAACATCGCTGATGGTCGACGCCCGAGCGAATGCCGGTCCGGCACCTCGTATGAAGATCTGAAGCGAGCGTGTCGGGTGGGGCTCGTCGAGCATCGCTTTCCACCAGTTTTGTTCGTGCGGGGTTGTCTCCTCGGGGCCCATTACCGCGGCGTCGATCACTGCGCTGATCAGCTTCACCTTGTTGTTAAACGTGAAATAGACCGTCTGGGGAGAGACTCCGGCCTGCTTGGCGATGGCTTCGACGGTGGCGCCGTGAAAGCCGCGGCTGGTGAACATCTCATGAGCCGCTTCGATGATCGCCTGGCGGGTCACAGCCGATCGCTGCCGGCGCCCCTTCTTTGCCTCACTCATGAGCATGCACTTTACAAGGGCGCCGCGATAGAGTAGAACATTAGAGTGACACTCCAAGAGAGAAGGGAACGAGTATGAGAGTGGTCGGTCACATCGACATCAGCCGCCCTGCCGCGGAAGTATTTGCATACGTCAGCGACCAAACAAACGGGCCTGAATGGCAGCAAAGCCTAGACGAGGTCCGTCGCGTAACGCCCGGCCCTATCGGTGTCGGAACCAGGCACACATTTGTGCGTCGGTTGGGCCGCCGGCAAATAACCGGGGAGAACGAATACCTAGAGTTCGAACCCGGTCGACGGGTCGCGTTCACCTTCACATCCGATGATCTCACCGGCAAGGGCTGGTATGAGGTGAGCCCGTTGGGAACCGGTCAGACCAGGCTCGACTCCGGAGTGGAAATCGATCTCCAAGGGCTGACCCGCCTCGCCTCGCCACTGGTCGCGATGAGCATCCGCAAAGAGGACAGCGAGGATTCGGCCCGTCTCAAGGAGATCCTCGAGAAACCCAACACGACGACGAACGGAGTTTCCCAATGACGGCCGCCGACACTTCCTGGATGACACGGAAAGTCTCCGTTCTATCCCGTGATGCTGGGAGGATCACATTATGGGCTGGACTCTTAGGGGCGGCTTCGGGACTGTTCCTGGCGATTAGACCACCAGCCGTTCCCGTAGATCGGTGGAGTTATCCACAACCGGTGTTGGAGTACGCGTTGACTCAGACCTGGTTTGCGCTGCAACACCTGGGGCTTGCTCTCGGCATCTGGGGATTGTGGGAGCTGACCGGGAAACGGAACAGAATCGGCTACTACGTGGCATGGGGCGGGATGCTCGCCCTGTCCCTCACAGAACTCGTCGCCATCATCCCGGCAACGCAGCCGATGGATGCTCCAATAGTGGTGGCGTTGGGCGCCGTATATGGCGTCGTCACTGTCCTCATCGGTGCCGGTTTGGTTGCGTTGGGTGTGAGTGGCCTCCGGTCCGACGCACTGATTGGTTGGAAACGATGGGTTCCCCTTTCAGTGGGCGTCTGGGTGTTCTTCCCGATGCTGCCGGGCATAGCAGTCTCGTTCCTCGCCGCCCGTCTCACGATCGCCGGCTGGATGCTCCTATTTTCTACCCTCGGATGGATTCTAGCCACGCGGAGACGCCCGAAAATGCAACGTGATGTGGCCCTCGGGGCTGTAGGTGGGGCGGTGGAGGACGTCTAGCCATTCCGCAACTTGCACGTGGGCCCAGCCCGTTTCGACGAGCGCAGGGCGTGACGTGGCATGACGCGTGCCGCCTCGATATTCGCGTGGATCAGCGGCCTGGGTTTCGGCACTCCTGGGGCGATCGGTTTGATCTACTTCGCCCAGCATCGCACTGTGTGGACATTCCTGGGTTTCCCAACCTACGGTGGGGGGCCACTCGAGGATTGGAGCCTTCCTACGAGTATCCCCAGTGGCAAATCGTTCTACGTTTCTCGGTCGAACGGAGCGGCTACCTCGGTGATGAATGAGGTAACTCCCACATCCTTCCAGGCGATCATCAGCTCGGTCATGCGGTCACTCACGCCACGGCACCTGCGGCTTTTCGGCCCGAAGGCTCTCGAAGATGCCCCTCCAGTGGATCCTCGCGGACACAAGTTGTGGGAAGGTTCCCACCCCGATATCCGTCACGAACTCAGAAGCAATGCAGACCGAAAACACCGGAGACGACTGACGTCACGGGTCGCGTCGTTTGAACATGTCGGCGTACGCGTCTTTGACTGATTCGATGTCGTCACCGAGCGGGGTGCTGCGTCCGCATCCTTCGGCGACGAGGCGTGCTTGTCGGTTGAGTTCGGTGGTTCGGCGTTCCAGTCCTGCTGCATTGAGGGTCTCGATCAGCGAGTCGAGTGTGGCGAGCAGGTAGAGGCAGACGGTGGGATGTGGGGCGGCGGCTCGGCGTGGTTCGTCGTAGGCGAGCTGGACCAGCTGGCGGTGCTTCGGCTGTTGCGCCATGACCAGGCGGCGGGAGCGGTCGACCGTTACGGCTGGTGGTGGGTCATGGCGGAGCAGTTCTGACAGGACGGCTGCGGTGTGGAAGATCGCGTCTTGGGCGGTGGTGGGGTCGTTGATGCCTGGCGAGAGTGCTTTGACGGAGACGTCGACGAGTTGTCGGAGACCATAAGTGACGTCTTGTTGCGTGGTGCGGGTCTGACTGATCACGAAGGCGGCGCGCAGGACGCTGGTCAGGTCGGTGGCGTCGATTGGCGGTGAGATGCCGATGAGTGGGGTGTCTTCGATCGCGTAGCGGCCAGCCTCAGTTTTGACGCGGGCGGTGGCGCCGTCTGGCAGGCAGTCGAGGATGGCTGAGGAGTCGATCTGTTGGATCCATCCGGACCGGTGGGCCCGGATCACGGTTGTCGGCTCAGCCGGCGGTGACGGGATCTCGCGGTCCGTGTCGGCGCCGGGTTTGGTGGGGGTCCATTCGGCTCGGATTCGTTCGGTCGTTTCTCGGCGGATTCGCTCGAGGATCTCGCTGATGTCCATAGCGTGTGCGCTGTGGTTGATGAACGCGACGATGGCGAGGATGGTGGCGATGCCGAGGACGACGGCGATTGCGACGGAGATATTCGGGATGAC